>NZ_SSDF01000003.1 GCF_004794515.1 Microbacterium sp. A20 | reverse complement strand
CCGGCGGCGACGCCGGAGGATCTGCGGTTGCTGGCGCAGGTGATCGTGCAGTACCTCGACCCGGACGGCGCGGAACCCGCGGACGACATCGCGATGCGGGCACGAGGTCTGACCCTCGGACGCGCGAAAGACGGAGTGATCCCGATCCGGGGACGGTTGTTGCCGGAGGTCGCGGGACAGTTGCAGCGCCTGTTCGACGCGTATCTGAACCCGAAAGTCGACGGACCACCCGTCCCTGGAGTCGTGTTCGAGCCCTCGGACCGGAGCGATGCGGGTGCCGAGACGCCGGAGGGCACCGACGGAGACGCCGGGGCCCGGGATGGTGTCGCCGACGATGGCCCCGAAACGGATGACGGTGTCCTCCCATCCGGCGATCCGGGGCGGATGATCGACCCGCGTTCCCGGTCGCAGAAGCAGCACGACACCCTCGCCGCGAT
>NZ_SSDF01000065.1 GCF_004794515.1 Microbacterium sp. A20 | reverse complement strand
GAGCCGCTCGCCCCGAACCCGGAGGAGCCGCTCGCCCCGAACCCGCAAGAGCCATTGGCGCCGAACCCCCAGGAGCCTCTCGCGCCGAACCCGTCGGAACCCGGCATCCCGCCCTCGACCCCTCAGGCGTGAAGGGAGGGCCGCCGGACGACAGGCGGGAACTGCGGGCTGATCCTCAGATACACCGTTTCGGCGGTCACTAGAATGATTCCACCGCGCGGGAGTGGTGGAATTGGCAGACACGCAGGATTTAGGTTCCTGTGCCCCAGGGCGTGTGGGTTCAAGTCCCACCTTCCGCACGAGAGACGATGGGGCCGTCCTGCGACCGCACGCGTCGCTCAGCTGCACCGCCGACCAATCACGACCGACGGGACTCCCCTGTGCTCGAAACCATGCTGCACGCGCCGACCGCCCTCATCCCCTGGCTCGACCCCGCAACGATCATCGGGACCGCCGGGCCGTGGGCGCTGCTCGTGGTGTGCTTCATCATCTTCGCGGAGACCGGTCTGCTCGTCGGATTCCTGCTGCCAGGAGACACGCTCCTCGTGATCGCGGGACTCCTCTCGCACCCGATCGCAGGCTCGGAGCACGGGGTCTTCGGCATCAGTGTCTGGTGGGTCGCCCTCCTCATCGGTCTCGCCGCGTTCGTCGGTGGGGAGGTCGGATACGTGATAGGCCACAAGGGCGGACCCGCCGTGTTCGAACGCAAGGAGTCCGGCCTCTTCAGCAAGAAGAACGTTGAGCGCACGAACGCCTTCTTCGAGCGTTTCGGCGGCATCACCGTGATCCTCGCGCGCTTCGTGCCGATCGTGCGTACCTTCGCCCCGGTCGCCGCCGGCGTCGGCCACATGCCGTGGCGCAAGTACACCCTCTACAACCTGATCGGTGCGGTCCTGTGGGGATTCGGGCTCACGATGTTCGGCTACCTCATCGGGTTCATCCCCCCGGTCGCCGAGTTCGTCGAGAGCTACATCGACCTCATCCTCCTCGCCGCGGTCGGCGGCACGGCGCTCGTCACTCTGTGGCACTATCTCTCCGAGCGCCACAAGGCGAAGAAGGCGGCAGCGGCCGGTGAAGACGTCGTGACGGATGCCGAGGAGGCACAGGAGCTCGTCCTGGACGCCGACGTGTTCGACCGCGCGCCCGACCTCGACGGCGACGGCAAGCACTGATCTCGATCGGCACCGCCACCGCGGCGCCGATGTCTCAGCCGGCGTTCTTGGCTCGCTCCTCCTTGGTGCGCGCGACGCTGGCGCGAAGCGCCTCCATCAGGTCGATGACCTCTCCGCCCTCGGCGGCCTTCTCGGCCTCGCCGAAGGTCTCGGCCACGTCGAACGTGTCGCCCGCCTCGATCTTCGCGTCGATGAGCGTGCGCAGCTCCTTCTGGTATTCGTCGACGAACTCCTCGGGGTCGAAATCGGCCGAGTAGCTGTCGACGAGGGATGCCGAGAGCTCGAGCTCCTTCTTCGAGATGCGCACGTCCTCGTCCAGCGCGGGGAACTCGGCTTCGCGCACCTCATCGGCCCACAGCAGCGTCTGCAGCACGAGCACCTTCCCCCGCACGCGGAGCGCGGCGAGTCGCGTCTTCTGCCGCAGTGTGAAGCGCACGATCGCGGTGCGGTCGGTCTGCTCCAGGGTCTTGCGCAGCAGCACGTAAGCCTTGGGAGACTTCGAGTCCGGCTCGAGGTAGTACGGCTTGTCGAGCGTGAGCAGATCGACCTGATCCGAGGGGACGAACTCGACCACGTCGATCTCCCGGCTCTTCTCCGCAGGCAGAGCTGCGAGGTCGTCCTTGGTGAGCACCACCGTCTGGCCCTCTTCGACGTAGGCACGGTCGATGTCGGCGTATGCCACGGTCTCGCCGCACACCTCACAGGTGCGCTGGTAGCGGATGCGCCCGCCGTCCTTCTCGTGCACCTGATGCAGCGGCACGTCGTGGTCCTCGGTCGCGGAGTACACCTTGACCGGCACGTTCACGAGGCCGAAGGTCAGCGCACCCTTCCAGATCGTTCTCATGTGACCAGTGAACACCAGCCGACGCCGTCGCGGCCAGACCCTTGACTACGCTGGCTGCATGGTCGGACAAGGGCAGGTGGTGCAGGTCGACGGTCGTCGTCTGCGCGTCACCAACCTCGACAAGGTCGTGTATCCCGAAACCGGCACCACCAAGGGCGAGATCATCGCTTACTACAGCGCGATCGCCCCACTCCTCCTCCCTCTGCTGGATCGACGTCCGGTGACCCGCAAACGCTGGGTGGAGGGCGTCGGAACGGCGGATGCGCCGGCCGATGCGTTCTTCACGAAGCAGCTCGAACCCGGGGCGCCCGACTGGATCCCCCGTCAGGCCATACAGCATTCGGACGGCCCGAAGGAGTACCCGCTGGTCGAGGACGTGCCGACCCTCGTGTGGCTCGCGCAGGTCGCCGCGATCGAGCTCCACGTGCCGCAGTGGCGCTTTACCGCGGATGGGCTGCCCGGCCGTCCGGATCGACTCGTCCTCGACCTCGATCCGGGCCCCGGGGTGGGACTCGCGCAGTGCGCCGAGATCGCCCGATTCGCCCGCGTCATCCTGGCCGACATGGGTCTCGATCCGTTCCCCGTCACGAGCGGCAGCAAGGGCATCCACCTCTATGCCGCTCTTCCGGGCGAGCAGACCAGCGACGAGATCTCCGCCGTCGTGAAGGAACTCGCGCGCCTGATCGAGAACGACCACCCCGACCTCGCCACCAGCGTCATGTCGAAGGCGGTGCGCGGGGGCAAGGTCTTCCTCGATTGGAGCCAGAACAACGGCAAGAAGACCACCATCTCGCCGTACTCGCTCCGTGGTCGCGCACGCCCCTGGGTCGCCGCCCCTCGAACGTGGGAGGAACTCGATGACCCGTCACTGGGGCAGCTCGACATCGACCAGGTCCTGGCCAGGGCCGCCTCAGGTACCGATCCCCTCTCGAGTCTTCGGCCCCTGGCCGACAGATCCACGCCGACGCCGCGCGCGGCGACGATATCGCCCCGTCGGCCGTCACGCCATCCGCGCGGCGGCCCCGCTCCGGCGGTCGACCGCACCGCCGCGACGCTCGCACCGATGCTCGCGGAGAACGGCACCCCCGGCGTCGCCCGCGCGCTGAGCGATCCCTCGTGGGTCGAGGTGAAGTGGGACGGCATCCGCGCGATGGGCACCTGGCACGACGGCCGGATGCTGCTGCACGCGCGTCGCGGCACCGATATCACGGGCCGTTACCCCGAACTGACAGCCGACGGAGCACCGTTCCTCCCGATCACGGATGCCGTTGTCGACGGGGAGATCGTGGCGTTCGACGCCCACGGGCGGCCGAGCTTCTCGCTGCTCCAGAACCGGATGCACCTCACACGACCGCGCGAGATCGAGCGCGAGGTCATCCGCACGCCGATCGTCTATATGCTGTTCGATCTGCTGCGCCTCGACGGCCATGACCTCACGGGTATGCCGCTGCGCGAGCGGCGCACGCTGCTCGAGGACGTGATCGCCGACCTCGATGCTCCGGTCCAGCTCCCGCCGGTCTTCGACGACGTCGATGCGGCCCTGGCTGCGAGCCGGGAATTCGGGCTCGAGGGGGTCGTGGTCAAGGATCCGCAGTCCCGCTACCGCCCGGGGCAGCGGAGCCCCTCCTGGCTGAAGCTCAAGCACTCGCGGATGCAGGAGGCCGTGATCGTGGGCATCCGCCCGGGAAAGGGTGATCGGGAGAGCACCCTGGGCTCGCTCCTGCTCGCGGTGCCCGATGCCACCGGCGGATCGACGCAGCTCCGCTACGTCGGCCGCGTCGGCTCCGGATTCACAGACCGCATCCTGCGCGACCTCCTCGCTCGCCTCGAGCCTCTGCGAGTGAAAACAGCTCCCCTCGACGGCGTCCCGACCCCGGATGCTTCCGACGCGCTCTGGGTGCGTCCCGAGCTCGTCGGCGAAGTGGAGTTCGCGAACTGGACCCCGGACGGGGTCCTCCGACACGCGCGGTGGCGCGGGCTGCGCCCGGACAAGGAGCCGGACGACATCGTCGTGGAGCTCTGACCTCGGCGCTCATCGGGCCTGCTCAGGCGTGATGCGGTTCGCAGTCCGACTGCTCGGCCGGCTCGATTTGGAACGTCGAGTGCTCGACATCGAAATGATCCGCGAGACACGCCTGCATCTCGGAGAGCAGCCGCGTCGATCGTCCGTCGGCGAACAACTGCGGATCGACGCTCACGTGAGCCGTGAAGACGGGCGCCCCTCGGGTCAGCTGCCAGACGTGCACGTCATGCACCCCGACGACACCCGTGTACCCGAGCAGGTGAGTCCGGATGTCGCTGACGGTCGTCCCCTTCGGCGCGGACTCGGCGAGGACCGAGAAGACTTCGCGCAGGAGCGTGATGGCCCGCGGGATGATCATCGCCGCGATGAAGAGCGATGCGATGGCATCCGCCGGCATCCATCCGGTGAGGAGGATGACGATCGCTGCGACGATGACGGCCGCGGATCCGATCAGGTCGCCCATCACCTCGAGATAGGCGCCGCGCACGTTGATGCTCGTCCGCTGCGCGCGGCTCAGCAACCACATCGAGATCGCGTTCGCGAACAGGCCCACCACGGCGACGACCAGCATGAGCCCCCCGGCCACCTCGGCCTCTCCCGGGTTCACGAGGCGACCGATGCCCTCGACGGCGACCCAGGCGGCCAGTGCGATCAGGATCAGGGCGTTGATCAGCGCGCCGAACACCTCGGCACGCTGATAGCCGAAGGTGCGCCGGTCGTCGGCCGGACGCGCCGCCACCGTCGCCGCGATCAGCGCGATCACGAGAGCAGACGCATCCGTGAACATATGGGCGGCGTCCGCGAGCAGCGCCAGCGATCCGGTCAGAACTGCGCCGACGACCTGCACGACCATCACGGTCGCGGTGAGCGACAGCGAGATCGTCAGCAGGCGTCGGCTGCCGGCTGAGCGGATGCCGCCGGCGGCGGGTGCGTGATCGTGCATGCCCCCAGGCTAGACCGGGAAACCGGGCCGGAACCCCGGTTCCGGCTAGTCGGGAAGGGTAACGATTCTCACCGTCATCTGCGCTTCAGCGACGGACTCTCCGCGGTCAGAGCGCGCCGAGGAGCGGGAGCAGCTCAGCGAACGCACGAGCGCGGTGCGACTGCGACTGCTTCTCCTCCGCGGAGAAATCGCCCACGGTCCGCTCCTGCCCCTCCGGCTGGCCGTCCGGGATGAAGATCGGGTCGTAGCCGAACCCGCCGCCCCCGGAAGCCGACTGCGCAAGCCGCCCCGGCCACCGCCCCTCCACGACGTGCTCGCGCCCATCCGGCAGCACGAGGGCGATCGTTGAGGTGAAGTGGGCGGCCCGGTGCGGATCGGCAATGTCGCGCAGCTGATCGAGCAGGAGCTCGAGGTTCGCCGAAGCATCCTTCTTCTGTCCGGCCCAGTAGGCGGAGAAGACGCCGGGCGAGCCGCCGAGCACGTCGACGCAGATCCCGGAGTCGTCCGCCAGGGCCGCGAGTCCGGTGTGCGCCGCAGCAGCGCGCGCCTTGATGAGCGCGTTCTGGGCGAACGTGACCCCGTCTTCGACCGGCTCAGGGCCGTCATAGCCGACGACCTCGAGATCAGGACGCGCCTGCGCCACGATCTGCTGGAACTCTGCGACCTTGTGCGCGTTGTGGGTCGCGAGGACGACCTGCATCGTCACTCCCCCGCCAGTGCGGCGAGCTGCTTGCCCTTCAGGTCCTCGCAGCCGGCCACACCGAGCTCGAGCAGCGCATCGAGTTCGCGCTTGTCGAACGGTGCGCCCTCCGCAGTGCCCTGCACCTCGACGAAGAGCCCGCGACCTGTGACGACGACGTTCATGTCGGTCTCGGCCCGGACATCCTCGGTGTATGCCAGATCGAGCATGGGCTCGCCGTCGATGATCCCCACCGACACGGCAGCCACGGAGTCGAGCAGCGGCGTGGAGTTCTTGCCGATGAACTTCTTCTCGCGACCCCACTCGATCGCGTCGGCCAGGGCCACATAGGCACCCGTGATGGCCGCGGTTCGCGTGCCACCGTCTGCCTGCAGCACATCGCAGTCGATCACGATCGTGTTCTCTCCGAGCGCCTTCGTATCGACGACGGCGCGCAGCGCACGACCGATGAGGCGGGAGATCTCGTGGGTGCGACCGCCGATGCGGCCCTTGACGCTCTCGCGGTCGTTGCGGCTGTTCGTGGCGCGAGGAAGCATCGAGTACTCCGCCGTCACCCATCCCTTGCCCTTGCCGGTCAGCCAGCGCGGCACCCCGTTGGTGAAGGACGCCGTGCACAGCACCTTCGTGCCGCCGAAGCTGATCAGCGCGGACCCCTCGGCGTGCGCGCTCCAGTTGCGCTCGATGGTGATCTCTCGCAGCTGATCGGTGGAACGGCCGTCGACGCGGACGATTTCGGACATGTGCTTCTCTCGGTCGGGGTGGGACGAATCGACGGACGATTCGAGGAGGGGCTTACTCGGAGGCGATGTGAGGAAGAGCGATGACTCCGGTCTGCACGAGCTGCACGTCCCGCACCTCGCGGCCCATCAGTCGGTTGGCCAATGCCGTGAATTCATCGGCCGAGGCACCGGTGGCCTCATAGACATAGGTCGCTGCCGCATCGGGCGACGCCAGGAGGTCGCCTCTGACCAGCTGGCGGTAGACATCGCCGGCGGTCTCGTCGTCGCTGGAGACGAGGGTGACGCCCTCGCCCATGACGTAACTGATGGCACCACGCAGGAAGGGATAGTGCGTGCATCCGAGCACGAGGGTGTCGACCTCCGCGTTCCGCAGCGGCGCGAGGTACTCCTCCGCGACCGCGAGGACCTCGGGAGTGCCGGTGATCCCCGCTTCGACGAACTCGACGAACCGCGGACAGGCCGCCGTGAAGACCTGCAGCCTCTCGTTCACCTCGAGCATGTCCTGATAGGCGCGGGACCCGATGGTGCCCACCGTGCCGATCACGCCGACCCGTCCGTTGCGCGTCGTGGACACGGCTCGGCGCACGGCGGGTCCGATGACCTCGACGACGGGGATGTCGTAGCGCTCGCGAGCGTCACGGAGCATGGCGGCCGACGCCGTGTTGCACGCGATCACGAGCATCTTGACGCCCTGGTCGACCAGGGTGTCGAGCACCTCGAGGGAGTAGCGGCGGACGTCCGCGATCGGCTTGGGCCCATACGGGGAGTGTGCGGTGTCGCCGATGTAGACGAACGACTCTCGGGGCAGCTGGGCGCGGATGGCCCGCGCCACCGTGAGCCCGCCGACACCGGAGTCGAAGATCCCGATCGGCGCGTCGTTCATGACTCCCCAGCCTACCCGCGTGCGAGCCGTCGCGCGCATCAGCGCGCTCAGTATGCTGAGCGCATGACCACGTCGACGGCGCTGCTCACCGACCGTTACGAGCTGACGATGCTCGCCGCTTCCCTCCGGGACGGGACCGCCTTCCGCCCCAGCGTCTTCGAGCTGTTCTCCCGTCGATTGTCCGGAGGCCGTCGATTCGGCGTCGTGGCCGGCACGGGCCGTCTTCTCGGACTGCTGCGCGACTTCCGTTTCGGCGAGGAGGAGCTGCGCTTCCTCCGCGACGCGCAGGTCGTGGATGCCGAGTCGCTGAAGTACCTCGAGGACTACCGTTTCACCGGCACGATCCGTGGCTACCGCGAGGGCGAGCTCTACTTCCCCGGCTCCCCCATCCTCACCGTCGAGGGAACGTTCGCCGATGCGGTGGTCCTGGAGACCCTGGCGCTCAGCGTGCTCAACCACGACTCGGCCGTCGCGACCGCCGCCGCGCGGATGAGCATCGCGGCGGGCGAGCGTCCGCTGGCGGAGATGGGTTCACGACGTGCGGCTGAGCGCTCGGCCGTGGCCGCCGCCCGCGCCGCCTACATCGCAGGGTTCGGCGCGACGAGCAACCTCGAAGCCGGCAGAAGTTGGGGCATCCCCACGATGGGCACGGCCGCCCACTCGTGGACGCTGCTGCACGACACCGAGGAGGAGGCGTTCCGCGCCCAGGTGGAGAGCATGGGCACCGACACCACGCTGCTCGTCGACACCTACGACATCCGCACCGGCGTCGAGACGGCGATCCGCGTCGCCGGCACCCGTCTCGGGGGTGTGCGGATCGATTCCGGCGACCTTCCGATCGTCGCCGCGGATGTGCGCGCACAGTTGGATGAGCTCGGGGCCGCCGACACGCGCATCACCGTGACCAGCGACCTCGATGAGTACGCCATCGCGGCACTCGCCGCGTCGCCGGTCGATGCCTACGGTGTCGGCACTTCCGTGGTGACCGGATCCGGCTACCCCACCGCGAGCATGGTCTACAAGCTCGTGGCCCGTCAGGATGGCGCCGGCTCGTGGATCGGCGTCGCGAAGGCATCTGCCGACAAGGCGTCGTACGGCGGCCGCAAAGCCGCGTTCCGCACGCTCGTCGACGGGGTGGCGACCGCCGAGACCGTCGTCGTCTCCGACGGCTTCGAGGAGCTCGACACTCCGGATGAGCACCCGGATGGTCGCCCGCTCCAGGTGACCTTCGTCGAAGCCGGTGATATCGACACCGCCCACGAGGGATCCGAGGGGACGGCGTCCGCACGGGCGCATCACCTGCGCGTGCGCGAGGAACTTCCGGTGCGCGCTCTCGCGCTCAGCAAGTCCGACCCGGCGATTCCCACCGTGTACGTCGAAGCCGACTGACGTCAGCTGATCATCGACTCGTAGATCTCCTTGCACGTGGGGCAGATCGGGAACTTCTCCGGGTCGCGACCCGGCGTCCACTTCTTGCCACACAGTGCGCGTACCGGCTTCCCGGTGATCGCGGATTCGAGGATCTTGTCCTTCTTCACGTAATGCGAGAAGCGCTCGTGGTCGCCCGGTTCGAGATTCTCCTCGCGGAGGAGCTCTTCCAGTTCGCGATCAAGCGTTGCCACGCCGCCCTGATCGGGGCTGTCCAGCGGAGTACTCATCCCGTGAGTCTAGCGGCGTCGACAGCGCTGCGGGCGGTGGTCACGCGGTCTCGACGAACTCCATCAGCCGCTCGCCGCTGCGCTCGAAGATGCGTCCGCCGATGACCGCTCCGGCCGCCAGCACGGCGAGCCCGACGAGAAGCCCGACCCAGAACGTCGCCGGTGCATAGGCGGAGCCCTCGAGGAGGGTGGCCGCGAACAGCCAGATCGTGGGGATGCTGACCACGATCGCTCCGAGGAAAGCCGCCGCCGGTCCGTACGTGCCCCGGGAGGTGGGCCGCTGCGGCTGCTGGAAGGGACTGTCGCCGGGACGGGAGACCGCATACGGGGCCACGACCGACACGATGCTGGAGATGCCGAGAGCCGAGAACAGGAGGCTCGCCGCCAGGCCGCCGAGCGGCAGCAGGAGACTCCAGTCGCCGACCAGGAGGAGTGACAGCGGTGTGGCGATCGCGAGGACCGGCACCGCCACCAGCAGCACCGGGATCAGGCGACCGAGGCGATCGGGAAGTCCGCGCACGCCGCTCGCCACATGGGTCCACAGGGCCGTCGAGTCGTAGGCGACGTCGTTGTGCGGTAACCAGCCGAAGAACAGTGCCATCACCGGGACGGGAACCAGCGCGGCGACCTCGACCGGTACTCCGGCGACGATGAGCGGCAGCACCGTCAGCACCCCGGCGACCGGGACGACGATGAGGTTCATGATGTATCGGCGGTCCCGGAGCCAGTAGACGAGACTCCGGGCGGCGATCGCGCCGAACGCGTTGGACGGCAGCAGACCGAACCAGCCGAGCCCGGTGCGCTCGCGCGCGGCGACCGGGCGTTCGGTCGTCGTGAGCAGCCGACGTACGAGCCATGACCACGCGAACCAGAGCAGGCCGACGGTGACGACCGCGACGATGCCGCTGACCCATGCCGTCGCCGTCTCCCCCGCGGCCGACGAGAAGAGGAAGGCGGGCGAAGCTGCGAACGGACTGAAGCCGAGCACGGTCGACAAGGTCGCGAGCGAGTGGGGCACGAGGCCGTCCCACCGCAAGGATCCGAAGAACACGGCGACCGGGAAGGCGATGACGAGCAGCGCGAGGGCGAACAGCGCGGTGAGCTCGCGAGAGCGGCGCTCCGGCAGCAGGAGGGCGTTGAGCGCCATGCCGATCCGCGAGATGAGCACGGTCGTGACGACGCCGAGAAGGGTCATCAGGACGGCGAGCGGCCACGGCGTCCCCGCCCCGATCGCGACGATGCAGACGCTGATGTAGACGGCGAGCAGCGCCAAGCTGGGGACGCTGACGAAAGCAGCCAGGAGGAGCACCCACGGCATCTGGCGTTCGTCCACGCCGAAGACGGCGAACCGTCGGGGGTCCAGCTGGTCGATCGCGCCGACGAGGATCGGTCCCACGAGGAAGCCGAGGAGCAGGGCGGCACCACCGAGGACGGTGACCGCGCGTGCGACCGGAACTGGTGCATCCGCGAGGCTGAACACCGCGAAGCAGACGACGACGGTGACGGCGACGACCGCTGCGAGCAGAACGAGCATCCGAACCCGACGGTCGCTGCGCAGCGCTCCGATGAGGAGCGCGAATCTCAGTCGGAGAACGTGTGCAGCCACTCGAGCCCCTCCACCTCTCCGCTGGAACCCGCGAGTTCCACGAAGCGCGCTTCGAGGGTCTGCCCTGCGCGCACCTCGTCGATCGTTCCCTCTGCGAGGACCTCACCGTTGACGATGATGGCCACGCGCGAGCAGACGCGCTCGACCAGGTCCATGCCGTGGCTGGAGAGGATGACGGTGCCACCGTGCGAGACATAGGCGCGCAGGATGTCCAGGATCACGGCGGATGAGACCGGATCGACCGATTCGAACGGCTCGTCGAGCACGAGGACGCGCGGCGAGTGGATCATGGCCCCGGCGAGCATGATCTTCTTCGTCATGCCTGCCGAGTAGTCCGACACCACCCGGCTGAGCGCATCACCGAGATCGAAGGCACGAGCGAGGTCCGCCGCCCGCTTCTCGATGACGTCGGCCGTGAGCCCCCGCAGCAGCCCGTAGTAGTAGAGGAGCTGACGTCCGGTGAGCCGGTCGAACGTGCGCAGCCGATCAGGCAGGACGCCCATCATGCGCTTCGCTGCCTGGGGCTTCACCGCCTGATCGATACCGCAGATCACGACGCTGCCCTCATCGGCTCGCAGCAGACCGGCGACGATCGAGAGCGTGGTGGTCTTGCCTGCACCGTTGGGCCCGACGACCCCATAGAACGATCCGGCAGGGACGGTCAGGTCGATCCCGGCGACGGCACGATTGTCGCCGAACTGCTTCACGAGGCCGCGGATGCTGATGGCCTCGCCGCCCGATGCGCTGTCGATCGCGCCGACGGCGTCCGACGCCGCATCGTCGGAATCGACAGCGGCTTCGACGACCTCGACCGACGTCACTTCCTGAGCGGGTTCGGCCTCGACGGCGACGGTCGCCACGGTGGCGTCGTCATCGACGGTCACTGCGGGCGCGTCGGCCTCACCGAGCTTCGGGGACACGGAGGCGTTCTCGACCGCAGGGTCGGACGCCACGGGCGGCATCTCGGCGACGGCCGGCGATGCCTCGACGACGGGGGCCGCAGGGGTGACGGCGCTCGTCTCGACAACGACCGCCTGCTCGGCCGCCGCAGCCTGCTCGGTCGCTGCTTGCTCGGCCGCTGCCTTGTCCGCCACAGCCTGCTCGGCCGCAGCCTTGTCCGCCACAGCTTGCTCAGCCGCTGCCTTGTCTGCCGCAGCCTGCTCGGCCGCTGCCTTGTCCGCCACAGCCTGCTCGGCCGCCGCCTTTGCCGCAGCCGCCTTCGCGGCGGCTGTCTTGGCTGCTGCCGTCTTCGCTGCCGCCGTCTTCGCGGTCGTCGACCGGGCTGTGGACTTGGCTGCGGCCGTCTTCGCCGCCGCGGTCTTGGCTGCCGCAGTCTTCGCCGCCGCGGTCTTGGCCGCCGCAGTCTTGGCTGCCGCCGTCTTCGCCGCGGTCGTCTTCGCCGCGGCCGTCGTCGAAGTCGGCGCTTTCGCCGCGGAGGCCCGTGCGGCGGTGTTCTTCGCTGCAGCAGTGCGAGCCGCCGCCGGGACCCGCTTCGGAGCCGTTTTCGCTGTCGCCCCGTCGAGCATCGCGTTCTTCAGAGGCTCGACGATGACGTCAGCGGTCGGCGCCGCCTTCTCCGCGGCGGACTTCGTGGTCGTCTTCGCGATCGGCTTCTTCGGAGCGGCACGCTTCGCGGGGGCAGGCTTCGCCGGAGCGCGCTTCCCCGCGGCGGTCGTCTTCGCGGCTGTCGTCTTCGCGGCAGTCGTCTTCGCGGCAGTCGTCTTCGGCGCAGGCTTCGTCGATGCCTTCGGCAGCGCGGTTTCGGTATCGTCCACCTCGGCGGCGCGGTCGTCAGGGGAGGAAGTCACCGTCCTACGGTATCAATGGGGAGCCGCATGCCAAGGCCGCCGCGCAACATTCACCGCTGAACCCTCAGATCGGCCACAATGGGCCGGAGGGCGAGCCTGTGCGTCCGGTGTGTACTCGATCACGAAATGACAACGGGAGGGTCCCCGACCCGGGGCTTCCCAGGCTGCCTCGCTACCATGAACTCGGCACGACGAAGTGTCTGGTCGGTGAATCGACCGTGAACACAACTTCCTTTAGGAGCACTCGTGACTCTTCAGACCGTCATCCTCGCCGCCGGCATGGGCTCGCGCCTCGGCCGCGCGCTGCCGAAGCCGCTCACCGAACTGAGCGACGGCCGCACGATCATGGGCCAGCAGCACGACAACATCCGCGCCGCCTTCGGCTCGGACGCGCGCATCACCACGGTGGTCGGCTACCGCGCCGAGACCATCATCGACGCCTTCCCCGCAGTCAACTACGTCCACAACGAGCGGTACGACGAGACCAACACGTCGAAGAGCCTGCTGCGCGCCCTCGGCGCGACCGGCAAGGGCGGCGTGCTGTGGATGAACGGCGACGTGGTGTTCGACCCGATGATCCTCGGACGCGCGGCCGCCTACATCGAGCGTGACCAGTCGTTCGTCACCGTCAACACCTCCAAGGTCAGCGATGAAGAGGTGAAGTACACGGTCACCGCCGAGGGCTTCATCAACGAGCTGTCCAAGACCGTCAAGGGCGGTCTCGGTGAGGCCGTGGGCATCAACTACATCTCGTCCACGCACAAGAAGGCGTTCATGCGCCAGTTGCAGCGCGTCGAGGACCAGGACTACTTCGAGCGGGGCCTCGAGCTCGCCATCGCCGAGGACGGCCTGCTGCTCGAGCCGATGGACGTCTCCGACCTGTACGCGGTCGAGGTCGACTTCGCCGAAGACCTGGAGCGGGCGAACCTCTTCGTCTGATCTCTCATCACGAAAGCCCGGTCCCTTCCGAGGGACCGGGCTTTCGGCGTTTTCGCGGCCGGGCTTCGTAGGATCACTGCATGGCCCCCAAGGTGCACAAGATCCACTCCCTGCCGGATGACGCCCCGTGGGATAAGGGCGTGCCGCCCACCGGTTCCCCGGAGCATCCGATGATGGTGCGCGGACTCGACCGCGTGCTGTCGATCCAGCGACCCCTCGTCCTGGCCCACATCCGCAGCATCCGCCTGCGCAATCCCCACGCATCGCCCGCCGAGATCATCCGCATCCTCGAGCGGCGCTACCTCGCAGCCGTGACCACGGGCGGCGCGGCGGTGGGCGCGACCGCCGTCGTCCCCGGCATCGGCACGGGCGTCACGCTCGCGCTCTCCGGAGTGGAGACCGTGGGCTTCGTGGAGTCGACCGCGCTCTTCGCGCAGTCCGTCGCAGAGGTGCACGGCATCGCGGTCGCGAACCCCGATCGCGCACGCGCGCTCGTGATGACGCTCATGCTGGGCAAGGAGGGCGTCGACCTCGTCGGACAGCTGGCAGGGCAGATAGCCGGACGCGGCGGAAGCAGATCGTCCTACTGGGGCGAGCTGGTCACGAAGTCCCTCCCCCGCGCCGCCGTCGGACCTCTGGTCGACCAGCTGAAGAGTATGTTCGTGAAGCAGTTCGCGGCCAAGGGCGGGGCCTCGGTCATCGGCAAGGCGCTGCCGTTCGGCATCGGCGCCGCGATCGGAGGCGCCGGAAACCACATCCTGGGTCGTCGCGTGCTGACCACATCGCACAAGGCGTTCGGGGCCGCACCGATCGATCTCCCCCCGGAACTCGAGCCCGTCGTCGGCGCGGAGAAACTCGAACTGCGGATGCTGCGCGGCGCGCGCTACGCCGGCTCCGCGGTGGCGGGCGCCGCCGGGACGACCGTACGCGGTGTCGAGTGGGTCGGTCGCAAGGCGCTCTCCCTCGGACGCACCCCGAAGACGGACCCCGCCCTGGAACAGGAGGAGGCCGGGAGCACGAGCGTCCCCGCCGCGCCGGAAGCGGCCTCGTCTTCCGAATCGGACGACGCGCCGCGCTGAAGTCCGCGCGCTCATCGCCAAAGGATCGGCCGACCCGTTGTGCCGAGCATCCAACGGAGCGCGTCGACCCGACGCTAGGGTGGAATCCGTGACGGACAAGCCCGACCTCTTTACCACCGCCGGCAAGATCGCGGATCTGCGCGCTCGCTATTCGGAAGCCGTCGTCGACGCGGAAGCGAAGGCGAAGGAGAAGCAGCACGCGAAGGGCAAGATGACCGCCCGTGAGCGCATCGAGCTGCTCGTCGACCCCGGGAGCTTTGTCGAGTTCGACGAGTACGTGCGCCACCGCACCACCGCGTTCGGCATGGACCGGTCCCGCCCCTACGGCGACTCGGTCGTCACCGGCGTCGGCACGATCAATGGGCGCACCGTCGCGGTGTACTCCCAGGACTTCTCGACCTTCGGCGGATCGCTCGGAGAGGTCGCCGGCGAGAAGATCGTCAAGATCATGGAGTTCGCGCTCTCCGGAGGCATGCCCTGCATCGGCATCCTCGATTCGGGTGGCGCCCGCATCCAGGAGGGCGTCGTCGCACTCGGCAAGTACGGCGAGATCTTCCGCCTGAACACCCGCGCATCCGGCGTCATCCCGCAGATCTCCATCATCATGGGCCCGGCGGCCGGCGGCGCGGTGTACTCGCCGGCACTCACCGACTTCGTGATCATGGTCGACAAGACCAGCCAGATGTTCGTCACCGGACCCGATGTGATCAAGACGGTCACCGGTGAAGACGTGGGCATGGAGGAGCTCGGCGGCGCGTACACGCACAACACCCGCTCGGGCGTCGCGCACTACCTCGCGGAGGATGAGGACGACGCGATCGACTACGCGCGCACGCTCCTCAGCTTCCTCCCCGACAACAACATGGCGGAACTGCCCTCGTACGAGAGCACGTTCGAGTTCGAGACCACCGACGCCGATCGCACGCTGAACACGATCGTGCCGGACTCGACGAACCAGCCCTACGACATCCACACGGTGATCGAGCACATCGTCGACGAGGGCGACTTCCTCGAGGTCCAGCCGCTGTTCGCCCCCAACATCGTGATCGGATTCGGTCGCATCGAGGGACGATCGGTCGGGGTCATCGCCAACCAGCCGTCGCAGATGGCCGGGACGCTCAACATCGAGGCCGGCGAGAAGGCCAGCCGGTTCGTGCGCTTCTGCGATGCGTTCTCGATCCCGATCGTCACCCTCGTCGATGTGCCCGGGTACCTTCCCGGCACCGACCAGGAGTGGACCGGCGTCATCCGCCGCGGTGCCAAGCTGCTCTACGCATACGCCGAGGCCACCGTGCCGCTGGTGACCGTCATCCTGCGCAAGGCCTACGGCGGCGCGTACATCGTCATGGGCTCGAAGCAGCTCGGCGCGGATGTGAACCTCGCGTGGCCGACGGCGGAGATCGCGGTCATGGGCGGCCAGGGCGCCGTCAACATCCTGTACCGAGGCGAGATCAAGAAGGCCGAGGAAGCCGGCGAAGACGTCGCCGCCGTACGCACCCGTCTCGCCAACGAGTACACGTACAACGTGGCGTCGCCGTTCCTCGCGGCCGAGCGCGGCGAGCTCGACGGCATCATCGAGCCGGCGAACACCCGGGTCTCGATCGCCAAGGCACTGCGCGCATTGCGCGGCAAGCGCGCCGAGCTTCCGCCGAAGAAGCACGGGAACATCCCGCTGTGACCGCGCACGAGACGCCGAGCGGAGTGTCGGGGGATGCCGCCCCGATGCTCGAGATCACCCGCGGGGCGGCCACCGAAGAGGAACTCGCCGCGCTCATCGCGGTGATCAGCGAGGCGTACGTCACCGAGGCGGCGGACGCCGTCGTCGAAGAGCCGTCCGTCTCGGCATGGACCCGCACGCAGCGTCCCCTCCGCCGTCCGCTGCGTCGGGACATCCCCTGGGGAAGATTCTCCGGCTGATCGCGGCTCAGTGGCCGAGCAGCAATGCCGACGCGCGCGGGCTGAGGAGCGAATCGAGCACCACGCAGCCGGCTCCCACGGCGCCCACATCGTCGCCGACGACCGTGCCGTCGACAGGCAGCGAGCGCACCGCGCGCGTGGCGCTCGCGGTGTCCAGCCGGCCGGGGATCTCACGCAGATAGACGTCGGACAGTCGCGACCAGAACGGGCCGCCGAAGACCACGCGGTCGACGTCGAGCATGTTCGTCAGCGCGGCCGTCAGCACCGACATGTGCGCCGCGGCCTGCCGCAGCACGCCGTCCGCGAGCGCGTCCCCCTCCGCCGCCCGGTCGCAAAGATCCGTGAGACGCGCCTCGACGGCGTCGACATCGCTCACCCCCTGATCGTCGGGGAACACTCCCGCACGCGCCGCCTGCGCCACGATGGCCTGCGGCGTGCAGACGACTTCGACGCAGCCGCGGGATCCGCAGGTGCACGACGGTCCATCCGGGTCCACGATGATGTGGCCGACCTCTCCGATGTTGCGTGTGCTTCCGCGGACCGCCTCCCCCTGCCTCACCAGCGCGGCACCGATACCCGTACCCAGATACACGAACACGAACGAGTCATCGGCCGACGCCCTGCGCATCCAGAGCTCGCCCACCGCAGCAGCGGTCGTGTCCTTCTCCAGCACCACCGGGAAACCGGTCGCTTCGGCGAGCACTGCGCGCAGCGGCACCCGGTTCCAGCCCCGGAGTTTCGGCGGGTCGATCACGGTTCCCTTCTCCGCATCGAGCGGCCCGGGGGCCGCGATCCCCACCCCGGCGATCGATGTCCGGTCGACCCCCGATCCCGTGATGAGCGCGTCGATCGTCGCCGCCATGGCCTCGACGATCCGCCGAGGCTCCATGTCGGGGGTATGCGCGCTCGTACGCCGCACGACCGCACCGGAGAGATCGAGCAGCACGAACGTCATGACGGCGGGGTCCAGGTGCACCCCGACCGCGAACCTGCTGTCCGGGACGAGCCGCAGCGTGACCCGGGGCTTGCCCGGCCCGTTGATCGTGCGCCCGGCCTCGCGGATGAGACCGTCGTCGAGCAGCCGCCGCGTGATGTTCGTGACGGTCTGGGCCGACAGGCCGGTGGCCGCGGCGAGCTCGATCCGGCTCGACCCCTCGCCGGACTGACGGATGGCCTCCAGCACGACGGACTGGTTGAAGTCGCCCATCCGTGGAAGATTCGTGCCCCGGCGCGTTCGCATCGTCCCATGATCCCCCATCGGAGGAGAAAACGTGTCCCCCAAAATACCTACAGACAACGATTGGAAGAACCTTCAGACTGAGTGAGACGCTTCGCGTTCGGCTGGTCTCTCTGTCCCAGGGTAGACAGACGCTGATCGGCCACCAGCGGACGGTTTTCGGGTAACTGTCCGCACGGCGAGGGGCAGGCGGATACGCCGCCCCTCGCCCACTCTCTACCGCCTCGACTCCGGTCCCCTCCCCCACCGGAGCCGAGGGGCGGCGATCAGCCCGCTGCGGAGACCCGCAGGATCTCGTGCCACAGGTCGACGGAATCGTCGTCTCCGGAGGCGCGCGTGCCGGCTCGGCCGACCACCGTCACCACGACGCGGGGATCGCGGGCCGAGCGGATGATGAGGCGAGCGCTCTGCGCGCGGGTCAGCACGACGGCCAGTTCGTCGCGGATCTCGACCCGACGCTCCTCCGCGATGCCGTCGAAACCGCCCTCGTCGAACACCGTGACGACCGCGCCGCGCCGACGCGCGGCATCGATCGCGTTGCGCACGGCGTCGTTGAGCAGGTCCGCACCGCGCAGCTCATCCCGGAGCCGCCCCTCGGCGAGGCGCGCGTCCAAGCGTTCCTTCTCGTTCAGGGCACCGCGAGACGCCACCACACGGCTCAGCACGGGACCCGCGACAGCCAGAGCGAACTGCGTGCGCAGACGCCGCTCGCGCTGACGCACGCGCTGTGTCGCGTGCCAGGCCGAGACCGCCTGCTGGATCTCGGCGAGGCGCTCGGTGTCGCGGACCGCACGGTCCCAGAACATCACGAGCAGTCGGGCGACGACCACCCACATGATCGACCCCACCAGACCGAGGCTCAACGCCACTCCGAGGCCCAGATACGCGGATGCCTCCATCACGAGGACCGCGAGCGTCGCCCAGCCGACCAGGAACCGACGACGGACGATGCACACGACCCCGAGCAGGCCGAGCGCACCGATGTACCAAGTCGCGAAAGGCGCCGTTCGGTCGGCGGGGTCGAGCGAGAACGTCACGAGCGCGGGGATCGCGGCGCTGGCGAGCAGCGCCAGCACAGCCGACCACAGAGGCATCCGTACCGAAGCGGCGCTGCCGAGGATCGCGATGTTGACCACGGCGAGATACAGACCGATCGCGACGACCATCAGCAGCGGTGCGGTGGGCTGCTCGATCCACCAGATTCCGCGCGCGACGAAGTACAGCGCGAACCCGACGGCGAGCGAGGTCGCGACGCTGCGGACGGTGCGGTTCACGAGCGCTCCCATCCGAGGACCACGGTCGTGCCGTGCTCGTCCGACCGGATCTCCGCGGTGCCGGCGACACCGGCCATACGAGCCAGGATCGACGCCCGGATGCCCAGGCGATCCGCGCCGATGCTCTCGACGTCGAACCCCGGTCCGGTGTCGGACACCGTCACGGCGATCCCCTCATCACCGTGGCCCTCGGCGATGATGTGCAGTCCGCGCCCGTTGGCGTGTGCGACGGAATTGCCGATGGCCTGCCGTGCGGCGAGCACGAGGGCCCGGGCAGCGCGACCGGGGATGAGCCCGATCCCGCCGCGCTCCTCGACGATCGCATCGGCGCCCAGTTCGGAGAGCGCTCGACGGAGCTCCACCACGATCTGCGCCGTTCCGATCGGCTCGTCGCTGCCCTCCTGCGCCACCGCAGCCTCGGTGTTGGCGAGGCGGGTCAGCGCTTCCCGCGCCATCGCGACCGCCAGCTCCTTCGCCCGATCGCCCTCCGCGCGCTCGGCGGCGATCAGTGCAGCCAGAACGCTGTCGTGCATGAGTGCGGACATGGCCACCCGCTCCTCCTCCGCGGCGGCGGCAGCAGCAGCGGTCGAGTACGACGCGACGGCCTGCCCTCTGGCCTCATCGACGCCTGCCGCGACCGAGCGGAACATCCAGCCGAGCGAGATCATCACCACGCCGAGGATCAGCGTGAACGACACGTCGAAAGCGGTCGTGACCCAGAACTCCCGCGAGAACCCGCCCTGGACGAGCCGGACGTAGCCGTAGACGAACGGCATCCCGGCCGCCCAGGCGAACTGGAGCCGCAGCGGGAACGCGAGCATGGCCGCGACGACCCCGACGTTGACGAGGAAGAAGATCCACGGCTGATCGCCCGCGCTCTTGTCCGTCGGGTCGACGACGGTCGGCCATGCGGCGAGTGCGAGGACGTAGACCACGGCGAAGATGCCCGAGAAGAGGCGCACACCGCGGCCGATCAGACAGGCCGCGAGCATGGCCGCCAGGGGCACGAACACCACGGTCAGGATCATGACATCTGCCGCGTCGGCCCGGGACGGAGAGCTCAGCGCCGCGATCAGAGCCTGCACGCCGAGCGCGGCCGAACCGATCGCCACGACGATCGCGAGGATCCGCTCCATGCGCTTGCCGGTGAAGCGCTCGAACTCGGTGTCCGCGCTGCCGGGCGAGGGGATCTTGCTCCAGGCATCGCGGATGCTGAGCGGATCAGCGGGCACTCGGCGCCCCGTCGGCCGCGACGATTCCGTCCTCCATCGCCCGACGGAGGAGGTCGACCTTGGTCGGTGCCGGGCGACCGACCTCGACGTACTTCACTCGGACGCGGGTGATGTTCTCCTTGGCCGTCGAGTACGCGACACCGAGGCGTTCGGCGACGGCCTTCAGCGGCAGCCCCGTGGCGTAGAGCCGGAGCACCTCGCGCTCGCGGGTGGAGAGCTGCGCGTCGGCGAAGGCCCGATCCCCGTCGACGGCACTGGCCCATTCCACGTTGTTGAGCGCTTCGCCCTGCGCGACGGTCCGGATCGCGTCCAGGACGTCGTCGAGAGCGGACGACTTGCTGACGACGCCGGCGGCCCCGGCCGCGAGCGCCTCGCGCACCGCTGCGGGACGGTCCGCGACACTGTGGATGACGACGCTCGCCCCGTCGCTGACGAGCGAGGTCACGTTCTCCGTCACGGTCGATCCGTCGCCGAGCGTGAGGTCGAGCACGACCACGTCGGCCGGAGCGGACCCGGAGGCCACTCGCCACTCGAGGTAGGAGACGACCGTGCTGCCGGAGAAGACCACCGTCTGCGAATCACGCGCGCACGCGGCCTCGAGGCCGAGGCGAACGGACTCGTGATCGTCGATGAGTGCGACCCTGCTCATCCACCCAGCCTAGTGAGTACCTGGCCGCAGCCCGGATCGGTCACCTCGTGAGGAGGGCGACGACCTCGAAATGGTGCGAGTGCGGGAAGAGGTCGAAGCCGCGCAGGCGGTCGACCTTCCACCCGAGGGTCCGGAACGTCCCGAGGTCTCGGGCGAGCGCGACCGGATCGCACGCGACGTAGGCGATCGCCTCGGGCGCGAGGGCGTGCACCGCCTCGACGACCTGGCGACCCGCCCCGGCGCGCGGCGGGTCGAGGATGACGGCTCCGGTGCGCCCCGCTCCCTTCTGCGTGGAGAGGAAGCGATCCACGCGCGCGGTCACGGCCTTCACGTCGAGCGGGGCGAGGTTCGCGGCGGCGTGCTGGGTCGCCCGTGCGCTCGACTCGACCGTGACGATGTCGGTGCCGCCGAGGTCGGCGAGGGTCGCCGCGAAGAGTCCGACGCCGCCGTAGAGGTCGTAGTGGGTCTTCTCCTCGTCGACGTGCCCCTCGAGCACGCCGTATACGGCGGCATCGAGCACGGATGCAGCCCGCGGGTGCACCTGCCAGAACCCCGTGGAGTCGACCTGGAAGCGGCGGTCGCCGACGACCTCCTCGATCACTTCCGGAGTCGGACGACGACGGAAACCGCGAGCGACCTTCGCCGGCCGCTCGGTCTCCTCCCGCCGGATGACACGGACCCGGCCGTCTGCCGGCTCGACGAGTTCGATGCGTCCCGGTGCCTCGCCGTGCAGCGCGAGTGCGGCCTCGGCGATGGCGGGGCGCGAGAGCGGGTAGCTGCTGACGGGGATGACGCGGTGGCTGCGCGCGGCGAAGGGACCGACCTCGCCCGACTCGTCCACGTGCAGGGTGACGCGGGTGCGCCAGCCGGTGCCGTCACCGGAATCGACGGCCTCGATCTCCGGAGCGTCGAGCCCCTGACCCGCGAACCGGTCGAGGGCCTCCGTCAGCACCTGGCGCTTGAGCACCCGCTGGTGTCCGAGGTCGATGTGGCCGAGATCGGCTCCGCCCGGACGGTCGGCAGGGTCACGCGAGAGATCGGCTTCGGCCCAGATGTGCGGGCGGCGGTGCTCCGACGCGTCGAGGACCTCGATCGCCTCGGCTCGCCAGAAGCTGCGCGTCGACGCGTCCGCCCCCTCCTGCGGGGCGATCACCCTGGCGCGCACGCGCTCCCCGGGGATCGCATCGGAGACGAAGACCACGCGGCCCTCATGGCGGGCGACGAAGGTGCCCCCGTGTGCGATGCCGGTGATGTCGAGCTCGAGCACGTCGGCTGGGGAGGAAGTCATCCTTCGAGGATACGGTGGTGGACATGCGCGTCTGCCTCGCCTCCACGTCTCCCGCCCGACTGATGCTGCTGCGGCAGGCGGGGATCGAGCCGCTCACCCTCTCTCCGGATGTCGACGAGGACGCCGTCGCCGCAGCCGCCGAGACCGAACGCGGCGCCCCGCTCGCCCCCGCCGAGCTGGTGCTGCTCCTCGCCCGCGCCAAGGCCGCTGCGGTCGCCCGGACCCTTGCCGAGGCGGGTGAGTTCGACGGTCTCGTGATCGGAGGCGATTCGATGTTCGCGCTCGGCGGGCGCGTCTACGGCAAGCCCTACACCGCGGAGGAGGCCACCCGGCGCTGGCAGGAGATGCGCGGCGCGACCGGCATCCTGCACTCCGGGCACTCGGTGTTCCGGATCATCCCCGGCGAGGAGCCCATCGAGGCGACGGCCGTCGCCGAGGCGTCGGTGACCTTCGCGGAAGACGTCAGCGATGACGAGATCGCCGCCTACGTCGCCTCGGGCGAGCCGCTGCACGTGGCCGGAGCGTTCACGGTGGACAGCCTCGGCGGCGCCTTCATCACCCGGGTCGACGGCGATCCCTCGACCGTCGTGGGCATGTCCCTCTCGACCGTGCGGCGCCTGGCGGCGGAGCTCGGCGTCCGGTGGACGGATCTGTGGTCGTAGACTCCCCTCCACGTTTCTCCCACTTTCTTGTGGGGAGTCGTCAAAGGGATCGAGGGCCTTCTCGCTAGGCTGGCAACCATGCCTGCTATCGCCAAGGTGCTCATCGCCAACCGCGGCGAGATCGCCGTACGCATCATCCGCGCCGCCCGAGACTCCGGGATCGCGTCGGTCGCCGTCTACGCCGACCAGGATCGTGATGCCCTGCACTCCCGACTCGCCGACGAGGCTTACGCGCTCGGCGGCTCGACCAGCGCCGAGACCTACCTGCAGATCGAGAAGATCCTCTCGATCGCCCGCCGCGCCGGAGCCGACGCCGTGCACCCCGGCTACGGGTTCCTCGCGGAGAACGCCGAGTTCGCCCGCGCCATCATCGATGCGGGGATGACCTGGATCGGCCCGTCGCCCGAGGCGATCGAAGCCCTCGGCGACAAGGTGACCGCGCGTCACGTCGCCGAGAAGGTGGGCGCTCCCCTCGCCCCCGGAACGCCGGGTCCGGTGTCCGGAGCCGACGAGGTCATCGCGTTCGCGAAGGAGTTCGGCCTCCCGATCGCCATCAAGGCGGCGTACGGCGGCGGCGGACGCGGCCTCAAGGTCGCCCGCGAGCTCGACGAGGTCGCCGAGCTGTTCGAATCGGCCACCCGCGAGGCCGTCGCCGCGTTCGGTCGTGGCGAGTGCTTCGTCGAGAAGTACCTCGACAAGCCGCGCCACGTCGAGACCCAGTGCCTGGCCGACTCCGCGGGCAACGTCGTCGTGATCTCGACGCGCGACTGCTCGCTGCAGCGCCGTCACCAGAAGCTCGTCGAAGAGGCTCCTGCTCCGTTCCTGACCGAAGAGCAGAACGATCTGCTCTACTCGGCGTCGAAGGCCATCCTCAAAGAGGTCGGCTACGTCGGTGCGGGCACCTGCGAGTTCCTGATCGGCGCCGACGGCACCGTCTCGTTCCTCGAGGTGAACACCCGTCTGCAGGTCGAGCACCCGGTATCCGAGGAAGTCACCGGCATCGACCTGGTGCGCGAGCAGTTCCGCATCGCCGCCGGTGGAACCATCGACTACGACGACCCGAAGCCGCAGGGCCACTCGATCGAGTTCCGCATCAACGGCGAGGACCCGGGCCGCGGGTTCCTCCCCCAGCCCGGTCCGATCCACGTCTTCAAGACCTTCGGGGGTCCCGGCATCCGCCTCGACTCCGGGGTCACCGCCGGCGACTCGGTCTCGGGAGCGTTCGACTCGCTGCTCGCGAAGATCATCGTCACCGGCAAGGACCGGGCGGAGGCGCTGGAGCGCTCCCGCCGCGCACTCGACGAGTTCGAGGTCGCCGGCCTCCCGACCGTCATCCCGTTCCACCGGAAGGTCGTCCGCGACCCCGCGTTCACCGCCGAGAACGGCGAGTTCGGCATCTTCACCCGCTGGATCGAGACCGAGTTCGTGAACGACATCCCCGCGTGGGACGGCGAGCTCGAGTCGCCGGCCGCCGGCGAGTCGCGCCACACTGTCGTCGTCGAGGTCGCGGGCAAGCGCCTCGAGGTGAGCCTGCCGGATCGCGTCGCGGTCGCACCGGGCACCGCGGGGCGTCCCGCCGTCGTACCGCCGTCGCGTCGCAGCCACGCCACCACGGCGAACGCCGGCGCATCCGGCGATGCCGTGAAGTCGCCCATGCAGGCCACCGTCGTCAAGGTCGCCGTCGAAGACGGGCAGCAGGTCGTCAAGGGCGACCTCGTCGTCGTGCTCGAGGCCATGAAGATGGAGCAGCCGCTGCAGGCGCACAAGGACGGCGTCATCGGCAACATCAACGCGGATGCCGGCTTGACGGTCTCCGCCGGACACCAGCTGCTCACGATCAGCTGATCCCTCGCCTCCTCGCCTCGGCGAGACCCCCGACTACCGCCGAGACCCCGGGTCGCAGACACATGCGACCCGGGGTCTCGGCGTGAAGTCGGGGTTTCGGCGCAGACCCTCCCGTCAGGAGATGTTCACGAGGTGCATCGCGCGACTCGCATCGGTGATGCTGCTCGAGAGCGACGGGTATGCGGCGAAAACCCGCGAGACCTGGTCGACCGTGAGGCGGCGCTCGACGGCCACGGCGATCGGGTAGATCAGCTCGGAGGCCTTGGGGGCCACGATCACGCCGCCGATGACGGTGCCGGATCCCTTGCGCGCGATGAGCTTGACGAAGCCGTCCTTGATGCCCATCATCTTCGCGCGCGGGTTGGCCGCGAGCGGGAGCTTGTAGACCATGCCGTCCGCGACGCCGTCCTCGACGTCTTTCACCCCGTACCCCACCGTTGCGATCTCCGGAGCGGTGAAGATGTTCGAGGTGATCTTGATGAGTTCCAGCGGGATCACGATGTCGCCGAGCGCGTGGAAGACGGCTGTGCGCCCCTGCATCGAGGCGACCGAGGCGAGCGGGAAGAAGTTCGTGCAGTCCCCCACCGCGTACACGTTGGGCACCGAGGTGCGCGCGACCTTGTTCACCCGCACGTGACCCGAGTCGTCCAGCTCGACGCCGGCCTCCTCCAGGCCGATCCCCGCGGTGTTCGGGATCGAACCCACCGCCATCAGGCAGTGGCTCCCCTCGACCGTGCGACCGTCGGACAGCGTGACGGTCACGCCCTCCTTCGTGGCTTCGACCTTGTCGGCACGGGACTTCGAGAGCACCTGCATCCCACCGCGCTTGAACACCTTCTCCAGGACGCTCGCCGCGTCCTTGTCCTCGCCGGGGAGCACCTGCTCGCGGCTGGAGATGAGCGTGACCTTGGCGCCGAGGTTCATGTAGGCGGAGGCGAACTCCGCACCGGTCACGCCGGAGCCGACCACGATGAGATGCTCCGGCAGCGCCTTCATGTCGTACAGCTGCGTCCAGGTGAGGATGCGCTTGCCGTCGGGCTTGGCCGAATCGAGCTCACGCGGTGAGGCGCCAACGGCCACGACGATCGTGTCGGCCTCGACGCGGTCGAAGTCGGTGCCTTTCTCGCCCGTCGACACCACGATCGCGGTGGGCCCCTCGAGGCGCCCGTGCCCGGAGAGGATCCGGACGCCGGCCTCGAGCAGTGTCGCCCGCATGTCCTCGGACTGCTGCCCCGCGAGCGCGATGAGACGCTTGTTGACAGCGGCGAGGTTGATCGCGATCTCGGGCTTGAGCGGCTTGCCGTTCTCGCCCTTGGCGTAGAAGTTCACGCCGAGGTCGCTCGCCTCGGAGATGGCCACCGCCGCATCGGCCGTGGCGATCAGGCTCTTGGACGGCACGACGTCGGTGAGGACGGCCGATCCGCCGACTCCCACCCGCTCGACCAGGGTGACCTCGGCCCCGAGCTGAGCGGCCGCGAGAGCCGCCTCGTAACCGCCGGGACCGCCGCCGAGGACGGCGACGCGCTGAGTGCGCTCGAAAGTGGTGGAAGACATGCAACCCATTCTTCCGCAATCCTGGCCCCGGAGCCTGCACCTTCCTAGAGTGGATCCATGCCCGAAACGCACAGCAACCCTCTCGACGACCCGACCGCGAACCCGTTCGAGGTCGCCGCACAGGCCGCCGCCGACATCGCGCGTCTGACCGGAGTCGAGAATCACGACATCGCACTCACCCTCGGCAGCGGCTGGGGCAAGGCCGCCGACATCATCGGCGACACCGTCGCCACGATCCCCGCCACCGAGGTGACCGGGTTCTCGAAGCCGGCGCTGGAGGGACACGTCGGCACGCTCCGCAGCATCCGCACGCCCGGGGGCAAGAACGTCCTCGTGATCGGCGCGCGCACCCACTACTACGAGGCCCACGGCGTGCGTCGCGTCGTGCACAGCGTCCGCACCGCCGCCGCCACGGGGGCGAAGATCATGGTGCTCACGAACGGTGCAGGAGGCATCCGCGAGACGTGGACGCCCGGCCAGCCCGTGCTGATCAGCGACCACATCAACCTCACCGCCGACTCCCCTCTCGAGGGCGCGACCTTCGTCGACCTCACCGACCTGTATTCGAAGCGACTGCGTGACATCGCGCGCTCCATCGATCCGATGCTCGACGAGGGCGTGTACACCCAGTTCCGCGGCCCGCATTACGAGACCCCGGCGGAGGTGCAGATGGCCAAGCACATCGGTGGACACATCGTCGGCATGTCGACCGCTCTCGAGGCGATCGCCGCCCGCGAGGCCGGCATGGAGATCCTCGGGTTCTCCCTCATCACCAACCTCGCCGCCGGGATCCAGCAGACCCCGCTCAGCCATGCCGAGGTGATCGAGGCGGGCCGTGAGGCCGAGCCCGTGATCTCCGCGCTCCTGGCCAGGGTGGTCGAGGCCCTGTGAGCGAGGAGCGGCTCGCGCAGGCACGGGCCTGGCTGCGACAGGACCCGGATCACGAGACGCGCGACGAGCTCGCCGCCCTGATCACGCGGGCATCCGGCGGGGACGACGCGGCCCTGGCCGATCTCGACGACCGCTTCCGCGCACGCCTCGAGTTCGGCACCGCCGGCCTCCGCGGCGAGCTCGGCGCGGGAAGCAACCGGATGAATCGGGTGCTCGTGGCACAGGCGGCCGCCGGATTCGCCGCATACCTCCGCGAGAAGGCGGTTCCCGGGCACACCCCGACCGTCGTGATCGGCTACGACGGGCGACGCAACTCGCGTGTGTTCGCCACGGACTCCGCCGAGCTTTTCGTCGGCGCCGGTCTGCGCGCGATCCTGCTCCCCCGCCTGCTGCCCACGCCCGTGCTCGCCTTCGCCGTCCGCCACTTCGGTGCGGATGCCGGAGTGATGGTCACCGCGAGCCACAACCCGCCGAACGACAACGGCTACAAGGTCTACCTCGGCGGGGCAGACCAGGGCTCGCAGATCGTCGCGCCGGCGGATGCCGAGATCGCGGCGCACATCCAGCGCACGGCCGACTCCGGATCCGTGGCGGCGCTGCCGCGCTCCACGGCCTACGAGACCGCCGGCGAGGATGTCGTCGACGCCTATATCGCGGCCACGGCGGCCGTGGCTCCCGCGCCCGCCGGGTCTTCCGGGATGCGGTGGGTCTACACGGCCATGCACGGGGTGGGCTGGGAGACGCTGTCGCGCATCGTGCGAGAAGCCGGATACCCGCAGCCGTTCGTCGTCGACGAACAGCTCACGCCCGACGCGACCTTCCGCACGGTCTCGTTCCCGAACCCCGAGGAGCCGGGGGCGATGGATCTCGCCTTCGCACGGGCCCGCCGCGTGAAGGCGGACTTCATCCTCGCCAACGACCCCGACGCCGACCGCCTGGCGGTCGCTGTTCCCGACGACTCCGCCGCGGACGGCTGGCGTCGCCTGACGGGAAACGAGGTCGGACTCCTGCTCGGCGCGCGGGCCGCTCGCGCCGCCGCCGGGACGCCGGGAGCCTCGCTGGCCTGCTCGCTCGTCTCGTCGCCCGGCCTCGGTGCCGTCGCCGCCCACCACGGACTGGACTTCCACGAGACCCTGACCGGATTCAAGTGGATCTCCCGCGCCCCCGGCATCGTCTTCGGATTCGAGGAGGCACTCGGCTACCTCGTGAACCCCGACACGGTGCGCGACAAGGACGGGGTCTCCGCGGCGATCGCCGTGCTGGGCCTCGCCGCCCAGGCGCGCGACCGCGGAGCCACGCTCATCGACCTCCTCGACGAGCTGGGCGAGACGTACGGGCACTACGCGAGCGGCCAGGTGTCAGTGCGCGTCGAGGACCTCTCCATCATCGGCAACGTCATGCTCGCGCTGCGCTCGCTGCCGCCGACCCACATCGCCGGGCGGACGATCACCTCGGCAGAGGACCTGCTGCAGGCGGCACCGGGACAGCCCTCCGGCGACGTGCTGCGGTATCGCCTCGGCGACGGCTCGCGCGTCATCGTCCGACCGAGCGGTACCGAACCGAAGCTCAAGGTCTACATCGACGCCCGAGCGGACTCCGCCGACGCGGCACGCGGTGCTGTGGCAGAGCTCGAGGCGGGAGTACGCGCCCTGCTCGACGAGCGCTCCTGAGCATGCCCACGCGACGCCTGATCGTCAGCGCGCACAACGGCGCGCACGCCCGACCGGTGGCCGAGCTCGTGCGACTCGCGCAGTCGCACGGCTCCCCGGTGACCCTGCGCACGGCAGACGGCACCACGGTCGACCTGAGCAGCGTGCTGGCGGTCATGGACCTCGGGATCTCGTCCGGTGACGCGGTCGTGCTCGAGACGACGGCATCCGCCACCGCGGACGACGTGCTGGATCAGCTCGCCGAGGTGCTCGCGCCGCGGGAGTGAGACGCGCGGATCAGCCGTCGATCACCGCGACGAGTTCGTCGAGGAAGGCCTCGAACGTGGTGCCCCTGCGGACGATGCGCTGGACGCTCTCGCGCTCGCTGAACACCTCGACCAGCTGCTCGAACACCGTCTGGAACGCCGCCCGATCGCTCTCGCTGAACGCGGCGAGCGCGACGACCTGCACGCGCCCGTCGCCCCACGCGGCCGAGCCGTCCGCCACACCGATCGCGATGGCCGTGCGGGTCGCCGTCATCTGCAGCGCGTGCGGCACCGCGAGCGCATCCGTGAAGGCGGTCGACGACATCCGCTCGCGCACGATGGTGTTCTCGATGTAGTCCTCGCCGATGAGTCCCGCCTGCACGAGCAGCCCGCCGAGCCGCCTGATGATCGCCTCCTCACCCTCGTCCGGGAGCGGGAAGACGTAGGCGTCGGCCAGGAAGTAGCGTGCGAGCTCGCCGCGCAGGCGGGTGAGGCGCCTCCCGCGGCGGACGCGCGCCGCGGCCTGCTGGATGCGGTCGACATCGGCATCCGTCAGGAACGGCTGGATGCGGACGAAGCGGTCGCCCGTGTCCCCCGGCTCGATCGTGCTGAGCACGAGATCGGTGTCGAACGACGCCCAATCGGGGTCCACGTTCGTGACGACGGTCGTGACCTCGATCGCGGAGCCGAGTGAGCGGTCGACGCTGGAGCGCAGCAGCTCGTGCAGCTCCTGGTAGCCCGGGCAGACGATCGTGGCGGTCAGGATCGACTCCGCCTTGCGACTGCGCTCGAGCCGCCCGCCGACGTGCATGGCGATATAGGCGATCTCGTCATCGTGGATGGGGGTGCCGACGCGATCGTGGAGTCCGCTCGCGATGGACACTGCGACCTCGAAGATCATCGGATACGTCGTCTTGAGAGAGCGCGTGAGCGGGTTGCGCGTCAGCGCGCTCTCCTCGGCCCGCCGCAGCAGGTTCTGCACGTGCAGGGCGAGTCGGAGGACGAACGTCTCGTCAACGAGGTCGACCTGGAAGTCGTCGGCGGCTCGGGCGATCTCCGCCCGGACCGCCGCTTCGACGGCCGGGTCCACTCCGCTGCGCGCGACCTCCCGCGTCGCGTCCTCCCCCGGCGCGACGATACGGGTCAGGACCAGAGAGGCGAGGTGACCGCTGTCGCCGTCACCGAGGACCACGTCGAAGTGCTCGGCGGCGAGGCGGGCGATGACGGCCCCCACCCGCGGGATCTCCTCCCGGGCACCCGCCGGCGAGGATTCGAGGGCGTGCCCCGCGGCAACCCGCTCGGCGGCGATCGCGATGTGCAGCAGGACGTCGGCGATCGCGAGCTCGTTCACGTAGTAGCCGAGCTCGCCGAGCTCCCGCACGAGCGATGTCTTGAACGGACCGACCGCACTGGCGGCCACGGCCGACCGCGACAGTGCGCGTCGGAACGTCTCGGGGTGGAAGGAGGCGTCATCCATCTCGTCGTGCGCGAGCCTGCTGAGCAGACGCCGCTGGGCTGCCTCATTCCCGCGCAGTCGCACCGTCTCCCGGTCGCGCTCCAGGGTGAGCTCGGTGCCGTCGAGCAGACTGCGCACCCGGACCAGATCCGCCTCGAGCGTCGCCTCGCTGACGTGCAGCTCGTCCGCAGTGTCGAACACGTCGATCCCGGCGGGTTCATCGAGCAGCCGCCGTACCAGGGTGTGCAGGCGGTCGCGGGGCGCGGACTCTCCGGTCTGCCGCATCCGCAGCGCACCGCGGGCACCGGAGCCCGCGCGATACCCGGCCGGGCCGGACTCGATCACCCCGGCGCCGGGAGTCCGTGCGTTCAGCGCGGCGACGTAGGACCGGATGCTGCGCGGCGTGACCCCGAGCAGATCGGCGAGGCTGGCAGCCGTCGCCCAGCCCTCCTGGCGCAGCAGAGCGGCGAGGAGCTGGTCCTGGCGCTGGCGCGACATGGTCCTCCCCTTCCCGCATGCTGACCGCACTGTCTCGACGTCGTCTCCATGATGTCAGCATGCCGGCATCCGCGGGCGGAAGGAGGTGTTCCGCGGGGGCGGAAAGGAACCTGTTGGTGCGGTGCCCCTCCCGGTTCCCAGACTGTTCTCAGGAAGGTGGGAGTCGATGAGGATCCTCGTGGTGTGCGGCGCCGGGGCGTCGAGCACGTTCGTCGCACTACGGCTCCGCACTGCGGCAGCCTCGGCCGGTCTCGGCTGGGACGCGGTGGCGGGCACCGAGAGCTCCGTCGCCGGCTCCGATCACGACCTCGTCCTCGTCGGTCCGCATCTCGGCGATCGGCTCGAGGCGTTGCGCGGCAGCGTGGAAGCGCCCGTGGCCGTGCTTCCGGATGACGTCTTCTCCGACCGCGACGGCTCCCGCACCCTCGACTTCGCCCGATCGATCCTCGCCGCCACCGGCGACACCCCGAAAGGAACATCATGACCGCCACCCGCACCGTCCGGATCGGCTCCTCCCACGGACTGCACGCCCGCCCGGCGAAGCTCTTCGCGCAGGCGGCGAAGGACTCGGGCATCGCCGTGACGATCGCGAAGGACTCGGGCAAACCGGTCAACGCCGCCAGCATCCTGGGTGTGATCGCGCTCGCGATCGAGTACGGCGACTATGTGACGTTGACGGCCGACGGCGACGGGGCCGAGGGCGTGCTGGACACGCTCACCGAGCTCCTCACCACCGACCATGACCAGGACGCCGCCGGATGAGCGAGCTGCGCGGGGTGGGCATCGGTCTGGGCGTGGCCCAGGGACCGGTCGTCCGCATGGCCGAGGCGATGCCGCCTCCGGAGAACTCGCCGAGCACGGCGGGCACCGAAGCCGAGCGCGTGCGAGTTCGCGAAGCGGTCGCGACCGTCGCCCGCGAACTGAACGAACGCGGTGAGGCGGCAGGCGGCGCAGCCCGAGACGTGCTCGAAGCGCAGGCGATGATCGCCGAGGACCCGACGCTCCAAGACGAGGTCGATACCCGGATCGATGCCGGAGCGACGGCCGAATGGGCGGTGCACGATGCGTTCGCGGGGTTCCGCGCCACGCTGGAGGCCGTCGGTGGTTACCTCGGCGAGCGCGCCGCCGACCTCGATGACATCGCGCAGCGGGTCCTGGCGCACCTGCGCGGCGTCGATGCCCCCGGCGTCCCGAACCCCGGGCACCCGTTCGTCCTGGTCGCGCGCGACCTCGCTCCGGCCGACACCGCACTCCTCGACCTGGATCAGGTGCTCGCGCTGATCACGACGGACGGCGGGCCGACCTCCCACACCGCGATCCTCGCGAGGGAGAAGGGCATCGTCGCGATCGTCGGCGTCGGCGACGCCACGCCGCTGGTCACGGGCGAGACGGTGATCGTCGATGCCGCCAGCGGAGTGGTCACCCGCGAGCCGACGGAGGACGAGAAGGACCGCGCGGCTCAACGCGCCGCCGCTCGCCAGTCGGCCGAGGCCGCTCCCCCCACTCCCGGCGCCCTCGCCGACGGCACGCCGGTCGCGCTGCTCGCGAACCTGGGGAAGCCCGCAGACGCGGCCGATGCGGTCGTTCGGGGGGCCGAGGGCGTCGGGCTGTTCCGCACCGAGTTCCTGTTCCTCTCCTCGGCACAGGCGCCGACCATCGCCCAGCAGCGGGAGTCGTATCGCGAGCTGCTCGCAGCCTTCCCCGGCAAGAAGGTCGTGGTCCGGATGCTCGATGCGGGAGCCGACAAGCCGCTGGCGTTCCTCAACGACGCGCACGAGGAGAACCCGGCACTCGGGCTGCGGGGTCTGCGCGCGCTGCGAGCCAGCGAGGACATCCTGCGCGAGCAGCTGACCGCGCTGGCCGAAGCCGATGCCGAGACCGATGCCGATCTCTGGGTCATGGCCCCGATGGTCGCCACGGTCGAGGAGACGATCTACTTCACGGGGCTCGCGCGCGAATACGGGCTGCAGACCGCCGGCGTGATGGTGGAGATCCCGGCGAGCGCCCTGCTCGCCGACCGGGTGCTCGCGCACGCCGACTTCGCCTCGATCGGCACCAACGACCTCACGCAGTACACCATGGCGGCCGACCGCATGCTCGGTTCGGTCGCCGGCTTCCAGGATCCCTGGCATCCGGCCGTGCTGCGCCTGGTGCGCGAGGTCGGCGACGCCGGCGCGCGCCTGGGCAAACCGGTCGGCATCTGCGGCGAGGCCGCCGCCGATCCGCTCCTCGCCGTCGTGCTGGTCGGCCTCGGCGCCACCAGCCTCTCGATGGCTCCCTCGGCGCTGGCCGACGTGCGACACGCGCTCTCCGAACGCACCCTGTCCGAGGCGCGGAGCCTCGCGGAGGCCGCCCTGGCCGCCGACGATGCTCCCTCCGCCCGAACCGCCGCGGCCACTCTCGCCGCGGAACTCCCCCTCCACAAGAAAGAGACGACATCATGACGACGACGTCACCTGCCGCCACGAAACCCGGCGGTCTCCGCGTGGGCGTGCAGCGCTTCGGCACGTTCCTCTCCGGCATGATCATGCCGAACATCGCAGCCTTCATCGCCTGGGGCTTCATCACGATGCTCTTCATCCCGGCCGGATTCTTCGGCGCCAAGAGCCCCTTCGGCTGGCACTGGGCGGGTGTGGCCGAGATCATCGGCGGCGGCGGCGACTCCGCCGTCATCGGCTGGCAGGGCGCCATGACCGCGGTGGCGGAGGGCGATGGCGGCAACATCCTCGCGTACGTCGGCCTGGTCGGCCCCATGGTGACCTACCTGCTGCCGCTGCTGATCGCCAACACCGCCGGCCGCATGGTCTACGGCGAGCGCGGTGGCGTGGTGGCCACGATCGCCACGGTCGGCGTGATCGTCGGCACCAACATCCCGATGTTCCTCGGTGCCATGATCATGGGCCCGATCGCCGCGTGGATCATGAAGAAGGTCGACAGCATCTGGGACGGGAAGATCCGCCCCGGCTTCGAGATGCTCGTCAACAACTTCTCCGCCGGGATCCTGGGCATGCTCCTCGCGATCGTCGGCTTCTTCGCCTTCGGACCGGTCATGCTCGGCATCAGCGCCGCGCTCGGTGCGGCCGTCGACTGGCTCGTCACGCTGCAGCTGCTCCCGCTCGTGTCGATCATCGTCGAGCCGGCGAAGGTGCTGTTCCTCAACAACGCCATCAACCACGGCGTCTTCACCCCGCTCGGCATCGAGCAGGCGGCGGAGACCGGCAAGTCGATCCTGTTCCTCATCGAGGCCAACCCCGGCCCCGGCCTCGGTCTGCTCCTCGCCTTCAGCTTCTTCGGCGTCGGCGCGGCGAAGGGTTCCGCACCGGGTGCGGCGATCATCCAGTTCTTCGGTGGCATCCACGAGATCTACTTCCCGTATGCGCTGAGCAAGCCCACCACGATCCTCGCCCTCATCGCGGGTGGTGCGGCCGGCGTCACGACGAACATGCTCCTGAACGGCGGTCTGGCTTTCCCGGCGGCGCCCGGCAGCATCATCGCGGTGACCTTCGCCGCCCTCGGCGCGGGTGTCCCGAACCTGCTGGTCGTGTACCTGTCGGTCATCGTCGCCGCCACCGTGACGTTCCTCATCACCGGTGTGATCCTGCGGGCTTCGCGCAAGCGCGACCTCGCCGCCGAGGGGGACGCCTTCGGTGCGGCGATCGCACAGACCGAGGCGAACAAGGGCAAGTCGTCGGCCGCGATGGATGCGCTGCGCACATCGACCGCGACTGCGGCTCCCGAAGCCGCCGCGACCCCGGGCACGACCGCCGTCGCCACGGCACCGATCGAGCGGATCGTGTTCGCGTGCGACGCCGGGATGGGCTCATCGGCGATGGGCGCCAGCGTCCTCCGCAACAAGCTCAAGAAGGCGGGCATCGAGGACGTGAACGTCACCAACCAGGCCATCGCGAACCTCGACGGAACGGCCGACGTGGTGATCACGCAGCAGCAGCTCACCGAGCGCGCCGCGGCGAAGTCGCCGAACTCGGTCCACGTGTCGGTCGACAACTTCATGAACTCGCCCAAGTACGAAGAAGTCGTCGAGATGGTGCGATCCCAGCGAAAGGACACAGAATGAGCGTTCTCACCCCCGAGCAGGTCCGCATCCACCCCGGTGGGGCGACCCGCGACGAGGCGCTCCAGGAGGCGACGGACATCCTCGTCGCCGCCGGAGCCGTCACCCCCGTGTACGTCGATGCCATGCGGCAGCGTGAGGAGACCGTGTCGACCTTCATGGGCAACGGACTCGCGATCCCGCACGGCACCAACGATGCGAAGGACGCCATCCTCGCCTCGGCCCTGTCGGTCGTGCGCTACGACGGCGGCGTCGACTGGTCGGGAGACCCCGCGACCTTCGTGATCGGCATCGCCGGCGTCGGTGACGAGCACCTGGAGATCCTCTCCCGGATCGCGATCCTGTTCTCCGAGGAGGACGACGTGGCACGGCTCTCCGCGGCGCAGACCCCGGAAGAGCTCTACGCCCTGCTGTCGGAGGTGAACGAGGGATGAAGGCGGTCCACTTCGGGGCGGGCAACATCGGGCGCGGGTTCGTCGGTCTGCTGCTGCGCCAGGGCGGGTACGAGGTCGTGTTCTCCGACGTCGCCGATGCCCTGGTCGACGCGATCAATGCGGTCGACTCGTACACCGTGCACGAAGTCGGCCCCGGAGGGATCGATCATGTCGTCACCGGGTTCCGGGCGGTCAACAGCCGCACCGATCCCGCCGCCGTAGCGGAGGAGGTCGCGACGGCCGATGTCGTCACGACCGCGGTCGGGCCGACGGTACTGCGATTCGTGGCACCGTCGATCGTGGCCGGACTCGCCCTCCGCTCCCCCGATGCCGCGCCGCTGCAGGTCATGGCCTGCGAGAACGCGATCGGCGCGACCGACCTGCTGCGGAGCGAGGTGGCAGCGGCGGCGGGGGCGGATGCCGAGACGCTACTCGCGCGCGCGGTCTTCGCGAACACCGCGGTCGACCGCATCGTGCCGGCACAGCCCGCAGACGGCGGCGTCGAGGTCACGGTCGAGCCCTACTTCGAGTGGGCGATCGAGTCGGGGCCGTTCGGCGGCTCCCTTCCGAGCATCCCCGGCGCGCACTTCGTCGACGATCTGGCACCGTACATCGAGCGCAAGCTCTTCACGGTGAACACGGGGCACGCCGCCACCGCGTACTTCGGCGCGCGAGCCGGGATCGAACGGATCTCGGATGCCCTGGCCGACCCCGCCATCGCGGCGAACGTGTCTGCGGCTCTGGAGGAGACGTCGGCCGTGCTGGTCGCCGAGCACGGGCTGGATGCGGCGGACCTCGCGGCGTACCGCGCCACGATCCTCGACCGTTTCCGCAACCCGGCGCTGGTCGACACCGTGCAGCGCGTCGGACGCCAACCGCTGCGCAAGATCTCGCGGCACGAGCGGTTCGTGGGACCGGCCGCCATGGCCGCGGAGCGCGGCCTGCCGACCGAGGCGCTCGTGGCGGCCGTGTCGGCGGCGCTCGAGTTCGACGATCCGGCCGACGAGCAGTCGGTCGAGCTCCAGGAGCTGCTGCGCTCGGAGGAGCCCGCGGCCTTCACCGCCCGCACCACGGGCCTGGATCCGGAGCATCCGCTGTTTCCGGCCATCCGGGACGCCGTCGCGGCGCGCCGCCAGCACCTCGGAGCCGCCTGACCGGTGGAACTCGACGCCCCCGCCCAGCCGTTACGATCGGTGGGCGGGGGCGTTTTTTCGAGCACACTGACGTGCGGGGAGCAGCATGAACAGATACGCCGTGATCGGCGCGGGTCCATCGGGTCTGGCCGCGGCGCGCGCGCTGCAGAAGCGCGGAATCGTGGTGGACGGCTATGAGGCCGCACACGGCGTCGGCGGCCTGTGGGACATCACGAATCCGCGCAGCACGATGTACGAGTCCGCGCACCTGATCTCCTCCCGCACCACCACTGAGTTCACCGAGTTCCCGATGCGGTCGCGGGTGGACTACCCCGGCCACCGCGTGCTGAAGGAGTACTTCGACGACTTCGCCGATCACTTCGGGCTGACGGGCCTGTTCCGGTTCGACACTCGGGTCACGCGCCTCGAACCCCGCGACGACGGTTGGGACCTGACGAGCACCGGGCCCGACGGCGAACACACCCGCTGGTACGCCGGCGTCGTCCTCGCCAACGGAACCCTCGCCGAGCCGAACGTGCCGACCCTCCGCGGGGAGTTCACGGGCGAGCTCCTGCACACCAGCGCGTACAAGTCCCCGGAGCAGCTGCGCGGCAAGCGGGTACTGCTGATCGGCGCCGGGAACTCGGGCTGCGACATCGCCGTGGACGCCGTGCATCACGCCGTGTCCGTCGACATGAGCGTGCGGCGCGGCTACTACTTCGTGCCCCGCTACCTGTTCGGCAAGCCCAGCGACACCCTCAACCAGGGTCGCCCGCTCCCGGCGCGCCTCAAGCAGGCCGTCGACAGCCGCGTCCTCCGCGCGTTCACGGGCGACCCCGTGCGGTTCGGCTTCCCGAAGCCCGACTACCGCATCTACGAGTCGCACCCCATCGTGAACACCCTGATCCTCAACCACCTCGGCCAGGGCGACCTGCGCATCCGCCCGGACGTCGACCGCTTCGACGGGCGGACGGTGCACTTCCGCGACGGCAGCGCGGACGAGTACGACCTGGTCCTGCTCGCCACCGGCTACACGCTGGACTACCCGTTCGTCGACCGAGAGCACCTGCACTGGCAGGGCGCCTCGCCCCGACTCTTCCTGAACGTGTTCCCCGCCTCCTTCAACGGGCTCTACGTGATGGGAATGATCGAGGCGTCCGGCATCGGGTGGCAGGGCCGCTACGAGCAGGCCGAGCTTCTCGCCGCCTACCTCGACGCGGTCGAGACCGACCCCGCACGGGCGACCCGCTTCCGCGACCGGGTCACCGGCACCGCGTGGCCCGATGTCACGGGCGGCTATCACTACCTGGGCCTGGACCGGATGGCGTACTACGTCAACAAAGACGCCTATCGGGGCGCGGTGCGGCGCGAGAAGGACGCACTGGAGGCCTCAACATGAACGTCGACGACGTCGTCCTCTCGTTCACGCCCGGCACGCTCACGATCCTCAACGTGGTGCTCGGACTCATCATGTTCGGCATCGCGCTGGATACCTCGCCGAGCGACTTCCGGGTCGTGGCGAAGCACCCGAAGCCGTTCGTGATCGCGATCCTCGCGCAGCTGCTCCTGCTGCCGATCGCGACGTTCCTGCTGACGCTCGTGCTCCCGGTGCCGCCGTCGATGGCGCTCGGGATGCTGCTCGTGGCCTGCTGCCCACCGGGGAACATCTCGCAGGTGCTCACCCACCGCGCCGGCGGCAACGTCGCCCTCTCGGTCTCGCTGACCGCGGTGGGGAACCTCATCTACATCGTCGCGATGCCCCTGAGCATCACCTTCTGGGCTTCGCTGCACCCGACCGCCCGCACGCTGCTGCGCGACATCACCCTCGACCCGTGGCGGATGCTCCTCGAGATCTTCCTCATCGTCGGCCTCCCCTTCGCCCTCGGCCTGCTCCTGCGCGCCAAGGCACCGGGGTTCAGCGCCCGCGTGCAGCCGTTCGTGAAATGGTTCAGTCTGATCGCCCTGCTCGGCTTCATCATCGCCGCCCTGGTCGGCAACTGGGCGGTGTTCGTGCAGGTGCTCGGCATCATCCTGCTGGTGGTCGCGGTGCACGACGCCGTGGCGCTCGCGCTCGGCTACGGCACGGCCGTGGTCGGGGGTCTCGGCACCCGCGAGCGCAAGGCGATGACCTTCGAGGTCGGCATCCGCAACGCCGGCCTCGGCCTCGGCCTGGTGTTCCTGTTCTTCGACGGACTCGGCGGCATGGCCATCGTGGCCGGCTGGTGGGGCATCTGGGACATCATCGCCGGGCTCGTCCTGGCCGGACTCTGGGCCCGGCACACCCGGAAGCGCACGGGGTCCAGCACCGGCGACGCGAGCGGCCGCACCACCGTCGAGGCGACCTGATGCCCCGGGTGCTGATCACCGGCGGCAGCGGGTTCCTTGGCTCGCACGTCGCGCAGGCACTCGCTGCACGAGACGACGTGGACGTCGTGGTCGCTGCGGACCTTCGTGCGGGCGCACCCCGTGAGGGCGTCATCGACGCGACGCTGGACGTGACGGATGCCGCCGCGATCGCTCCTGTGCTGCGGGAGCATCGCATCGACACGGTGGTGCACCTCGCGGCGATCGTGAATCCGGGCCACGACGTCGACCTGGAGTACCGCGTCGATGTGACCGGATCCGCGAACGTCCTCGCCGCGTGCGTCGAGGCGGGCGTGCAGCGCATCGTGGTCTCCAGCTCGGGGGCGGCGTACGGCTATCACGCCGACAACCCGGAGTGGATCGACGAGAGCCAGCCGCTTCGAGGCAACGACGCGTTCCCGTACGCCCGGCACAAGAGGCTGGTGGAGGAGATGCTGGCCGAGCACCGGACGACCCACCCCGAGCTCCAGCAGGTGATCTTCCGCATCGGCACGATCCTCGGTCCGACCGTGCGGAATCAGATCACCGCACTCTGGGACGGCCGGCGCATCCTCCGCATCGCGGGATCCGAGTCGCCCTTCGTGTTCGTCTGGGTGGACGATGTGGCGGCCGCGATGGTGCGAGCGGCCACCGACGGTCCGGCCGGCATCTTCAACGTCGCAGGCGATGGGCGGATGACCGTGCCCGAGATCGCCGCTCGTCTGGGCAAGCCGCAGCTCGTGCTGCCCGCCTGGGTGCTGTCGGCCGCGCTGCGGCTCGGACGGATGCTGCGCCTCACCCCGCACGGACCGGAGAAGGTGCCGTTCCTGCGGTACCGACCGGTGCTGGCGAACCGCCGACTGAAGGAGGACTTCGGCTATTCCCCGCGTCGCACGACACGCGAGGCCTTCGAGGAGTACCTCCGCACCCATCCCACCGTCGCGCGGACGGGCGCCGACGCGGGGTAGCGTTGATCCGTGCAGAAGAAGCGTGGCCGCCGGGTCCTGAAACGAGTCCTGTGGAGTGTCGCGATCGTGCTGGTGCTGGCAGTGGTCGGCGTCCTGGCGTACACCCAGATCGGCGTCATGGCCGCGGAGCCGGAGCCCCTCGCGACCGTGCGGGAGAACCCCGCGATCACGGTCACCGACGCGGATGAGGGCATCGTGCTCGCCCCCGCCGACGGCGAGTCGGATCTCGGGCTGGTCTTCATCCCCGGCGCCAAGGTCGACCCGTGGGCCTACGCGGCCATCCTCCAGGGGCTCGCCGAGGAAGGAACCACGGTCGTGATCACGCGTCCCTGGCTGAATCTGGCCTTCTTCGATCCGCGCGGACTCGACGCCTTCACCTCCGCCGCACCCGATATCGACGTCTGGGGTGTGGGCGGGCACTCGCTGGGCGGCGTCCGCGCCTGCCAGCTCGCAGCGGATGCCGACGCGCTCGTGCTGTTCGGCTCGTACTGCGCGACCGACGTGTCGGACAGCGGTCTTCCCGTGCTCAGCATCTCCGGCAGCGAAGACGGTCTCTCCACTCCGGAGAAGATCGCCGACGCGCGGGACCTGCTGCCCGCCGACGCCGAGATGGTGGAGATCGACGGGGCGTCGCACGCGTCCTTCGGCGACTACGGCCCGCAGGCCGGCGACGGCACCCCGACGATCTCGACGGAGGAGATGCACGACGAGGTCACCCGGCTCACCGAGGAGTTCCTCGCCCCACTCTCGCCCTGAGCGTCACTCCCCCGCGTCCATGACCGCATCCAACAGCGGATGCAGGTGTCGCGAACGGAGCACGGCCGCGGCTGTCCGGGCGCCCGCCTCGAGTGCCGCACCGACTCCCGCCCCGTCCAGGCGCGCATCGAGCACACCCGCGAGGAAGGCGTCGCCCGCGCCGTTAGTGTCGATGACCTCGACGGGCACGGCAGCCACCCGATGTTCGACCCCCTCGGCATCCACGGCCACCGCCCCCTCGGCCCCGAGCGTGCACACCGCGGTGAGGCACCGGCGGCGATGCGCGCACGCAGGAACGCGACCGGGTCCGAAAGGCGATCCGCGTTGCAGAACACCGCGTCCGCCGCCGCCAGGAACGGGCGGTGGAACTCGGCCTCACCGTCGTAGTCGTGCACGTCGACCCAGATCGGGACTCCGGTCTCCCGCGCCATCGGCAGGAGCCGCAGCGGCTCGGCGGCGAGGTCGAGCACGATCGCACCCGCCTCTCCCATCCGTTCGCGCACCCAGACATCGTCCTCGCCCGCGGTGGCGTCCGGCGACGACAGGTACAGCGAGACCCGTTCGCCGGCGCGGGTCATGAGGTTCAGATGCCGCTCGGTCACCCCTTCGCCCCAGTGCACCCGGACTCCCGCGGCGTGCAGGGCGGCCCGAACCCGTTCGCCCTCCGCATCGCGTCCGGCGAGAGCATGGAGCCGCGTCGCACGCCCCAGCCCCGTGAGGCTCAGGGCCTTGCCGGCACTCGTTCCGCCGACGGTCGCCCAGGTCTCCTCAGCGAACTGCATGTGGGGCACGGGCTCGGGAAGTCGGTCGAGCACGACGATCGTGTTCCACGACGCGGGACCGGCGATGAAGACGGAGTCGGGCATGCGACCATCCTGCCGCCTCGACGACGGTCAGCCGATGCGCGACACCAGGGCGTCCAGTCCCATGCCGTAGTCGATGCGCACGACGGGGAGGGCGAGCTTGTCGGTGCCGATCGTCACGAACCCGGGCTCGATCGTCCGTGCCATCTCGTAGCCGGCCTGCGTGACGCCCTGCTTGGCGGTGTCGTCGTAGTGCCCGAAGGGATAGGCGATGACTTCGCGAACGCCCAGGGTGTCGCCGGAGACGTTCAGGTCGGCGGCGATCTGATCCGCGGTCCAGTTGACCATCAGGCCGTCGCCGTTGTCGCCCGCCTTGTGCATGTCGTGCGTGTGCGAGCGGCGCAGCACGTGGATCGACGGCGGCGGGTCCGACCGGTAGGCGGTCACCATGAAGGAGGTCGCGAGCAGCTTGTGCGCCGCCACCACGGGTGCCCCGAGGTCGAACCAGGTCTGGTCGGCATCGTCGTCGGTGATGATCACGCTCCGCGCGGGCAGCGAGAGCCGGCCGTCGATGAAGGCGCTCAGCTCATCCCAGGTGGGCAGGTAGAAGCCCGTCGTCGCGATGTGGTTCATGTGCGCGTCGAAGTCGCCGATGTAGGCGTAGTTGCCGCGCAGCCAGCCGGACTCCCCCTCGGGATCCGCCGTGAACTGGTGGTACATGAGGATCGGGACCTGCACGCCCTCGGCGGTGTTCTGCTCCGGCGTCTTCCACGCGGCGAAGAGCTCGACCTGCTGCTGGTCGCAGACCACGGGGTCCGCGCCGTTCACCCGGGCGGCGACCGTGTAGGCCGCGGCGTCCGTCGCCGTCGGGTACCAGCCGGCGAACACGCGGCCGGCGAGGGCCGGGATCGGGAGCGCCTGGTACAGGCCGTCCTGCCGCTGCAGCTGCGGGTCTGTCGGAGCCCCCTCGCCGGTGAACGTCACCGCACAGGCCAGCGGATCGGCGGCATCCGCGATGAGCTGCTCCGCGGGAGTCAGCGGCGGCGGCGTCACCACCGGTGCCGGCGTCCGTGACGGCTTCGCTTCGGCCTCGGCCTCGGCCGGCGCATGGTTCAGCCAGACGTACGCCGTGAAACCGCCGCCCACGACGACGATCACCGCAGCGATGATGATTCCTGCGACGCCCCCGCGCCGTCTCCCCCCGGAGGCCACGGTCAGATGTCGAATCCCTCGGCGATCAACTCGACGAGCTCCTCCCGCTCCTCGACGGGGAGGAACGCGGCAGCAGCCGCATTGAACTGGAACGTCTCGAGATCGTCGAGGTCGTACTCGAAGGTCTCGACGAGCAGGGCGAGCTCGCGGGTCAGCGAAGTGGCGCTCATCGTGCGGTTGTCGACGTTCACCGTCACCGAGAACCCGAGCTGATACAGCAGGTCGAACGGGTGGTCGGCCAGAGTGTCGCCCCACGCGGCGATCGCGCCGGTCTGCAGGTTCGACGACGGCGAGAGTTCGAGCGGGATCTCGCGGTCGCGCACCCAGCGGGCCAGGTCGCCGAACTGCACCTGCACCTCGTCGCCCTCCTGCGTGACGACCTGGAGGTCTTCGGCGATGCGTACGCCGTGGCCGAGACGCAGCGCGCGACCGTCGATGAGCGCCGAGCGGATCGACGCGAGTCCTGCGGCCTCGCCCGCGTGCACGGTCACCGGGAAGAAGTTGTCGGCGAGGTAGTCGAAGGCGGCACGGTGGTTCGACGGCGGGAAGCCGTCTTCCGGGCCGGCGATGTCGAAGCCGACGGCACCGCGACCGCGGAAGTCGACCGCGAGCTCCGCGATCTCCCGTGCCCGGTCGGTGTGCCGCATGGCGGTGATGAGCTGGCCGACGCGGATGCTGCGTCCGTCGCGATCCGCCCCATCCTCGCCCTCCTCGATGCCCTGCTGCACGGCTTCGACGGTCTGCTCGAGCGTGAGGCCGCGCGCCTGGTGCTGTTCCGGGGCCCAGCGCACCTCGCCGTAGACCACGCCGTCGGCTGCGAGGTCCTGGACGAACTCGCGCGCGACACGGGTGAGCCCCTCCTGGGTCTGCATGACGGCGGTCGTCAGGTCGAACGTCATGAGGTACTCGACCAGCGAACCGGAATCGCTCTGCTTCGCGAACCACCTGCCGAGGGCGGCGGGGTCGGACTCCGGCACCTCGAGGCCGATGGAGTCCGCGAGCTCGAGGATCGTCGAGGGGCGTAGAGCGCCGTCGAGGTGGTCGTGCAGCGACACCTTCGGGAGGCTCCGCAGGGAAACGCCCTGCAGCGTGACGTCGCCGTTCGCATCGATCGACATGGTGATCCTCTCGGTCGCGGATGTGCTCAGTTCAGGCTAGCGGTCGCGACTCACGCCGTGATGCGCTCGCGCACGATCGGACCGGTGGCCGGAGCCTCGTCGCCGATCTCCCACGAGCCGTCGAGGGCTTCCAGAGCACGACCGAATCGGGCGTCGTCGGCCGCGGACAGCGTGAACAGCGGCTGCCCCGCGACGACGCGGTCACCGGGCTTGGCGTGCAGGTCGATCCCCGCCTCGAAGATCACCGGATCCTCGGCCCTGGCGCGCCCGGCTCCGAGCCGCCAGGCGGCGATGCCGAACGGCAGTGCATCCATGCGCGTGATCACGCCATCCGCCGGAGCCGTCACGACATGCGTCTCCCGCGCAGTCGGCAGCACCGCGTCGGGGTCGCCGTCCTGTGCGCGGATCATCGCCTTCCAGCTGTCCATCGCGCGGCCGTCGTCGAGCGCGGCCTCCACGTCGGCATCCGGCTGTCCGGCGAGGGCGAGCATCTCCCGCGCCAGGGCGAGGGTCAGTTCCCGGACGTCGGAGGGGCCGCCGCCGGCGAGGATCTCGACCGATTCGCGGACCTCGTTGGCATTGCCGATCGCGAGTCCGAGCGGCACGTTCATGTCGGTGAGCAGCGCGGTGGTCGCCACTCCGGAATCGGTGCCGAGCGCGACCATCGTCCGCGCGAGCTCGCGGGCGCGGTCGATGTCCTGCATGAAGGCGCCGGATCCGAACTTCACGTCGAGCACGAGCGCGTCGGTGCCCTCGGCGATCTTCTTCGACATGATGCTCGACGCGATCAGTGGAATCGCCTCGACCGTGCCGGTGACGTCGCGGAGGGCGTACAGCTTCTTGTCGGCAGGAGCGAGGCCCGAACCCGCGGCGCAGATGACCGCGCCGACGTCGCCCTGCATCTGCGCGAACATCTCCTCGTTGCTGAGCGCTGCACGCCAGCCGGGGATCGACTCGAGCTTGTCGAGCGTGCCGCCGGTGTGACCGAGTCCGCGGCCGCTGAGCTGCGGAACGGCGACGCCGAAAGAGGCGACCAGCGGGGCGAGCGGCAGGGTGATCTTGTCGCCGACGCCGCCGGTGGAGTGCTTGTCGACGGTCTTCTTGCCGAGGGAGGCGAAGCTCATCCGCTCCCCCGACGCGATCATCGCATCGGTCAGCACGCGGATCTCATCGCGCTCCATCCCGCGCTGGAAGATCGCCATCGCGAACGAGGCCATCTGCGCGTCGGAGACGTAACCGCGGGTGTACGCGTCGACCATCCAACGCAACGCCGCCTCGGGGACCGCACCGCCGTCGCGCTTGGCGCGGATGACGTCCACCGCGTCGAAGGGCTCAACCGTCATCGTGCTTCTCCTTCTGGTCCCTGAGCCTGTCGAAGGGCGCGCGGCCCGAACGCATCGGGCAGCACCTCGTCGATCGTGCGGATGCCGGAGACCGTCTCCAGGAGCATGCCCGGCATCGCGTGCTCGAACAGCAGCTGCCGGCAGCGACCGCACGGCATGATCGTCTGTCCGTCGTTGTTCACGCACACGAACGCGACGAGCTGGCCGCCGCCGGACATGTGCAGGTCGCCGACGAGGGCGCACTCCGCGCAGAGCGTCACGCCGTAGGAGGCGTTCTCGACGTTGCAGCCGGCGACGATGCGCCCGTCGCCGACGAGAGCGGCCGCCCCCACGCGATAGCGCGAGTACGGCGCATACGCCTTCGTCATGGCATCCGTGGCGACCTGGCGCAGCTCGTCCCAGTCGATGTCCGTCATTGCGATGCTTCCCTCTTCCTGATCGGGCTAGGACTTGATGTAGGGCTTGCCGTCGGCAGCCGGCGCCTTGATCTGCCCGGCGAATCCGGCGACCGCGAGCAGCGTGACCAGGTACGGCAGCATGAGCATGAACTCGCCGGGGATCGGCGTCTTCAGGATCGACAGCAGGTTCTGCAGGTTGGTCGCGAAGCCGAACAGCAGCGCGGCCAGCGTGGCGCGGATCGGGTCCCAGCGGCCGAAGATCACGGCGGCGAGGGCGATGAAGCCGAGCCCAGCCGTCATGTCCTTGCCGAATTGCGGCACCGAGACGAGCGTGAAGTACGCACCACCCATACCGGCGATCGCACCCGCGAGCAGCACGTTCCAGAACCGGGTCGGGTTCACCTTGATGCCGACGGTGTCGGCGGCCTGCGGGTGCTCGCCGACGGCACGAAGCCGCAGACCCCAGCGGGTGCGGTACAGCCCCCACGCCACCACGGCGACGGTGATGAACATCAGGTACCCGATGAACGTCTGGTTGAACAGCACCGGTCCGATGATCGGGATGTCGCTGAGCACCGGGATCTCGACGCGCGGGAACCGGACCGGAGTGTTCAGGGTCGTCTCGTTCGGTGCGAGCAGCGCCCCGTAGAGGAAGCCGGTGAGGCCCGTGACCAGCACGTTGAGCACGACACCGACGATCACCTGCTCGACGAGGTACTTGATCGCGAACGCGGCCAGCACGCTGGCCACCAACACGCCGCCCACCATCGCGCCGATCAGACCCACGAACGGGTTACCGGTGATGCTCGAGAGCAGCGCGGCGGAGAAGGCGCCGAGCAGGAGCTGACCCTCGATCGCGACGTTCACGACACCGGCACGCTCGCCGATGACGCCGCCCAGAGCACCGAACACGAGCGGCACCGACAGCGACACCGCTCCGAACAGCAGGCTCGTGACGGGCACGAGTCCCCCGGCGGACGCCCAGACGAGGAAGGCGAAGACGGCGAGCACGCCGTAGGCGACCACGAGCCACAGCGAGGGCTTGCGGTAGGTCCATGCCCGGAGGAAGGCTCCGACCGTGAGGACCACCAGGATGCCGAACACCACCCAGAAGGTCGAGGCGGTCGGCAGGGCCACGTCGGGCAGCGAGAGCGCCGAGGACTGGTCGGAGAGTCGGAAGGTGCTGGTGCCCGTCCGCGGCACCGCGAGGAACAGCAGCGCCAGCAGCGCGGTCGCCGCGGCGAGGACGATCGGCGCCTTGAGGTGCCGCTCCTTGACCGTCGCGAGCTGCACCGTGCCGTCGGCGGCCTGGGTCTGAACGAGGGACATCATGCCATCACCGCCTTCTTCGCGGCCTTGGCTCTGGCCTTGGCCGCCTTCTCCGCATCGGTCTTCGGAAGGAAGAACACCGTGCGCAGCAGCGGCGGCGCCGCGATGAACAGCACCACGAGGGACTGCACCACGAGCACGATGTCGACCGGGATGTCCTGCGCCTGCATCGAGAACGAGCCCGCCTTGAGCGCCCCGAACAGGATGCCGGCCGCGAACGTACCCCAGGCACGGCTGCGTCCGAGGAGCGCGACCGTGATCGCGTCGAAGCCGATGCCGGCGTCGATCGTCTCGGTGACGCCGGTGGTGACGGCGCCCTGGATCTGGTTCATGCCGGCGAGACCCGCCAGTCCCCCGGCGAAGAGCATGGCGTAGACGTAGATGCGCTGCACGCTGATACCGGCGGCGCGCGCGGCATGCGGGTTCTCACCCACGGCGCGCATCCGCATGCCGAGCGACGACCGCTCGATGAGCCACCAGACGAACAGGGTCGCCACGATCACGATCACGAAGCCGAGATCGAGGAGGGGGAACTGCGGGCCGAGCAGGGTCGGGAACTGCGCGCTCTGCGGCGTCGCCGAGCCGAGGGCCTGGTTGGTGCCCGGCTTCTGCAGCAGGCCCGGCGTGCGGATCATCCACAGCAGCAGGTAGTACGCGATGTAGTTGAGCATGATCGTGAGGATCACCTCGTGCGCACCGGTGCGCGCCTTGATGAGTCCCGCGATGGCGCCCCAGAGCGCACCGCCGGCGATGCCGGCGATCAGCGTGACGGGGATGTGCAGCCAGATCGGCAGATCGAGGGAGAACGTCAGCAGCGCCGCGACCGCGACACCGATGAGCATCTGACCACGGGCACCGATGTTGAACAGGCCGACGCGGAATGCGAGCGCGACACCGAGGCCGGCCGCGATCAGCGGTGCCGCGAAGCCGAGGGTGTTCGTCAGCGGGCGGATCTGAGCCGCGAAGTCCGCGCCGCGGGCGTTGAAGATCGCCCCGCGGAAGAGCGCCTCGTAGCCGTTGTACACCGCGTTCCAGGCGGCGACGAAGGTGTCGCCCGGCTGCGCGAAGAAGTACACGGAAGCCGTCTGCACGTCTTCGTTCGTGAAGGCGATGAGGATGCCGCCCACGATGAGAGCCAGGACGATCGCGAGGATCGTGGTGACGGCGTTGCCGCGGAGGATCTCCTTGAGGATGACGTTCCCGCGCGGAGGCGGTGGCACGTCGGAGGGGTCGCGCGGGACGGTGCCGGTGCTCGTCGCGAGCTCCTGCGGCGGGATCCCCTTGGTCACATCTCCTGCGCCGGGCGTCGCTCCGCTCACGCGGCCACCTCCCCTTCGGCCGCTCCGGCCATCATGAGTCCGAGTGTCTCCCGAGGCGTGTCGCCGGGGACGATGCCGACGATGGTGCCGCGGTACATGACGGCGATCCGGTCGGCGAGAGCTGCGACCTCGTCGAGCTCCGTGGAGACGACGATCACGGGGATTCCCGCATCGCGCGTCTCGATGATGCGCTTGTGGATGAACTCGATCGAGCCGACGTCCACGCCGCGGGTCGGCTGCGCGGCGACGAGGAGCCGCAGGTCACGGCTCATCTCCCGGGCGATGACGACCTTCTGCTGGTTGCCGCCCGACAGCGTGCCCGCCGGAGTCTCCGGCCCCTGGGTGCGGATGTCGTACTCGGTGATGCGGGCGCGGGCGAACTCGTCGAGTGCCGAACGGCGAAGCGTACCGGCACGGCTGAAAGCCGGATCGTCCGAGCGGTCGAGGATGAGGTTCTCCGCGACCGAGAAGCCGGCGACCAGGCCGTCCTCCGTCCGGTCTTCCGGGACGAAGCCGACACCGGCGTCGAGGATGGCGCGCACGCTCTTGCCCACGAGCTCCTTGCCGTCGAGCACGATGCTGCCCTCGACGCGCGCGGCGAGGCCGACGATGGCCTCCACCAGCTCGGTCTGGCCGTTGCCCTGCACACCGGCGATCGCGAGGACCTCGCCCGGTCGGACGGCGAGGTCGACACCATCGACGACGATCGCGCCCGTGGGCGTGAGGACGCGCAGCCCCTTGACCTCGAAGCCGCCCTCGCCGAGACGCGGCGGGTCCTTGTGCACGGTCAGCTCGACCGCTCGGCCGACCATGAGGGAGGCGAGCTCGGCGTTGGTCGCGGCGGGAGATGCCTCGCCGACGACCTTGCCGAGGCGGACGATGGTGATCTTGTCGGCCACCTCGCGCACCTCGCGCAGCTTGTGCGTGATGAACACGATCGCCGTGCCCTCGTCGCGCAGCTGACGCATGATGTTCATCAGCTCGTCGGTCTCCTGCGGGGTGAGCACCGCCGTGGGCTCGTCGAACACGAGCACCTTCGCGTCGCGCGACAGAGCCTTGATGATCTCGACCCGCTGCTGCACGCCGACGGGCAGGTCGCCCACGAGCGCATCCGGGTCGATGTCGAAGCCGAACCGTGCCGCCACGGACCGCACGTGCTCTCGCGCCTTCGCGATGTCGAGCGTGCCGAGCGCCTTGGTCTGCTCGTGACCGAGCATCACGTTCTCGGCCACGGTGAAGACCGGGACCAGCATGAAGTGCTGGTGGACCATGCCGATCCCCGCAGCCATCGCGTCACCGGGACCGCGGAAGCGCTGCACCTCGTCATCGAGGAGGATCTCTCCCTCATCGGCCTGGTACAGGCCGTAGAGGACGTTCATGAGCGTGGACTTGCCCGCGCCGTTCTCACCGAGGAGCGCGTGGATCTCCCCCGGCTCGACCACCAGATCGATGTGGTCGTTGGCCACGAGGCTACCGAATCGCTTGGTGATGCCGCGAAGTTCGAGCTTCATATCTGCACCTTATCCAGAAGAGTTATCCAGAAGAGTCATCCAGGAGAATCATCGTCCGTCCACGGCACGGGGCGAGTGGCCGCCTGCTCACCACTCGCCCCGTGCTGGACCGGTTACGACTTACGGGGAGTTCTCGGACTCCACCGTGATGTCACCGGCGATGATCTGCTTCTGCAGTTCGGCCAGCTCGTCGACCAGGCCCTCGGGCAGGTCGCCCTCGAAGTCGCCGAAGCCGGAGAGCTTGACGCCCTCGTTCTCGAGCGTGCCGACGTACGGCGCTGCGTCGAACTCGCCGCCGGCGGCCGCGACGGTGGCGTCGTGCACGGCGACGTCGATCGCCTTCATGATCGAGACCAGCGTCATGCCGGCCACGTTCGGGTCAGCCACAGCGAGGTCGCTGTCGACGCCGAGCATCAGCGTGTCCTTGCCGCTGTCGGTGATCGCGGCAGCCGCGCTCTGGTAGACGGGGCCGCCGACCGGGAGGATGACGTCGACGCCCTGGTCGAGCACGCCCTGCGCGGTCTGCTTGGCGGTGTCGTTCGCGTCGAAGCCGCCCGTGAACGAGCCCTTCTGCGTCGCGGCATCCCAGCCGAAGACCTCGACCGCGGCCGACTTGTCCTCGTTGTACTTGTCGACGCCGAGCTGGTAGCCGTCCATGAACACGGCGACCGACGGGATCTGCATTCCGCCGAAGGTGCCGACCTTGTTCACGCCGCTCTGCGCGGACCAGGCTGCTGCGGCGTAGCCGCCGAGGTAGGCCGCCTGCGCGGTGTCGAAGACGAGGGGCTTGATGTTCGGAGCATCCGTGGTGCCGTCGAAGTCATTGTCGGCGTAGTCGTCGATGATCGCGTAGTCGATCTCGGGGTTCGCGAGCGCGGATTCGACCGTGGCGGCGGAGAGCTTGAAGCCCACCGCGACGATGAGCGAGCAGCCCTCGGAGACCGCGGTCTCGAGGTTCGGGGCGTAGTCGTTGTCGTTCGCCGACTCGAACTCGAGGGGCTTGATGCCGAGCTCGTCAGCCGCGCTGTCCATGCCCTCCTTGGCCGACTGGTTGAACGACTTGTCGTTCCAGCCGCCCGCGTCGGAGATGAGGCAGGGAAGGAAGTCGGAGTCGACCGGCTTCTCGGAGCCCTCGGGCTTGTCGGTCGGCGCCTGGCCGCAACCGGCGAGCGCGAAGATGACGCCCGCGGCGACGGTCGCGCCGAGCAGCTTCTTGGTGGTGGAGATGGTCAACTGATGCCTCCCTCAACGAAACCGCGGCCATCGCGGATCGATCAAAGTTACCTACTGTTTCGTCTTTTGCGCACGTGCGCAGTGGATGCGCTGGCCAAAGGTTACAAAGCTGAAATCAAGCCACCCGATGAGCGTGACGCCCTGCTCATCGGCGCACGCCTCAGAGCACGTCCCCGCGACCGGTGAGCTTCAGGGACTCGACCACACCCTTCACGCGCTGCGCGTGCTCCACGGTGGTGACCAGGAGCGCGTCGGGGGTGTCGACCACGACGATGTCCTGGACGCCCACCAGACTGATCACTCGCGACGTCTGGCTGACGAGGATCCCGCTCGCGCCGTCAGTGAGCACGCGCGCGTTCGGCCCGAGCACCGCGAGGTCGTTCTTGCGTCCGTTGTTGATGAGCTTGGTCAGCGAGGCGAAGTCCCCCACATCGTCCCAATCGAAATGACCGGGGACGACGGCGAGCCGTCCGCGGCGGGCGGCGGGCTCCGCCACGGCGTAGTCGATGGCGATCTTCTTCAGGCGCGGCCAGATGCGGTCGACCGCAGGACCGCGCAGCTCGCGGTCGTCCCAGGCCTCCGCGAGTTCGAGCAGCCCGGCGTGCAGCTCGGGCTCGTTCGCGGCGAGTTCGTCCAGCAGGACGCTCGCCTTCGCGATGAACATGCCCGCGTTCCACAGATAGTCGCGATCGGCGAGGTACTCCTTCGCCGTCTCCAGGTCGGGCTTCTCGACGAAGCTCTCGACGAGCGCGGCCTCGCGCGCGCCGTCGACGACCAGCTCCGGACCCTTCTTGATGTAACCGAAGCCGATCGCGGGCTCGGTGGGCGAGATGCCGATGGTGCAGATGTACCCCTCGCGGGCGACCTCGACGGCGTCGCGCACCGCGAACTCGAACACTCGGGTGCTGCGGATCACGTGGTCGGCACTGAACGACCCGATGATCACATCGGGCTCGCGCCGGTGCAGGATCGCGGCGGCGAGGCCGATCGCGGCGGCGGACTCCCGCGGCTCCGACTCCAGGAAGACGTTGAGGTCGGCGATGCCGGGCAGCTCGGCCTCGACCGCGGCGCGGTGCGCACGGCCGGTGACCACGGCGATCCGGTCGGATCCGCTGAGCGGCTCGAGCCGATCCCAGGTGTCGCGGAGCAGAGAATGGCCCGACCCCGTGAGGTCATGCAGGAACTTGGGCGCGTCCGCACGGGAGAGCGGCCAGAGCCGACTGCCGATGCCGCCGGCGGGAATCACTGCGTAGAAATCCTTGATGGGTGCGCTCACCCTGCCAGGGTAGCCGTCCGCTCCGTGGCGACCACGGGTGCCACTATGGTCGGTGCCATGCGCCACTCCCCCCTCGGACGCCCCAGCACGCGTGCCACCGCCGCAGCGCTCGCGCTTGCTCTGACCATGATGCTCGCACTTCTGGTTCCCAGCGCCGCTTCGGCAGCCGGCGGGCCCGCCGGCGAGGTCTTCGCGCAGACGAATGCGCAGCGCCTGAAGGCCGGCCTGCCCGCCCTCGTGTCAGATCCCGCGCTCGACGCCGCCGCCGCGGAGTGGGCCCGGCATCTGGCTTCGTCCTGCACCTTCGCGCACAGCTCGTCCACGTGGCGGAACACACGAGTCGCCGCTTCCGGATGGGTGGCGACCGGCGAGAACATCGCCGCGGGTCAGCCTGACGCGACAGCCGTCATGTCGAGCTGGATGAATTCCCCCGGCCACAAGGCGAACATCCTCGATCGGCGGTACACAGGGCTCGGCGTCGGCTATGCGACCGGTTCCTGCTATCGCACGTACTGGGTGCAGATCTTCGGCATCGGCACGCCACGGAAAGCGTTCAACGCAGGCGCCGGCGACCTCACCGGCGACCGTGCAGCCGATCTTCTCGCACGCTCGTCGTCGGGGGATCTCCTCATCTATGCGGGGACGGGCACCGGCAGTTTCCGACCCGCGGGCACCGCGGTGTCGAGCTGGGGTGACCGCCCGTTCGTCACCCTCGGCGACTTCTCCGGCGACGGCACCCCCGACATCGCTCGTGTCGAAGCCGACGGCAGACTGATGATGCTCTCCGGTGACGGCCGCTGGGGATTCCGAGCGCCGGTGCGGATCGGCACCGGGTGGTCGACGTTCACGCAGCTCATCGGAGGCATCGACTTCAACGGCGATAGCCGCGCCGACGTGGTCGCGCGAACGCCCGCAGGGGAGCTTCGTCTCTATCCCGGCAACGGGCGCTCCGGTTGGCTCGCCGGCGCCGGCTCCAGGATCGGCACGGGTTGGCAGGCAATGAAAGACATCACATATGCCGGCGACTTCAACGGCGACGCCCACGGAGACCTGATCGCCCGCCGTACCGACGGTACGCTCTGGCTCTATCCCACCACCGGCAGAGGCGGATGGGGCAAGGCGATGCAGATCGGGCGCGGCTGGAGTTCGCTCACGATCGTCATCGGAGCAGGCGACGTGGACGGCAACGGCACGCAGGACGTGCTGGCCCGTGACGCGAAGGGCAATCTCGTCTTGTACGGCGGCACCGGTCGCGGCGGATTCCTCGCGAGCCGGGTGATCGGCGGCGGGTGGAACACGATGCGACAGATCGGCTGAGCAGCACGGCTCGACTTAGGCTCCCCTTCGTCGCTCCCCGTCTTCGGACAGGAATAGGATGGACACCGATCGGGCGTGCCTGACTTCGACAGGCTCACACTTGCACGAGCAGCGCACGCGACCGACGCACATCGATCAGGGAGGACGACCGTGTCCACGAGCGCTCGCTTGACACCGTCGATTTCGGAAACCACTTCCAAGACCCCCCGCGGCACCCTTTATCGGGGCCGCGAAGGCATGTGGTCGTGGGTGCTTCACCGCATCACCGGAGTCGCCATCTTCTTCTTCCTGTTGGTGCACGTGCTCGACACGGCACTCATCAGGGTCTCGCCGGAGGCGTACAACGCCGTGATCGGCACGTACAAGAACCCCGTCATGGCGCTCGGCGAGGTCGTGCTCGTGGCCGGCATCGTGTTCCACGCGATGAACGGCCTGCGCATCATCGCCGTCGACTTCTGGTCGAAGGGCGCCAAGTATCAGCGGCAGCTCTTCTGGGGCGTGCTGCTGGTGTGGGGCATCATCATGGCCGGCTTCGTGCCCCGCCACCTGATGCTCGCGTTCGCCGGGTTCGGAGGGGGACACTGATGACCGCGCAGACCATCGCAGCTCCGGCTCGCCGCCGACGCGGAGTCAACCTCGAGAAGTGGGGCTGGGTCTTCATGCGCGCGTCGGGCGTCGTGCTCGTCGTGCTGATCTTCGGCCACCTCTTCGTCAACCTCATGGTCGGCGAGGGCATCCACGCCCTCGACTTCGCATTCATCGCCGGCAAGTTCGCCACGCCGTTCTGGCAGTGGTGGGACGTGCTGATGCTGTGGCTCGCCCTGATCCACGGCGCCAACGGCATGCGCACGATCGTGAACGACTACGTCACGAACACCACCGCCCGGAAGGCCCTCACCTGGGCCCTGGGGCTCGCCGCCGGCCTGCTCATCATCCTCGGCACGCTCGTCGTCTTCACGTTCGACCCGTGCCTGGGTGTGACCGAGGACAGCGTCCTGTGGACCGAATGCGCCGCCCTGGTCGGGAACTGAGAAGAAGGCTAAGAAGAAGTGACTACCGAGACGCAGGATTCCGTCGTCCGTGACGGCGTGCACTACCACCAGTTCGACATCGTGATCGTCGGTGCCGGTGGCGCCGGCATGCGGGCGGCCATCGAGGCCGGCCCCGGGGCGAAGACCGCCGTGATCTCCAAGCTGTACCCCACGCGCTCGCACACCGGTGCGGCGCAGGGCGGCATGGCGGCAGCCCTCGCGAACGTCGAAGAGGACTCCTGGGAGTGGCACACCTTCGACACCGTCAAGGGCGGCGACTACCTCGTCGACCAGGACGCGGCGGAGATCCTCGCGAAGGAGGCCATCGAGGCGGTCATCGACCTCGAGAACATGGGTCTGCCCTTCAACCGCACGCCCGAGGGCAAGATCGACCAGCGCCGCTTCGGCGGGCACACCGCGGAGCACGGCAAGACCCCGGTCCGCCGCGCCTGCTACGCCGCCGACCGCACCGGCCACATGATCCTGCAGACGCTGTTCCAGAACTGCGTCAAGCTCGGCATCAACTTCTTCAACGAGTTCTACGTGCTCGACCTGCTGACGGTGAAGGACGCCGACGGCAAGACCCAGATCGCGGGCGTCGTCGCGTACGACCTCTCCACCGGCGAGCTGCACGTGTTCCAGGCCAAGGCCGTGATCTTCGCGACCGGCGGCTTCGGAAAGATCTTCAAGACGACCTCCAACGCGCACACCCTCACGGGCGACGGCGTCGGCATCGTCTGGCGCAAGGGCCTCCCCCTCGAGGACCTGGAGTTCTTCCAGTTCCATCCGACCGGACTCGCCGGTCTTGGCATCCTCCTCACCGAGGGTGCGCGAGGCGAGGGCGCGATCCTGCGCAACGCCTCCGGCGAGCGTTTCATGGAGCGCTACGCCCCGACCATCAAGGACCTCGCCCCGCGTGACATCGTCGCCCGTTGCATGGTGCAGGAGGTCGCGGAAGGCCGCGGCGCCGGTCCACACAAGGACTACGTGCTGCTGGACTGCACGCACCTGGGCGCCGAGGTCCTCGAGACCAAGCTCCCCGACATCACGGAATTCGCCCGCACGTACCTCGGTGTCGACCCGGTCGTCGAGCCGGTCCCGGTGATGCCGACCGCGCACTACGCCATGGGCGGCATCCCGACGAACAACAACGGCGAGGTCCTGGCCGACAACGACACGGTCGTCCCCGGACTGTACGCCGCCGGCGAGTGCGCCTGCGTCTCGGTGCACGGCGCGAACCGTCTCGGCACCAACTCGCTGCTCGACATCAATGTCTTCGGAAAGCGCAGTGGCCGCAACGCCGTCGAGTACGTCAAGACGGCCGAGTTCGTCCCGCTGCCCGAGAACCCCGCCGGTTTCGTCTCCGGGATGCTCGAGGACCTGCGCAACAACCAGGGCACCGAGCGCATCGCCGTGCTGCGCAAGACGCTGCAGGACGAGATGGACAAGGGCGCTCAGGTGTTCCGCACCCACGACTCGCTGCAGCACGTGCTGGGCGTGATCGCCGAGCTGCGTGAGCGCTACAAGAACGTGCACGTCGACGACAAGGGCAAGCGGTTCAACACCGACCTGCTCGAGGCCGTCGAGCTGGGCTTCCTGCTCGACATCGCCGAGGTCGTCGTCTACGCCGCGCAGAACCGCGAGGAGAGCCGCGGCGGCCACATGCGCGACGACTTCCCGACGCGCGACGACGAGAAGTACATGAAGCACACCATGGCCTACCTCACGGGCGACCCGCACTCGTCGACCCCGAGCGACCACATCAAGCTCGACTGGAAGCCCGTCGTCTTCACGAAGAACGATCAGGGCGAGTTGAACTACCCGCCGATGGAGAGGAAGTACTGAGCATGTCGAACGCCATCGCCGAAGCACCCGCGGACACGACCGCAGAGACCGGCATCCAGTCCTTCATCGTCACGTTCAACATCCGCCGGTTCGACCCGGAGGTCGACGCGGAGCCGCACTGGGTCGACTACGACGTGGAGCTCTACTCCACCGACCGCGTCCTCGACGCGCTGCACAAGATCAAGTGGGAAGTCGACGGCTCGCTGACCTTCCGCCGCTCGTGCGCGCACGGCATCTGCGGCTCCGACGCCATGCGCATCAACGGCCGGAACCGCCTGGCCTGCAAGACGCTGATCAAGGACCTCGACATCTCGAAGCCGATCTACGTCGAGGCCATCAAGGGCCTGCCGCTCGAGAAGGACCTCGTCGTCGACATGGAGCCGTTCTTCGCCTCGTACCGCGAGGTGCAGCCGTTCCTCGTGGCCAGCTCCGTCCCGGAGAAGGGCAAGGAGCGCGTCCAGACGATCGCCGACCGCGAGATCTTCGACGACACCACCAAGTGCATCCTGTGCGCCGCGTGCACCTCGTCGTGCCCCGTGTTCTGGACCGACGGCCAGTACTTCGGCCCGGCCGCGATCGTCAACGCGCACCGCTTCATCTTCGACTCGCGTGACGACAACGCGGCCGTGCGTCTGGACATCCTCAACGACAAGGAAGGCGTGTGGCGCTGCCGCACGACCTTCAACTGCTCCGAGGCCTGCCCGCGTGGCATCGAGGTCACCAAGGCCATCGCCGAGGTCAAGCAGGCGGTTCTCCGCGGCCGTCCCTGACGCCCCGCATCAGGCCATCATCCGAGAACAGGCGGTTCCCTTCGGGGCCGCCTGTTCTCGCGTCTCCCCCTGTTCTCTCGCGCCCGGCTGCTCCCGCGAACCCGACTGCTCTCGCATCGCCCGGCGCTTGGATAGGGTGGGGACGTGTCTGAACCCGATGGCTCCGCGGCCGAGCCCGGTCGCCTCGATGCGGCCGTCGAGCGTGCGACCGCGCTGACGCAGCGCACCCTCGGCCTGTTCCCCGTGCGTGTCTGGCGACACTTCCTGCAGCACAACGGATTCCTGCTCGCTGCCGGCGTGAGCTATCAGGCGCTCTTCGCGATCTTCGCGGCGATCTACCTCGCGTTCGCCATCGCGGGCCTCTGGCTCGGCGGCAGCGAGGAGGCCGTCAACGGCCTGATCGACATGATCAACCGGTACATCCCCAATCTGATCCTCCCCGAGGGCGGCGTCTTCACGCCGGAGCAGGTGCAGGACGTCGCGGCGAGCACGGCCAACGTCCTCGGCGTCACCGGCCTGATCGCCCTCGGAACCGTCATCTGGACAGCCATCGGCTGGGTGACGTTCTCCCGGCGCGCGACCAGGGACATCTTCGGTCTTCCGCCGGACCGGCGCAGCTACGTGATCCTGAAGGCCCGTGACCTACTCGCGGCGCTGATCTTCGGCGTCTCGCTGGTGGTCGGTTCTCTCCTCAGCTCCGCCAGCGCCGCCGTGCTGAGTTGGCTGCTCAGTCTGCTCGGGTGGGATTCCGGCTCGGACGGGCTGAACCTCGGCATCCGCATCGCGACCGTCATCGTCTCTTTCGTCCTGATGTCGACCGCGCTGGCGGCGATGGTCCGCTTTCTCACGGGAACGTCGCTGGAGTGGCGGACCATCTGGCCCGGCGCCCTTCTCGGCGGGGGCGCGATGACCGTGCTCCAGTACGGAGCCGGCTTCCTCCTCAGCTACACCCCGTCGAATCCGCTGCTCGCGACGTTCGCCATCTTCATCGGCCTCCTGCTCTGGTTCCGCGTGAACGGGGTCGTGATGCTGGTGGCCTCCTCCTGGATCGCGGTCGCCGCGCAGGACCGGGACCAGCCGCTGCTCGAGCAGACCGAGGCGGAGCGCCGATTGATCGAGTACGAGACCCTGCTCACCGCGGCCCGGATCCGCGTGCGAGAGGCTCGTGAGGCCCGCGACGCCGCACCCTGGTTCGGCGCGTGGACTGCCGGACGAGCCCTGCGCGCTGCGGAGAACGAGCTCGCGGCTCTCGAGGCCTCTCCCCCGCCCCCTGTGGAATCGCCCACCCCCTTCGCGCAGCGCCTCATCGCCGACCTGCACCGACCGTCCCGGGATGTCGGCGACGCTCGTTAGGCTTGTTTCCATGCCCCATCTGCGTATCGCCACGGTCAATGTCAACGGGATCCGAGCGGCGGCTCGCAACGGGATGAGCACCTGGCTCGACGAGGCCGGGGTCGACATCCTCACGCTGCAGGAAGTTCGCGGACAGGACGAGCACCTGGAAGCCGCGCTGCCCGGCTGGTCGTTCGTCCATGACGAGGCCACCGCCAAGGGGCGAGCCGGAGTCGCCATCGCGAGCCGCACGCCGGCACTCGCCTCGCGCACCGCGTTCGGGCCGGAGGACTTCGACTCCAAGGGCCGCTGGATCGAGGCCGACTTCGTGATCGGTGATCGTCCGCTGACCGTCGTGAGCGCATATGTGCACTCCGGCGAGGCCGACACCCCGAAGCAGGACGAGAAGTGGAAGTTCCTCGACGCGTTCGGCACGCGGCTCGGCGAGCTCGGTGCCGACGGCGCACTCGCACTCGTGACCGGCGACCTCAACGTCGGGCACCGCGAGCTCGACATCAAGAACTGGCGCGGCAACCGCAAGAAGGCCGGGTTCCTGCCCCGCGAACGCGCCTACTTCGACCGCTTCCTCGGCGAGTCGGGGGCGGAGGTCACCGCCGTCGACGGCACGATCGGCACCGGCCTCGGCTGGGTCGACGTGGGCCGCCGGTTCCACGGCGAGATCGACGGCCCGTACACGTGGTGGTCGATGCGCGGTCAGGCCTTCGACAACGATTCGGGGTGGCGCATCGACTATCACCTCGCGACTCCGGCACTCGCCGAGCGCGTCACGACCTATCACGTGGCCCGCGCGGCGGCCTACGATCAGCGATGGAGCGACCACGCCCCGGTCGTCGTCGACTACTCGTACTGACGGGGCCCGGCGGCGTCTTCGGGAACCGCGGGGGAAGCCGCGTAGCGGTACCAGCCGCGGTACTCGAGGACCGTTCCGAGCACAGGACTCGTGGCCCGCATCGCTATGGTGCGACGCTTCTCGGCCTCGTCCCAGCCGTCGACGAGGTCGACATCGAGGCGCAGGATGCCGCGGAGCGTGATCCGGCGCCCGCCGATCCGCAGGGCGACCGCGCGGGAGCGCATCCGCAGCGCACCCTCCGCCGTGACGGAACACTCTTCGAGCATCTCCACCCGCCCGCAGGCCCCCAGGACGTTCTGCACGATCCCGGGGCGAGCGGTCGCCGTGAGCCGATCCGTGATGCGCTGAGTCGTGCCCGGGAACCGGAACTCCCGCGTGGTGGCCAGGGTCGCCCGCCCGGATCTCGACCGGCCGGTGACGGTGTCGATCCGGAACGGGACATCGCGGGCGAACCGCGTGACCAGCAGACCGGGGCCGACCACGGGCGACGCGAGCCCGGTGAGACGCCCGAACCGGCTGCCGGCCACGGCGAACACGCCCTCGGCACTGTCGCTCTCGGCCTCGACCCGCATCTGCGCGAGGATCTCCGGGTGCAACCGCTCCGCGTCGTCGCCGAGCGCGGCGAGGAAGACGGCACCCCTGGATTCCCGCGTCATGCGCCCATCGTAGGGGCCGCGCACGCACCCCATAGGATTGAGGGTGTGACGAAACCTCGCCTTTACTCCGGAATGCAGCCCTCCGCCGACTCCCTCCAGATCGGCAACTACATCGGCGCGCTGCTCCAGTGGCGAGACCTGCAGAGCTCCTACGATGCGTACTTCTCGGTCGTCGACCTGCACGCGCTCACGGTCGCTCAGGACCCGGCCGAGCTCCGAGAGAAGACGCGGCGCACCGCAGCGCAGTACATCGCCGCAGGTATCGAGCCGTCGCTGTCGACCCTGTACGTGCAGTCCCACGTGCGCGCGCACGCCGAGCTCGCCTGGATCCTCAGCACGATCACCGGTTTCGGCGAGGCCGGCCGGATGACCCAGTTCAAGGACAAGTCGACGCGATACGGAGCCGATGCCACCAGCGTCGGCCTGTTCACGTATCCGGTCCTCATGGCCGCCGACATCCTGCTCTACCAGACCGATGTGGTGCCGGTGGGCGACGACCAGAAGCAGCACGTCGAACTCACCCGTGATCTCGCCGAGCGCTTCAACTCCCGCTTCGGCGAGACCTTCACGGTGCCGATGCCGGTCATCCAGAAGGAGACCGCGCGCATCTACGATCTGCAGAACCCGACCGCCAAGATGTCGAAGTCGGCGGAGAGCGACGCGGGGGTCCTGTGGATGCTCGACGACCCCGCGAAGTCGGCGAAGAAGATCATGCGGGCGGTGACCGACAACGAGGGCTCCGTGCGCTTCGACCGGGAGAACAAGCCCGGCGTCTCGAACCTGCTCACGATCTACGCGGCGCTCAGCGGTCGCCAGGTCGCAGCGATCGAGGACGAGTACGCGGGTCGCGGCTACGGCGACTTCAAGAAGGGCCTCGCCGAGGTCGTCGTCAACGAGTTCGAGCCGGTGCGAGCGCGTGCGCTCGAACTGCTCGACGATCCCGCCGAACTCGACCGCATCCTGGCGGAGAACGCCGGACGCGCGGACGCCGTCGCCGACGCCACCCTGTCGAACGTGTACGACCGCGTGGGGCTCCTCCGGCGCGTCTGAGCCGCGCCCTAGGATGGGGGACGTGACTGATCCGCAGCTGCCTCCCCCTTCCGGTGCCGCGCCCTCCGCGCCGCCGGCACCGCCCGCGACGACGGTTCCGCCGGTGCCGGAAGCTCCGTTCGGCGCAGTGCCGCTTCCGGCAGCCCCCGGCTATCCCGCCGCAGCGTCGACCTATCCTGTCGCACCGCCCTACGCGACAGCGCCGAACGCGCCGGCTGCCGCGTATCCGGCAGCCCCTCCGGGCGCCTACCAGGTCCCCGTCGGCGGCTATGCCGCCCCGGCGGGCGCTTACACGGCCCCCGACACCACGGTCCGCCCCTCGGGGCTGCTCGGCACGATCTCGCTGGTCCTCGCGCTCCTCGCCGCGGTCGTCGCCCCCATCGTCGTCGGCATCGCCGCCTTCGAGATCGGACGCGTCCTCCCGCAGGGTGTCACGACGACCACGACCGAAGATCTCAGCGTGCTCTCCCCCGCGCGCGATCAGGTTCTCTGGGCCGAGCTGTCCTTCTGGATCGGCACCATCCTCGGGATCGCCGCGATCGTGCTCGGCATCGTCGCCATCGCCAAGCGCCGGGGCCGCGGCACCGGTATCGCGGCAATCGTCGTCGCCGTGCTCGGCGCGGTCATCTTCTTCACCGTGCTGGTCGCCGCTCTTGCGGCAGGCGGCGCCGCCGGCTTCGCGACCTACTCGTCCTGACGGCGCTCGCGGGGCCTCAGAAGCGGGTCAGCGCTGCGTCAGCGCGGTGCGTGGTGCTTCTGCTGCGCCGCGAGGAGTCCTTCTCCGACGAGGAGTTCGACCGCGTCGGCCGCATCGTCGATGAGGATCGGCAGGTTCGGCCGCTCCTCCTTGCCGAAGGGTGACAGCACCCAGTCGGCGGGGTCCTGGCGGCCCACCGGACGCCCGATCCCCACACGCACCCGCGGGAAGTCGGCCGATCCGAGAGCCCGGGCGATATCACGCACGCCGTTGTGGCCCCCGTGCCCTCCACCGATCTTGAGCTTGACCGTGTCGAAGGGGATGTCGAGTTCGTCGTGCACGACCACGACCTGCTCGGCGGGCACCGAGTAGAAGCGCGCCAATGCCGCCACCGGGGTGCCCGAGACGTTCATGAAGGTGTTCGGCTTGGCCAGCACGAGCTTGTCCGCGCCAGGACGCAGCCATGTCTCGACGACGCGCGCTCCGCCCTTGTGCTCGCGGAACGCTTCGCTGCGGCGCGAGGCCAGCTCGTCGACCACCATCTGCCCGATGTTGTGCCGGGTGGCCTCATATCGCGGGCCGGGGTTGCCGAGCCCCACCACGAGCCAGGTGGATGCCATGTCGTCGTCCTCTCACTCCTCGGGCCGCGAAGCCTCGGTCAGGATACGACAGAGGGGACGCGATCGGATCGCGTCCCCTCTGTGATGAATCAGCCGGAGATCACTCCGCGGCGGCCTCTTCGGCTGCCTCGGTGGCCTCGCCCTCGGCCTCGGCCTCGTCGTCCTCGGTCGGTGCGGCCGGGACGGAGATCGCGACGACGAGAACCTCGGGGTCGGAGAGCAGCGTGGAGCCCTTGGGAAGCTTCACGTCGGCACCGGTGATGTGCGCGCCCTCTTCCAGGCCCTCGACCGAGACCTCGATGTTCTGCGGGATGTGCGTGGCCTCGGCCTCGATCGACAGCGTGGTCGCGTCGAGGTTCACGATGGTGCCGGCAGCCGACTCGCCCGTGACGACGATCGGCACGTCGATGGCGACCTTCTCGCCCTTCTTCACGACGAGCAGGTCGATGTGCTCGATGATCTGGTGCACCGGGTCGCGCTGGACGTCCTTGACGAGGGCGAGCTGGCCCTTGCCCTCGATGTCGAGCTCGAGCAGCGCGTTGGCGCGACGGATGATGAGCGAGACCTGGTGGCCCGGCAGCGCGACGTGCACCGGCTCGGTGCCGTGGCCGTAGATGACGGCGGGGATCTTGCCGGCGGCGCGGAGGCGGCGGGCGAAGCCCTTGCCGAAGCTCTCGCGGAGCTCGGCCTGGACCTTGGTGTCTTCAGACATGGGGTTCTCCTTCGGGGCACGCAGCGAAGGCGCCGCGCGGTGGTCTTGGAATTGTCGAACTCGCTGACGCAGGAGGAAAGCCACCGGGCTTGCTTCGCCGCGTCGATAACGGATGAACGCGCACGCGCAGAAGCATCCCTCGCCGAGGTACAGCCTCAATGGTACCGGATGACCCGATAGGCTGAGGACACCGGTCCTTTTCTGCAGAACACGGAGAACCCCCATGCTCGACGGCGCCTTCCTCTCGCACGCAATCCTCTGGCTGATCGGCGCCATGACCGTGTGCGCCGCCGTCACGTCGTTCTTCGCGCTGTTCGCGATGGGGCGCTCGGGCTACCGCAAGGACTGACGGCGTTTCAGAAGGACTGACGGCGTTTCAGAAGGACTGACGGCGTTTCAGACCCCTGCGGTTTCAGACCGCCGTCGCCTGCACCGCATCACGGATGAGGCGCAGCTCCTCGTCCAGAGCCAGTGACGCCGAGACACGGATCCCGTTCTCATCGTCCTGCAGCGGCTCCAGGGTCTCCAGCTGCGAATCCAGCAGCGATGCAGGCATGAAGTGCTCCGCGCGCTGCGTGAGGCGCGCCTCCAGTGTGGCGCGCTCGACCACCAGCTCCACGAAGAACGCGTCTGGCGCCTCCTCGCGGATCGCGTCGCGGTACTGACGGCGCAACGCGGAGCAGGCGATGACGATCCGGTCCGCGCCGTGGAGCGCCGCTCCGACGGTGCGAAGCCACGGCATCCGGTCCCCATCGTCGAGCGGGATGCCGGCGGCCATCTTCTCGACGTTCGTCAGCGGATGCAGGTCGTCGCCGTCGATGAAGCGCGCCCCGATGCTCTCGGCGAGCGCTGCGCCCACCGTGGACTTGCCGCAGCCGCTGGGACCCATCACGACGATGCGCACGCTCATATCTCCAGGCCGAAGTCGATGAGCACCTTGCAGGAGCTCGCGGGATCGGCTGCCAGCGCGAAGGCATCGTGAGAACGCTCGACGGGCAGCACCTCGCTGATGATACCGCGGACGTCCAGGCTGCCGTCGGCGAGCGCGGCGATGACGTCGTCGAGCTCGTCGCCGAAACGGAACGAGCCGCGAAGCGTCAATTCGCGGGTGATGGCCGTGGCCAGAGGGGCCGGCACCTCTCCCCCGCGTTGCAGGCCGAGCAGCACGACGGTTCCGCCGCGGATCGCCGCCGAGACCGCGGCCGCGAGTCCGGGGACGGTGCCGCTGGATTCGAGCACGATGTCTGCGTGGAGCTCGGCGATCTCCGCCTCGGCCCTGGCATCGATCGCCCGGATGCCACGCGCCTCGGCGATCTCGCGCGGACGCTGCTGCAGGTCGGTGACGGTCACGGACGCCGCCCCGCCGCGCTGGGCGACCGAGGCGACCAGCTGACCGATCGGCCCTGCGCCGATGACGACGACTCGGCGCCCGTACACCTCGCCGGCTCGCTGCAGGGCATGCCAGGCGACGGCCGCGGGCTCGGCCAGCGCTGCGGTTCTGAGATCGAGACCCGCGGGCAGGGGATGCAGCATGCGCGTGGGCAGCGAGACCCGTCGTGCGAATGCACCCTGCGTGTGCGGCATGTGCATCGCCGAGCCGAGGTACGTCGAGGCCGGCGCGAGATTCGGCTGATCGGACGGCCAGGGCGTGCGCCCGTCGCCGTGCGCGGTCAGGGGGTGCACGGCCACCGAGGTTCCGACGGCGGGACCCGAGCCGTCCGCCGCGGCGACGGCCACGACACCCGAGACCTCATGCCCCAGGACCATCGGCTCGCGCAGCACCGAGGCCCCGGCCGCGCCGTGCCGGAAGTAGTGCAGGTCGGAGCCGCAGATTCCCCCGTAGGCGATGTCGATGACCGCCTCGTCGGTGTGGGGCGCGGGAGCGCCGATGTCTTCGATGCGCAGGTCTTCGGCGGCGTGGGCCACCACGGCGAGATTGTCCACCAGGTCTCCTCCTCAGTCAGACGAACGCCGTGACGAGTTCGACTCCGCCCACCCGGATCGTCACGCGCTGGCCGGGTCGCACCGACGCCTGCGAATGCGGAGCACCGGTCATCACCACGTCGCCGGGCCCCAGAACGGACCACGCGGCGACGTAGGCGAGGCATTCGCGGATCGCCATCGGCAGCTCCCTGCTCCCGGTCCGGGCGACGAGGAGCCCGTCGACCTCGACATCGAGGTCGACATCGTCGATCCCCGCCTCGGTGTCGATCCACGGACCGAGGGGCGTGTACCGCTCCCCCGACTTGGACTCGAAGTTGCGCGGATCGACGCTCGCGCGGTCGGGGCTGGAGAGATCGTTCACGGCCGTGACGCCGAGCACGTACTCGTGCGCGTTCCGGGCCGTCAATCCGTGCGTCGCCCGGCCGATCACGACGGCGATCTCGCCCTCGGCCACCGGGGCGCCCGCATCGCGCCGCAGCACGACCTCCGCACCGCTTCCGACCACGGTGCGCGGACTCTTGAGCCATGCCTGCACCGGCGAGACGTGGCCCGGACCGTTCTGGGCGATGCCGACGATGACGAGCGGATCGACGGGAGCGACGACGGTTCCGGCAATGGCGTCACCCTCATCATCCGGGGCGCGGCCCTCCGCGAACGCGAGGAACGGGTCGGAGACCGGGATGAGCCCATCGGGCGTCTCGCGCACCCAGCGGGGGCCTGCTGCGGACGCGACTCGACCGAGACGCATCAGACGACCGCCGTCATTCCGCCGTCGACGAAGAGCGTCTGGCCGTTGACGAAGTCGCTCGCACCGCCGGCGAGGAAGAGCAGGGCACCGACGAGGTCGCGGGTGTCTCCCCAACGTCCGGCCGGCGTGCGTCCGCGGACCCACGCCGAGAACTCCTCGTCCTCGACGAGCGGCTGCGTGAGGGCGGTCGCGAAGTAGCCGGGAGCGATGGCGTTGGCCTGGATGCCGTGCGGGGCGAGGTCGGCACAGAGCCCCTTCGTGAACATCACGATCGCGCCCTTGGTCGCCGCGTACGCGGCGATCGACGGACGGGCGAGCTGCGACTGCACGCTGCCGATCTGGATGATCTTCCCCGAACCGCGGGCGATCATGCCGGCCGCGACGCGGCGAGACAGGTGGAACACGCTGGAGAGGTTGGTCTGCACGAGCGCATCCCAGTCCTCGTCCGCGAACTCCGCGATCGGCGCCCGCCGCTGGACTCCGGCATTGTTCACGAGGATGTCGGGCGTGCCGATGAGCTGCTCGACCTCGCGCATCCCCGCATCCACCGCCGCGGCGTCGGTGACGTCGAAGACGAGGCTGTGGACCACGGCTCCCGTGGCCTGCGCGATCTCGTGCGCAGCCGCCGCCGCTTTCCCGGCGTCACGTCCGTGCACCACGACGGTCGCACCCGCTCCGGCGAGTCCTTCCGCGAGCGTCCGGCCGATGCCCTGGCTCGAGCCGGTGACGAGCGCCGCGCGGCCGCCGAGGTCGAAGAGGGCGAGGCCCGCGGGCAGCGCACTCACCGTCCGACGGCCTTGATCGACACCGTCGTGGCGAAGACGTCGTCGCCGCCCTCTTCCCGGGAGACCTTGATCGCGTCGTCGACGCGGGTGAGGTCGCGACGCAGCGTCTCGGGAGCGAGGAACGTCGATGCGGTCGTGATCAGGGCGAGCACGGCCATGTAGATCGCGAGGAGCACCCAGTTCCCGTCGCTCACCGCGATGAGGTATGCACCGAGCACACCGGCGAGACCGCCGGCGAGCACGGCCGAGATCTCGCGGGCCATCGCCACACCCAGGTAGCGGTGACGGTTGCCGAAGAGCTCCGGGAGCATGGCGCACTGCGGTCCGAGCATGCTGTTCACGGCCACGCCGATGCCGATCGCGATCACGCCGATGGCGACGGCGTAGTTGCCGAGCGACAGGAGCCACCACGCGGGGAACGTGTAGACGAGCATGAAGACCGCTCCGAACCGGTAGACCGTGCGGCGCCCGAAACGGTCGGAGAGGTGTCCGGTGAACGGCACGGAGAAGACGCCGATCAGCGATCCGAGGGTGACACCCCAGGTGAGCAGGCTCTTGTCGGCACTGTCGCCGACCACCGTGACGAAGAACGCGAGACCGAGGGTCTGGAACATGTACGAGCCGCCGTTCTCGGCCATCCGCAGACCGATGCCGACGATGACGCCGGGGAGCCCGTGCGTGAAGATCTCCTTGATGGGGCGGTCAGCGATCTGCTCGTGCTTCTCGAGCTCGATGAACGTCGGCGTCTCGCGCAACCGCATCCGGATGAACAGGGCGAGGAGGATCAGCGCGAACGAGGCGAGGAACGGCACGCGCCATCCCCAGCTCAGCAGCTGGTCCTCGGGGAGCAGCGTGATCAGCCCGAAGACGACCGCGGCGAGCAGGGTGCCGGCCTGGATGCCGACGAACGGCAGGGCCGAGAAGAACCCCCGGCGCTTGACCGGCGCGTACTCGGCCATCAGCACTGTCGCGCCCGCCTGCTCGGCCCCCGCGCCGAAGCCCTGCAGGAGGCGCATCAGCACCAGCAGGATGGGGGCCCAGAGCCCGATCGCCTCGTAGGTGGGCAGCAGACCGATCGCGGTCGACGCCCCGCCCATCAGGACGATCGTGGCGACCAGGACCCACTTGCGCCCGAGCTTGTCGCCCAGGACACCGAAGAACAATCCGCCGAACGGCCGTGCGAGGAAGCCGACGCCGAACGTCGCGAACGCGGCGACCGTGGCCATGGCTGGGTCGTCCTGCGGGAAGAACAGGACGTTGAAGATCAACGCCGTCGAGAGCCCGTAGAGCGCGAAGTCGAAGTATTCGAGCGCGCTGCCGATGCTGGACGCGAGCGTCGCGCGGCGCAGATTCGCCGCGTACTCCGGGTCATCGGACACTGCTCGTGCTGAGGTGCGGGGGTCGGTCACTGCCATCTCCTTCGATCGGCTTCGCCTGCGGCGTGAGCACGACTGTACCAGCCCGTTGGATTGCGTTCAACCCTTTGGACCCGGTTCGGATGCACGGAAAGACACCAGCCGCGGAGGCGCGGCAGTGCGAGAGCGGTCAGCGGCGTACGGCGGTACTGAAGGGGTTCGTCAACGCCGCGGCGGCCGCACGCAGGGCCTCGCCCACGCGCTCGATGCGTTCGTAGTCCGCCTCGGCGGCACGGATGGCGACGCCGAGCGCCAGCGGCGGATCGGTGGGCGCCCAGCCCTCGAGCGGGACGGCGACGCCCACGATGCCGCGGAACGACTCCTCCGCATCCAGCGCCCAGCCGCGCCGACGGGCGGTGGCCAGCACATCGAGCAGACCGGTCATGGTGGTCGCGCTCCGGTCCGTGAGCGCGGGGAAGACCGCGTCCTCCCCCAGGAGCTCGACCACTTCGGCATCGCTCATCGCCGCGAGCAGCGCGCGACCCGTGGCCGAGAGCGGAGCGGGGAGTCGCGAGCCCAGCGGGGTCCCCAGCCGCAGCGACCGAGACCCTTCGTGCCGGGCGAGATACAGCGCATCCGTGCCGTCGAGCATGGCGACCTGCACGAGCTCGGACGCCAGCTGCGGCGAGGCCTCGCACACGCTGTAGAACTCGCGCACCTGGTTGAACTGCGCGGCGAACGCACCCCCGAGCTCGGCGGTGCGCACTCCCAGGCGGTAGCCCTGCGGCGTGCGGTCGACCATGCCCCCGGCCTCGAGCGCGAGACACAGATTCGCGGTCGACGACTTGGCCAGCCCGAGTTCGCCGGCGAGTTCGGTCAGGGTTCGGGGACCACCCGCGTCGGCGAGGAGGCCGAGCAGGCGGATGCTGCGGGTGACGGCAGGCGCGGGATCGCGTCCCTCACGGGTGTCGTCATCCATGGCTGCGCCTTCCGCCGTCAGTGGGGCCGCAGGTGCGCGAACACCCGCGTGCCGATCAGTAGAACTCGACCGTATCGACCACGGCGGTCAGCGGCTCGCCATCGAGCAGGCGCGCCGCATTCTCGGCGAAGCGACGCGCGATCCGCTCCTCCTCTTTCGAGCTGAGCGCGGCCGTGTGCGGGCTCACGAGCACGTTCGGATGCGTCCACAGGGGCGACGCGTCATCGAGCGGCTCACGCTCGAAGACATCGAGGGCGGCGAACGCGACACGTCCGTCGTCGAGGGACGCGAGCAGGGCGGCTTCGTCGATCACCGTGCCGCGGCCGACGTTGGCGACGATCGCGCCCGGCTTCACCGCGTCGAGGATGTCGGCATCGATCAGATGGTGGGTCTGCGCCGTCCCCGGCAGCGTCACGACGATCGCATCGACGTGGGACACCGCGTCGCGCAGCTCGTCGAGACGTACCAGGCGATCGACGCCGGCGACCGGCTCCCCCGACCGGGTCGTGCCCCAGACTCGGGCACCGAGTGCGTGGAAGCGCCGCGCGCACTCCGAACCGATGCCGCCGAGACCGACGATCAGCACGGTCATCTCGTCGAGCTGACGCATCTCCCAGCGGTCGGGCCACGTGCGGCTGCTCTGATCGGCGAGGAGCCGAGGGAGGTTCTTCGCGCCCGCCATCACCCCGAAGACCGCGAATTCGGCCAGAGGACCCCCGTGCACGCCGGCACTGGTGGTGAACACGATCCGGTCGAGGTCCGCACGCTCCAGCTCTGCGGCCTTGATCGCGGCCCCGCCGCCGGCTGCCGTCGTCATGACCCAGCGCAGGCGGGGATTCGCCGCCACCGTGCGGGCCAGCGCCGCGGCATCCACATCGGGAATGCCGAAGAGCACGTCGGCGGAGTCGACCAGTTCGTCGAAGGCCTGCTGCTCGCTCGCGGTGCGCGTGAAGTCCGGGTCGCCGGACCAGTCGGCAGGTCCACGCATCGGCGGGAGGAGCGAGTGATCGCGGACCACCTCGACGCGAGGCTCGAGCTCTTCGATGAGCCGGCACAGGTCTTCCCGCAGCGGCACCGTCACGACGGCGCGCAGCTTCTTCTCGGTCCCCGTCATGCTGATCCCTTCCTCGGGAAGTCGTGGATCCCTCACTTTAGCTCAGATCCATCCTGTTGGACACTGTTCTATCCATTGGATTGTTGCTACCGTGTGCGCATGGACATCTCATCCGTCACCGTCGGGGCCGTCGGTCTCGGCGCCATGGGCCGCCCGATGGCCGACCACCTGCTCGCCGCCCATGGTCGACTCGTCATCCATGCCCGTCGCCCGCAGCCGGAGTTGCTGGCGGCCGGAGCCTCCTGGGCGGAGACGCCACGCGAACTCGCCTCCAGAGTAGACGTGCTCCTGATGATGCTCCCCGATCTGCCCCCGTTCGAGGCGATGCTCGACGGCCCGGACGGACTTCTCGCGGATGCCGGCGAACTGCTCATCATGATCGGCTCCACCTCGTCGGCACCGGCGGTCCGCGCGCTCGCGGAGCGCATCGGCGCCCAGACCGACGGACGGGTGCGGGTCGTCGACTGCCCCGTCTCGGGCGGCGAAGACGGCGCGATCGCCGGGACCCTCTCGATCATGCTCGGCGGCGCCCCGGAGGATGCCGCCCTCGCCGCCGAGGTGCTCGCCCCGTGCGGCACCCCCGTCCTGCTCGGGCCGCTCGGCGCCGGCGAGGTCGCCAAGGCGTGCAACCAGCTCGTCGTCTCGGCCACGATCCTCGCGCTCGGAGAGGCGACGGTGCTCGCCGACCGCTCCGGACTCGACCTCGACGCCCTCTGGTCGCTGCTCTCCGGCGGATACGCCGGCTCCCGCCTGCTCGACAGCCGTCGCGAGAAGCTCGTCACCGGCGACGACTCCCCCAGCGGCGTCGCGCAGTACATGGTGAAGGATCTCGGCTTCGCCGCCGACATCGCCGAGGCCACCGGTACCGCACCGGTGCTGCTGCCCACCCTGCGGGCCGCCTTCGACGAGCTGGTGGCCGCGGGGCTCGGAGACCGCGACATCGCCGTGTCCCGGCGCTTCATCGCGTCGCGTGACACAGGCGAGCACTGACCTCCCGGACAGCGATACGCTGAAACCACCCCTTCTTCACCCTCGAGGAGCCTTCTGTGCCCGAAGCATCAGCGAATATCGGAGTCGTCGGACTCGCCGTCATGGGATCGAACCTCGCCCGCAACCTCGCCAGTCGCGAGGGGAACACCGTGGCGATCTTCAACCGCAGCTACGAGAAGACCCAGACGCTCCTCGACGAGCACCCCGAGGCCGGGTTCGTCCCCGCCCGCACCTACCAGGAGTTCGCCGACTCGCTGCAGAAGCCGCGCACCGCGATCATCATGGTCAAGGCCGGTGGCCCGACCGACGCCGTGATCGACTCGCTGGTCGAGGTCTTCGAGCCGGGCGACATCATCGTCGACGGCGGCAACGCCTACTTCCCCGACACGATCCGCCGCGAGAAGGCCGTCCGCGAGACCGGCATCAACTTCGTCGGCGCCGGCATCTCGGGCGGCGAAGAGGGCGCCCTGCTCGGCCCGTCGATCATGCCCGGCGGCTCGGACGAGTCCTGGGTCACGCTCGGACCGATCCTCAAGTCGATCGCCGCGGTCGCCGAGGGTGAGCCGTGCGTCACGCACGTCGGCCACGACGGTGCCGGACACTTCGTGAAGATGGTGCACAACGGCATCGAGTACGCCGACATGCAGCTGATCGCCGAAGCGTACGACCTGATCCGCCGCGGCACGGGCAAGACCCCCGCGGAGATCGCCGAGATCTTCGCCGAGTGGAACCGGGGCGAGCTGGAGTCGTACCTGATCGAGATCACCGCCGAGGTGCTCCGCCAGGTGGATGCCGAGACCGGCAAGCCGCTCGTCGACGTGATCCTCGACCAGGCCGGCGCCAAGGGCACCGGCGCGTGGACCGTGCAGACCGCGCTGTCGCTCGGCGTCCCCGTCTCGGGCATCGCCGAAGCGACCTTCGCCCGCTCCCTCTCCTCGCATCCCGAGCAGCGCGCGGTCTCCCGCGACCTGCCGGGACCGGAGGAGGAGTTCTCGGTCGAAGACACCGAGGCGTTCATCGAAGATGTGCGTCTGGCGCTCTACGCCTCCAAGATCGTCGCGTACTCGCAGGGCTTCGACGAGATCCGCGCGGGCGCCGCCGAGTACGGCTGGAACATCGACCTCGGCGCGATCAGCAAGATCTGGCGCGGCGGGTGCATCATCCGCGCCCAGTTCCTCAACCGGATCGCCGACGCCTACGCCGAGACGCCCGACCTGCCGGTCCTGCTCACCGCCCCGTACTTCACCGAGGCGATCACCCGTGCTCAGGCTGCCTGGCGCCGAGTGGTCATCGCGGCAGCCGAAGCCGGCATCCCCGCCCCGGCGTTCTCGTCGTCGCTGTCGTACTACGACGGCATCCGCGCCGACCGCCTCCCCGCCGCGCTCGTGCAGGGACAGCGCGACTTCTTCGGCGCACACACCTACAAGCGCATCGACAAGGAAGGCACCTTCCACACGCTGTGGTCGGGAGACCGCACCGAGATCGAGGCGGAAGACACGCACTGACCTCTCGTCATCGAAAGCCCGGGAACCTCGTGGTTCCCGGGCTTTTGTGCATCACACGAGGATGTTGTGGTTGCGTCGGAACACGTTCTGCGGGTCCCAGTCCGCCTTGGCCGCCCGCAGCCGGGTGAGCGCCTCCGCCGAGAACATCCCCGGCACGGCTTCGGGCCGCTCGGTGTCGGCGAAGTTGCCGTACTCGGCCAGCCGTCCGGCCCGGATGTTCTCCCCGTCGGCCTCGATCGCCGCACGGGTCTGCTCATCGAGCATCCCCGGGATGTCGAACGCCCCGGCCATCACGAACCAGTTCGCCGTGCGGGCAGGGAAGGCCGTCTCCTCCTGGGCGACGTCGTGGAACGCACCGCCCAGCGAGCGCAGGAACACCACGGACGCCGGATACGCGCGCCGGAAGGCGACGAGCCGCTCGATCAGCGCATCATCGAGGTCGGCGTAGAGCCCGTTGCCGCCGATGAAGCCGGGAGGGGCGGGAGCCTCGTCCCCTTCGGGCTGGGGCATCTCCATCAGTACCTCGCGATACGGCGGTGTCGTCACTTCCGTCTGCACGCCGGGGAGCGCGGAGATCGGCTCCAGCACGGCGCGCAGCCGATCGGGCTCCGGTGCCGCCCACACCGCGCTCAGCCGCGCTCCCGCCGGGGCGCTCGGGTCCATCGCCGGCACGTCCATATACGTGACGGTGAGCTCGCGGGGAGCGTCTCGGAGCAGATCACGCGCGGCACGGAGCACGGCGGCCGCATCGCCATCGATCACGCTCTCGGCGAAGGCGATACCGGGCAGCGGGTGCGCCTCGAAGTCGAAGCGCGTGACCACGCCGAAGTTGCCACCGCCGCCGCGCAGCGCCCAGAAGAGTTCGGGGTTCGTCTCGGATGACGCTTCGACCACATCACCGGAGGCGGTGACGACCTGTGCGCCGATCAGCTGATCGACGGCGAGACCCCAGGCCCGCACCATCCAGCCGATTCCGCCGCCGAGCGTGAGCCCGCCGACACCGACCGAGGCGGTGTCGCCCGAGCTGAGCGCGAGACCGTGCGCGGCGAGCGCCGAAGCGACATCACCCCAGACGGCGCCTCCGCCGACGCGGACGGTGGTGCCATCCACCTCGATGCCGGACAGACCGCCGAGCTCGAGCCGGATCCCCTCGGCAGGGGCATGCGACCACGGCCCGTGCCCGCCGGCGACCACGGTCAAGGGGACGGCCTCGCGGGAGGCGAGTCTGACGACGTCGGCGACCTCATCGACGGTGGAGGGGCGGTGGACGGAGGGAACGGAAGCAGCAGCGCTATCAGCCATGGCGACATGGTAGCCACGGCCGCCGACATCGCGCACCGGGTTCTCTGCGACGCCGGGGCGGACCTCGATCAGGCGGGGCTGGCGGCCCGCACGAACGACCGTGCGCGAACCGCGAGCGCCGCGAGATCTCCCCCGGGGGTCGCCGCATCGCCGACGAGCGGTCCCCCGACCCCGATCCCGAACGCCCCTGCCGCGAGGTACTCGCCCACGGTGTCGACGCTCACTCCGCCCACGGGGATGATCCGCGCGCCGGGGAACGGGTCGCGCACCGCACGGATGAAGCCGGGCCCGAGCGCCGAGGCGGGGAAGAGCTTGACCGCGGCGCTGCCGAGATCGTGACCTCGCTGAATCTCGGTCGGCGTGTACACACCCGGGAGCACACCGATGCCCTGCGCGACCGCGTATCCCACCGAGGCGCTGAGGGTCGGCGTGACCATGAACTGCGCCCCGGCGGATGCTGCCCGCTCGACGTCGGCCTCGCTGAGTACGGTCCCGGCGCCGATCAGTGCCGATGCGGGAGCATCCTGCACGACCTGGGCGATCGCCTCTTCGGCATCCGGGAGGGTGAGGGCGATCTCCAGTGTCAGCACGCCGGCGTCGATCAGCGTGCGCGCCGCGGCCACCGTCGCATCGACATCCGTGCCGCGGAGGATCGCGACGAGCCGGGTGGCGCGAAGCCGCTCTTCGAGCTGCGCGTTGTCCACGGTGCTCACCGGGCTACCTCCGCGGCCGATACGGCCCCGCGCACGACGGGGGCCTCGCCTGCCCAGGGCCACGCGGGAGTCCCGCCGACGTCGACCTGCACGCCGAGCAGCGCGCCGTCTGCTTCTCCCGGTTCTGCGATTCCGATGCTCGCCGTCGTGATCACGAGCAGCGTGCCGACGAGAGCGACCGCGGTCGGGCGCTTCGCGGGGAGCGAGATCGTCTCCAGGAGTTCACCCTCGGGCGAGTAGCGGCGCACCTCGGCGGCGTCCCAGACCGCAACCCACAGCATGCCGTCGAGGTCGATCGTCATGCCGTCGGGGTTGCCGCCGTCGACCCGGCACACCGTGCGGCGGTTCGAGAGCGCGCCGTCGGCGGCCACGTCGAAGGCTTCGATGCTGCGGTGCGGAAGGGTGTCGATGTAGTACAGCGTGGAGCCCGTGCGATCGAAGGCGAGACCGTTCGACACGGTGACCCCGCCGAGCCGTGCGACCGGGATGCCGTCGGCGCCGATGCTCCACAACGTGCAGTGCGGATCGCGCGGCATCGACTGGCTGCCCACCCAGAAGCGCCCCGCGGGGTCGCCGCCGCCGTCGTTCATGTAGTCACCGGGTGCGGCGACGTCGTCGGTGAGCGGGGTCACGGCCGCGTCATCGCCGACGTGCACGACGCGGCGATCGACGCCGACCAGCCACCCGGCTCCCGGCTGCGCGAGCGGGATGGGCGCCCCGATCTGCGCTCCCACGACGACCGCGGTCTCGGGGATCACCCTCCCCTGCTCGATCCGACCGCGGTGCAGTGACCCGGTGGCCATGTCGATCCAGGCGAGGCTGCCGTCGCGCCCGTCCCAGCGCGGAGACTCGGCCTGCACGTAGCGGGCGTCGGAGAGGATCTCCACGGTTCGGGAGGGCGGGGTGTGCGACATCCGGATCATCCTTCGCTGGTAGCTCGTAACCGTTATGTGGCAGACTATCTCACAATATGCATAACACTTGCGAGAAATGTGGACCCACGATGATGAAGCGCGGAAACAGCTGATGGCTCAGACACTCCACGGCTTGATGCCCATTCTGGCGACCCCGTTCGATGAGACGGGGGCCCTCGACCGCGCGAGCCTGCGCCGGCTGGTCGAGTTCCAGCTCGCGTCCGGCGTCGACGGCGTCGCCGTGTTCGGGATGGCGAGCGAGGGTTTCGCCCTCACGACGGACGAGCGGCGCACGATCCTGGACGACGTCGTCCGGGTCGTGGACGGCAGGATCCCCGTGATCGCCGGCGTCAACGGCACCTCCACCGCGACGTCCGTCGAGCAGTCCCTCCTCGCCGAGGATGGCGGTGCGGACGCCCTCATGGTGCTCCCGCCGTTCATGGTGAAGCCGCCCGCCGGCACGCTCGTGGACTTCTACGGCGATGTCGCCGCCGCGACCTCGCTCTCCGTCATGGTGCAGGATGCGCCCGGTGTCACCGGCGTCGCGATGGCTCCGAGCCTGATCGCCGAGATCGCCCGCCTCGACGGCGTCGACTCCGTCAAGGTCGAGGCGCCGCCGACAGCACCCAAGGTCGGCGCCGTGGTCGCCGCGATCGAGGATCCCGACTTCGCGGTGCTCGGCGGCCAGAACGCCCAGTTCTGCCTCGAGGAGTACGCGAGGGGCGCCGTCGGCACGATGCCGGCCTGCGAGTTCCCCGACCTGCTCGGCCCCGTGCTCGCACTGTTCCTCGAGGGGCGCGTCGAGGAAGCCCGCGCCGAGTTCCGTCGTATGCTCCCTCTCGTGCTCATCGGTCTGCAGGGAGGCATCGCCTGGGCGGTGCACAAGGAGGTTCTCGTCGCACGCGGCGTGATCGATCACGCGACGGTGCGCTACCCGGCGTCCCGCCTGGACGCGGGCAGCCGCGCCTCGGTCAAGCTCGTGATCGACGAGTTGGCACTCCCGCCGATCCCCGCCACGGTGCGCGTGTGACACGCCGCGGCGTACTGCTGATCGGCGGCAGCTCCGACATCGGACTCGCGATCGCCCGCGCCTTCGTCGACGGCGGAGACGCCGTCGTCGGCGTGGGGCTCGAGGACTCTGCCGACCCGGTCTTCGAGCGCTACCTCGTCGCGGACTGCAGCGTGCCCGAAGCAGCCGATCGCGCCGTCGCCGATGCCGAGCAGGCTCTCGGACGGCTCGACGTCGTGGTACTCGCCGCCGGCCGCATGCCGATCGCGCGCGCTGAGGCCACGAGCGACGACGACTGGCGCGGAGCACTGAGCGCGACACTGGACTCGGCGTTCTTCGTGGCCCGCGCGGCACTCCCCCGCCTCACCCGCGGGGCGTCGATCGTCGCGGTCACCTCGGTGAACTCGTCGCTCGCCGCCCCCGCCCTGCCCGCCTACGCGGCCGCCAAGGCGGGCGTGGACGGCCTCGTGCGGCAGCTGGCGCTCGACTACGGCCCCCAGGGCATCCGGGTCAACGCCGTGCAGCCGGGGAGCATCTCAGCCGCCGACACGGGCGAGAGCGAGGGCTACCCCCTCGGACGCATCGGGCGACCGGAGGAAGTCGCCTCGGTGGTCGCGTTCCTCGCCTCCGACGCCGCCTCCTTCGTCACGGGAACATCCATCGCGGTCGACGGCGGTCTCTCGATCTCGTCCCCCGCGGCCTGGCTGAAGCCGGTCCTGCGGGACCGCTGGCTCTAACCCCGCCCTGCGCCACACGACGAAGGCCGCGTCCCGTTTCGGGACGCGGCCTTCTTCGTGCGAGGGGGCTCAGGCGTTGGAGTCGAGCAGCCCCTGGACTTCCTTCTTCAGCGCGTTGAGGCCCGCCTGGGCCTCGACCTGACCGGCGAGGATCGTCGCGACCCCGGCACCGATGGCGGCATCGATCTGTGCCGTCACGGCGACGCGGTCCCACGCGGCGCCACGAGCGTGCTCGGAGACCTCAGTGCGGAACGCGCCCTGGAACTTGTCGGCCGCGAGCGCCGGGATCTTGTCGGCGACGCTCTTGGCGGCCGGAGCCACGGCGGAGTTCTCGTAGAGCGCGGTGGCCGCCTCGACGTTGGTCGCCGCGTAGAGGATGAAGTCACGGCTGGTGAGCTCGCCCTCGCCCGCTGTCGCGAACACGCCGCTGCCCCAGGCCCGGTTGAAGGAGTCCTTGCCACCGACGGTCGGACGAGAGATCGCCCCGATGTTGTCGATGATGTTCTGCGCGGCACCGTTCGTCTTGACGAAGGTCGAGGCGAGCGGGGCGTCGTCGTAGATCGCAGCCCGGCCGCTGGCGAACAGGATGCGGGCATCGCTGCGGGCGACGTTCGTCTGCGTCAGGCCCTGGTCTTGCAGGGACTTGTACCAGGTGACGGCCTCGACGCTCTCGGCGTCGCCCAGCGTGCACTTGAGGTCGTCGGTGACCACGTCGCTGCCGAAGCCCCACATCCACGGGACCGAGTCCTTCAGGTCGGGGTTCTTCGTGACCGCGGCGTACGGGATCAGCGACTTGTCCTGCTTCTTGATCTTCTCGAGGGCGGTGGCGAACTGCTCCACCGTCATGCCCGACTTGATGCCGACGCTCTTCGCGATCTCCCCGTTGGTGATGATGCCGATGCCGGCGGCCGTCAGCGGCAGCACGAGCAGCTTGCCGTCCATCGTGTACGAGTCGAGCACGCCCTGCGGGATGCCGAGACCCTTGGCGAGGTCGGTGAGGTCGGCGAGGATGTTCATCGGGGTGAGCACCTGCCACCCGCCCGACTGACCGACACCCATGAGGTTGCCGGAGCGTCCGGTGAGGGCGAGCTGCGTGGCCGCCTGGTCGTACGGGTAGATGACCGGGGCGACCTTGACGCCCTCCTTCTTCGAGAACCCGTCGAGGATCCCCTGCCACGCGGACTTCAGCGCCTCCTCGCCGAGCGAGTTGCCGTAGAAGTTGATCGTCGCAGCTTCCGTCGCGCCGCCCGCCGAGGCGCCTCCGGCACCGGCGCCGGGTGCGGCGGGCGTCGCACACCCGGCGAGCGCGAGTGCACCGAATGCGGCGAGCACGGTGCCGCCTCCGAGGAAGGCTCGGCGGCTCAGCTGTGAGTTCGAGATGGTCATGGAGACTGCTCCTTCGAGGTGATGGGGGTAGAGCATTTCGGGAGACGCATGGCTACCCCTTGACCGCCCCGGCGGCGAGACCGGAGACGAAGTAGCGCTGCAGGAGGACGAAGATGATGACGAGCGGGAGCGACGTGATGAGGGACGCCGCCATGAGGGCCGGCCAGTCGGCGGTGCCCTCGCGGATGAACGCCTGCGTCAGACCCGCCGGCAGCGTCTGCTTGTCGGGTCCGGCGAGGGTGAGGGCGAAGAGCAGGTCGCTCCAGCCGCGCATGAAGGCGAACATGCCCGCGGTGATGAGCCCGGGGACCACGAGCGGGAACACGATGCGGAACATCGTCCCGGTGCGCGAGAGACCGTCGACCTTGGCCGCCTCGAGGATGTCGTCGGGGAGGGCGTCGATGATGCCCTTCAGCAGGAACACCGCGAGCGGCAGCGTGAACGTCGTGAACGAGATGATCAGCGCCGTGTAGGTGTAGAGCAGTCCGGCCGAGCTCAGCATCAGGTACAGCGAGATGAGCAGCAGCGCGCCCGGGATGAGCTGACCGATGAGGAACATGAACATGATCGCGTTGCGGCCGCGGTAACGGAACTTCGAGAGCGAGTAAGCCATCAGGCCGCCGACGAGGACCGCGAGCAGGGCGGTGCCGGTGGAGACGATGATGCTGTTCAGGAGGTTCTTCAGCAGGAGGTCGTTCTGGAAGAACCCGACGAAGTTCTCGATCGTCGGATTGACCGGGAAGAACGGACGATCCGCGGAGAAGACGTCCTCCTTCCTCGTGAACGCGGTCGCCGTGAGCCAGTAGACCGGCAGCAGGCCGAACAGGGCCAGCAGCAGGAGCAGGACGCGTCCCGGGATGGACAGGTGGGGGCGGATGATCGACTCCCCCACATCACGACTACGGCGCATCACTTCTCCAGCCGACGGTTGAGGAACAGGTATCCGCTCGTGATGATCGCGAGCAGGACGAGCCAGAGGGCGCCCATCGCGGAGGCCTTGCCGAGTTCGTAGCTGCCGAACGCGAGATCGTAGAGGCTGACCGCGAGCGTCGTGGTCGAGTTGCCGGGCCCGCCGCCGGTCATCACGAAGATGGTGTCGAAGTTGCCGAAGTTGTAGATGAACTCGAGCACTGCGACGAGGGTGACGGGGCCGGCGATGTGCGGCAGCGAGATATGGCGGAACCGCTGGGCGCGCGTGGCGCCGTCGATGGTGGCGGCCTCGATCTGCTCGCTCGGCAGCGTCTGGAGGACGGCGAGGGCGACGACCATGATCCACGGGAACGAGTGCCAGGTCTTGGCGATGACCACGGCGGCCATGGCGCCGGTCGGGGTGCCGAGCATGCTGATCTCGGGCAGTCCGAAAGTCGCGAGGACGTGGTTGACCACGCCGTAGCTGTCGTTGAAGATCCACGCCCAGAGGAAGGACACGACGACACCGGGCAGCAGCCACGGCAGCATGAGGGCGCCGCGGAGGATGTTCCGTCCGCGCATGCGGGCGTTCAGCAGCAGCGCCAGGGCGACACCGAGGATGAGCGGGAAGACCGTCGCGAGCGAGGCGAACACGAGGGTGGTGCCGAGACGGGCGAAGAACTCGTCCCAGACCGCCGCATAGTTGTCGAGGCCCACGAACGTGCGCTCGGGGCGCAGGAGCGATTGGTCGAACAGACTCGTGAAGATGCTCGACACGAGGGGGAAGATCGCGATCACGAGGAACAGGAGGACCGCGGGAAGTGCGATCATGAAACCGAAGGTGCGATCCTTCGCGCCCAGCGTGGAGCGTCGCCCGGAGCGGGGCTCGACAGCCTTCTGCTCGCTCTCCGCGGGCCGCTCGAGTATGGCTTGTTGCATTGCAGTCACTTTCCAGTAGAGACGACCCCGGAGGGCCCTGCGCGTCGTCGTCACAGTCGTCAACGTCGACGTGCGGCCAGTTAACCACAATGCGGATGCGAAATCCACAAAATGCATAAGACACCCACATTTGTGTTGCTCGAAGCCATTTCGCTGAATAGGATGACTGGCAGCGGCGACGAGCCGCAGCGTCGCAGATGCGGCCACATCACCAAGGAGGAGTCACCATGGCATCGGAATCGGTAGGCGGCACGCAGACCGTCGAACGGGCGATGTCGTTGCTCGCCTGCTTCACGGAGGAATCCGGCGAGCTGAGGGTCTCCGAGCTGTGCACGCTGACCGGCCTAGGCCAGTCCACCGTCTCGCGCATGATGTCGGCACTCGATCGCATGAAGTTCGTGGTGCAGGACGCCCGCACGGGCCTGTACCGCCTCGGCCCCGCAGCAGTGTCGCTGGGCACGGTCGCGATCAACGGCTCTCCCATCTTCCGCGCCTCGCGGCAGATCGCGCAGAACCTCGCGCGCCGGATCGAGATCGGCGTGAACGTGGCCGAGCTCAGCGGCTTCACCTTCACCTACCTCTGCAACTTCGAAGGCGCGCTTGCACCGAAGTCGTTCGCCATGGCGGGTCGCACCGGGCCGCTGCACGCCACCGGCATCGGCAAGGCCCTGCTGTCGGGCATGTCCGACGCGCAGGTCGACGAGTACTTCGCGCAGACGCCGCAGCGCTTCACGCCGCACACGATCGTGGACCGCGCCGCCATGCAGACCGCTCTCGACGAGACACGCAGCCGCGGCTACGCGACCGAGATCGAGGAGCTGGCCTTCGGCCGTGCCTGCATCGCCGCGCCGATCCGCAACCGGGCCGGTGAGATCGTCGCGGGCATCTCGGCCAGCGGCCCCCTCTCCGTGCTCGACCTGCACGCACCGCATCAGGAACTCGCCCTGCAGCTCATCGAAGCAGCCGACGAGATCTCGGTGGCCCTCGGGTACAGCCCCTCCCGGACCGCATCGGCGTTCGCGGCACTCTGACCTCGGCCGCGATGCGGCTTCCCCACCTCTGACGACGGCACCTGCCGCCGGCCGTTCGACCACCCCGTCTATTGGAGACCCCTGTGAAGATCACGCGCGTCCAGACCTTCCCCCTCTACTTGTCGAAGGAGGATGCCAACAACTCGTATGCCGGCGACACCGCAGTCGATCATCGTGGCTACGTGATCCGCCCGCCGTGGCGGAGCCTGTACTCCCCCGGCTACGAGACGCTGCTCGTCAAGATCGAGACCGATGACGGTCTGATCGGCTGGGGCGAGGCCCTCGCGCCCGTCGCCCCGGTCGTGGCCGCGGCGATCGTCGACAACCTGCTCACCCCGCTGATCCTCGGCGAGGACCCGCGCTCGGTGCGCACGCTCTGGCACCGCATGACGGAGTCCATGCGCGAGCGCGGGCACCTCACCGGGCACCAGGCCGACGCGATGGCCGCGGTCGACATCGCGCTCTGGGACCTCTGGGGCCACGCCACCGGCCTCTCGGTGTCCGAGCTCGCCGGCGGACGCTTCCACGAGGTGCTGCCGACCTACGTCTCCGGCATACGCGGCGTCGACGATGTCGAGCGCGCCGAGAAGGCCGCAGAGCTCGTGGAGGGCGGCGTTCGCCGTATCAAGCTGCATCTCGGCGTCGACATCCGCACCGACCTGGCCACCTACGACGCGGTCCGCGGCGTGCACCCCGACCTCGACGTCGCGCTCGACGCGCACTGGACGTATCGCCTCGGCGAGGCGCGTGCGCTCGGTCGCGAGCTGGACGACCGGCGAGCCTGGTTCTTCGAGGCGCCGCTCGCCCCGGAGGACGTGGAGGGGCATCACGACCTCGCCACCGCCCTCGCCACCCCGATCGCGATCGGCGAGGCGATGCGCAGCCGCTTCGAGTTCACGGACTGGCTCACCCGCCGCGCGGTGGGCCTCACGCAGCCCGACATCGGCCGCACCGGCATCACCGAGGGCCTCGCGATCGCGGCCGTCTCCGACGCCTTCCACGTGCCGGTCGCCCCGCACCACTCGGCCGCGTTCGGCATCGCGATGGCCGCCGGTGTGCATGTCGCCGCGAGCGCCGCGTCGCTCCTCGCGTTCGAGTACCAGCCGTTCACCCTCCCCGTCGCCAACCGTCTGCTGACGACCCCGCTCGAGGTCCGCGCGGACAGCGGGTTCGTGGTGCCGACCGGCCCCGGCCTCGGCGTGACCGTCGACGAGGACGCGATCCAGGAGTACGTGCGGCACTGACCCGCATCGACATCCGATGTATAACGGGTGGGCGGGCCGGATCTCTCCGGCCCGCCCACCCGTTCTTTCGCGTCAGTTCCCGATGCGCACGAACTGCGCGGCGCTGACCCGGTGGATGCTGGCGTTGCGCACCTCGAGCCGCACCGTGCCGGTCGCTGCCGCGGCGTAGCGGAACGAGCCCAGCGAACGCCAGGCCGCCGCGCCCTGCGTCTGGTCCACGATGACCTCGGAGCTGCCGTCCTTGTGCTCCACGACGTATGCCGCCGAGGTCGTGGTCGTCGAGTTCGTGGGGTACCAGACCGAGACCCGGTAGAGACCGGCCTCCGGCAGCTCCACGTTCCACGTCACCGTGCTGCCGACCGAGTCGGAGTCGCTGTACCGCGTGCGCGTGCCGTTCCATCCCGAGAGTCCGCTGGGGTACCAGTTGCCGGACTCCAGGTAGCCCGGCCACGGGGACTGGGTGTGTGCGATGACGCCCTCGTCGGCCACGCGCACGAGCACGCCCCGGCGCAGGGTCTGATCGAGCCGCGCCTCGAACCGCGTCGATGATCCGGGCGCGACGCCGGAACCCGCGGTCACCGTCCAGGTGTGGGTGAGGTCGGATCGCGGCGGCACCGTGATGCTCGTGCTCTGCTGCCCCACGCTCCATCCGCTGACCCCGTACAGAGCCAGGGTGCCCTGCAGCGGTGTCACCCCGGTGTTGATGACGAGGGCAGTGAGTTTGGCGACCGCGCCGGGCCCGCTGACGATCTCGACATCCGAGGTGAGGGAGACCAGTCGTCGCCGGTCGATCACCTCGATCGCCGCCGCGCGCAGCTTCACGGGGTCCTCCCCCGCGACCGTCAGGGTCGCCGCGACGTCGACCTCGCCGAGCGGTGCCGCGGTCGCGATGACCGCCGCCGATTCCACCCGTGCGGAGCCCTCTGCGGGAACCGTGATCGCCGGCACCGTCCCGTCGAGCTGCCACCCCGTCGGCAGGGTCACCGCGATGGCGCCGGTGATCGGATCCGCGGTGGCGTTGCGCACCTCGAAGGTCAACGGGACGCGGTCCCCGGCCGTGCCCGTCGCCTGCGCGATCACGTCGCCGACGATTCCGGGGTTGGCTCCGCTGATCCTGGCCGGCAGCCGCAGGGTCACCTCGTCGGTGGTCGTCCCGCCCGTGGTGATCGTGTAGCGGAACTTGTCGGTGAGGTCATCGACCGGGATCGTCCACTCGTAGGGATAGGCCTTCGCGGGAGCCTGCTTCACCGGCCCGCCGCCGATGCGATACGACAGCGTCGCCTGCTGCTCGGTGTCGATCTGCACGTAGGCGTCGTATCCCTGACCGTCGGGCCGCACCAGGAGCATCCCGCGGGCGACGCCGTAGTCGGTGGCGGGGTCGGTGTCGACCTCGTGGAAGCTGTCGCGTCCGTGGTCGGCCACGTCGTCGAACGGCAGACCCGGGCGCTGCACGTCCACGTTCCGGATGACGAGGGCGACGAGCCCGCGCGCCGGCACGCTGACGGTGACCCGGCCGCTGACGGCCGCGCCGGTGGACCGGCTGCCGTTCGCGGTCACCAGCTCGACCGCGCCCGAGAAGCTCCGCGGGATGCCCGTGAGCTCGGTCGAGAGGTCGACGATCACCTGCTGCGCCTCACCGGCGGAGTTCGTGAGACTGACGTAGAGAGCATCGTTGCCGACGCCGCCGATCCAGTTGACGAGCGGGTTCGAGACGGAGATCAGCCTCGCAGGGAGATACGGCCAGACGCCGTCCTCGCCGAAGAACGTCCCGGGCGCATGACCGTAGGCGAAGAACTTGAAGTAGGCGAAGTCGGCCTCGAACACGTGCGGGAACTCGATCGCGCCGCCGCTGCGGTAGAAGCTCTCGCTGAGCAGGTAGTCCATCGCGAGACCGAGCTGGGCTGGCGCGTGATGGAAGTAGTAGCCGGTGATGCCCACCGGGCCGCTCGTCGCGAAGTCTGGCTTCATGTGCGCGACCTGGAACTGTCGGCCGTAGTAGCCGGGGTATGTCGTGAACCGGCCGATCACCATGTTGTGGGCGATGTCGGCCAGCAGTTCGTCGCCGGTGTGATGCGCCAGCCGCAGCAGGGCTCCCGCCCAGCACGGGTTGAACACGTAGCCCCCGCCCGGGTCGGTCAGCGTGCTGACGCCGAGCTTGAACGACGAGAGCGCCTCGAACGTGAGGCCCGAGGGAGACACGTACCAGGCCGGGACGGTCTCGGTCGGCACGTTCGTGGTCGGGTACGACGGCAGCGACGAACGCGACTCCCAGTCGTACTGCTGTTTGATCACGTGGCCGGCCGGCACCGTGACCGTGCCACCTGGGACCGGACGGACCGCCGTCTGCGTGATGAAGCGCTGGACCTCCCGATACGCGCCGTCGAGGAACTCGTTCTCGCCCGTCGCCTCGAACATCTCCAGGAGGTCGACCCAGTACTTCGAGAAGCTGTACGCGAACCCGCCGGGCGGCTGACCGTTGCTGCGGTACGGCTCCAGGATCTGCTCCTGCGAGTAGCGGCGGGCGATCAACGTCGCCTCCGCGAGGTATGCCGGATCCCCGGTGATCCGGTAGGTCGCGAGCGCGTTCGAGAACGGCGCCCTGCTCTGCCCGACGACGCCGGCCTTGGTCGCCTTCACCGCGAGCCGCTGGATGCCGGCGTTGCGGCCGTGCGTCAGCTGGTAGAGCGACGCCAGATTCACGGCATCCGTGGGGATCCTGCCGATGCGGTACTGGCTCGTGTCGTTGTAGACCGGGCTCCCGATCATCGGCGTGTGCCCGATGCCCTTCCGGGAGAGCTGGTACTCGACGAGCGGCCGGGCGCGGCGGTCGTAGAGCATGCCGTCGGCCGTGCCGGTGAGATAGTGCGCCGCGAGCACGACGCCGCTGGCCGCGGCGCGCACGGCATCCTCGTTCTCCACGTCGACGAACCCCTTGGCGCGGTTCCACCATCCGGAGTACGAGGGGATGTAGTCGACGGAGTCGTCACCGTCGGGCTCCACCGCGATCAGCGCCGCCATCGCGTGCACGGCGTCGGTGAGCGACCGGTCGTAGACGTTGCGACGGTAGGCCGTCAGGCCGTACTCGTTGCGGCACAGCTGCGAGTACGTGCCGTACAGCGTGTCCGGGCGGGCCGCGAGGCCGAAGGCGAAGCCGCGCTGCTCGCCGACGGCCATAGCCGTGCGCAGGCCCGGCTGCGGTGCGTACATGCTGGGCACGATGTCGAGGCTGTCGTTGCGCAGACTCATCCCGTAGGGCTGCCGGTCGGCCATCAGTTGCCGCTCGTGCACGAACTCGGCGACCTCGGCGGGCAGGTACACCCCCGAGGTGACGGCCACGTCACCCACCGCGTACTGCGTCAGCGCCATCGGCGCGAAGAGTTCCCACGCGCCCAGGGGCGCGGACCCGTCGAGCACCGAGAGCGCATGCTGATACGACCCGCACAGCACCTCGTCGAGATCGTCGAGCGACTTCGCGTCCTGGCTCTGATATCCGACGATGTAGTCGCCGGCGGTCTTGGCGGTCAGCACATAGTGCGCCTCGGGATGGGCGCCCTCCAGACGCCAGCGGACGACCAGATCGACGTCGTCGGTGCTCGTGGTCAGCTCGATGGCCTGCGAGCCGAGCACCTGGTACGAGGTGAAACCGAGCCAGCTCGGCGCCAGCGGTCCGTAGAGCTCGGGCGCGCTGCCCGACGGCAACGTCCCCTCCAGCACGAGCCACTGCTCGTCGAAGCGGTGCGCCGGATCTGTGACCTGCAGCCATCCGCCGTTGTGCGCGACCTCGAGGTCGCGGACGATCGTGGCCCCGCCGTCCCAGGTGGCCTGGTGGAAGGTCATCCGGTGGTTCTGCCCGACCAGTTGCGCGACCTGCGTGAACGCCAGGTTCGGCTTGTCGAGCCGCCGGAGGGCATCGGCGTACGCGCCGGTCGTCGTCGTGAGCTCCGTCGCCGCTGCGGGGGCGGCTCCGAACGACGAGCCGAGCACCGGGGGAAGCACTCCCGCGATCATGAGTGCTCGCAACATGGAGCGTCGGCTCCACAGCAGAGGATTGTCATCGGCTCCATCGCCAGGCATTGAATCCATGATGCACATACTGCAATCCGTATGCGATCATGTCAATGCGTCGGCTTCACGGGCCGCGGCGCCGCCTCGTCGCGCCACGCCGGTAACGTCGAGCAGGCAGAACCACCCGAAAGGACACATGCGGTGCCCCAGGATCCTCCCGTCGAGCTGACCGAGTACTCGCTGAGCGCGCTGCTGAACCGGCCCACGCCACCCCACGAGCCGGACGACTTCGACGACTTCTGGCGCGCGACCTTCCAGGAGTTCGGCACGGGTCCCGTGGCGTGGGAGCTCACCCGCGAGCTCGCTCCCACCGAGACGCACCGGATCTCGGAGATCCGCTTCCGCTCCTCGGCCGACGAGGCCGCCGCGGCATACGTCATGCTGCCGCACACGCTCGGGAATGCGCCTCGTGGGCTGGTCGTCGGACACGGCTACGGCGGCCGCACCGCGCCCGACCTCGACCGGGTGCCCGGCGACACCGCCGCGATCTTCCCGGTCGCACCCGGCACGCACGTCGGTACTCCGAGCCGCTTCCCCGCCCTCCCGGACGAGCACGTCCTCGCCGGGATCGGCCACCGCGACACCTACTCGCACCGCTTCAGCGCGGCCGACATCTGGCGCGCAGCCACCGTCCTGCGCGAGGTGGCGCCCGCGGTGGCGGGTGCCCTCGACTTCAGCGGCGGGAGCTTCGGCGGCGGCATCGGCGCGCTCGCACTCCCCTGGGATGCACGCTTCCGCCGCGCCGTGCTGGACGTACCGAGCTTCGGCGACCACGAGGTGCGGCTCACGCGCCGGTGCACGGGAAGCGGGGAGGCCGTGCGTCAGCATCTGCAGCGGCACCCCGAGGTGCGGCCGGTGCTCGACTACTTCGACGCGGCGATCGCGGCACGGAGGCTCCGGATTCCCGTGCACGTGACCGCGGCGGTGCAGGATCCGGCCGTCGATCCCCGGGGCCAGTTCGCCGTCTATCACGCGCTGACAGGGCCGCGTCGCCTGAGCGTCCGCGCCGCGGGGCACCTTCCCGGCGAGATCGGCGAGCTGTCGGACCGGCTCGCCCTGCAAGCCGGCATCGACTTCCTCGCCCTCCCCGACGAACGGCTGGTGTGACCGCGCCCGGGCCCTCCCAGACAACACATAGCGATCTCCATAGAAATCACATAGGAGATTCCGCAGAATAGGGACATGACCAGCGACCTGCCCGAACTGCGCCGCCCCGACGGCACCCCCCTGCGCATCCTCGCCGTCGACGACGAGCAGATGCTGACCGACCTGCTCGCGATGGCCCTGCGCATGGAGGGCTGGGAGGTGCGCACGGCATCCTCCGGTCTGGAAGCGCTCCAGGTCGCGCGCGATTTCGAACCCGACGCGCTCGTGCTCGACATCATGATGCCCGACCTGGACGGCATGTCCGTGTTGAAGCGGCTGCGCGAGTCGGGGAACCTCGTTCCGGTGCTGTTCCTGACCGCCAAGGATGCCGTGGGCGACCGCGTGGCCGGCCTCACCGCGGGCGGCGACGACTACGTCACCAAGCCGTTCAGCCTGGAGGAGGTCATCGCACGGCTGCGCGCGATCATCCGCCGCACCGGCCACGCGACCACCGACGACGGACAGTCGATCCTGCGTGTCGCGGACCTCACGCTCAACGAGGACAGCCACGAGGTCGTGCGCGACGGCACCGAGATCGAGCTCACCGCGACCGAGTTCGAGTTGCTCCGCTACCTCATGCGCAACGAACGGCGCGTGCTGTCGAAGGCGCAGATCCTCGACCGGGTCTGGAGCTACGACTTCGGCGGCAAGTCGTCGGTGGTCGAGCTGTACATCTCGTACCTGCGCAAGAAGATCGACGCCGGCCGCACGCCGCTGCTGCACACCGTCCGCGGCGTCGGCTACATGATCAAGGCTCCGCAGTGAGCTCAGCGACGATGATGAGGCGGCCGATGAGCCTGCAGACACGGCTGATGACCGCCGTGATCGGGTTCGTGTCGCTGATCCTCATCATCGTCGCCGTCATCACCAGCGCCACGCTGGGCAAGACCATGGAGGACCAGCTCGACCAGAAGCTGAGCACCTACGCGCACCAGTTGGCGGATCGGACCGGAGCCTTCGCACCATCTTCTGCCACGGCGCAGAACGTCCTCTCCGGCCCCACGGCGTCACCGCCGGCCGGACTCGTGTTCGTGGTCTCGAGCCCTGTCACCGGCTTCAGCGGGGTGGTCGCGAAGAACTCGTCGGGAGAGGAACTCACCGGATCCCTGGAGCCACTCAGCAGCACGCAGCTGGCGGAGATCGCACTGTCCCTGAAGGGCACGTCGGTCGCCACCGTGTCCCTCACCGACCTCGGCTCCTACCGGATCATGGCCCTGCCCGCGACCAACGGCGTCGTCGTGATCACCGGGCTCCCCCGCGACGAGATCCAGAGCCAGCTCACGCAGCTGCTCACCGTGATCGCCCTCGCCACCATCGGCGGTCTGATCCTGTTGGCGCTGACCACCGCGATCACCATCCGGGTGAGCCTGCGCCCGCTGCGGGCCGTCGCGCTCACGGCGACCAGGGTCGCGAACCAGCAGCTGGATCGGGGCGAGGTGACCATCACCGAGCGCGTGCCGGCATCCGAAGCCGATCCGCGCACCGAGACCGGTCTCGTCGGTGCGTCGCTGAACAAGCTGCTCGATCACGTGAACACGTCGCTCGCCTCGCGGCAGAAGAACGAGGAGCGGATGCGACGGTTCGTCGCCGACGCCAGTCATGAACTGCGCACGCCGCTCGCCTCCATCCGCGGCTACTCGGAGCTGTCGCTGCGCGCACTGCATCGGCATCCGGCCGCGGAGCAGGGCCCCGAGGTCATCGAGAGCACGACCTCGTCGCTCGAGCGCATCCAGGCGCAGTCCCTGCGGATGACCCGCCTCGTCGAGGACCTGCTGCTGCTCGCGCGGCTCGACGAGGGTCAGGAGCTGGTCTACGGCACGGTGGACCTCGCCCAGCTCGCGCTGGAAGGTCTCTCGGATGCCCGCCCGACGGCGGCCGACCACCACTGGAGCATCGAGGTGCCAGACGAGCCGGTGACGGTCGTCGGCGATGCCGGGCGGATGCACCAGGTCGTCGCGAACCTCCTCGCGAACGCCCGCACGCACACGCCGGCCGGCACCACGATCACGCTGAGCGTCGCGAGGGAGGGCGACGATGCCGTGCTGCGCGTACACGACGACGGCCCCGGCATCGACCCCGCCATCCGAGACGAGCTCTTCGCACGCTTCGCCCGCGGCGACAGCTCCCGGGCCCGTCAGACCGGGGGAACCGGACTGGGCCTCGCGATCGTCAAGGCCATCGTCGAGGGCCACCACGGCGTCATCTCGGTGGCCAGCGAGCCCGGCGACACCACCTTCACGGTACGCATCCCGGTCACCCCCGCGGCCGCCGGAGATGTCGCGCCCGAGGCGTGAGCCGGATCCCCTCCACTCGCGTAACCCGCGGCGTCCTGCGATCCCCGCGCTCCTGGTCGCACACATGTCGGGAGAAAGCACGGATGTCGGAAGATACCGCGGCGAGTCGTCCGATATCCGTCCGATCTCCCGACATCCGTACAGGCAGGGGTTACCGAAGGCGTCAGCTGCGCGCACGCAGGCGGGTGATGGCGGCGAGCACGGCGGCCTCGACCGTAGGCCAGGCGTGGACGATCTGCGCGTAGTCGAACCTCAGCGTCTCGTAGCCGAGAGCCGACGCCGCGGCATCCCTCACGAGATCACGGTGGCGATGCGCGGGGACATCATGGTTGCCTTTCCCGTCGGCCTCGAGGATCAGGCGCCCATCGAGCACGAAATCCACTCGCCCGACGGTCGGGATGGTCACCTGGCAGTCCAAGCTGATGCCGTGCAGGTGCAGACGCAACCGCAGGAGCGATTCGAGACCGCTGTCGGCATCCGATCGCGCGAGGTCCACGAGCCAGTGCGCGCGGGCCGGTAGTCGACGGCGAATCCGGCGCAGTGCCGCACCGCTGATCTTCTGCTGCACCAGTGCGGACTCCAGAGCGGCGAAGAACGCCTCGTCTCCGGCACAGCGGTAGACGTGGATCAGCACCTCCTCCAACGGGGCGAGTCCGACACCGGCGTGACCCGCGTCATAGTGCGCGACGCACTCACACTTCTCGTGATGAACGCGGCCCTTCGCGCCGAGCCAGACGTGAACGGGGCCGCCGGGGTTGAGCACCCAGACGCCGTGCAGGCGCAACGCGTGGGCGCAGGTGAGGGCCCCGCCGTGCGCCGCTGCCTCCACGAGGCTCGTATCCGCATTCGGGTCGGCGAACACGCCCGCTCTCACGCGGATCAAGGTGTCGGCGCGAACAGCATCCGCCCGCATCCGACGAGTGATTCCGTACTTCTCGAGCAGGGTTCCCCGCACGACACCGCCGTGCCGGTCGGTCGCGGATTGAGCGCTGAGCATCCACCGATCCTGATGCTCCCAACGGACTGAGCGAGCTGGATGCCGCCGTTGTGGGGCGATCCGAGGCGAATCCGGGATGTGCAGAAGGGGATGCGCCGCACACTCGTCGGGAGGATGCACAGATGTCGGGGCATCTCGCGGCGATTCGTCCGACATCCGTGCGTACTCCCGACAGGTGTACCTACGGGCGGGGACGGACGGACGGGACGGGACGGGACGGACGGGACGGGACGGGCGGGACGGACGGGAGGTACGGGTGGGGTGGGACGGATGGGGTGGGACGGGATGGATCAGTAGCCGGCGAAGGCGTCGGTCGTGAGGGCGCGGGCCTTCTGCAGCGCGGGGGCGAGGTCGGCGATCAGGCGCGGCGGCCCGGAGATGAACGCATGGCGGGCGGCGAGATCGGGCACCGTGCGCTCGAGGGTCTCGGCATCCAGTCGTGCGCCCCGCGCCCAGGACCAGTGCGCGGGCAGGTCGAGCGGCTCGTCGCGGGTGAACACGACCGTGCGCACGCCCGTCGCGGCGAGCTCATCGCGGAAGGCGAGCTCGGACGCCTCTGATGCCACGTACACGAGCACCACGTCACGCTGCTGCCCCGCCGCTTGAAGCTGACGCAACTGGGAGACGAACGGCGTGACGCCGATCCCGGCGGCGACCATCAGCACCGGATGGTCGCCGCGCGGCAGGATGAAATCGCCCCAGGTTCCCGTGACCGCGAACGTCGCGCCGGGCTCGGCGGCGGCCAGGGCCCGCTTGTAGCTCGACGGATGCTTCTGGTCGCCGTTCTTGTACGCGATCCGCAGCGTCGGCAGGTCGGCCGGCGCCGACACGATGCTGAACTCCCGCCGGGTGCCGCGCGCGTCGGGGCGGTGATGCGGGACGTCGAGCTCGAGGTACTGCCCCGGGAGGAATCGGACCCGGCCCTTGGCCCGGAAGGTCAGCTCCTGCGCGGTCGGGGTGATGAAGTCCCGCCGCTCGAGCACGAGTCGCACCGACCCCCGCAGTGCGAACGCGAAGGCCACCAGGTTCCCGATGAGGAGAGCCCGCTCCTGGCCGAGCGTGAACAGGCCGGCGACCGAGATCGGCCACCCGGCGAGGAGACCCACCACGACGGCCACCGCGAACTGCTGGCGGCGACGCGGCGGAAGCGTGAGCGGCTCGGAGAGCATGAACGCCCCGAGGAACAGGAACGGCGACTGCAGCACCGCGAACTGCAGCGCGGTGAGCACATCGAAGTCGATGTCGAACTGCGCGGCCTGCACGCCCTGGCGCACGACCGCGGTGACGACGGCGACGAGCACGAAGATCAGCACCACCCGCACCTTCTCGGTGCGCCACAGCACGGCGAGACCGAGGACGAGCACGGGGATCGTCAGGACGGGCGTCCCGACCCACCAGGACGACGACGTGCCCAGCCACTCGAACGCTCCGAATGCGCCGAGGATCGAGACGACCGCCGCACCGAACGCCGCCGGGTTGAAGATGTGTCGACCGCGCCACGCGATGAGGTACTTCGACACGCTCGCCACGGCTCCGGCGAGGGCGAGTCCGAGGAGCGCGCCGAGCTCGAGACCGGGGCGGAGCACGAACAGCAGGATCAGCGCCGTGACGAGGGAGGATTCGATGCGCCACGGCAGCCGCAGGATGCGCTGGGCTGCGGCGTCGACGAGCGAGATCACGATCGCGAGCACCAGGAACGACGCCACCATCTCGAGCGGCGTGGGCGAGACGATCACGCCGAACAGCGAGAGCACGAACGCGATGACGGCGAGGGCGATCAGCGCGAACAGCACGAGGCGATACATCGAGAGCGAGCCCAGAACCGCGAGGACCCGCTGACGTGCGGCGGCGAATGAGGTGATCACGTTCTCCACTCTTCCCTAATTCGTTGCTGTGGGGCGCGTCTTCGTCTCCGTGAGGAACAGTTCCGCAGGGCATCCCGGCGAGTGCTGCACCCGGCCGTCGGTGCTCATCCGCACCCATTCCACGCCCCAGGCGTCGGCGAGCTCCGGTCCGCCGTCGAAGAATAGCGCGGTCGAGACGGCATCCGCCGTCATCGCGTCGGGGGCGAGCGCCCACGTCGCCGCCCACGCGCGCACCGGAAGCCCCGTGCGGGCGTCGAGTACGTGGTGCAGTCCGTTCCCCCACGCCCGCCGGTTCACGGCGGAGGCACACAGTGCCTGGTCGCGCACCTCGACGACCCCGATCGCCTTCGTGGCGTCGTACGGATGCTCGAGCCCGATGCGCACGGCCGCACCACGCACCCGGATGTCGCCGCCCGCATCGACCACCACATCGCCCGGCACGTCCGCGAGCGCTCTCATCACGAGATCGACGAGTCGCCCCTTGCCGAGCGCGCCGACGTCGAGGAGCGCCGGGACGGATGCCGTGACCTCGGCGGTCGTCCACGACACCTGCTCCTGCCAGGCGTCCGGAGCGCGCACCGGATCACCGCCGACGAGCGAATAGCCCGCGTCGTACCCGAGGGCTTCGAGACTGACCGCGACGAGCGGGTTCACGGCGCCGCCCGTCGCCGCCGAGAGCTCGCGGTACGCGTCGAGCATCGGAGCGGCGTCCGGTGATGCGAAGGAGCCGCCCTCGCGTCCGAGCCGCGTCACCGCGGAGTCGCCGCGGAACCGGGACCACTCCCGGTCGAAGCGCTCGATCTCGGCGTCGACCGCCGCACGCACGGAGTCCGCGAGCGGATCGGTCGTCTCGATCTCCCAGTGCGTTCCGATCGCCTCGAAGCGCCAGCTCGCCATGCGGCCTCAGGCGCCTAGGCGGCGGCCTGCTCCTTGATCGACTCGACGGCGTCGTTGAACCCGCCGCTGGTGAGCGACGAGCCGGCGACCCGGCTGACGTTCAGCTCGTCGATCGACTTGCCCTCGACCTCGTCGGCGATGCCGTCGATGAACTGGCCCTGGTACTGCTCGGTCTCGGGTGCCTGCGGGTCGCCCGTGACCTCGACATCGGTCACCACGCCGTCGGCGAGGGTCAGCGTGACGGAGATCTGCTCGACCGTCTCGGGGGTCTGGTACGAGCCGTCGGCCGTGTAGGTGCCGTCTTCGTAGGTGGCGGTGGAGTCGCCACCCGACGACTCCGACGAACCGGCATCCGGCGTGCTGCCGGCGTCGTTCGATGAATCATCCGCGTCGGTGGCGCCGGAGCACCCGGCGAGGACGAACAGGCCCGCGATCCCGAGGATGGCGGATCCCTTGCGGACAGAGGTCGGTACGGTCGTGCGGATCATGCTGGTCCTCCCGGCGCGGTGTCGGTCGACGGGATCGTCGACCTTTCGACCGTAAGCACCGTGTCTATGCGCGGGCTGTGCCGTGACGATGCGTTACGCGTCGCCGCCGAACATGCTCGTCACGGAGCCGTCTTCGAAGACCTCGTGGATGGCACGGGCGAGCAGCGGCGCGATCGGGAGGATCGTGAGGCTGTCCCACCGACGCGACTCCGTGAGCGGGATCGTGTCGGTGATGACGACCTCGTCGATCGACGAGTCCTGCAGGCGATCGGATGCCGGGTCGCTGAAGATCGCGTGGGTCGCCGCGACGATCACACGGTGCGCTCCGGCCGCCTTGAGAGCCTGGGCGGCCTTGACGATCGTGCCACCGGTGTCGATCATGTCGTCGACGAGGAGGCAGGTGCGCCCCTCGACGGTTCCGACGATCTCGTGCACCGAGACTTGGTTGGCCACCTTCGGGTCACGGCGCTTGTGGATGATCGCGAGCGGAGCACCGAGGCTGTCGGACCAGGTGTCTGCGACGCGGACACGCCCCATGTCAGGCGAGACGACGGTGAGGATCTCGCGGTCGGCCGGCGAGAGCGTGCGCTCGAAGTAGTCCAGCAGCACGGGCTTGGCGAAGAGGTGATCGACGGGTCCGTCGAAGAAGCCCTGGATCTGCGCGGCGTGCAGGTCGACGCTCATGACGCGGTCGGCGCCGGCGGTCTTCAGCAGGTCGGCGACGAGACGGGCGCTGATCGGCTCGCGACCGCGACCCTTCTTGTCCTGACGCGAATACGGATAGTACGGCGCGACGACGGTGATGCGCTTGGCGGATGCGCGCTTGGCGGCATCGATCATGATGAGCGTCTCCATGAGCCACTCGTTGACCGGCTCGCCGAACGTCTGGATCAGGAAGAGATCGACGCCGCGGATCGAAACCTCGAAGCGGGCGTAGATCTCACCGGACGCGAACGTGCGGTGCTCGACCGGGGCGATCTCCGTGCCGAGCGCTTCGGCGACCGCTGCCGTGAGTGCCGGGTGCGAACGCCCGCCGGCGACGACGAGTCGCTTCTTCGTCTTGGCGATGATGCCGGGAGCCACGCCGTTGTCGCGATCCAGATCGACCGTCTTCTTCTTGCGCGCCATGCTCCGCCTATTCCGCCGAATTCTCGCGGGACGCAGCATCCGCCGCGCCCGTGCCTGCTCTGTTCTTCGCGACCCAGCCTTCGATGTTGCGCTGGGGTGCGACGGTCATGGCCAGTGCGCCGGCCGGGACATCCTTGCGGACGACCGCGCCGGCGCCGGTCTTCGCGCCAGCTCCCAGCCTAACGGGCGCGACGAGCACCGTGTGCGAGCCGGTGTGAACCTCGTCGCCGATCTCGGTGCGGTGCTTGTTCACGTCGTCGTAGTTCGCCGTGATGGTGCTCGCGCCGAGGTTGACACCGCGGCCGATCGTGGCGTCACCCACGTAGGACAGGTGCGGGACCTTGCTGCCCTCGCCGATCTCGGCGTTCTTCGTCTCGACGTAGGCGCCGATCTTGCCCTTGGCGCCGAGGACCGTACCCGCGCGGAGGAACGAGAACGGGCCGACCGTGGCCTCCGCCCCGATCACGGCGAGGGTGGCATCCGTACGACGGACGGTCGCGTCTTCGCCGACCTCGCAGTCGACGAGGGTCGTGTCGGGTCCGATCACGGCCCCGGACGCGATGACCGTGGCACCGAGGATGTGCGTGTTCGGGAGGAGGGTGACGTCGGGCGAGAGCTGCGCGTCGTCGTCGATCCAGGTGGTGGTCGGGTCGATGACGGTGACGCCCTCGAGCTGCCAGCGGCGCACGATGCGCTGGTTGAGCAGGCGACCGACCTCGGCCAGCTGCGCGCGGTCGTTCACCCCGAACGTCACCGCGATGTCGGAGACCACGGATGCCGCCACCCGGTCGCCGTCGCGACGGAGCAGCCCGGGGACGTCGGTCAGGTACATCTCGCCCTGCGCGTTGTCGACGCCGACCCGCGGCAGGTACGTGCGCAGGGTCTCGGCGCGGAACACGTACATCCCGGCGTTGATCTCGCGGACGGCGGCCTCTTCTGCACTCGCGTCCTTCTGCTCGACGATGCGGTCGACACCTCCGTCGGCGTCACGGACGACGCGGCCGTATCCCGTCGGGTCGTCGAGCAGTGCCGTCATCAGCGTCGCCGGAGCGCCCGACGCGCGGTGCTCCGCCACGAACGCGGAGAGGGTGTCTGCGTCGGCGAGCGGGCAGTCGCCGGAGAGCACGAGCACGTCGCCGTCGAAGTCCTCGGGGAGCGCGTCGACCGCCACCTGAACGGCCCGTCCTGTTCCCGGCACGTCATCTTGGTCGATGAACACCGCGTCGGGGTAGTCCTTCGCGAGGGCGGCGACCACCTGGTCGCGCTCGTGCCGCACGACCACCTCGATGTGCGCGGCCTGCAGCCGCCCGGCCGTGGTGAGCACATGCCCCACCAGCGGACGCCCGCCGATCGGGTGCAGCACCTTGGGCAGACGCGACTTCATGCGCGTGCCCTGACCTGCAGCGAGGACGATGATGGCGAGATTGTTCCCAGTCATGCTCCGCCGCCAGGACTCGAACCTAGACCTAACAGCTCCAAAGGCTGTCGTGCTGCCATTACACCACGGCGGACCGCGCCGCCCACGAGGGCGCCGCGGATCAAGTCTGCCATGCCCCAGCCTGTGTTCCGATGTGCGCGGACGTCGGCCCTCCCGCCCCGTCACGGTTCCGAAACACGACTCTGGAATGCTGACCCCATGAGCATCGTGATCGAAAAGGTCGAGTCGGCGACCCCCGCCCTCGCAGAATTCCTGGTCGCCCACCACGCGGAGTTGGAGCACACCGCGCCCGCCGAGAGCCGTCACGCGCTCGTCTTCGAGCGCCTGCTCGCCCCCGGCGTGCGGCTGTTCGCGGGCTCCGTCGACGGTCGCCCGGTCGCCACCGGTGCGCTGGTCACGGTCGAGGACGACTATGAGGAGCTCAAGTCGATGCGCACCGATCCGGCGCTGCGCGGCCGCGGGCTCGGGAAGTCGATGCTGAACTTCCTCCTCGCCGATGCGCAGTCGCGCGGCATCCGCCGTCTCTCGCTCGAGACCGGCAGCGACGACTTCTTCATCCCCGCGCGCGCGATGTACGCGGCGGCCGGCTTCCGGGAATCCGGCCCGTTCGGTCGGTACCTCCCCGACCCGTACAGCTTCTTCATGACCCTCGAGCTGCCCGTGGCGTCCGTCGCGCACGAGCCGCACACGCGATAATGGGCGGATGAGCGAGGCGGATGAGGTCGACCGGATCGTCGGCGCGTGGAACACGCAGCGACCCGACCTCGATTTCTCACCCCTCGAGGTGCTCTCCCGGATGGACCGCCTCTCGCGCCACCTGGACCGCGCCCGCCGCGACGTGTTCCGCCGCAGCGACCTGGAGCACTGGGAGTGGGATGTGCTGTCGGCGCTGCGCCGTGCGGGCACGCCGTTCCAGCTCTCGCCCAAGCAGCTGCTGCAGCAGACCCTGGTGTCGAGCGGCACCATGACCAACCGCATCGACCGGCTCGTCGGCCGCCGTTTCGTGCGCCGCGAGGCCGACCCGGGCGACGGACGCAGCGTGCTCGTGACGCTCACCGACGACGGGCGCATCCGTGTGGACGCCGCCATCACCCGTCTCGTCGACGTCGAGGCCGATCTGCTGCAGGCGCTCTCGCGCTCGGACCGGGATCGCCTCGCCGCGCTGCTGCGCAAGCTGAGTCTGAGCTTCGACACGTGAGTATCGACGCCTGAGCATCGACGCCCGGGCATCGCGCTTCTCAGCCTGCGGCGTCGAGAAGCAGCCTGCGGTTCTTCTCCGGGACCCCGGCGGGGAGGCCGGCGACGATCTCGGCGACCGTGACACCGGCCAGCGACTCGCGCCACGCCTCGTGCGCCCGACGCATGACCGCCGCGAGCGCGCAGGGCCGCGTGCAGTCCTCGGGACGTGCCGCCCCGCGCCCCTGCTGCCGCAGCTCTCGGCAGACGTACGGGTCCGCGGCGCCGTCGACGGCGGTGACGAGGTCGAGGATGCTGATCCGCTCGGGCTCCCTGGCAAGACGGAACCCGCCGCGCGGACCGGTGCTGCCGGTGAGGATGCCGGAGCGCACGAGCTTGGCGAGCTGCTTCGACAGGTACGGGCCGGGGACGCCGAAGTGCTCGGCCAGCTGCGCTCCAGAGACGGTCGACCCCGCGGGAAGCTGCGCGATCACGGCGACCGTGTGCAGCACCCACTCGGACGTCTCCGGAAGTTTCACTTGCCCAGTGTATCCGCATCAGCCTATTGTGGACACGTAATATCCATGATTAAGGAGCGGACATGCGCATCGCAGTGGCAGGTGGAACGGGTCGGATCGGACGGCTGGTCGTGGCGGAGCTGGCAAGGGAAGGCCACGAGGCCGTCTCCCTGAGCCGCAGCGAGGGGATCGACCTGCTCACGGGCGTCGGCCTGCGCCAGCGACTGGAGGGCGTGGATGCCGTGATCGACGCGACCAATCCCCCGGTCGCCGACATCGCGGAGGCCGAGCACGCGTTCGCCACGATCACCCGCAACCTTCTCACCGCCGAGGCTGAGGCAGGCGTCGGTCACCACGTCGCCCTGTCGATCGCCGCGCTCGACGCCGTCGCCGGAAATCCGCACTACTACGGCAAGCGCGCCCAGGAGCGCGAGGTCATCGCGGGCGCGGTGCCGTTCACGATCTTGCGAGCGACACAGTTCCACGACTTCCCGGCGATGATCGCCGAGTGGACCGTCGTCGACGGCGAGGCGATCGTGCCGCCGCTGCTCCTGCAGCCGATCGCCCCGACCGACGTCGCCGCCGCGCTGGTCGCGACCGCCGCGACGGCACCGCTCTCGGCATCCTTCGACATCGCGGGACCCCGCACGGAGGACGCGGTCGACATGGCTCGACGCACCCTCGCTGCGCGCGGCCAGGATCTTGCGCTGCGGGCCGCCTGGCGGGATGCCGCTCTGGGCGTCGAGTTCGCCGGCGAGGTGCTCCTCCCCGCGCCCGACGCCCGCGTGGCGCCGACATCGTTCGAGGACTGGCTCGCCGCGGGAGCCGACTGACCGACGGAGGCGGCGGCGCGGGTCGCTTAGGGTGGGAGCATCCCGTTCGCGACCCGCGACACTGTTCTCCGGAGGCCGACTGATGGGCATGCCCTCTCCCCTCCCGGTGCGCGACGGCGTCGGGGCGACCCGGCTGCACGTGCCACTCAGCGGCTCCTGGCCCACCGTCGCCGCGTACATGGTCGAGCGCTTCTTCCACCTCGACCCCGAGCGTCTGCGCGAACGGTTCGACCGCGGTGACATCGTCCGTGCCGACGGCTCGCCCGTCCCCCGCGACGCCCCGCTCGGCAGCGTCGAGTTCGTCTGGTACTACCGCGAGCCCGCGGTCGAGACCCGAATGCCGTTCGAGATCGAGATCCTGCACCAGGACGAGCACCTCGTGGTCGTCGACAAGCCACACTTCCTGCCCACCACGCCCGGCGGGAAGTTCCTGCAGAACTCCGCGCTGGTGCGGCTGCGCAACCTGCTCGACAACGCCGACCTCGCGCCGATCCATCGCCTGGATCGCGCCACGGCCGGGCTGCTGATGTTCTCGACGCGGCCCGCGACCCGGGGCGCCTACCAGCTGCTCTTCGAGAAGCGGCAGGTGCAGAAGGTCTACGAGGCCGTCTCCGCGCTTCCCGAGGACCGGCCTCTCCCCGCGTTCCCCCTCGTGTACCGCAACAACATCGAGAAGCTCCGCGGCCAGGTGCGCGTGCAGGTCGACGACGCCAAGGAGCCGAACTCCGAGACGGCCGTCGAGCTGATCCGCGCCGACGACCGCGTGGTGCACACGCTGCTGCGCCCGCACAGCGGCAAGATGCACCAGCTGCGGGTGCATCTCGCCGCCCTCGGCATCGGCATCCTCAACGACCGCTTCTACCCCGAGCTGCAGGACGACCTGCCGGACGACTACGACCGCCCGCTGCAGCTGCTGGCGCGCGAGCTGCGCTTCGTCGACCCGATCAGCGGGAAGGACCGGGTGTTCACCACCCGGCGCACGCTACAGGAAGCGCCCGTCAGCGACGCATGACCTTGCGGGCCAGGCGTGTGCCGAGCATCTGCACGAAGTGCACGAACACGACGATCAGGACGATCGCCGCCCACATCACGAGCGGCTCGAACTGCCGGAAGCCGTAGATCTGCGCGAAGGCACCGAGTCCGCCACCGCCGACGAGTCCCGCCATGGCCGTCATGTCGATCAGCGCCACGAGGATGAACGTGTAGCCGAGGATGAGCGGACCGAGCGACTCCGGGATGGCCACGGTGAAGAGGATGCGCCAGGGACCTGCACCCATCGCCCGCGCCGCCTCGATGACTCCGGGAGACACCGAGACGAGGTGCTGCTCCACGATGCGCCCGATCGCGAACGCGGCCGCGAGACCGATGATGAAGGCCCCGGCAGTCGTCCCGATCCCCACGCCCACGACCGCGCGCGCAAGCGGCTGGGCGACCACGAGGAAGATGATGAACGGGATCGGACGGAAGAAGTTCACCACGAGGTTCACGATCACCGAGATCACCCGGTTCTGCGCGAGTCCGCCGGGACGCGTGACGTACAGGATGATGCCGATCGCGAGCCCGAGGATGCCGCCGAGCACGAGTGCGAACGACGTCATGTAGAGGGTCTCGAGCGCGGCCGCCCAGAACTCGGGCCACAGTTCGTTCAGACGATCCATCAGCGGGCCTCCTCTGCGGCGATCTCCGTCACTTCGACGCGTTCGGCGATGCGGGCCAGGACACCGTCGATCGCCGCCGCGTCGCCGCGGATCGCGAGCGTCAGATGCCCGAAGGCCCGCCCGCGGATGTCGTTGATGCCGCCGAACACGAGCTCGAAGTCGAGGCCCGCACCGGCGAGGTCGAGGAACACCTGCGCCTGCGACGAGTCGCCGTCGCGGAACGAGAACGTCACCAGGCGTCCGCGGTGGCGCTCGCGCAGCACCGCCAGCTCGGACGGCGACGGCACGCCCTTCACGACCGTGCCGACGAAGCGCTGGGATGCCGGATTCTGCGGGGCGGAGAAGACGTCGAACACGTCGCCGTGCTCGATCACGCGGCCGTTCTCCATGACCGCGACCTTGGTGGCGATGGTCTGGATGACGTCCATCTCGTGCGTGATGATCACGATCGTGACGCCCTGCTCCTGGTTGACCCGCTTGAGCAGATCGAGCACCTCATGCGTGGTCTGCGGGTCGAGGGCGCTGGTGGCCTCGTCGGCGAGCAGGATCGCGGGACCCGTCGCGAGTGCGCGGGCGATGCCGACGCGCTGCTTCTGGCCGCCCGAGAGTTGTTCCGGGTAGGCCTTGGCCTTGTCGGCGAGACCGACGAAGGAGAGCAGTTCCGCGACCCGCTTCTCGATGTCGTCCTTGGACCAGCCGGCGAGCTTGAGCGGGTAGGCGATGTTGGCCTTGACGCTCCGCGAGGAGAACAGGTTGAACTGCTGGAAGATCATGCCGATGCCGCCGCGGACCCGGCGCAGCTCGCTCTCCTTGAGCGCGGTGATGTCGACGCCGTCCACCGTGATGGTGCCGCTCGTCGCCGGCTCGAGGGCGTTGATCAGCCGCACGAGCGTGGATTTGCCGGCGCCCGAGTATCCGATGATGCCGAAGACGTCGCCCTTCTCGATCTCGAGGGTGACGTCGTCGACCGCGACGACCTCGGACCCGTCACGGGTGCGGGACGGGTAGGTCTTGGAGACGTTCGTCAGGGTGACGATCGGCATGTGCTGCTCCGGTCTGCTTCGGGAACGAAGAATCGGGTGACGCTTTTCGCGCCACCCGATTCTCCCTCATCGGACGAAGGTGGGATTCCCCCGACGTCCTACTTCTTCGACTCCGCGTCCTTCTGGACCTTCTCGAGCGAGGCGACGAGATCCTCGACCGGCGTCTGCAGAGCCACGGCGGTGTCGCCCGACGACTTCAGCAGGCCCTTCTGGACGTCCTCGTTCGTCTGGAAGATCTCGACCAGCTTGAGGTAGGTCTCGTTGTCGGCATCCTCGGCGCGCGCGGCGAAGATGTTCACGTACGGGAGGGCGCTGGCATCCTCCGGGTCGTCCTGGGCGATCGCGTCGTCGAACGTGAGACCGGCATCCTGCACGAAGTCGTTGTTGATGATCGCTGCGGCGACGTCGGGCAGCGACGTCGGGATGATCGCGGCCTCCAGCGCCTTGACCTTGACATCGGACTTCTCGGTGTCCACGTCGGCGAGGTCGGAGTACGGGGTGCCGCCGCTCTTCAGCTCGACGAGTCCGGCCTGCTGCAGCACGTTCAGCGCGCGGGCCTGGTTGGAGGCGTCATCCGGCACGGCGACGGTCTCGCCCTTCGGGATGTCCTTCACATCGTCGTACTTGGTCGAGTACAGGCCGAGCGGGTAGATCGCGGTCGACCCGATCGGGGTCAGATCCTCGCCGGAGGCGTTGTTGTACTCGGCGAGATACACGATGTGCTGGAACTGGTTGAGGTCGATCTCGCCCTCTGTGAGCGCCGGGTTGGGCTGCTCGTAGGAACCGAAGTCGACCAGCTCGACGGTGATGCCCTCGTCGGCCGCGGCCTCGACGAACGCCGGCCACTGCTCGTCGGCCTTGCCGACGACGCCGATCTTCACGACCTCGTTCTCGGTCGATCCCTCGCTGCCGGAGCCGGATTCGGACGATGCCGTCGCGCATCCTGCGAGCGCGACGAAGAGCGGGACCGCGGCGAGCGCGGCGATGACGGAAGTGGTGCGGCGTGACATGGAAGGGGTTCCTCTCTTGGGGGACTCGAATACGTTAGGCAGGCACCCGCGAACCTGCGGAATCGCGTCGTCACACGGCGTCACAGCCCGGGAAGGTGCGCAGGTCAGTCGTATTCCTCGATGCCCTGCAGACGCACCTGCTCGAGGTCGAGGCGGGCCGAGATGCGGCGCACGACGATGTCATCGACGGTGCCGGCGCCCCGGAGTCCCAGGAGCACTTCGCGCTTGCGGTCGATGAGCGCGAGCTTCAGACGCGTGTGCTCCTCGTGCCGGATCAGCGGCGAGCGCTGCGCGAGGTCGACGTCGGCCGAAGTCGCGATCATCTGCAGGACCGTTCCGTCCGTGGCATCGGGCACCGTAACCCGATCCACTCCCCCGCTCGGCGCCGGATCCTCTCCGGCAGCATCCGCGGTACCGGCGCTCAGCGGATCCGGTTCGTCGAGCATCTCGTCGAGCGCCTCGGCCTCGGCATCCACCAGGGCCTGCTCGCGCGCCAGCGTGCGGGCGTTGGCGAACTCGAGCATCGCGTAGCCCTCGGTGCGCACCCGGTCGCGGACCTCCTGACCGATGCCGTGCTCGGCGGCGAGGTCGTCGAGAGCCGCGAGGGCTGCGCCGGAGATCGCCCGCTCGGCGAGCTCGTACTCCTCGTCTTCGACGTGATCGACGGGGAACCGCGCCCAGCGCACGAGTGCGGGGAGCATCGGCCCCTGCACGAGCAGGCTCAGCAGGATCACCCCCGCGGTGACGAACACGATCTCATCGCGTCCGGAGACCGCACCGCCCTCGGCGATGGTGGCGGGGACCGACAGCGCGATCGCGAGCGAGACCGCTCCGCGCATGCCGGCCATCGTGGACACGACCCGAGCCCGCGAGCGTGCTCCCCGCGCGGGGCGTCCGCCGCTCTGGCGCTGGAACAGCACGTTCAGCACCTGGAACACGTAGCGCACGACCAGGAGAGTCGCCCACACGGCGAGCGTGATGAGCACGAGGCGGCCGATCGCGGCCGCCGAGATCTCGTGCGCGACGTACTGCACCTCGAGCCCGATCAGCACGAACAGGGCGCCGTTGAGCAGGAAGACACCGAACGGCCACGCCGCATCGGCCTGCCGGCGGGAGGATGCCGTGGTGACCCGCGGCGACACGTAGGCGACGATGAGCCCCGCGACGACGACCGCGAGGACTCCGGAGGCGTGGATCATCTCGGCCGCGAGGAACGCCGTGAACGGGATCAGCAACAGCGCCACGTTGATCACGATCGTCGAGGAGGTGCGGCGCAGCAGCAGGTAGCCCAGGCCGGCGATGACGACCCCGGCGGCGATCCCGCCGACGTACGAGATCAGCACGTCGAGCGTGACCGAGAGCGGAGTGATCTGGCCGCCGAGCGCGAGCGACACCGCGATCGCGTACAGCACGAGGGCCGTGCCGTCGTTCGTGAGGCTCTCGGCCTTCAGCTTCATGAACATGCGGCGCGGCAGCAGCCGCCCGAGCGCCGCCACAGCCGTGGCATCCGGCGGAGCGACCGCGGCGCCGAGGATGAGGGCGATCTCCCACGGCATCCCGAACAGCACGCCGATGCCGGCGACCGCGAAGGCCGACGCGACCACGAGGACCGTGCTCATGGGGAGGATGTAGCGGAAGTCGCGGCGGATCGAGCGCAGTGAGGTCGTGAGGCTCTCCCAGAACAGCATCACCGGGAGGAACAGCAGCAGCACCGTCTCGGGCGGCAGCTGCACCTCGCGCAGCTGCGGCACGAAGCCGAGCAGCAGTCCGAAGATGACCAGGACGAGCGGGAGCGCGAGACGCACGCGCGGGGCGATCAGGGTTCCGACGAGAATCGTGAGTCCGAGCAGGACGGTTACTTCGAGGCCTTCCATCTCTACCTCCCAACAGCGTTGGAAGAAGGATATTCCTCGCTCAGCCGATCTCCTCGGTGAGTTCGAACCAGCGCAGCTCCAACTCCTCGATCTCGGCCTGCTGGTCGCTGATCTTCTTCATGCGGTCACCGAGGCCCGCGTAGTCCGCCTGGTCGTGATCGGCGAGCGCGGTCTTGGCGGCGTTGACCTGCTGCGTCAGCTTCTGGATGCGCCGCTCGAGCGACGCGATCTCCTTCTGCGCGGTGCGCAGAGCCGCGCCGTCGAGCCCGGACGGGGTCGTCGTCGCGGTCGCCGCCGCGGTCGCGGTCTGCTTCGAGCCCGTCGATGCCTGCAGGTGGCGCAGTCGCAGGTACTCGTCGACGCCCCCGGGGAGGTGTCGCAGGTGCCCGTCGAGGATCGCGTACTGCTGGTCGGTGACGCGCTCCAGGAAGTACCGGTCGTGGCTGACGACCAGGAGCGTGCCGGACCAGGAGTCGAGGAGGTCTTCGATCGCGGCGAGCATGTCGGTGTCGAGGTCGTTGGTCGGCTCGTCGAGGATCAGCACGTTCGGCTGGTCGAGCAGCACGAGCAGCAGCTGCAGACGACGCTGCTGCCCACCGGAGAGGTCCTTGACCGGGGTGGAGAGCTGCGCGGAGTCGAACCCGAGGCGCTCGAGCAGCTGCCCGGGCGTGAGGTCCTGTGCCTTGGGACCCGCACCCATCGTGTAGGAGGTGCGCAGCCCTGAGATGATCACACGCACCGGGTCCTTCCAGTGCTGCGTGAGCTCGTCGAGCCGCTGAGTGAGGGTCTGCACCTTCACGGTCGTGCCGCGCTTTACCCGGCCGACCGTGGGTTCCACCGTGCCGGAGATGAGTCCGAGGAGTGTGGACTTGCCGGCGCCGTTCACCCCGAGGATGCCGGTGCGCTCCCCCGGCGCGATGCGCCACTCGATGTCGCGGAGCACGACCTTCTCGCCGCCGTCCGCCGTCGGGTAGGTCACTCCGACGTCGAGCAGATCGACCACGTCCTTGCCGAGGCGCGAGACGGCGAGCGACTGCAGCGACACCTTGTCGCGGATCTCGGGCACGTCGGCGATGAGCTCGTTGGCCGCATCGATGCGGAACTTCGGCTTCGCGGTGCGGGCCGGAGCACCGCGGCGGAGCCACGCGAGCTCCTTCTTGGCCAGGTTCTGGCGCTTCGCCTCGGTCGCCGCCGCCATCCGATCGCGCTCGACGCGCTGCAGGATGTATGCCGCGTATCCGCCCTCGAAAGGCTCGACGATGCGGTCGTGCACTTCCCAGGTCTCGGTGCAGATCTCGTCGAGGAACCACCGATCGTGCGTCACGACCATGAGCGCGCCCGAGTTCGGCGACCAGCGCTTCTTGAGATGCGCAGCGAGCCAGGTGATCGCCTCGACGTCGAGGTGGTTGGTGGGCTCGTCGAGGGCGATGACGTCCCAGTCGCCGGTGAGCAGCTTGGCGAGAGACACCCGACGCCGCTGGCCACCGCTGAGCGAGCCGATCTCGGCATCCCAGGGCAGGTCCGTGAGCAGACCCTCGATCACGTCGCGGATGCGGGCGTCGCCCGCCCACTCGTACTCCGGGGTGTCGCCGACGACGGCCGCGCTGATCGTGAGGTCGTCCGGCAGGTTGTCGGCCTGGTCGAGCACGCCGATACGCGTGCCGCCACGCACGGTGACGCGGCCGGAATTCGGTTCCTTGATGCCGGCGAGCATGCCGAGGAGGCTGGACTTTCCGTCGCCGTTGCGGCCGACGATGCCGATGCGGTCACCCTCTTCGATGCCGAGGGTCACGGAGTCGAAGACGACCCTGGTCGGATATTCGAGGTGCAGGGCTTCAGCCCCGAGAAGATGTGCCATGTTCCCTCAAGGGTAGCCGCGCGCGATGGGTACGGCGGCCAGCCTAAAATCGACGGGTGCCAAGTAAACGCCGGGTGTTCTCGCTCATGCTCGACGACCGCAAGGCGAAACTGGTGCAATCGAGAAGGCGACCCGGTCGCTACGAGCTCAGCGTCGATGGGATCCCGCAGTCCGTCGTCTCGATGACGGACCCCACCGAACTCGAATACGCCTATACCCAGCACATCGCCCGGGCCATGGATGCCGCAGTCGAGCCCGGTGCACCGCTGTTCACCGCGCACCTGGGAGCCGGGGCGCTCACGCTGGCACGCTACGTCGAGGCCACGCGTCCCGGGTCGCCCCAGCTTGTGGTCGAGTTCGAGCCGGCTCTCTATGAGGCGGTGATCGCCGCGCTCCCACTGCCTGCCAGCGCGGATGTGCGCGTCGTCTTCGGTGATGCACGAGCGGTCACCGACGCGGAGATCTCGGACGATTGGGCGGATGCGCGCTTCACCGTCGTCGACCTCTGGGATGCCGCCGTCATCCGACATCACGTGGCGAGTCAGGAGTTCTACCGCCGGGTCGCCGCACGCTCCGCCGCAGACGGTGTGGTGGCGGTGAACCTGCTCGACGGGCATCCGTTCGAGTATTCGCGGCGACAGGCGGCCACGTTGCGCTCGGTCTTCGCTCACGTCGCCGTCGTGCTCGACGCCGAACCGCACGATGACGAAGGACCGCTCGGCAACGTCGTCGTCTTCGCGAGCGATGAGCCGTTGGCCGTGGTGACGAGCCCCGCTCTTCTCGGCACGCCGCGACCTCACATGCTCCACGACGGCGAGCTGACGTCGTGGATCGCCGACGCGCGCATCATGACCGACGCCGACGGCACGGACTCCCCCGACCCCGACGACCCCATCTGGGACTAGCGCACGCAGCGACGAGCGGATGCCGGAATCCCGGTGAACATAGTTTCGAATGTCGGTGGTCCGTGATGGACTGAAGTCATGACCGCACTACTCGACGCGACAGATTCCCAGATGGCGATGCTCGCCGATCTGGTGGCCTCGCTCGAGGCGGCGGAGGCGACGCTGAGCAGCATGCAGGCGGCGCGCGACGGCATGCTCGCGATGGCCGGCCGCCTGGCGATCGACATCGCCCGCGAGGCCGCGCATCCCGATCATGGCGACATGGCGATCCGCACGGTGGCGGCCGAGATCGGCGCCGCGCAGCATCTCAGCGACCGCACGATCGAGCGGCGGATGGCGGAGGCCTCCTGGATCGTCGAGCGCTTCCCAACGGTGTGGGAGGCGCAGGGCGCCGGGCGCATCAGTGGCGCGCATGCGCGAGTGATCGTCGAAGCGGGCGCCCACCTCGACGAGGCCGCCGACCGCGCCGCCTACGCCGCCGAGGCGGTGGCGATCGCCGAGACCGAGTCTCCGAATCGGCTGCGGCGTCTCGTGCGGCGACTGGCCGAGGGCTTTCAGGCGCGGACGGTCACCGAACGGCACCGCGAGGCCCGCAAGGGGCGGCGCGTCTGGACGAGAGATCTCGACGACGGGATGGCCGAGCTCGGCGCCCGTGGGCCGGCCGCACTCATCCACGGCATGTTCGACCGGCTCTCGCAGATGGCGCATGCGGTGAAGAAAGACAACGTCCAACACGAGAAGGCCCGAGCGGCTGAAGAAGCCGGTTCCGACAGCCATCCGGCAGACGACCGCACGATCGACCAGTTGCGGGCCGACCTCCTCGCCGACCTCCTGCTCACGGGAACGCCCGCGGGACACGACACGACCGACGGGTTGCTCGGCGAGATCCAGGCCCGCGTCGAAGTTTCGGTGCCGGTGATGTCGCTGATGGACGACGATCGGAAGACGGCGGATGCTGCGGCTTTCGTGCATGCGCCCGGTGATGCAGCATGCGGAATCTCGCGCGATTCCCTGCCACCCGCCCTGCTCGACGGCACCACGCCGATCGACATCACCACCGCCCGCACGTTGGCAGGCTCTGCCGTGGGCTGGGATCGCGTGCTGACGCATCCGATCTCCGGCGCCATGCTCGCGGTCGACCGCTACCGGCCGAGCGAGCAGTTGCGGCGGCATCTTCGCGCGCGGGATCAACGGTGCCGATTCCCCGGGTGTGGGATCGCGGCGCGGAAGTGCGACCTCGACCACAATCACGCGGCCTCGACCGGGGGCGCGACCACGGATGTGAATCTCGCGGCGTTCTGCCGACGACATCACATGCTCAAGCACCACTCCCCCTGGCATGTGGAGCAGCGAGCGGGTGGCGTGCTGGAGTGGACGAGTCCGACCGGACGCACGTACGTCGACCGCCCGCCGCCGCAGAACACGGTGGTGTTCACGGAGTCGGGGCGAGAGTCCGATGCAGCAGACGCAGACACGGTGCCCGTTCCGTTCTGAGGCGCGCTTCCAGCAACCCGGTTTCATCGTCCGATCACGAATAGGGTGTGGTCGTGAAGGAATCGATGGATCACGATCACACAGCATTCGTGGGTGTTCGCGACCAGACGGAGCGAGGATGCTGCGTGTTCGTGAACGGTCTCCCCGGATCCGGCAAGTCGACCTACGCCCGGAGCTTCGTGAAAGGCCGACGCGGCTGGCTCAATCTGGACGTTGACATTCTGCGTGGCCTTCTGGGAACGGCTTCTGTGGATTTCGTGCGGGCCGGCGCCGAAGTCCAGCCGCTCGCGTTGGCGGTCCTCCGAGCACACATCGCGTCCGGCGGGAACGTCATCTTCCCCCAGCTCTTCTACGCGCCCGAAGAAGCCTCTGAGTTCGAAGCGGTCGTCGTGGACGCTGGCGGAACTGTTCTGCGCACAGTGCTCCGTGAAGAAGTCGGCGAATGCTGGCGTCGGGTAGAGAAACGGGCTCAGCACGTTCCCACCGAATCCGTCGAAAGCCGCATCCTCCAGCTGCTCATCGAAGCCGGCGGAGCGACCGAGCTGGAGCGGATCGAGGAGCAGCTGTCCGCCTGGTCGGACCTCGCCGATCCGCCCGTTGCTCTCACCTCGGCGACGACGCACGAAGAACTCGCGGCGCTCGCGCGCGCTAAACGCGGATGACAACGACGAACCGTCCGGACCCGAAGGCCCGGACGGTTCGCGTGTCCGTGAGGACTGTTAGGTCACTGCGGGATTACTCGTACGACTTCACGATCTCGAGGAGGCTCGGGACGTTGGCGTATGCCTCGGCCGCGTTCTCCTTCGTGACGATGACCGGCGGCAGCAGGAAGGCGGGAACGACCTTCACGCCGTTGTCGTACTGCTCTTCGTCGTTCACGTCGACCTCTTCGCCCTTCTGGAGCTGGCCGACCATCTTGATCGACTGCTCGACGAGGAGCGTGGTGTCCTTGTTGATCGTGGAGTACTGGATGCCCTCCATGATCGACTTCACCGACTCGACCTCGGAGTCCTGGCCGGTGACGACCGGGACGTCCTTGCCCGCACCCTGCACCGAGGTGATGATGGCGCGAGCGAGCGTGTCGTTCGGGGACAGGACGCCGTCGAGCGCCTCAGAGCTGTACGTCGACGTGAGGATCGAGTCCATGCGGCGCTGTGCGTTCTCGGCCTTCCAGCCCTCGGTCGCCGTCTGGGCGATCTCGGTCTGTCCGGACACGACCTTCAGCGTGCCGTCGTCGATCTTCGGCTGGAGGACCTCCATGGCGCCGTTGAAGAACACCGCGGAGTTCGCGTCATCCGGCGAGCCCGAGAACAGCTCGATGTTGTACGGAGCCTCGTGGCCCGCACGCTCGGCGAGACCGTCGAGCAGAGCCTGACCCTGGAGCTTGCCGACCTCGAAGTTGTCGAACGCGACGTAGTAGTCGACGGCCTCCGTGTTCTCGATCAGACGGTCGTACGCGATGACGGCGACACCGGCGTCGCGGGCGGCCTCGACCTGCGTCGCGAGCTGCTTGCCGTCCTTGGCACCGATGATGATGACCTTGGCACCACCGGTGACCATCGCCTGGATCTGGTTCTGCTGCTCGGCGACCGTGTTGCTGGCCGGCGCGTACTGCACGTCGGCCTTGAACCCGGCCTTTTCGAGTCCGTCGGTGAACAGCTGACCGGCGAGGACCCAGTTCTCCGAGGTCTTGTCGGGGAGCGCGACACCGATCGTGGCGTCTGCGGCGAAGCCTGCTGCCGCCTCGTCGCCACCATCGGCTCCGGTGTCTCCGCCACGCTCCGAGGAGCAGCCGGTGAGGGCGAAAGCGCCCACGGCGACGATCGCTGTCGCCGTAAGAAGCATCTTCTTCATGTGATCTCTTTCTCTGGTGTGTGTGGGTCTCGACGCGTGTGCGGTGCGCGACTCGACCCCTACTATCCGCGCGTCTCGTCGACGGCGGGGGCTTCGTACTTCTGGTTGGTGGGGTAGTTCGCCTTCGGGTCGAAGGTGTCGGTCATCGGGTCTTCCTTGCGGCCGAAGCGACGCGTGAGGAAGCCGATGATCGACGGGCGGCCCTGCTGCTTGTTCCAGACGTCGACACCGACGGCGAACAGGAGCACGAGGCCCTTGATCATCGAGACCACGTCGGCACCGGCGCCCAGCAGGGCCAGGCCGTTGTTCAGGAACGCCATCACGAGACCACCGATGATCGACCCGATCACGGTTCCGATACCGCCCGAGACGGCCGCGCCACCGATGAACACCGAGGCGATCGCATCCAGCTCCCAGCCGTTGCCGTCCTGCGGCCCGGACGCCGTCGCCCTGGCGACGTAGATCATGCCGGCCAGCGAGGCGAGCACCGACATGTTCATCATCACGAAGAAGTCGACCCAGCGGTCCTTCACACCCGACAGACGCGCGGCCTGGCGGTTGCCGCCGACCGCGTAGATGTGACGGCCGAACACGGTGTTGTTCGTGATGAACGAGTAGAGGATGACGAGCGCGAGCAGGATGATGCCCGAGATCGGGAAGCTGGTTCCCTCACGGCCGGTGGCGAACAGCCATCCCGCGACGAGGATCACGGCCGAGATCAGCACGACCTTGGTGACGCTCACCCAGAGCGGCGCCATGTCGGCACCCATCTTGTGCTGGATGCGGCGGGTGCGGATCTCCCAGAACACGATCCACGCGACGCCCAGCAGCGCGAGCAGCATGGTGAAGACGTTGAAAGGCACCGGGATGAACGGCAGCTCCGGCAGGTAGCCGGCGCCGATGACCTTGAAGCCCTGCGGCACCGGAACCGACTGCGAGTCGCCGACCCACTGGTTCGCGCCGCGGAAGAACAGCATGCCCGCCAGCGTCACGATGAACGCCGGCACCCCCACATACGCCACCCAGAACCCTTGCCAGGCACCCACGAGCACGCCGACGCCGAGGCCGAGGAGCACGCCGAGCGGCCAGGGGAGGTTCCAGTCGGCCATGGCCTTCGCGACCACGATGCCGGTGAACGCGGCCACCGAGCCCACCGAGAGGTCGATGTGACCCATGATGATGACCATCACCATGCCGATCGCGAGGATCAGGATGTACGAGTACTGGTTGACGACGTTGATCAGGTTGCCCGACGAGAGCGTCAGACCGGTGCCCTTGAAGATCCAGGTGAGCACCTGGAAGACGACCAGGATCACGACGAGGCTGCCCAAGATACCGAACTGGCGGAGGGTCGACTGGCCGCCCCCGAACATCTTCGTGATGTCCTTGAAGTGGAAGCCGCGCTTCGTTGCGGTGGTGTCGGTGGTCATGCGGATGCTTTCTGGTTCGTGGAGGTCATGCTGCGCATGAGGTCCTCGGGTGTCGCCTGGTCGGCCGGGATGCAGTCGGTGACCCGACCTTCGAAGACGGTGTAGATGCGGTCGGAGATGCCGAGCAGTTCGGGCAGCTCGCTGGAGATGACGATGACGCCCTTGCCTTGAGCTGCGAGCTGGTTGATGATCGCGTAGATCTCGTACTTCGCTCCGACGTCGATGCCGCGGGTCGGCTCGTCGAGGATCAGCAGGTCGGGGTCGGTGAACATCCACTTCGCCAGCACCACCTTCTGCTGGTTGCCGCCGGAGAGTTTGCCGACCCCCTCCTCGACCGAGGGCGTCTTGATGCGCAGGGCCTTGCGGTAGTCCTCCGCCACGGCGAACTCGGCACGCGCATCGACCACGCCGCGCTTGGCGATCTTGGAGAGCTTGGCGGCCACGACCGACCGCTTGATGGTGTCGAGCAGGTTGAGCCCGAGCACCTTGCGGTCCTCGCTGACATACGCCAGGCCGTGCTTGATCGCCGACGACACGTCGTGGAGTGCGACCTCCTGGCCGTCCTTGATCAGGGTGCCGGAGAGGAAGGTGCCGTAGGAGCGGCCGAAGATGCTCATCGCGAACTCGGTGCGCCCAGCACCCATGAGCCCCGCGATGCCGACGACCTCGCCGCGGCGGACGTTGATGCTCGACCCCTTGACGACCATGCGCTCCGGGACGGTCGGATGCTGCACCCACCAGTCCTTGACCTCGAAGAACACCTCGCCGATCTCGGGCGTGCGGTCGGGGTACCGGCTCTCCAGCGAGCGGCCGACCATCCCGCGGATGATCCGGTCCTCGTTGATCTCGCCGCGCGAGATGTCGAGCGTCTCGACCGTGCGGCCGTCGCGGATGATCGTGATCTCGTCGGCGATCTGCTCGATCTCGTTGAGCTTGTGGCTGATCATGATCGACGCGATGCCCTTGGCCTTGAGTCCGAGGATCAGGTCGAGCAGGTGCTGGGAGTCGTTCTCGTTGAGCGCGGCGGTCGGCTCGTCGAGGATCAGGAGCTTGACCTCCTTGTTCAGCGCCTTCGCGATCTCGATCAGCTGCTGCTTGCCGACGCCGAGGGTCTTGATCTGCGCATCCGGGTCCTCGCTCAGTCCGACGCGGGCGAGGAGCTCGATCGTGCGCTCCTTCTGCGCCTGCCAGTCGATGCGGCCGCCGCGGGCGATCTCGTTGCCGAGGAAGATGTTCTCGGTGACCGAGAGCTCGGGGATGAGCGCGAGCTCCTGGTGGATGATCGCGATGCCGGCCTGCTCGCTGGCGACGATGTCCTTGAAGCGCTGCTCCTCGCCGTACAGCAGGATCTCGCCCTCGTAGGTGCCGTACGGGTACACGCCGGAGAGGACCTTCATCAGGGTGGACTTGCCGGCGCCGTTCTCACCGCAGATCGCGTGGATCTCTCCTGCGCGGACGGTGATCGAGACATCGGCCAGCGCCTTGACGCCCGGGAACTCCTTGGTGATGCTGCGCATCTCCAGGATCGGGCCTGACACGGTCGGCAACGTTGCAGTAGTGCTCACGGATCTTCCTCGCGACGTGCGGTCACCTTCGATGTGACCGTTCACATCGGTATATCGTCGTCTTCCGTCGGACCCATGTCAAGTCCGCGCGGCGATTTCGTGTCGCTACCGTGATGCGGCGGATTCGCGCGCACGCAGGATCGTCTGCAGCGGGCCGAACTCCGGCACCTGCTCACCCCTGATCTGGGCGAGCAGGATCCGCACGGCCCGACGTCCGAGCTCGGGGAAGTCCTGGTGCACGGTGCTGAGCGATGGAGCCACATGTGCCGCGACGGGAATATCATCGAAACCGATCACGCTCACGTCGTGCGGGACACGCATTCCGGAGTCGCGGAACCCGTGCATCAGCCCGATCGCCATGAGGTCGTTCGCCGCGAACACGGCGGTGAAGTCGCGGCGGAGAGCGAGCTCCTTGCCCGCGAAGTACCCGAAATCCGCGGTCCAGTCGCCGCGGATCGGGGGGAACGTCGGCAGATCCGCCTCGCGCAGCCCGTCGAGATAGCCGCGCATACGCGACTCGGCCTCGATCCAGTCCTGCGGCCCCGCGAGGTGCAGGATGTCGCTGTGGCCGAGCGAGATCAGGTGCTCCGTGGCCGCCCTGGCGCCGGCGACCTGGTCGGCGGAGAGGCTCACCCCATCCGAACCGGAAGCCGTCTGCAGCGTGACGAACGGCATGTCGACGGACATGCCGCGCAGGACATGGAACACCCGTACCTGCGGCGCGAGCACCACGATCCCGTCCACCTGCTCACGCGAGAGCTGCCGCACCGCGTTGCCGATCGCCTCCGGAGTCGTCGCGGGGAGGTTCAGGGTCGAGACCGAGTAGCCCTCCTCGCGCGCGGCATCCTCGATGCCGGCGATGGACGACGTCGGACCGAACTCGCCGATCGTCGCCGAGAGAATGCCCAGCATGTTCGACTTGCTGGTGACGAGTGCCCTCGCCGCGAGATTCGGCCGGTAGTCGAGCACGGCGATCGCGTCGAGGACCTTGGCCTTCGTCTCGGGACGGATGCTCGGATGATCGTTCAGCACCCGGGACACGGTCTGATGGGAGACCCCGGCGAGCCGCGCGACATCGCGGATGCTGGGCAGGCGCGCGCGCTCGGAGGCGGTGGACATCACTTCGCCTCCTCGCGTGTGCACGGTCACATCGTCACATTCATTATGTCTGCTGGGACGCGCGGACGCACCTCTCCGCGCCCCGTCGAGCGCGTCTCCGGTTGTGCGGGGGCACGGGAAGGTGCGCGGGGTTTCGTCGAACTGCACCGGAACCGCCTCCCGCCGCGTGGCATCGTGACAGCGTGGACACTCTGCTGCGCGGCGGGCGCGTCATCGACCCGAAGACCGGATCCGATCGGATCGCCGACCTCCTGATCGCGGACGGACGGGTGGCCGCCGTGGGCGACGACCTCGCCGCACCGGCCGGTGCCGACATCGTCGACGCCACGGGTCTCATCGTCGGCCCGGGATTCGTCGACCTGCACAGTCACGTCCACTCCATCGCCGGACAGCGGCTGCAGGCGATGGACGGTGTCACCACCGCACTCGACCTCGAAGCCGGCCTCATGCCGATCGCCGAAGCCCTCGCCCGCGCCGCCGCCGACGGACGCCCCCTGAACTACGGGTTCTCCGCATCCTGGTCGCAGGCGCGGGCGTACGCCCACCTCGACCGGGTGCCCGTCGCCGACTTCACCGCGTCGATGGACCTGCTCGGGAAGCCGGAGTGGCAGCGGGCGTCCTCCCCCGCCGAGCGTCGACGCTGGCTGGGCCTGCTCGAGGACGAGATCGGAGCCGGCGCCCTCGGGATCGGTGTACTCATGGGCTACGCGCCCCGCTCCGATCCGGACGAGTACCTCGACCTCTCCCGGCTCGCCGCCGCCGCGCACGCTCCCACCTTCACGCACGTGCGGGAGCTGATCGAGGCCGATCCCCGCACCCCGATCGACGGCTCGGAGGAGCTGGTCCGCGCCGCCGCCGAGACGGGTGCCGCGATGCACCACTGCCACGTGAACAGCACATCGCTGCGCCACATCGACCGCGTGCTCGCCCTGCTCGACCGCAGCCGCGCCGCCGGCTCGCGCGTGACGGTCGAGGCCTATCCCTACGGTGCGGGCAGCACGGCGATCGGCGCGTTCTTCCTCGCTCCGGAGAAGCTCAAGGGTCTCGGCATCACCCCGACCTCGCTCGTCCTCGTGGACACGGGCGAGCGCATCGCCGACGAGGCGCGGCTGCGCGAGGTACGGGCGACCGACCCCGGGGCCACGTGCATCGTGACCTTCCTCGACGAGGCCGACCCCTTCGACCGCGCGCACCTGCACCGCGCGCTCGCCTACCCCGACTCGATCGTCGCGAGCGACGCGATGCCCGTCTCGTGGGTGGAGGCCGACGGACGCACCGTGTACGAGCAGCGAGAATGGCCCCTCCCCTCGGGCGGGCACACGCACCCGCGCACGGCGGGGACGTTCACGAAGTCGCTGCGTCTGATGGTCGTCGAGAGCGGGACCTGGAGCTGGGGCGAGGCATTCCGGCGCTGCGCCTACCTGCCGGCGCGCGTGCTCGATGAGGTCTCCTCCGGGATGCGGGGCAAGGGACACCTGTCGGTCGGTGCCGACGCCGACATCGTTGTACTGGACCCGGCGACGCTCACCGACCGGGCGACCTACTCCGACCCGACCAGACCCTCCCGGGGCATCCGCCAGCTCTACGTACACGGCGTCCCCGTCGTGCACGCCGGGGAGATCGTGCCCGACGCCCTCCCGGGGCGTGCCGTCCGAGGAGACGCATGAAGCGCTGATCCTTCGTCCTGGCGAACCAAGGTGCGCGCAAGTCTCGTCGCCGGGCACCAACGGCCCGGCGGAGCACGCGAATAGTCTCGGCCCCATCGCCGTCGCCCCGAATGCGACGACCCACTCGATGTAGAGGAGCGCACGTGTCCGACCTGAACGAAATCGGCAGCTGGGTGCGGGAGAACCTTCCCACGATGCTGGCCGACGCGCACATCCCCGCGGCATCCGTCGCGATCCTGTCCGGAGGCGAGATCTTCACCACCGCCGCCGGCATCCTGAACCGCAACACCGGTGTCGAGGCCGACGTCGACTCGGTCTTCCAGATCGGCTCGATCACGAAGACCTGGACGGCGACGCTCATCATGCAGCTCGTCGACGAGGGTCTGCTCGACATCGACGCCCCGGTGCGCGACACCGTGCCCGCGTTCGCGATCGGCGACGACGCGGCGGCGAGCGCGATCACCGCTCGGCAGCTGCTGAGCCACGTGAGCGGTTTCGAGGGCGATCTGTTCAACGACACCGGAGTGGGCGACGACGCCGTGGAGAAGTACCTCGCCACGATCGCCGATGCCCCGCAGCTCTTCGCCCCCGGCGAGCGCTTCTCGTACAACAACGCCGCGTTCGTGGTGCTCGGCCGCATCGTCGAGGTGCTGCGCGGCACGTCCTACGATCAGGCGCTCCGCACCCACCTCGCCGGTCCGCTGGGGTTGACCCACGTGGCCACCACGGCGTCCGAGGCGATCATGTTCCGCGCCGCGCTCGGGCACATCCCCGCAGAGGGCAGCGACGAGCCGGTGCCCGCTCCGGTGTGGAGCCTCGTGCGCTCCAACGCTCCGGCCGGATCGATGCTCGCCATGACGGCGCACGACCTGGTGAGCTATGCCCGGATGCACCTCGACGGCGGCGTCGCCTCTGACGGGACCCGCGTGCTCTCGGAGCAGAGCGTGCGGGCGATGCAGGAGCGGCAGGTCGACCTTCCCGAGCTCGGTCTGATGGGCGACGCCTGGGGCCTGGGCTGGGAGATCTTCGACTGGGAAGGCGGCCCGGTGATCGGCCACGACGGCGGCACGATCGGGCAGAACGCGTTCCTGCGGATGGTCCCCTCCGCAGGGGTCGCCGTGGCGGTCCTCACCAACGGCGGGCAGACGGTCGACGCCTACCACGCCATCACCTCCCGGGTGCTCGAGGCGCTGGCCGGGGTCACGATGCCCGCCCTGCCCACGATCCCCGAGACGCCGGTCGAGATCGACGTGGACCGCATCCTCGGCACGTATTCGTCGTCGGTCTCCGACTCGACGGTGCGACTCGACGACGACGGCCGCATCTGGCTGGAGCGCACCATGAAGGGGATCTTCGCCGAGCTCGGCCCGGCACCGGAGCCGGTCGAGCTGGTCGGCTGGACGAGGGACACGCTGCTCCCCCGCAAGCAGGAGCACGGGATGCGCATGCCGCACGCCTTCGTCGGCGACGACGGCACCGGACGCGCCCTGTACCTGCACACGGGACGCGCCGACCGCCGGGTCGACGCGTGAGCACGGTCACGGCGCCGCAGTCGGCGATCTCGTCCGACATCCAGGAGATCTTCACGGATGCCGGCGCCACCGGTTTCCTGCACGCACGGGAGATCGGCGTCGAGGGCGGCGCGGAGGTGAGCGTCGGCGCCGACGAGCCCGTGGTGCTCGCCTCGGTGTTCAAGATCCTCGTCCTCACCGCCTACGTCCGCGCGGTCGCCGCCGGTGAACTCGACCCGACCGAGCGGACCACCGTGACGGCGCGCTACCGCATCGGCGGCGTGGGCACGGCCGGCTTCGCGGACGACGTCGTGGCCAGCTGGCGCGACCTCGCGCTGAACATGATGACGATGAGCGACAACGCCGCGACCGACGTCCTCTACCACCGCCTCGGCACGGAGGCCGTGAACCGGGTGATCAGCGATCTGGGGCTCAGGCAGACGCGACTCATCGGATGCTGCGAAGACCTCTTCGCCTCGGTCATCGCCGATCTGGGCGGTGCGGCCGACAGCGATCTGGATGAGCTCTTCGAGGGCGCGACGGCCGAGCAGATCCTCGCGCTCGACGCGGTGCATCCCGTCAAGACCTCGCACTCCACGCCGCGTGACGTCACCACGCTACTGAACGCACTGTGGACGGACACGGCGGCGTCGGCCAAGGCCTGCCGCCAGGCGCGCGAGATCATGGCGCTGCAGGTCTGGCCGCACCGGCTGACCTCCGGCTTCCCGCCCGGGGTCCGCATCGCGGCGAAGACCGGCACCCTCCCCACCTGGCGCAACGAGGCCGGTGTCGTCACCTATCCCGACGGCCGGCAGTACGCCGTGGCCGTCTTCACCCGCGCTGCATCGCTCGCCGACAGGCAGCCCCTCGTGGACGCCTCGATCGGTCGCGCGGCCTTCTCCGCCGTCGAGCACCTGCGCGCACTCTGATCTGCACCCGCCCCACCCCCTGCACCACCACCTGCACCATCCCGAACACTGCTGGAGGCTTCTGATGCGTTCTCGTACCCCGCTGATCGCGCTGCTCGGCGCTGCGGCGCTCGCCCTGACGTCCTGTGCCGCAGGCGCTTCCCCCGGCGGCGGAGACGCTCCCGAGGGCGTCCTCGCCGACGGCAAGACCTTCACCTCGGTGATCTCGACCGACCCGGGCAGCCTGGATCCGTTCGTGACCGTGATGTCCGTCGCCCGCTCGATCGACCGCTTCCTTTACGCCCGCCTCGTGGAGGTCTCGGAAGACGGCAGCATCGCCTCCGGCCTGGCCGAGAAGTGGGAGGCGGACACGACGACCGCGACCTTCACGCTCCGAGACGACCTCTCGTGCGAGGACGGCACGCCCCTGACGGCGACCGACGTCGCAGCGAACATCACCCACATCGGGGACCCCGCGAACGGCTCGCCGCTCATGGGCCTGCAGGTGCAGCCCGGAACAGCCGCGGTCGGCGACGACGACGCCGGCACTGTCACCGTCACCAGCGGACGCCCCGACTCGTTCCTCATCGAGAACATCGGCAGCATCTCGATCGTCTGCGGCACCGTGATCGATGACCCGGATGCGCTCGCGAAGGGTGAGGGCTCGACGGGGATGTTCACCATGACCGAGATCGCACCCAACAGCCAGTACACCCTCACCCGCCGGGACGACTTCGCCTGGGGCCCTGGCGACTGGGACCCGGAGCAGAAGGGCCTGCCGGACACCGTCGTGTTCCGCGTCGTGCCCAACGAGACCACCGCGACCAACCTGCTGCTGTCTGGTGAGGTCAACGCGGCCCTGGTGATCGGCCCGGACACCGCACGAGTGGAGGACGCCGGACTCTTCCACACCTCGATCGAGACCCCCGGCGGGTCCTTCACCTTCAACCAGGCGGAAGGGCGACCCACGGCCGACCAGGCGGTGCGCGAGGCGCTGATGCAGGCGGTCGACCTCGAGCAGATGCGCCAGGTCATCGGCAGCGGCAAGGCGACGGTGCCGACCGGACTCGTCACGGTGTCGCCGAACCCGTGCCGGGCGGACACCGTCTCGGGGCACCTCCCCGAGCTGGATGTGAAGGCAGCCGCCGCGGCACTCGACGACGCCGGGTGGGAAGCCGGCTCCGACGGGGTGCGTGCCAAGGACGGCGAGACGCTCACCCTGCGGATGATCTACTCCTCGCAGCTCGGAGATGCCGGCAACGCCGCCGCCGAACTCGCACAGGCGGCCTGGAAGGACCTCGGCGTCGACATCAGCGTGACCGCCGTCGACTCGCCGACCCTTAGCGAGGTGCTGTTCTCCACCGGCGACTGGGACATCTCGGCGGCGCCGCTGACGGTCTCGCTGCCGAGCATGCTCGTGCCGTTCTACTCCGGACCGACGCCCCCGAACGGCACCAACTACGCCTCGATCGACAACCCCGACTACACCGCCGCCGTCACCGCGGCATCCGCCGAAGCCGGGAACGAGGGCTGCGACGACTGGGCCGCCGCGGAGGAGGCACTGTTCGAGACGACCAGCGTCGTGCCGTACGCGAACATCACGCGGTCGACCTTCGCGACCAAGGCGACCTTCACCGAGGGCGACGGCATCGACCCCACGTCGATCCGCATGTACGAGTAGATCTGGGACCGGAGGCAGCCGATGGCCAGCACCACCGCCACGCAGGCGATACTGATCAGATCCGCACGGTCGGACAACCCCTGGGTGTCCTTCCTGGTCCGTCGCGGAGGGCAGTTCCTGCTCTCGGTGTGGGTGCTGGTCACGGCTGCCTTCCTCATGATCCACCTCGTGCCGGGCGACCCGGTGCGAGCCGCGCTCGGGCTGAACGCCCCGACCGAGCTGGTCGAGGCCAGACGCGCCGCGCTCGGGCTCGACCAGCCGCTGATCGTGCAGTACTTCCGCTACATCGGCGGTCTGTTCACCGGCGACATGGGCACATCGATGATCACCAGCCAACCGGTGTCGGAGATCATCGCCACCCGACTTCCGGCCACCCTCCAGCTCGCCCTCCTCGCGGTGCTCCTCGTGCTGCTGGTCTCGGTCCCGCTCGGGGTGACGATGGCCGTCCTCACCCGAGGCGGGCGGCGGCGCGGCCTCGAGCTGGCGTTCGCGACCGGGTCGGTGATCCTGGCCGCGATTCCCGAGTTCCTCCTCGCGGTCGGACTCGTTTATGTGTTCGCGGTCTCCCTCGGCTGGTTCCCGGTCGCCGGCAACACCGCGCCGTTCGCACTCGTCCTCCCCGTGGTGGCGCTCGCGGTCGGACCCATCGCGGTCTTCTCGCGCATCATCCGCGTCGAGGTGCTCTCGGTGCTCGGCCAGGACTTCATCCGCACCGCGCGCGCCAAGCGGCTCGCCCCGCACCGCATCTACTCGCGCCACGCGCTGCCGAACGCCATGACGGCGACCCTCACGCTCACCGGCCTGCTCCTGACGGGCATGGTCGCCGGGACCGTGCTGGTCGAGAACGTCTTCGCCTGGCCGGGCCTGGGCACCATGATCGTGCAGTCGATCCTCACGAAGGACTACTCCGTGGTCCAGGGGATCGTGCTCGTCTACGGCGTCGGCGTCCTCGTCGTGAACCTCGTGATCGACGTGATCCTCGCCCTCCTCGACCCTCGATCCACCATCCGGGAGGCATGATGTCGGCACGTACGGCCTGGTCGGGCATCGTCCGGTCACCACTGGGCATCACCGCTCTCAGCCTGATGCTGCTCGTCGCCCTGGGCGCGATCTTCGCCCCGATGATCTGGGGCGCGCAGGCCGAGCAGGTGAACCCCACCGAGATCACGCAGGGACCGAGCGCCGCACACCTGCTGGGCACCGACACGCTCGGACGCGACGTGCTCGCCCGCGTGCTGGTCGCCACCCGGCTCTCCGTGGTGCTCGCCGTGATCGCCGTGATCATCGGCGTCGTCGCCGGCACGCTGCTGGGCACCGCGCCATCCGTGCTCCCGCGGTGGCTCGGCCGGCCGATCGTCGGCTTCGTGAACATCGCGGTCGCTTTCCCCGGTCTCCTGCTCGCCCTGTTCTTCGCGGTCATCTTCGGTGTCGGCTCCACGGGCGCCGTGCTCGCGATCGGTTTCGCCATGGCCCCGCAATTCGCCCGGCTGACACAGACCCTGTCGGCCGCGATCGCCGGCCGCGACTTCATCTCCGCCGCGCAGGTGGCCGGCGTCTCGCGCATGCGCATCCTGATCCGGCACATCCTGCCGAACATCGGCGAACCGCTCATCGTGAACGCGACCGTGGCGGCCGGTTCGGCACTGCTCGCCTTCGCGGGTCTGTCATTCCTCGGGCTGGGCGTCCAGGTGCCCGAGTACGACTGGGGTCGCCTGCTCGGCGAGGGTCTGAACCGCATCTACCTCAACCCGGCGGCAGCGCTCGGACCCGCGGTGGCCGTGGTGATCGCCGGCCTCGCCTTCAACCTCCTCGGCGAGACCGCGGCGGCGGCGCTCGGGGGTCGTTCCGCTCGACGCCGTCGGCCCCTCCCCACGATCGTGCGTCCCGGCGGCGCTCAGCCCGCGCCGGTCGACGGCGGCGAGGCGGTGCTCGTCGTCGACGACCTCCGCGTCTCCTTCCCGACGCCGGCCGGCTGGGTCACCCCGGTGCGCGGCGTCTCGTTCACGGTGGCTCGGGGAGAAGCCATCGGCGTGGTCGGCGAATCCGGGTCGGGCAAGAGCCTCACCGCCCTCGCCGCCGCCCGCCTGATCGAGCGCCCGGGCGATGTCACCGCCGCGCACCTGGACTTCTGCGGCACTCCGCTGCTGACGACATCCGACCGCGCCGTGCGGAGCCTGCTCGGCACCTCGCTGGCGATGGTGTTCCAGGATCCGATGACCTCGTTCAACCCGACCAGGAGGATCGGATCGCAGCTCGCCGAGGCCGCCTCCGAACACCAGGACATCACCCGGAAGCAGGCGATGGACCGGGCGGTCGAACGCCTGCAGTCGGTGCGCGTGCCCGCGGCCGCACGACGCGCCCGCCAGTACCCGCACGAGTTCTCCGGCGGTATGCGGCAGCGGGCGATGATCGCCATGGGCCTCATGAACCACCCGCGCCTGATCATCGCGGACGAGCCCACCACGGCGCTCGACGTCACCGTGCAGCGACAGGTGCTGCAGCTGCTGGCGGGAGTACGGCGCGACACCGATGCCGCGATCCTGCTCATCAGCCACGACATCGCGGTCGTCGCGCAGACGTGTGATCGGGTGCTGGTGATGTACGCCGGTCGCATCGTGGAGGACCTGCCGGCGGCGAACCTCCACACCGACGCCCGGCACCCGTACACGCGGGCGCTGCTCGAGGTCGTGCCCGAGCTCGACGCCGACCGCCGGGAACCGCTCAAGGTGATCCCCGGCCGACCGCCGGCACCGGGTGCCTTCCCCGCGGGATGCGCGTTCGCCGCCCGCTGCCCGCTCGCCACCGACCTCTGCCGGGAGACCGATCCCGAACTCGTGGCGGATGCCGAGGGGCATCGGGTCGCCTGCTGGCATCCGGTCAGCGGCGACGTGCCGGTCCCGGTGGCCATCGCCACAGTTGCTGATGAGACGGCCGCGGAAGAGGAAGAGACGGTCCTGCGATGAGCGAGCTGCGTTTCGATCAGGTCAGCGTCCGGTACGGCACGCATCGATCCGGCCTCACGGCCGTCGACGACGTGAGCCTCACGGTCCCGTCGGGTTCCGTCGTCGGGCTCGTGGGCGAGTCGGGTTCCGGGAAGTCCACGCTCGCTCGCGCCGCGATCGGCCTCGCGCCCATCAGTGAGGGCTCGATCACCCTCGACGGCGTGGACGTGCGCAGCTTCCGCCGACGTCGCCCGATCCAGATGGTGTTCCAAGACCCGTTCTCCTCGCTCGACCCGCGCATGACGATCGGCGAATCCATCGCCGAGGCCCTCCCCCGTGGCGTCCGCGGAGCGACCGCCCGTCGCGCCGAGGTCGCCCGCCTGCTCGACCTGGTGAGCCTCGACGCCGACCGCGCGCAGTCGCTCCCGGCGGCGCTCTCCGGCGGGCAGCGTCAGCGCATCGCCCTGGCCCGTGCTCTCGCCGCCCGGCCCGAGGTCGTGATCGCCGACGAGATCACCTCGGCGCTCGACGTGTCGGTGCAGGGTTCCGTCCTGAACCTCGTGCGGGAGCTCCGCAGCGAGCTCGACCTGACGATGCTGTTCATCTCGCACAACCTGTCGGTCGTGCGCTACCTGAGCGATCACATCGCGGTGATGTACCTCGGCCGCATCGTCGAGTTCGGACCGACGGAGCAGGTCCTCGCCGACCCGCAGCATCCGTACACGCGGGATCTGCTGCAGGCGGCGCCGACCCGGCACGGCGATCTGCTGGCCGTCGATCCGCTGGCCCCCGTCGACGTGGAGCCCGCCGACCCGCATGCGCCGCCCAGCGGATGCCGCTTCCACCCGCGATGCCCGATCGGCCCCGCGGCGCGCCCCGATCGCCAGATCTGCGTGATCGCGGAACCTCCCCTGCCCACGGGCGCCGCGGGCGCGGCCTGTCATTTCGCGGGGCTGCCCGCGGATGCGCCGCTCGGAACTGTGCCCATCTCCCAAAGCACCGCCACGGTTTCGGCCGCGCAGACAACACCAGCCGCGCTCACAGCGGACACAGTGAACTGACCATCCGATTGGAGCTCCCATGAACCGTGTCACCGTCGACGACCTGCTCTCCGTCCGCACCCCCGAGCAACCGGCACTGTCACCCGACGGCGCCCGTGTCGTCTTCACCCTGCGCACCACCGACCGCGACGGCGACCGGGACACGCGCGCCCTGTGGCAGGTGCCCGCCACAGGCGGTGAGGCGGCACAGCTCACGCAAGGCACGGCCGACTCGACCCCGGTATGGAGCCCCGACGGGTCGCAGCTGGCGTTCCTGCGCGCGCAGGACGGTCCGGCGCAGATCTGGCTCCTCCCGGCCGGCGGCGGCGAGGCCCGCGGCCTCACGACCCTTCCGCTCGGCGCCGGCACGCCGATCTGGAGCCCCGACGGGTCGCGCATCGCCTTCACCGCCCCCGTCGACAGCGCCGCACTCCCCGGCGAGACCGCGGAGACGATCCTCGCCCGGCGCTCGGCACCGGCCGCCGCCGACCGCCTGGGCTACAAGGCCGACGGCGCGGGCAACCTCGGCACCCTCGTGCAGCAGCTGCACGTTCTGGACGTCGCCTCGGAGAAGGTCACCGTGCTGACCCACGGGCGCTCCCACGCGTCCGACCCGTTCTGGTCGCCGGACGGCGCGCGGATCGCCTACTCCACGAGCGTCGAGGACGACGCGGACCTCACGATGCGGGTCCCCGTGTTCGTGCGCTCCTCCACCGACCCGAACCGGGAGGCAGTGCAGGTGAGCGCCGCCGACGTGCAGGCGACGGCCGTGGGCTGGACGCCGGACGGTCAGTTCGTCGTCGCGGCCGGGCGCACCGACACGGAGGTCGGCAACGCGGACCTGCTGCTGTTCCCGGTCGGCGGCGGCGAACCGCGGAGCATCACGGGAAGCCTCGACCGCAACGTCATGCCGGGTGGTCCCGGCTACCCCGGTGGCATGCCGCAGTTCGCGGACGGCGGGGAGATCGTGTTCTGTCTGCGTGACAACGGCTACACGCATGTGTACCGCGTGGCGCCGGACGGCACGGGCGCCACGGCCCTCGTGGACGGCACGGCGAACGTGTCGGGGCTGTCGGTGGCAGCATCCTCCGCCGCCATCGTGCTCGCGACGCCGGAGTCGTTCGGCGACGTCGCGCTCCTCGACCTCGCCGACGGCACGACGCGGGTGCTCACCGACTACGGCACGCCCGACCTCGACCTCGTCGTCGCCGAGGAGCGCCGCTTCACGATCTCGGACGGCACGGTCGTGACCGGATGGCTGCGCCGCGACCCCGATACCGCCGGTCCGCAGCCGCTGCTGCTCGACATCCACGGCGGTCCGCACAACGCCTCCAACGGCGCTGCCGACCTCACTCACCCGTACCACCAGGTGCTCGCGCGCCGCGGCTGGACGATCCTCACCCTCAACCCGCGCGGGAGCGACGGCTACGGCGACGAGTTCTTCTCCGCGGTCTCCGGCGGCTGGGGTGTGAACGACGCGAACGACTTCCTCGAGCCGATCGACCAGCTCGTCGCCGAGGGCATCGTGGACCCGACCCGGCTCGCCGTCACCGGCTACAGCTACGGCGGCTACATGACCTGCTTCCTCACCTCGCGCGACGACCGCTTCGCGGCGGCGGTCGCCGGCGGGGTCGTCACCGATCTCCTGTCGATGGGCGGCACCTCGGACTTCGGTCACTACCTCTCCGCGAAGGAGAACGGCGGCCTGCCCTGGCGCGACGCAGAGCGCATCGCGGCGCAGTCCCCGTACACGCAGGTCGACCGGGTCACCACTCCCACCCTGATCCTGCACGGCGCGGCCGACGACCGCTGCCCCGTGGGTCAGGCCGAGCAGTGGTTCTCGGCGCTGCGCGAGCGCGGTGTGCCCACCCGACTGGTGCTCTACCCCGGCGGGTCGCATCTGTTCCCGCTCTCCGGCAAGCCCTCGCACCGGGCCGACTTCTCGCAGCGCGTGATCGACTGGGTCGAGCAGTACGCCCCGCCTGCCGGAAAGCCCGTGCGCGCCCGCCTCGACGCCCGGCACTGGCAGCAGCGACTGAGTGCGCTGGCCGAGGCGCACAAGGTCCCCGGTGCGACGCTCGGCATCCTGCGCCTCGGCGAGGAGCCGGTGTATGCGCATCACGGCATACTCAACGTCCGCACGGGCATCGAGACCACCGACGACTCCGTGTTCCAGATCGGCTCGATGGGCAAGGTGTGGACCGCGTCGGTGGTCATGCGGTTGGTCGACGAGGGAAAGGTCGACCTCGACGCCCCGATCGTCGACTATGTGCCGGAGTTCGCCTCGTCCGACCCCGAGGTCACGCGCACCGTGACCATGCGCCACCTGCTCAGCCACACGAGCGGCATCGACGGCGACGTGTTCACCGACACCGGACGCGGCGACGACACGCTCGAGAAGTACGTGGCGCTGCTCGACGGCGTCGCCCAGAACCACCCGCTCGGGGCGACCATGTCGTACTGCAACTCGGGCTTCGTGCTCGCCGGGCGGGTGATCGAGAAGATCACCGGCACGACCTGGGACCAGGCCATGCGCGATCAGCTGTTCACCCCGCTCGGTCTCACCCACTCCTCGACTCTTCCGGAGGAGGCGATCATGTTCCGGGCCGCGAGCGGCCACACCGTGGTCGGCGAGGACGGACCCGAGCTCGCCCCGGCGTGGATGCTGCCCCGCTCGATGGGCCCCGCGGGGCTGATCAACTCCACGACCGCCGACATCCTCGCGTTCGCCCGTATGCACCTCACCGGCGGTCTCGCGGCCGACGGCACCCGGGTGCTCTCGGAGGCGAGCGTGAGCCGCATGCAGCAGCACGAGGTCGATGTGCCCGACCCGTACTCCCTCGGCGACAGCTGGGGCATCGGGTGGATCCTCTTCGACTGGGACGGCCGCAAGCTCATCGGCCACGACGGCAACACCATCGGGCAGTCGTCGTTCCTGCGCATCCTCCTGGATGAAGGCGTGGCGGTGACGCTGCTGAGCAACGGCGGCAACACCCGGGATCTCTACGACGCGCTGTTCGGCGAGATCTACGCCGAGCTCGCCGACCTCACCATCCCCGCGGGGCTCGTGCCGCCCGAGCAGCCCTTCACGGATGACTTCTCCGAGTTCGAGGGCGTCTACGACCGTTCGGGCGTGCGCACCGAGATCTTCCGCGACGAGGACGGCCTGCGCATGCGCACGACCCTCAACGGGCCGCTCGCCGCGATGCTCCCCGACCCCGTCCAGGAGCATCCGCTGGTGCCCGTCCGCCGCGGCGAGTTCGTCATGCGACCGGAGGGCGAACAGGCCTGGCACGCCGTGGTGTTCTACTCCCTGCCCAGCGGCGAGCGCTATCTGCACCACGGCGTCCGCGCGGCGCCGAAGGTGTCGTGATGACGGTGCAGGCGGACGTGGACCTCGACCTGGTCCTCGCCGACATCGGGACCCTCGTCTCCTGCGAGTCGCCGTCCGACGACCTCGATGCCGTCGCCCGCAGCGCCGATGTTCTCGCCGAGCTCGGCGAGCGACTGCTCGGCGCGGCTTCCGAGCGGATCGTCCTCGACGGTCGCACGCATCTGCGGTGGCGGTTCGGGGAGCCTCGGGTGCTGCTCCTCGGACACCACGACACGGTCTGGCCGCTCGGATCGCTGCGGCGGCATCCCTTCCGGATCGAGGACGGTGTGCTCCGCGGCCCCGGATGCTTCGACATGAAGACCGGCGTCGTGATGGCGCTGCACGCCGTGGCGGCGCTGCCCGACCGCATGGGCGTCAGCATCCTCATCACGGGCGACGAGGAGCTCGGCTCCCCCAGCTCGCGTGCGCTGATCGAGCAGGAGGCGATCGGCTGCACAGCGGCTCTCGTCCTCGAGGCCGCTGCCGACGGCGGGGCGGTGAAGATCGCGCGCAAGGGCGTGTCGCTGTACCGTGTGCACGCCTCGGGTCGCGCGGCCCATGCGGGCCTGGAGCCGGAACGCGGTATCAACGCCGCGGTCGAGGCCGCGCATCTGCTGCTCGCGGTCGAGGAACTCGGCGACCCGGTGGCCGGCACCACCGTGACCCCCACGCTGGTGCGTGCGGGCAGCACCACGAACACCGTGCCCGCCGACGCGGAGTTCGCGGTCGACGTGCGGGTGCGGACCGTCGCGGAGCAGGAGCGCGTGGACGCGGCGATCCGGGCGATCCCGACGAGACTCCCCGGATCGTCCGTGCGCGTGGAAGGCGGACCCAACCGCCGTCCGATGGAGCGGGAATCCTCAGCCGGCCTGTTCGCTCAGGCGGTCGCCATCGCCGAGCGGTCGGAGCTGACACCGTTCGAGGGAGTCGCCGTCGGCGGCGCTTCCGACGGCAACTTCACCGCGGGGCTCGGAGTCCCGACGCTCGACGGCCTCGGCGCCGTGGGAGGTGGCGCGCACGCCGACGACGAGCACGTGATCGTCGCGATGATCCCGGAGCGCATCCGGCTCCTGCGGGGACTGATCTCCGCAGCGCTGGCCGGTGAGAGGGCATGAGCATGACGGACGCGGCGGCGCAGAGCGCCTCACCGGAGGAGGCCGCCGATGCAGCGACCGCGGCCGCCGCGACGGCGGGGGTGGAGATCCGGCTGCTGAATAACGTGGACGATTTCACGCGGGTCGCAGAACTGTTCCAGAGCATCTGGACCAAGCAGGGCGAGAACTCCCCCGTGAACGTGGAGACCCTGCGGGCACTGTCGAAGGCGGGCAGTTACGTGGGCGGGGCCTTCGAGGGCGATGAGCTGGTGGGAGCCTGCTTCGGGTTCTTCGCCGCCCCGGAGCAGCGCGCGCTGCACAGCCACATCGCCGGGGTCTCCTCGCGCATGCGAGGGCGCAGCGTCGGCTTCGCACTGAAGGTGCATCAGCGCGCGTGGGCGCTGCAGGAGGGACTCGACGAGATCTCCTGGACGTTCGATCCGCTCATCAGCCGGAATGCGCACTTCAACCTCGTGAAGCTCGCTGCCGCACCCACTTCGTATCACCGCAACTTCTACGGGCACATGGCCGACGCGCTCAACGGCGCGGACGACACCGATCGGATGCTGGTGACCTGGTACGTGCGCGACCCCCAGGTGGTCGCGGCCAGCCACGGGGAGTCGGCCGCGGTCGGCCATGAGGCCGCGGAGGCCGAGCCGCTGCTCAGCGTCGGCGAGGACCTCGGACCGCTGCGGCATCGCACCGAGGCACGATTCGTGCGGGTGGCGCTGCCGCGCGACATCGAGTCCCTGCGCCTCACGGAGCCTGCCCGAGCGACCGCCTGGCGCCTGGCACTGCGCGAGACGCTCGGATCTGCGCTGGAGGGCGGAGGGCGTGTGCTCTCGTTCGACCGCTCCGGCGCGTACACCATCGACAGAGGAGAACAGGGATGAAGCTCACCGGATTCGAGCTGCGTGTGATCGAGATGCCGCTGGTGTCGCCGTTCCGGACGTCGTTCGGCGTACAGACCGTGCGCGAGGCGCTGATCGTGCGCGCCGTCACCGACGAGGCGGAGGGCTGGGGCGAGGGCGTCGCGATGAACGACCCGCTGTACTCCTCCGAGTACGTGGAAGCGAGCGTCGACGTCATCACCCGGTTCCTGCTGCCGGCGCTCGCGCACGTGGAGGACCTGGATGCCGGCGGTGTGGCTCCGGTTCTCGCGAAGTTCAAGGGGCACCGCATGTCGAAGGCCGCCGTCGAGCTGGCGCTCCTCGACGCCGAGCTGCGTGCCACCGGCGTGCCCCTCTCCCGCGAGCTGGGTGCGGTGCGCGACCGGGTCGACTGCGGTGTCTCGGTCGGCATCATGGACTCGATCCCCGAGCTGCTCGACGCGGTCGACGGCTACCTCGACGAGGGCTACGTGCGCATCAAGTTGAAGATCGAGCCGGGCTGGGACATCGATCCGGTCCGTGCGGTGCGGGAGCGCTTCGGTGACGACGTGCTGCTGCAGGTCGACGCGAACACCGCCTACCACCGGGGCGATGCCCGGCATCTCGCCAAGCTCGACCCGTTCGACCTCCTCCTGATCGAGCAGCCGCTGGACGAGGAGGATCTGCTCGGCCACGCCCAGCTCGCGAAGGCGATCACGACGCCGGTGTGCCTCGACGAGTCGATCGTGTCGGCGCGCGCCGCAGCCGACGCCATCGCCCTGGGTGCCTGCTCGATCGTGAACATCAAGCCGGGGCGCGTCGGCGGCTACCTGGAAGCCCGTCGCATCCACGACGTGTGCGTGGCCAACGACATCCCCGTCTGGTGCGGCGGCATGCTCGAGACCGGGATCGGCAGGGCGGCGAACGTCGCACTCGCGGCGCTGCCCGGCTTCACGCTCCCCGGCGACACGTCGGGCTCCGGCCGTTACTACTCGCGCGACATCACCGAGCCGTTCGTCGTGGAGGACGGCACGCTCGCGGTGCCCACCGGGCCGGGGATCGGCGTGACCCCGGATGCCGCTGCGCTGGACGCGGTGACGGTGCGCACGGAGTGGATCACCTTCTGAGCTGATGCAATGCGGGGCACGACGAGCCTGTCGAGATCGACCAACTGTCGCTACGATTTCGTCGTGCCCCACAGATCGCTCCCCGCCGGTCGCCGCCTAACCTGGGCCCTGTGCTCATGTCCGTGACGACAAGGCCCCGCGCCAGCCTCGGCCGGGTCATCGAAGACCTCGGCAACACCCTGCTCGAGGTGGTGAGCGGCGCGGCCGACGTCGACGCCGAGATCGAGACCGTCGTCATCCACGATGTCCTGGACGACACGATGCCCATGCGCGGGGCGCTCGTGCTCGGCGTCGGCCTGAGCGATCCGGACGAGATCGCCGAGCTCCTGCAGGCCCTCGCCGCCCAGCACGCCTCCGCGCTCGTGCTGCGCGCGCCGGTGCGAGCGGAGCAGCCGGTGCGCGATGCCTCCGAGGCCACGGGGATCCCGGTCCTGGCGCTCACCCGCGGAGCCTCGTGGGCGCAGTTGGCGGCCATGCTGCGTTCGCTCATCGCCGAGGGCGATGTCGGCGATCAGGCGGCCACGACACTGGGCGGGATGCCGTCGGGCGACCTCTTCGCCCTCGCGAATGCGATCGCCACGCTGCTGAACGCCCCGGTCACGATCGAGGACCGCAACTCGCGGGTCGTCGCGTTCTCCGGCCGACAGCACGAGGCGGATCCTGCCCGCATCGAGACGGTGCTGGGTCGGCAGGTGCCGGAGCGGTTCGCGCGACAGCTGGAGGAGCGCGGCGTCTTCCAGGAGCTGTACCGCAGCCAGGACCCGATCGACGTCGGCCCGGTGCACAACACCGAGGGGCTGCCCTCGTTCCCCCGCGTCGCGCTGGCGGTACGCGCCGGCGACGAGATCCTCGGCTCGATCTGGGCGGCCGTGCAGGAGCCGCTGTCCCCCGATCGAGTGCGCGCGCTGAAAGACTCCGCCGGGCTCGTCGCACTGCACATGCTGCGGCTGCGCGCCGGTGCCGATGTCGAGCGCCGGCTCCGCGCCGATCTGCTCGCCACGATCCTCGAAGGCGGTCCCGGGGCCGCGGATGCCACCGCCCGGCTGCGCCTCAGCGACCATCGCTGCGTCGTGCTCGCGCTGTCGGCGGCGGAGGAGACCGATGACGAACCGTCCGCCGGCGCCCGCGGGGTGGCCGAACGGCAGCGCATCGCCGACGCCTTCGCCGTACATCTCGGCGCCGTCTACCTCCGCTCCGCGGTGGCCGTGATCGGCAACGTCGTGTACGCGGTCGTCGGCATCCGTCCGGAGCAGGACGACTCGGACTCCCACCCCGAGCACAGCGATGCGGACAGCCGCGCCGCACGCGTCGCGACCGACTTCCTCGGGCGCCTGGGGGCGACCAGCGAGATCCGGATCGGTGTCGGCACCGTCGCCGGCGACGCCGCGGGCATCCCGTCCTCGCGGGCGAACGCCGACCGCGCCCTGCGGGTGGCGCGGCAGG
>NZ_SSDF01000064.1 GCF_004794515.1 Microbacterium sp. A20 | reverse complement strand
GGACACCGCCGGACTCCTTTTAGACAAAATGGCCACCCATCGATGGGTGGCCATTTTGCATTGTGCTGGAGAAGACAGAAGAGCCATCCCATACGGGGTGGCTCTTCTGCGTTAAGCCGCGGAACGCGGGGGCGCTCTCAGCGTTTGAGGCGCGACTCCAGCATCGCCGCGCACTCCTGCACGGCTGCGGCCAGCAACTCCTCATCCAGCTCTGCGCGCCCCCACGTGACGGCCACGGCGGCGACGGGCCACCCGGCAGCATCGAGCACCGCGGCGCCGACACTGCGCAGCCCATCAGCGATCTCGCTGTTCTCGGTCGCATACCCGCGCGAGCGCACCTCGCGCAGCAGCTCCCGTAGTTCTCGGGGTGTGCGAGGGCCGAGGCCGGTGCGGTCGGGGAAAGCCGACAGGTCGGGATACAGTGCCCGCACCTGCTCGCGGGGGAGCGCGGCGAGCATCGCGCGCCCTGAGGCGGTGAGGTGCGCGGGCAGCCGCACGCCGACGTCGGTCACGAGAGCGGGGCGTCGCGGTGCACGCTCCTCGACGATGTAGAGCACATCGCCGCCGCTCATGACGGCGAGGTGAGCGCTCTCGCCCAAGCGGTCGGAGAGCGCGGCCACCAGCGGCCTGCCTCTCCGCGCCAGTGGCTGCTGTCGTGTGTACCCGCCAGCGAGCTCGAACGCCGAGGCGCCGAGTCCCCACCGTCGTTCCTCGCGCAGGTGCAGTACGAACCCGTGAGCGGCCAGCGTCGTGAGCAGGTGATAGACCGTGGATCGCGGCAGCTCGAGCTCGCGCGCGATCGCTGAGGCGGCCACCGGGGCGGGACGTGCGGCGAGAAAGCTCAGGATGCGGAGCGTGTTCTCCGCCGCAGGTACCTGCGCGCCGCCGTCCGACGCGGTGCCTGCGTTGTCTGGGATCACAGACACAGTGTCGCACGAACGGGTGCCGCTCACGACACGTCGGGTGTGGAATCGAGTCATGACTGTTCCTGTCCCCGTTGTCGTCGGCGCGGCCCCGCTGTCGCCCGCTGATGTCGTCGCCGTCGCCCGTCACGATGCGCCCGTGCAGATCGATGCGGATGCTCTTGGTCGTGTCGCCGAAGCCCGTCGCGTGATCGACGGCCTCGCTGCAGACCCGCATCCGCACTACGGCGTCTCCACCGGGTTCGGCGCGCTCGCGACCACCTTCATCGCACCCGACCGGCGCCTGCAGCTGCAGGCCAGCCTGATCCGCTCCCACGCCGCCGGCACCGGCGCCGAGGTCGAGCGAGAGGTCGTCCGCGGGTTACAGCTGCTGCGCCTGCAGACGCTCAGCTCCGGACGCACCGGTGTGCGTCCCGTCGTCGTCGAGACGTATGCGGCCATGCTCAACTCCGGGATCACTCCGCTCGTCTGCGAGTACGGGTCGCTCGGGTGCTCCGGCGACCTCGCCCCCCTCGCGCACATCGCCCTCGCTGCGATGGGTGAGGGCGACGTGCGCGACGCATCCGGCGCGCTGCTGCCCGCAGCGGATGCCCTCGCGGCGGCGGGCATCGCTCCCCTCGTGCTCGTCGAGAAGGAAGGGCTCGCCCTCATCAACGGCACCGACGGCATGCTCGGAATGCTGGTGCTCGCGCTGCACGATCTCGAGGCGCTCCTGCTCACCGCCGATGTCGCTGCGGCGATGTCGATCGAGTCCCAGCTCGGCACCGATGCCGTGTTCGCCGCCGACCTCATGGCGCTGCGACCGCAGACGGGTCAGGCCGAATCGGCGGGCAACCTCCGCGCGTTCCTCGCGGACTCCCCCATGGTCGCGAGCCACAAGGGTCCCGAGGACGGGCGCGTGCAGGATGCCTATTCACTGCGGTGTTCGCCGCAGGTGCACGGAGCGGCCCGCGACACCATGGCCCACGCAGCGATGATCGCCGGCCGCGAGCTCGCCAGCGTGATCGACAACCCGGTCATCACCCTGGATGGACGCATCGAGTCCAACGGCAACTTCCATGGGGCGCCGGTCGCTGCCGTGCTCGATTTCCTCGCCATCTCCGTCGCCGATGTCGCTTCGGTGTCGGAACGCCGGACCGACCGCGCACTGGATCCGGCACGCAGCCACGGCCTCCCGCCGTTCCTGGCCGACGAGGTGGGTGTCGACTCCGGGCTCATGATCGCGCAGTACGCCGCCGCGGGCATCGTCTCCGAGCTCAAGCGCCTCGCGGTGCCGGCATCGGTGGACTCGATCCCGTCGTCCGCCATGCAGGAGGACCACGTCTCGATGGGATGGGCCGCAGCCCGCAAGCTGCGCCGGGCGATCGACGGCCTCGGGCGTGTGCTCGCGATCGAGATCCTCACCGCGTCCCGTGCGCTCGACCTGCGGTCTCCGCTGCAGGCGGGACCCGCGACCGGCGCTGTGCGCGACCTGGTCCGCACGGTCGCCGCCGGCCCGGGCCCCGATCGCTTCCTCTCCCCGGAGATGGAAGCCGTCACCGTCCTCGTCCAGTCGGGCGACGTCGCCCGCATCGCAAAGGAGCACATCGATGGCTGAGAACACGACGTCTGAGAGCACCGCGTCTGAGAGCACCGCCGCAGGGCCCCGTGTCGTCCGCGCCGCGCGCGGCAACACGCGCACCGCGAAGAGCTGGGGCGCCGAAGCCGCCAAGCGCATGCTGATGAACAACCTCGACCCCGAAGTGGCCGAGCACCCGGAAGACCTCGTCGTCTACGGCGGAACCGGCAAGGCTGCCCGCAGCTGGGAGGCGTACGACGCGATCGTGCGCACCCTCGACGAGCTCGAACCCGATGAGACCCTGCTCGTGCAGTCCGGCAAGCCGGTCGGTGTCTTCCGCACCCACGAGTGGGCTCCGCGCGTGCTCATCGCCAACTCGAACCTGGTGGGGGACTGGGCGACCTGGCCGGAGTTCCGCCGTCTCGAAGAACTCGGCCTCATCATGTACGGGCAGATGACCGCGGGCTCGTGGATCTACATCGGCACCCAGGGCATCCTGCAGGGGACATACGAGACCTTCGCCGCAGTGGCGCGCTCACTCGGGCGGGATTCCCTGCGCGGCACCCTCACACTCACTGGCGGTGCCGGTGGGATGGGCGGTGCCCAGCCTCTGGCCGTGACCATGAACGACGGCGCGGTGCTGATCGTCGACGTCGACGAATCGCGTCTCGCCCGTCGCGTGGAGCACGGCTATCTCGACGAGTACACGAGGGATCTGGATGCCGCCGTCTCCCGGGTCGTCGCAGCGAAGGAGGCCGGCGAGGCTCTCTCGGTCGGCGTCGTCGGCAATGCGGCCGAGGTCTTCCCCGAACTGCTGCGCCGCGGTGTGCCGATCGACATCGTGACCGATCAGACCAGCGCGCACGACCCGCTCGCATACCTGCCGGTCGGCATCGGAGTCGAGGAGTGGAAACAGGAGGTCGAGCGCGACGCCGAGGAGTTCACCCGCCGCTCACGCGAATCCATGGCTTCGCACGTCGAGGCGATGGTGGCGTTCCAGGATGCCGGGGCCGCGGTGTTCGACTACGGCAACTCAATCAGAGCCGAAGCACAGCTGGGCGGCTACGACCGGGCCTTCGCCTTCCCCGGATTCGTGCCGGCCTACATCCGTCCGCAGTTCGAAGAGGGGCGAGGCCCCTTCCGCTGGGCGGCTCTCTCCGGAGACCCCGAGGACATCTACAAGACCGACCGGGCCATCGCCGAGCTCTTCCCGGCGGATGCGGCGCTGCACCGCTGGTTGGAGAAGGCCGCCGACAAGGTGCACTTCGAAGGCCTTCCTGCGCGCATCTGCTGGCTCGGCTACAAGGAGCGACACCTCGCCGGGCTGAAGTTCAACGAGATGGTCGCATCGGGCGAGCTCTCGGCACCGATCGTGATCGGACGCGATCACCTGGACTCGGGCTCCGTCGCGTCGCCGTACCGCGAGACCGAGGCGATGAAGGACGGCTCCGATGCCATCGCGGACTGGCCGTTGCTCAACGCACTCCTGAACACTGCGTCCGGCGCCTCCTGGGTGTCGCTGCACCACGGCGGCGGTGTCGGCATCGGCCGCTCGATCCATGCCGGCCAGGTCACGGTCGCCGACGGGTCGGCCCTCGCCGCGGAGAAGCTCGAACGCGTGCTCACGAACGATCCAGGCACCGGTGTGATGCGCCACGTGGATGCGGGGTACGAGCGTGCCCGTGAGGTCGCGCGCGAGCGTGGCCTGAGCATCCCGATGCTCTGACACACTCGAAGGATCTCGAACGGGAGGAACGGCGATGCGCACGCTGCTGACCAACATCGCAGAACTCACCACCAATATCGCCACCGACGGCGACCCGTGTGGAACCCTGAGCGATGCGGCCGTCGTGATCGAGGACGACAGGATCGCCTGGGTCGGTGCGGCGGCGGATGCGCCGGCGACCGACGAGATGGTGAATGCCGGTGGCCGGGCCGTGCTCCCCGGATTCGTCGACAGTCATAGCCACCTCGTGTTCGCCGGCGACCGTGCCGCGGAGTTCGAGGCGCGCATGGCGGGACAGAAGTATGCCGCCGGGGGCATCCGCTCCACCGTCGCCGCCACCCGGGCAGCGAGTGACGACGAGCTGCGCTCTCGACTTCGCGGGTTCCTCGCCGAGATGCTCGCACAGGGGACGACCACCGTCGAGATCAAGAGCGGCTACGGGCTGAGCGTCGCCGACGAGGAGAGGCTCGTGCGTGTGGCGGCGGAGGTCACACCGGAGGTGACCTTCCTCGGCGCGCACGTCGTTCCCGCGGAGTACGCCGACCGCCCCGATGAGTATGTCGACCTGGTCACGGGTCCCATGCTCGACGCCTGTGCACCGCACGCGAAATGGATCGACGTGTTCTGTGAGACCGGCGCATTCACCGTGGCGCAATCACGGCGGGTGCTCGAGGCGGGGATCGCGCGCGGACTCGCGCCCCGCGTCCATGCGAGCCAGCTCGGACCGGGCGACGGCGTGCGCCTCGCGGTCGAGCTGGGCGCAGCATCCATCGACCACGGCACGTATCTCACCGACACCGACATCGACGCACTCGCTCAGAGCTCCACCGTGCTGACCCTGCTTCCGGGAGTCGAGTTCTCGACCAGACAGCCGTACCCCGACGCGCGGCGCCTGATCGATGCGGGCGTCACCGTGGCCCTCGCGTGCGACACCAATCCGGGATCGAGCTTCACCTCGTCGATGCCGTTCTGCATCGCGATCGCTGTGCGCGACATGGGACTGACTCCGGCCGAAGCCGTCTGGGCGGCGACCGCAGGGGGCGCCCGTGCGCTGCGGCGCGACGACGTCGGAATCATCGCCCCCGGCGCCCGCGCCGACATCGTGCTGCTCGATGCCCCCACCCGCGTGCATCTCGCGTACCGCCCGGGCGTGCCCCTGGTGCGTCGGGTGTGGAAGGACGGCGCGACCGTCGGATGACGGACGCTCAGCCGGCGACGGCCGCGAGCACCGCGCGCAGTCGTGATGCGGCGTCGCCGCCGACGGTGATCACGCGCACGTCGTCGTCGTGCTCGAGGTCTTCTGCGATCTCCTGCAGCGCCTGATCCATCGCCTCGCGGAGCTCGGGGTCTTCATCGTCGGGGACATGGATCGGACGCTCACCGTCCAACGGCACCACGACGAGCAGGTCGATGCTCTCCGCCGACTCCTCGACGATCCTCGATGCGCGCGCGAGGAGTGCTCCGTCGCTGCGCCCCAGTCGCTCCAACGCGATGAGGTAGGCGAGGAAGTCGAGCGGCCCGCGCTCGGCGATGACATCGTCATCGGCGGACAGCTCCTGCAGGCGCACGGTCGCGATCCGCAGTTGGGCCGCGAAGCCGGCCTCGCCGGCCGGTTCTTCGAGATCGAGATCCTCGAAGGGGTCGCCCAGCGTGCGGTACTCGGGGTGCACGGCGTGGAAGTCCGAGATCAATGTGCTCTTCCCGCTCGCGTGCGTGCCGGAGACGACGATCCTCATCGGCGCGACGCGAGACCGGCGAGCAGTTCGAGCACGCACAGCGCCGCGAGCCGGACCGTGCGGGCATCCTCGGCATCGGCGGTGGCGTCGACTTCGGCGATGTCGGCGCTCACGACGCGGGGATCCGAGGCCACGGCGCGGGTCAGCGCGCGCAGCTCCCACGCCTGGAGTCCGCCCGGCACACTCGCCGGGCAGCCCGGCGCCACCGAGCGATCGCAGACGTCGACGTCGATGTCGAGGTGCACGCGGGAGTCCTCGCCGGCGCCCGCGACCTCGAGGGCCTCCGCGACCACGTCATCGATGCCGCGCCGGCGCAGCTCGTCGAGGGTGATCACCCGGATGCCCCACTCGGCGGCACGCCGGGCGTAGGCGGCGGAGTTCGCGAAGTCGGCGATGCCGATCTGCACGATCCTGGACGGATCGATCCGCACGGTATCGAGCGGCGACGCGGCCGGCTGGTCTTCGACCAGGCGGCGGACCGGCGTGCCGTTCGAGATGCCGTCGCGAAGGTCGAAGTGTGCGTCGAACGTGATCAACCCCGTCGCCTCAGCGCCGAGGGCGACAGGGTAGGTGAGCGAGTTGTCGCCGCCGAGCGCGATCACGAGGTCGGCGGCACCGACGAGTTCGCGCACGCGGGAGATGACCCTCGCCTCGCCGGCGGACCCGTCGGGGTCGGTCACGTCGCCGGCGTCGGCGATGCGCAGCACCTCGTCGAGTTCGATCGCGGGCGGGTCCATCAGCGCCGTTCCATACCGGGGGAGTGCCTCGCGGATCGCGGTCGGCGTCGCATGGGCACCCGTCGGCGAGAGCGACGTGCGCCAGGTGGGGACGCCGAGCAGCACCGCATCCGCCGTGCCGCTGAAGGCGGGCCAGGATCCGGCGCGCGGCCAGAGCGGGTCGTGACTCAGCTGTCGGGATGCGGGTGCCATGTCAGACTCCGGGGATCAGGGCGTGGGCGATCGTGAAGATGGCGAGGCCGGCGAGGGCGCCGACGAACGTGCCGTTCAGGCGGATGTACTGCAGGTCGCGGCCGACCATGAGCTCGATCTTCTCCGTCGTCTCGGCCGGGTCCCAGCGCTCCACGGTGTCGGTGATGATCGAGGCGATGTCGTGGCGGTAGCGGTCGACGAGGAAGACGGCGGCATCGGACACCCAGGTGTCCACCCGGGTCTGCAGCGCGGCATCCGTCGTCAGGCGCTCGCCGACCTCCTGCAGCGCCTGCACCGCGCGTCGGCGCAGCCCGCTCTCGGGGTCTGCGAGGGCCGTGAGCAGCCCGTTCTTCGCGGTGTTCCAGGCCTCGGCGGCCAGAGCGCCGACCCGAGGGCTGTCGAACAGCGACGCCTTCGCGTTCTCGAGCTTGGCGCGCGTGGCGGGGTCGTTCTGCAGATTGTCGGCCAGGCGGCCGAGGTAGCCGTCGATGGCGATGCGAGCCGGATGCCGCGGATCGGCCTGCACGGCGTGGACGAACTTGATCGCCTCGTTGTAGACGGTGTCGTCGACGAAACGATGCGCGAGCTTCGGCACCCAGCCGGGAAGGCGCCGCGAGACGAGCCCCGAGAACGACTCGGCGTTGGCCTCGAGCCAGCGTCCGATGCTGTCGACGGCGAGATCGACGGCGCCGTGATGGGCGTCGGCCTCGACGATCTTCTCCAGCCAGGCGCCCGCGGGCGGGCCCCATTCCGGAGCGACGAGGTGCTCGCGGGCGAGGTCGGTGATGAGGTCGCGCACTTCGTCGTCGCTCAGCGCATTGAGCACCGCCGTCGCGATCGTCGCGCCCTCGGCGCCGACCCGCTCGGCGTGGGGAGCCTCACGCAGCCACTCGCCGGCGCGGAGGGCGATGTGCGTGCTCGACAGCTTGGTGCGCACGACGTCGCCCGCCAGGAAGTTCGTCTCGACGAACTCGCCGAGGCTCCGGCCGATCTCGTCCTTGCGGCTCGGGATGATCGCGGTGTGCGGGATCGGCAGCCCCAGCGGACGACGGAACAGCGCGGTCACGGCGAACCAGTCGGCGAGCGCACCCACCATCCCGCCCTCTGCCGCTGCTCGGACATAGGCCAGCCAGTCGAACCGCTGCTGGAAGGCGAAGGCGAACACGAAGACCACGGCCATGAACACCAGAGCTCCGAGGGCGACGGCCTTCATCCGGCGGAGCGCGCGGAGGCGTTCCTGGTCAGCGGGCGAGAGCTGCGTCATCGGTGTTCGCGGCATGACGTCATCCTTTCACGGGCGGTAGCCTCGAGACGTGATCGAAGACATCAAGAAGCGCGCCCTGCACCGCACGAGCATCCTCGAGGGGCAGATGCGCGGCGTCGCGCGGATGATCGAGAACGAGGAGTACTGCATGGACATCATCACGCAGTCCCGCGCGATCCAGCGCTCCCTCGAGTCGCTGAACCGGCTGCTGCTGGAGAACCATCTCCGCACACACGTCACCGACATGTTCGATGCGGGCGGTGAGGAACGCGACAAGGCCGTGGTCGAGCTGCTCAAGGCGTTCGACTTCGACTCCAAGTAGGCGCGGCTCTCCGTTCCCTCAGCCGGCGGCGGCCTCGTCGGTCACGCTCAGGGCTTCGTCGAGCACGGACAGACCGCGGACCAGATCGTCCTCGCTGATCACCAGCGGCGGGGCCACGTGCATGCGGTTGAAGTGCGTGAACGGCCAGACTCCGGCCTTCTTGGCCGCCGCAGCGAAGGCGCCCATCGGGGCGGCATCCGCACCCGAGGCGTTGAACGGCACGAGCGGTTCTCGTGTCTCCTGGTCGCGCACCAGCTCGACCGCCCAGAAGAGCCCGAGGCCGCGCACGTCGCCGACGCTCGGGTGCGTCTCGGCCCAGGATCGCAGGGTCGGACCGACGATGCGCTCGCCGAGGTCGCGCACGCGCTCCAGGATGCCGTCGCGGCGGAACACCTCGAACGTCGCGACACCCGCCGCGCACGCCAGCGGGTGGCCCGAGTAGGTCAGTCCGCCCGCGAACGGCATCGTGTCGAAGGCGCTCGCGATGCGGTCGGAGATCACCACGCCGCCCAACGGCACGTAGCCCGAGTTCACGCCCTTCGCGAAGGTGATCAGGTCGGGGCGGGCATCGAACGCATCGATGCCGAACCATTCGCCGAGCCGCCCGAAACCGACCATGACCTCGTCGGCGATGTACACGATGCCGTAGCGGTCGCACAGCTCGCGCACACCCTGCAGGTAGCCGGGCGGCGGCACCAGCACGCCGTTGGTGCCGACGACGGTCTCGATGATGATCGCGGCGATCGTCTGCGGTCCCTCGAGCTGGATGGTCTGCTCGAGATGTGCGAGCGCCCGCTCGGACTCCTGCTCCGGGGTCTCGGCATGGAAGGGCGAGCGGTACAGGTACGGCCCGAAGAAGCGCACCGCTCCGGAGTCGACGGTGTCGTTGGCCCAGCGGCGCGGGTCGCCGGTGAGCGAGATCGCCGTCGAGGTGGAGCCGTGGTAGCTGCGGTACATAGACAGCACCTTGCGACGGCCGGTGAACTGGCGGGCCATGCGCACCGCGTACTCGTTCGCCTCGGCGCCGCCGTTGGTGAAGAACACCTTCTCCAGCCCCTCCGGCGCGACCTCGGCGATCAGACGCGCGAGCTCGCCGCGCACGTCGTTCGCGATCGACGGCTGGATCGTCGCGAGACGCCCGGCCTGCTGCTGGATGGCCGCGACCAGATCCGGATGCTGGTGCCCGAGGTTCAGGTTCACGAGCTGGCTGGAGAAATCGAGGTAGGCATTGCCCTGGTAGTCCCAGAACGTCGAGCCCTCGCCCGCGGCGACGGGCAGCGGGTCGATCAGGCCCTGCGCGCTCCAGGAGTGGAACACGTGGCCGCGGTCATCCGCACGCACCTGCGCCTCGGCCTCGGGGGCGGGGAGCGGGTGCGAGACGCCGTGGCGGTCGGTGAAGTTCGTCATCGTGGTGTGCTCCTCGTCAGTGGTTGCTCGGGAAGCCGAGATCGATCTGGGAAGGGGTGTGGTCGGGCCAGCGGGTGGTGACGACCTTGGAGCGGGTGTAGAAGTGTACGGATTCCGGGCCGTAGATGTGGGAGTCGCCGAACAGCGAATCCTTCCATCCGCCGAACGAGTAGGCGCCGATCGGCACCGGGATCGGCACGTTGACGCCGACCATCCCGACCTCGATGTCGAACTCGTACTGCCGTGCCGTGCCGCCGTCGCGCGTGAAGATCGCCGTGCCGTTGCCGTAGGCGTTGGCGTTGACCAGCTCGACCGCTTCGGCGTAGGTCTCGACGCGCACCACCGACAGCACCGGGCCGAAGATCTCGTCGTCGTAGACCTTCATGCCGGGGGAGACGCGGTCGATCAGGCTGACGCCCAGGAAGAAGCCCTCCGACTCGAACTGCTTCTGCGTGCCATCGACGACGACCTTCGCGCCCTCGGCCTCGGCGCCCGTCACGTAGGACGCGACCTTGTCGCGGTGCTCGCGGGTGATGAGCGGACCCATCTCGCTCGCGGCGTCGGCGCCCGGACCGATCTTCAGACCGTCGATGCGCGAAGAGATCGCGGCGACGAGGTCATCGGCGATGTCGCCCACCGCGACCAGCACCGAGACCGCCATGCAGCGCTCGCCGGCGGAGCCGTAGGCGGCGGAGACCGCGGCGTCGGCGGCCGCGTCGATGTCGGCATCCGGCATCACGACCATGTGGTTCTTCGCGCCGCCGAGCGCCTGCACGCGTTTGCCGGCGGCCGAGGCGCGCTGGTAGATCGAGCGGGCGATCGGGGTGGAGCCGACGAAGCTGACGGCCTCGACCCGGGGGGAGTCGAGGATCGCGTCGACGGCCTCCTTGTCTCCGTTGACGACGTTGAGCACGCCGGCGGGGAGACCCGCCTCGGCGAAGAGCTTCGCGAGCCACACCGCAGCCGACGGATCCTTCTCGCTGGGCTTGAGCACGACCGTGTTGCCGCAGGCGATAGCCGAGGCCACCATCCACAGCGGCACCATGACCGGGAAGTTGAAGGGGGTGATGGCGGCGACGACGCCGACGGGCTGCTTGACCGAGTGCACGTCGACGCCGCGCGAGACCTGCTCGCTGCGCTCGCCCTTGAGCAGGTGCACGAGACCGGCCGCGAACTCGACGTTCTCGATGCCGCGCGAGACCTCGCCGGCCGCATCCGAGAGCACCTTGCCGTGTTCGGACGTGACGATCGCGGCGAGCTCGGGCGTGCGCTCCTTGAGCAGCTGGCGCAGGCGGAAGAACACATCGGCGCGCTTGATCAGGCTGGTCTCGCGCCAGGCGGGGAGGGCGGCGGCAGCGGCGGCGATGGCGGAATCCACCTCGGCGGTCGAGGCGAAGGCGACCTGCTTCGACACCTGGCCGGTGGCGGGATCGAAGATCTGACCGGTGCGGGCCGCTTCGGCGGTCTCCACTCCGTTGATGACGTGACGGACGATGTCCACGATGTTCCTCCGACTGCTGAAGATCTGACTATCGAACACTCTGACCGAGGTTCGGTACGCTGGTGCTCCTCAATGATCACAGAGCGGAAGAGCGGCCAGTGGTGTCAGAACGTCAGGACTTCTCGTTGAATCGGACAGATCGTCCGACGTCGCCGAGCGTGCTGCTCACGGTCGCCGAGGTGCTCACCGAGCCCGCACTGCAGGCCGGCGCACCGGAAGTGGTGGTCGGCGGGGCCGCGCTCGACGCCGAGGTGCGCTGGGCCCACGTCTCGGACAGTGCCGGAGTCGCCCGGCTGCTCGACGGCGGGGAGCTGCTGCTCAGCACGGGCGCCGGGTGGCCGGCAGGTGCAGTGGATCTGGCCGCATTCGTGCGCGACCTGCACCGGGCGGGGATCGCCGGCATCGTGTTGGAGCTCGGCGTCGCACACGCTCGGGTGCCGGAGGCCGTGGTCGATGCCTGCGTCGAGGCGGGGCTCGCCTTGATCGCTCTCACGCGCGAGGTCAAGTTCGTCGTGGTGACCGAGGCTGTGCATCGGGCCCTGATCGCGGCCCAGACCGACGCGCTCCACGAGCGACAGCGGCTGCACGAACTGTTCACGGCGCTCAGCCTGCAGGGCGCACCAGCCGACATCGTGGTGGCCGAGACCGCGCGGGCGCTGGGCTCTCCTGTCGTGCTGCAGAACTTGGCAGGTGAGGTGATCGCCGTCGAAGGGCTTCGCGTTCCGGTTGCCGAGGTGCTCGCGCGACTCGACGACGTCGCGGAGGTCGTCCCCGTGCAGGCGCGCGGGACGCGCTGGGGGATGCTGTCGACGCTGGCCGGATCCGCGCATCCGGCCGGCCGACTCACGGTGCTCGAGCAGGGGGCGACGGCGCTGGCGTTCGGATGCCTCGCCGATGGAGGGGACGCCGAGTGGGCGATCCTGGTGCAGAGGAGCCTGATCGACGATCTGCTCGGAGCACGATTCGCGAGCCCGGATGACATCGCGGCACGTCTCGCCGCCGGCGGCTTCGGGTTCGTCGACCGCCACTGTCACGGCATCGTCGCCCGCGGCGTGGTGTCTGCGGGCGAGCTCGCCTCCCGCGCGAGGGAGTCGGGCTGTGCGGCCGTCGCCGCACGTGTGGAGCAGGACGATGTCGCCCTGCTATCGGTGCCAGCATCCGTTCCCCTCACCGACGCGCTGCTCGCCCACATCGCAGGACCCGATCGCACGGTCTTCGTCGGCCCCGCCGCTGACGACGTGCTCGGTCTGCTCGCCTCGGTGAGAGCCGCGCAGGATCTGGCGGAGGGCGATCCCACGGGACACGCGCCGCGCGTACGGCGGGTCGAGGACCGCCCGCTCGAACGACTCGTCGCCGCGCTGCGGGACGATCACCGGCTGCACGAGCACAGCGAACGGATGCTGGCGCCGCTCGTGGCACATGACCGCGACCGGCGAGGGGATCTGCTGGGAGTGCTGGCCGCGCTCGTCGCGCACCCCGGCAATCGATCGGCGGCTGCTGCGGCCAGTCACCTCTCCCGATCCGTCTTCTACCAGCGCCTCGCTTTGATCGGCGACCTGCTGGACGCCGATCTCGACGACGGCGAGACCCTCGCGGCGCTGCACCTCGCCCTCGCTGCTCGCCGTCGCACAGCGCGCTGACTGACGCCGAGGCCCCGCTTTTCCGACGAGACCCCGCTCTGCCGATGCCGGGAAGCCGGGGTGTCGGCGCGAAACCGGGGTCTCGGGCGGGTTACAACACGGACTGCGCCCGCGTCAGCACATCCCGGAGAATCTGCTCGATCTCGCGGAACTCCGTGGGGCCGACGGTGAGCGGTGGTGCGAGCTGGATCACGGGGTCGCCGCGGTCGTCGGCGCGGCAGTACAGTCCCGCCTCGAACAGGGCGGGGGAGAGGAAACCGCGCAGCAGTCGCTCGGACTCGGCTTCGTCGAAGGTCTCCTTGGTGGCCTTGTCCTTCACGAGCTCGATGCCGAAGAAGTACCCGTCTCCGCGCACGTCGCCGACCAGCGGCAGGTCGAGCAGCTTCTCGAGCTCGGCGCGGAACAGCGGCGAGTTCTCGCGCACACGGGCGTTGAGCCCCTCCTCGTCGAAGATCGCGAGGTTCTCCAGGGCGACCGCGGCAGACACCGGATGTCCGCCGAACGTGTAGCCGTGGGGGAAGGAGACCTCGCCCTTCGAGAACGGCTCGTAGATGCGGTCACTGATGATCGTCGCACCGATGGGGGAGTAGCCGCTCGTCATGCCCTTGGCGCAGGTGATCATGTCGGGCACGTAGCCGAGACCGCTGCACGCGAAGGTGTGACCGAGGCGACCGAACGCGCAGATGACCTCGTCCGAGACCAGCAGCACGTCATGACGGTCGCAGATCTCGCGCACCCGGGCGAAGTATCCGGGAGGCGGCGGGAAGCACCCGCCGGAGTTCTGCACCGGCTCCAGGAAGACCGCGGCGACCGTGTCGGCGCCCTCGAACAGGATCATCTCCTCGATGCGGTCGGCCGCCCAACGACCGAAGGCTTCGAGGTCGTCGGCCGGCCCGCCCATCTCGGCCGCGCGGTAGAAGTTGGTGTTCGGTACGCGGAAGCCGCCCGGGGTGACCGGCTCGAACATCGACTTCATCGCGGGGATGCCGGTGATCGCCAGCGCACCCTGCGGGGTGCCGTGATACGCCACCGCGCGGGAGATCACCTTGTGCTTGGTGGGCTTTCCCTGCAGCTTCCAGTAGTGCTTGGCGAGCTTGAACGCCGTCTCGACAGCCTCGCCGCCACCGGTGGAGAAGAAGACCCGGTTGAGGTCGCCCGGAGCTTCGTCCGCAAGACGGTCGGCCAGCTCGATCGCCGCCGGATGCGCGTACGACCACAGCGGGAAGAACGCCAGCTCGGATGCCTGCGCCGCAGCGGCCTCGGCGAGTCGCCGCCGACCGTGTCCGGCGTTCACGACGAACAGGCCGGCGAGCCCGTCGAGGTACTCCTTGCCCTTCGCGTCCCAGATCCGGTGTCCGTCGCCTTTGACGATGATGGGCACACCCGACTCGGCCATCGTGGACTGCCGGGCGAAGTGCATCCAGAGATGGTCCTTCGCCATCGCCTGCAGCTGAGGCTCGGACGGGATGGTGCGGCTGGTGTTCATCTGGTCCCCCAGTTGTAGAGCTGCTTCTGCAGTTTCGCGTAGATGAAGGTCTCGGTGGAGAGGACGCCGTCGATCGGGCGGATGACGTCGTTGATCAGTGACAGCAGGTGGTCGTCGTCCTCGCAGACCACCTCCGCGAGGACGTCGAACGATCCAACGGTGATGACCACGTAGTCGATCGCATCGATCGCGGCGACGGCCTCGGCCACGTGCCGCGTGTCTCCGGCCACACGGATGCCGATCATCGCCTGCCGGGGAAAACCCAACTGCATCGGATCGGTCACGGCGACGATCTGCATCACGCCGGTCTCGGTCAGCCGCTGTACCCGCTGCCGCACGGCGGCCTCGCTCAGGCCGACCACCCGGCCGATGTCGGAGTAGGAGCGGCGCCCGTCTTCCTGGAGCAGCTCGATGATGGTCTTGGCGATCGCGTCGAGTGGGGGATTCTTCTTGACCGGACCCATGCTGCGATCCTGGCACTCGTCCTGGCGTCAGGCAACCGATTCGGTGGTCTTGCAGCAATTCATCTGCGGAATCGGCGGAAAAGCTGCTCAGCCCTCGATCGGCCCCAGCAACGCGCTCGCCGCGGTGGAGTGCGCCGATTCGGGGTCGGAGGGGTGGAACGCGCCGGCCAGCACGTCGCGGTAGAGACGTGACAGCTCGTTGGCGGAGAAGTAGGAGCCGCCGCCCGCGACGAGCATCGCCTCGTCGACGACGTGCTTGGCCATCGTGATCGCGCGGTGCTTGACGCCCGAGAGCAGCGGGAACCAGCGTGCGCCGTTGTCGACCCGGTCGTCCACGTCGCGGGCGAGGGCCGCGATCTGCGGAGGCAGCGCGTCGTAGGCCAGCCCCATGTCGGCGATCCGCCAGCGGATGTCCGGGTCCTGGCTGTAGGCGAGGCCCGTCTTTTTGGAGTGCCGCTTCTGCGCGGTCGCGACCGCCAGCTCGAGCGCCCGCCCGGCGATGCCGGTGTAGACCGAGGCCAGCAGGATCTCGAACACCGAGAAGATGCCGAACACGATCGGGTCGGGGCTGGGACCGGGGTCGATGCGCCGCACCACGTGCGCGGCATCCGCCATGGCGCCGTTCAGTCGCGTGGTGCGGCTCTGCGTACCCCGCATGCCCAGGGTGTCCCAGTCGTCGGACGTGGTCACGGAATCCGTTCGCTCCACGAAGGCGAACACGAGCTTCGGCGCATCCGGGCTCGTGGTGTCGAGCCCGTGCAGTCCGAGCCTCGTCCAGACCGGGGCGAGCGAGGTGAAGATCTTGGTGCCGGTGAAGGTGTAGCCGCCGTCACCGTCGGGCACGGCGGTGGTGTCGCTGCCGAACAGCACCAGGTCGTTGCCGCCCTCGCTGATGCCGAAGGCGAAGACCTCGCCGGCGACCGCGCCGTCCTGCACGAACTCGAGGCCGGGAACGCCGCGGTCGGAGAACACCTTCGCGACGCCGGTCCACACCAGGTGCATGTTGATGGCCAGCGCCGTCGCCGGAGCGGCGCCCGCCAGACGCTGCTGCAGGATCGCGGCCTCGGCGAGCCCGAGCCCTGCACCGCCGCGCTCGGTCGGCACGAGGATCGACAGGTAGCCGGCGTCACGCAGCTCATCGAGGTCCTGTTGGGGGAACGTGTTCTCGCGGTCGTGGATCGGCGCGCGCTCCCTGATCCGCTCGAGAAGGTCGTCGGGCAGGAAGACTGTGGGGTCGAACGTGCTCATGCGAGTGCCTCCAGAAGCTGTCGGACGGATTCCTCCGGGCGATCGCGGTGCAGCGAATGCCCTGCGCCCTCGACGACGGACAGGGTGATCAGCGGATTCGCGGCGAGGACTTCGGCGGCGAGGGCGCCGGTGAAGATGCTGTAGACCGCGGGGTCGGCGCCGATCACATGCGTCGGCACGGTGAGGCGCGCGGCGTCGGCCCGCACATCCCACGGCTGGTTCTGGACGCTGGTCTGTTCCACCGCCCACGCGCTGGCACGCAGGACGGCATCGACCTTGAGCTCCTGATCCTGCGGATGCCAGTGCGGATGCTCCTGCTGCACGACCTCGAGCCGGGTGTCGGCGAAGGCGCGCTCCTGGCTCCGGCGGACGATGGCCGCGTCACGCCCGTCGACGTGGATCGCAGGATCGACGAGCACGAGGCGTCGCGTCCAGTCGGGGTCGGATGCCGCCGCGACCGTGCTCGCCGCGCCGCCGAGGGAGTGGCCGATGACCGCGTCCCAGGCTCCGCCGTGTTCCGGGTGGGTGGCGGCGAGGTCGGCGCCGAACGCGGCCACGGAGTAGTCGAGGGAGCGCGGGGCGTCACCATGACCCCGGAGATCGACGGCTGTCGCATGCCATCCGGCGTCGGCGAGAGCATCCCCCAGGCGCCACATCAGCGCGCCCGAAGAGCCGAGACCGTGGACCAGAAGCGCCCGTCGAGAGGCCGACGGAGCGCCCCACGAGAGGCGGGGCAGCGTGAGCGGTGCAGGCATGGCACCAGCCTACGACCGGGCGGAGCGCCGCAGGCCCTGCACGGGCGGCATCCGCGCGTCAGTCGAGCGGCGGCAGCGCCGGCAGGTCGGCCGCGATCAGCAGCACCCTCTCGGCCGCGGCGTGACCCGCGGAGAGGCGTGCGGCGAGGTCGGCGCCGTCGAGGGTCGCCGCCAGGAAGCCGGAGGCGAAAGCATCGCCGGCGCCGACCGGCTCGACCACTTCCACCACGGGAGCGGGGACGAACACCGGCTCGGCATCGCCGTCGAACGCGGTCGCGCCGACGTCGCCGTCCTTGACGATGAGGAGTGCGCAGTTCGGCAGGAAGGCGCGGATCTCCGCCGGGGTCACGGTTCCCCAGATGCGTTCGGCCTCGTCGCGTCCGACGAAGGTGATGTCGGCGGCGTCGGCCAGTCGTGCGAGGGTCTCGGCCGCGTCCTCCCGGCTCCACAGCGGGCGGCGGTCGTTCACGTCGAAGGAGACGAGGGCACCGGCCGTGCGTGCGTCGATGAAGAGACGGTCCACCATCTCGCGGCAGGATGCGGAGAGCGCGGGCGTGATCCCGGTGGTGTGCACGATGCGCACGCCCTCGAGCCGCTCTGTCGGCAGGAACCCCGCCTCCATGTGCGAGGCCGCGGAGCCTCGGCGGTAGTAGTAGACGGAGGAGGACTCGACGCCCGGATCCTTGAACATCACGCCGGTGGGGGTGGCGTCGTCGCGCTCGACCCACAGTTCCACGCCGCGACGATCGAGCTCCGACGCGATGCGGTCGCCGAGCGGATCGGCGCCGAGGCGGGAGGCCCAGGCCACGCGGTGCCCGGTCGCGGCGACCCCGGCGGAGACGTTCGACTCGGCGCCGGCGATGCCGATCGTCGCGTGACCGGCTGTCGCGAGTGCGGCGTCGGTCGGTGTGATCAGCGCCATGGTCTCGCCGATGCAGACGATCTCGGGTGCGGAGCCGGGGGTGGAGGTGGAGCTCATGAGGGGGTGACCGCCAGGGGTTCGGTGTCGGGATGCGGGCTCGCGTCGCGATGACGCAGGTCGGGGAAGGAACGGACGAAGACGATGGAGACGAGCAGGCCGACCGCGGCGAAGATCGTGGCGGCGAGGTAGGCGCCGCGCCAGTCGCTGACGTCGACGAGGAAACCGGCGACGGCGGATCCTGCCGCCGCGCCGATGAGCTGCCCGGTGCCGGCCCAGCCGAAGGCTTCAGCGGTCTCGCTGAACTTCACGCTCGCCGAGGTGATGGCGAAGAGCACGGCGAGGGCGGGGGCGATGCCGATGCCGGCGAGGATCAGGGTGCCGCCCAGCCAGAACACGTTGAGCATGACCATCGTGAGGCCGAGCCCGATCGTGACGATCAGCAGGCGGCGCGCCATGGCCCACGGCCCGATCGGGATGTGGCCGAACGCCAGGCCGCCGGCCAGGCTCCCCGCCGAGAAAACGGCGAGCACGAGTCCGGCGGCGAGGCTGCCGTGCTCGAAGGTCGCGACGACGCCCACCTCCACCGCGGAACAGGCCCCGATCAGCAGGAAGCCGATCACCGTGGCCAGCAGCACGGGAGGTTTGAGGACCACCTTGCCGAGCGCATTCCGGCTGCGCGGGATGCGCACCCGGCCGACCTCGGGGGAGAGGATGAACCAGGCGCCGCCGCCGACGAGGATGATCGCCACCAGCAGCAGGCCCTCCGGCGTGCCGATCTGGGTGGAGACCAGGGTGATGACGACCGGCGCCAGCACCCAGATGATCTCCTGCAGCGAGGCGTCGAGGGAGAACAGCGGAGTGAGGTTCGAGGAGTTGACGAGCTTCGGGTAGATCGTGCGGACGGCGGCCTGCACGGGGGGAGTGGAGAGCCCCGCGACCATGCCGAGTACCATGTAGCCGGGTACGTCGAGCGGAAGCAGCGCGAGTCCGAGCACGGCGACGACGCAGACTGAGAGGGTGAGGGTGAGCACCCGCCGCATGCCCCAGACGCCCATCCACCGGCTCGTGATCGGGCCGGCGACGGCCTGCCCGACGCTGGTCGCGGCGAGGACGAGTCCGGCGGAGCCGTACGATCCGGTCTGCTGCTCGACGTGCAGCAGGATCGCGAGGGACATCATCCCGTTGGGGAAGCGCGCGGTCAGCTGAGCCGCGATCATGCGCGCCACTCCGGGCGTGCGAAGAAGGTCCCGATATCCCGCCACCAGACAACGGTACCGGGCCTCGAGGGTGGTCGTGGAAGACGGGGTGCGACGACACGCCCGCGACACGCCGAAGGTCCGATTCCACAGGAAACGAAATGTCCGAGGGGCGTCGTAGCGTGCCCCCTGTGGATGGATCGCTCACAGGGGCTTCCCAGCCGCGATTTCTCGGGGTTCGGGAGCCACGCGAAGGGGTCTCGGCCTGTGGAAGAAACGGTGGAGAACCTGTGTTGTATCTGTAGAGAACGGTGGATAACTACACGGATGTAACTACTACCCCTTGTGGTCGCCCCCAATGTCGGTCCCCATATGTAGTATTGAAGTCCCGGCAGGGGGTCTACCGGGAAAACGCCTGATTAGCAGCAGGCCAGAGATTTGAGGGGTTACGAAAAGATGTCGATCACGGTCTACACAAAGCCTTCCTGCGTTCAGTGCAACGCCACCTACCGCGCCCTCGATGCCAAGGGCATCGAGTACGAGATCCTCGACCTTTCCGAGGACCCGACGGCGCTCGAGCAGGTCAAGGCGCTCGGCTACCTGCAGGCACCCGTCGTCGTCACCGACGAGGGCCACTGGTCGGGCTTCCGTCCCGACAAGATCGACGAGCTCGCCTCCCGTCTGGCGTGATCCTTCGGCGTCGCTCAGGAACCGGGGTGAATCATGCACCTAGTCGCGACCGCAGCGCCGCTCCTGATCTACTTCTCGAGCGTGTCGGGTAACACTGCGCGCTTCATAGAGAAACTCGGACTCCCGTCCCGACGCATCCCCCTCCACCGCCACGAAGAAGATCTCGTCATCGACGAGCCTTTCGTGCTGGTCACCCCCACCTACGGCGGGGGTGCGGGGCGCGGCGTCGAGAAGGGCGCCGTCCCCAAACAGGTGATCCGGTTTCTCAACGACGAGCGCAACCGGCGCCACATCCGCGGAGTGATCTCCGCGGGCAACACCAACTTCGGCGATGCGTTCTGCCTCGCCGGTGACATCATCAGCCGCAAGTGCCACGTGCCTCACTTGTATCGGCTCGAGATCTTCGGCACACAAGACGATGTGGATCGCGTGAGCGACGGATTGGAACGACGGTGGCAGCTTCAGTGACCGAGACAGTGGCATTCAAGGCGAACCCCTCCTACGAGGGTCTCGACTATCACGCCCTCAACGCGATGCTCAACCTGTACGACGCGAACGGGAAGATCCAGTTCGACGCCGACAAGCGCGCCGCGCGGGAGTACTTCCTGCAGCACGTGAACCAGAACACGGTGTTCTTCCACTCGCTCAAGGAGCGTCTGGACTACCTCGTGGAGAAGGAGTACTACGAGGGCGCCGTCATCGAGAAGTACTCGATGGAGTTCATCCAGAAGCTCAACGACCTCGCCTACGGCAAGAAGTTCCGCTTCGAGACGTTCCTCGGGGCGTTCAAGTACTACACGAGCTACACGCTGAAGACCTTCGACGGCAAGCGCTACCTCGAGCGCTTCGAGGACCGCGTCGTCATGACCGCCCTCGGTCTCGCCGACGGCGACGAGAAGCTCGCCGTCGCCCTCGTCGAGGAGATCATCTCCGGCCGCTTCCAGCCGGCCACCCCGACCTTCCTCAATGCCGGCAAGGCACAGCGCGGCGAGCTCGTCAGCTGCTTCCTGCTGCGCATCGAAGACAACATGGAGTCGATCGCCCGCGGCATCAACTCCGCGCTGCAGCTCTCCAAGCGCGGTGGCGGTGTGGCGCTGCTGCTCTCGAACATCCGCGAGTCGGGTGCGCCGATCAAGCAGATCGAGAACCAGTCCTCGGGCATCATCCCCGTGATGAAGCTCCTCGAAGACAGCTTCAGCTACGCCAACCAGCTCGGTGCCCGTCAGGGCGCGGGTGCGGTGTACCTCAACGCCCACCACCCCGACATCATGCGCTTCCTCGACACCAAGCGTGAGAACGCCGACGAGAAGATCCGCATCAAGACACTGTCGCTGGGCGTCGTGGTTCCCGACATCACGTTCGAGCTCGCCAAGAACGACGAGGACATGTACCTGTTCTCGCCGTACGACGTCGAGAAGGTCTACGGCGTGCCGTTCGGCGACATCTCGGTCACCGAGAAGTACCGCGAGATGGTCGATGACCCGCGCATCAAGAAGACCAAGATCAACGCGCGCGAGTTCTTCCAGACCGTTGCCGAGATCCAGTTCGAGTCCGGCTACCCGTACGTCATGTTCGAAGACACGGTGAACAAGGCCAACCCGATCAAGGGTCGGATCAACATGTCCAACCTCTGCAGCGAGATCCTGCAGGTGAACACGCCGACCACGTACAACGACGACCTGTCGTACGACAACATCGGCAAGGACATCTCCTGCAACCTCGGCTCGATGAACATCGCGCTGTCGATGGATGCCGACGACCTCGGCCAGACCGTCGAGACGGCCATCCGCGCCCTCACCGCGGTCAGCGACCAGAGCCACATCGGCTCGGTGCGCTCGATCGAGGACGGCAACGACCGCTCGCACGCCATCGGCCTCGGCCAGATGAACCTGCACGGCTACCTCGCTCGCGAGCACGTGTACTACGGCTCGGAAGAGGGCATCGACTTCACGAACATCTACTTCTACACGGTGCTGTTCCACGCGCTGCGTGCGTCGAACAACCTCGCGATCGAGCGCGGCACGACGTTCGACGGGTTCGAGGACTCGAAGTACGCGTCGGGGGAGTTCTTCGACAAGTACATCGACCAGGCGTGGGTCCCCGCGACCGAGAAGGTCAAGGAGCTCTTCGCCGGCAAGCACATCCCGACGCAGGACGACTGGGCCGAGCTGAAGGCGTCGATCCAGAAGCACGGCATCTACAACCAGAACCTGCAGGCCGTCCCGCCGACCGGCTCGATCTCGTACATCAACAACTCCACGTCGTCGATCCACCCGATCGCGTCGAAGATCGAGATCCGCAAGGAAGGCAAGCTCGGTCGCGTCTACTACCCGGCGGCGTTCATGACGAACGACAACCTGGAGTACTACCAGGACGCATACGAGATCGGCTACGAGAAGGTCATCGACACCTACGCGGCTGCCACGCAGCACGTCGACCAGGGTCTGTCGCTGACGCTGTTCTTCAAGGACACCGCCACCACGCGTGACATCAACAAGGCGCAGATCTACGCATGGCGCAAGGGCATCAAGACGATCTACTACATCCGCCTGCGTCAGCTGGCGCTCGAGGGCACCGACATGGCCGAGTGCGTCTCGTGCATGCTCTGACACTTCGACAGGCTCAGTGACCCAGGATTCAAGGACGACGAAGATAATGACTCCCGAAAGACTCAAGCTGGTCTCCAGCGTGCAGGCGATCAACTGGAACCGCATCCAGGACGACAAGGACCTCGAGGTCTGGAACCGTCTGGTGAACAACTTCTGGCTGCCGGAGAAGGTGCCGCTGTCCAACGACGTGCAGTCGTGGAACACGCTCACCCCCGACGAGCAGCTGCTCACCATGCGGGTGTTCACCGGTCTCACCCTGCTCGACACGATCCAGGGCACCGTGGGTGCGGTGTCGCTGATCCCCGACGCGATCACGCCTCACGAAGAGGCCGTGTACACGAACATCGCGTTCATGGAGTCGGTGCACGCGAAGAGCTACTCCTCGATCTTCTCGACGCTCGCGTCGACGAAGGAGATCGACGAGGCGTTCCGCTGGTCGACGGAGAATCCGAACCTTCAGAAGAAGGCTCAGATCATCATGGACTACTACCAGGGAGACGACCCGCTCAAGCGCAAGGTGGCCTCCACCCTGCTGGAGTCGTTCCTCTTCTACTCGGGGTTCTACCTGCCGATCTACTGGTCGTCGAAGGCGAAGCTGACGAACACGGCCGACCTGATCCGCCTCATCATCCGTGACGAGGCCGTGCACGGGTACTACATCGGCTACAAGTTCCAGAAGGGTCTCGAGAACGAGACCCAGGAGCGCCGCGATGAGCTCAAGGACTACACGTTCTCGCTCATGTACGAGCTCTACGACAACGAGGTGCAGTACACGCAAGACCTCTACGACGGCGTCGGTCTGACCGAAGACGTGAAGAAGTTCCTGCACTACAACGCCAACAAGGCCCTCATGAACCTGGGCTACGAGGCGATGTTCCCCTCCAGCGTCACGAACGTGAACCCGGCGATCCTGTCGGCGCTCTCGCCGAACGCCGACGAGAACCACGACTTCTTCTCGGGGTCGGGCTCGTCGTACGTCATCGGCAAGGCCGAGGCCACGGAAGACGACGACTGGGACTTCTGAGAGTCGCCGGCGGACATCCGCTGCATGACGACAGCCCCCGGCCACTTGCAAACGAGCGAGTGGCCGGGGGCTATCGCGTGTGCTGAAGTCCGAGTTCAGCGACGGCTGATGTCGTCGGACACCCATAGAATTCGGGAATGCGCACGCACCGAAGCCGCCCTGCAGAGACATGCCCCTGACGCGCGAGATGCTCCTCCACGACATGGAGGCGACCCTCGACCGTATCGGCGTCGGCATGAGCGAGTGGCCAGAGGGGGTCGACGTCAAGAAGTTGTCACCGCGGGATCAACTCGTGGCCCTGCTGCTGATCATGGATATCAGCCCCACGCGGGTGAACGGGTGGCCGTTCCGGTCAGCGGAAGACAAGATCGTGACCTCCCTGCCGCGGAAGACCCTGCCCTGGGACTCCGACACCGCGGTGTTCGCCCTGCAGGCGGCGCTGAAGGTCGATTGCATGAATTACATCTGCGGGCCGGCGCTGCGGGGCGCGGAGAAGGCGATGGCGGCCGGCCACGTCGGCCCCGCCCTGTACGAGGCGATCGACGCCTGCGCGACCCACCTCGCGGGCCTCATGCACGGGCGGTTCGCGCCGCGCTGGAACGTCGACAAAGACCTCAAAACGGCCAATCGGCTGCTGGCCTCCTTCCTCCCACCGGGTGTGCTCGACCTGACAGCGGTCCAGGATGGAGACGAATGGGCGGAACGGGCGCGGCAGCTGGCCCGTGCCCATCCCGTAGACGACGTGGAGCCCTTGGTGCGTCATCTCGCGCTCCTCGGGCACAAGGCGCCGTCCCAGACCTGGCAGCGGCAGCTGCAGGAAGTGCTGCGTCCGGCGACCGCCCGTCTCCTCGTCGCGGAGTGGGTCGGTGCCGCTCGGGAGGCCGAGGTTGCCGCCGACGGCCATCTCTACGCGCCCTCGAACGAAGATCTGGTCCGGGCAACGGTGATCGCCGCGCGAGCGCTCCCCGCAAGCGAGGTGCCCTCGGAGATGCTGGGAGCCTTGGTTCGGCAAGGTGCCGAGACGCGACCTCCCTCCACTGAGTCCCTGGCGCTCCGCGTGGCCAGTGCCGCCGTGGACACGCTCGCGCAGCGCGCCGCCGAGAGCGACCTGGCCGAGTTGGAACGGCTCCTCGACGACATCTCCCGCCGCGATCTTCTGAAGCGGATCGGCGCAGCGCTCGGACCCGGAGCCGTCGCACGCGCCGAGAAGCGCGACGCCGACCTCAAGAAGGAGAAGGCCGCGGCCGTGCGGGCGAAGGCGAGTCCCATCCCGAAGCTTCTGCGTGCTGAGGTGGATCGCATGCTGGACGAACGCGTGAACGGCACGATGCGCGAGCTGGGCTTCCGCAAGTCCGGCCGTACCTGGCGTCGATGGGTGGATGCGCGTGTGGAGCTCGTGGACTTCTACTCCAGTGACCTCTACATGAGTGTGCAGTACGGGGTCCTGTTCGAAGGACTGCACCCCGAGGATGGCCCGGCGCCGCAGCGCGACCCGAAGCGGGTCAAGCCCTTCGAGCTCGACCTGCTCGTGTCCGAGACCGGGTGGTTTGCCGAGGAGGACGTCCTCGACCTGCTCGCCGAACGCGTGCGCACGGAGATCGTCCCGTTCCTGGAGCGCTGCGGCGACCGCACCGCGCTCTTCGAGCTGCTGCTGCACGGGGTGGGTCTGCCGCCGGTGCTCCACCGCGGGGATCCGCGGTTCCGCGACACGGACTACTCGGTGTCGCTGCGCAATCGACCAGCTCAATCGGGTCTCGCGCTCGGAGCACTCGCCTGCATCGACGGCGATCGTGCCGGAGCGGAGAGCTGGCTCGACGCGGCAGATCGGCAGGTCGATCCTCTCAGCCACCATGCCACGAAATCCGAGATCGACTACTGGCGGGAGCGCACTGCCGCTCTGCCCGCGCCGTAGCGTCCAGATCGATGACGGAGAACACCCCCGCCACGACCACCCCCACCGACGCCCGCGTGCGCAGGACCGTGACCCGGAAGCTGGTGCGCAACCCGCTCCTCTGGGGCGCGGTGCTTCTGCTCGCCGCCATCTGCTTCACGCTCGCCGGCGACGATCTGAGCTTCTTCCCGTTCCTGCTCATGCTGGTCGGTGGCTGGTGCTTCGGCTTCGCGTTCGTGAACGCGACCTTCGACATGGAGCCCGCTCGCAACGGTGCGATCCTCCACGTGATCGTGGCCGTCGTCCTGGGCGTGCTCGTCGCCTCGGTGATCGAGTTCGGGGGAGACCTGCTCGACCCGTTCCCCGATGCTGTTCGCGGTGTCGCCGTGGTGCTGCAGATGGCGGCGATCCCCGCGGTCGGATGGATCTGGCTCGGCCTCCTCAGCCGGGTCACGGATCTCTTCACTCGGCGCGACGGGAAGAAGCGACCGCTTCCGGTGTCTCCGGGCTGGGAACGTGAGGAGAGCGGAGACGGTTCGATCGTGCGCTTCCCCGCCATCGAGCTCCGAATGCGCACCCTCACCCAGGCGATCGTGGCGATCGTCGTAGTCTTCGGGCTTCTCGGCGTCGTCGCGCTGATCGCGCTCGATGACATCGCGATGCGGATGGGGCCGAGGATCGCCGTCATCCTCCTGGGGATCGTCATCGGGCTGCCCGTGTACCTGGCGTTCACCGCGATCCTGCGCCGCCGCACGGAGGCATGCACGGTCGCCTTCGGTAACGATGAGCTTCGAGTCCGAGTGGGCGCTGCGCTCCACACGATCCCGTTCCGCGACCTGGAGTATCTGCGGTGGCGGACCCGGAGCGAGTACGCGCGTGTCGAGGTGCGCAGCGCCGGTGCGGATCTGTGTCTGGTCGCCGGGCTCGCGAAGCCGCCGCGCGGTCTCTCCGCCGAGCTTCCAACGTTGCCGAAGCGGGTCTACCGACGACTCGAACTCGCCGGACTCGCGCTCGAGAAGTCGCGCCGGGACGAGGTCGTCACCTTCCGCCGGTGATCCGATCGGGCCGAGCGTCGGTGGCCCGTGCCATCATCCGAGCATGGAATCCCTCCGGCTCCGGCTCTGGTCCGAGAACGACATCGAGCTGCTGCACGCCGCGAACACCCCGGCGATGACGGCTCATCTGAACGGCCCGGAGACCGAGGAGCAGGTCGTCGAACGCCAGGCACGCTATCTGCGACTCGTGGCGTCGGGTGAGGCGCGGATGTTCGTGATCGAAGACGACGCGGGGGCGTCGCTCGGTTCGATCGGGTACTGGCGCATGGACTGGCGGAAGGAGCCCGCGCTGGAGACCGGCTGGTTCGTCCGACCCGAGGCGCAGGGGCGCGGGGTGGCATCGAACGCCCTCGCACTGCTCGTCGACGACGCCCGCGAACATCGAGGGGACCGGCGGTTCCTGACGGCATTCCCCGGCGTCGACAACCCGGCGTCCAACGGCGTCTGCCGCCGGAACGGCTTCGCCCTGGTCGGCACGTTCACCGAAGAGTTCCGCGGAGCAGAGCTGACCGTGAACGAGTGGGTGCTCGACCTCACGGCGTGATCGAGATCATCCCGCCGGATACTCCTGCGCCTTGAGCAGCCGGGCGAGGTGCGCCGCGTTCCGCGCTGCCGTCCCGATCGCCGACTCGACCTTCTCCGGGGTCTCGTCGAGATCTTTGTAGTCGGTGGTGTGCATCGCCTCCCCGTTCCAGTAGACCGAGCCCTGGGCCGGGATGGTGAATCCGACGTCGTTCAGCGATTGGAAGAGGATCGCCGCGATGTGATGTGCCCCGTCTTCGTTGCCGACGATGCCCGCGATGGCGACCTTGTCGAAGAGGGTGGGGCGGCCGCGGGCGTCGGTCTCGCCGAGCTCGGCGTCGAGCCGTTCGAGCACGCGCTGCGCGACGCTGGAATGCTGTCCCATCCACGTGGGAGTGGCGAACACGAGGATGTCGGCGTCGAGGATGCGTCGTCGCACGCTCGGCCACTCGTCGCCGTCACCCATGTCCTTCTGCACTCCGGGGCTGATCGACAGGTCGACGGCGCGGACCAGGTCGCCCGTGATGCCGTGACCGGCGAGGGCGTCGAGCAGTTGGGTCGCGAGGAGGTCGGAACTCGAGGAGGCGGGCGACGGCTTCAGCGTGCAGGAGACGGCGACCGCGGTCAGTGGTGTCTTCATGCTCCGAGCAGACCAGACGACGAAGAACGTGCACAGGGGGTTTCCGAGTCCGGGCTATCCTGGTAGACGGCACCGACGACAGGAGATCCCGTGATCCTCAGCTTCCTCTTCTTCATGATCCTCTTCATCGGAGGCATCCTGCTGATGGGCATCTCGTTCGGGCTGCCGGCCCTCAACGCGCTCGCCTTCTGCGGCGGCCTCCTGCTCGTCACGCTGGCGATGGCGTTCATGCTCCGTCAGGGCGGCTCGGCGACCCGCCGGTCGAACAACTGGTCGGGCAACGCCACCGAGTGATCCGTCGCGGTCGACGCCTCCGCGACGCCGGCCGCTCAACGTCGTTTGGCGAGCCTCGCCTCGAGGTTGGCCTTCACTGCGGGCCACTCCGGCTCGATGATCGAGTACTCCACGCTGTCGCGCAGCGCCCCGTTGCGATAGCGGCTCATGGCCCGCATCACTCCGTCTTGCTTGGCGCCGAGCCGCTCGATCGCCGTGCGCGACTGGAAGTTGACCCACTGCGTGGTCAGGCCGACACGGAATACTCCGAGCGTCTCGAAGGCGTGCTGGAGCAGGAGGAGCTTGGACTCCGCGTTCGTGCCCGTGCCGTGCGCGGATGGACGGTTCCAGGTGTAGCCGATGTGGAGACGCGGAACGTCGGCGACGATGTCGTAGTACGAGGTGAGTCCGAGAACGCGTCCGTCGGCACCGAAGGCGGTGAAGGGGACCATCTCGCCCTTCTCGATGAGCGAGATCCGCCGATCGACCTCGGCCGCCATGCCGTCGGGGGCCGGAACCGATGTGTACCAGGCCGTCTTCCACAGGTCGCCCTCCTGCGCCGCGTCGACGAGGCCGTCGACGTGCGAGCGTTCGAGCGGGCGGAGTTCGACGAGTTCGCCGGTGAGGGTGACGGGGGTGGGGGTGACGAGGAAGGCCATGACGGTATTCAACCAGCGACGGGCACGGCCCCCTGCCGCAGCAGCTGCTGATAGGCGATCACCAGCTCGATCGTGACCCCCAACTCGAAGGCCAGACTGGCGAGGTGAGGCCCGCGGAGCTCTTCCGCCTCGGCATAGGCCTCCGGGGTGATCAACCGACACGCGGCCCATTCGTCGGCCTGGCGCTCCTGCTGCGCGCGGACCGTGGGCAGGCGAGCCGGGGCGTGCCCGAACCGGGCGTGCCCGAGCTCATGCGCGAGCACGCTGCGCGTCGTTCGCGCGCTCATGCCCGGGCTGAGGCGGATCGTGCGCGTCATCGGATCGAAGCCGCCGCGCGTGCGACCGGGGCGCTCGACGATGCGCAGGCTCTGTGCCTCGGCGAGGTGCAGAAGCTCGTCCATGGCTCTCCTCCTCACCGTGCCCGCCGGCATCGTGCGACGCGGCTAGTCGTAGAGGTCGTCCGTGTCCGAGTCGTGCGACGTGCGGGATTCGAAAGCGACCTCGCGGGTATCTTCTCGTGGACCGGCGACATCGGGGGTGGGGCGGATCGGAGTGATGCGCGCGGTCGTCTCGCCGTCTGCTCTGAGACGTTCCTCCGCGCGGGCGAAGAGGACGTGGGGCTCGAGACCGAGAGCGTCGCAGACCGAGTACACGACCGGGACGGGGATGGCGCGCTTGCCGGTGACGTAGTTGTCCAGGGCGCTGCGTGCGATGCCGATGGTCCGCGCCATCGCCGCGATGCTGCTCCTTGACGCGGCGATCTCCGCGCGGATCTGACGCCCCACGGCGTCGTTGAACTCCTCGGCAGGTGTCTTCACCCGGCTCACGATAGCAGCGCGTCGACTCCAGAATGCCGCCATTATGGTGCAGGAGGAGGCGCGGAGTGTCCGTGCGGGGTACTACCGTGTGCGTATGGGGACAGGATTGCGTCATATGTTGGCATCGACGGTGGATGGAGCCCGAGTGCACGCCGGGATGTCGTTCACTCGGCTTTCGGAGCTCTCGGGCATCGAGCCGGAAGCGCTCGCAGAGCTGCTGGAGGGGCAGACCGACTTCACGGTCGTCGACCTCGTCGGCATCGCCACGGCGCTCGACATCCCGATCACGAGGCTTCTCCCGGTGTCCGCCGCCGACGACTGCTGATATCGGCCGCGCACAGTAGCGTGGTCCGCATGAAGACTGTGCCGTTCGGATCGTCCACCGCCCCCGCCCTCGTCGCCGGCATGATGCGCATCGACGACAAGGACGACGCGCACATCCGGGCGCTCTACGCCGCAGCCCGAGAGTCCGGCATCGACTTCTTCGACCATGCCGACATCTACGGCGGGAGCATGCACCACTGCGAGGCGCGCTTCGCCGGTGCGTTGAAGCTCAGCGCCTCCGAGCGCGACGAGATCGTGCTGCAGACCAAGTGCGGGATCGTGCCGGCGCAGGGGATGTTCGATTTCTCCTACGAGCACATCGTCGCCCAGGTCGAAGGCTCCCTGGCCGCGCTCCAGACCGATCGCCTCGACGTGCTGCTGCTGCACCGCCCCGACATCCTCGTCGAGCCCGAAGAGGTCGCCCGCGCGTTCGACGAGCTGGAGGCCGCGGGCAAGGTCCGGGCTTTCGGCGTCTCGAACCACACGCCGCGACAGATCGATCTGCTCCGCACGGCCGTCCGGCAGCCGCTTGTCGCCAACCAGCTGCAGCTGTCGATCACCCATGCGCCGATCCTTGCCCAGCCGGTCGCGGCGAACATCGCCGGCCACGAGCAGAGCATCGTGCGCGACGGCGGCGGCATCGTGGAGTACTGCCGCATCAACGGCATCACGATCCAGGCCTGGTCGCCGTTCCAGGACGGCCGCGGTCACGGAGTGTTCCTCGGCAACCCCGAGTACCCGGAGCTGAACGCGGTGATCGATCGCCTCGCCGCGTCGTACGGCGTGACTCCGCTGGCCGTCGCGACCGCCTGGATCACCCGCCACCCCGCCGGCATGCAGGTGGTCCTCGGCACGACCACACCCGAGCGCGTGCGCGAGGCCGTGATGGGTTCCGACCTCGAACTCACCCGGCCGGAGTGGTACGAGCTGTTCCGCGCCGCCGGACACCTGCTGCCATAGAAGTGGTTCGGGGTCGCGCGGCACCGTCACGCCGTCGTCTACCCTGAACTCATGCCGTTCCTGTTCTCGCTCCTCGTCATCGCCCTGATGATCGGCGCGCTGATCGACATCATCACCCGCGACAGCGCCCTGGTGAAGCACCTGCCGAAGATGGTGTGGATCATCATCGTGATCCTGCTGCCGCTCATCGGCAGCGTGCTGTGGTTCGCGATCGGGCGCGAGTACGGAGAGTCCGGCGTTCCCATCCCCCGCATGCGCAGGGCGGAGCGGCCGGCCGCCACCCGCACCGACGTGCGCCCCTCGCCTCCGGCGGACACGCGCACGACCGAGCAGCAGATCGCCGATCTCGACCGTGAGATCGAGGAATGGCGCCTCCGCGAGGAGGTCGAGAAGCGTCGCCGCGACGGCGATGCCGCCTCCGGTTCCGCCGGAGCCTCCTCTTAGGCCGAGGCCCCTTCGCGGTCGAAGGATTCGCGGATCGCCTCCTCCAGCTGCGGGTAGCGGAACTCGAAGCCCGCGGCGGTGAGCTTTTCGGGCAGCACCCACCGGCTCTTCAGGACGAGTTCGGTCTCGGTGCGGATGCCGATGGCGCCGAGCTCCAGGATCCAGCGGGGCAGAGGCGGACCGATGCGAGCGCCCAGCACGCGACGGACGGTCGCCATGAACTCGACGTTGTCGACCGGATTCGGGGATGCGACGTTGACTGGTCCCTCGAGCGACGGCGTCCGCTCCACGAAGTCGATGATGCGCGCGACATCATCGATGTGCACCCAGCTGAACCGCTGGCGCCCGCGGCGTGCGCGGGAGTGGTGAACGGTCCCGGCCCGGCGCCGCGCGGCACTCGCGGGCCACCGGCCGTCGTACTGCGGACCGCCGAGTCCCAGCCTGGCGAGGTTCTTCAGCGGCTCGAGCACGCCGCCGTGGCCGAGCACGATGGCGCTGCGCAGGGCGACGCGGCGGGTGGCGGGCAGCTCGTCGGCGAACAGCGCCTTCTCCCAGGCCTTCGCGACCTCGACAGAGAAGCCCGTGCCGAGCTCGCCCGTCGACTCGGTCATCGGGCGGTCTTCGGCGTGCCGGTAGATCGTGGCCGTCGACGAGTTCACCCAGACGGCGGGAGGCGCCGAGGCACGGGCGATCGCCGTGCTCAGCGAGGTGGTGGTGTCGAGTCGCGACCGGAAGATCTCGGCGCGGTTATCCGGCGTGTAGCGGCAGTTAACGCTCTTGCCGGCGAGCCCGATGACCAGGGATGCGCCGTCGATCGCGCGGTCGATCCCGACCTGATCGCCCCAGCGGAGGTCGGCGCCCGAGCGCGAGATCGTGACGACCTCACGCCCCTCGGCGCGGAGTCGGGAGACGAGGTGACTGCCCATGAATCCCGTGGATCCGCCGATCACGACCCGGCCTGCGTTCATGCGGATTGCTCCTTCTCTGCGATGTGGGGGACATCGGCGATACGGGGGACGCGGTACTCGAAGTCGCCCCGGTACTCGTACACGCGGCCGATGAGGGGCGCGTCGATCGTGAGCGCCACCTGCTGCCGGTCGATGTCGTCGTCGAAGCGCTCCGTGAGGCGGACCACCGGCGAGATCAGGCGGGGGATGCGGATCCGGAGGCGCCCGAGTCGCATGCCCACGGCCCGACTGGTGAGGCGGAGCGCGCCGTCGTGGACCTCGACGTCGAAGCAGGCAGCGACGAGTCCGGGCTCGCCGAGCTCGTCGACCACGCGGCCGTGTCGGGTGAGCGCGACCGCGTCGTGCATGACCCACGGGCCCCGGGCGAAGTGGAAGGTGCGCTCGCCGATGGCCCGCGACGCGATCGTGCGGTTCTCGACGCGGAAGGGGACGTCGCGCTCCCAGGCGGCCGCGACGACCCCGCGACGTTCGAGGATGCGGAGCAGGGGCCAGAGCCATCGCCGCGGAGTGCCGACCACGTGGAACACGCCCTCGCCGATGCCGACGGCGCCGTCGGGGACCGCCGAGAAGTACGCGCGCAGACGCGGGTGCAGGTCGTCGAGGCGGTCGCCGAGAGCCCGGGCATAGGGCGATTGCGGCACGGGCGTCACCGTTCGAGCCTAGCTCGGCGGTCGCAGCAGCCGATCGAGCAGCGCGAGGGCCTCGTGCTGTGGCGCGGTCTCATCCAGCAGCCACTGCGTCTGGAGGCCGTCCGACGCCGCGACGACGAGCGCAGCGACGGCATCCGCGTCGACGTCCGTGCGGATCTGCCCGCCTTCCTGCTGCCGTCGGACGGTCTCGGCGAGTCTGTCGCGCAGACGGGCGAATCGACCGGTGGCGAACGTGCGTGCCGCCGGGTGTCCCTCCTCGAGCGCCGACGCGACGAGGGTGGAGTACAGCTGCACGAGACCGGGGATCGCGCGGTTGAAGCGTGCGGACTCGATCATCATCTCGACCGGCGTCGCGTCGGGCGACGGGGGATCCGGCTGCCGCCCGGGTGCGTTGCTCTCCTCGTACACGGCGACGAGCAGCTCTTCGAGCGAGCCGAAGTAGTGCGTGAGGGCAGCGTGCGTGACGCCGACTTCGCGTGCGATCGCCCGCAGGCTCGTGCGGTCGGAGCCGCGCTCGGCGAAGACCTCGATGGCGCGATCGAGGATCTCCTGTCGGCGGGCGATCCCCTTGGCGTAGGTGCCCCGCGGGCGGGGCTGCTCGGCAGGCTCAGGCGTGTCGGCGGGCATGGGGCGAGTCTAGCGAACCAAAACTTCCACGTGGAGGTATTTGGTGGTAGCGTGCCTGCACGGGGCAGTGACCCCGCACGTCACCGAAGACCGAAGGAGCATGACCGATGACGATTCAGACCTCCCTGCAGCTGTTCACGATCAAGGACCAGCTGGAGGCCGACCTCGAGGGCACGCTCTCGGCGGTCGCCGCCCGCGGCTTCACCGCCGTGGAGCCCTACGACTTCGTCCGCCGCGCCGAGCCGCTCGCCGCCGCGCTCTCCGCAGCCGGGTTGACCGCGCCGTCGGGGCACGCCTTCCTCGCCTCGGAGTCGTTCGTGAACCCGGACGGCAGTGGCACGACCATCCCCGTCCCCACGCCCGACGTCGTCTTCGCCGCAGCCCGGGTGCTGGGGATGGACACGGTCATCGACCCGTACACCGAGCCTGCCCGCTGGGAGTCCGTCGCGCAGATCGAGGAGACCGCCCTTCTGCTGAACGAGGCCGCCGAGATCGGAGCGACCGTCGGCGTCCGCGTCGGCTACCACAACCACGCCCATGAGCTGGAGGCCGTCTTCGACGGGGTGACCGGGCTGGAGGTCCTCGCCGGGCTGCTCGACGAGCGCGTCGTGCTCGAGGTCGACCTGTACTGGGTGGCGCGCGGCGGCGTCGACCCCGTCGCGCTGCTCCAGCGCCTCGGTGACCGCGTGATCGCGGTGCACGCGAAGGACGGCACGCTCGACCCGGCGCTCGCCGGCGCCTACCCGCCCGCCGACCAGGTGGCCGCGGGTGAGGGATCCGTTCCGCTCGTCGAATCCATCGCCGCCGCCCCGGCGCTCGAGCTCGCGATCGTCGAGTTCGACCACTACGAGGGCGACCTGTTCGACGCGATCGAGCGCAGCCGCGTCTTCCTCGACGAGAAGGTGGCCGGCTGATGGCGGGTCCTGTCGGCGTCGGCATCATCGGTGCCGGGAACATCAGCGACCAGTACCTGTCGAACCTCACCACCTTCCCGGATGTCCGTGTGATCGCGGTCGCCGACGTCATCGAGGAGCGGGCGAAGGCCCAGGCCGAGAAGTACGGCGTGCCGCGCGCCGGTGGCGTCGATGTGGTGCTCGACGACCCCGAGATCGACATCGTCGTGAACCTCACGATCCCCGCCGTGCACGTCGAGGTCTCCGAGGCGATCGTCGCCGCGGGCAAGCACGTCTGGACCGAGAAGCCGATCGGCGTCAGCCGCGAGGAGTCGCGCCGGCTGCTGGAGAAGGCGGATGCCGCCGGCCTCCGCATCGGCGTGGCCCCGGACACCGTGCTCGGGCCGGGCGTGCAGACCGCCAAGCGGGCGATCGCGCGCGGTGACATCGGACGCCCCCTGTTCGGGCAGACCACCTTCCAGTGGCAGGGTCCGGAGATCTTCCACCCGAACCCCGCGTTCCTGTACGCCAAGGGCGCGGGGCCGCTGCTCGACATGGGTCCGTACTACGTGTCGACCCTCGTGCACGTGTTCGGACCGGTCGCCGCGGTCGCCGCCCTCGGATTGCAGGGGACGCCGACGCGTCGCGTGCAGGTCGGCGAGCTGGCCGGTCAGGAGTTCCCGGTCGAGATCCCCTCCACGCTCAGTGTGCTGATGGACTTCGAAGAGGGCGGACAGGCGCAGAGCCTGTACAGCACCGACTCGCCGCTGCTGCGGCAGGGGATCGTCGAGATCACCGGCACCGAGGGCACGATCGTAATCCCCGACCCGAACACCTTCGGGGGCCCGATCACCATCACGCGCCCGCTCACGCGCCAGTTCGTGCCGCCGGAGCCGATGACGCAGGAGATCGTCGACATCGCACAGGAGGGCGTGCTCTCCGGCCGCGGTGTCGGACTGCTCGACATGGCGCGCGCGATCGCCGCGGACCGCCCGCACGTCGCCACGGGGGAGTTCGGCTACCACGTGCTCGACACGCTCCTCTCGATCGAAGAGGCCGCCGAGTCGCGCAGCTTCGTCCCCGTCGAGAGCACGCTGGATCAGGTCGGCGTGATCGACGCCGGCTTCGATCCGTTCGAAGCCACGCTCTGACGGCCGCTGCTCGGGGCGGCGGGGGTGCGTGTCAGCGCGCCTTCGCCGCCACGTAGCGGTCGACGCTCGCGGGGGACAGCACCTCGCGGGCGACCATGATCGCCGCCCCCAGCACGGCGGCGCGATCGCCGGCCTGCGACTGCACGATCGCCAGGTGCTGCGTCGCCAGGGGGATCGACCGTCGGTAGACGACCTCGCGCACGCCCGCGAGCAGGTGCTCGCCGGCGCGGGCGATGCTGCCGCCGAGCACGATGATCGACGGGTTCAGGAGGTTGACGACGGTCGCGAGGACCTCGCCGACGTCCCGCCCCGCCTGACGGGTCGCCTCGATCGCGGCGGCGTTCCCGGCGCGGACCAGGTCGACGACATCCGACGGACCGTGCACGACGAGCCCTTCCGCGCGGAGCGCGATCGCGAGGGCGGAGCCGCTGGCGAGAGCCTCGAGATCTCGCTCATCTCCCGGCTCGCGGGTCGATCCCGCGCCGGCGGGCACCTGCACGTGACCCATGTCTCCCGCGGACCCCTGCGCGCCACGCTGCAGCTGTCCGCCCGCGATGATGCCGGCGCCGATGCCGGTCGAGACCTTGACGAAGACGAGGTCTTCGACCTGAGGCCAGCTCATCGCCTGCTCGCCGAGGGCCAGGATGTTGACGTCGTTGTCGACCAGCACCGGCACGTCGAAGGTCTTCTGCACGTAGGCGGGAACGTCGAACCGATCCCAGCCGGGCATGATGGGCGGGTTGGTAGGTCGGCCGGTGGAGTGCTCCACGGGGCCGGGGACGCCGATGCCGACGCCGACCAGGGGGAGTCCGCCGGCGGTCGAGTCGAGCAGGTCGGCGGCGTCGGCGAGGATCGTGTCGAGCAGGCTCTCGGGTCCGTCGCCGATGTCGATCGTGCGCGTGCGGGCATCGAGGATGACCGCGGCGAGGTCGGCGACCGCGACCGTCGCATGCGTGGCACCGAGGTCGACGGCCAGCACGAGCCCGGCGCGCGGGTTGAAGGCCACGCGCGCGGGCGGTCGC
>NZ_SSDF01000063.1 GCF_004794515.1 Microbacterium sp. A20 | reverse complement strand
GTCGCGCTGCCGCGCTCCGCGCTGCCGCGCGTCGCGCTGCCGCGCTCCGCGCTGCCGCGCGCGTCGGTCCGGGTCGCGTCTAGGGTGTCGAGTGCACGGGTTCGTGTCGAGTGCATGGGTTTCCTGCGTCGACAAGCCGTGCGCTCGGCACCAAGCCGTGCACTCGGCATGGACAGAGCAGCGGTGGCGGCGGCGAGGGGGGCGGGGCGGATGCTTCCGCGTCGCGCTGCGTCTCCGCGCGTCGCGTCTCTCCGTGCGCATCGCATCTCGCCGAGTGCACGGGTTCTTGTCGAGTGCACGGCTTCCCTGCGCGGACAAGCCGTGCACTCGACGACAAGCCGTGCACTCGGCAGCGGGGTGGATGCCGGGGAACAGGGGGCGGGGCATACCCCCAGGACACTCGCGTAAAATCGGCACAATGACCGACGCCCCCTCCGACGCAGCACCCGACCTCGGACCGGGCGTCGACCCCGACGATCTCGCCACGACTCTTCGCGTGCTGGCCGAGCTGCACCAGATCGACAACGAGCATCCGGACTTCGTCGCCGTGCGCCACGCGACCGCGGCGATGTTCAAGGCCGTCAAGCGCGTGCGGCGCAAGGAGATCCGCGACGCGATCGCCGAGGCCGACAAGGCCGTGGTCGCCCGCACGGCCACGGGAGCGCCCGACCGCATCGACGACGAGACCCGCGGCAACGACCTCGCCACCAGTGTCGTCGACGCCCCGATCGCGGGCGAGCTGCTCAAGCCCCGCAACTGCTACATCTGCAAGCAGCCGTACACGCAGGTGGATGCCTTCTACCACCAGCTCTGCCCGGACTGCGCGCGTTTCAGCCACGGCAAGCGCAACGCCCGCACCGACCTCACCGGCAAGCGTGCCCTGCTCACGGGCGGCCGCGCCAAGATCGGCATGCACATCGCGCTGCGGCTGCTGCGCGACGGAGCACACACGACCATCACGACCCGGTTCCCGCGCGATGCCGTGCGCCGCTTCGCTGCCCTTCCCGACTCGGCCGATTGGCTGCACCGTCTGCGCGTCGTCGGCATCGACCTGCGCGACCCCGCTCAGGTGATCGGGCTCGCCGACTCGGTCGCGGCTCAGGGCCCGCTCGACATCCTGATCAACAACGCCGCCCAGACCGTTCGCCGCTCGCCGGGTGCCTACTCGCTGCTGGCGGATGCCGAGCTGCAGCCGCTTCCCGACGGTCCGCTGCCCGAGATGGAGACGTTCGGGCACACCGCCGATCCGCACCCCCAGGCGCTGCAGGCATCGGTCGATGCGCATCCGCTGCTCTCGGTCGCGGCCCTCGGTGGCACGGTCGCCGAGCAGGGCGGCCAGGCGCTCACAGCCGAAGACCTCGCACGCCTCGCGATGGCTCCCGGATCGTCGTCGCTCGAGAAGCACGCCGACGGCACGGCCATCGACGCCGGCGGACTCGTTCCCGATGTGAACCGGGTCAACAGCTGGGTGCAGTCGATCGAGCAGGTCGATCCGCTGGAGATGCTCGAGGTGCAACTGGCCAACACGACCGCACCGTTCCTGCTGATCAGCCGGCTGCGCGCGTCGATGGCGGCATCCGACTCGCACCGCAAGTACGTGGTGAACGTGTCGGCCATGGAGGGGCAGTTCTCCCGCCGCTACAAGGGCCCCGGGCACCCGCACACGAACATGGCGAAGGCCGCGCTCAACATGCTCACCCGCACCAGCGCGGGCGAGATGCTCGAGAAAGACGGCATCCTGATGACCGCCGTCGACACCGGATGGATCACCGACGAGCGCCCGCACTACACGAAGGTGCGACTCGCTGAGGAGGGCTTCCACGCCCCGCTCGACCTGGTCGACGGCGCGGCTCGCGTGTACGACCCGATCGTGCGCGGCGAGGCCGGCGAAGACATCCACGGCGTGTTCCTGAAGGACTACGAGCCCAGCCCCTGGTGACGGCCTGTATGTCCTCCCCGCGGTTCATCCGTCGGGAGGATTCACGGATGTCGGGCGGGAACGCGGTTTCCTGACCCGCATCCGGGCGAACTCCCGACAAACGGCACAGCGACGGTGCCGCCGGGGGCGTCAGTGCGCGCGTGCGGCGAGGTTGGCGGAGGCCCAGCGGCCGAGGTCGTCGAGGATCGGCAGCAGCCCTTCGCCGCTGGCGGTGAGGGCGTAGGACACCGTGATCGGCGGGCCGGCGTCGACCGTGCGCGCGACGAGACCGGCATCGGCGAGTTCGGCCAGGCGGTCGGAGAGCACGGTGTCGCTGATTCCCGCGACCGCGCGGCGCAGCGCGACGAAGGTCGAAGGGCCACCGCCGAGCGTCGACACGATCATCCCGTTCCACCGCTTGCCGAGCACGCTGAAGGCCAGTGTGACGGCGGCGTCACACACCTGACGTTCTTCCTCGACCTCGGCCATGCACACATCCTACCCGTGCTACGTTAACCGGTGTTGCTAATAAAAACCTAGCGACTACGAAAACGAGAGGTAGGCCCATGTCCCTGTTCCGCCTGGATGCCAGCATCCTTCCCGCGTCGTCCGCCAGCCGCGCGCTCGCCGACCTCGTCGAGGCCGAGTGGACCGCGTCCCACCCCGACTCGACCGTCACCCGCCGCGACCTGGCGAGCGACCCCGTACCCGCGACCGCCTGGGCGGATGCCGTCACCGGCGGTTTCGTCGACGAGGCCCAGCGCACTCCCGCGCAGAACGACGCCCGCGCGCTCGCGACCTCGTTCGCCGATGAGCTGATCGGCGCCGATGCCCTGCTGTTCGCCGTGCCGCTGTACAACTACGGCGTCTCGCAGCACTTCAAGACCTGGTTCGACCTGGCATACACCGACCCGCGCATCGACCCGACCGGCACCGCGCTGAACGGCAAGCCCGCGACGCTCGTCACCGTGCTCGGCGGCAACTACGCGCCCGGCTCGCCCAAGGAGGGCTGGGACCACTCGACCGGCTGGCTGCGCCGCGTGCTCGAAGACGTCTGGGGCCTCGACCTGCGCGTCGTGCAGCGTCCCTTCACCCTGGTGGGCGTGAACCCGGCGCTCGACGCCTTCGCCGACACCGCACGCGAGCTCAAGGAGAACGCCGAGGCCGACGCCCGCACCTTCGGCCGCGAGCTCGCCGCGACGCGCGACCCCCGCGTGGCCTGAGCCGCGGCATCCGGGCCGGTTCACCTTGCCCGGGTCCGACTTGCCCGGGTCCACTTGTCGGGCTCCACTTGTCGGGAGAATGTCCGGATGTCGGACCGGAAACCGCGTTCCGGTCCGACATCCGTGAAAACCCCCGACAGGTGAACCTCGGGGCACCGGGCGGGACGGACCGCGACGGACGGATGCCGGACCGCCGGGAGTCAGGCGGGTACGGACGCCGGGTACGGATGCGGCAGCCACACCGTCACGATCAGGCCGCCGTCCGGGCGCGGGGTGAGCACCAGGGTGCCGCCGTGCGCCTGGGTGATGCGGTCGACGATCGCGAGGCCGAGGCCCGCCCCGGCATGATCGTCGTCGCGGGTGCGCTCGGCCCCGCGCTGGAACGGCTCGACGAGGGTCGCCACGAGAGGTGCCGGCAGCACCTCGCCGGTGTTCTCGACCACCAGCGCGACCGCCTCGGGCATCGCGTGCGTGCGCACGGCCACGGCCCCACCGGACGACAGGTTGTGCACGATCGCGTTGAGCACGAGGTTGGTGACCAGCTGCGGCAGCAGTGCCGCCGACCCGAGCACCGGCGCGGGCGCACCGCCCACCTCCACAGCCACGCCACGTCGGTCGGCGAGCGGCAGCAGTGCTTCCACCGCCCCCTCGGCGAGGAGGGAGAGGTCGACGATCTCGCGCGGGAACGTCCGGCGGTCGGCGCGGCTCAGCAGCAGCAGCGCCTCGGTGAGTTCGATCGCCCGGGTGTTCACCTCGCGCAGACGCGCGATCAGGGCGTCGACATCCCGGTCAGGATCGGCTTCGGCGACCTCGAGCAGGGTCTGCGAGATCGCGAGCGGGGTTCGCAGCTCGTGCGAGGCGTTCGCCGCGAACCGCTGCTGCTCGGCGACGTGCGCCTCGAGCTGCTCGAGCATCGAGTCGAAGACGTCGGCCAGATCGCGGAACTCGTCGCGGGGGCCCGCGAGCGCGACCCGGTGCGACAGCGACCCCTGCGCGGCGAGACGGGCCGCGTCTCCGATGCGGTCGAGCGGCGCCAGCATCCGTCCGGCGAGCAGCCAGCCTGCGCCGAGTCCGAACGCGAGCAGCACCAGCATGACCATCGAGGCCACCGGCACGAAGGCCCGACTGAGGTCGCCGCGATTGGGGAAGAAGTCGACGGTGTCCGGCACGTAGCGCAGCAGGAAGAGTCCGACCGCGGCGAGGAGCAGACCGCCGGACACCACCACGATCACCGCGTAGCTCAGCGTGAGTTTGAGGCGGGCGCTCATCCCGCGGCGCCTAGGCATCGGCATCCGTCCCGATCCGGTAGCCGACTCCGGGCACGGTCAGGATCAGCCACGGCTCGCCCAGGCGCTTGCGCAGCGACGACACCGTGATGCGCACGGCGTTCGTGAACGGGTCGGCGTTCTCGTCCCAGGCCCGCTCGAGCAGCTCCTCGGCACTGACCACCCCGCCCTCGGCGTCGACCAGCACCTCCAGCACGGCGAACTGCTTGCGGGTGAGGGCGACGTAGCGGTCGTCGCGGTACACCTCGCGGCGGAACGGGTCCAGGCGGAGCCCTGCGACCTCGAGCACCGGCGGTCTGCTGCGCTGTCGGCGGCGGTCGAGGGCGCGCAGTCGCAGCACCAGCTCGCGGAGTTCGAACGGCTTGGTCAGGTAGTCGTCGGCGCCGATCTCGAAGCCGCTCGCCTTGTCGTCGAGGCGGTCGGCGGCGGTCAGCATCAGGATCGGGATGCCGCTGCCGGAGGCGACGATCCACCGGGCGATGTCGTCGCCGGACGGGCCGGGCACATCGCGGTCGAGTACGGCGAGGTCGTAGGAGTTGATGCTCAGCAGCTCCAGGGCGGTGTCGCCGTCGCCGGCGATGTCGGCCGCGATCGCCTCCAGGCGCAGGCCGTCGCGGACCGCCTCGGCGAGGTAGGGCTCGTCCTCGACGATCAGCACACGCATGGGTCAGATCCTACGCAGTGCGACATATCGGGAGCATATGGAAAAGCGCATACGCCCTCGCAACCGGCGGGATCCTTCACTGGGAAGCATGAACACCCGCACCATCCCCCGCCTCCCGAGAGCGCGGCGCCGCCGTCGATTCGTCGTCGTGGCCGTCGCTCTCGCCCTCGCCGTGATCGTCGTGTTCGCGGTGCAGCAGTCGCTGTCCGTCGCGTTCGCCGACGCCGCACGCACCGGTCCGCTGCCGGGCCTCACGCCCGTGCCGAACGGAGGTGTCACCGGCTCGGTCATCGCGCCGAGCGAGGCCGACGGCGTGATCCGCGACGGCGACCAGCCGACCGTGTTCGACGTGGACAGGGTGGCGGTCGGCAACCTCGATCCCGACCTGCTCGCGGCTCTGCAGCGAGCGGCATCCGATGCCGAGGACGACGGCATCACGTTCCGTGTGAACAGCGGATGGCGCACGCCCGCCCTGCAGGAGCGGATGCTGCAGGACGCGATCGTGCAGTACGGATCGGAGGCCGAGGCCAGGCGCTGGGTGGCCACGCCCGAGACCTCGGAGCACGTGACGGGCGACGCCGTGGACCTGGGCCCGCTGCCCGCGCTCGACTGGCTCGCGCAGCGGGGGTGGCGCTACGGGCTCTGCCAGATCTACGCCAACGAGACCTGGCACTACGAACTGCGTCCGGATGCCGTCGACGAGGGCTGCCCCGAGATGCTCGCCGACCCGACCGCCGATCCGAGGACGAAGCGATGACCACTCTTCTCGCCCCCGAGCGTGTGACGCTCTCGCGCCTGCACGCACCGACCCTGCAGACGATCCCGGATGCCGTCGCCGAGAATCTGCGGCGGGTGCGGGCCGCGACGACCGCGCGCATCATGGCCGTGGTCAAGGCCGACGGCTACGGGCACGGTGCCGTCACCGTCGCGCGGGCCGCGGTCGACGCCGGCGCCGAGTGGCTCGGTGTCACGAATGTGGCCGAAGCCGTCGCGCTCCGCCAGGCCGGTCTCACGGTGCCGATCCTCTCCTGGTTGAACCCCTCTGGCGTGGATGCGGCCGCCGCAGCCGCGCACCGCGTGGACATCGCGGTCGGCTCGATCGAGGAGCTGCGTCAGCTGATCGCGGATGCCGCCGACCCGGTGCGCGTGCACCTGCAGCTCGACACGGGGATGGCCCGTGGTGGCGCACCGCTGGAGGAGTGGCCGGAACTGCTCCGGCTCGCGCGCACCGGTCGGGGGCGGGTGGACGTCGTCGGAGTGATGGGGCATCTGCCGCGGGCGGACGAGGCCGATCCCGCGGCGAACGCGGCGGCGGTGCGGGGCATGCGGCACGGGCGGGATGCGGTGCTGCGGGCGGGCTTCGGTCCGGTGCTCGTGCATCTCGCCGCGACGTCGGGGGCGCTGACGGATCCGGCGACGCACTTCGACCTGGTGCGGGTCGGAGCCGGTCTGGTGGGGATCGACCCCTCCGAGACGACCGTGCTCGCCGGGGCATCACGGTGGACCGCACCCGTGGTGCACAGCGCCCTCGTGCCGGCCGGGACCGCGGTCGGCTACGGCGGTGCGCACACGACCGACCGGGAGACGCACCTGAGCGTGGTCGGCGTCGGGTACGCCGACGGCATTCCGCGCGAGCTCTCCCCGGGCGCCGGGGTGGAGATCGGCGGGGTGCGGCATCCGATCGTGGGGAGGATCTCCATGGACCAGATCGTCGTCGACACCGGTTCCGCGCTGTTCCCGCGCGGTGCCGTCGCCACAGTGTTCGGGCCGGAGGGTGGGGCGGTGCCGTCGGTGCAGGAGTGGGCGCGGTGGGCGGGCACCATCCCGCACACCATCGTCACCGGCATCGGTGCACGAGTGCAGAGGAGTGTGGCATGACGACGAAGGTGCTGGTCATCGGGGGTGGGCAGAACGCCGAGCACGAGGTCTCCCTGGCATCCGCGGCGGCGGTGGCCGCGGCGCTGCGGATGGGCGATCACGACGTGACGACCGTGACGATCGACCGCGACGGGATCTGGCGCGTCGACGGGCGCCCGAACGGGGGATCGGCGGCCGAGTCGCTCGCGCTCGCGCTGCCGCTGCTCACCCGCACCGACGTGGTCTTCCCCGCGGTGCACGGTGCTCTGGGCGAAGACGGTGCCCTCGCGGCCCTGTGTGCGCTCGCCGGAGTGCGTGTGGTCGGGTCGGGGCTGCGGGCGGGAGCCATCGGCATGGACAAGTGGACGACCAAGCTCGTCGCGGATGCCGTGGGCCTCGGCACCGCCCGCGGTCGACTGGTCGCGGCCGACGACATCGGCGATGTGGAGTTCGAGGGGGAGGTCGTGGTCAAGCCCGTGTCGGCGGGGTCGAGTCACGGAGTGGGTCTCGTGACGGAGGAGGGGCAGCTGCTCGCGGCGCTGCGGGAGGCGGCGCGCTTCGATCGCCGCATCCTCGTCGAGGAGGTCGTGCGGGGGCGGGAGATCGACGTGGCGGTGCTGCGCGAGAAGGGCGGCATCCGGTGGGCGGCGCCGCCGCTGGAGATCCACGCGACCGGGCTCTTCGACACGGCCACCAAGTACGACGGCAGTGCGCGATTCACGGTGCCGGCGCAGCTGGAGGCCGCCGACGCGGGCGCGCTCAAACGGGCCGCGATCGCCGTGTTCGATGCGCTCGGGTGCGACGGCGTCGCGCGCATGGACTTCTTCCTCACCGACCGCGGTCCGGTGCTGAACGAGGTCAACACGATGCCGGGGCTCACCGCCGCCTCGCAGGTGCCGCGCATGTTCGACGCGGCGGGCGTGACGTACGTCGACCTGGTCTCGCGACTCGTGCGCGCGGCCTCGTGACCACGCCTGCGCCACGGGTCGGATGGCCGGATGTCGCGAAGGGCATCTGCATCCTGCTCGTCGTGCTCTGGCACGTGGTCACGAAGGTCGCGGTCGGCCTCCCCGGTGCGGGTCCGGTGACGGATGCCTGGGTGATGCTCAACGCCCAGCTGCTGCCGCTGCGTATCCCGCTGTTCTTCCTGGTCTCCGGGATGTTCGCGGCGCGGGCGGTGCTCGACGTGGACGGCGGCTCCTGGCGGCGACGGGCCGGGCGGCTCGCGCTGCTCTACCTGGTGTGGGTGCTCATCCAGACGGTCGTGCTCGCGCTGGCACCGGAGTTCGACACGGCTCGGGCGACCAGCGGGTGGGAGCTGCTCGCGCAGCTCACCATCAGTCCGACGAACCTCTGGTACCTGCTCGCGCTCGCCGTGTACCTCGCGGTCGGGCGGGCGGCGCGCGGGCTCCCGACCGCCGTGGTGCTGCCGGTCGCGTTCGTCATCGCGGCGGTCGCCGGTGCAGGCGTGCTCCCCGATCTCGGCAACCTGTGGCAGCTGGTGCAGAACCTGTTCTTCTTCCTCGTCGGGCTGCGACTGCGGGCTGTCGTCGAACGCTTCGCGATGGGGAGCGGGGTCGGGGTGCTGCTCGCGCTCGCCGCCGGGTACGCGGGAGCGCTCGCGGTGGTCTCGGTGCTCGGCATCCGCCTCGTGCCCGGCACATGGCCGCTGCTCTGCCTGGTCGCGGTGGCGTTCGGGGTGTCGCTCAGCGTGCTCCTCGACCGGCACGTCGGGGCCGTCGCGCGACCGCTGCGCTGGATCGGGCGGCGGACCCTGCCGATCTACGTGCTGCACATGATGCCCCTCGCGCTGATCGATGCGGGGCTGCACGCTGCCGGATGGCGGACGACGCCGGTGCTCGAGGCCGTCGTCCCGGTCGTGCTGACCGCGGTGGTGATCGCGATCTGTCTGGGGGTGCATGCGCTGCTCGTGCGCTGCGGCCTCGGAGTGCTGTTCGATCCGCTGCGTGCGACCGACCGGCTCACGGCCCGCATCCGTCGATGACCCCCTCGACAACCGCCGGGCGACGGCGGACCATGGAGTCATGGCGGCCTTCACAGCGGACAACGCATTCAGCGGATTCAGCGTCGACGACATCGACGCGGCGAAAGAGTTCTACGGCACGACCCTCGGCCTCGACGTCGAGGTCAACGCGATGGGGTTCCTCGACCTGCGGCTGCCCAGCGGCGGGTCGATCCTCGTGTACTCGAAGCCGAACCACACGCCGGCGAGCTTCACCATCCTGAACTTCCCGGTGGCGGATGTCGACGCCGCGGTGGACGAGCTCATCGCGCGGGGCGTGCAGACGAAGATCTACAGCGACGACGAGTTCCCCTCCGACTCCCGCGGCATCGTCCGCGGCAACGGGCAGGGGCCGGACATCGCGTGGTTCCGCGATCCCGCCGGGAATGTGCTCGCTGTCATGCAGGCGTGATCCGGGGCTGAAGGGCAACACCTCTGGGCGGAGAACTCCGCATCGGGAGGTGATCCTCCCGCGAAACATCCGCCCATGAGGGAGATGTCCGCCCACGCGGTGGTGGCGCTCCGGAGCGCTACAGCCGGTCCACGCCCGTCACGGTAACGACGGCCTGACCTGCTTCGTCGGAGGCAGCCAGGTCGATCGTCGCGGTGATGCCCCAGTCGTGGTCGCCGGCGGGGTCGTCGAAGATCTGTCGCGCGGTCCAGGCCGTGGCACCCTCGGTGAGGATGAGCAGCTTCGAGCTGCGGGCATCTCCGCCGGTGAGGATCTCGTCGTGGTCGGCGTAGTACCCGTCGAGCGCATCCGACCAGGCGTCGGCGCCGAAACCGGGGTCGAGCTCGGCCAGGGCGTCCACGTCTTCTCGCGCCGCGAGCTGCACCCGGCGGAACAGCTCGTTGCGCACCAGGATGCGGAAGGCGCGGATGTTGCTCGTGAGGCGCTTGGGGGCCGGGGGGACGATCGGCTCGTCAGGCGCGTGCGGATCGAAGCGGCCGTTGTCGACCCCGGCGATCAGCTCTTCCCACTCGTCGAGCAGGCTGGAGTCGACCTGGCGCACCAGCTCGCCGAGCCACTCGATGAGGTCGCGGAGGTCTTCGTCCTTGAACTCCTCCGGGATGGTCTGCGAGGCCGCGCGGTAGGCGTCGGAGAGGTAGCGCAGCACCACGCCTTCGGAGCGCGCGATCTTGTAGTAGGCGACATATTCCCCGAACGACATGGCCCGCTCGTACATGTCGCGCACGACCGACTTCGGGTGCAGCTCGAAGTCGCGGATCCACGGCTGCGCGGCGCTGAACGTCTCGAATGCCGCTGTCAGCAGCTCGTCGAGCGGTTTCGGGTACGTGATCTGCTCGAGCAGCTCCATCCGCTCGTCGTACTCGATACCCTCGGATTTCATCGCGGCGACCGCTTCGCCGCGGGCGAGGAACTCCTGCTGGCTGAGCACGGCACGAGGATCGTCGAGGGTCGACTCCACGATCGAGATCATGTCGAGGGCGTACGAACCGGTGCCAACCCCCTGGGTCGCTGAGCTGGTCGAAGCGTCGGGGTCGAGCAGCTCGAACGCGGCGAGGGCGAACGGCGACAGCGGCTGGTTGAGCGCGAAGTTCGGCTGCAGGTCGACCGTGAGGCGGATGTCGCCCTCCGGAGTCTTCTCGACGATGCCCGATTCGCGAAGCGTGCGGTAGATGCCGATGGCGCGGAGCGCGAGTTCGCGCTGCCGTTTCCGCGGCTCATGGTTGTCGTATACCAGCGAGCGCATATTCGCGAAGACATCGCCGCCGCGCGCGATCACGTTGAGCATCATGGCGCTCGTGATCTGCATGTGAGAGGTCAGCGTCTCGGGCACCGCGTCGATGAGCTTGCGGAACGACGGCTCGCCCCACGAGACGAAGCCGTCGGGCGCCTTCTTGCGGACGATCTTGCGCTTCTTCTTCGGGTCGTCGCCGGCCTTCTTCACCGCGGCGACGTTCTCGCTCTCGTGCTCCGGAGCCTGGGCGACGACCGTCCCGGCGGTGTCGTACCCCGCCCGCCCGGCGCGACCGGCGATCTGATGGAACTCGCGGGCGTTCAGCTGCCGCATCCGGGTGCCGTCGAACTTCGTCAGCGCGGTGAGCAGCACGGTGCGGATCGGCACGTTGATGCCGACGCCGAGGGTGTCGGTGCCGCAGATGACGCGCAGCAGTCCGCGCTGGGCGAGCTGCTCGACCAGACGACGGTACTTCGGCAGCATGCCGGCGTGGTGCACGCCGATCCCGGCGCGGAGGAAACGCGAGAGCGTCTTGCCGAACGCGGTCGTGAAGCGGAACTCGGCGATCAGTGCCGCGATCGCATCGCGCTGCTCACGGGTGGCGACCTTCGTGCTGGACAGCGCCTGCGCCCGCTCCATGGCCGCAGCCTGCGAGAAGTGCACGACGTAGATCGGCGCCTGCCCGGTGTTCAGCAGGTCGTCGATGGTCTCGTGGATCGGCGTGGTCTCGTAGAAGAAGTGCAGGGGGACGGGGCGCTCGACGCCGGTCACGGTCGCCGTCTCGCGGCCGGTGCGGCGGGTGAGGTCGGCGGCGAGCTCGGTCACGTCGCCGAGGGTCGCCGACATCAGGATGAACTGCGCCTGCGGCAGCTCGAGCAGCGGCACCTGCCAGGCCCACCCGCGGTCGGGGTCGGCGTAGAAGTGGAACTCGTCCATCACGACCTGGCCGACGTCGGCATCCGTGCCCTGGCGCAGCGAGAGGTTCGCGAGGATCTCGGCGGTGCAGCAGATGATCGGGGCATCGGCGTTGACCGAGGAGTCGCCCGTGACCATGCCGACGTTCTCGGCGCCGAAGACATCGACCAGCGCGAAGAACTTCTCGCTCACGAGCGCCTTGATCGGGGCGGTGTAGTAGCTGCGCCGGCCGGCGATGAGGGCGGCGAAGTGCGCGCCGATCGCGACGAGCGACTTCCCGGTCCCGGTGGGAGTGGAGAGGATCAGGTTGTTGCCGGAGACGATCTCGATGACCGCCTCGTCCTGCGCGGGGTAGAGGCTGATGCCGGTCGACTCCGCCCATTCGACGAAGGCGAGGTAGACGGCATCCGGATCCGCGGCGTCCGGAACGAGGGCGGGATCGAGCCGCGGTGGGGAAGTCATGGTCCTTCGATCATCCCCCATGCGCGTGCGCACTGCGTCTCACCCCTCCTGCGCCGGCCGCATCAGGCAATCGTGCGAGATCAGGAGGATATGCCGCTGGATTGCCTGATGCGGCGGTTTCGCCTGATCTCGCTGACCGGCCGAACGGCCAGGCGCGGCGAATCGCGCGGGGGAGGAACGGTGCCGCGCTCGGCGGGGGAGCAACGGATGCCGCGCTACGCGGTCGCGGCGCGCAGGGCGATGCGGATCATGTCGCCGAAGGTCTGCTCGCGCTCCTGCGCTGTGGTCTCCTCGCCCGTGACGATGTGGTCGCTGACCGTGCAGATCGCGAGGGCGCGCCGACCGTAGTACGCTGCGAGCGTGTAGAGCCCGGCCGCTTCCATCTCGACGCCGAGGATGCCGTGCTGCACGAACGGCTCCGTGAGCTCGGGACGGGTGCTGTAGAACTGGTCGCTCGAGAACAGCTGCCCGACATGCACGGTCGACTCGAGGCCTTCCGCCTCGCTCGCCTCCACGGCCGCGCGCAGGAGGCCGAAGTCCGCGACCGGCGCGTAGTCGAGCCCGTGGAAGCGCACGCGGTTGATGCCGGAATCCGTGGACGCGCCGTTGGCGATGATGATGTCGCGCACCTTGACGCGCTCGGTCAGCGCCCCGCACGACCCGACCCGCACGATCGTCTGCACGTCGTAGGAGTCGAACAGCTCGTTCGCGTAGATCGCCATAGACGGCTGGCCCATGCCCGAACCCTGCACCGAGATGCGGTGCCCCTCCCAGGTGCCGGTGAAACCCAGCATGCCCCGGGTCTCGGAGTACAGCTCGGCGTCGTCGAGGAACGTCTCGGCGATCCACTTCGCTCGCAGCGGGTCGCCGGGGAACAGGACGATGGGGGCGATCTGGCCGGGCTCTGCGGCGATGTGCGTGCTCATGGCCCCAGCGTAGCCAGCGACTGCAGGGCTAGCCGGGCACGCCGGCGAGCCCGAGGGCGGTGATGAGCTCGTAGGCCGCCGAGCGTGCCTGCACGATCACGGTGCCGACCTGGACTCCCGCTGCCGATACCGACAGGAGCAGTTGGCCGTAGGGTGCGAGGACGAAGCTGAGCAATGACAGCTGGCTCTGCCCGATCGACACCGAGACGACGGCTGACAGGCTCGGTTCCGTCCCGCCGGAGATGATCTCGGCCTCGGCCCTGGCGACGCCGAACAGCGAACCGTTGATCGCCGCCAGCCGCTCACCCGTCTCCTCTCGCGTGCCGACGGAGGCGATGTGCAGGCCGTCGGCGGTCGAGAGGACGGCCGTCGTCAGCTCGGGGAAGCGCTCCTGCAGATGGCGCAGTCGGGTGAGTGCAGCCTGGCTGACGACGCTCGACCAGAGCTCCCAGTGGGCCGCGATCTCCGGATGCATGAGCACGGGGTCGCCTCCGTGGGTCGCGTCGTCCCGGCGCGCGGCGTCGTTCGGGAGAGGGGGTTCGTCTGTTCGGATGTGTGTGTTCACGACTCTTCTTCCGGAAGGTCAAGGGCCACGCAGGCGACGCGCATCACGCTGTCGCGATCGCGGGCGTCGGCGGCATGAACGCGATTCGCGGGGATCCCGTATCGCGCCAGGACCTCGGTGAGTTCCTGGCGTACTGTGCCCATCGCCTCTTCTGCGCAGTGGCTGACGGCGATGACCATTCGCTGACCGTCGCCGGCGAACCGAGGAATCCACGCGGCGGCGTCGGCGGCGAGGTGCGACCGGTCGGCACGCAGCCAGAGAAGGATGCGCGTGTCTGCGGTCGAGGATCTTCGTCGGGCGGGAGCGAAACGGTCTTGCCCGGGAACCCCGATGAGGGTGACGGAGATCTCGGGCGTGGGTTTCCACGCGCCGTAGTCGAGGCCCACCGTGGTGGTGGTCTTCTCGCCGTCGCCGTACTCCGCCGATCCGGCCGAGATCGGAACGTCGGTGTCGACCGGAGGGACGTCGCTCAGTGCGCGGACGGCCGTCGTCTTCCCCGCGCCGACCGGCCCGGCGAAGATGAGCCGGTAGCGGTTCGGCAGATTCACGTGCCTCCAGCGTGCCCGCCGCATCGGCGTCTCCACCGACGCGGCACGCACCCACGAGATCTCCTCGAGGCCGTCGCTGCGCACGGCCTCGCCGGTCAAGCGTTCAGAGCCGCAAGATGGCGGTTCACTGCGGAGCGGAGAAGTGCGAGGTTCGTCGCCTGGCGATCCGCGGCGAGGTAGATGAACGTCTCATCGGTGATCATCTTGAGCAGGTGGAGCTGCGTGTCGAGGGTGAGCAGCATGTCTTCGAGGGTCGCGTCGAGACCGAGCGCCTCGATCGTACGCATCTTGTTCTTGACGATCTCACTGTTGTAGGCGCTGGCCACATCGAGGTCGAAGTCCGGTCGGACCGAGCTCGAGGCCAGTGGCATCCCGGATTCGAGATCGACGACGGAGGCGCCGATGAAACCGTTGATGTCGTGCGCGATGTCGGTGATGAGCGCGTTCAGTTCGTCTTGCGTAGCCATGATGCTCCCCAGGTCGTGTCGCACGCGCAGAGACCACCCTGTGCAGTCCCCCCAAAGCCCGCGCAACTCATAAAGTGTATAACGTTACTGGCTCATATGCGGAATCGCGTCGAGACACGCCTGTTGATCTCCCAGGCGGATGCCGCGCCCACCCGTTCCGAAGGAGATCTCACGAAATGAAGGAGCGGATCCCGGATGCTCTCCTTCAGAGCGTGAGATCTCCTTCGCGTCGTGTGCGCAGACGGCAGACCGGACGAGCGCTCAGCCCTCGCGGCGTCGCACGATCTCGCCGATCCACAGCGGTGCGAAGGGGGAGGTGCAGCCCGGTGCGGTCGGGTAGTCGGCGAGGACCTGGAGTCGCTCGCCGATCTCCAGCGCTCGCGCGCGGTACTCCGGGTGGTAGATGCCGATGTTCGCGAGAGTCTCGTTCATCGCCCACTGCAGACGCGATGGAGCATCCTTCAGATCGCGCTCGATGAGGTCGAGCAGGTGCGGCAGGTCCAGGCCCTCCGCGTCTTTCATCACCCGAACCGTCGTGAGCGACCAGGCGGCTGCGGCCACCGTGGGATCCGGGTCGTCGAACCAGCGCAGCCGCAGCTCTTCGGCGAGCGGCGACTTCTTGGCGACGTAGTTCACGAACCAGTCGTTGACCTTCGGCGGGCGGGTCTCGCGCAGCATGGCGTCGAGCTCGTCGGCGCGGAACTCGCGCGGGCGGCAGATCAGCAGGGCGAGGAGCCGCGCCGGGGTCTCACCGGTCGCCCAGAGCTCCTGCGCGAGCGGCTGGTCGGTCCTGATCCGCTTCGCGAGCGCGCGCATCCGGCTGAGGTTGATGCCGTGGTCGTCGCCGCGTTTCTCGTTGGCGGCGCGCATCTTCGGATCCTCCAGCGCGGCGAGCTCGCCCAGCGCCTCCGCGACGGTCATGTCGGACATGCCACCAGCGTAGGCGGAGTCGGTCAGTCTTCGTCGAGCAGCTCGCCCCGGATGCGGCGCAGATCCTCCATGAGCGAGCCGATCAGGATCCAGTGCTGCGACGCCGGCGGGCGGATCACGAGCGGTGCGGTGAGCGCGGGGATCGCGCTCGTCTCCGTGTCGGGCTCGGGCGACGCCTCGGCGACCTGTACGGCGAGGCGCACGTCGTGTCCGGCGCGACGCAGCTGCTCGGCGATCGCGGCCACTGCGGGCTCTTCGCCGATCGTGTCGTCGTAGTGGTCGAAGTACGCGCGGGTCATGCCGATCGTCTGGGTCACGATCGGTGACAGTCGCTCGAGCAGCTCCCGCAGCTCCTGCAGTTCGCTGCGATGATTCGAGCGCCGCGGGTTCAGGGTGAGCGACTCCTCACCGGCGGCGATGGATGCGTCGGCGGCATCCTTCATCGGACGCAGCAGCCGCACCTCGAGCATGAGCTCCTGCAGCTGGGCGGCCGTCTGCGGCTCCGGCAGCGCGACGGCCAGGCGGTCGAGGCTGGCGGCGAGCTCTCGCCCGAGCAGCCCGACGTCGCGCCGAGCGGGGGCGACCAGCACCGGCGGCACGATGAGCGCGTTCACGACGATGCCGATCACCACGCCGATCAGGGTCTCCACGATGCGCGCGAACGCGTATTCCGGGCTGGAGGATCCCAGTGCCAGCACGAGCATCGCCGAGATCGCGACCTGATTGCCGGTGCCGGGCGAGGCGCGGAAGATCCACGCCACGAGCATCGCGACGACGATCGCGAGCAGCACGATCCAGCTCGGCGAGCCCAGGAGCAGCCCGAGCGCGACGGCGATCACCACGCCGGCGATCACCCCGATGCTGCGCTCGAGCGCCTTCGACAGCGACTGGTTCACACTCGGCTGCACGACCAGGAGCGCGGCGATCGCGGCGAACACCGGCAGCTGCGCGGGGAACACCCATCCCGCGATGAGCCACGCCGCGATCGTCGCCGCGGCCGACTTCACGACCTGCAGCAGCGGAGAGCGCTGGGAGGCGCGGATCGCGGCGGGGATGCGCATGACCTCAACGGTAGCGCCGCGACGCCGCGGATGATCGACGTGCGATGACGCGGCTGTCAACCCCGTGGCCGATCCTCGCTGCTCCGGGCTGAATGGGATGACACGAACGACGAGAAGTGAGGAGCATCACATGGTGCAGATCATCGAGACCATCGACGTCGACGTCCCCGTCCGCACGGCGTACAACCAGTGGACGCAGTTCGAGAGCTTCCCGAAGTTCCTCGACGAAGTCGAGTCGATCACTCAGATCGACGACACCCACACGCACTGGAAGGTGAAGGTCGGCGGCGCGACCCGCGAGTTCGACGCCGAGATCACCGAGCAGCACCCGGATGAGCGCGTCGCGTGGAACAGCACCGGCGGCGAGACCGAGCACGCGGGTGTCGTGACGTTCCACAAGCTCGACGACACGTCCACGCGCGTGACCGTGCAGCTGGACTGGGCGCCCGAGGGGCTGCTCGAGAAGATCGGCTCCCTCGTGGGCGCCGGCGGGCACGCGGTGAAGAAGGACCTCCAGAACTTCAAGGAGTTCATCGAGGGCCGCGGCGTCGAGACCGGAGCCTGGCGCGGCGACGTCGACGCCTGACCTCGAACCCCAGGTGGCGAGGCCCGGATGCCGTTCAGGCGCCGGGCCTCGTCGCGTCGAGCGCTGTACGATCGCGCCATGACGAAGACCACATTCAAGCCGGGCGACGAAGTCATCACCCCGCGTTCACGCGGAAAGGTCATCGACATCTGCGCGACGCCCTCGGGGCAGTTCATCTTCGGCATCGAGGACGAGACCGGAGAGGTCACCTACTTCACCCCCAAGGCTCTGCAGCACGCCTGACGGGCGCATCCCGGACGACTCGAAGCGCGAGCGGAGCGGAGCGGGATCTTCCGCGCGTCCGGGGTGCGTGCTTGCATGGGCGCATGGAGCGGGACGAGAAGCTGCGCGGCGAGACGAGGGCCGTATGGGCGACCGCGGTCTGCTTCGTCGTCGGTGCCGTCGCGGGCATCCTGCTCCTTCGTGGTGACCCACGCCCGCTCACCGGTCCAGGATCGCTCGCGGTGCCGGTCGCGGCGGTCGCCGGCATCGTCGCCGCCGCCGCGTTCCTGACGAGCACGCTGATGCACCGTCGCGCGGAGACCGGGCCGATGCCGCGCTGGCAGGCCGTGGCCTCCGACCTCTCGACCGTCGCGCTCACCGTCGCTTTCGGAGCGGTCACCGTGATGGGTGTCCTGCTCACCGCCGAGATCCTCGCCGTCGGCCTCCAGGGTCTGCAGCTCGCGGCGGTCGGCGGAGGTCTGCTCGCGGGTGTCGCCTCGGCCGTCGGCGGCCGCTTCGCCTTCGGAGCCGGCATCGGACTGCGCACGGCCGACCTGTCTGCCCTCCTGTTCGGATTCCTCGTGATCGGCACGCTCTTCGCCATGGTCACGTCCGCCGACCCGCGCTGGTGGGAGGAGAACTTCTCGCAACTCGGATCCGGGTGGGCCTTCAACGGCACCCTCGTCGTGGCAGGGCTCCTGATCGCGACCGTCGGCTCGTACATCGGCCGCGACCTGCACCGGATGCTCGGCGACTCCGCTCTGCGGCGCATCGCCGCGGTGGTCGCGCTGTGGGCGGCGACCGGCGTCGCGCTCGCCGCCGTCGGCCTGCTGCCGCTGCACCGGGTGCCTCTCCCGCACGACATCGCCGCCTTCGCGACACTCGTCCTGTTCCTCGGTGCCGCGGCCGCCACCGTGGCCGCCATCCCCGGTCCTCCCCGCGCGTTGCTGATCACGTCGGTCGGCGTCGGACTACTCATCGTGGTGGCCGTCGTGCTGTGGGTGCCGTTCGGCCTGTACTCGGCCACGGCGGTCGAAGCCGTCGTCGTCGGGCTCGGACTGCTGTGGATGGCCACGCTCGTGCGGGTGATGGCGATCCTCGTGCCGGCGCGGTCGCGCCCCTCGGCCCGGCGGTCGCCGCTGCGCGCGGAGACGCCGCCCGCCTAGTCGTGGCCATCACCAGGCGGCACCCCTAGGCATCGGCACCGGAAAGATAGGGAATCCGTCCGATGTCGGCGAGGTACCTCAGAGCGGAGTGTAGGGATACACCACACCGACGAGGAGATCCCATGTTCGAGCACACGTTTTTCACCGAGCAGTACACCGGTTACCAGCACGAGGAGCTGGAGCGCGCAGCCGCGCGTCGGCGCATGCTCATCGAGCGCGCCGACCAGATCGTTCCTCGTTCCCCGGGGGCGGCGCGTCGGATGCTGCGCCGCATCTTCCGCCTGGACGCGGGGCGATCCGTCAGCAGCCAGACCGCGAAGACCCGACCCGTGACGTCCCGCGCCGCGACCGTGTCGACCTCGCATCCGGCCTCCGCCTGCGACCGGACGGCCTCCGTCGCACGGTGAGCGACGCGGCCGTTCGGACCGGATCGCGGTCCGCCCCGAATGTCGGCGGAGGGTGGGATCATGAACCCATGCCTTCCTCCGCACCGAGCACCGTGATGGTCGGTCGTGCGGCCGAGCTCGCCGAAGTGCGCCGGCTGTTCGACGACGTGCGTGAGGGGGTGCCGGCGGCGCTGCTCGTCGAGGGCGATGCGGGGATGGGCAAATCCCGGCTGCTGCGCGAGTTCACCGCCGAGATCGAGCACACCGCCGACGTCCATGTGGGGTGGTGCCTCGACCTCGGCGGTTCCCGCACGCCATACGGCCCGCTCACCGGCATCCTCCGCTCCATCGTCACGTGCATGGGCGTCGAGCGGGTGCGCGAGTCGGTCGGGGTGGGCGTCGAGGCCCTGGCCATGCTGCTGCCGGAGCTCGTGGATGCGCCGACCGACCGCGAGCGCACCAGCCCCGAGCGACTCCGCGACGCCATCGCCTCCCTGATCGAGGCAGCCGCCGAGCGGGCACCCCAGGTGCTCGTGGTCGAAGATCTGCACTGGGCCGATGATTCGACGCTCGCCATCCTGTCCTTCCTCCTGCGCGCGCTCGACCGTGGGCGCATCCTGCTGCTCCTCACCTGCCGGAGCGACGACGTGCGACGCGGAGACGCGGTGAGCCGTTTCATCGGCGAGGCCACGCGTGCGCGCCTGCTCGAGCGCCTCACGCTCGCCCGGCTCGACACAGCCGCGGTGCGGGAACTGGCCGAGCGGATCAGCGGCCGTCCACTCTCCGAGGCCGCCTTCGATCGCATGCAGGAGCGGGCCGAGGGCGTGCCGTTCTTCGTCGAAGAGATCGCGGGATGCGCGAACGGTCCCCTCCCCGACGGACTCCGCGACCTGCTGCTGGCCCGGTTCGACCGTCTCGGCGACGATGCGCAGCACGTCGTCAAAGTCGCCTCCGGTGCCGAGCGTCCGCTGTCGCATCCGCTGATCACCCGCCTCGCCGACCTTCCGGAGCAGCGGCTCGACGAGGCGATCCGCGAGGCGACGCGCAGCGGCATCCTGGTCGTGGCCGACGACGACTATCGGTTCCGGCATGCCCTCCTGCGCGAGGCCGTGCACGACGACCTGCTTCCCGGTGAACGTGCCCGCCTGCATCGCGCCTACGCCGAGGCCCTCGAGGCTGCGGCTTCGGGCAGCGACGGGGGCGACGACGCTGCCGCGCTCGCGTACCACTGGCAGCTCGCGCAAGACGATCGGAAGGCTCTCGTCGCCGCGGCCGATGCCATGCGCCACGCGAAGGCGCAGTATGCGTTCGCGACCGCCGCCCGCTTCGGCGAACTCGCGCTGGAGCTGTGGCCTCTCGTCCCCGATGCCGCCGATGCCGCGCGCCTCGATCGCCTCGATCTGCTTCTGGTGCTGGGGTCGATCCTGCGCAACGCCGGCGACGGCGAACGGGCGCTCGCTGTGGCGAACCTCGCGCTCGCCGAGGTCGACCCCGAGACCGTCGAGCCGCGTCTGCATGCGCGACTTCTGCGCAACAAGGCGCTGTACCTGGTCAACCTCGGCCGCCTCGGGGCGATCCCGCTGCTGCAACAGGCCCTGGCCATCGCCGAGGCGCATGTCGACGACGAGGTCTTCCGGGCCGAGCTGCTCAACCAGCTCGCGAGCCGGCGCATGATCGCGGGCGACCGTGAAGAGGCGATCCGGCTCGCGGATGAGGCCGAGCGTGGGGCCGCAGGGGCGCCGTCCACGGATCAGCTGTCGATCGCGGCGAATGTCCGCGGCGGCTCCCTCGCGCACCTGGGCGAGGTCGAGGCGGGCGTGCGCCAGTATGAACGCGCGCGCGACCTCGCGACGGGCTCGAATGCCGAGATGCGGTACCGCGTCAACTACTCCGACCTGCTGACCCTGCTCGGCCGCTACCGCGAGGCGGTCGAAGTCGCCGAAGAGGGCCTGCGCCGCGCGCGGGAGCTGCGCGTCGAGCGCACCTCGGGGTCGATCATGGCGCAGAACATGGTCGTTCCCCTACTCGAGCTCGGTGAGATCGACCGGGTGGAGGAGATGCTGTCGCGCGACATGATGCAGGGAACCCTGCGCGTGTTCCGCATGTACATGAGCATGACCCGGGTGCGGGTTCTCGCCTGGCGGGGCAGGACGGACGAGGCCGACGAGCTGCTGCAGGAATGGCTTCCGGCTTTCCACGAGACCGGCATCTCCGAGCGGCAGATCTGGTACGACCGGGTGATGATGACGGTCGCGGTGGCCGAGAGCGCGGGCGACCTCCGCGGAGCGCTCGACACCATCCTCGAGATGCTTCGGGACGAACGGCCGGCCCTGCTGCACCAACGGCGGCTCCTGCTGCAGGGCGGGGCGCTCATCGCCGAGCTGCGGGCAGAGGGCGCCGATGTTGCGGCCGCCGTCGACGCGATCCGCACCGCCTGGCTCGCGCAGCCCGCACAGCTGCAAGACGATGCCTGGTCGACCATCCTCGACGCCCTGCTCGAACCGCACCCCGACTCGCTCGACGCGGCACTGCTGTGCGCCGACGGGGAAGACGTGCCCGTCACCTTCCGCGTCGTGCTCCGGCTCGAGCAGGCGCGCATGCGGGTGCATGAGGGCGACCGACCGGCGGCGTCGGTCGTGCTCGCCGAGGCGGCGGAGATCGCGGAAGCTCTGGGGCATGCGCACCTGCAGGCCGCCGTCGCGCGGTTCGCCACCGACGCGGGGTTCGGGGTGCGCCTCGCGTCGGAGGCGTCCGCCGGCGCCGACCCGCTGACCGCGCGCGAGAAGCAGGTGCTCGAACTCATCGCCGAGGGCTTGAGCAACCGCCAGATCGGCGAGCGGCTCTTCATCAGCGTCAAGACCGTGAGCGTCCATGTATCGGCGGTGTTGCGCAAGCTCGGTGTGAGCACGCGCACCGAGGCGGCTCTTCTGCAACAGAATCCGACGTTCTCTGCTGCACGTCAGCCAGCCGTGGTACCTTGAGCAAGCGCGCGTGTCGGATGTTCCGATTCCGCGTAGGCCGTGCAAACGGCTAAGTCAAATAGAAAGTAGAAACACATGGCCACTGGCACTGTGAAATGGTTCAACGCGGAAAAGGGCTTCGGCTTCATCGCTCCCGATGACGGCTCGGACGACCTCTTCGCCCACTACTCGGCTATCGCCGGCTCCGGTTTCAAGGAGCTCCGCGAGAACCAGAAGGTCGAATTCGACGCTGAGCGTGGCCCCAAGGGCATGCAGGCGGCGAACATCCGCGCTCTCTGAGCGCGCGCTGACTTCCTGAAGCCGGCCGGATCCTCACGGATCCGGCCGGCTTTTTCTGTGCCCGCAGCATTCGAGTCGCGCGAATCGTCCGATTCGGCGGTGATCTGCACCATTCGCGCGATTCGAAACGAGGTCTGTGGTCAGGACTCGAAGTGAGGCGGACCTAACCTCCGTGTTAGATTAGGCCAGGCTTACCAAAGGCTGGGCGCATCTCTCGCGCCGCCCCCTCACCCCGAACCCCGAAGGGAACGCCTGTGCGCACCTCTCGAATCCTCGCCATCGGCGCGGCCGCTGCACTCGCCGTCGGACTGTCCGCCTGCGCCTCCTCCGCCCCGGAATCGACCGGGACCGCCGGCGGCAACCCGGCCTCGGCGGATGCCTTCCCCGTGACGGTGGAGCACGTCTACGGCGAGACCACCATCTCCGAGAAGCCCGAGCGCATCGCGACGGTCGCCTGGGCGAACCACGAGGTGCCGCTGGCCCTCGGCATCGTCCCGGTCGGTATGAGCAAGGTGAGCTGGGGCGACGACGACGGCAACGGCGTGCTGCCCTGGGTCGAGGAGAAGCTCGATGAGCTGGGGGCCGAGACGCCGGTGCTCTTCGACGAGACCGACGGAATCGACTACGAAGCTGTCGCCGACACCGAGCCCGATGTGATCCTCGCCTCGTACTCGGGTCTCACGCAGGAGGAGTACGACACCCTCTCCAAGATCGCACCGGTCATCGCCTACCCCGAGGTCGCCTGGGGCACCTCGGTCGACGACATGGTCGAGATGAACTCGAAGGCACTGGGTCTCGAGGATGAGGGTGAAGCACTGATCGAGGAGCTGCACGCCGAAGCGGAGGCCGCTCTCGAGGAGAACAGCATCCTGAAGGACAAGAAGGTCCTGTTCGCCTACCTCGACCCGACCGATCTGAGCCAGATCGGCTACTACACGGCGACGGACACCCGCCCCGGATACCTGCACGACAACCTCGGGCTGCCCTACCCGTCGCTCGTGGAGGACACGGCGGACACCGACAAGTTCGACCTGACGATCAGCGCCGAGGAAGTGGCGAAGTTCGCCGACGTCGACGTGTTCGTCACGTACGGCGACGACTCGCTGATCCCGCAGCTGCAGGCGGACCCGCTGCTGTCGAAGATCCCGGCGATCGCCGAGGGGCGCATCGCGATCCTCCCCAACGCGACGCCGATCGCGGCATCCGCGAACCCGTCGCCGCTGTCGATCCCGTGGGGACTCACCGACTACCTCGCGATGCTGGCCGCGCCGCTGTCGAAGTAATCGTTCGATCCGCATCGGCGGAGTGAATCCCCCGTGACCTCAGCAACCGTCATCGCACCCGCACCGGGCGCCGCAGACCTGCGACGCCCGGTGCTGGTGCGCACCCTCTGGCTGCTCATCGGGGTCGCGGTGCTCGTCATCCTCAGCATCCTGTCGATCTCGTTCGGCGTGCGCGCCGTCTCGTTCGACGACATCGTCGCGGCCCTCGGCGGCCACACCGACACGATCGCCCAGGCCGCGATCGTCAAACGCATCCCGCGCACCGTGCTCGCCCTCCTCATCGGCGCCGCCCTCGCGCTCTCCGGCGCGACCATGCAGGCCGTGACCCGCAACCCCATCGCCGACCCCGGCATCCTCGGCGTCTCGAACGGGGCTTCGCTCGCCGTCGTGTGCGGCATCGCGTTCTTCGGGCTCAGCAACCCGTATGGACAGATGGGGTTTGCCATCGCCGGAGCCGGGATCGCCGCCGTCTTCGTCTACACGGTCGGCTCGCTCGGACGCGGGGGCGCGACGCCGCTCAAGCTCGCGCTCGCCGGTGCCGCCACCTCAGCTGCCTTCGCGTCGCTCATCAGCGCGGTCATGCTGCCCCGCGTCGACCTGCTCCAGACGTTCCAGTCGTGGCAGATCGGCGGTGTCGGCGGGGCGGAGTGGCCGCGCATCGCCCTCACGGCACCGGTGCTGGCCGTCGGCGCCCTGATCTGCTTCCTCAGCGCGCGCGGCATGAACTCGCTTGCCCTCGGGGACGACATGGCCAAGGGCCTCGGCGAGCACGTGTTCCGCACGCGCATGGTCTCGGCGCTCGGTGCGGTGATCCTCGCCGGCGCGGCGACGGCGATCGCCGGACCCATCGGCTTCGTCGGCCTCATCGTGCCGCACATGTGCCGGATGCTGGTGGGCACCGACCACCGCTGGCTGCTGCCGTTCTCGGCCATCGCGGGCGCCGCGCTGCTGACCGCGAGCGACATCATCGGCCGCGTGATCTCGCCGTCGGCGGAGGAGATCCAGGTCGGGATCATCACCGCGATCATCGGCGCCCCCTTCTTCATCTGGATCGTCCGTCGGCAGAAGGTGCGTGAGCTGTGAGCACGACCGAGCACACCGAGCACACCCTCGACCGCGTCGACGAGCCGGCATCCGCCCGCATCGCCCGGATCGTCGCGGGCCGTCGCTCGCGCCACCGCCGGCACGCGATCGCGACGATCGTGCTCGGCATCCTGCTGCTCGTGCTCTTCACGGTCGCCCTCATGGTGGGCAACACCTTCTACTCGCTGGATGAGGTCGTCCGCGTGGTCCTCGGCGAGACCGTCCCGGGCGCCTCCTTCACCGTCGGCGACCTCCGACTGCCGCGCGCGGTGCTCGCGGTCCTCACCGGCATCGGCTTCGGCATGGCGGGCGTGTGCTTCCAGACGATGCTGCGCAACCCGCTCGCCTCGCCCGACATCATCGGCATCTCGAACGGCGCCGGGGCTGCCGCGGTGTTCGGCATCGTCGTGATGTCGGTGAACGGGCCGGTCGTGTCGCTGCTCGCCCTCGGCGGTGCCATCGTCACCGCTCTCGTGATCTACCTGCTCTCGATCAAGGGCGGCTTCGCGGGCACGCGCCTGATCCTGATCGGCATCGGCGTCGCCGCGATGCTGCAGAGCGTCATCTCGTACATGCTGTCGCGGGCGGCGAACTGGGACATCCAGACCGCGATGCAGTGGCTGACCGGAAGCCTCAACAACGCGTCGTGGGAGCGGGTGCTGCCGATGGCGATCGCCGCGGCGATCATCGTCCCGCTGATGCTGTCGCAGGGCCGTGCGCTCGGCGCCCTCCAGCTCGGCGACGACTCCGCGGCCGGCCTCGGGATCCGGGTCGATGCCACACGCCTGCTCCTCATCCTCGGCGCCGTCGCGCTGCTCGCGTTCGCCACGGCCGCGACCGGCCCCATCGCGTTCGTCGCGTTCATGGCCGGGCCCATAGCCGCGCGCATCACCGGGCCGGGAGCGAACCTGCTCCTGCCGTCGGCGTTCGTCGGGGCCGTGCTCGTGCTCGGCGGCGACCTGATCGGCCAGTTCGCCTTCGGCACCCGCTATCCGGTCGGCGTCATCACCGGCGTGGTCGGCGCTCCGTACCTGATCTACCTCCTCATCCGCACCAACCGCTCCGGGGGTTCGCTATGACCGTCTCGCACAGCCTGTCGGCCGAAGGGGTCACGCTCGCCTACGGCGACCGCACCGTCATCGACGGCCTCGACCTGCAGATCGCGCCCGGACGCATCACGACCATCGTGGGCGCGAACGGATGCGGCAAGTCGACGCTGCTGCGCTCGCTCGCCCGCCTGCTCTCGCCGACCGAGGGGCAGATCGTGCTCGACGGCAAGTCCGTGCACGCCCGCCCCACCAAAGAGGTCGCCCGCATCCTGGGCCTGCTGCCGCAGTCTCCGGTCGCGCCCGAGGGCATCGCGGTGGCGGATCTGGTGGGCCGCGGCCGGCACCCGCACCAGAAGATGCTCGCGCGCTGGAGCACCCACGACTATGAGGTGGTGGCCGATGCCCTCGACGCGACCGGCATCACCGACCTCGCCGACCGCAGCGTCGACGAGCTCTCCGGCGGGCAGCGGCAGCGCGTCTGGATCGCGATGGCCCTCGCGCAGGAGACCGACATCCTGCTGCTCGACGAGCCGACCACGTTCCTCGACGTCGCACACCAGGTCGAGGTGCTCGACCTGCTCACCGACCTGAGCGTCTCGCGCGGCACCACCATCGTCATGGTGCTGCACGACCTCAACCTCGCTGCCCGCTACGCCGACGAGCTGGTGGCCATGAAGGACGGGCGTGTGCACGCGACCGGCGCTCCGCAGGACGTCGTGACCGCCGAGCTCGTCGAAGAGGTCTTCGGCCTCGCCAATCAGATCACCATCGACCCGGTCTCCGGCAAGCCGATGGTCACACCCATCGGGAGGCACCATGTCCGCTGAGACGACCACGACCGAGCGTCCGACCTACATCCTCACCCGCGCCGAGGTGCGGGCCGTCGCTCGGGTCTCGCCCTCGTTCGTGCGGGTGACGTTCGGCGGCGACGATCTGTTCGAGTTCGGCACGCCCGGCGAGGTGTTCGACAGCCGCATCAAGCTGGTCTTCCCGCCGGCATCCGGGGTGCTGCCGGAACTCGACCGGGCCTCGGACAACTGGTGGCAGTCGTTCCTCGCGGTGCCGGAGGAGGAGCGCGGCTCGATGCGCACCTACTCCGTGCGCGAGCTGCGGGTCGACCCCGCCGCGGGCACCGAGGTCGACGTCGACTTCGTGCTGCACCTCGAGCCGGGACTCACCGGACCCGCGTCATTGTGGGCGAGCCAGGCCACTGTCGGGCAGGAGCTGTACCTCGTCGGGCCGCGTCGCGGAGTGGACGTGGATGCGCACGGCGGGGCCGAGTTCGCGCCGGGCACTGCGGCCTCGGTCGTGCTCGCCGGCGACGAGACGGCTGCTCCCGCCATCGCCCGCATCCTGGAGGACGCGCCCCGCGACCTGCGGGGAGTGGCCTTCATCGAGGTGCCGTCGCCCGCCGACATCCTGCGTATCGACGTGCCGGCCGGCGTCGAGGTGCACTGGCTGCCGCGCGACGCGGGCGACCCGCACGGCCTGCGCCTGATCCCCGCGGTGCTCGGCTACCTCGGCGACGCCGACGCGGCGGACGAGATCCGAGTGAAGGACATCGACGGCGAGGATCTGCTGTGGGAGACGCCGGACTACTCCGGTCTCGGGGAGGCGATCGACAGGGCGGATGCTCCGGCCGAGCGCTACTTCTGGATCGCGGGGGAGAGCGGCGTGGTGACCACCCTGCGCCGCCACCTCGTCAAGGACCTCGGCATCGACCGCGGGCAGGTCGCGTTCATGGGCTACTGGCGCCGCGGCGTCGCGATGCGGGGCTGACATGACGACGACAGCGCCCCACGCCCTGCAGGGCGAATCCCTCGTGCTCGGATACGGCCGCGCCCGGGTGGTGCACGACGTCTCGCTCCGCCTCGCACCCGGACGGGTGACGGCCCTCATCGGCCCCAACGGCAGCGGCAAGTCGACCGTGCTGCGCGCCCTCGCCCGCCTGCACCGCATCGAGGCGGGGAGTGTGCGCATCGGCGGAGACGAGACGCGCGACGCCACCGCCCTCTCGGCCAAGGAGTTCGCGAAGGCCGTCGCGATGCTCTCGCAGTCGCGGCCGCATCCCTCCGGCATCGAGGTGTCCGACGTCGTGGCCTACGGCCGTCACCCGCACCGGGGTCGCTTCTCCGGTGTCAGCGACGCCGACCGCGCCGCCGTCGCACGGGCGCTCGAGCTGACCGGGCTCGCCGCCATGGCCTCCCGCCCCGTCGACCAGCTCTCGGGCGGCGAACTGCAGCGCGTGTGGCTGGCGACCGCGCTGGCGCAGGAGACCGGCGTGCTGCTGCTCGACGAGCCGACGAACCACCTCGACCTGCGGTACCAGGTGGAGACGCTCGACCTGGTGCGCGAGCTCGCCGACGACCACGGCACCGCCCTCGGCGTCGTGCTGCACGACCTCGACCACGCGGCATCCGTCGCCGACGACGTGGTGCTGCTGCACGCCGGTCGGGTGCACGCGGCCGGCACCCCCGCCGAGGTGCTGACGGGCGAGAACCTCTCGCACGTCTACGGCCTGCGCATCGACACCGAGATCGACGAGGAGACCGGCCTCGTGCGGGTGCTCCCGCGCGGTCGGCACCACGGTCGGCATCGCACCGCTGCAGCATCCTGAACCCCCTCACCCCTCCCGGAGGAAGAACCGAATGAAGAAGAAGCCCCTCGCCCTGGTCGCCCTCGGCGGCGCACTCGTGATGGCCCTCGCGGGCTGCGGCACCACCCAGGCCCCCGCCGCCTCCGACTCCGATGCCTCGGCCTCGACGAGTGCGGGCTGCGGTGACGACACCACCGCGACCTCGACGGGCGCCGTCTCCGTCACGGACGACCTCGGCCGCACGGTCGAGCTCGACAAGCCCGCCGAGCGGATCGCGGTGCTGGAGTGGCAGCAGATCGAGGATGCGCTGTCGCTGTGCGTCACACCGGTCGCAGTCGCCGACGCCGAGGGCTACAGCACGTGGGTCACCGCGGAAGAGCTCCCGGAGGGCGTGACCGATGTGGGCACCCGCCAGGAGCCGAACCTCGAGACGCTGTTCGGCACCGAGCCCGACCTCGTGATCGTCGAGGTCAGCGCCGCGGACGACCCCATCGTCGCCCAGCTCGAGGCCTACGACGTGCCGGTGCTCGCGACCGTCGGTGCGGATGCCGCCGACCCCATCGCGAAGATGCTCGGCACGCTCGACCTCATCGCCCAGGTGACCGGCCGTGAGGAGCGGGCCGAGGTCGTCGCCGACGAGTTCCAGGCGCACCTCGACTCGGCCTCGGCCGAACTCGCCGATCTCGACCTGCCCACGAAGGAGTTCGTGTTCTTCGACGGCTGGGTCGACGGCGGCAACGTCGCGCTGCGTCCGTTCGGTCAGGGCTCGCTCGTCGGTGAGATCGGCGAGAAGCTCGGTCTCGAGAACGCCTGGACCGGCGAGGTCGACCCCACCTACGGCCTCGGCCAGACCGACGTCGAGGGCATGACGACGGTCGGCGACGCCAGCCTGTTCTACACGGGCACCGAGGACCCCGAGTCGGAGAGCTTCATCGACGCCCTGCAGGACAACCCGGCCTGGACCTCGCTGCCCGCCGTGGCCGATGACCGCCTGACGGCCTTCCCCGCCGGGATCTGGACGTTCGGCGGACCGCGTTCGACCCAGCAGATCATCGACGGCTACGTCGAGGTGCTCTCGAAGTGACGGGAGCCCTTCGCCTCGACGACGCGGCGGCCACGACGGAGCCGGCGCGCCCTGCTCCCGCCGTCGCGCCCGGCGAGGCGGAGGGACGCCGGCCGGGCACCCTGCTGACGGGCATCGGCGTGCTCGTGGCTCTGGCCGTGGTGCTCTTCGCCGTCGCCTGCTGGCATCTCACGCAGGGCACGAGCGGTGCCGTGTTCGCCGACACCGAGGTGCTGTGGGGGTCGCGGGTTCCGCGCCTCGCGGCAGGCATCGCCGTGGGCGTGGCGCTGGGCGTGGCCGGCATCCTCCTCCAGTCGCTCGCCCGCAACGCCCTGGCATCGCCCGACACGCTGGGCGTGACCGCCGGTTCCTACCTCGCGGTCACGGCGCTCGCGGCGTTCGGCATCGCGGTGCCGGTGTGGGCGTCGGGCGCTGTCGCGTTCGCCGGCGGCCTCATCGCCGCGGGGATCGTGCTCGGGCTCGCGGGCGGCGCGGGTTCGTCCACCACGCGGCTGATCCTCGCGGGCACGGCACTGGCCCTCGCGTTCCAGGCCGGCACATCGACCCTGCTGATCCTGTTCGACGAGGAGACCAAGGGCCTGCTCGCCTGGGGAAGCGGCAGCCTGTCGCAGCTCGGCCTGACCGCGTTCCTGCAGGCGGCCCCGGTCGTGGTCGTGGTGACCGCGGCGGCCCTGCTGCTCGCGCGACGGTTCGACATCCTGGCGCTCGGCGACGACACGGCATCGTCCCTGGGCGTGCCGATCCGCTCGACGCGGGCCATCGGCATCCTGCTCGCCGTCACGCTGACCGCGGTATCGGTGACGCTCGCGGGGCCGATGGGCTTCGTCGGACTGTGCGCACCCGTGCTCGCCCGCCTGCTGACGCGGGTGGTGCCGAGCCTGAACCGCCATCTGCTCTTGATCCCGGCCGCCGGGCTGCTCGGCGCGATCGTCGTGATCCTCTCGGATGCTCTGCTGCGGGCGATCATCGGGGCCGAGGCGGCGATCCTCATCCCGACCGGCGTCGCGACGACCCTCCTCGGAGCGATCGTGCTCGTGCTCATGGCGCGGCGCCTGCGTGACGCCGGTCCGACGCGAGAGCCTCCGCGGGTGCGCTTCGGCGTGCGCAGCCGCCTGCGGTTCCGCATCACCATGGTGGTCGTCGTGCTCGGCGTGATCGGGGTGCTGGTCCTCGGCCTGCTCGCCGGGCACACGTGGCTGCTCACCGGCGACATCGCGCTGTGGCTGCAGGGCGAGGCGCCGGCGGCGATCGCCTTCGCGCTGGACGAGCGCGCGCCGCGCATCGTGGCCGCTGTCGTCGCCGGTGGGGCGCTCGCGCTGTCGGGCGCCATCATCCAGGGGGTGAGCCGGAACCCGTTGGCCGACCCGAGCATCCTCGGCGTCACGGGCGGTGGCGGACTCGGTGCGGTGCTCGTGATCACGAGCGCCGTCTCGTCCACCGCGGGCATGATCGCGGGCGCCATCGCCGGGGCGCTGCTGGCCTTCGCGCTCGTGTACCTGCTGTCGTGGCGCGGCGGGTTGAACGCCGACCGGTTCCTGCTGATCGGCATCGGCGTCTCCTACTTCACGGTGTCGCTCACGACGTTCTTCCTGCTGAGGTCGAACCCCTGGGACACCCCGAAGATCTACACCTGGCTGTCGGGCACCACCTACGGCCGCGTGTGGGAGCAGGTGCTGCCGCTGGCGATCGCGCTGGCCATCGCGCTGCCGTTCGTGGTGATGAGCCGTCGCGAGCTCGATGTGCTGTCCCTCGATGAGGACACTCCACGGCTGGTCGGCATCCGGCTCGAGCCCGTGCGGCTGACGCTGCTGGTGGTGGCGGCGGTTCTCGCGGCGCTCAGCGTGACGGCGATCGGCGTGATCGGCTTCGTGGGGCTCGTCGCTCCGCACGCGGCACGGGCGCTCGTCGGTGCCAGGCACGCCAGGGTGATCCCGGTCGCGGTGCTGCTGGGCGGGCTGCTCGTCGGGGTCGCGGACACGATCGGCCGCACCGTCATCGCCCCGGCGCAGCTCCCGGCCGGACTCGTGGTGGCGCTGATCGGAGCCCCGTACTTCGTCTGGCTGCTCTGGCGCTCGCGCGACGCGTAGCCCGGGCGCAGCAGGGACGAGGCCCGGCATCCGTGTGGATGCCGGGCCTCGTCGTCACCGAGGGGTTACTTCGCGAGGAAGTCCTTCAGTGCGGCGTTGACCTCGTCGGCGTGCGTCCAGAGCAGGCCGTGCGGGGCGCCCTCGACCTCGACGTAGTCGGCATCCGGCACCGCCTGGTGGAAGCGGCGGGCGGTCGCATCGATCGGGAGGATGTTGTCCTTCGTGCCGTGCAGGATCAGGGTGGGCTTCGCCGCGGCACGGACGGCCTCGACGTCTCCACGGAAGTCCTCGATCCAGGCCGAGACGACCGCGTAGGCGGCGACGGGCGCGCTGCCGACGGCGACGTTCCAGCTGCCGGTCACGGCCTGCTCGCTGATGCGCGAGCCCAGGTTCTCGTCGAGGTTGTAGAAGTTCTTGTAGAAGTCGGTGAACCACGCGAAGCGGTCGCCCTTGGCGGCAGCCTCGATGCCGTCGAAGACCTCCTGCGGCACACCCTCGGGGTTGTCGTCGCGCTGCACCAGGAAGGGCTCGAGCGAGGCGAGGAAGGCGAGCTTCGCGACGCGGTCGTGGCCGTACTTGGCGACGTAGCGGGCGAGCTCTCCGGTGCCCATCGAGAAGCCGACGAGCACGACGTCGCGCAGGTCGAGGGTCTCGAGCACCGTGTTCAGGTCGGCGGCGAACGTGTCGTAGTCGTAGCCGGCGTTGACCTTGGAGGATCCGCCGAAGCCGCGGCGGTCGTAGGTGATGACGCGGTAGCCCTGGGCGAGGAGCTCGCGGGTCTGACGCTCCCAGCTGTGACCGTCGAGCGGGTAGCCGTGGATCAGGACGACGGGCTGACCCGATCCCTGGTCTTCGTAGTAGAGCTCGATCGGGGTGCTGTTCTCGTTTCCGACGGTGATGTAGCCCATGATCCTGGTCCTTTCGGTTGCGGTGAGAACGACCGTTCTCGCTCGATATGAACAATCTAGAGAACGTTCGTTCTCATGTCAAGTAAACTTCTGGGTATGACCGAAGACGAGGCTCGCGAGCGCATCCTGTCCGCCGCCGAAGAGCTCTACTACCGCAAGGGATACGCGGCCGTGGGCATGGACGAGCTGCGCGCCGCGGCCGGCGTGTCGCTGCGACGCCTCTACGCGCTGTTCCCCGCGAAGACCGACATCGTCACCGCCGTCCTCGCCCGCAAGCACGCCCAGTGGGAGTCCGGACTGTCGGGAGCCGTGACGGATGCCGGCGACGACCCGCGCACACGTCTCCTCACGGTCTACGGGTACCTCGAGAACTGGTTCTGCGCCGACGACTTCCGCGGGTGTGCATTCATCAATGCGTTCGGCGAGCTCGGGGGCACGAACCCCGAGGTCGCGGAGATCGTGCGCACGCACAAGGCGTCGTTCCAGGAGTACATGGCGGGGCTCGTCGCCGACACCGGTGCGCCCGCGGCACTCGCCGCACAGCTGTCGATCCTCGCCGAGGGGGCGCAGAGCACGGCCGCGATCTCGAAGGACCCTTCCGTGGCGGTGCAGGCGCGCGGCGCGGCGGAGGTCCTGATCGACGCGGCCTTCGCTCGGGCCTGAGTCCCGCCCGTCGCTCGGAGCCCGTGCATCCGTAGGACCAGCACGCCTGTCGGGAGGATTCGCGGGTGTCGGGGGATCTGACGGCGTTTCTCCCGACAGGTGTGCTTTCTCCCGACGGATGCATGCGTGCGTCCGGGCGGCGGTCGGGACAGTTTCCTAACTTAGTTAGCGAACCCCTCGGCCGGTGTCAACCCCGATGCATGGCGGCCTCCCGCGCCGTAGCGTCGCGACCATGGACTCACGTACGAAGGGCATCGGCCGGCAGACCCTGATCATCGCGGCGGCATCGTTCATGCTGCTCGCGGCCGCCGTGGGCGCCGGCGCCTTCGGCGGAGCATCCGTCGACGACCTGCAGGACGGCGCGCTCTCGGCGCAGGGCTCCTACCTCGCGCCCGCCGGCCCCGCATTCTCGATCTGGTCGCTGATCTACATCGGGCTCATCGCGTACACGGTGTGGCAGGCGCTTCCGGCGCAGCGGCAGGATGCTCGGCAGCAGGCAGTGGGCGGATGGATCGCCGCGTCGATGGTGCTGAACGGGCTCTGGCTCGTGACCGCGCGCTATCTGACGCTGTGGCTCACGGTCGTCGTGATCGCCCTGCTGCTGGCCGTGCTCGCACGGGTGATCGTCGTGCTCGGGCGCTTTCCGGCGCGCAACCTCGCCGACCGCATCCTCACCGACGGGGCGAACGGTCTGCACTTCGGCTGGGTGACGATCGCGACGGTCGCGAACACGGCCGCCTGGCTGACGCAGATCGCGCCCGAGAGCTGGGCGCAGGCGGCGGATGCCTGGGCGATCGCCGTGCTGGTGGTCGTGCTCGTGATCGGAGCCGCTGCCGCGTGGGCGACCGGCCGCATCGCCCCCGCACTCGCGACGGCCTGGGGTCTGGCCTGGCTCGCGGTCGGCCGACTCACCGGGGAGCCCGAGAGCACCCCGACGGCGATCACCGCGATCATCGTGGCCGTGCTGCTCGTCGTCGTCGGTGTCGTGGCGGTGCTGCGTCGCGGTGCTCGCACGGCTCAGAGCACGAGCCGGTAGCCCATGCCCGCCTCGGTGAGCAGATGCACCGGCGCCCCGGGCTCCTGCTCGAGCTTCTTGCGCAGCTGCGACATGTACAGCCGCAGGTAGCCCGAGTCGGACACCTGCTCGCTGCCCCAGATCTCCTTCAGCAGATCCTGTCGGGTGACCAGGGCTCCCGGATGCCGTGACAGGTGCTCCAGCATCCGCCACTCGGTCGGCGTCAGGTGCACGCGCGTCCCGGCGCGGGTGACGGTCTTCGTCGCGAGGTCGACCACGACATCGCCGAACGCCACGGTCGACTCCCCGTTCGCCGGCATCGAGCGGCGGGAGAGCGCCCGCAGCCGCGCGAGCAGTTCGTCGACCTGGAAGGGCTTCGTCACGAAGTCGTCCGCTCCGGCATCCAGAGCTTCGACCTTGTCGGCCGACCCGGTGCGCCCGGAGACCACGATGATCGGCACGTTCGTCCACCCGCGCAGGGCCTGGATGACCTCGATGCCGTCGAGACGCGGCATCCCCAGGTCGAGCATGATGAGGTCGGGATGCGTCTGCGCGGCGGCGGCGATCGCGGCGGCGCCGTCGGCCGCCACGACGACCTCGTATCCGTGGGCGGCGAGCGTGATCCGCAGCGCCCGCACCATCTGCGGGTCGTCGTCGGCGATGAGGAGCTTCACTCCGTGCCCTCCGTGTCGGGAAGCCCTGCGCCGAGCGGCAGGGAGATGACCATGGTGAGGCCTCCGCCCGGGGTGTCCTCGGGTGTCAGGGTACCGCCCATGCCCTCGGTGAACCCGCGCGACAGGGCGAGTCCGAGCCCGAGCCCTGTGGTGTTGTCGGTGTCGCCGAAGCGCTGGAACGGCTGGAAGATGCGGTCCCGTCGCTCGGGGGAGATACCGTCGCCGCGGTCGATCACCCGGATCTCGGCGCGATCGCCGAGTGTGCTGGTCGACACGATCACCCGGCTGCCCTCGGGCGCGTGGCGGTGCGCGTTGGCGAGCACGTTCACCAGCACCCGCTGCAGCAGCACCGGGTCGGCGAACACCGGCGGCAGCTCGGGGTCGAGGGCGAGTTCGACGTCGGCCGGGCCCAGCCCGAGCTCGTCGATGGCCGCGAGCACCGTGCCGGCGGCATCCATCCGCGAGGAGGAGACCGCGAGAACGCCGGCCTGCACGCGGCTGACGTCGAGCAGGTCGGTGACCAGCGTCGACAGGGTGGCGAGGCTCTCGTCGGCGGTCGCGAGCAGCTCCTGACGATCGGATGCCGACAGCTCGTGCGCACCGCGGAGTCCGCCGATCGCGGCGACCGCCGAGGCCAGCGGGCGCCGCAGATCATGACTCACCGCCGACAGCAGCGCGCTGCGCACCTGGTCGGTCTCGGCCAGCGCTTCCGCTTCGCTCGCGGTCGCCCGCAGGTCGGTGTGCTCGATCGCGGCCGACAGCTGCGCCACGATCGCGTCGAGCAGCCGACGTTCCGGCCCCGCCAGCGGCTCGCCGTTCAGCTCGAGCACCGCGCGCGGGCCGCCCCCGGGGCGGACGCCGACCGGGATGTTCGTGGCGCGGCCGTCGGCGACCGGCTCCCCGTCGCTCGCGAGCACCTCGCCGTCGGGGGAGAGCACGCGCACGCCGCTGAGCCCGAACGCCTCCCTGGTGCGGCTGACCAGGGCCAGCACGGCGTTGTCCCCCCGCAGCACGTTGCCGGCGACCGCGGCGAGCAGCTCGGCCTCGGCGGTGGCGCGCTGCGCGGTGCGGGCGCGTCGGGCGGCCTGGTCGACGATGATGCTCACCAGGATCGCGATGAGCACGTACAGCGCGAGGGCCAGCACATGCAGCGGATGCGCGATCGTGATGGTGAACAGCGGCGCGACGAAGAGGAAGTCGAGCGTGACCCCCGACAGCACCGCCGCGAACACCGCAGGGCGGATGCCGCCGATGAGCGCGACCACGACAACGAGCAGCTGGTACGCGAGCACTTCGGCGGTGATCGACTCGGGGCTGCGGAAGGTGAACATCAGCCACGACAGCAGCGGTCCGAACACGAGGGCGACCGCGAATCCGAGCAGCTGCCGCCGCCACCCCAGTGCCCCGCCGGTCATCCGCGGCAGGGCGAGCCGCCCTCCCGCCGCGGCGTGCGTCACGATGTGCACGTCGATGTCACCCGAGCGGCGGATCACCTCCGACCCGATGCCCGGACCGGTGAGAGCGGCGGCGAGTCGACTGCGACGGCTGACACCGATGACGAGCTGCGTGGCATCCACCCCCTGCGCGAACTCGACCAGGGTGGCCGGGATGTCGTCGCCGACGACCTGGTGGTAGCTGCCGCCGAGCGATTCCACGAGGGTGCGCTGCGCGGCGAGGGCCCCCGGAGTCTCGTTGCGGAGTCCGTCCTGGGCCGAGATGTGCACGGCCAGCAGTTCTCCGCCGGCCGAGCGGGCCGCGATCCGCGCACCGCGACGCAGCAGGGTCTCGCCTTCGGGACCGCCGGTGAGGGCGACGACGACCCGTTCCCTGGCCTGCCAGTTCCCTTCGATCCCCTGCTCGGCTCGGTAGCTGCGCAGGGCGCTGTCGACCTCATCGGCCAGCCAGAGCAGGGCGAGTTCGCGTAGGGCGGTGAGGTTGCCGAGGCGGAAGTAGTTCGACAGTGCGGCGTCGATCCGCTCGGCGGGGTACACCAGCCCCGCGGAGAGCCGGTCCCGTAGCGACTGGGGCGCGAGGTCGACGACCTCGATCTCGTCGGCGGCCCGCACCACGGCATCCGGAATGGTCTCCTGCTGAGCGATGCCGGTGATCTTCTCGACCACGGCGTTGAGCGACTCGATGTGCTGCACGTTGACGGTGGTCACCACGTCGATGCCGGCAGCCAGCAGGTCGTCCACGTCCTGCCAGCGCTTCGGATGCCGCGAGCCCGGGGTGTTCGTGTGTGCGAGCTCGTCGACGAGCGCGATCTCCGGGGCGCGGGCGAGCACCGCGTCGAGGTCGAGTTCGGTCAGGGTGACGCCGCGATGGTCCTCGACGCGGCGGGGCACCTCCGGCAGTCCGACGGTCTGCGCCAGGGTGGCCGCGCGCTCGTGGGTCTCGACGATGGCGATGACGACGTCGTGTCCCTCTTCGCGCAGGCGTCGCCCCTCGGCGAGCATCTCGAACGTCTTGCCGACACCGGGAGCGGCGCCCAGCAGCACGCGCAGGCGGCCGCGTCGGGGGTGTTCCGGTGCCGGGCGCTGCGTCCGATCTGCGCTCATTCGCCCTCCTGGCCGTCCAGCGCGAGGTTGAGTTCGGCGACGTTGATGCGCTCCTCGCCGAGGAATCCCAGATCCCGCCCTTGAATCCTAGACTCCACCAGGTCGCGCACCTCTTGTTCGGGCATGCCGCGTTCCTCGGCCACCCGCGGCACCTGCAGCAGGGCGTAGGCGACGCTGATGTGCGGGTCGAGTCCGGAGCCCGAGGCGGTGACAGCGTCGGCCGGCACCTCGGAGGCATCCACACCCTCGCGCTCCGCGATCGCGGCCTGGCGCTCCTCGATCGAGGCGACCAGGTCGGGGTTCTCCGGGCCGAGGTTGCTGCCGCTGGAGCCGGCCCCGTCGTAGCCGTCGCCGGCCGCGGAGGGGCGGGACTGGAAGTACTCCGGCAGGGCCTCGCCGTCGGCATCCGTGAAGGACTGACCGATCAGTGCGCTGCCCCTGTCGTCGGGAAGCGGGGAGCCGTTCGCCTGCCCGGGGAGTGCGAGCTGCCCGATGCCCGTGACGAGGAGCGTGTACCCGATGCCGAGGATCAGCGTGAGGACGAGCATCGCGCGGACGGCGACCCCGGTGGTGCGGAGGGCGGTGCGAGTGGAGGACATGAGTGGGTTCCTTTTCCGATCCGGGTCAGAAGCCCGGGATGAGGCTGACGACGAGGTCGATGAGCTTGATGCCGATGAACGGGGCGATCACACCGCCGAGTCCGTAGATCAGAAGGTTGCGCTGCAGGATTTGCGAGGCGCTCGCCGGGCGGTACTTCACTCCGCGCAGGGCCAGCGGGATCAGGAACACGATCACGATCGCGTTGAAGATGATCGCGCTGGTCACGGCGGATGCCGGCGAGTGCAGCTGCATGATGTTGAGCGCGGCGAGCCCGGGGAAGACCCCCATGAACATCGCCGGGATGATGGCGAAGTACTTGGCGACGTCGTTCGCGAGCGAGAACGTGGTGAGCGCGCCACGGGTGATCAGCAGCTGCTTGCCGATGCGCACGATGTCGATCAGTTTGGTCGGGTCGGAGTCGAGGTCGACCATGTTGCCGGCCTCCTTCGCGGCCGAGGTGCCGGTGTTCATCGCGACTCCGACGTCGGCCTGTGCGAGGGCGGGGGCGTCGTTCGTGCCGTCGCCGGTCATCGCGACCAGACGCCCACCCTCCTGCTCGCGCCGGATCAGGGCCAGTTTGTCCTCGGGCGTCGCCTCGGCGAGGAAGTCGTCGACCCCGGCCTCCGCGGCGATGGCCTGGGCGGTCAGCGGGTTGTCGCCCGTGATCATCACCGTGCGGATGCCCATGCTGCGCAGCTCGTCGAACCGCTCGCGCAGCCCGTCCTTGACGATGTCCTTGAGGTGCACGACGCCGAGGATGCGGCCTTCCGTGGCGGGTTCGCCGGACACCTGTCGGGAGTTCGCACGGATGTCGGTCCGTTCCGCGGCGTGTCCGCCGACATCCGTCCGTTCTCCCGACAGGTGGACGGATGGGGCGGGGGCGGATGCGGATGCGGGGGCGGGGGCGGATGCCGGGGCGGCGGGTGTCCGCACCGCGACCACGAGCGGGGTGCCGCCGCTTTCGGCCACGGAGTCGGTGCGGGCGGTGAGCTCCGCATCCTCGGCGTCGAGCCCGAGCCAGGCCCGCACCGCGGAGCCGGCGCCCTTGCGGATCTGCGTGCCGTCGGCGAGGTCGAGCCCCGACATGCGCGTCTGCGCGGTGAAGGGCACGACCACGGCATCCTCCGGAGCGGTCACCCGGATGCCGGCGGCGGCGGCGAGCTCGACGATCGAGGCACCCTCGGGGGTGGGGTCGGCGAGCGAGGACAGCGCCGCGACCCGCAGCAGCTCGTCGGCGTCGACGCCCGGGAGCGGCAGGACCTCGTGCGCACGGCGGTTGCCGTACGTGATGGTTCCGGTCTTGTCGAGCAACAGGGTCGTGACGTCGCCCGCGGCCTCGACCGCACGCCCCGACATGGCGAGCACGTTGCGCTGCACGAGACGGTCCATGCCGGCGATGCCGATGGCCGAGAGCAGCGCGCCGATGGTGGTCGGGATCAGGCAGACGAGCAGGGCGATGAGCACGGGGATGCTGACGGGCGACGCGGCGTAGGACGAGATCGGGTTGAGGGCCAGCACCACGACCACGAAGATGATCGACAGGCTCGCGAGCAGGATGTTCAGCGCGATCTCGTTCGGGGTGCGCTGGCGGCTGGCGCCCTCGACCAGGGCGATCATCCGGTCGACGAACGTCTCGCCCGGCTTCGAGGTGATGCGCACCACGATCCGGTCCGACAGCACGCGGGTGCCGCCGGTGACGGCGCTGCGGTCGCCGCCCGACTCGCGGATCACCGGGGCGCTCTCGCCCGTGATGGCCGACTCGTCGACCGTTGCGATGCCCGCGATGATGTCGCCGTCACCGGGGATCAGCTCACCGGCGGTCACGACCACGACGTCGTCGCGCTGCAGTTCGGCGGAGGAGACCTCAAGGGTCTCGGCGCGCTCGGCGGCGGCATCCGAAGCCGCGTCGTAGCCGACCACCCGGCGGGCCATCGTGCTGGTGCGGGTCTTGCGCAGGCTCGCGGCCTGGGCCTTTCCGCGGCCCTCGGCGACCGACTCGGCGACGTTCGCGAACAGCACGGTGAGCCAGAGCCACACCGCGATGCCCCAGGTGAACGGCGCGGGCACAGGGGTGCCGCCCGAGTCGGCCGGACCACCGAGGAACGGTTCGGCGATCGCCAGCACGGTCGCGAACGCGGCGCCGACCCACACCAAGAGCATCACGGGGTTGCGGACGAGGGCTGCGGGGTTCAGCTTGCGCAGGGCGCCGGGCAGGGCCGCCACGAGCTGCGACCAGCCGAAGGAGCGCGACGGCTGCGCGGGGGTGGATTGCCCGGCATCCTGCTGTTCCGACGGTGATTCGGAAGGGGTGGTGATGAGGGTCATGGTCAGACGAGTCCTTCGGCGAGGGGTCCCAGCGCGAGCACGGGGAAGTAGGTGAGGGCGGTCACGACGACCGTCACGGTGAGGAGGAGGCCGACGAACTGCGGCCGGTGGGTGGGCAGGGTGCCCGAGGTGGCGGGGACCCGTTCCTGCGCCGCGAACGATCCGGCGAGGGCCAGGACGAGCACGATGGGCAGGAATCGCCCGAGCAGCATCGCGATGCCGAGCGCGGTGTTGAACCACGGGGTGTTCGCGGTGAGTCCGGCGAAGGCGGAGCCGTTGTTGTTCGCGGCCGACGTGAACGCGTAGAGCACCTCGCTCATGCCGTGCACACCCGGGTTCAGGATGCTGGTGGACTCCACGTCCTCCCGGATGCCGGGGATCGCGAAGCTCAGGGCCGTGCCGCCGAGGACGAGCGCGGGAACCACGAGGATGTACAGGCTGGCGAGCTTGATCTCCCGCGGACCGATCCGCTTGCCGAGGTACTCGGGGGTGCGGCCGACGAGGAGTCCGCCGACGAACACCGCGATGATCGCGAGCACGAGCATGCCGTAGAGGCCCGAGCCGACGCCGCCGGGGGCGACCTCGCCGAGCATCATGTTCAGCATCGGCATCATGCCGCCCAGCGCCGTGTACGAGTCGTGCATCGAGTTGACGGCACCGGTCGAGGTGAGGGTGCTGGCGCTGCCGAACAGGGTGGATCCGAGGATGCCGAACCGCACCTCCTTGCCCTCCATCGCGGCTCCGGCGAGTTCGGGCGCGCTGCCGCGTCCGGCGAGTTCGAGTGCCGAGAGGGCGAAGGTCGAGATCAGGAAGATCGTGGCCATGACCGCGGCGATCGCGTAGCCCTGACGGTGGTCGCCGACCATGCGTCCGAACGTGCGGGGGAGGGCGAACGGGATCACGAGGATCAGCAGCACCTCCAGCAGGTTCGTGAAGCCGGTCGGGTTCTCGAACGGGTGCGCGGAGTTGGCGTTGAAGAAGCCGCCGCCGTTCGTGCCGAGGAGCTTGATCGCCTCCTGTGACGCGACGGGGCCGCCCGGGATGGTCTGGGTTCCGCCCGACACCGTGGTCACGTCGGTGAAGCCCGCGAAGTTCTGGATCACGCCGCCCGCGAGCAGCGCCACCGCGCCGATCACGGCGATCGGCAGGAGGATGCGGCCGACGCCGCGGATGAGGTCGACCCAGAAGTTCCCGATGGTCGCCGAGCCCCGGATGGCGAGGCCGCGGATCAGGGCGATCGCGATGGCGAGGCCGACCGCGGCCGACACGAAGTTCTGCACCGTGAGGCCCGCGAGCTGCACGGTGTAGCCCATGGTCTGCTCGGGCGAGTACGACTGCCAGTTGGTGTTCGCGACGAACGATGCCGCGGTGTTGAAGGCCAGTCCCTCGGGCACGGCGGGGAGACCGAGCGACTGCGGCAGGAATGCCTGGAGTCGCTGCAGCCCGTAGACGAGCAGGAGCCCGACGACCGAGAACGCGAGCACGCTGCGGGCGTAGGCGCGCCAGGTCTGCTCGGAGGAGGAGTCGACGCCGATGAGCCGGTAGACGCCGCGCTCGACGCGCAGGTCCTTCGCCGAGGTGTACACCCGGGCGATGTAGTCGCCGAGGGGGCGGTAGAGGAGGACGAGCACGACCACGACGGCCGTGACCTGCAGGATGCCGAACCAGATCGCCGCGCCCATCAGAACCGCTCCGGGGCGACGAGCGCGACCACGAGGTAGATGACGGCGGCGACGGCGAGGACGGCCGCGATGATCTCGAAGACGATCATGCGCGGTCCACCGCCTTGGCGACCAGGGACACGAGGGCGAACAGCGCGAGAGTCAGCGCGATGTAGATGATGTCGAGCACGGATCCGATCCAACTCCCGCGCGCGGGTGGATCCGTCGATCCTCACGGTTCCCGTACGCCCCCCGTGCGGATGCATGCGGGTTGCTCACGGCATCCGGGTCCCTGTTTCCTTCTCGTCGCACCTTCTGTCGCTTTCCCGCGGCGGGAGCGACAGAAAGTGCGACGGGGAAGGTGTCGGCAGGGGTCAGACCCGCCGCATCTCCGCCGCGAGTGCGCTGTTGGTCTCGGCGAACCGCGCGGTGATGTTCTCGCGCACCTCCGGCGGCTTGTTCTGGCTGAGCTTGGCGCGCGCGTCGAACCGGGTGACGCGCATCCGCAGGCCGACCGTCCCCTTCGCCGCTCGGCGGGTGCCCGGCTCGTCCTCCGACAGATGCCGGCCGTGCTCGCGCCCGTCCTCGAAGAGGTCGGTCAACCGCGTGAGCATGGCGTAGTTCTCCTCCTCGCCGAGGATCTCGGGGGTGCCGTAGAGGTGCGCGGTCACGTGGTTCCACGTCGGCACCAGATCGCCCGGCGCATACAGGCTCGGGGAGACGTAGTCGTGCGGCCCCTGGATGATCACGAGCACTTCGTGCCGACCGAGTTCGTGGAGCTGATCGTCGGGCCGGCCGAAGTGGCTGGCGATCACGATGTCGTCCTCGTCCTCGATCAGCAGGGCGGGGTAGTGCGAAGCGACGAGTCCGGTGCTCGCCGGAGAGACGAAGGTCGCCCAGGGGTTGCCGCGGATGAGGCGCTTGACCTCGTCGGGATCGGTCATCAGGTAGCGGGGTGTGTGGCGCATCAGGACTCCTCTTCTCGGGGCGGTCGGTCGGTTCTGGGGCGGTCTTTCAGGCGGGTGCGCACGGCGAGCGCGGCGCAGAGGATCACCGCGAATCCGCCGACGGCGGTGGCCCAGCCGATCGGCTCGCGGAGCAGGAGGGCGGCCCACGCGATGCTCATCACGGGCTGGACGAGCTGGATCTGGCTCACCTGCGCCATCGGTCCGATCGCGAGCCCGCGGTACCAGGCGAAGAATCCGAGGAACATGCTCACCGCGGCGAGGTAGCCGAAGGCGAGCCACTGCACCGGGCTCGCCGCGGGTGGCTGCTGGATCGCCGACACCACGGTGAGCACGGCCATGAGGGGAGCGGCGACAACGAGCGCCCACGACACGGTCTGCCAGGAGCCGAGTTCGCGGGCGAGCAGACCCCCCTCCGCGTAGCCGATCGCCGCGGCGAGGACAGCCCCGAACAGCAGCAGGTCGGCGGGGGTGAGGGAGCCGAGTCCGCCGTTCTGCAGAGCAGCGAACACGACGGCGGCGACGGCGCCGAGGATCGCGAAGACCCAGAAGGAGCGGTTCGGGCGCTCGCCGGTTCGGAGCACCACGGCGACGGCGGTCGCGGCGGGGAGCAGTCCGACCACGACGGCGCCGTGACTGGCCGGGGTCGTGGTCATCGCGAACGAGGTGAGCAGCGGGAATCCGGCCACGACCCCGCCGGCGACGACGGCCAGTCGCCCCCACTGCGCCCTGGTCGGGATGCGCTGCCGTGTCGCGGTCAGGGCGATGCCCGCGAGGAGGGCCGCGACGACCGCGCGCCCCGCGCCGATGAACAACGGCGAGAGGCCGTCGATGGCGATCCGCGTGAACGGGAGGGTGAACGAGAAGGCGACGACGCCGAGAAGCCCCCACCAGAGGCCGGCGCGCGTCGATAGCACTGTCGATCGCGGAGCGATAACGCTACTCTCTACTTTCATGAGTCAGGATAGCAGTGGCCGGATCGTCGCCGGTGTCCGTGCATGGATCACCTCCGCCTCCCCGGGCGCGCGGGTGCCGTCGAACCGTGCGCTGATGGCCGAGTACGGGGCGAGCCCGGTGACCGTGCAGAAGGCGATGCAGCAGCTCGTCCGGCTCGGGCTGGTGGAGTCGCGTCCGGGGGCCGGAACCTTCGTCCGCGCACTCCGCACCGTGCGATCGGCCGACTACGGCTGGCAGACCGCCGCGCTCGGCACGGCCCCGGCGGGACTCGTGGGCCTGTCGTCCACGCAGCGCACGGTCTCCCCCGATGCGATCGGACTCCACTCCGGCTACCCCGCGGTCGAACTGCTGCCGGAGCGGTTGGTGCGACAGGCGCTCGTGCGGGCCGCGCGCACCGACGCGGCACTGACCCGCTCGCCCGCCGCCGGCCTTCCCGATCTGCAGGCGTGGTTCGCCGGAGAGCTGGCATCCACCGCGCCCGCCGGGGTCACGCCAGCGTCGGCGCGCGATGCCCTCATCATCTCGGGCAGTCAGAGCGGGCTGAGCTCGATCTTCCGCGCGGTCGTGGGACCGGGGCAGCCGCTACTCGTCGAATCGCCGACGTACTGGGGCGCACTGCTCGCCGCCGCGCAGGCGGGTGTCGTGCTGGTGCCGATCCCCTCCGGGCCTCAGGGTCCCGATCCGGATGACGTGGAGCGGGCGTTCGCGCACACCGGCGCGCGGGCCTTCTACGCGCAGCCGACGTTCGCCAACCCGACCGGCGCGCAGTGGCCGATCGCGACCGGGGAGGCCGTGCTCGACACCGTCCGCCGACACGGCGCGTTCCTGATCGAGGACGACTGGGCGCACGACCTGGGGATCGATGCCGAGCCGCGCCCGGTCGCCGCATCCGACGACGACGGTCATGTCGTGTACCTGCGCTCACTCACCAAGAGCGCCTCCCCCGCACTGCGCGTCGCGGCCGTGATCGCGCGGGGGCCGGCGCGGGAGCGGATCCTGGCCGACCGCGCGGCCGAGTCCATGTACGTGAGCGGGTTGCTGCAGGCCGCCGCGCTCGACGTGGTCACGCAGCCCGGCTGGCGCACCCACCTGCGCGGGTTCCGCGAGCACCTGCGCGCGCGCCGCGACCTGCTGGTCTCGAGCCTGACCGAGCACGCCCCGTCTGCGCAGGTCGAGAGCGTTCCGGCGGGTGGCCTGAACCTGTGGGTGCGGCTGCCCGAGGGGACGGATGTCGTGCAGGTCGTCCGCGACTGCGAGGTGCGGGGCGTGATCATCTCCCCGGGATCCGAGTGGTTCCCCGCCGAACCCTCCGGCGCGTATGTGCGGCTCAACTACGCGAACGCCGACCCCGCGCGCTTCGCCGAGGCCGCCGGCATCCTCGGTTCGGTGCTCGACGGCTGACGGCTGACGGCTGACGGCTGACTCCGGTCGCACTTTATGTCGGAATTGCGGCGTCAATGCGACATAAAGTGCGACCGGAACGGAAGAGGCGCGGAACGGAGGAGGCGCCGGAACGGAGGAGGCGCCGGAACGGAGGAGGCGCCGGAACGG
>NZ_SSDF01000062.1 GCF_004794515.1 Microbacterium sp. A20 | reverse complement strand
CCTCGCGCGCGGCGCCCGTTCGCGCGTGCAGGAGCGGGCGGTCATCGCCCTGACGACGCTCGCGGAGCGGCATCCGGGGCTCGTGGTCGCGACCGTCGCCGGGCGCATGGGCGCCGATGCCGTCCGCGCCGCCGGCCTGGTCCCCCGTGTGTTGTGCTCTCCTCCCGCCGCTCTTCCCGCTGTCCTTCCCGCCGCACCTCCCGCCGCTCTTCCCGCTGTCCTTCCCGCCGCTCTTCCCGCTGTCCTTCCCGCCGTCCAGGCTTCGCCGAGTGCACGGCTTGGTGCCGAGCGCACGGCGTATTCGCGTGAAGAACACGTGCGTTCGGCAGGATCCCGTGCACTCGGCGGAGAGGCGGAAGCGCAGCCGGAGGCGGACGCGGACGCGGACGCGGACGCGAGGACGGATGCGGGGGATACCTCGCGGGCGGTGGCGGCACTTGTCGCGGCGGGGGTCGACCTGATCCTCGTGGTCGGCGGCGACGGGACGCTGCGAGACGCGGTCGCGGGGCTCGGTGCGGCCGACCCCGCGTGCATGCCCGAGCCCGGCGCCCAGCTGCCCGCAGTGCTCGGGATTCCGGCGGGCGTGAAGATGTACTCGCCCGTGTTCGCGGTCAGCCCCCGCGCGGCGGGGGCGATCGCCGCCGACTGGGTCGACCGCGGTGGTCTCCCCACCGACGACCGCGAGGTGCTCGACATCGACGAGGTCGCGATGCGCCGCGCCCGCGTGGAGCCCACCCTCTACGGCATGCTCCGGGTGCCGTATCGTGCCGGTCGCACCCAGGCGCGCAAGGCCCCGACCCCGGCGACCGAAGCGGCAGCGGTCGACGCTGCTGCCCGCGGTGCCGTCGCCCGCATGCGTCCTGGTGTGCGCTATCTCCTGGGCCCCGGCGGCACGACGGCCGAGATCGCCCGGCGGCTCGGCGTCGAAGGGTCTCCGCTCGGAGTGGATGTCGTGCTCGACGGCGCCGTGATCGTCCGCGGTGCGAGTGAGCACGAGCTCCTCGCCGAGGTCGCACGCGGTCCGGCGCAGGCCGTGATCACCGTGATCGGCGGCCAGGGCTTCCTCCTCGGCCGCGGCAACCAGCAGCTCTCCGCGGCCGTCGTGCGTGCCCTCGGCCATGACCCCCTCCTCGTGGTCGCCCCCGAGCAGAAGCTCATCGACCTGCACGGACGACCGCTCCTCGTCGACACCGGCGACCCCGAATTGGATGCGAGACTCGCCGGACACGTGCGCATCGTCACCGGCGTCGGCACCAGCAGCCTCTACCCCGTGACCGCCCCCGAGCTCATTCCCGACCCCTCCCTCGTCTGAACGAACCCGAAAGGACACCCCATGCGTCTCGAGAACAAGAAGGCCATCGTCACCGGCGGCGCCGGCGGCATCGGTCGTGCCACGTCGATCGCGCTCGCCGCCGAGGGCGCGGCCGTGGCCGTCGTCGACCTGAACGTCGAGGCCGCCGAAGCCGTCGCGGAGGAGATCCGTGCGGCGGGCGGCACCGCGATCGCCATCGCGGCCGATGTCGCGAGCGAGTCCGACATCGAGCGGGTCGTCGCGACCTCGGTCGCCGAGCTGGGTGGCGTGAACGTCGTCTTCAACAACGCCGGCATCATCCGCCGCACCACCGCGGTCGAGACGACCGTCGAGGAGTGGGACCGCGTGTTCGGCGTGAACGTGCGTTCGATCTTCCTCATGTGCAAGCACATCGTGCCGATCATGGAGGCGGCGGGCGGCGGCTCGATCATCAACACGGGCTCCGGCTGGGGCCTCAAGGGCGGCGGCCAGGCCATCTCGTACTGCGCGTCGAAGGGCGCGGTCGTGAACATGACCCGCGCGCTCGCGATCGACCACGGCCCGGCCGGCATCCGCGTGAACTCCGTGAACCCCGGTGATGTGAACACCGGCATGCTCCGCGACGAGGCCCGCCAGCTGGCGCAGGACACGAACGCGTTCCTCGCCGAGGCCGCCGACCGCCCACTGCGTCGCATGGGTGAGCCGAGCGAGGTCGCGCAGGCGGTGGTGTGGCTCGCGAGCGACGATTCCTCGTACGTCACCGGCTCCGCGATGGTCGTCGACGGCGGCGGCATCGCCTAGCGTCAGCCGCGCCGTCGCGGCGCCCCGCGCGTCACATGCCCACTCCCGTACCCTGACCGGGTGAGCACCCCCGACGTCGCCGAGTTCCTGGACCACCTGGCTCCGCGAGACGAACCCGCGGCCTGGTTGGCGCGCCGCCTGCTCGAGAGCGGATGGTCGGTGTGCGAGCTCACCGGTCCGGTGCAGATGGACGTGTGGCAACTGCTGCTCGAGCGCGGGACGCACCGCGTCCGGTTCGGGATCGAGCGCGGCCGCTCGGATGGAGTGCTGGTGCGACTGGGCACCGGCGCCTACCGCCCGATCCTCGACGCGATGTCCGTGAACGGGGAGGCACCCGGCTCCCTCGCGGACGACCGGACCGCTGTCCTCCGATGGCTGGATGAGGAGTCGGACGGTGACGACGAGTGACGCGCAGGGGGTGACACTCCTCCAGTCCTAGGGCTATCTTTGTTTGACTACCGAAACAAGATGATTCGAGGACACCGTGGCACCGGCTACCCAGACCGTACATTCCGAGGGTGAGATCTTCCGGCTGGTGCGCACCGGGGCGGCGCAGTCCCGCGCCGATCTCGCTCGCCTGACCGGACTCTCCCCCTCGACCGTCGCCCTCCGCGTCGAAGAGCTGATCGCCCACGACTACATCGAGGAGAACGGCGAGGGCGAGTCTCGCGGCGGCCGCCGCCCCCGTGTGCTCACGGTCAAAGCCGGGGGCAGCGTGGTCGCGGGCGTGGAGCTCGGCGAGAAGCACGCCACGGTCGCGCTCTTCGATCGTCGCGCCGAGGTCGTGGCCTCGACCGTCGCGCAGGTGTCACTCCTCGACGGGGTCGAGAGCGTCGTGAGCCAGGTGTGGGAGTGCGCACAGAAGCTGGCGAAGGACAACGGCGGCCTCACTGTCGAGGGCATCGCGATGAGTCTGCCCGGCCCGGTCGACTCGCGCACCTCGCGCCTGCTGGCGCCGATGCGCATGCCCGGGTGGAACGGCGTCGACGTGGGCGAGGTGCTCGGCTCGGTCACCGGGCTGCCGTTCCTCATCGACAACGACGCGAACGCCATGGCGGTCGGCGAGTTCATCGAGCGCGGCAGCGAGCAGGAGCAGCTGGTCTTCGTGAAGGCGGGCAGCGGCATCGGCTGCGGCATCATCCTCGACGGCGCCGTCTACCGCGGATACCGCGGGGTCGCGGGCGACATCAGCCACGTCGCCCTGCACAACGCCCCGCCCATCATCTGCTCGTGCGGCCGCGTCGGCTGCCTCGACGTGGTCGCCAGCGGCGCCGCGATCGTCGATGCGCTGCGCGACTCGGGTGTGGCGGTCGAGACCCTCGACGACGTGCTGGCGCTCGCTCAGGATGCGCACCCCAAGGCCACCTCCGCTCTGCGCGAGGCCGGAGCCCGCACGGGAGAGGTGCTCGCCACGATCATCAACTTCTTCAACCCGCAGGCGCTCGCGCTCGGCGGGCGCCTGGCCACGGCCGACGCGTTCGTCGCGGGCGTGCGGCAGGCGCTGTTCACCCTCTGCCTGCCGATGTCGACGGATGCCCTCGAGATCGGTGTGAGCCGGGCCGGCGCGCTCGCCGGTGCCCGCGGTGTGGCCTGGGAGCTGCTGGAGCGGATGCTGGACCCGGCCCGGATCGACGAGGAACTGCGCACCACAGCTGCGTAATAGCTTCGATTATCGGCCCAAGTTCGCGACCATGCGGAATAAGATGGCGGTTTTGCTTCGAGGTCCGATCTAGACTCGGAGTATGACCGAGACGTCTCCGCTCCCGCGCATCGCCATCGCCGGCATGGCCATCGAGTCCAGCACCTTCTCGCCGCATCGCGCCGGTGAACGCGACTTCCTGCGCGTGGAGGGCGAAGAACTCATCACCCGTTACGACTCCCTGCGCGACGGCGAGCTGCGCGACCGCGCCGAGTGGCTGCCGGTCTACTACGCCCGCTCGATCCCCGGCGGCGCGGTGCTGCGCGAGGTGTACGACAGCATCAAGGCACGCATCTGCGACGGCTTGCGCGCACTCGTGGCCGACGGCGAGAAGCTCGACGGCCTGTTCTTCGACATCCACGGGGCCATGAGCGTCGTGGGCATGGACGACGCCGAGGGCGACCTGATCACTGCCATCCGCGAGGTGATCGGAGCCGATGTCGTGGTGTCGGCGTCGATGGACCTGCACGGCAACGTCTCGCGCACCCTGATCGAGAACGTCGACATCATCACGTGCTACCGCCTGGCTCCGCACGAAGACACCTGGGAGACCCGCGACCGCGCGATCCGCAACCTCGTCGAGGCGCTCGAGAGCGGCGTCACCCCGCGCCGCGCCTGGGTGCGCGTGCCCATCCTTCTCCCGGGGGAGAAGACCAGCACCCGCGTCGAGCCGGCCAAGAGCCTGTACGCGCGCATCCCCGAGATCGAGGCGCGGCCCGGCATCACCGATGCCGCGATCTGGATCGGCTACGCCTGGGCCGATGAGCCGCGCTGCCACGCGACCGTGGTCGTGACCGGCACCGACGACGAGGCGACCGCGCTCGCCGCGGAAGAGCTCGGACGCGCGTTCTGGGATGTGCGGGACGACTTCGAGTTCGTGGGTCCTCCCGGCACGCTCGACGAGGGGGTCGCGGCCGGCCTCGCCGCCACCGATACCCCGTACTTCATCAGCGACTCGGGCGACAACCCCGGCGCCGGCGGCACGGGCGACGTCACCTGGACGCTCGCGCAGCTGCTGCAGAAGCCCGAGCTCACGTCCGACGACGCCCCGGTCACGCTGTGCGCCTCGGTGTTCGACAAGGGCGCCCTCGACATCCTCCGCGGCCACGCGGTGGGGGAGCGGGTGTCGGTCGAGGTCGGCGCACGCGTCGACAGCGGCCCACACGGACCGGTCCTTGTCGAGGGTGTGCTGCACAGCCTGCACGAGGGCGATGTGGATGCCGGCGGCATCGCGGTGATCCGCGTCGGCGGCCTGCACGTGATCGTCACGGAGTTCCGCAAGGCGTACCACGACGTCTCCGACTTCACCTCGATCGGACTCGACCCCGTCGCGGCGCAGATCGTCGTCACGAAGATCGGCTACCTCGAGCCGGAGTTCTACGCGATCATGCGCGGCTGGACGCTGGCCCTCACCCCGGGCGGCGTGGATCAGGACCTCGAGCGCCTCGGCCACCACCGCATCCAGCGGCCGATGCATCCGTTCGACGCGTTCGATCAGGCGCCGGATCTCGCCGCCGAGATGGTCGGCTGACGCGACTCTGCGGCTTTTCTCTGCAATCGAAGAAAGTTAGTTACTTAAACGTAACAAGACCGACTTTTGCCCTGAACTTAGTTCGGGCATGATTCAAAGTACGTCATAAATCGGACGAACGCCTTGGGTGACGAGGCGTTGAACAAGGAGGTTTACATGCGATCTCAGTCGCTGCGCCGCCGGCTGCTCGCCCCCCTGGGTGCGCTCGCCGTCGCGACGCTCGCCCTCACCGCCTGTCAGGCCGGCGCCAACGGCGACACCGGCTCGGGCGAGAAGGACACCGTCAGCTTCGCGCTGCAGGTCGGCACCGGACCCAACTGGATCCTGCCGATCTCGTCGCCCGACAAGATGGCCACCCACAACAGCGCCATCAAGGCGACGATGTGGCCGCGCCTGTTCGAGTACAACGGCGTCGACGGCGAGATGGGCTGGGACGAACTGGCCTCCGCCGCCAAGTCCTACGAGTTCTCCGAGGATCGCAAGACCATCACCATCACGCTGAACGACCTCGACTGGTCGGACGGCGAGCCCGTCACCTCGCGCGACGTGGAGTTCTGGTACAACCTGGTCCGCTTCAACGGCGAGAAGACCGGTGGCTACTCCGCCGGCCTGATGCCGGACAACATCACCGAGTTCACGACCATCGACGACAAGACGTTCTCGCTGACGATGGACAAGGTCTACAACGAGGAGTTCCTCCTCGGCAACCAGCTCAGCCTCATGTACCCGATGCCGCAGCACGTCTGGGACAAGACCAGCGCCGACGGCGAGATCGGCGACCACGACCGTGACCAGGCCGGTGCGACCGCGGTGCTCGACTACCTCTTCTCCGAGGCCGAGGACATGAAGACCTACGCCACCAACGACCTGTGGAAGACCGTCGCCGGTCCCTACACGGTCAAGAGCTGGTCGGACTCGGGCCTGGTGGAACTCACCGCCAACAAGGAGTACACCGGCGAGGACAAGCCGAGCATCGAGAACGTCGAGTTCCTGCCGTTCACCTCTGCCGACGCCGAGATGAACGTGGTGCGCTCGGGTGACGTCGACTACGGCTATGTCACCAGCTCGCAGCTCACGAACGAGAAGCAGTTCACCGACCTCGGCTACAGCATCGAGCCGTGGGCCGGCTGGTCGATCACGTACATGCCGTACAACTTCGCCAACCCGGAGAAGGGCTCCTTCTACAAGCAGCTCTACGTGCGCCAGGCACTGCAGCACGCCATCGACCAGGAGACCATCTCCGAGGTCGTCTGGCACGGTGCCGCGACGCCCGACTACGGTCCCATCCCGCAGACCGCGGACTCCAGCGGACTGTCCGACGTGCAGAAGGACAACCCGTACCCGTTCGACCTGAAGAAGGCCGAGAAGCTGTTCACCGACAACGGCTGGGTCAAGGGATCCGACGGCACGCTCGAGTGCGCCGAAGCCGGTGCGGCCGAGGGCCAGTGCGGCGAAGGAATCGCTGCGGGTGACAAGGCGGAGATCGTCGTCACCACGCAGAACGGCTCGCAGGAGACCGACAACATGATGGCGGAGATCCAGTCGTCGCTCGGCAAGATCGGCGTCAAGATGACGATCGACTCCAAGCCGCTCGACACCGTCCTCACGCAGGCGCAGGAGTGCAAGACCGGCAGCTCGTGCACGTGGGAGCTCGTCTTCTTCGGCACCGCGGGCAGCTGGTACTTCCCGCCGTACGCCACCGGAGAGCGCGTCTTCGCGAAGGACACCAAGTGGAACGCCGGACAGTACGACAACCCCGAGGCCGAGGAGCTCGTCCAGGCGATGGCGTTCTCGACCGACCCCGAGATCGCGAAGAAGTACTCCGAGTACCTCGCCACCGACCTCCCGGTCATGTGGATGCCGAACCCGGTCTACCAGGTCTCCGTCGTCCGTGACGGACTCGACATCGCCCACCAGGATCCGGGCGCGTCGTTCCTTCCGCAGCGTTGGTCCTGGACCAAGTAACGAGCAGGTGACATGAGCGTGGTGGAAGCAGCGCAGAACGCGCAGCAGAAGAAGGAGAGGGCCGGCGGCCCGCGGTTCTGGTGGTACCTGTTGCGACGGGTCGGCCAGGGCGGGATCGTCATCCTCATCGTGACGCTGATCGTGTTCGCGCTGCTCCACCTCGCGATGCCGCAGGGGCCGGCCGCCGGCATCCTCGGCATGCAGGCCTCGCAGGAGCAGATCGACGCCTTCAACAAGGAGAACGGCTTCGATCTGCCCCTGTGGCAGCAGTACTTCAACTTCCTGCTGCAGCTCGTCCAGGGCGACCTGGGCGACTCCTTCAAACTCAACCGCCCCGTGGCGGATGCCATCGGTCAGCGCCTCCCGAAGACGCTGATCCTGGCCCTCATCTCGATGCTCTTCGCGCTGATCATCGCCATCCCGATGGGCATCTTCCAGGCGGTGCGCCGCGGCAAGGCTGCGGACTACGCGCTGACCACCTGGAACTTCATCGTCTACTCGACGCCGTCGTTCTTCCTCGGCCTGATCCTCGTGATCGTCTTCGCCCAGTGGTTGCGGCTCGTGCCCGCCCAGGCGCCGCAGGGCGAGACCGTCGGCGATGTGCTGTCGAACCCGGCCGGCCTCGTGCTGCCCGTGCTCACCGCGGCACTCGGCATCATCGCGACGTTCTCGCGGTACATGCGCTCCGCCACGATCGACAACCTCTCCGAGGACTACGTCCGCACCGCCAGGGCCAAGGGCACCTCGGTGCCCGTGGTGATCACCCGCCACGTGGTGCGCAACTCCCTGACCCCCGTGATCGCCATGCTCGGCTACTACCTGCCGGTCATGTTCGGCGGCATGATCGTCGTCGAGTCGCTCTTCAACTACCCCGGCATGGGGCTGCTGTTCTGGACCTCGGCTCAGACCTCCGACTACCCCGTGCTGATCGGCTGCATCCTGGTGATCGCGCTCGCGACGGTCATCGGATCGCTCCTCGCCGACATCATCCAGGCGCTGCTCGATCCGCGCACCCGAGAGGAGCTCTCGTGAGCACCACGACCATCGTGATGCGCACGCTGACCCCGCGTCAGCGGGGCACGCGCCGCTTCCTGCAGAACAAGCTCGCGGTCTTCGGCATCGTGACCATCGTGCTGTTCCTGCTCTTCTGCTTCCTGGGTCCGCTGATCCACCCGACGGATCAGATCCACACCGACCTGCGCAGCACCATGCTGCCGCCGGGCAGCCCCGGACACCCGCTCGGCACCGACGACGTCGGCTACGACGTGCTCGGGCGCCTCATGGTCGGCGGTCAGATCTCGATCCTGATCGGCCTCGCTGCCGGCATCCTCGCCACCGTCATCGGCACCCTCTGGGGCGCGATCGCGGGCTACGTCGGCGGTGCCGTCGACACCGTGATGATGCGCGTCGTCGACGCCGGCATCGCGATCCCCGCGACGTTCCTGCTGCTGATCCTCTCGGCGATCCTGCGCCCGAGCGTCCCGCTGATGATCTGCGTGATCGGCCTGGTCTCCTGGCTGGTCCCTGCCCGTCTCGTGCGCGCCGAGTCGATCTCGCTGAAGTCGCGCGAATACGTGCTGGCGCTGCGGGCCATGGGCGGGACGCACTCGCGGGCCGTGCTCAAGCACATCGTCCCGAACACCGTCGGCACGATCGTCGTGAACGCCACGTTCCAGGTCGCCGACGCCATCCTGCTCGTCGCCTACATCTCGTTCCTCGGCATGGGGCTGCAGAAGCCGGCGACCGACTGGGGCGCCATGCTCACCAGCGGTATCACCTACACGTACGCGGGCGCCTGGTGGCTGATCTTCCCCGCCGGATTCTGCATCGTGCTGACCGTCTGCGCTTTCAACAGCATCGGCGACGGCCTGCGCGACTTCTTCGACGTGAAGGGGCGTGCCGCATGAGCGACGCACTGCTGTCGATCTCCGACCTCTCGGTCACGTTCCGCACCGAGGACGGATCGGTCGAGGCCGTGAAGGGCATCGATCTCGAAGTCCGCCCCGGTGAGGTGCTGGCGCTGGTCGGCGAGTCCGGTTCGGGCAAGTCCGTGACGGCGATGGCCATCCTCAAGCTGCTGCCGCGCTCGGCCACGGTCACCGGGTCCATCCGGCTCGCCGGGCGCGAACTCCTGCCGCTCGCCGAAGCCGAGATGAACGCCGTGCGCGGCGCCGAGATCTCGATGGTGTTCCAGGAGCCGATGACCGCGCTCAACCCGAGCATGCGGATCGGCGACCAGATCACCGAAGCGATCCTCAACCACCGCAAGATCACCAAGGCCGAGGCCTGGGAGCGCGCGGTCGAGATGCTCCGTCGCGTGGGCATCCCCGAGTCCGCCCGTCGGGCGAAGAGCTACCCGCACGAGCTGTCGGGTGGCCAGCGTCAGCGCGTGGTCATCGCGATCGCCCTCGCCTGCGAGCCGCAGCTGATCATCGCCGACGAGCCGACGACCGCGCTCGACGTGACCGTGCAGGCCGAGATCCTCGACCTGATCCGCGGCCTCGCGGCCGAGTCGGGGACCGCGTTCCTGCTCGTGACGCACAACATGGGCGTGGTCGCCGACATCGCCGACCGGGTCGCCGTGATGTTCCGCGGCACCATGGTCGAGGTGGGCGACACCCGCACCGTGCTCACCGCGCCGCGCGAGGACTACACGAAGAAGCTGCTCAGCGCCGTGCCGTCGCTTCCCGACATCGCGAGCGTGATCGAGCGGGAACCCGAGACCGAGATCCCGGCCGCGGTGCTCGAGCTGGATGCCGCCAGCGTCACGTATCGCCGCGGCGGCCGTCCGTTCCTCGCACTCGACGGCGTGAGCCTGCGCATCGCGCCGGGAGAGATCCTCGGCCTCGTCGGCGAGTCCGGATCGGGCAAGTCCACCCTCGGACGCGCGGCACTGGGACTGCTGCCCCTGTCGAGCGGCGGGATCACCCTGTTCGGCGAGAAGGTCGGGCGCGGTGGTGTCTCCGGGCGGCGGGAGCGTGCGCTGCGCGGGCGCGTCGGCGCGATCTTCCAGGACCCGGGTTCCAGCCTCGACCCGCGCATGACCGTCGGCGAGGCCATCGCCGAGCCGCTGCTCGTGCAGCGTCGGCGCTTCCCGACCTCGGCGAGCACCCGTCGCACCCGTGTCGCGGAACTGCTGGATGCCGTCGAGCTGCCCACGAACTACGCCTCGCGCTACCCGCACGAGCTCTCCGGAGGGCAGCGTCAGCGCATCGGCCTGGCCCGCGCCATCGCCCTGGAGCCGGAGCTGATCATCGCCGACGAGCCGACCTCGGCGCTCGACGTCTCGGTGCAGGCCGCCGTGCTCGAGGTGCTGCGCACCCTGCAGGAGAAGATGCACTTCGCATGCCTCTTCATCAGCCACGACCTCGCCGTCGTGCACGAGATCTCCGACCGGGTCGCCGTGATGCTCAAGGGCGAGATCGTCGAGACCGGCTCCGCCGACGACGTGCTCCTGGCGCCGCAGCATCCGTACAGCCGACGGCTGCTGGCCTCGGTGCCGGTTCCCGATCCCGACAAGCAGGCGCTGCGGCGGGAGGCCCGTGCGGCCGCCCGGGTGATGGCCCCGTGACCGGGGGAGATCCGATCCGATCGACCCTTTTGCGCGGTGCGGGCCCTGTCGTGCTCGGGCTCGACGTCGGCGGATCGAGCGTCAAGCACCTGCTCGCGCCCGCGCGCGTGTCGCTGGATGCGCCGCCGACGCCGCTCGCACGCGGCCGGCACGCGACCCCTAAGGACTCGCCCGTGGACGGGCTGGCGGCGATCGCCGGTGTGCTCCGCGGCGATGCCGACCTCGAACGCGTGGTGCTGTCGATCCCCGGACTCGTCGATGAGGCGGCGGGGGTCGTCCTGCGCTCGACCAACATCCCCGCGCTCGACGGTCGTGCGCTCGGAGCAGAGCTGAGCGCCGAACTCGGCATCCCGGTCGATGTCATCAACGACGGCCACGCGGCCGCGGTCGCCGAGGCCTCCTGGGGCGCGGGTGCCGGTGTGGACGACGTCTTCGTGCTCGCGCTGGGCACCGGGATCGCGGGCGCACACGTGGCGCACGGCCAGGTCGTCCCCGGGGCGCACGGTTCGGCCGGCGAACTCGGACACATCACGATCGAGCCAGACGGCAGCATGTGCTCGTGCGGGCGCCGCGGCTGCCTGGAGACCATCATCGGCGCACCCGCGCTGCGGCGGGCGTGGGCCGCGGTCGGCGGAAAGGGCGGTCCGGAAGGGCTGCTGGCGGCGAGCAGCGAGGGGGATGCCGTGGCCACCGCGATCGTCGAACGGGCGTCGTCGGCGCTGGCGGAGGCGATCCTCACCCTGTGTGCGCTCGTGGACCCCGGCTGCATCGTGATCGGCGGCGGCCTCGCGCAGGCGCCGCATCAGCTCGTGACGCTGGCTGAGCGCTACGTCGGCGAGCGGGCGTCGTTCCACCGGGTTCCGCCCATCGTGCCGGCCACGCTGGGTGAGTGGGCCGGGGCCAACGGCGCCGTGCTGACGGCGCTCCGTCGCCAGCGCGCCCTCGTCTGACGCGTCGCGCTGCCGCGCTCCGCGCTG
>NZ_SSDF01000061.1 GCF_004794515.1 Microbacterium sp. A20 | reverse complement strand
GACGTCAGGGTGGCGGTGTACGTGCCGTCGCCGTTGTCGGTCACCGCGGACAGCGTGCCCGCTGTGGTGGACAGACCGACCACGTCGCCCGCATCCGCGACGACGTTACCGTTCGCATCGAGGAGGGTGACGGTCACGGTCGAGGTGCTCGAGCCATCCGCGGTGATCGACGTCGGGGACGCGACGATCGTCGACGTACCGGTGTCCGCTGCACCCGCGACGAACGCGACCGTGGCGGTGGCGTCCGCATCGGCATCATCGATCGTGAACGAGACGATCGCGGAACCCACCGTCGTCGCCGACGTCAGGGTGGCGGTGTACGTGCCGTCGCCGTTGTC
>NZ_SSDF01000060.1 GCF_004794515.1 Microbacterium sp. A20 | reverse complement strand
TGCGGGCGCAGCGCCGTTCCGCGCGAGCAGGTCGCGCGCGAGCATCGTGCTGCCGGCCACTGCGGCCGGCATGATCGCGACCGCCCCGCCGGGGATCAGGAAGCAGAGCTGCGTCGCGACGCCAAAACCGAGCACCCGCGCGCGACTGCCCGAGAAAAGCGCGGAACGATCGGTCGGGCTGAGGTCGCGCGCGTCGAAGGCACGGCCCGTGAGTTCGCGCGCCAGCAGCCGCCCGGTCAGGACGACACCCGAAACCGGGCCGAGGAAGCCGCCGACCGCCGGGATGAGGCCGATCAGGAGCACGCCGATCGCGATCAGGATGCCGAGCACGACGAGCCGGAGCCCTTCGCCGAGAGTGGTCCAGAAGCTGCCGCCGTCGGCGGGCGGGGGTGAGCCGAGGTCGACCTCGACGGCATGCCAGATGCGCTGATAGAACGGGTCGCCGATGGTCAGCGTCAGCGCGCTGAACACCACGCTGGCGAGAGCCAGGGCGGCAGCGACGACGACCAGTCCCACAGCGGTGCGCAGCAACCCTCGCCACGGCTCGATCCATCCGTCGGCGAACGGCGTCAGCCAAGTGGAGACCGACGGCATGCCGATCACGAGGGGGACCAGGGCGGCGGCGAGCACGATGACCGCGATGATCGCCGGGATCAGCCCGAGCAGCATGAGACCCGGTCGGGTGCGCCACAGCCCGAATCCGCGCAGCAGGGTGCGGATGCCGGCGGCGAACTCTCGGATCATGGCTTCCAGCGTAGGTGCATCGCTCAGACCACCTTGCGGAGCGTGTAGCCGCGCGGAGTGGCCACGAAGCCCGCCTCCTGGAGGGCGAGCGCGAGCTCGGTGCCGTAGACGCCCTCGCCGTTGATCTTCTCGACGGTCAGGGTGTCGAGTCGTCGGGCGCGTGCGGTGGCGGCCAGGTCGGCTGCTGCGGCGCGCAGCACCTCGCCGTCGTCGCTGAACGACAACACCGTGCGGCCGCCACGCTCGAGGGAGAGCACGAGGGTGCCGTCGACGAGCACGACCAGGCCGCCCGCCTTGCGGCCGGGGCGGTGCGACACCCCGTCGAGCTTGGGCCACCCGAGGGCCGCGCCGTAGGGGTTCGCAGGATCGGTGGCCGCGAGGGTCACGGCCTTGCGGGGCGGCGGATCGGCGAGCCCGGCGTAGGTGCGGAGTCGGTCGACCGTGCCGGAGGCGGCGAACTGCGCGGCCCCGAGCTTCTCGATCACGTAGCCGCGACGGCAGTGGCCCGCCTCCTCGAACCCGGCGAGTACGCGGTACGCCTGGGCGAAGCCGCCGGGAACGCCCTCGGCCTGCACGGCGCCGCGGGTGACGACCCCGTAGCGGTCGAGCAGGAGGCCTGCGGTGACGGTGGCGCGACGGGCGGCATCCGTCTCGAGCGCCGGCAGCAGCGACCAGCGTCCGCCGATCGACGCCGGCCGCGGCGCCGCGGAACCCGTGAAGGATACGCCGCGATAGGTGCGGGCGCGGGGTGCTCGGCGCTTCACCTTGTGGGCCTGCGAGCCGCCCGCGAGGAGCGAGCGGATCGGGCCGAACGTATCGTTCGTCACGTAGCCCGACCACGTCAGCGACCACAGCGCCTCGAGCACGGACTGCTCGTTCTCGGCCGCGGCCATGTCTTTGAGCTGAGCCGCGAAGTAGGCGCCGCCGACGTCGAGCGCGATGAGGATGCGCGACTCCAAGGAGTCGGATGCGATCTCGGCATCCCGCTCCGGCAAGGTGAAGGGCGCGAGGTCGACCGGATGCAGCGACACCCAGCCGTCGCGACCCGGGAGCGTGCCGTGGCCGGACCAGATGACCTCGCCCGCCGCCGTGAGCTCGTCGAGCATCGCGGGGGAGTAGTCGCGCACCCGCGAGGGCAGGACCAGCGATTCCCACGCACTCGCGGGGATCGGCACCCCCGCGAACTGCTCGATCACGCTCAGGACGCCGTCGACGCCCTCCAGTGGCCGGCCCACGTGCTGCCAGTCGGGGAGGAACCGTGCATAGGCCTCGGGGGAGACCGGCTCGACCGAACCGCGGATGGCCGCGAGCGAGCGCATCCGCAGGCGACGCAGCACCTCGCTGTCGCACCATTCGATCGCGTCGCCGGTCCCTGAGCCCGTCGAAGGGCCGGCAGCCTCCGGCAGGAAGTAGCCGCTCGTGAGACGGCCGGCGTTCTCGAGCCGCTGCAGGGTGTGGCGGGCGACCGCGGAGCCGAGTCCGAACCGAGTGGCGACGGCATCCGTCGTGAAGGGGCCGTGCGTGCGGGCGTGGCGGGCGACGAGGTCTCCCAGCGGGTCGGCCAGCGGTTCGAGGAACGCCACCGGGATGCCCGTCGGGAGAGCGACGCCGAGCGCATCGCGCAGTCGTCCTGCGTCTTCGATCGCGGCCACCCGGCTCACACCGCCGATCGTCACCGGGATCGCGCGGCGCGCGGTGATCAGATCGTCCAGGAGCGCGGCGGCGGTCGCGGTGTCGACGGTCTCCGCTTCCGTCTCGAGCACACTCGCCGGGTCGAGGCGTGCCGCCACCTCTTCCGCGTCGAGTGGTCCGAGCATCCGCAGCAGGTCGGCGACACCCTCGAGTCCGCGTGCACGGCGGTCGGGGTCGAGCCGCTGCGCCTCCCGCTCGAACTGGGCGATCACGTCGGGGTCGAGCAGCTCGCGTAGCTCGACAGTCCCCAGAAGTTCGCCGAGAAGGGCGGGGTCGACCGAGAGGGCCGCGGCCCGGCGCTCGGCGAGGGGCGAGTCGCCCTCGTACATGAAGGCGCCGACGTAGCCGAACAGCAGGTCGCGGGCGTAGGGCGACGGCTGGCCGGGCTCGGTCTCGACCAGCCGGATGCGGCGGTCGGCGATGGAGGTCGCGAGCTTGCGCAGGGAGGGCAGGTCGTAGACGTCCTGCAGCACCTCGCGCAGGGTCTCGAGGATCACCGGGAAGGTCGGATGCCGCCGGGCCACCTCGAGCAGTTGCGCCGACCGCTGTCGCTGCTGCCACAGCGGCGTGCGCTTGTTCGGGTTCATCCGCGGCATGAGCAGCGCCCGCGCCGCGCACTCCCGGAACCGCGAGGCGAACAGCGCCGAGCCGCCCACCTCCTCGGTGACCAGGTGCTCCAGCTCGTCGGGCTCGAACACGAAGAGCTCGGCTCCGGGCGGCTCGGCCTCGGCATCGGGGATGCGCACGATGATGCCGTCGTCGCTCGCCACCGCCGATCCTTCGACGCCGAGGCGCTCGCGCACCCGGGCGTTGATCGCCAGCGCCCACGGCGCGTGCACCTTCATGCCGTAGGGAGAATGGAGGATGACCCGCCAGTCGCCCACCTCGTCACGGCCGCGCTCGACCGTGAGCGTGCGGTCGGTCGGAAGGGTGCCCGTCGCCTCGCGCTGCTCGGTCAGGTGGGCCATGAGGTTCGCGCGCGCCTGCTCGTCGAGACCCGCCTCGATCAGTCGCTGCGCCGCCTTCTCGGGAGTGGCCGCCGACACCTCACGGGAGAACGCGCCCAGTGCCTCGCCGAGCTCGAACGGCCGACCGATGCCGTCGCCGTGCCAGAACGGCACTTTCCCGGGCTGGCCGTATGCGGGGATGACGTTGACGCGATCGTGGGTGATCTCGGCGATGCGCCAGCTCGTCGTCCCGAGCGTGAACACGTCGCCCACCCGCGACTCGTAGACCATCTCCTCGTCGAGCTCGCCGACGCGGGCACCAGTCGTCTCGCCGGCCACGAACACGCCGAACAGGCCGCGGTCGGGGATGGTGCCGCCGCTGGTCACGGCGATGCGCTGCGCGCCGGGCCTTCCGGTGAGGGTGCCGGCGTCGCGGTCCCACACCAGGCGCGGCCGCAGCTCGGCGAACTCGTCGGACGGGAAGCGGCCGGCCAGCAGGTCGAGCGTCGCTTCGTAGGCCGAGCGGGGCAGCGCCTGGAACGGTGCCGAGCGGCGGACCGTCTCGAACCACTCCTCGACGCTGATGGCTCCGAGCGCGCTCGCCGCCACGGTCTGCTGCGCGAGGATGTCGAGCGGGTTGCGCGGCACCTGGATCGCCTCGATCTTGCCCGCCAGCATCCGCTCGGTCACGATCGCGGTGTGCAGCACGTCGCCGCGATGCTTCGGGAAGAGCGCGGCGCGGCTGATCTCGCCCACCTGGTGCCCGGCGCGGCCGACGCGCTGCAGCCCCGAGGCGGCGGACGGCGGGGCCTCGACCTGGATCACGAGGTCGACCGCGCCCATGTCGATGCCGAGCTCGAGGCTGCTCGTCGCGACGACGCAGCGCAGCACGCCCGACTTGAGCTCTTCCTCGACCTGGGCGCGCTGCTCCTTCGACACCGAGCCGTGGTGCGCCTTGGCGAGCGCGGGATCGGCGCCCGCAGTGGCCCCGGCCTGCGCCATCATCGCGGCGGGCACGGTCGCGGCCGGAAGTTCGACCCCGATCCGCTCGGAGTAGATCTCGTTCAGGCGGCCGGTGAGACGCTCGGCCAGTCGGCGGGAGTTGGCGAACACGATCGTGGAGTTGTTCTGCAGGATGCGGTCGACGATCGCCTCTTCGACGTGCGGCCATACCGAGCCGGTGACCTCGCTGTACTCGGCATCCGCCGCCTCTCCCGGCACTCCGGGCGGCGGTGGCGGGTTGGTCATGTCGTCCATCGGCACGACCACGCCGAGCTCGAAGGTCTTGGATGCGGGAGGGGCGACGATCTCGACCGGTGCCGAGCCGCCGAGGAAACGCGCCACCTCGTCGATGGGGCGGACCGTGGCCGAGAGGCCGATGCGCTGCGCCGGGGTCTCGATGCCGTTGAGTCGGCGCAGCGCGTCGAGGCGCTCCAGGCTCACGGCGAGGTGCGCGCCGCGTTTGGTGGCGGCGACCGCGTGCACCTCGTCGATGATCACAGTGTGGACGCCGCGCAGCGTCTCGCCCGCGCGACTCGTGAGCATGAGGTACAGCGACTCGGGGGTGGTGATGAGGATGTCGGGTGGGTCGGAGACCAACTTGCGACGGTCGCTCGAGGTCGTGTCGCCCGAGCGCACGCCGACCGTGACTGCGGGCGCGGGCACGCCGAGCCGCCGGGCCGACTGCCCGATGCCGATGAGTGGGGACCGCAGGTTGCGCTCGACGTCGACGCCGAGGGCCTTCAACGGCGAGATGTAGAGGATGCGCGTGCGCGGCTCGCCCTTCGCGGGCGGGGCCGTCTCGCGCATGCGCTCCCGGAACACGCTGTCGATCGCCCAGAGGAAGGCCGAGAGCGTCTTGCCCGAGCCGGTCGGAGCCACCACGAGTGCGTGCTTGCCCGCCGAGATCGCGTCCCAGGCGCCCGCCTGCGCGGGGGTGGGCGCGGGGAACGCACCCCGGAACCAGTCCTGCGTGGCGGGGGTGAAGCGTTCGAGCACGTCGCTCATCCCTCCATCTTCGTCGAGGCCGGGGACATCGGGGCGAAAGGGACGCGCGACGAGCTTGTCAGGGGCGTCGTACCCAGGTACGACGCCCCTCCGCAGTGGGCACTTCGGGCCGACGCGACGCGGATGCCTCCGCTCATACCGTCTCCTTATGCCCACCGAACAGACCGCTTCCGCCCCTGCCCGAACCGCCCTCCGTGCTCTCGTCGCGATCGCCGGAAGCGTCCTCGTCGCGGTCGCCCTGACGATCATCTGGATCGCCCGGCTGAGCATCGATCGGGTGCTCTACGTGAGCGGACTCGGGGCCGCCGGTGAGCCGACGGCCGGGTGGTTCGAGCTCGCACTGCTCCTGCTCGTCGCCGGGGGCTTCTCGGTCGCCTGGGCCGCGCGCGGTCTGCGTTCGACGGTGCCGTGGCTGAGCATCTGGTCGCCGTCCCTCTCGGTGGCGATCGCGTCGTCGCTGTTCCTGGTCGCCTCTCAGGTGCCGTGCACCACCGGATGCCCACTGCCGGTCGGTCCCACGTTCACCTGGCAGGACCTCGTGCACACGACGGTCGCCGTGCTCGCGTTCGCGCTCGCCGCGTTCGCGATGCTGCAGGTGTCGTTCGTGAAGGACCGCGCGATGCTGCGGATCCTGTCGCTGGGCGCCGGTATCTCGACCGCGCTGATCGCCGCGGCGGGCGGCATGCTCTCGCTCCTGCAGTTCCGCACCGACATCGGCAGCATCCTCGAACTCGTCGCGACGACGATCGGGATGGGATGGCTCGCGATCCTCGGCGTCGAGACGGCGGTCTCGCAGCGGCCGCGCGCGGTGCGCAGGCAGACGTGGGAGCCGGTATCGCGGGGGAGTGTCGTCGACCGTGCCACCGCGCCGCGCCCCGCGACCGGAGCGCTCATCGCCGTCGCGGGCTGACGGAACACGACGGGTGCGGTGCGTAGAGTCGTCCCATGCGAGAGTCAGCACCCGCCGAGGGCGAGGTCCGCGCGATGAATCTGCCGCGTCCTCCCGGGGTGGTGCGGCGGTTCTGGAGCCGGCATCCCTGGCTGTTCGACGGGCTGCTCGCCTTCCTCTATCTCCTCCTCAGCACATTCCTGGCTCTCGTCACCCCGCTGTCGTCGGGAAGCTGGTCGCCGGACGCGTCGATCATCGTTCCGCTCGTGCTCGGTGTGGTGGCCGCTGCCGGACTCCTCCTGCGTCGCCACCGACCCTGGCTCACGTTCGCGGTGTTCGCCGTCGTCGCGGTCATCGCCTTCGTCTCGGACACCCCGGCGGAGCCGTTCGGACTCGGCCTCGCGCTCTACGCCCTCTTCGTCTACCGGTCGAACCGCAGCGGATGGATCGCGTTCGGGGTGACGGTGTTGGCCGGTGTCCTCGTCTTCCCCGCCCTGGACTGGTTGCGTCGCGGCGCCCCGGAGAGCGCCTTCACCTCCGTCCCGGGGAGTCTGCTGTTCCTCGTCGTGATGCTGATCGCCGCGCTCCTCGGAGTGACCGTGGGTGATCGACGCCGGTATATCGGGGCGATCCTCGACCGCGCCAACCAACTCGCGCGCGAACGCGACCAGCAGGCACGCATCGCGACACTGGCGGAGCGCGCCAGGATCACCCGCGAGATCCACGACGTGGTCGCGCACAGCGTGTCGGTGATGGTGTCGCTCGCCGACGGCGCGAGCGCGCTTGCCGAGAAGGATCCGCAGCGGTCGCGAAGCGCGATCCAGGAGATCGGCGAGGTCGGTCGGCAGTCGCTCGTCGAGATGCGGCAGCTGCTGGGCGCGCTCGGCGACGAAGCCGGTGATGGCGAGGAGCAGAGCCCGCTGCGGCCGAACCCCGGGTTGAGCGAGCTGGCTGCGCTGGTCGAGACCTTCCGCACCGCGGGGCTGCCAGTGACGGTGCGCACGGAGGGAACAGCACCGTCGTCGCCCGCCGTGCAGAACACGATCCACCGCATCGTGCAGGAAGCCCTCACGAACGCCCTCCGGTATGCGAAGGAACCGCGCGAGGTCCTCGTGAGCCTCGACTTCCGGGCCGACCTCCTCGTCATCGAGATCACCGATGACGGACGGCAGGGGCCACCGGCGGCGTCGGTCGGATCGGGGCGCGGCCTCGTCGGCATCCGTGAACGCGCCCGCCTCGCGGGGGGAACGGTGGAAGCGGGCCCCGTGCCCGGCGGCGGCTGGCGGGTGCGGGTGGAGATCCCCGAACAGGAGGAGGGCTCATGAGCGAAGAGCAGATTCGCGTGCTCATCGTCGACGACCATGAACTGATCCGTCGCGGGATGCGGATGGTGCTCGACGCCGAGGACGACATGCGCGTCATCGGGGAGGCGGCATCCGGCGCGGAAGCCGTGCACATGGCGGAAGATCTGCGGCCCGATGTGATCCTGATGGACATCCGGATGCCGGAGATGGACGGCATCGAGGCGACCAGGCGCATCGTTCGAGGGACGCCGGCGAGCCGAGTACTGGTGCTCACGACGTTCGACCTCGACGAGTACGCGTTCGGGAGCCTGCGGGCCGGTGCGAGCGGGTTCCTGTTGAAGAACACGCCGCCCGCGCAGCTGACCGAAGCCATCCGTGCGATCGCCGCCGGTGACGCCCTCGTCTCCCCGCGAGTCACCCGGTCGATGCTCGACCTGTTCGCCACCCGCCTGCCGCGGCAGACCGAGACCGTCGACCCGAGGTTGGACGTGCTGACCGAGCGGGAGCGGGAGGTGCTCCTCGCGATCGCCAAGGGCTACAACAACACCGAGATCGGCCAGACTCTCTTCGTCTCCGAGTCGACCGTGAAGACCCATGTCGGACGCATCCTGCAGAAGCTCGACCTCCGCGACCGGGTGCAGGCGGTGATCCTCGCCTACGAAGCCGGGCTGGTGTGATGATGCCGGACCCGGAAGAAACCCAGGCCCGGCACCGATCGCCCTGGTCACGACCCCAGCGACACCTCCTGCAGCGACCCCTCGCCGTCGATCTCGAGTGTCAGATCGAGGTCGAGTCGGCGCAGGAACGCGTCGTCGTGGCTGACGACGAGCACCGCTCCCCGGTAGGTGCGCAACGCCTCGACCAGCTGGTCGACCGTGTCGACGTCGAGGTTGTTCGTCGGCTCGTCGAGCACCACGAGGTGCGGGGCGGGATCGGCGAGGAGCAGTTTCGCCAGTGCGACGCGGAAGCGCTCGCCGCCGGAGAGCGCGGACACCGGACGCTCTGCCGTCGCCCCGCGGATCAGGAACCGGGCGAGCCGGTTGCGCAGCTCCTTCTCCGGGACCTGGGGTGCTGCGGCCGCGATGTTCTCGAACACCGACCGCTCCTCGTCGAGGCCGTCGACCCGCTGCGGCAGGTAGCCGATCAGGTCGGTGTGGGACTCGATGTGCAGGGTGGGCCGTTCATGACTCCTCGATTCTTCGGCTGAATCGGCCGAAGAGCCCTGTTCCGGGCCATCGGCCGTCGTAATTGAGGAGTTGTGAACACCGCCCGCGACCAACCGCTCGAGCAGCGTGGTCTTGCCGGCGCCGTTCCGTCCGATCAGCGCCACACGCTCCGGACCCTGGATCACCCACGCCCGCTCCTCGTCGCCGACCGTCGCGATGCGGCGGCTGCGTGACACCTGCGGATCGGGCAGCTCGATCTTCATCGAGGAGTCCGAGCGCACGCGGCGCCCGGCCTCCTCGCGCGCGGCATGGGCGGCCTCCTCCTTCGCCCCGACCTCGGTGCGCAACTTGCCAGCCGACACCTCAGCGGCCATCTTGCGACCGTGCGCGATGATCTTCGGGACCCGCTTCTCGATCTCGGCCTTCTTCGCCGTGCGGGCGCGATGCGCGAGCTTGACCTCGGCCTCGATCCGCTGGCGCTTCTCCTTGCGGAGCACCTGCGCAGCCGCGACCTCGGCCTGCTTCGCGGCATCCTGCTCGGCGTCCAGCCAGGCGCGCCACTCCGAGTACGGTCCGCCGAACACGCTCAGCGTCTGGGCATAGAGCTCGGTGGTGTCGTCCATCAGCTCGAGCAGTGACAGGTCGTGGCTGACGACGATGAGCGTGCCCTTCCAGGCGCGCACCATCGCTGCGAGCTTCGCCCTGGCGTCGCGGTCGAGGTTGTTGGTCGGCTCGTCGAGGAGCGTGATCGGCGCGCGACGCAGGCGGATGCCGGCGATCGCGACGAGCACGGCCTCGCCGCCGGACAGCTCTCCGACCCTGCGGTCGAGGAACTCCGGGGCGAGACCTGCCTCCGCCAACGACGCCTCGGCGCGGGCTTCGATGTCCCAGTCGTCGCCGACCGCATCGAAGTGGGCGGGGCCGACGTCGCCGGCGCTGATCGCCCGCACGGCGTCGAGCGCCACGGAGACGCCGAGCAGTTCGGCGACGCGGCGGTCGACATCGAGGGTCAGCTGCTGGGGGAGGTAGGCGACCTCGCCGGATGCCGTGACGACGCCCGACGTCGGTTCGAGCTCACCGGCCATCAGCCGCAGCAGCGTCGACTTGCCCGCGCCGTTGCGACCGACGAGTCCGGTGCGTCCGGATCCGAAGGCGCCGGAGACGCCGTCGAGCGCGACCGAGCCGTCGGGCCAGGTGAAGGTGAGCCGGTCGAGGATGACCGACGCGTGAAGAGTGGTGGGTTGTGACATGAGTGTCTCCTGTCGAGTGCGAGGGTGCACTGACACCGGACCTCTGCCGGTCCTCGACCGGACGCGGAAGCGTCGCGGGAGGAGGGAGGTCAGCCGTGGAGTCGGCGATCGTCGGGTCAGCGCGCGGAAAGAAGAGCGCGGAGGCGACGGATCAGATCAAAGGACTTCCAGACACGGCGGACAGGACTCCACGACGATACCCGGGGTTGTCAGGATTGCGCAACTCCCGGGCGTGTCGGAGTTGCGATCAGCTCTTCGCGATCCCGTCGAGCCACTTCGTGAGGAACCGGTGCACGTCGGCCAGCTCCTCTTCGGAGATGCTGTGCGTGAGTCCGGTGTAGACCCGGCCCGACAGGTCGGAGTGGCCGGGAAGCCACTGGGCGGTGTGATCGACGAGTTCGGGCGGGATGACGTCGTCGTGCGTGCCGCGCCCCCAGAACACGGGTGGGCGCAGTTCGGCCAGTTCCTCGTCGTTCGGCAGCTCGCCCGGCGCCACGTACCCGCTGAGTGCCACGACCGCGCCGAAGCGCTCGGGAGCGATCCGCAGGGCCTGCAGCGACACCGCCGCCCCTTGCGAGAAGCCGAGCAGTGCGACGGAGGGGGCGTCCGCTGCCGCGGCGTCGAGCCATCGCAGGAACGCCTCGGCGGCGACCGTGACCGCCTCGGGGCTGCGTCCGTCGAGCCCCTCGATCGCGTACCAGGACCGCCCCGGCATCGGCCACGGCGGTGCGAGGGGAGCGGCGACCGAGGCGACGGCGATGCCCTCGGGGAGGTACGGGACGAGCCCGAACAGGTCGTGCTCGTCGGCACCGTAGCCGTGCAGCAGCACCAGCAGCGGCATCCGTCCGCGGTTGGCGGCCGACCAGCGGGTCGCCGTGTCGTCGATCGTCAGGTTCTCGCTCACACCGTCATCCTGCCAGGGACGACGGACGTGCACGCGGTGTCGGTCGGGGGAGGCGGCTGGTAGAAAGGACACATGGCGGTCCGCACACCTGATCCCGATCCGGAGCCCGAAGACGATGGTCTCGGCGCGTTCGCGGACTCGAACCCGCCGGTCCCCGACGGCAACCCCGGCTGGCTGAGCGAGTTCGAACTCGAAGAGGCGCGGCGCCGACTGCCGATGCTCTACGTCGAGGCGATTCCGGTGCGCACCGACGGCTCCGGTCAGGTGATCGAGATCGGCATCCTCCTGCGCTCCACGCCGATGGGGGAGATGACCCGCACCATCGTGTCGGGGCGCGTCCGCTTCGGCGAGACCATCCGAGACGCCCTCTTCCGGCACGTCGAGAACGACCTCGGGCCGATGGCCTTCCCGCTGCTGCCACCGCAGCCGCTCCCGTTCACCGTGGCGGAGTACTTCCCGATCCCGGGCGTGAGCGCGTTCCACGACGACCGGCAGCACGCCGTGTCGCTGGCCTTCGTGGTGCCGGTGACCGGCACGTGCGAGCCGCGTCAAGACGCCCTCGAGGTCACCTGGTTCTCGCCGGAGGCCGCCGGCTCCGATGCGGTCGCCGCCGAGATGGAGAACGGTCGGGGGACCCTCGTCCGCCAGGCCCTCGCCTACCTCGGTCTTCTGCGCTGAGTCGCGTCGCGCTGCGTCGCCTCGCGAGCGCCGAGACCCCGGCTTCGCGCCGAGACCCCGTGCTGGGTGCGGCGGAAGCCAGGGGTTTCGACGCGAACCCGGGGTCTCGAGGATGCCGTCGCGTCAGCCGCGGGTGAGGCGCGACAACTCCGCGACGAACGCGTCGACGTCGGCCTCTTCGGTGTCGAAGCCGCACATCCAGCGCACTTCCTTGCGGGCCGCGTCCCAGTCGTAGAACCGGAACGAATCGCGGAGCTGGTCGGCGACGCCGTCGGGCAGGATCGCGAAGACACCGTTGGACTGGGTCGGCTGCGTGAAGTCGACGCCCTGGATGGATCCGTCGGCGATGCCGGCCTCGATCTCCGCACGCAGGCGCGCCGCCATCGCGTTCGCGTGCTTCGCATTGCGCAGCCAGAGGTCGCCCTCGAGCAGGGCGATGAGCTGCGCCGACACGAACCGCATCTTCGACGACAGCTGCATGTTGAACTTGCGCGAGTACTTCAGGCCGTCGGCGGCGTCGGGGTTCAGCACGACGATGGCCTCGCCGAGCATCGCCCCGTTCTTGGTGCCGCCGAAGGTGAGCACGTCGACCCCGGCGTCGCGGGTGAACGCCCGCAGCGGCAGGTCGAGGGCGGCGGCGGCGTTCGAGAGGCGGGCCCCGTCGAGGTGCAGCTTCATGCCGCGCTCGTGCACGTGGTCGGCGATCGTGCGGATCTCGTCGGCCGTGTACAGCGTGCCGAGCTCGGTCGACTGCGTGATCGAGACCACCAGCGGCTGTGCGCGGTGCTCGTCGCCCCAGCCCCAGGCCTCACGATCGATGAGCTCGGGGGTGAGCTTGCCGTCGTCAGTGGGGACCGTGAGCAGCTTGAAGCCGCCGATCTTCTCCGGGGCCGCCGCCTCGTCGACGTTGATGTGGGCGGTGGATGCCGCGATCACCGCGCCCCAGCGCGGCAGCATCGACTGCAGGCCGGTGACGTTCGCGCCCGTGCCGTTGAAGACCGGGAACGCCTCGACGCCCTCGCCGAAGTGCACCTGGAAGACCTCCTGCAGGCGCGCGGTGTACGCATCCTCGCCGTAGGCGCTCTGGTGCCCGCCGTTCGCCGCCGCGATGGCCGCGAGGACCTCGGGGTGGATGCCGGAGTAGTTGTCACTGGCGAAGCCCCGGATCGCGGGGTCATGCTGGATGCTCACCGATCCAGCCTAATCGTCCGATCCGGGTGCACCGGGCGGGGAGGGTCTTCCGGATGTCGGATGCCCGCTCTACCCTCATAGCCATGGAGCGCACCGCAGCCAAGAGGGCATTCGGCAACGTCCTCGTCAACACGCTCATCGCCAATGTGACGACGAGCTTCCTCTGGTTCGCCCTCACGTTCTGGGTGTACATCGAGACGCAGTCCGTGCTGGCGACGGGCATCATCGGCGGGGCGTACATGCTGTTCGTCGCGTTCTTCGCGATGGCGTTCGGCACGATCGTCGATCGCAACCGCAAGCACACGGTCATGGTGATCTCGAGTGTCATCTCCGCCGCGGCCTTCCTGGTGGCGGGGCTCCTCTATCTCTGGCAGCCCGAAGCCGCACTGCTCGACCTGGGCGGTCCGTGGTTCTGGCTGTTCTCGGGCGTCATCCTCTTCGGCGGTGTGATCGAGCAACTGCGCAACATCGCGCTGTCCACGACGGTGACCCTGCTGATCCCCGAAGACAAGCGCGCGAACGCCAACGGACTCGTCGGCACGGTGCAGGGCATCGCGTTCCTCGTCACGAGCGTGTTCTCGGGGCTGTCGATCGGGTTCCTCGGCATGGGATGGACCCTGGCCATCGCGATCGCGGCCATGGCGCTCACGTTCGCCCACCTGCTCTTCATCCGTATCCCGGAGGGCACGCCGGAGCCCGACCCGAACGCCTCCAGCGCTCTCGACTTCCGCGGCAGCGTGCGGGCCATCCGACTCGCTCCCGGGCTGTTCGCGCTGATCATCTTCTCGACCTTCAACAACCTCATCGGCGGCGTCTACATGGCGCTCATGGACCCGTACGGGCTCACGCTGTTCGACGCGCAGACCTGGGGCTTTGCGCTGGCCTTCGCCTCGACCGGGTTCCTCGTCGGCGGTGGCCTGGTGGCGAAGTTCGGGCTCGGCCCCAAGCCCATGCGCACCATGCTGCTCGTCGTGATCGCGATGGGCCTGCTCGGCTCGGTGTTCATGCTGCGCGAGTGGTGGCCGCTGTACGTGATCGGCATGTGGGCGTACATGGCTCTGGTGCCCCCGGTCGAGGCCGCGGAGCAGACCATCATCCAGAAGGTCGTGCCATACGAACGGCAGGGCCGCGTGTTCGGTGTGGCCGCGGCCATGGAAGCGGCCGCCGCCCCGATCACCGCGTTCCTGATCGCCCCGATCGCCGAGTTCCTGATCATCCCGTACATGGACACCCGCGAGGGGCAGCAGAGGTGGGGCTGGCTGCTCGGCGAGGGCGAGGCTCGCGGCATCGCGCTGATCTGCCTGTTCGCCGGGCTGATCATGGTGGTCGCCGCGACACTGGCGTTCTTCACCCGGTCGTACCGCAAGCTCACCGAGCTCTACGCGGAGGCGCCGGAGCAGGAGATCGACCACGGCGACGCGGAAGACGGCGACGGCGGCGACGCCGGGGCAGAAGCTGTGGCGGAGGCGTCGTCGATCGAGTGGGACCGTGCCCGGCGCGCGGAGGCTCCGCCCATCGTCCCCGGCATGCCGCCCGAGGCCCGCTGAGGGTCGGACGATTCCCCGAGCCCCGGACGATTCCCCGAGGTTTCAACAGGAGAAGCTCCGCAGATCGTCACTCCGTCGGCGGATCGTCGCGGAGGTGGTGTCAGTCGAGGTCGAACACCCGGTCGTTGAGGTCGGCGGCGTCCGTATCCCACAGGGTGAGGACCCGCGCGGCCAGGACCTCGGGATCGAGCGCCTTGGCACGGAACACGACGGATGCCGCGCGCAGCGGTTCTCCGGCATCGCGCGCGGACTTGGCATACCCCTGGGCGACGGCCCGGGTCCACGCCTCGCTCGCCGCCTTCACCGCGGCATAGTTCGCCCCGCCGGCGAGGGGCCGCGCGACAGCCGTCGACGACACGATCGCGAACCGGCCGGCCCCCGATGCGCGAAGTGTCGCGTCGAATGCCCGGCTCGTCGCGCGAACGGCCTCGAGCGCGGGCAGCAGTGCGGCGAAGTCGTCGTCCGACTGCCCGGCGAGGCCTCCGCCTCCGCGCCAGCCGCCGACCAGCGGGATCACCGCATCGACGTGGCCGACCTGCGCCGCCAGCACCGTCATCTCGTCGAGCGAGGTCGCGTCCGCGAGGAACACCTCAGCGCCGACATCCGCCAACGGCTGCAGCCCTTCGACAGAACGGCCGGTCGCGATCACGCGAGCCCCTGCGCCGTGCAGAGCGCGTGCCACCGCCCGCCCCGCCGCACTGGTCGCTCCCGCGAGCACCACGGTTCGGCCGGACGGTCTCGATTCGATGGGTTCATCCATGTCGCTCACTCTTCCGGCTCGGAGGGGCTTCTGCGGCCGGAACCCGCGGAGAGATCCGCAGAACAGGTTCCGGCCGCAGCGCGGTGCGCCCCAGCGTCACACTCGGAACGCGCGCAGTGCGCGCGTGGTCATCAGTCGTCCGTACCGCGGATGCCGACGGTGGATTCGATGACGGGCTTCATCTTCTTGTGGAGGGTCTCGAAGAACATCGACAGCGGGAACTCATCGTCCATCACGGCATCCGTGTAGCCCTTCGGCGCCCCGGCGAGGATCTCGTCCGGGAGGCCGCGAGCCCACTGCGAGGCCGGGTGCGGCGTGAGCGTGCCGCGGACGAGCTCGTACGCGGCGAGCCAGTGCGCGACCTTGGGGCGGTCGATCGAGTGCCAGTACAAGTCGTCGATCGCGTCGCCGAGCGCCACGACGGCGTCCGGCACGGCCTCCCAGTCGAAAGTGAGAGCGGTGTCGGTCCAGTGCAGCACGCCGCGCTGGTGCAGCCACGCGAACAGCAGCTGTCCGCCGACCGCGTCGTAGTTGCGGATGCGGGTACCGGTGATCGAGAAGCGGAAGATCCGGTCGAAGATCACCGCGTACTGCACGAGGTGCGCGTAGTCGTGCATCTCCTGCTCGGTCTCAGTGAGCTCTTCGCCGGCGGCGATGCGGGCTGCGAGCGCACGCTCGATCTTCACCGACTCGCGGAACGCCGTCATGTCGCAGCGCATCTCCTCCAGCGAGTAGAGGAAGAACGGCATCCGCTGCTTGATCATGAACGGGTCGAAGGGCAGGTCGCCGCGCATGTGGGTGCGGTCGTGGATGATGTCCCACATCACGAAGGTCTTCTCGGCCACCTGCTGGTCGTCGAGCATCGCGGCGGCCCGCTCCGGCAGATCGAGGTTGGTGATCTCGGCCGCAGCGCGGGTCACACGACGGTAGCGGGCGGCCTCGCGGTCCTGGAAGATCGCGCCCCAGGTGAAGGTCGGGATCTCGCGCATCGCTACGGTCTCGGGGAACAGCACGGCCGAGTTGGTGTCGTATCCGGGCGTGAAGTCGACGAGGCGCAACGAGACGAACAGCTTGTTGCCGTAGTCGCCCGCTTCGAGCGCCGCGATGAACTCCGGCCAGATCGTCTCGACGATCAGCGCCTCGACCAGGCGGTCGCTCGAGCCGTTCTGCGTGTACATCGGGAAGACGACGAGGTGGCGGATGCCGTCGATGCGGGTCTGCTGCGGCTGGAAGGCCATCAGCGAGTCGAGGAAGTCCGGCACGCCGAAGTCCTCTGACGCCCAGCGCTCGAAGTCGACCACGGAGGCGGTGAGGTACTCGGCGTCGTGCGGGAAGGCGGGGGCGAGTGCACGGATCGCGGCGGTGATCGCGCCGACGAGCTCGCGGGCCTTCTGGTGGGTCGCTGAGCTTGTCGAAGCGTCCGGGATCGAGCCGTCCTTGATCTGCATCTCGCGGATGGCGATCGCGGCGTACTTGAGCTGCGCCCAGGCGGCGGACTGCTCCACATTCTGCGCCTGCACTGAGCCTGTCGAAGTGTCCTCGACGACCTCGGGTTCGCCGACGATGGCCTGAACAGCGGAACTGTTGGCGGAAAGAAGGGACATCGGGACCTCCGATCGGAGTTTTTGACGGAAAGATTCCGGCATATACGGAATCCTGACGATAATCTTACAGCCATGGATGATTCTGTCGACCGCGCGATCCTGACCGCGATCTCCCGTGACGGGCGCGCCACGCTCTCCCAGTTGTCGGAAGCCGTCGGCCTGTCGGTCTCGGCCGTGCAGTCCCGTCTGCGCCGGCTGGAGACGAGAGGAGTCATCTCCGGATATCAGGCGATCCTCGACCCCGAGCAGGTGGGCACCCCGCTCTCGGCGTTCATCGAGATCACCCCGCTCGACCCGGCGCAGCCCGACAACGCCCCCGAGCTGCTCGAGCACCTGGACGCGATCGAGGCCTGCCACTCCATCGCCGGCGATGCGAGCTACATGCTGTTCGTGCGGGTCCCGTCGCCGCGTGCGCTGGAGGAGCTGGTCCGCGACGTGCGGCTCGCGGCGAACGTCAGCACCCGCACCACCGTCGTGCTGCAGACCTACTACGAGCATCGGCCGATCATCCCGGTGGGCTCGGCCGAGTAGTCCCGCCGCGTGGCCGGGAGCGCGTCAGAGCACCGCGCCCACCATCGCCTCACCCAGCGGCGTCCGCAGGTGCAGCATTCGCGCGCCGTCGCGCTCGCTGGCGATCAGCCCCGCGCCACGCAGCACGGCGAGGTGATGCGACGCGGTCGATATCGCGATGCCGGCCTCCTGTGCGACCTGCGACGTCGTGCGGGCGGCGCCGGCTCTGAGCAGGATGCCCGCTCGCGCCGGACCCAGCAGCGCACCGAGCGCCTCTGTGGTCTCGGCGATGTCCCGGGCCCAGCCGGCCGTGACACCCCGGGCCGGGTAGAACAGCGTCGGCTGTGCCGGCGCCTCGGTCAGCACCATGCAGCCCCATGACGACATGACCGACGGCACGAGCACCAGGCCGCTTCCTCGGCAGTCGACCTGCTCGCTGTGGCGGCGCAGCGAGACGCGGACGGCACCCTCTCCCCAGGTCACCTGAGGGTGCAGGTCTCCGGCCATTCCCGCGATTCCCGCGCTCGCGATCGTGCGGCCGCGGACCGCGATGTCGGCGCGCAACAGGCGTTCGAGCTGTGGCCAGACGGGAGCCAGCGCGGCGTCCCACACCGCGCCCCAGGCGTCGGCGATCATGTCGCGGGCGCGCGCGGGTCGATCCTGCATCTCGCCCAACGCCTTTCGGCGGGCTCCGGCCGAACGCCGCACCATCTTCCCGAAGTCGACGCGCATCGGGTCGAGAGGTGCCGCGCGCAGTTCGTCGAGCTCGGCCTCCGGCGTGAGGTCCCACCGCGGCGCGGTCGTCAGGAAGTCGGGCAGATACCCGTCATCGCCGACCACGGTGGCGAGCAGTGCGAACTCGTCTCGGGGCAGGCGGTCGCGCACGGCTCGCAGCCACCCCCACTGCAGCGGGTGCGCGGCGGGGCGCAGCAGCACTCGGACCGCGTGGGCCAGCTCGTGACCGGGGGAGATCCCGAATCGCACCGCCTCGACGTCGCCGGGGCTCAGGTGGAACTCGACGCGGTGGTCGGGGTGCTCGATGCCTTCGACCGGCGCGTTGTTTCGATCCACATCGAAACTCTAGGGCCGGTGCCGACGACTGTCGAGACTGAGGTCATGAACAGCACAACCCCTTCCATCCCGGTCGTCGCCGGCGCGGACATCCGCATCGGCACGGGCCGCAGCCGCAGGTTCGTCGGCGCCGAGCACGGCGCGGAGGTGTCCTACTTCTTCGTCGAGAATCAGCCCGGCGAAGGCCCCGGGCTCCACTGGCATCCGTATGCCGAGACGTGGGTCGTGATCGAGGGACTTGCCCGCATCACCGTGGGCGAGGAGACTTTCGTCGCCGGTGCGGGCGACACCGCGACCGGGCCCGCGTACATCCCGCACTGCTTCACCAACGTGGGTGACGGGGTCCTCAGGATCATCGGCATCCACGCCTCCGCCACCATCATCCAGACGTTCCTCGACGAGGACTGAGCACCAGGAGCACCATGTCCTTCCAGGCATACCTCGACAACATCGAGACCAAGACGGGTCTGACCCCGCGACAGTTCATCGAGCTCGCGACGGAGAAGGGGTTCGACGCCACGACCAAGGCCACCCCCATCGTCGCGTGGCTCAAGGAGGACTACGGGCTGGGGCAGGGTCACGCGATGGCCCTCGTGCACGTGATCACCAAGGGGCCGCAGATCAGCGCCAAGCACGTCGGCACGGGCGGTGCGCACTCCGACGCCTCCGACACGCTCTGGCTCGACGGCAAGGACAGCAATCCGAACCCCTGATCCGTCGTCCCGCTGAGGTCCGGCATCGGCCCGGCCAGTAGGATTCCCTGCGTGGCAGCATCCTCCCAGCGCAAGAAGAAGAGTCGGACCGCGAAGCACGCCCCGGCCCGCACCAGCGGCAATCCGGCGCGGCGTCCGGTCGTCGAGGCGGGGCCGGTCACGGCATCCGATTGGATCGGAGCCGCACGGTTGCGCACCCTCCCGCTCGCGATCGCCCCGGTGATCATCGGGACCGGTGCGGCGCGCAGCACCGGTCCCGAATTCCACTGGGTGATCGCGCTCGCGTGCCTCGCCGTCGCGGTGCTGCTGCAGATCGGCGTGAACTTCACGAACGACTACAGCGACGGCGTCCGGGGCACCGATGCCCACCGGGTCGGTCCCGCGCGACTGACGGCATCCGGCCGGGTGAAGCCGCGGACCGTCCTGGTCATCGGACTGATCTTCTTCGCGCTCGCCGCTCTCGTCGGCCTCGCGATCGTCGTGCGCACCGGGCAGTGGTGGATGCTGGCGGTCGGTGCCGCGTGCATCGTCGCGGCCTGGTTCTACACCGGAGGCAAGCGCCCCTACGGCTATTACGGCCTCGGCGAGGTCTTCGTGTTCGTGTTCTTCGGGCTCGTCGCGACGCTCGGCACGACCTGGGTGCAGGTGTTCGAGCTGCCGCTGCAGGCGTGGCTCGGAGCCATCGCGGCCGGCCTGTTCGCGTGTGCCGTACTGCTCGCCAACAACCTGCGTGACATCGACCAGGACCGCGAGGTCGGCAAGCGCACGCTCACGGTCTTGATCGGGCGCCGTGCCACGCAGGTGCTGTTCACGCTCTTCGTCCTGGCGCCGTTCGGGATCGCCGTGGCCATCGCACTGCTCTACCCGATCGCCTGGATCTCGCTCCTCGCGCTGCTGGCGGGGCTCCCTGCCATCGTGATCGTCTGGGCCTACCGGCAGCCGAGGGAGCTGGTGACCGCGCTCGCCCTGACGTCGCTGACGTCACTCCTGTACGCCGGCGCCCTGTTCTGGGCGTTCGTCGGCTGACCTGCCCGGTTTGCCGTCCGGCTGAGCCGTCGCGGTTCGCCGTCCGGCTGAGCCGTCGCGGTTCGCCGTCCGGCTGAGCCGCCGCGGTTCGCCGTCCGGCTGAGCCGTCCCGGTTTGCCGTCCGGCCCACTCCCCGCCGCAGCCTCATCCGCTCCTCGCACAACTTCGGAGATGTGACGCGACACGCCGAACGGAGTGCGGATGCCGTGGCGCGCCGTCGTCGATCTCCGAAGTTGTGTCGGGACGGGACGTGGCGGGAGCGCGGGGCAGGGGAGGGCGGTCAGGCCTTCGGGTCGTCCCCGAGCTCGGTCGCGTCGATCGCCTGGTCCTCGGCGTCGGCATCGGCCTGGCCGCCCGACGACCGGTTCTCGCGACGCTCCGCGAGTCGGGCCGAGGCGTCGGTGAGCGGCGTGCGCAGGAACAGCATCGAGATGCTCATGCCGATGAGCGCGGCGAAGATCGCGGCGAGCCACCAGTACTCGCGGAAGATCGGGAAGAAGAACCAGAGGATGGCGAGCGGGACGAGGAACGCCAGCAGCCGCAGCACGGTGTAGACGAGGAAAGGCGCGGGCTTCTTCACCCCTCCAGTCTACGTTCGCCGCGCGGGCCGCTCGGCGCCCGGGACCTCGATCCCCAGCCGAGCGAACGGGATGCCGCGCACGACCCGATGCCACGGGTGCTCCCCGAGCGACCAGAGCAGCCCCGCGTCGATGTCGAGCGCCAGGTCTTCGCAGCCGACCGGGAGGGGCTCGTCGTCCTGTTTCAGTGCCGTCCGCGGCCCGCTCCACAGCGCCCCGGGTCGCAGGCCGTCGGACTGCGACACGAAGTGGCGGTCTCCCCAGCGCACGGCGCCCTGCATGCGGGGGATGCCGGGCGTGAACATGTGCTCCTCAGCGAATCGGCCGTCGGCGTCCTCGGGGATGGAGAACTCGCCGATCCGCCCGCTGTCGTCGGTGCGGTGCTCGCCGATGAGTACACGCCGGAGCGGAGTGCCGCGCTCGTCGAACACCCGGCCCAAGTACGAGCAGCGCAGCGCGACGGGATGCACGCGCGTGCGAACGGCGACGAGTGCCGTGGTGCGACCGCGCCGAGGTCGCCTGCCGGCGATGCGCTGAGCGGTGGCGCCGCGGACCTCCCGCACGTCGGCGAGGTCGAACTCCCAGATGCCCCGACCGGTCGCCGCGACGAAGAGACGGTCGTCGAACCAGGCGAGTCCGCCGGCGTGGATCGGCGCCGGGTGCAGCTCGCCGTCGTCGCCGGGAATGGCGAGCAGCACGTCCAGATGGCGCGAGCGCTCGAGGTCGACGAAGGTCACGCGGGAGGCGAGGTGCACGCCGTCGAGCTGCTGCCGGAACCAGCTCACCGCCAGGGTGCGTCGCCCCCGCCACTCTCCGAGGTCGATGCCCTGCGGGTACCAGCGTCGAGTCCAGGTGCGGGCGGTCAGCCAACGCAGATCCACCGTCTCGCGCTGCTTCCGTCGCACCGGACGCCATATCGATCCGAACGGCCAGAGCATGCTCCCATGGTCCCCGATGGGACGTGTCCTCGCGAACACCGTCGCGACTCGTGTCCTGTATCTCGGCCTACGTACAGCTTCACGAAATGCGACATGTATCATGTTACGTGTCGTCGCGGGTATCTCTGGGGGGAGGGAACGCGACGATGTCACACGTCCCGAGTCCGGCTGATGGGGGTCAGCAGGGCTCGTGGCGGGTGGGGTCGCCATCGGCGGCCCTGCTCCCCGAACGCTCCGCGTTCGGCAGTGCGCAGCACTGGGAGGTGTGGCTCCGTTCGGGTACGGGGCCACACCTCACTGCCACCACGAGGCTGCGTCGTGTGCGGACACCGATCGTTCACCTTCGCGTCGCCGTCCGGCAACGGCGACCTGGCACGATTCCGGAACACCGCCAGTCCCTGGAGTTCCGTGCGCACACCCCTCGTCACCGTCATCCTGCCCGCGAAAGACGCCGGCGAGTACATCGGGACGACGCTCGAGACACTCACCCGTCAGTTCGAGGATGCGTCGGCACTCAAGCTCGTCGCGATCGACGACGGCTCGCGCGACGACACGGGAGCGCTCATGCGCGCGTATGCGGAGCGGCTCCCGCACGTCGAGGTCATCCGGAACCCCATCGCCCGGGGCCTCGCGACCGCCCGCAACCAGGGCCTGGAACGCGTCGAGGGTGATGCCTTCTGCTTCCTCGACGGTGACGACTGGATGCAGCCGCGGCGGCTCGAGGTACTCGTGTCACGGTTGCGCGAGCTGGACTGCGACTTCCTCCGCACCGACCACGTCACGGTCACCGGTACGCACCGGTCGCTCATTCGCGCCCCGCACCCGTGGCGCGAACGCGTGGTCGTGCCGCGCGAGGCGATCCTGCCCGAGAACGAATCCACGATGGTCGACTACCCCTACGCATGGGCGGGTGTCTTCCACCGACGGGTCCTCGACGACGGACTGGCGCAGTTCCCGGAGGGGCTGTTCACGGCGGAGGACCGTCCCTGGATCTGGCGGCTCCACCTTCGCGCACGGTCGTTCGCGGTCGTGGACGCGCCCGCGCTGCTGTACCGGCGCGGCGTCGCGACCTCCCTCACGCAGGCGAGGGATCGGCGGCAGCTCGACTTCGCCCGGGCGATGGACGAGGTCATCGCCGTGGTCGAGGAGGACCCCGAGGCGGAGCGCTTCCTGCCGAAGGTCGTGTGGACCGCGCTCGCGCTCAGCTCCCACCACCTGGTGCGCGCTCGCCGCATGCACCCGCGGCTGCGTGCCGAGATGCGCGGCGGCATCCGGGACATGCTCCGTCGCCTGCCGGATGCCGAACTCGACGAGACCCTGACCCGCTTCGACGGGCCGCGCCGACGGGTGCTGGCGCGGGTTCTCCGGCAGGCGGGGCGGTCGGTATGACTCAGCTCTTCGCGCTGCACAGCGCCTACGGGCTCGCGACAGCCGCCGCAGCGATCGACGCCGGACTCCTCGGCCACGACGGTGGGGCGGAGCGCATCCTCGCGCCGTTCACCTCGAGCCGGGTGCCGGAGACGGCGGTCGGCATCGCGGACGACCCCGTGCTCGGACCGCTGCGCACGCGGTTCGATCGCGTCGAGCCCCTGGAGGAGCTGCTCGGTCCGCTGCATCCGAGCGGGTGGGAACCTGCCGAGGCCGACCTCCCGATGCTGGAGCGGCTGTTCGAGCGGGCATGGCGACTCGATCCGCGAGAGCTGGAGCTCTTCGTGCAGAGCCCCCAGGTCGCACCGGCCCGCACTCTGATGGCGCTGTTCCCGCACGCGAGGATCACCATCATGGGGGATGGGCTCATGACGTACTCGCCGATGCGCGTGCGGCTGCCGTATGCGGTCGCGGCGCGCATCGAACGAGTGGTCCATGCGGACGTGGTGCCGGGGGTGCGGCCGCTCGTCGGGTCGCCGCGAGCCGAGGTCGTCCCGGTTCCTCCGGCCGCGTTCGCGGCGGTGCTGCGAGAGACGGATGCCGGAGGGCCAGGCGCCGATGACGACGTGCCCAGCGTGCTGGTCCTCGGCCAATACCTGTCGGCGCTCGGACTCATGACCCCCGCCGCGGAGATCGACCTGCAGAAGCAGTTGATCGACCGCGCCGCGCGATGGTCTCCGCAGCGCATCGTCTTCAAGCCGCACCCCGCTGCGCCGCCATTGGTGACCGCGGCGGTCCGCGATCGGGCGCACGTGCACGGGATCGACTTCGTAGAGTATCGCGGCCCGCTCGCGGCGGAGCTGCTGGCCGAACGGCTCGACGCATTGGCCGTCGTCGCCGGATTCTCGACCGCCTTGCCGACCGTGCACACGCTCTTCGGCCGGGCGATCGGATCGGCGGGCAACGACCGGATGCTGGCGGCGCTGACGCCGTTCGAGAACAGCAACCGCATCCCCGTGACCCTGGTCGACGCCCTCACCCGTGACGATTCGCCCTACGACGACCCCGACCGGCTGCAGCTGTTGGTCGACGCGGTGGGCTATGCGATGCAGCCCGAGAACGCCGCCCACCTGCGCGCTCGTGCCGAAGAACTGCTGCGGGGCCTCGACCCGGTCGAGCGGGATCGGTACTTCGCGCCGCGACGGCTCGCGGAGCTGCGGCTGCCGGGGGCGCCGCGGGAGAGCGCCGCGCGTCGGGCGTTGCGCCCCGCCGGGGGAGTGGGCAGGGTCGAGGAGTGGCGGCTCAACGCCCTCGGCGCCCGGCGACGCGTCGGCCGTGCCTGGAAGGCGCTGCGCGGGCGATGACGATGACGACGACGATGACGCGATGACGCGATGACGCGAGGATGAACGACATGGACGAGCAGCAGCCCCTCACGGTGGCGATCATCCCGGCGCGCGGCGGGTCGAAGCAGGTGCCGCGCAAGAACCTCCAGCGGGTGGGCGGAGTGCCGCTGGTCGAGCGCGCCGTCCGGGCCGCGGCCGCGGCATCCGGCATCGACCTGGTCGTGGTGTCCACCGACGACGACGAGATCGCGGCGGTCGCGACCGCGGCAGGCGCCCGCGTCATCCGGCGACCCGCCGAGCTCGCCGGTGACACCGCGACTTCGGAGAGCGCGATCCTGCATGCCCTCGACGACCTCGAGGCACAGGGTGAACGCGTGGAGATCGTGGCGTTCCTGCAGGCGACCTCTCCGTTCATCCCGAGCGACCCGCTCGCCGCGGCCGTCGAGGAGATCCGCGCCGACCGGGCCGACAGCGTGTTCGCGGCCCACGAGACCTACGGGTTCCTGTGGCGGGAGGATGCCGACGGCGCCGCGGTCGCGATCAACCATGAAGCAGCTCACCGCCCGCGGCGCCAGGACCGCGAGCCGCACCACCTCGAGACCGGTGCCTTCTACGTGTTCCGCGCCGACGGCTTCCGTGAGAGCCGGCATCGGTTCTTCGGCAGGGTCCGCATCGCGGCGGTGCCGGAGTGGACGGCGATCGAGATCGACGATGCGGATCAGCTCCGGGTCGCCCGCGCTCTCGCGACCCTGCACGAGGTCCCAGAGCGCATCCCGGTGCGGGCGGTCGTGACCGACTTCGACGGCGTGCACACCGACGACACCGCGATCATCGATGCCGACGGCGGGGAACGGGTGCGGGTCAGTCGCGAGGACGGGATGGGCGTGGCCCTGCTGCGCCGCGCCGGGGTTCCCCTGCTGATCCTGTCGACCGAGGTGAACCCGGTCGTCCGCGCTCGTGCCGACAAACTCCGCGTGCCGGTCCTGCACGGCATCGATGACAAGGAGACGGCGCTGCGGAAGTGGGCCCGGGAGAACGACGTGCCCCTCGCCGACATCGCCTACCTCGGCAACGACGTCAATGACCTCCCGGCGCTGCGGATCGTGGGGTGGCCGGTCGCGGTCGCGAACGCGCATCCGCTCGTCATCGAAGAGGCCAGGGTCGTACTCCGCCGCCGGGGAGGAGAGGGCGCGGTGCGGGAGCTGATCGAACGGGTGTTGTCGAGCTGACCGATGCCGGTAACCCGGCCGTCGCCCGGTGTTCACTCTGGCCCCGTAGTCAGGAGGGAGGGGTTGCACCAGCGCTCGACGACCGGAGGAATCATGACTGTCAGCATCGGCTCACGAGTGATCGGCGGCGGGCGTCCTGCCTACGTCATCGCCGAGATCGGACTCAACCACAACGGCGATGTCGACATCGCGAAGAAGCTCATCGATGTCGCGGCCCGCGCCGGTGCCGACGCCGTGAAGTTCCAGAAGCGCACGCCCGAGATCTCGACTCCCGAGCACATGCGCGATGTTCCGCGCGAGACGCCGTGGGGCGTCATGAGCTACCTCGACTACCGTCGTCGCGTCGAGTTCGGCCGCGCGGAGTACGTCGAGATCGGCGACCACGCCACCATGCTCGGCCTCGACTGGTTCGCGTCGCCGTGGGATGTGCCGAGCGTCGACTTCCTCGAGGACCTCAACGTGGTGGCGCACAAGGTCGCCTCGGCGAGCCTCACCGACACCGAGCTGCTCGTCCGTCTGCGCGAGACCGGCAAGCCCGTCATCCTCTCGACCGGCATGTCGACCATCGAGCAGATCGACCGGGCGCTGGACACGCTCGGCACCGACCGCGTGGTCCTCATGCATGCGACCTCGACCTACCCGCTCGAGCCCGAAGAGGCGAACCTGCGCGTGATCGCCACCCTGCGCGACCGCTACCCCGGTGTGCCCGTCGGCTACTCGGGGCACGAGCGCGGCCTCCAGATCTCGCTCGCCGCCGTGGCGATCGGTGCGGTCGCGGTCGAGCGTCACATCACCCTCGATCGCACGATGTGGGGCTCCGACCACGCCGCCTCCCTCGAGCCGACCGGCCTCGAGCACCTCGTGCGCGACATCCGGGTGATCGAGCGGGCGACCGGCGACGGCGTCAAGCGCGTGTTCGACAGCGAGCGCGCGCCGATGGCGAAGCTGCGTCGCGTCTCCGCATGACCGACGCCCCCGGCATCCGCGTCGTCGCCATCGCGGACGCCGACTCCTTCGTGAAGTGGGCGGCATCCCTGCTGGGCTCGGTCCCGGGCCTGCAGCCGCATCTGCTGGTCGTGCGTACGCCGCTCACGGCCAGCGCCGAGCAGCAGCGCACCGCGCTCGCCGGCACGACGCTCGGACCCGACGACGTCACCCGCATCGGCTTCGCGGAGGCGGCGGACTGGCTGGCCGGGCAGCGACCGGACGTGGTCCTGCTCGCGGGGCGCGGACCGTTCGTGCGCCTGATGGGGCGGGTGATCGACACGCTGGAGCACCGACCGGTCACCGTCTCGGGCCTGCCGGGGATGGCGATCCCCGCGCAGCGCGGAGCGCTCGACTATCGCCGTCACACCGACCTGCTGGTGGTGCACTCGCATCGTGAGGTGCGGGCGTTCGAAGAGCTGGGGCGGCGCATCGGCGTACAGACGCCGGTTGCTCTCGCGACCCTGCCGTTCGCCCGGCGTCGGCAGCGGATGCTGCGCCCGGAGCGGATGCGGATCGACGCTGCTGCGGGCAGTCGCGGTGGCATCGCGGTCGCCGAACGCGCGTCTCCGACGGTGGCGGAGCGACCTCCCGCGACCGACATCGTGTTCGCCGCGCAGGCGCTCGTGCCCGTCGGGAAGGACGAGCGTGCCGAGATCGCGGCCATGCTGGTTCGGGCGGCGGAGGCCGAGCCCGCTCGACGCGTGGTGGTGAAGCTGCGGTCGCGGCCGGGGGAATCGGAGACGCACCTCGAACGCGAGCCCTACGCGGGGTTGCTGCCGTCGCGCCTTCCGCAGAACCTCGTGTTCTCCTACGACTCGATGTCCGCCGCATTGCAGACCGCGGCCGGCCTGGTCACGGTGAGCTCGACCGCCGCGATCGAGGCCACGGCCCTCGGGGTGCCCGTGATTGCGCTCGACTCGTTCGGGGTGAGCAAGAGTCTGCTGAACACGGTGTTCGTGGGAAGCGGACTGCTCGGCGGTCGGAGCGAGGTCGTCGCCGGGCGGTTCCGGCATCCGCATCCGGATTGGCTCCGCGACAACTACTTCCATCCCGAGGCGGAGTCGACGTGGTGGGAGCGGGTCGAACAGCTCGTCGCCCTGCGGCGCTCGGGGGCGTTGCCGGCGCGGCGTGTCCCGGCGGCTCGAGGAGGTGCCCTGCACGAGGCCTGGCATCGGGCGAGCGTGCTCGGGGCCGAGGATCGCACGGCGCAGGGGAGAGTGGCGCTCGCGATCGGCGTTCCCGCCACCCGCGCGATGGCCGCGGCCCGCACGCGCCGGGCTCCGGCAGGCGGCGGCACCTGGTCCGACGCGTCGACCGACTACACGCTCGAGCCGAACCCGTTCGACGACTCGATCCGGCGCTGAGTCGCCCGGCGCGACCAAAAACCAGACGAGGCCTGTTCCCGTCCGTGTGTCGAGGTCGGACACGCCGACGGCGGGCCGCTGCGTCTGGGTTTTGGCATCCCCGCGCCGCGGCGCACCGTCGGGTCGAATCAGTTGCTGCGGCGGATGGCGCGCACTCCGACGATCAGTCCGACCACCGCGACCGCCAGTGCCGACACCCAGCCCCAGAGCACGGTCACATCTCCCAGGTCGCCGGCGAATAGCGCCCGCTCGGCCTGCACGACCCAGTTGACCGGATTGACCGAGGCCACGGCGCGCATCCACTCCGGAGCATCGTCGAGCGGCAACAGCATCCCCGAGAGGATCAGCAGCGGGAAGATCAGCGACTGCTGCACGCCCCAGAACAGCCATTCCCGGTCTTTCGTCGCCAGAGCCAGCGAGTACGACAGTGAGCCCAGGCCCACACCGAACACGGCCAGCAGTGCGAGTCCGATGAGAAGGCCGGGGATGTCGGCCGCGAAACCGAACGGCCAGGCGATCAACACAATCACGAGCGCCTGCACCACGATCGGCGCGATCTCCTTGAGAGCACGTCCGATCAGCAGCGAGGAGCGCGCGAGCGGGGCGACCAGGGTGCGCTCGTGCGAGCCGGTCATCATCTCGTACTGCAGGTTCGAGCCGGTGGCCCCGGTGCCGAACAGCACGATCATCACGAGCACGCCCGGCACGAACCAGGCCAGGGTCTCGCCGGCCGGCTGCCCCGAGTCGCCGATCAGCAGAGGAGCGAACAGTCCGAGGAAGACGAGCGGCTGCAGCAGGCTGAAGATCAGCGTGAACGGATCGCGGAGCACGGGCTTGAGCTCACGCGTCAGCACGTTCCGGGTGTCGCGCGCGAGGTTGGGGCGCACGAGGGTGTCGGTGGTGGTCATGAGAGGGCTCCTGTCGTGCTGTTCGCTGAGGGGGTGGGGGTGTCGGCGGATTCGGGTGCCGCGCCCACGGCATCCGCTCCTTCGCCGGCGTCGCGCAGTGTGCGGCCGGTGAGGGCGAGGAACACGTCGTCCAGCGTGGGTGGCACTCCGGTCGCGCGGCGGACGAGGATGCCGGCGGCGTCGAGCTCGCGCACGATCACCGGCAGCAGTCGGTCGCCGTCCGGCACGGCGAGCGAGATCGCCTCGCCGTCAACGGTCACTTCGGCGCTGCTGAGACGGGCCACCACGGCACGTGCGCTCGCCGCCTCGGCGGCATCCGAGAATCCGAAGGTCAGCACGTCGCCGGCCAGTGTCGCCTTGAGGGAGGCGGCGTCGTCGTCGGCGATGATGCGGCCCTTGTCCATGACCATCACGCGCTCGGCGTAACGGTCGGCCTCTTCCAGGTAGTGCGTGGTGAGGAAGACCGTGGTGCCGTGCTGCGTGCGCAGGTCGAGGATGTGCTCCCACAGGTTCGCCCTGCTCTGCGGGTCGAGTCCGGTGGAGGGCTCGTCGAGGAAGATCAGCGGCGGCGCGTGCATGAGCCCGAGGGCGATGTCGAGCCGGCGCTTCTGTCCGCCGCTGAGCTGCTGCACGCTGCGAGTTGCGAAGGAGGAGAGGTCGAGCGACTCGATCAGCTCGTCGGCCCGCTTCGCGCTGTCGCGTCGCGACATCCCGTAGAAGGCGCCCTGGCTGAGCAGCTCGTCGCGCACGCGCTGCGAGAAGCTGCCGCTCGTGAGCTGGCCGACGTAGCCGATGCGGGCGCGAACCCCGGCCGCGTCGGTGCGGATGTCGTGCCCGACCACTCGCGCGCTCCCCGAGGTGGGCGGGATCAGAGTGGTCAGCATCCGCAGGGTCGTCGACTTTCCGGCACCGTTCGGTCCGAGGAAGGCGACGAGTTCGCCGCGCACGGCGGTGAAGGAGACGTCGGTCACGGCATGCACCGGCGTCTTCTTGACGGTGAAGACCTTGGTCAGGCCTTCGGTCTCGATGAGGGATTCGTTCATGGGAGTGAGCGTAGAAAGCCATGCGGACAGATCCTGTCCGCATCATCTGGCAATCTGAGACGCATGACCGACACCACCTCGCGTGCACTCGCTCTGCTCAACCTCCTGCAGACCCACCGGCACTGGCCGGGCACCGAACTCGCCACCCGGCTGGGCGTCACCGAGCGCACCGTGCGACGCGACGTCGACCGGCTGCGCGAACTCGGATACCGGGTGGAGTCGACCCCGGGCGTCGCCGGCGGCTACCGCCTCGAGGCCGGAAGTGCGGTGCCACCGCTCCTGCTGAACGACGACGAGGCGGTCACGATGGCAATCGGCCTGCGCGTCGCCGCCACCCAGCAGCTCGTCGGCGGTCCCGAGGTCACGCTCACGGCCCTGGCCAAGCTCGAGCAGGTGCTGCCCTCGGCGCTGCGCCAGCGGGTGAACGCGCTCGCCGCGTCGGTGCAGGCGCCGCGCATCGGCGACGGTCCGGTCGTCTCGCCGGAGGTGCTGGGAGAGATCGCCCTCGCGACCCGCGACACCGAGCGGCTGCGCCTGCGATACGTCGACGGCGAGGGGCGGGAGAGCGTGCGCCGGATCGAGCCGCACGCGCTGGCGCCGGCCGGCCGCAAATGGTTCCTGCTGGGCTGGGACCTCGACCGTGCGGACTGGCGCACGTTCCGTGTCGACCGCATCGCCGCGGTGGAGCACACGCGCGTGCTTTTCACCCGGCGTGACATCACCGAGGAGGAGATCGAGGAGCGCGTGCTCATCGCCTCGTCGTGGTCGCCGCAGAAGGTCGAGGCGGCTGCGGTGATGGAGCTGCCTCTCGCCGAGATGCAGGACCGCTTCGGCCCCTGGTCGCAGGGCGCGACGGCCGTCGGCGACGACCGCACGCGGTGGCCCTTCGGCGGATCCGATTGGCGCGAGGCCATGTACGCGCTGCTGTGGATCCCCGAGGGCGTCGACTACGCGGTGGCGCTCGCGGAGCCCCACCGGGCAGAGCTCCGTGAGGCGGTCGCTCGGCTGCTGCGCGCCCTCGACGCCCCGGATCCGGATGACGCCGGGTGACCGGCATGCGTCATCCTCAGACTCATAGGGTTATCCCAGGCAACGGTCCTGGCGGGTCAGATCACGGCCGGGTAACGTCATCCCCATCGCGGCGATCCGGGCGGTCCCGGGCCTCAGCTCATATCTGATGGCGTTGCGGGTTCGACTCCCGCCGTCGCGTCCACTCCGGTCGCCGACCCTCCTCCGGCACGGGTGACCGGCCATTGCCGTATGTGGTCCGGCGCCCCTAGCTTTCGGCTATGACGAACGCATCCGGCGCAGGGCGAAGGACCCGAACATGTCGCGATTGACGCAGACACTGATCCCGCGGTCGCAACGGCTGTCAGCCGAGGCGCTGGACGACGCAGTCAATCTGAGCGCGGGAGACACCCTCAGCAAACGTTCCGGATTCCTCATCATGCTCACGCTGTCGGGGGTCATCGCGATCGCGGGGGTGCTGACGGACTCGACGGCGACGGTGATCGGGGCGATGATCATCGCGCCGCTGGGTACTCCGATCCTCGGCATCGCCTGGGGGATCGTCACGGGGCATCTGCGCCTGGTGGTGTCCTCGATCCTGTGGGTCCTCAGCGGGGTCGGCATCGTCGTCGCGCTCGGGCTGGCGCTCGCCGTCTTCGTCGCGACACCGGAGAGCCTGTCGACCAACTCGCAGGTGATCGGGCGCACGTCGCCGAGCCTGATGGATCTGATGGCCGCGCTCGCGACCGGGCTCGCCGGCGGCTTCGCGATGTGCCGGAAAGACCTCAGCGCGGTGCTGCCGGGTGTCGCGATCGCGATCTCCCTCGTGCCGCCGCTCGGGGTGGTCGGAGTCTGCGCAGGTCAGGGGCAGTGGCCAGAGGCCCTCGGCGCGCTCGTGCTGTTCCTCTCGAACGTCTTCGCCCTGGTGATCGCCGGAAGCATCGTGTTCACGATGGCCGGTTACGCCCGCGACCCCGGATCCTCACCCACCGCCAATCGACGCCGGGCCTACGCGATCGTCGCGACTCTGAGCCTCATCATCGCCATCCCGCTCGCCGCGAACTCGATCGCCTCCGTCGCCGTCGGCCGGTGGTCGGTCGAGATCCAGAACACGACGACCGACTGGCTCGCCGGGGATCCGGATGCGCACATCCACGGCGCCGTGCAGTGGAGCGGACTGACCGCCACGATCTCCCTCACGACCCCCGACGGGTCGACCCCGCCGCTGGACGAGCTGCGGGACGACATGGCGAAGGTGATTCCCTCGTACGTCGGGGTGATCGTCGATGTGGGGCAGGGGACCGAGTTGACCGTGCAATGAACAGCGCTCGCTGCGGCGGTGGCCCCCGTTAGCCCCGATGATGGAGGTATGCCCTCCGCCCATCGTCCCGGTCTGCGGGTCTCGTCGGGTCTCACGATCCCCGAGGCCGAGCTGTCGTGGCGCTTCTCGCGGTCATCGGGCCCGGGCGGACAGGGCGTGAACACCGCCGACTCGCGCGCGGAACTCGTCTGGGACGCGGCGAACTCCGCGGCACTCACCCCGTATCAGCGCGAGCGGCTCCTCGAGCGGCTGAGCGGGCGCCTGGTGGACGGGGTCCTGACGATCGCCGCGTCCGAGCATCGCGCGCAGCTGCGCAACCGGGACGCCGCCCGGGATCGGCTCGTCGCGCTGGTGGCCGAGGCGCTGCGGCCACCGTCACCTCCGCGGCGGCCGACCAAGCCCAGTCGGGGCTCGAAGGAACGCCGACTGAAGGCCAAGCAGCGCCGCACCGACGTCAAAAGTCTGCGCCGCCGGCCCCGCGAGGACTGAGGCGCCGCCGCTCGCCGGATTGCCGAGCCGTCAGACCGTGCGCCAGTCGTCGCTCGTGATGCTCGCCCCCGCCTGCGGGCCCATCTGCAGCATGCCGCCGTCGACGACGAGCGATGTTCCGGTGATGTAGGCCGCCTCCGGTGACGCGAGGAACGCGATGAGGGCGGCGACCTCTCGGGCATCGCCGGGCCGCCCGAGGGGGATGCCCGGTCGACGCTCCGTGTGCGGGTCGGCGTCGGTCTGGCCGGTCATCGGCGTCGCGATCTCGCCCGGCGCTACGCTCACCGCGCTGATGCCGTGGGCGCCGAGTTCGAGCGCGAGGTTCTTCATGAGTCCGTCCAGGCCGTGCTTCGCCGCGTCATAGGCGCTCGAGCCGACCATCGGCTGGTGCGCGTGCACGCTCGTCACCGAGATCAGCCGGCCGCCGCGCTCGCCGGCCACCATCGCCCGAGCCGCTCGCTGGAGACAGAAGAACGCGCCCGTGAGGTCGGTGAGCAGCACCCGGTTCCAGTCGCCGAGGGTGAGGTCGAGGAAGGGCGTGCTCACGCCCGCTCCGGCGTTGTTCACGAACACGTCGATGCCGCCCAGCTCCGCGATCAGCCCGTCGATCACCTCGCCTGAGCGCGGGATGTCGGTGACATCGAGCTGTGCGACGACGGCGCGGGCGCCATGCGTGCGCACCTCTTCCGCGGTCTCCTCCGCGCCGAGGCGGTCGGAGTGCCAGGTGACGCCGACGTCGATTCCCGCGGCGCCGAGCGCCACGGCGGTGGCGCGACCGATCCCGGAGTCCGCCGCCGTCACGATCGCATGCCGGGGCTTCCTGTCGTGGTGAGCTTCGAACATCTCCGCCTCCTCGTCGTTGTCCGCTCGACGGTAGGCGCAGTGTTCGTGCCGAGGGATCGGGTTGACGGAACGGACCGGCGACGCTACGGGATTGCTCTCGTCGACGTCGTCGCACCTGAAGCCGATCAATCCGTGGAATCGGCGATCTTCGCTTCGATCGGCGCCCACCCGCTGTCGAGCAGCCGGAACCCTGCGTCGACGGTGCCGAGGGGGTCGTCGCTGTCGTTCACCAGCAGCTGCACCTGCAACACGAACCGGGCGTAGACGCGGATCTCGGCCATCGGCTCGGCGAGACCGAGTTCGTCGGCGATGGCCTCGGCGAGGGCATCCTCGTGCCGGAGCCACATCTTCGCCGCGTAGTCGCGCAGCGCCGGGGTCTCATTGAGGAAGCGCATGAAGATGCGGGTGACGTCGTTGCCGTGCTCGTCGACGTTCGCGCGGAGTTCGGCGGCGTAGAAATCGTGGATCGCGCGGTTGATCGTGCTGCCGGCCGGCCGGTCGCGCACGGCGGAGACGAGCCGGTCGCGCTGCTCGTCGTCCTCGTCGAAGACGAGGGCTTCCTTCTGTGGGAAGTGGGCGAAGACGGTGGTGGGAGAGACATCGGCGGCGTCCGCGACCTCGCGGATGCTCACGTTGTCGAAGCCGCGCTCGAGGAACATCATCGTCGCGACGTCGGAGATCGCCTTGCGGGTCGCGGCCTTCTTCCGTTCGCGGCGCCCGAGGGGCTCTGGGGTCTTCATGCTCCTCACTCTATCGTGAACTGACCATAAAACTGGCTTGACACCAAAACTGGTATCGCTACACTTTCGGTATGACTTCACCAAACACCCTCACGCGTCGGGAACAGAACCGCGCCTGGATCATGCTCATCGTGCTGACGATGCTGACCGTCATCGGGATGACGGTCGTCCTCCCCGTCCTGCCCTTCGTCGTGCTGCAGTACGTCTCCCACGAGAGCGACCTCGCCATCTGGGTGGGAGTGCTCGAGGCGATCAACGGTCTCTGCGCCTTCCTTGCGGCTCCGTTCCTCGGGCGCCTCTCCGACCGCTTCGGCCGTCGACCCGTCATCATCGTCGCCGCATTCGGAGCGGCCTTCTCGATGGCCTTGTTCGGCATCGGCGGTGCGATCTGGGTCCTCGTCCTCGCGCGGGTCATCCAGGGTCTGACGGCGGGCGACCTCCCGGCACTGTTCGCCTATCTCGCCGACATCACCCCGCCCGAGCAGCGTGCCAAACGCTTCGGCATCCTCGGCGCGCTCTCCGGCATCGGCACCATGGTCGGTCCGGCGATCGGTGGGCTCCTGGCCACCGTGAGCCTCGAGCTGCCCGTCTTCCTCACCGCCGCCGTCGCCCTCACGATCGCGATCCTCAGCATCTTCCTGCTCCCCGAGAGCCTCAAGCCCGGCAACAGGATCACCACGATCAGGCTGCGCGACGTGCAGCCGTTCGCCGTCTTCAAGGAGGCGTTCGGCCGCAAGGAGCTGCGCGGGCTGATGATCGGCTTCGGGCTGCTCGCCCTGCCGTTCGGGTTCTTCGTGAACAACTTCAGCGTGCTGGCCCTCGACTCGATCCAGTGGGGCCCGACCCAGATCGGCCTGCTGACCGCGGCCGTCGGCATCATCGACATCCTCATCCAGGGCGTGCTGCTGGGCATCCTGCTCCCGCGCATCGGAGAGCGCGGCGTGATCGTCAGCGGCATCATCGCGCAGATGATCGGTCTGGCCGCCCTCGCGATCGTCGCCTCGATCTTCGCCCAGCCGTGGGTGTTCATCGTCGGAGCCCTCATGCTCGCCGCCGGCCAGGGGGCCTCGCAGGCCGCGATGGACGGTGCGATGTCGAACGCCGTCGGCGACGACGAGCAGGGATGGCTCGGCGGTGCCACCCAGTCGCTGAACGCGGCCATGGGCACGGTCGCTCCGCTCATCGCGGGCGGGCTCTACGCGCTGGTCAGTCCCGCCGCCCCGTACTGGCTGGGCGTCGGGCTCATGATCGTCGCCGTGATCGTCGTCAGCCGCGCCCACATCGCGAACACGGCCAAGCGGCCGGCGCATGACACCGCAGACGGCGAGGTCGCGCTCGCGGATGCCGTGGGCTGACGGAGCAACCCGGATGCCGAGTCCGACTGACGCGCGAGGTGCGTCAGTCGGACTCCGGTGCGTTGGCCCCCGGGCGCGGGAGTTCCCGGAGCCGTGCGATCGATGCGAGCAGCTCTTCGGGGGAAGCCCCGAGGTTCCCGAGCGCCGCGGCGGCCGCTGCGCTGAACCCGCCGGTGTCGATCGGGAGGCGGGCGACGTTCGTCACGAGTCCCTTCTCGTTCGTGACCCAGTTGCCGGCGGCGGCGTGCCAGGCGTGGGCGGTGAGCATCGTCGTCGTGGTTCCGCACAGCGACACGTAGGCGACGTCACCGGACTTCGCGCCCTTCAGGGCAGCGTTCAGCAGGAAGTCGACCTGCCAGAGGTTCGCGAGGAGCGCGCGCCGCAGAGCCTCCGGGTAAGGGGTCACGCGGCGGGCCAGATCGACCAGGAGCCCTTCCGGATCGCGCAGCGGCACGCTCGTGGCGACCTCACCGGCGTAGGCGACGTCGAGGAACCCGAGCGGATGCCCGGGCTGAGTGTGGAAGGCGAACTCACCCCTCGCCGCGCGGGCGCACTGCTCCGCCACGCGGTCCACGTCGCGGAGGATCAGGTCGACCGGCACGCCGTCGATGATCAGCCAGGCGCCGCCGTCGACCCATGGCCCCCATCCGCCGCGTTCGGCGACCTCCACGGGCGCACCCGTCCAGCCGCTCGCCACGCGCGCGACGCCGGCACGGTCGACGTCCGCGTCGACGTAGAGGCCCAGGTCGATGTCGGAGTCCGGGCGGTGTGTACCCCGAGCCCGGCTGCCTCCCAGCGCGACTGCCCGCACCCCGTGCACGGTGGTGAGTTCGTCGGCCATGGAGCGGAGGCGGTCTTCATCGAGCATGTCAGTCTTTCCCGCCGCCGCGCACGAGTTCGAGCCCGGCGCCGGCGAACTGCCGCAGCGTGGCATCCGGAAGGAACGCCCGCGTGAGCGCGCCGCCGATCCTCGTGAGGTCGCTCTCGTCGCGGAACAGGAGGTACATGGTCTCGTAGCGCGGGTGGAACTTCTGCTTGAAGCGGTGCAGCGACCCGAAGCCGTAGACCGGTTCCAGGGCATCCGCGAGGCGGTCGCTCAGCGCGGCGATCACGCCGGCGTCCGGCGGATAGTCGTGGGCGAGGGGAGCGCCGGAGAGCGACATGATCTCGGCCCCCTCCTCGGAGAACTGCTTGGCGGAGGAGCCGATGAGGTACTCCATCACCGGGCCGAACCCACCGTCGCGGCGGCGCATCAGATCGAGGGTCCACCCGCGCACCGCGCCGTCGCCGCCGTACACGGGCAGCCACGAGAGGAAGCCATCGATGTCGCCGTTGGGTGCGACGGCCAACGCGAGTCGCACTTCGGGGTCCTCCGCCTCATCGAGCGTGCCGAGGGTGAAGCGCATCTCGGGCAGATCCTTGTCGCCGACCCAGGCCTCGGAGATCGCACGCAGCTGCTGCTGCACGCCCCACGACTCGGACTTCAGGTGCGTCATCCGGAAGGTCATGTCCTCGCGGCCGGCCTTGTTGAGCGAGGTCCGCACCGAGTTCCACCGCTTGCCCGTGAACTCGAGCCCCGGCAGGTCGACGATCGTGTCGTCGGCCACGACGATGCTGCGCCAGGTCGAGGGCACCGCAGCGCGCGTGGCCTCGTCGGCGCTGAAGAAACACGGCACGAGGCCGGCCTGCTCGGCGGTGCGGACGAACTCCGTCACCGCCTCGGCGCGAGCATCCGCCGGTCCGATCGGATCCGCCAGCGCCAGCGCGACGCCGTTGCGGCGCTGGTACGCGACGATGCCCCCGGCCACGCGCGCGTAGCTGTTGCCGTCCCAGGTCGTCATCCACGACAGCGTCCCTCCGCCATGCGTGCGCAGCTGTTTCTTCATGTCCTCCGTCGTGGGGGAGGGCTGGATGCCGAGCTTCGTCTGGCGTCGGGCCCCGAACGCCCGGCGCACCCGGATGAGGTAGACGAGCATGATCAACCAGAGGAATCCGTTCGCCAAGGCGAGCTCGGTCTCGCCGTCCCAGCGGAAGTCGACTTGCGCCTGGCTGAAGACCGTGATGAGGGCGAGCACGAGGGCCGCGACCAGGATGTTGAAGAGTCCGAGCAGCAGCGCGATCACCCACGTCCAGCGGCGGCCGCGGCGCAGGCCGTTGACGAGCACGAGGATCACGACGAGGTCGATCGCGAGGTCGATGAATCCCCCGGACGCGGGCTCGGTGGGACCGAACGGACCATCGGTGGGCAGGAGGGTCGTGATGATCTCGACCGCGCCGAGGACGAGGATCGCGACGACGGCGATCAGTCTCTGCTCGCGGACGGTCGTGCGCTGCACCCGCAGTGAGCGGTCGACAGCGAGGATCAGCAGCACCGCCAGCAGGTGCTCGAGGTCGGCCAGCTGGCCCCAGAAAAGCATCGCGATGAACACGAAGCCGAGCAGGATCAGCCAGCCGCGCACCCGCCAGGGTGGACGGAACAGTCCGACGGCGGCGGCGATGCAGGCCATGGTCCCACCGGATGCTCCGACGTCGAGTGCCTGCGCCTGGGTCGTGGCCCACTCCCAGGGGAACTGCGAAAGCACAAGGAGCAGCAGCGCGGTGGCGAAGATCGCGAACAGCTGACCGATCCAGTAGTAGGCGAGTGCCACGCGCGAACCGCGGCGGAACTCCAGGTAGGCCATGCCCCAGAAGCCGGCGATCGTGAACAGGTAGACCCACGGCTGGTTCACGAAGAAGGTGCCGGTCAGCGGAGTCCACCACTTGCCGTCGGCGAGGTTCGGCAGGCCGTAGGCCACGGTCGGGAACAGCTTCGTGTCTTCGAACGGCGCCCAGAGCCCGTTCCAGGCCACGCCGACGACGAGGATCAGCAGCACCATGATCAGCGTCGCCGGGATGCGGCGGACGACGGCGACGGCCGGGTGGGGCGTGGGGGAGCGCTCCGCAGTCATGCGCTCAGCGTAGCGATGGGGTTCACGCGGCGGGAGTCGTGCGCCGCGGGACGTAGTGACTCCAGGCCGAACGGAAGCCGAAGCCGCCGAAGGTCATGAACCCCGCGGCGTACAGCAGCCCCAGGGTGACGCCGACGCCGACCGCCCACCCCAGGGCCCCGCCCGCGGCGACGACGGCACAGCCGACGAGCAGTCCGGCGACGCACGCGTTCACGACGATCAGCAGCATGACAGAGCTACCGAGGAGGATGCTCACGCTGCGGCGCCGGAGAAACGAGTAGGTCTGCTTCATCCCGGCCGGGTCGTCATACGTCGACGCCAGGAAGATCTCCTCGACCTGCGGATCGAGATCGACATAGGCGCCGCGGAGCCGGTTCATCGCGACGACGTACATCATGTCCTCCTCGGACACGTTCATCACGCGCACCTGCGTCATGAACCCGATGAGGGTGAGGAACGCGAGGATGGCGAGGGAAGCGCCGCCGAACCAGCCCGCGAAGCGTGACGCCTGGCCGAGGAGTCCGATCGTCACGAGCCCCGCCGACACCAGGGTGAGGAAGATCGTGATGCGCGTGAGCACCTCGCTCTGCGCCGTACTGCGTGCGGCGAGCAGCCCCCAGTGCTCGGTGGCGAGGATCTGCGCGCGCCGACCGAGCGCCGCATCCGATTCCGCGGGTACGGCGCGTGTGCCCTCGACCTCGTGGTCCGATACAGGTGCCGGTTCCGGCTCCGGCTCGTCCGGCGGTGAGCCAGCGCTCATACCGTCATTGTGCTCCGCGGGAGCGCTCGGCGACAGGGGGACAGCGTGCCGCTGCGCGCCGGGTGCTACTCGCCGCGCAGCACCCGGCGGAGGTCCGCGATCTCGTCGTTCGTCATGCCGCCGCTGCGCAGATAGCCGGCGACGTCGCCGTGGTTCGCGTCGATCCAGTCCAGGGCCGCCTCGATCGCCGACGCAGGAGACTCGGTCGCGAGCGTCTTGAGCGCGGGAGTGAGGGGGACGCCGAGCGAGGTGATGAGCCCGGTGAGCGCTTCCGCGAAACCGAGAGCGAGGTTCTGCTCCGTCTGCGTGTAGTCCGCGACGATCGCGTCGCGTGGCACGTCGGCCACCGACAGCAGGATCGCTGCGGCGAGACCGGTGCGATCCTTGCCCGCGGTGCAGTGGAACAGCACTCCGGGGTGGTCGGTGCGAGAGGCGTCGAGCACGGTGCGCGCCACCGTCGCGAAGTGCACGGCGCTGGCCTCGAGGATCGCCACGTACAGCCCCTCCAGCGTCGGCACCTGCTTGAGCACGTCGGCGACCTGGGTCACCGACAGGCTGGCGCCGGCCGTTGCGGGAAGCAGCTGCTTGACCATCTCGTCCATGGCCCCGCCCTGCATCGGCAGCGGCAGCAGGGTGACGCTGCCGTCTTCGGGAAGCCGGTCTGCCGCGCGGGAGCGCTCGCCATCGGTGCGCAGGTCGATCACGGTTCCGATCCGCAGGTCGACGAGTTCCTGCAGCCCCTCGGCGGTGAGCCCTGCGAGGGCGTCGGAGCGGAAGAGGAGGCCGGAGGCGAGCGTTCCTCCACCGGTGAGCGGGAGCCCGGAGAGCTCTCGAGCGTTGTGCGTCCCCTGCAGAATCGACGTCAGTTCCATGGTCGTCCGGGCCCTCTCCCTGATTTTGGTCTCAGCGTATCGGGAGCGCAGCCGAGACCCCGGCTTCTCGCCGAGACCCCCTCGTGTTGCGGTGCGCACCGCGGGGTCTCGGCGAGAGGCCGGGGTTTCGACAGTGTCAGAGGCGCGCGGACTCAGCCGTTGACGGCCTGATCGATCGCCTGCTCGAGGTCATCCCACTCCTGCAGCTCGACCTTCCGGCCGTCGACGAAGAACGACGGGGTGCTGCTCACCTCGAGCTTCTCGCCGTCGCTCTTGTCGGCCTGCACGCGCTCCGCGGTGGCGGGGTCGGCGATCGCGGCGTCGTACGCGTCCATGTCGAGGCCCAGGTCCTCGGCGAAGCCGCGGAACACCTCGGGGGTCTCCTCGGTCTGACCGCCCCACTGCGCCTGGGTCTCGAACAGCCGGTGGTACATGTCCTCGAATCGGTCCTGCTGTGCCGCGGCTTCGGCGGCGAGGGCGGCCTGCGTGGAGTTGATGTGTCCGGGCAGCGGGAAGTAGCGGACGACGTAGGTGATCTTGCCCTCGAACTTCCCGCGCAGCTCCTCGACGATCGGGTAGAACGCCCCGCACGCCTCGCACTCGAAGTCGAGGAACTCGACCACGGTGACGGCGCCCTCGCCGCCGTCGTCGAGCACATGCGAATCGGTGCGGACGGTCGGCCGCTCCTCGCCTTCGGGTGGCGCGGTGTTCGCCCTCTGGTTGAGGGCGAACACGATGCCGACGATCAGCAGCACGATGACGACGGCGATGGCGACCAGGGTCGCTTTGACAGAGTTCTTCATGGGGTCTCCAGACACAGGGGTACGACGGGGGTGGATGCCGCGCGAGGCGGCTCGGTGCACGCGTCGGAGATCAGGTGCGGGAGATCGAGAGCTGTGTGAGGGAGAGGGCGGGGACGACGGTGCGCGGGCCGGCGCGGCTCGGCGACGTCAGGCGGGGAATGCGGGTGCCGAGGGGCCGGGAGTCGCGGCCGCGGAGCCGGAGGAACAGCAGCACCAGCGCGACGCCGCACAGCACGGCGAGCACGCAGACGCCGAAGTCGGAGGAGAGCACGTCGATGGTCGTCGCACTGTCGGCGCCGTCGTCGGCGGCTGCGGTGCCGGCCGAGGGGGAGACGCCGGACGCGAGGCAGAGGGAGGCGTGCACATCGGCCGGTCCGTGGGAGCTGGACCAGGCGCCGATCACGAGCAGGAGCGCGAGGCCGACGGCGGTGATCGCGCGGGCGATCAGCATCCGGTCAGCCCGCGCTCGCGGCATCCGATCCAGCGATGAGGGCAGCATTTCCCGCGCAGTCTAGCAACGGCGCCTCTGTCTCTCCGGGGCCGGGCCGGCGCTGACACGCCTACACTGGAAGGGTGGCGAGACTACTGATCGTCGGCGGCTTCCTCGCCGCCGTGTTCTGGGTGTACAGCATCGTCGATTGCGCAGTGCAGCCGGCGACGCGGCACCGGGGTGTGTCCAAGGCCGCCTGGATCGCGATCGTGGTGCTCCTCCCCGTGATCGGTGGGATCCTCTGGTTCGTGATCGGCCGGCGCCGTGCGAACGACAGCGGTGTGCGCCCCGTCATCGCCCCGGATGACGACCCGGCGTTCCTCCGCAGCATCAGCAAGACCGAGCAGGATGCGCGCATCCGCCGCCTCGAAGAGGAGCTCGCCCGTCTGGACGAGGAGACCGACGAGCCTCCCGCCTCGGACCCGCGCCCGTGACGTCGTCGCCGGCGATGGATGCCGCGGCGTCCCTGCTCGCCGACCTCGTCGCGCACGGTGTGCGCGACATCGTGTTGTCCCCGGGGTCGCGGTCGCAGGCGCTCGCGCTCGCCGCCGTGCGCTTCGCCGACGACGGGCACGTCCGCGTGCACGTGCGCATCGATGAACGCGTCGCCGGGTTCACCGCACTCGGGCTCGCCCGGGAGACGGGTGTGCCCGCCGCGGTGATCTGCACTTCGGGCACGGCCGTCGCCAACCTCCTTCCCGCGGTGCTGGAGGCGTTCCACTCCGGTGTGCCGCTGCTGCTGCTGACCGCCGATCGCCCACCCGAGCTGCGCGGGGTCGGCGCGAATCAGGCGACGCTCCAGGACGGCCTCTTCCACCCCTGGGTGCGTGACCAGGTGGATGCCCCCGTGCCGGGGGAGGGCGAATGGGCAGGACTCGCCGAGCGCGCCGTGACGGTCGCGATGGGTGTGCGCCAGGTCGACGGTGCACTGCCCGGCGTCGCAGGACCCGTGCACCTGAACCTCCCCGCCAGAGAGCCGCTCTCGGGGGCCCTCTCCGCGGTCACCGTCACTCCCGGCGAGGCGCCGGCTCAACCCGCCGCCGAGCCGTTCGAACTCGATCGTGGTCCGCGCACGGTCGTGATCGCCGGCGCCGATGCGGGCGCCGACGCCGAGGAGATCGCCTACACGGGCGGCTGGCCTTTGATCGCGGAGATCGTCAGCGGTGCGCGGTTCGGGCGACAGCTCGTGCACGGCTACCGCCGGCTGCTGTCGCGCGAAGAACTCGGCGGTCGCGTCGAACGCGTCATCGTGCTCGGGCATCCGACGTTGAGCCGTGAGGCGGCAGCCCTCCTCTCGCGCGCGGATGTCGACGTGATCGCGGTGCGCCGCGGAGGGGAGGAGCTGAACCTCAACCACCACACCCGTGCCGTCGGCGCCGTGTCCGTCGCCCCCGGGCCCGCCGACCGTGCCTGGCTCGGCGAATGGCTTCAGGCCTCGGCCGCCGAGGTCGTCGACCTGAGCGAGAACGCGCCCGACCCCGACGGGCTGGCCTCCACGGACTTCGCCGCCCGCAGAGAAGCCGTCAGAGCCGAGCTCGATGCCGTCCGTCGTCCGCTCGACCGCGCGCTCCTGGTCGATGCCGTGTGGCGGGCGACCTGGCCCCACGACCGGCTCGTGTTCGGTTCGTCGCGGCTCGTGCGCGTGGCCGACCAGGTGCTCGGCGGCAAGAAGGTGCCCGTGCACGCCAACCGCGGGCTCGCCGGGATCGACGGCACGATCGCGACGGCGACCGGCATCGCGCTCGCCAGCCAGGCGGCCGGAGCCCCCGGGGTGACGAGGGTGCTGCTGGGCGACCTCGCCTTCCTGCACGACGTCGGTGCGCTGCTGCTGCCTCCGGATGAGACCGAGCCCCGGCTCCAGGTCATCGTCGGCAACGACGGCGGCGGCACCATCTTCGATTCCTTGGAGGTCGCAGGGTCCGCGCGTCCTGCCGACCTCGATCGAGCGTTCTACACCCCGCACACCGTGCGCCTGGAGCAGCTCGCCCTGGCCTACGGGTGGGAGTACCAGCGGGTCACCACCCGCACCGCGCTCGACCAGGCGCTGACCTCCCCGCGCGGTGGCCGCCAGATCATCGAGGTCCCGCTGCCGCGTTGACTGGCAGTATGTGCGTATGGACGCGCACACCTGGACGCAGACGCTGCGAGTGGGCGAGGGATTCCGCCTCGCCGACCTCGACCCCGACACCAAGCCCGGATACGTCGGCGGCAAGTCGCACGGCGCCCGCGACCTCGCGGCAGGGCTCGAGAAGCTGAACGACCTGCAGGAGCGGTTGTTCGCCGAGAGCCGGGTCGGAGAGGCGAACGACGCCGTCCTGCTGGTGCTGCAGGCGATGGACTCGGCGGGCAAGGGCGGCATCGTGCGGCACGTCGTCGGCGGCGTCGACCCGCAGGGCGTCGCGCTCGCTGCGTTCAAGGCGCCCACGCCCGAGGAGCGCAGCCACGACTTCCTCTGGCGCGTCGAGAAGCGTCTGCCCGAGCCGGGCTTCATCGGCGTCTTCGACCGCTCCCACTATGAAGACGTCCTGATCGGGAAGGTCCGCGAGCTGGCGGACGGCCCGGAGATCGAGCGCCGCTACGACGCCATCAACGAGTTCGAGGCCCGTGTCGCGGCATCCGGCACCCGCATCATCAAGGTCATGCTGCACATCTCGCCGGAGGAGCAGAAGGAGCGGCTCATGGAGCGGCTCGACCGCCCCGACAAGCACTGGAAGTACAACCCCGGCGATGTCGACGAGCGGATGCTGTGGCCGCAGTACATGCAGGCATACCAGACCGTTTTCGACCGGACCTCCACCGAGGTCGCTCCGTGGCACGTCATCCCGGCGAACGCCAAGTGGTACGCCCGCCTCGCGGTGCAGGAACTGCTGCTCGCGGCGCTCGAGGACATCGACCCGCAGTGGCCGGTCGCCGACTTCGACGTCGAGGCCGAGAAGAAGCGTCTCGCCGCGAGCTGAGCAGGCTCAGGCCAGCGCGTCGACCAGCGGCCGGAATTTGACCCGCGTCTCGAGCAGCTCGCTCTCCGGGTCGGACCCCGCGACGATCCCGGCGCCGGCGTACGCGGTCACCCCGATCGAATCCGAGCCTGCGGTGAACTGGGCGCAGCGCAGCGCGATCGCCCACTCGCCGTTGCCCGCGGCGTCCACCCAGCCGACCGGGCCGGCGTAGCGTCCGCGGTCGAAGGGCTCGAGGTCCCGGATGGCGGCGATGGCCGCAGGGGTCGGAGTGCCGGCGACAGCGGCGGTCGGATGCAGCACCTGCACCAGGTCGAGCGCCGACTCGCCGTCTGCGAGCTCGCCCTCGACATCGGTCGCGAGGTGGAAGAGGTTCGGCAGCTTCAGCAGGAACGGCTGCTCGCTGGCGGCCAGTGCCCGGGTGTGGGAGCGCAGGGAGGCGAGCACGCTCTGCACCGCGTACTGGTGCTCGTCGAGATCTTTCGTGCTCGAGGCGAGGTGGGAGGATGCCGCGGTGTCGGCATCCGCGTCCGCCCCGCGGCCGATGGTGCCGGCGAGCACACGAGCGGTCACCGTGCCGTCGTGCACCGTGACGAGGGTCTCCGGGCTCGCGCCGATCAGCCCGTCCACTGCGAAGGCCCAGGTGTCGGGGTAGCCGGTCGACAGGGCGCGCACGAGTCGGCGCAGGTCCGATCCTGCAGGGATGCTGCCGGTGAGGTCGCGCGCCAGCACGACCTTGCTCAGCTCCCCGTCGGCGATGCGGCCGAGCGCTCGGCGCACCGAGTCCTGGTACCCCTGCGGGCTCTGGGCTCCCGGTCCCACCGTGCCGGCCCAGTGCGGGCCGTACGGCTGCGTGGCGAACGCCTCGTCGGCGGCGGGCGATCCGGCGAGCCGGATGCGGGTCTCCCAGAAGCGATCGCCGTGACGCCCGAGCACCTGACTCGGCACGACGAGCACACTGTCCGCTGCCGATTCCTCGTCGAAGGCGAACGCGCCGAACGCCACCAGCCCGCTGCCGGGCAGGCCCACGGGGTCGGAGATCTCGGCCTGGGCGGTCATCTCGCGCCAGAGGGCCGCGAGCACGGCGGTGCGTGACTCTCCGGCGCCCGCAGGAGGGCGGACCTCGGCCACCGGTTCCCCCACCGCGACGATGCCGTCTCCGCGCCGCAGCCAGGCGAGCGGGCGGGCGGGATCCGCGTAGGCGAGGAGGTCTTCGACCGGGTCGATCTCTCGGGTCTCCACGACCAGGTGGGTGGTGTGCACGCATCCAGCCTATGCCGGACAGGAGCCACGGATCCGCGCCGTCGTAGGGTGAACGGATGAGCGACGCACGCCCCGCACCCGGCACCGAGATGGTCTTCCAGTGGCGCAAGTGGGATGGGTCGCCGCACTGGCGGCACGAGTGCGTGTATCTCGGCGCCGACGAGTGGGGCGACTGGATCGGGCAGCCGGTGGGCTGGCACAGCTTCCGACCGGGCGCCGAGTTCCATGCCGGAGGGCCCAACGTCACGCTCGTCCCTGCGAGCGGCGATCACGCCGTGACGGTGAACCGTCGCCACCGCCGCGGCATGCGCATCTACATCGACCTCGGTTGGGACATCCACTGGTCCGACGACCCGCTCCTCGCGACCGGCATCGACATGGACCTCGATGTCGTGCGCGTGGCCGGCGCCCGCGGCACCTGGGTCGACGACCGTGACGAGTGGGCGGAGCACAGCGCCCGCTACGGCTATCCGGCCGACGTCATGGAGCACCTCGAGACGCTCGCGCTCGACCTCGAGGAACGGGTCCGCGCGCAGGTCGCCCCGTTCGACGATGCCACGGCCGATCCGTGGCTCGACCGCCTCGAAGCCCTGGGGCTCGCGCCTAGACTGAACGCGTGACTTCGAACGAGAAGAACCGCGCCGATCTCGGCAAGGACCCCGCCCGCGTCAGCGGCATGTTCGACCAGGTCGCGGCCGGGTATGACCGCACGAACACGGCCATGACGTTCGGCAACGACGTGCTGTGGCGCGCGGCGACCACCCGTGCGGTCGCACCGAAGCCGGGGGAGCGGATCCTCGATCTCGGCGCCGGCACCGCGTCGTCGTCGGCGTCTCTCGCGCGGAGCGGTGCCGAGGTGGTCGCGGCCGACTTCTCGCCCGGGATGCTGGCCGAGGGGGAGCGCCGGCACGGAGCGATGCGCAACCTGTCCTTCGTGCAGGCGGATGCCACGGCGCTTCCGTTCGCGGACGGCGAGTTCGACGCGGTCACGATGTCGTATGCGCTGCGCAACGTCAACGACCCGAAGAAGGCGCTGAGTGAGTTGTACCGGGTGACCAAGCCCGGCGGCCGGCTCGTGATCAACGAGTTCTCCACGCCCCCCGGCAAGCTGTTCCGCGGTGCGTACCGTTTCTACAACGCGCAGGTGCTGCCCCGGGTCGCCCGGGTGGCGGGCACCAACGGCGACGCGTACGACTACCTGAACGAGTCGATCCGCGAGTGGCCCGACCAGAAGAAGCTGTCGGCTTGGATCCGCGAAGCGGGCTGGAGCGATGTGGCCTACCGCAACCTCACGTTCGGCATCGTGGCGCTGCACCGAGCGCGCAAGCCCGCGTGAGCGCCTCGCACGCAACTGCGGCATCCCGGCGCAGGTAGGCTGGGACCGTGACTTCGAGCCCCATCGCCCCGGGTTCGCGGCTGGCGAGCCGTCTGGGGTTCAGCGACCGCGTCTTCATCGGCCCTGCCGCACGCAAGGTCGCCCGCGCGATCGAAGACGGCCTCGAGCTCGTCGAGACCGGCCTCGCGCAAGACGTCCGCGTCGCCGACCCGTTGGCGGATGCCGCCAGCCGCTATCTCTACGAGGCGGGTGGCAAGCGCATCCGCCCGGTGCTCACGCTCCTCGCCGCTCAACTCGGTGACGGCAACACCTCCGAGGTGATCGATGTCGCCAAGGCGCTGGAGATCACCCACCTGGGCTCGCTCTATCACGATGACGTCATGGACGGCGCCGACCGCCGGCGTGGCGTGCCGGCGGCGCATGCGGTGTGGGGCAACAACATCGCCATCCTCACGGGCGACATCCTCTTCTCCCGCGCCAGCCAGCTGATGTCCCGGCTCGGTGAACGCGCGATCCGGCTCCAGGCCGACACGTTCGAGCGCCTGGTCCTCGGTCAGATGCACGAGACCCTCGGTCCGCAGCAGGATGACGACCCGATCGCGTTCTACATCCAGGTGCTCGCCGACAAGACCGGCTCGCTCATCGCCGCCGCCACGCAGGGCGGTGTGATCTTCTCCAACGCGCCGAGCGAGTACGAGGAGCCGCTGCGCGTGTACGGCGAGAAGATCGGCGTCGCGTTCCAGCTGCTCGACGATGTGATCGACCTGTCGGCCAAGCCCGAAGAGACCGGAAAGGTGCCCGGCACCGATCTCCGCGCCGGCGTCCCGACCATGCCGTACCTGCTGTTGAAGGCCGAGCACGATGACGCCGCCGTCGACCTCGCCGCGCGCATCGACGACGGGGTGGCCCTCATCGCCGATGGCGCAGACCCGTCGATCCTCGACGGCCCCCTCGACGAGCTGCGCGATCACCTGGTGACGCAGAAGACCCTCGAGCTCGCGCACGCGTGGACGCGGGATGCCGTCGATGCGCTCGCACCGCTGCCGCGTGGCACCGTGCGCGAGGCACTGACCCGATTCGCAGAGACCCTCGCCGAACGCTCCAGCTGACTGCTCGCGGCCTTCGGGTCGCGCGCCGGCTGTGTCGGCAGATGAAAGGACCTCCCATGACCAAGCTCAGACTGGCCATCGTCGGTGCGGGCCCCGCCGGGATCTACGCGGCGGACATCCTGCTGAAGGCCGAGCGCAAGTTCGACGTCTCGATCGACCTCTTCGAGCAGCTCCCTGCTCCGTACGGACTCGTCCGCTACGGCGTCGCCCCCGACCACCCCCGCATCAAGGGCATCGTCAACGCGCTGCGCGACGTGCTCGACCGCGGCGACATCCGCCTGTTCGGCAACGTGCGCTTCGGTGAGGACCTCACCCTCGACGACCTGAAGAAGCACTACAACGCCGTCATCTTCGCGACGGGAGCCATTCGCGACACGTCGATGGAGATCCCCGGGATCGATGCCGTCGCCTCCTACGGCGCCGCCGACTACGTCAGCTGGTTCGACGGACACCCCGACGTGCCGCGCGAGTGGCCGCTGGATGCCGCATCCGTCGGAGTGCTCGGCAACGGCAACGTGGCGCTCGACGTCGCGCGCATGCTCGCCAAGCACGCCGAGGACCTGCTCGTCACCGAGGTGCCGGCCAACGTCTACGAGGGCCTCAAGGCCAGCGAGATCACCGACGTGCACGTCTTCGGTCGCCGTGGTCCCGCACAGGTCAAGTTCACGCCGCTGGAGCTCCGCGAGCTCGGTGAGCTGCGCGATGTCGACATGGTCGTCTACGACGAGGACTTCGACTATGACGAGGCTGCGAAGGATGCCGTCGCCAGCAACAAGCAGGTCATGGTCATCGACCGCATCCTGCAGTCGTGGCGCAAGCGCGACTCGGTCAACAACGCGGGGGGCACGGCCTCGCGTCGTCTGCACCTGCACTTCTGGGCGCGGCCGGTCGAGGTGCGCAAGGACGAGAACGGTCGCGTCGCGGCACTGGTCTATGAGCGCACGCAGCCGGACGGTCAGGGCGGTGCGGTGGGAACCGGCGAGCTGCGCGAAGTGCCGATCCAGGCGCTGTACCGCGCGATCGGGTACTTCGGCTCGCCGTTGCCCGGCGTGCCCTTCGACAAGAAGCACGGTGTGATCCCGAACCGCGAGGGTCAGGTGCTCGCGAAGGACTCGAACGAGCGCGTCCCCGGCATCTATGCCACCGGATGGATCAAGCGCGGCCCGGTGGGTCTGATCGGTCACACCAAGTCCGACGCGATGGAGACCGTGCGGCACATCATCAACGACCAGGGCTCCTGGTGGCACCCGGAGGATCCCTCCGAGGAGTCCATCGTCGAACTGCTGCAGGAACGCGGCGTCCGGTGGACCGACCTGGACGGATGGCACCGTCTCGACGAGCATGAGATCTCCCTCGGGGCGCCCGAGGAGCGCGCCCGCGTCAAGGTGGTCCCGCGCGACGAGATGGTGCGCGTCTCCCGCGGCGAGTAGGCGGTTCGCCTCCGCTGCCCGGGGAATCGTCGGCTAGCCTGGCGACGACGGGGGAGGCAGGCATGACCGAATGGGTCCCGGATGTGCTCGGGGATGAGTTCCAGCAGCTGACCCTCGAACTCGGCACAGACGAGCAGGGTCCGGTGGTGGCGACCCTCGTCCGCGCGCTTCCTGCCGAGCCGGACCTCTGGAAACGCATCCGCGGTCGATGGCCGCTGCTCGACGGCGTCGACGTGCTCTACGTGCACGGCTGGTCCGACTACTTCTTCCAGAAGCGGCTCGCGCGCTTCTGGACCTCGCGCGGAGCCCGGTTCTTCGCTCTCGATCTCCGCAAGTACGGCCGCAGCCTTCGCGACGGGCAGACGCCGGGGTACGTCGCCGACCTCGCAACCTACGACGAAGACATCGGTGCGGCATTGGATGCCATGGGGCGAGGCGAGGGCGGCGCCGAGTCTTCGCGGCGCCTGGTGCTGCTCGGGCATTCGACCGGCGGGCTCATCCTCAGTCTCTGGGCTTCACGCCACGCCGGTGCGGCGGATGCCGTGATCCTGAACAGCCCCTGGCTGGAGTTCCAGTTCGCGCCGGCGCGCGCGGCGATCGCCCCCATGGTGGAGCTGCAGGCGCGGATCCGACCGATGGAGGCGGCGCCGCAGGTCGATCTCGGTTTCTACACCCGTGCACAGCAGGAGGTCGCCGATCCCGATGATCCGATGGAGGTGAATCCGCTCTGGCGCCCGGCACAGACCATGGCCGTGTACGCGGGCTGGCTGCACGCGATCCTCTCCGGACACAAGACCGTGGCGGCAGGGTTGGCGATCACGGCTCCGGTGTGCGTGCTGCTCTCTTCGCGGTTCGTTCCGCCGACGCGGTGGTCGGACGAGCTCACCGCCGCTGATTCCGTGCTCGTCGTCGACGACATCGCGCGCGCGGCGCTGCGTCTCGGGACGAGCGTCACGGTGGAGCGCATCGACGGTGCGCTGCACGATGTCTTCCTCTCACGCCATGACGCGCGCGAGGATGCCTATCGACGTCTGGAGCGCTGGGTCACGGGCTGGCGAGCGGCGACCTGAGCTCGCGTCACAGGTAGTACATCGTCCGGACGAGGCGCTCCGCTTCGTCGCCGTCCCCACTGCGGACAGCTGCTGCGAAGGCGACGTACACCTCGCGCATGCGGGCGTGGTCAGCCCGGGGGACCACCCAGTCGCGGAGGTTGCGGAACAGGACCATGCTCGCGTCTTCCATCAGCGTGCGATGCTGCGCGTTGCCGCTCCGATCCCCGAGATACGAGAACACGGCCCATCGAGCGTCCGAAGTCGTCTCCGCCTTCTCGAGAGATGCGTGCATCCCGGCAACGAGACGGACCACGTGATCGCGTTGCGCGTCGCTGATCCGCGGCACGGCCAGCCGCGCGGCGATCCCCGCCTGGTACCCGGCGAACTCGAGGGACTGCGCGATCGTCTCCGAGGTCACCTCGGTCACCTCGGTGTACCGGCTCGGATACATCGTCACCATCCCCAGCCGCTCCAGACGCTGAAGCGCTTCGCGGACGGGTGTTCGCGACACGTGCAGTTCCTCGGCCACGTCGACGTCGCGAATGCGTTCGCCGGCCTCGAGCGTGCCCTCGATGATCTGTCTGCCCAGGTGGTGGAACACCTCTTCGGCCAGAAGCTGCTTGCTCTCGCCGACACTCGTCGATCCGATAATGCTCATGGACCTGCCCCCAGTTGCCCTTCATTTCCCGAGCATCCCCATGATTCGCCCCGGGTGGGCCACCACATCATGAGTCGCGTCGGTTCCCAACACGATCTACGCCTGTCGACGCGTGTGGGGGCACACGGCTGTCGGCGACCTTTCCAGTCTTGGCCACTCGGGCCCATATTCCGGTATGCGATCCTACCGCTCCGCCCTGGAAGACCGAAGTCACGCCCGTGGGCAGACGAAAGGCCCCACTCGGTCGTGCGCCGAGTGGGGCCTTTCGTCGTGCAGGTGGGGGCCCGCCTAGCGGTAGTTGATGAACTGCAGATCGAGATCGAGGTCGGAGCCCTTCAGAAGGGCGATGACCGACTGCAGGTCGTCGCGGCTCTTGGACTGCACGCGCAGTTCGTCGCCCTGGATCTGGCTCTTGACGCCCTTGGGGCCCTCGTCGCGGATGATCTTGTTGATCTTCTTCGCGTTCTCCGAGGAGATGCCGTCCTTGAGCGTCGAGACGATGCGGAACTCCTTGCCGCTGGCGAACGGGTCGCCCGACTCGAGGCTCTTCAGCGAGATGCCGCGCTTGATGAGCTTGGACTGGAACACGTCGAGCACGGCCTTCGCCCGCTCCTCGGTGTTCGCGATGATGAGGATGCTCTCGCCGCTCCAGGCGATCGATGCGCCGGTGCCCTTGAAGTCGTAGCGCTGCTCGATCTCCTTGCGGGCCTGGTTCAGGGCGTTCTCGGCCTCCTGATGGTCGACCTTCGAGACGATGTCAAATGAGCTGTCTGCCATGGTTTCATCCTACTCAGGGGCTCAGTGCGTGCACATTGTCGGAGAGCCTGGTCGCTCCGTGGAAGCGTTTCCAGGCTGCGCACCTCCAGTCCTCCCGGTCACGGCTTGATATCGACGCCTCCGTTCATTGCGAAAATCCCCGGATCCGATGCATACTGTAAGCGCTTGCAGTCTGTGCAGGCCACCAGCACCGAGAGAGGCACACACCAATGAAGGTGAACAAGAGGGGCATCGCCGCCGCAGGCGCGATCGCCATCGTTTCGACTCTGACGCTTGCCGGCTGCTCCACCGGGACCAGCGGCGACGACACCTCCGACTCCAAGGACGGCGGCAAGCTGGTCGTCTGGGTCGACGCCGAGCGCGTGGATGCGCTGCAGGACGCAGCCGACTCCTACGAGGACAAGACCGGCGTCAAGGTCGAGCTCGTCGGCAAGTCGGTCGACGACATGAAGGACGACTTCATCCAGCAGGTCCCGACCGGCAAGGGCCCCGACGTCGTCATGGGCGCACACGACTGGCTGGGCGAGCTCTCCACGAACGGCGTCGTCGCGCCGATCGAGCTCGGTGACAGCTCCGAGGACTACCTTCCGGTCGCGCTGCAGGCCGCAACCTACGAGGGCACCGTGTACATGCTGCCGTACGCGGTCGAGAACATCGCGGTGCTGCGCAACGCCGACCTCGTCCCGGCCGCGGCCACCAGCTTCGACGACATGGTCTCGAAGGGCACGTTCGTCGTCGAGCAGGGCACCGAGGGCAACCCGTACCACCTGTATCCGTTCCAGACGGCCTTCGGTGCGCCGGTCTTCGGCACCGATGACTCCGGCAGCTATGACCCTGCCGACCTGCAGCTCGGCAGCGAGGGTGGCTTCGCGTTCGCCGATTGGCTGGGTGTGCAGGGCGCTGCCGGCGTGCTGAACACCGACGTCGACGGCGAGATCGCCAAGCAGCAGTTCCTCGACGGCACCGCCGCCTTCTGGCTGACCGGTCCGTGGAACGTCGGTGCCGCGACCGAGGCCGGCATCAACGTCGCGATCGACCCGATCCCGAGCCCGACCGGCGAGACCGCTTCGCCGTTCGCCGGCGTCAAGGGCTTCTTCGTCAGCTCCGAGTCGAAGAACAAGGTCGCCGCGAACGACTTCCTCGTCAACTACATCGGCACCGAAGACGTGCAGCTCGAGCTCTTCAAGGCCGGCAACATCCTGCCCGCGCTCACCGCCGCTGCGGACACCGCCGCGTCCGACCCGATCATCGCCGGCTTCCAGGCTGTCGGTGAAGACGCCGTCCCGATGCCCGCCATCCCGGCCATGGGCGCGGTGTGGGAATTCTGGGGCGTCGCCGAGGCCGCGATCATCAACGGTGCGGACCCGACGGCGATGTGGCAGAAGCTCGTCGACGACGTGACCGCCGCCATCAAGTAACAGCACCCACTGGCCCTGCCGGGGCGGACCTCTCCGTCCGCCCCGGCAGGATCATGACGAGGACGAGATGACAGACATCGACGAGCGCACTGCCCCTCCGACCAGACGCCAGCGCCAGGCCGCGAAGATCGCCGAGGCGGCATCCGGCCCGATCGGCTGGATGCTGCTGAAGATCCTCCTGCTGGCGGTCGTCGACGCGATCGCGCTGTACGCGGCGTTCGTGCTCTTCGCCAACAAGGAGTGGCTGATCCTCGGCATCGTCGTCGCGGTGGCCGTCCTCGTCAACTACATCTACTTCTCCCGCAAGCGCATCGCCGCGAAATACCTCACGCCGGGAATCATCTTCCTGATCCTGTTCCAGGTGTTCACGCTGCTCTACACCGGCTACATCGGATTCACGAACTACGGCACCGGGCACAACGGCACCAAGGATCAGGCGATCTCCTCGCTTCTCGCCTCCGCGCAGGAGCGGGTCGAAGACTCTCCCACCTATCCGGTCACGGTCGTCGAACAGTTCGGCACCTACGGTCTCCTCGTGACCGACCCGGAGTCCGGCGACGCGCTCCTCGGCACGGCGGAGCAGCCGCTCGAAGAGGTGGATGCCGAGTTCGAGGGCGGGCAGGCCGTCGCGGTCGAGGGCTGGACGACGCTCCCGCTGGCCACGGTGTTCACCCTCTCCGAAGAGCTCGAGAAGCTGTCGGTCCCCTTCAGCGATGATCCCAACGACGGCAGCCTGCGCGCACCCGACGGGCAGAAGGGGTACCTGTACGTCTCGACCCTCGCCTACGACGAGGCCGCCGACACCATCACCGACACGACCACGGGCACGGTGTACTCCGACACCGGCGAAGGAGCCTTCACCGCCGACGACGGCGAGCAGCTGCTCCCGGGTTGGCAGACCACGGTCGGCTTCGACAACTTCGTGCGCGCAGTCACCGACTCGTCGATCCGCGGACCGCTCATCTCCGTGACGCTGTGGACCTTCGCGTTCGCGTTGATCTCGGTCGCCACGACGTTCTTCCTCGGGCTCCTGCTCGCGCTGGTCTTCAACAACACCCGGATGCGGTTCCGCAACGGGTACCGGATCATCCTGATCCTTCCGTACGCGTTCCCCGCCTTCCTGTCGGCTCTCGTCTGGGCCGGCATGATGAACGAGAGCTTCGGCTTCATCAACCAGGTCATCTTCGGGGGAGCGGAGATCCCCTGGCTCACGGATCCGACGCTGGCCAAGGTGTCGGTGCTGCTGGTGAACCTGTGGCTCGGCTTCCCCTACATGTTCCTCGTCTGCATGGGCGCCCTTCAGGGCATCCCGGAAGACGTGAACGAGGCGGCCGTCATGGACGGCGCGAATCCGTGGCAGGTCTTCCGCCGCATCAAGCTGCCGCTGCTGCTCGTCACCGTCGCGCCGCTGCTGATCTCGTCGTTCGCGTTCAACTTCAACAACTTCAACCTGATCTACATGCTCACCAAGGGCGGACCCCGCTTCAGCGACGTGTCCATCCCCGTCGGACACACCGACATCCTGATCTCGATGGTCTACAAGGTGGCCTTCACCGGGCAGACCCGTGACTACGGGCTCGCCTCGGCATTCACGATCCTGATCTTCATCGTCGTCGCGACGATCTCGATCATCAGCTTCCGCAAGACCAAGGCCCTCGAGGAGCTGAACTGACATGAGCACCGCCGGCCCCGCCACCACTCGCGCCACCACCGAGGCGCAGAGCCTCGCCCCCCGTCGCCGCAGTTTCGGCGCCTGGTTCGCCGACACCGGATGGCGTCACCTCGTCGCGATCGTCGTGAGCGCCTTCGCCCTGTTCCCGCTGCTGTACGTCGTCTCGGCGTCACTGAATCCGAAGGGGACGCTGACCGGCTCGAACCAGCTGTTCTCCGCGATCGGGATCGACAGCTACGTCCGCATCCTGAGCGACCCGCAGAATCCGTACGCCACGTGGTTCCTCAACACGCTCCTGATCGCCGTGGTCACCGGCGCGGTCACCGTCTTCATCGGCGCCTGCGCGGCATATGCGTTCTCGCGCATGCGGTTCGCCGGACGCCGGGTCGGCCTCGTCACGATCGTGGTCGTGCAGATGTTCCCGCAGCTGCTGGCCGTCGTCGCGATCTTCCTGCTCATGTCGACGCTGGGGGACTGGTTCCCCGCCATCGGGCTGAACACCCACACCGGCCTGATCCTGGTCTACCTCGGTGGAGCGCTGGGTGTGAACACCTACCTGATGTACGGCTTCTTCAACACGATCCCGAAGGAGATCGACGAGGCCGCCCGCATCGACGGCGCCGGTCACGCGCGCATCTTCTTCACGATCATCCTGCGTCTGGTCGCGCCGATCCTCGCGGTCGTCGGGCTCCTCTCCTTCATCGGCACGGTCAACGAGTACGTGATCGCGAGCGTCATGCTGGTCGACGTGGAGCAGCAGACGCTCGTCGTCGGACTCACCAAGCTCGTCGCGAACCCGCGCTACGCGGACTGGTCCGCCTTCTCTGCGGGCGCCGTGATGGCCGCCATCCCGGTGATGATCCTGTTCCTCTTCCTGCAGAAGTACATCGTCGGCGGTCTCACCGCTGGTGCGACGAAGGGCTGATCGTCCGGGATGCCCGTCCGCTGAGAGTGAGCGGCAGCGGTAACGTGCATCGCATGGTAGCTTGTCATGCATGACAGCTGACGTGGGATCGCAGATGCGCAAAGGGGTGGTCGAGTATTGCGTGCTCGGGCTCCTCGCGCGCGAGCCCATGTACGGCTGGCAGCTGGCCGATGCGCTCACGGGCGCCGGGCTGATCGCCAGCATCGGCACGCTCTACCCGCTGCTGGGACGGCTGCGGGACAACGGCTGGGTCAGCACGTTCGACCTGCCGTCGGAGAGCGGTCCGGTACGCAAGTACTACCGGCTCACCGAGTCGGGTACGGAGCAGCTCGAGCGTTTCCGAGTGCAGTGGACACCGTTCGCCCGTGTCGTCACGGGCCTCGTCGGAGAGGGACGACCATGACAGAGACCACCGCAGACACCCTGCGCGAGGAGTACCTCGCCCGACTCGACGAGGCGATGCGCGGGCTCCCGCACGGTGTCGCGACCGACATCCGCGGCGGAATCGTCGAGGAGCTCCAGGGCCTCGACGCCGCAGAGACGGCCGCGCGGATCGCTCGACTCGGCGATCCGGTGGCCATCGCGAGGGAGGCGCAGGACGAGGTGCCGGCGAGCCCGACCATCGTGGTCGCACCTCCGGTCGTCGCGCCGCCGGCTCCTCGGCTGCCGACGACATCGACGCGCGGGTTCGCGATCACGGCAGCGCTGACGCTGAGCTTCGGCGGCTTCGTGCTCCCCGTCCTCGGCTGGTTCGTGGGGGCCGTGCTCGTCAGCATCAGCACACTCTGGAAGACGTGGGAGAAGGTCGTGGCCATCGTCGTGCCGTTCGCGTTCGGTGCGCTGTCGCTGATCCTCGTGCAGTTCATGAGCTTCGTGGATTACAGCTCGACCGGCAGCTCCTCCGGCACCGGCACCCCGCCCGACGAAGTCGTGAACAACCCGCTGCTGCCGAGTTTCGGCATGTGGCACGTCCTCCTCCTCCTCGGGTTCCTGCTCATCCCGGCATCCGGTCTGTGGCTGCTCTGGCGATTGCGGGGTCGGGTCGCACGCTGAGTCGTGCCGCATGCTCGGCGTTGCTCCCGGCCAGTATCCTGGTCGACCCGTACCGTGGAGGCATGGCACGGGTGGCGGGGCGCAATCTGGCGATGAGCTGGTTCGCAGGCATCGTGTGCGCCGGGGTCATCGGCGCGCTCGTCTGGCTGTCCCTCCCGATCCTCCCCGCGCTCGCCGAGTTCGCGGGGACCGCCCTTCGCAACGCCCTTCCCTGACGGTTCGCGTCGGAGTGCGCACGCGTGTATCCCGACACGTCGGCACGCCTGCGTCAGCGGCCGTCGGCCCGGCGGTACCCTCACAATGCACATATCCGATGAGAGGCGCACACCATGAGTGACCCCGACGCTCCCCAGCCCGAGAAGCCGACTGACGTCGACGACGTCGTCGGCAGCGCGAACGCCGGTCTCGACGCCGCCGCCGCAGCGGGCGCGGATGTCCCCGGTTCCACCGATGCGCCGGAGCACACGCAGGCCGCCCCGGTCGACGAGAGGGTCGCCGACCCCGACCTCGCCGCGTTCGAAGCCGCCGAGCGTGATCACCCGGGAACGTTCGCGTCCCCGCCTCCTGCCGTCGTTCCCGCTCCGGTCGTCGAGTCGCGTGAGAGCGCGCGCGACGTCAGGGCAGAAGCCGATGCCGAGAGCGAGTCGTTCTACCCCGAGCCGATCGTGGGCGAGCCCATCCCGTTCGGCCACGAGCAGTCCGGCATGGCCGGCGCAGCCTACGCCCAGTACGGCGACGAGGCCGAGACACGGATCGTGCCGTCGGAGCCGCTGATCGCCGCGTCCGGTGCGGCCGCCGCGGCGCAGCCCCAGCCGATCTTCGTGCAGGCTCCCGAGCCGCCCCGTGACCGCGGCAACCGCGGCACCGCCGGTCTGATCGGCCTGCTCGCGACCCTCGTCTTCGCCGTGCTCTACCTCGGCACAGCGCTGGGCCTCGCCGCGATCGCCGGCGACGTCAACGGCGAGAACATCGGTGAGGCCGCGCTCGCCCCGCTGATGACCTGGGGTTACTGGACGCCAGTCGTCGTCTTCTTCCTCGGCTTCTGGCTGCTCGGCGCGATCATCAACCGCGGTCGCTGGGGGCTCTGGGTCGTCTTCGGCATCATCGTCGGCGTCATCGCCTACGCCGGACACATCCTCGGGCAGCTGTTCGAGGCTCCGTTCTGGAAGCTCACGTCGTCGCAGGGGCTCGAGCTCGTCGGTGAGCAGCTGCTCGCCCCGCTCGCCATCGCCGCATTCGTGTTCGCCCGGGAACTGACCATCTGGTTCGGCGCATGGGTCTCCCGCAGCGGTGCGCGCAAGACCGAGCTGAACGCCGAGGCGCAGCGCGAGTACGAGCGCACCCTCGAAGCCGGTCCGACGCTGTCGAGGTAGTCACGCACTCCACCACGCCGAACCCCCGCGGGCCCGAGTCCGCGGGGGTTTCGGCTGTCCTGGCGGTGGTCCTCGCGACGATCGGCTTCTTCGCGCTCGCGGTGTTCGGGCTGGGGGCGCTGAGCGTGGCCACCGACACCGACATCATCGCGGTTCCGGGTCTGGGGCAGGAGCCCGGTGCGGCAGGGATGGTCGTTGCGGTCATCGCGTTCGCGCTCGCGCTGTGGTCGACGCTCCGACGAGGTGCTCCGTCCTACGTGGCGACGGTCGCCATCGCCCTGTTGACCGCCCTCGCTCATCTCGTGGCGGTGTGGATCACGGTGGTCATCAACTCGTCCGACTTCGTGATCGCCACAGCCGTCGCGGGTGATCTGGTCCGCGGCGGTGCGAGTGCGGTGCTCGTGGCCGCAGGGCTGATCGCGGCGTGGTGCGGCATCGCCCTTCGTCGCACCCGTGCCGAGCATCCGCGCTGGCCATGGGAGCGCGACGAGGAGGAGTGACCGGGCTCCTCGGGCCGACGATTCGCCGACCCGGCGACGATTCGCCGACCATCCTGCGGCGAAGGGACGGTCGAACGTCCTCTCCTCGGCGGATCGTCCGGTCGGCTGCATGCGCCCCGCCGTGACGAGTGAAATCGCGGCGACGACGTGCGGCGCGCCGTACGCTGGTGGGGTGGAGCGCTCATTGGAGACGCAGGTGGACCAGGCCGTCGAGGCCTGGTTGCGCTGGGTGCCGCGCTGGGAGCCGGCAACCCACCGCGGTCGCGTCGCGCCGTGCCGCCGTTGTCTCGGCTCACCGATCCTCTCGGCGGCGGGAATCGGCGCGAACACCCCGCACGGCGTGCAGCACGGACTGTCAACGCGCATCAAGACCATCGTCGACCACGCCGTCGCTGACTACACGGCACGGAATCTCCCGATGCTGCAGCGCGAACTCGACCAGCAGGCCGCCCGCAACCGGGCTCGCAGCTACCGCCCCACCGAAGACCTCGATCCGGAGTTCGACGGTCTCCCGCTCGACCCCGAGCCGGTTCCCGGAGCGCCGTTCCTGTTCACCATCGCCGGACTCGCAGACGACTCCGCCGCGGAGCTTCCGGCGCTGCCACCTCTGACCGAGGAGGCCAAGATCGCCCTCCGGCAGGAGGTCGCCCTCGCCGACGAGTACGCCAACATGGTCGGGCGGGAGATCTGCGGCATCCTGTTGCGCCACCGGATCTATATCCAGGCGGCCATCTCCCAGCACGTCGAGCCGCAGATCGAGGCCCTGCTCGCCGAGCTGACGGAATCACTGGACTCCCCGTTCGACCCCGACCTGCCGTGACCCTCCGTGGGCCGCGCCGCCATCCGGACGGGCTCGCGCTCATTTGACCGCCACGTTACGCGGCATTACACTTGACCAGGTGTGTGCACGTCTCGACGTGCGCACTGGGCGTCGGCACCATGCCGGTCCGCCCCCACGGCATACCCACCACACCAAAAGCTCGTCGATTCCGGCGTGCCGGTGGGTCATGATGTGAAACCCATCACGCTGTCACCGTGCAGCACTATGAGGAGAGAACGTGCCAACCATTCAGCAGTTGGTTCGCAAGGGTCGCTCGCCCAAGGTCACCAAGACCAAGGCGCCGGCGCTCAAGTCGAACCCGCAGCAGGCCGGGGTCTGCACCCGCGTCTACACCACCACGCCCAAGAAGCCGAACTCGGCGATGCGCAAGGTCGCTCGTGTGAAGCTCCGCAACGGCACCGAGGTCACCGCGTACATCCCCGGTGAGGGTCACAACCTCCAGGAGCACTCGCTGGTGCTCGTCCGTGGCGGTCGTGTCAAGGACCTCCCCGGTGTGCGTTACAAGATCGTCCGTGGCGCCCTGGACACCCAGGCAGTCAAGAACCGTAAGCAGGCTCGTTCCCGCTACGGCGCGAAGAAGGGTTGAGTTAGATGCCTCGTAAGGGACCAGCCCCCAAGCGCCCCGTCGTCAACGACCCGGTATACGGCGCTCCGATCGTCACCTCGCTGGTGAACAAGATCCTCGTCGACGGCAAGAAGTCGCTGGCCGAGTCGATCGTCTACGGCGCCCTCCGCGGTGTCGAGGCGAAGAATGGTCAGGACGCCGTCGCCACGCTGAAGAAGGCGCTCGACAACGTGCGCCCGACTCTCGAGGTCCGCAGCCGCCGCGTCGGTGGCTCGACCTACCAGGTGCCGGTCGAGGTCAAGCCTCACCGCGCCAACACGCTCGCTCTGCGCTGGCTCGTCAGCTACGCGAAGGGCCGTCGTGAGAAGACGATGACCGAGCGTCTGCAGAACGAGATCCTCGACGCGTCGAACGGCCTGGGTGCCGCGGTCAAGCGCCGCGAGGACACGCACAAGATGGCCGAGTCGAACCGCGCGTTCGCTCACTACCGCTGGTAACCAGCTTCGCCCGACCCTCGGCCACTCGCCGAGGGGCGGGCACCCCCTCTTCGCAGTACACCTGCTCCAAAAGATAAGGACACTCCTGTGGCACAAGACGTGCTCACGGACCTGAGCAAGGTCCGCAACATCGGCATCATGGCGCACATCGATGCCGGCAAGACCACGACGACCGAGCGCATCCTGTTCTACACGGGCGTCAACCACAAGCTCGGCGAGACGCACGATGGCGCCTCGACCACCGACTGGATGGAGCAGGAGAAGGAGCGCGGCATCACGATCACGTCTGCCGCCGTGACCTGCTACTGGAACAAGAACCAGATCAACATCATCGACACCCCCGGCCACGTGGATTTCACGGTCGAGGTGGAGCGTTCGCTCCGCGTGCTCGATGGTGCTGTCGCCGTGTTCGACGGCAAGGAGGGCGTCGAGCCCCAGTCCGAGACCGTGTGGCGTCAGGCCGACAAGTACAACGTCCCCCGTATCTGCTTCGTCAACAAGATGGACAAGCTCGGCGCGGACTTCTACTTCACCGTCGACACCATCATCAACCGCCTGGGCGCCAAGCCCCTCGTGATCCAGCTGCCGATCGGCGCCGAGAACGACTTCATCGGCGTCGTCGACCTGGTCGAGATGCGTGCACTGGTCTGGGCCGGAGACTCCAAGGGTGACGTCACCATGGGCGCCTCCTACGAGATCCAGGAGATCCCGGAAGACCTCAAGGAGAAGGCGGCCGAGTACCGTCAGCAGCTCCTCGAGACCGTCGCCGAGACCGACGACGCGCTGCTCGAGAAGTTCTTCGGTGGCGAGGAGCTCACGGTCGCCGAGATCAAGGGCGCGATCCGCAAGCTGACCGTCGCCAGCGAGATCTACCCGGTGCTCTGCGGCTCCGCGTTCAAGAACCGCGGCGTCCAGCCGATGCTCGACGCGGTCGTCGACTACCTCCCGAACCCGCTCGACGTGGGCTCGATCGAGGCGCACGACCCGAAGGACTACGACACGATCATCGAGCGTCACCCGGACTCGAAGGACCCGTTCGCGGCCCTCGCGTTCAAGGTCGCCGTGCACCCGTTCTTCGGTCGTCTGACCTACGTTCGCGTGTACTCGGGACACCTCGACTCCGGTTCTGCGGTCGTCAACTCGACCAAGAACAAGAAGGAGCGCATCGGGAAGATCTTCCAGATGCACGCCAACAAGGAGATCCCGGTCCCCTCGGTCACCGCCGGCAACATCTACGCGGTCATCGGCCTGAAGGACACCACCACCGGTGACACCCTGACCGACCCGGCAGCGCCCGTCGTCCTCGAGTCGATGACGTTCCCCGAGCCCGTCATCGAGGTCGCCATCGAGCCGAAGACCAAGGCCGACCAGGAGAAGCTGGGTGTCGCCATCCAGAAGCTCGCTGAAGAGGACCCGACCTTCCGCACGGAGCTCAACCCCGAGACCGGTCAGACGACCATCAAGGGCATGGGCGAGCTGCACCTCGACATCCTCGTGGACCGCATGAAGCGCGAGTTCAACGTCGAGGCCAACGTCGGCAAGCCGCAGGTGGCGTACCGCGAGACGATCAAGAAGGCCGTCGAGAAGCACGACTACACGCACAAGAAGCAGACCGGTGGCTCCGGCCAGTTCGCGAAGATCCAGTTCACCATCGAGCCGATGGACCTGGACTCCGAGAAGACCTACGAGTTCGTGAACGCCGTCACCGGTGGTCGCATCCCTCGTGAGTACATCGGCTCGATCGACGCCGGTTTCCAGGACGCGATGAACGTCGGTGTGCTCGCGGGCTACCCGATGGTCGGCGTCAAGGCGACCATCGTCGATGGTGCGGCGCACGACGTCGACTCCTCGGAGATGGCGTTCAAGATCGCGGGCTCCATGGGCTTCAAGGAGGCCGCTCGTCGCGCCAACCCCGTGCTGCTCGAGCCGCTGATGGCCGTCGAGGTCCGTACTCCCGAGGAGTACATGGGCGACGTCATCGGCGACCTGAACTCGCGTCGTGGCCAGATCCAGTCGATGGAAGACGCCGCAGGCGTCAAGGTCGTCCGCGCTCAGGTCCCGCTGTCCGAGATGTTCGGCTACATCGGCGACCTGCGCTCGAAGACCTCGGGCCGCGCCGTCTACTCGATGGAGTTCCACAGCTACGCTGAGGTTCCCCGCGCAGTGGCCGACGAGATCGTCCAGAAGACCAAGGGCGAGTAATCGTTCTTCTGGGTTCCCCGCGGCGCCGAGCACCGCGAAGCGCCGCGGGGTTCCCAGGTCACCTACAACTTCACATTCCCTCTCTACTAAACTGAGAACCTAACCCGTAGAGAACCGGTCGCAAACCAGTGCCCGGTCACCTTTACAACGACGTCCTGAGGAGGACCCAGTGGCTAAGGCCAAGTTCGAGCGGACCAAGCCGCACGTCAACATCGGAACGATCGGTCACGTCGACCACGGCAAGACCACGCTCTCCGCAGCGATCTCGAAGGTGCTTGCTGACAAGTTCCCGTCCGACACCAACGTGCAGCGTGACTTCGCTTCCATCGACTCGGCGCCGGAAGAGCGCCAGCGTGGAATCACCATCAACATCTCGCACATCGAGTACGAGACCCCCAAGCGCCACTACGCTCACGTCGACGCTCCCGGCCACGCCGACTACGTCAAGAACATGATCACCGGTGCTGCTCAGATGGACGGCGCGATCCTCGTGGTCGCCGCCACCGACGGCCCGATGGCTCAGACGCGTGAGCACGTGCTGCTCGCCAAGCAGGTCGGCGTTCCGTACCTGCTGGTCGCGCTGAACAAGTCGGACATGGTCGACGACGAGGAGATCCTGGAGCTCGTCGAGCTCGAGGTCCGCGAGCTGCTCGCAGCCCAGGGCTTCGACGAGGACGCTCCTGTCGTCCGCGTCTCGGCTCTCAAGGCTCTCGAGGGCGACGAGAAGTGGACCCAGGCGATCCTGGACCTGATGCAGGCTGTCGACGACAGCGTTCCGGACCCGGAGCGTGACCGTGACAAGCCGTTCCTGATGCCCGTCGAGGACGTCTTCACGATCACCGGTCGTGGAACCGTCGTCACGGGTCGCGCCGAGCGTGGCACCCTGGCCATCAACTCCGAGGTCGAGATCGTCGGACTCCGTCCGACCGTCAAGACCACGGTCACGGGTATCGAGATGTTCCACAAGCAGCTCGACGAGGCATGGGCCGGCGAGAACTGTGGTCTCCTGCTCCGTGGCACGAAGCGTGAGGACGTCGAGCGCGGCCAGGTCATCGTGAAGCCGGGTTCGGTCACGCCGCACACCGACTTCGAGGGCACCGCGTACATCCTGTCCAAGGACGAGGGTGGGCGTCACAACCCCTTCTACACGAACTACCGCCCGCAGTTCTACTTCCGCACCACCGACGTCACCGGCGTCATCTCGCTGCCCGAGGGCACCGAGATGGTCATGCCCGGCGACACCACCGACATGACGGTCGAGCTGATCCAGCCGATCGCCATGGAGGAGGGCCTCGGCTTCGCCATCCGTGAGGGTGGACGCACCGTCGGCGCCGGTACGGTCACGAAGATCGTCAAGTAAGCAGCTGCTTCCTCGCAAAGGGGCCGGACCTTCGGGTCCGGCCCCTTTGTGGTTCCCTCGCGAGAAGGGAAACGCCGCGACTCAGCCCCGAGTCGCGGCGTTTCCCTGCTTCCGTCGAGGGGTCTGCACAGGAGGGCGGGGGAGGGCGTTGTACCCGGATGCCGGGGGAGGAAGCGGCGGCGGAGGATTCGAAGCGCGGTTGCAGCGCAGCCTGGGCGGATGCGACGACCGAAGCCCCTCCCGCCGGACCTCGGCGACTCGTTCCACATCGCTCACGCCGACGCCACGGGCGTGCGGCGCTGGAGACGCGATCACCGTGCCCTCGTGCGCCCCTTCCCCGGCATCCGCTCCACGTCCGTCCCCGAGACTTTCCGGGCCCGGGTCGACTGCTACGCGCCGCGGCTCCGAGCGGAGCAGTGCTTCACCGGCAGAACGGCGGCACGACTGTGGGGGCTGCCTCTCCCGTGGCGCTGGCATCCGGATGAGCCTGTCGAGGTCGTCGTTCCCTCGGACGGTGCGCCGCCCGCGGTGGCGGGGGTTTGCGGACGCAGACTCGGTGTGCGGCGTCGGACTGCTTCTCTCATCGAGGGACTGCCGGTGCTGGACCCGGTGCCGACGCTGTTCACCCTCGCAGCGAGCCTGACGCTCACCGAGGCGGTGGTGCTCATCGACGCAATCATCACGACGTCCGTCAACTACCCGTCATTGGATGTTCGTCGTCCGCCGGCGGACAGCGAGGGGATCCGTGCGGCTCTCCTCCGCTGGGGACGGTTCCCCGGTGTGGCGACGATACGCGCGGCTCTCGGGTTCGCCCGAGAAGGAGTGGAGTCGCCCAAGGAGACCGAGACGCGCCTGATGATCGTGATGGCCGGGATGCCGGAGCCCGTTGTGCAGCACGTCATCCGAAGCCGAGGGCGCCGTCTCGCCAGGGTCGACCTCGCGTACGTCGCGGAACGGATCGCGATCGAGTATGAAGGCGACCACCACCGCACCGATCGTGCGCAGTGGCGCGAGGACATCCGTCGGCAGCGGGAGCTGGAGGAAGCGGGCTGGCTGGTGATCCGTCTGACGCAGCATGACCTGCGTGCCGGGCGTGCCGTGTTCATCGCCCGGCTGCGTCGCGCCCTCGCCACCCGCAGTTGAAAGAAGGAAAACGCCGCGCTGAGAGGGGTACGTCCCGGCGTGTTCCTTCTTCCAGGGGGGAGGGGCGGAGAGGGGGCGCGGGGGGTTCCATGCGGGGAGGAGGGACGGCACAATGAGGAGCGTTCCTGCCGGCCGGCAGGGCGCACCGGAGAAGGGGATTCACATGGGTATCGACGACGCGGTCAACAAGGGCAAGGACCTCTACGAGCAGAACAAGGACAAGATCGCCGAGGCCGTCAAGAGCGATCAGGCGGAGGACATCAGCGACAAGGTCCTGGACGGCGTCGCGGACTTCGCGAAGAAGATCGCACCGGGTGCAGCGGACAAGATCGACGAGATCCGGGAGAGCGCGGACAAGGCTGTCGGCAACGAGTAACAGCCCACGCATTCTTGGAGCGGCGATCCACCAACCGGAGGGTCGCCGCTTTCGCGTACCGAGACCGTCGGCGACCGAGCTACTGGTCGTCAGATGTGGCGGATTCGCAGATGTATCGAGTAGGATCGTCTCGACTGCCTGGGGATCTTGCGGTCGGGGAAGCCGAAGGGGTTCGGTTTCCCGAAGCACGCGGTCTTTCCGCGTTGAAACTGGGGACAAGCGATTTTGGGGATCATCGTGCGACGCGCGCACTCTGTGCGCCTGAGCGTCACCCTGCCTGCGCGGCGGCTCTTCCGCCGCGCCCTCGATCGAGGAGTTCGGCGTCCCTTCACGCCGGGCTACTCGCGTTCGGTGTGCCCCCTCGCACTGAACGCCCTCCCCAAGCGGGGCGAGGCATGGGGATGCCTCGCCCCGCTATCTCCAGCCTTCTGACCGGATTTCGCCGTCCGTCGTCGCCGCTTCGAGAGGCGCGACACGCCCGGGTTTGCAGAAGTGAAATCGGGCATGGCAGAATAGACAGGTTCGATATTCCGTCGCCGCTGTGCGTGCGACGGATCACTGCCAGGGCAGTGCATAGACGGCGGCTCCTCCGGGAAGCTGCAGGGTTCTAGGCCGCGGGTAGCAGAACACACCCCGACACCCTTCCCACCGAGGGGTTCGCCGTGCGCGGCGGAGGTCGGGCATCCGTTCCCCTCATGGTGTGCGGCTGACAGAAGAACAGTGGTGCAGCAGATCGACTCGTGAGAGCCGTTCTCGTGCCGAGGCGCGAACAGCGCCGACGTGCGTCCAATGCCCCAGGGCCACCCGGTCCCGGACGGTATGACGCCTAAAGAGAGAGAGCAGACAATGGCGGGACAGAAGATCCGCATTCGCCTGAAGTCGTATGACCACGAGGTCATCGACACGTCCGCACGCAAGATCGTCGACACCGTGACCCGCGCGGGCGCGACCGTCGTCGGACCCGTGCCCCTTCCGACCGAGAAGAACGTCGTGTGCGTTATCCGGTCGCCGCACAAGTACAAGGACAGCCGCGAGCACTTCGAGATGCGCACCCACAAGCGTCTGATCGACATCGTCGACCCGACGCCGAAGGCCGTCGACTCGCTGATGCGTCTCGACCTGCCTGCCGATGTCAACATCGAGATCAAGCTCTGAGGTCGGACATGGTTGACATCAACTCCAAGATTTCCAAGGGCATGCTCGGCACGAAGCTCGGCATGACCCAGGTCTGGAACGAGAGCGGCAAGCTCGTTCCCGTCACCGTCATCGAGCTCGCCTCGAACGTGGTCACGCAGATCCGTACGCCCGAGAAGGACGGCTACAACGCCGTGCAGATCGCCTACGGCCAGATCGACCCCCGCAAGGTGAACAAGCCCCTCACGGCCCACTTCGAGGCAGCCGGCGTCACGCCGCGCCGTCACGTCACCGAGATCCGCACCGCGGACGCCGGCGACTACAGCCTGGGCCAGGAGCTCACGGTCGACGGCACCTTCGAGGCCGGCCAGCTCGTCGACGTCGTCGGCACGAGCAAGGGCAAGGGCTTCGCCGGTGTCATGAAGCGTCACAACTTCAAGGGCGTCTCGGCTTCGCACGGTTCGCACCGCAACCACCGCAAGCCCGGCTCGATCGGCGCATCGTCGACCCCGAGCCGCGTCTTCAAGGGCATGCGCATGGCCGGCCGTATGGGTGGCGAGCGTGTGACCGTCCTCAACCTCACGGTGCACGCCATCGACATCGAGAAGGGTCTGCTGCTCGTCAAGGGCGCCGTCCCCGGTGCTCGTGGCCGCATCGTCTATGTCCGCAACGCAGTGAAGGGTGCCTGAACATGGCTGACTCCACTCTCGCGCTCGACGTCCTTAAGGCAGACGGCAAGAAGGCAGGCTCCATCGAGCTTCCCGCCGCGCTGTTCGACGCCAAGACGAACATCCCGCTCATCCACCAGGTCGTCGTCGCGCAGCTCGCGGCGGCTCGCCAGGGCACGCACTCGACCAAGCGTCGTGGCGAGGTCTCCGGTGCCGGCCGCAAGCCCTTCAAGCAGAAGGGCACGGGTAACGCCCGCCAGGGTTCCATCCGCGCGCCGCACATGACCGGTGGTGGCATCGTCCACGGCCCGAAGCCGCGTGACTACTCGCAGCGCACCCCCAAGAAGATGATCGCCGCCGCCCTGCTGGGCGCGCTCAGCGACCGCTTCCGCGGTGACCGCATCCACGCCATCGAGTCCTTCGGCATCGACGGCACGCCTTCGACCAAGACCGCGGTGAACTTCCTCACCAACGTCGTCTCGTCGAAGAACGTGCTCGTCGTGATCGAGCGCAACGACGACGTGACGCTGAAGAGCATCCGCAACCTGTCGAACCTGCACGTGCTGACGTTCGACCAGCTCAACGCATACGACGTGCTCGTCTCCGACGACATCGTCTTCACCCAGGCCGCGCTCGAGGGCTTCATCGCCTCCAAGTCCGGCGCCAACCAGGAGGTCTCCGCATGAGCGAGCAGGCATCTGTTCTCCAGACGGCCCTGAACAAGGACCCGCGCGACATCATCCTGAAGCCGGTCGTGTCCGAGAAGAGCTACGGGCTCATCGATGAAGGTAAGTACACCTTCCTCGTCGACCCGCGCGCTTCGAAGACCGAGATCAAGCTCGCCATCGAGAAGATCTTCGGCGTCAAGGTCGCAGGGGTCAACACCCTCAACCGCGTCGGCAAGGCTCGTCGCACCCGCTTCGGCACCGGCAAGCGCAAGGACACCAAGCGCGCCATCGTCACCCTGAAGTCGGGCACCATCGACATCTTCACGGCAATCGGCTGATCCGGGGGATAAGGACAATAATGGCTATTCGCAAGTACAAGCCCACGACCCCGGGCCGTCGCGGCTCGTCGGTGGCTGACTTCGCCGAGATCACTCGATCGACGCCGGAGAAGTCGCTGCTGCGCCCGCTCTCGAAGACCGGTGGTCGCAACAACCAGGGCCGCATCACGACCCGTCACATCGGTGGTGGTCACAAGCGCCAGTACCGCGTCATCGACTTCCGTCGTAACGACAAGGACGGCGTCAACGCCAAGGTCGCTCACATCGAGTACGACCCCAACCGCACCGCGCGCATCGCGCTGCTGCACTACTTCGACGGTGAGAAGCGCTACATCCTCGCTCCGGCGAAGCTGAAGCAGGGCGACATCGTCGAGTCGGGTGCAGGGGCTGACATCAAGCCGGGCAACAACCTCCCGCTGAAGAACATCCCCACGGGTACGGTCATCCACGCGATCGAGCTCCGCCCCGGTGGCGGCGCGAAGATGGCACGTTCGGCCGGTGCATCCGTCCGTCTCGTCGCCAAGGACGGCCCCTACGCCCAGCTGCGTCTCCCTTCGGGCGAGATCCGCAACGTCGATGCGCGCTGCCGCGCGACCATCGGCGAGGTCGGCAACGCCGAGCAGTCGAACATCAACTGGGGTAAGGCCGGCCGCATGCGCTGGAAGGGCGTCCGCCCGACCGTGCGTGGTGTCGCGATGAACCCGGTCGACCACCCGCACGGTGGTGGTGAGGGTAAGACCTCTGGTGGTCGTCACCCCGTCTCCCCGTGGGGCCAGGCTGAGGGTCGCACCCGTCACGCCAACAAGGAAAGCGACAAGTACATCGTGCGTCGTCGTAACGCCGGCAAGAAGCGTAAGTAGGAGTAAGAGAAGATGCCTCGCAGTCTTAAGAAGGGCCCCTTCGTCGACGATCACCTGCTTCGCAAGGTGGTCGTGCAGAACGAAGCCGGCACCAAGAACGTCATCAAGACCTGGTCCCGTCGGTCCATGATCATCCCGGCCATGCTGGGTCACACGATCGCGGTCCACGACGGACGCAAGCACATCCCCGTGTTCGTGTCCGAGACCATGGTCGGTCACAAGCTGGGCGAGTTCGCGCCCACCCGCACCTTCCGCGGCCACGAGAAGGACGACAAGAAGGGGCGGCGCCGCTAATGGTCGAATCGATCGCACGCGTGCGACACATCCGCGTGACCCCTCAGAAGGCTCGTCGTGTCGTCGCGCTCATCAAGGGCAAGCAGGCCCAGGAGGCTCTGGCGATCCTGAAGTTCGCACAGCAGAGCGCCAGCGAGCCGATCTACAAGCTTGTCGCGTCGGCCATGGCCAACGCGCAGGTCAAGGCAGATCGCGACGGCGAGTTCCTCGACGAGAAGGACCTGTACGTGGCCAACGCGTACGTCGACGAGGGCACCACGCTCAAGCGTTTCCAGCCCCGTGCACAGGGTCGCGCTTTCCAGATCAAGAAGCGCACGAGCCACATCACGGTCGTGCTCTCGACGCCTGAGGCAGCTCCGGCCGCCGCGGGCGACAGCAACAAGAAGGCGAGCAAGTAATGGGACAGAAGGTAAACCCGTACGGCTTCCGTCTCGGCATCACGACGGACCACGTCTCGCGTTGGTTCTCTGACTCGACGAAGCCGGGTCAGCGTTACGCCGACTACGTCGCCGAGGACATCAAGATCCGCAACCTGCTCAAGACGCAGCTCGACCGCGCCGGTGTCTCGAACATCGAGATCGAGCGCACCCGTGACCGCGTCCGCGTCGACATCCACACCGCCCGTCCGGGCATCGTGATCGGTCGTCGTGGCGCCGAGGCCGAGCGCATCCGCGGCGACCTCGAGAAGCTCTCGGGCAAGCAGATCCAGCTGAACATCCTCGAGGTCAAGAACCCCGAGGCCGACGCTCAGCTCGTCGCACAGGGCATCGCCGAGCAGCTCTCTGCTCGCGTGGCGTTCCGTCGTGCGATGCGCAAGGGTCTGCAGGGCGCTCAGCGCGCCGGCGCCAAGGGCATCCGCATCCAGGTCTCCGGCCGCCTCGGCGGCGCCGAGATGAGCCGTTCGGAGTTCTACCGCGAGGGTCGTGTGCCGCTGCACACGCTGCGCGCGAACATCGACTACGGCTTCTACGAGGCGAAGACCACCTTCGGCCGCATCGGCGTGAAGGTCTGGATCTACAAGGGCGACCTGACCGCCAAGGAGCTCGCTCGCGAGCAGGCCAACGCACCCAAGGCTCGTCGTGACGACCGTGGTGGCGACCGCCGCCGTGCCCCGCGCAACGAGGCACCTGTCGCAGAAGGAGCGTCGGCATAATGCTCATCCCCCGTAAGGTCAAGTTCCGCAAGCAGCACCACCCGGGTCGCTCGGGCCAGGCCACCGGCGGCACGAAGGTCTCCTTCGGCGAGTACGGTATCCAGGCACTGACCCCCGCTTACGTGACGAACCGTCAGATCGAGTCCGCTCGTATCGCGATGACCCGTCACATCAAGCGTGGTGGAAAGGTGTGGATCAACATCTACCCCGACCGTCCGCTCACGAAGAAGCCTGCCGAGACCCGCATGGGTTCCGGTAAGGGTTCCCCCGAGTGGTGGGTCGCGAACGTCAAGCCGGGCCGTGTCCTCTTCGAGGTCGCGGGTGTCGACGAGGAGCTCGCACGTGAAGCTCTGACCCGTGCAATTCACAAGCTGCCGCTCAAGGCACGCATCATCAAGCGCGAGGAGGGCGACGCGTAATGGCGATCGGCACCAAGGAGCTCGCCCCGGCAGAGCTCGACACATTCGAAGACCAGCGCCTCGTCGAGGAGCTGCGCAAGGCCAAGGAGGAGCTGTTCAACCTCCGTTTCCAGTCGGCCACCGGCCAGCTGGAGAGCCACGGCCGCATCCGCGCCGTCAAGCGCGACATCGCGCGCCTCTACACGGTGATCCGCGAACGCGAGCTGGGCATCCGTGCGACGCCTGCTCCGGTCGAGGCTCCGGCCAAGAAGGCGACCAAGTCGAAGGCGAAGAAGGCGGACTCCGCCGACGACGCCGTGAAGGAAGAGGCTGAGTGATGGCCACCAAGAAGGAAGCGACTGTGGAGACGCAGGCCGCAGGACACGAGTCGTCCGAGCACGACGTCCGCGACTCCGCTGCCCGCGGTTACCGCAAGGCACGTCGCGGCTACGTCGTCAGCGACAAGATGGACAAGACCATCGTGGTCGAGGTCGAGGACCGCGTGAAGCACCCGCTTTACGGCAAGGTCATCCGCCGCACCTCGAAGGTCAAGGCGCACGATGAGGCGAACTCCGCCGGCATCGGCGACCTGGTCCTGATCAACGAGACCCGCCCGCTGAGCGCCACGAAGCGCTGGCGCCTGGTGGAGATTCTGGAGAAGGCCAAGTGATTCAGCAGGAATCCCGACTCAAGGTCGCCGACAACACCGGCGCCAAGGAGCTCCTCACGATTCGTGTCCTCGGTGGCTCGAAGCGTCGTTACGCCGGTCTCGGCGACACCATCGTCGCGACCGTCAAGGACGCGATCCCCGGTGGCAACGTGAAGAAGGGCGACGTCGTCAAGGCGGTCATCGTCCGCACCAAGAAGGAGGTCCGTCGTCCGGACGGCTCCTACATCAAGTTCGACGAGAACGCCGCAGTGATCCTGAAGAACGACGGGGAGCCCCGCGGCACCCGTATCTTCGGGCCGGTCGGTCGTGAGCTTCGCGACAAGAAGTTCATGAAGATCGTCTCGCTGGCGCCGGAGGTCATCTAATCATGGCGAAGATCAAGAAGGGTGACCTGGTTCAGGTCATCACCGGTGCCACGCAGGAGCGTGGCGGCGACCGTGGCAAGCAGGGCAAGGTCCTCGACGTCCTCGCCGACAAGAACCGCGTGATCGTCGAAGGCGTGAACTACGTCACCAAGCACACCCGCGTCGGACAGACGCAGCGTGGCACCAAGACCGGAGGCCTCGAGACCGTCGAAGCCTCCATCCACATCTCGAACGTCGCACTCGTCGACCCTTCGACCAAGAAGCCGACCAAGGTCGGCCACCGGGTCGAGGAGCAGACCAAGGACGGCGTCAAGCGCACCGTCCGCGTGCGGTACGCGAAGAAGAGCGGTAAGGACCTCTGATGAGCACCGACACTGCCGCGCCGGCTGGCAAGATCCAGCCGCGCCTGAAGCAGAAGTACAACAGCGAGATCAAGAAGGCTCTGCAGGACGAGTTCGGTTACGCGAACGTCATGCAGATCCCCGGACTGGTCAAGGTCGTCGTGAACACCGGTGTCGGCGAGGCAGCTCGCGACAGCAAGGTGATCGATGGTGCGGTCGACGACCTCACCAAGATCACCGGCCAGAAGCCGATCGTCACGAAGGCCCGCAAGTCCATCGCGCAGTTCAAGCTGCGCGAGGGCCAGGCCATCGGCGCGCACGTCACCCTCCGCGGTGACCGCGCGTGGGAGTTCGTGGACCGTCTCGTCTCGCTGGCTCTGCCCCGTATCCGCGACTTCCGCGGTCTCTCGGGCAAGCAGTTCGACGGCAACGGCAACTACACCTTCGGTCTCCAGGAGCAGAGCGTGTTCCACGAGATCGATCAGGACAAGATCGACCGGGTTCGCGGTTTCGACATCACCGTCGTCACCACCGCGAAGACGGATGACGAGGGTCGGGCGCTGCTCCGTCACCTCGGCTTCCCGTTCCGCTCGGAAGACGCACAGGCGTGACCTTTCGACAGGCTCAGGGACCC
>NZ_SSDF01000059.1 GCF_004794515.1 Microbacterium sp. A20 | reverse complement strand
GTGACGCCGGGTGAGCCGGCCTTCGGCCCGACGCCGAAGCCGACCACGACGCCGTAGCGTCTGTGCGCGGGCCTCTTCGGAGTTCCGTGACGTCGCCTACATCGTAGGCAACGGCTAGTCGTGGGATTGAATGTGGCGAGCGCCGCAGGCAAGGGGATGCGGATGGCGAGGCGCTGGCAGACGCTTGCGGCGACGGCGGTGTTGGCGCTCGCCCTCACCGGATGCACGGATGGCGACGGACGGGCGACTCCCACAGGCGATGACCTGGTGGCTCAGGCGAAGCAGCACTACCTCGACTATCGCGAAGTCACGAACGGCGCCCAGGCGCTGATCTTCGACGGCCCGTGGGAGGCTCCGGGCGGCTCGTTCGGCATGGAGCCCTCGGGGGCGGGGTGCCCGGACGGTTCTTACAAGTTCTCTCTTGCCAGATCGACGGAAGTGGACCCGGAGCAGCACGCCGAGCGAAGCGCCGCTGTGCAGAAGTACCTCATGGATGCGGGTTATGAGCTCGACGGCATGGAACTCGGATCGGGCGAGTCGAAGTCGACCGACTTGATCGTGCGCAAGCAGGGTGACTTCTC
>NZ_SSDF01000058.1 GCF_004794515.1 Microbacterium sp. A20 | reverse complement strand
CAGCCGTTCGGCGGCTGGAAGCGCTCGGCCGTCGGTCCCGGTGCCAAGGCGGGCGGCCCGAACTATCTGATCGGGCTCGGTTCCTGGCGCTCGCAGCCGGGCGGACCGGCCTCGAGCACGCTGCACCTGCGCGGGCTCGACTCCCGCATCACGGCGCTCATCGAGTCGGCGCAGTCGTCGCTGGAGTACGAGGCGTTCGAATGGCTGCGGCGCTCGGCGCTCTCGGATGCCCTGGCCTGGGACCGCGAGTTCGGGCAGGTGCGCGACGTCTCGCACCTCGGAGTGGAGCGGAACCTCTTCCGGTACCGCCCGGTGCCGGTCGAGATCCGGGCCACGGAAGATGCGGCGCTGCAGGATCTGCTGCGCGTGGTGATCGCGGGCGTGCGCTCGGGAGCGGACTTCGTGCTCTCGACGCCGGTCGGCCTGCCCGGCGACGTGCGCCGCGCGCTCGGCGACCTCGACGCCGCGGTCTTCCTCGAGACCGACGAGGAGTGGATGCAGCGGATGCTCCGCGCAGACGATGCCGCCGGGGGCGTCGCCGCGCTGCCCGTGAGCGACCGGGTGCGACTGGTCGGCGGTCGTGCCGCGGTCGCCGCGCTGCACACGGCCCTGGCCGCGGCATCCGGGGGTGATCCCGACCTCGCGGTGTACGACGGCGAGGTCACAGCGGCCGCGCGCATCGAGCTGCTGCCGTTCGTGCACGAGCAGTCGATCTCGATCACCGCGCACCGCTACGGCAACCTCGACCCCTGGAGCAGCGACGTGATCTGATGCCGGTCTGCCGCCCGCTGCCGCTTGCTGATGCTCCGGTCGCAGTTCCTGCCGCTTGCTGATGCTCCGGTCGCACTTCCTGCCGCCCGATTCACGTGGGTGCGGCAGGAACTGCGACCGGAGCGCGTCGGCGTGTAAAGAATTCTTGACACGGCGCACCAGCGGGCGTAGCGTGAGTGTCAAGAATCTTTTACATCGGAGGCATCATGGTCTACGAAGAACGCAACGCCTGGGCGGGACTCATCGTCAGCCCGATCGCGCTGATCGTCTACGTCGTGCTGGTGCTCCAGAAGGCCGGGGGAGCGCCGCTCACCACCGTCGACTGGTTCCCGCTCATGCTGTGGACCATCGTCGGAGGCATCGTCGCGACGATCGTCATCAGCATCGTCTGGGGCATCCTCGCCGGGATGAAGGACCCGGACGGCGCCGGCCGCTCCGACATCCGCGACCGTGACATCAGCCGCATGGGCGGGCGGGTCGAGCAGGCCTTCGTCGTGATCGCCGGGCTCGGGGTCATCGCGCTGTGCGCGGTCGGCGCCGACGTCTTCTGGATCGCGAACACCATGTACCTGGGCTTCGCGATCTCCGCGCTCGTCGGCGGCATCGCCCGCGTGATCGCCTACCGGCGGGGGCTCGTCTGATGGTGAAGCCGACCCTCGTCTCCAACAGCATCCGTGCACATCGCGAGCAGGCGGGCCTCACCCAGGCCGAGCTCGCCCGCACCGTCGGTGTGACCCGGCAGACGCTCATCGCCATCGAGCAGCAGAAGTACTCGCCCACGCTGGAGCTGGCGTTCCAGATCGCGCGGGCGTTCGGGGTCGGGCTCGACGACCTCTTCACCTACCCCGCCCCCGCATCCGGAGGAGCATCATGACAGAGACGATGAACGCCTGGCGACGCGAGACCTACGGCCCGTCGTCCGGGGTGAGTCTCGAGCAGATCCCCGTGCCGGTGCCGCATCGCGGCGAGGTGCTCCTGAAGGTGCGGGCCACCTCCCTGAACGCGGGCGATGTGCGGCTGCTGCTCGGCGATCCGCTCCTCGTGCGCCCGGTCTTCGGTCTCACCCGACCGAAGCACCCGGTGCGCGGCATGGAGGTCGCCGGCACCGTCGTCGCGGTCGGGCCCGACGTCGTGAGCGCCGAGATCGGCGAAGACGTCGTGGGCGAGCTGGTCGGAGGCGGAGGACTCGCCGAGTACGTGCGGGTGCCCGCCTCCCGGCTCGTGCCGACCCCGCCCGACATCACGGCCGAGGCCGCGGCTTCCCTCCCGATCGCCGGCGGCACCGCGTGGCAGGCCCTCGACCTCGCCGGCGTCGGCCTGCGTGGAGGAGAGGCCCCGCGGGTGCTGATCATCGGCGCATCCGGCGGCGTCGGCACGTTCACGGTGCAGCTCGCCGCGCTCCGTGGGGCCGAGGTGTGGGCCGCGTGCAGCGCCCGCAACGCGCCGCTGGTGGAGCGCCTGGGTGCCGTGCGCACGTTCGACCACCGCGAGTCGCCGCTGAGCGAGATCCCGGACGGCCGCTTCGACGCGATCGTGGACATCGCCGGGGGGATGCCGCTGCGCGAGCTGCAGCGCCTCGTCGGGCACGGCGGTCGGATCGTGCTGGTCACCGGCGACGGCGGGCACGTGCTGGGCCCGATCCCGCGGATGCTGCGGGCTGCGGTGCTGTCGATCGGCTCGCGGCGCATCCGTCCCCTCGCCGCGACGCCGCGACCCGAGGTGCTGGCCAAGCTCCTCGAACTCGTCGCCGACGGCCGCATCGTGCCCGTGATCGAGCGCGAGTACCCGTTCGCGGAAGCATCCGCCGCCCTCGCCCACGTCGAGGCCGGGCACACCGTGGGGAAGGTCGTCGTCCGAGGCGCGGGGGCGTGAGGGCCTCGGATGGGGCGCGGCTCTGGCGGCGCACAGGGGGCGGGTGACACAATGGACTCCGGCGTGCCCGAGTCGCATCTTCCCCGTCGCCGGCTCTGAACGAGCAGCGGGTCGAAGGACCGCCGGGCCCCAGGACAGCGTCCGCCGCGCCCGTCCATTCGAGGAGCATCCATGTCGACGCCTGAAGCCGCCGTCTCCACCGCACCCGCCCGCACCGCGCACCGCCGTCACTACCTGATGTGCAAGCCGGAGCACTTCACCGTGAACTACTCCATCAACCCGTGGATGGAGCCGTCGCGGCCCACCGACACCGCCAACGCCGTGGCGCAGTGGCAGAAGCTGCACGACCTCTACCTCGAGCTCGGCCACACGGTCGAACTCATCGAGCCGCTCGCCGGCTACCCCGACATGGTCTACACGGCCAACGGCGGGTTCCTCATCGACGGCCGCGCATACGTGCCCGAGTTCCGCTTCGTCGAGCGGCAGGGTGAGGCCCCGGCGTTCGCCGACTGGTTCCGCGCGGCGGGCTACGACACCGTGATGCCGAAGGAGGTCAACGAGGGCGAGGGCGACTTCCTGCTCGTCGGCGACGTGATCCTGGCCGGCACCGGCTTCCGCTCCACAGGAGACAGCCACAGCGAGGTGGGCGAAGTGTTCGGCCGCGAGGTCGTCTCGCTGAACCTCGTGGACCCGCGCTTCTACCACCTCGACACCGCCATCGCCGTGCTCGACCCGGTGCAGGGCACGGAGAACGGCGGCCCCGAGCGCGCGAACATCGCCTACCTCCCGGGCGCCTTCGACGACGCCAGCCGCGCCGAACTCGAGAAGCGCTTCCCCGACGCGATCCTCGTGTCGGACGAAGACGGCGCGGTGTTCGGCCTCAACTCGTCGAGCGACGGCTACAACGTGATCATCTCGCCGCGCGCCAAGGGCTTCGAGAAGCAGCTGCGCGAGCGCGGATACAACCCCATCACCGTCGACCTCTCCGAGCTGCTGCTCGGCGGCGGCGGCATCAAGTGCTGCACGCTCGAGCTGCGGGGTGCCAAGTGACCGCGGTCGACGCTTCGACGGGCTCAGCGACCCAGCCGGGAGAGGCCAGCGCCGAGCCGCACGTCGCGCACAACTACCACCCGCTGCCGGTCAACATCGCCCGCGGTGAGGGCGCCTGGGTGACGGATGTCGAGGGCAAGCGCTACCTCGACCTGCTCGCCGCATACTCGGCCGTGAACTTCGGGCACCGGCATCCGGCGCTCGTGGCCGCGCTCACCGAGCAGCTCGGCCGGGTCACGCTCGTCAGCCGCGCGTTCCAGAGCGACCGGCTCGAGCCGTTCGCCGCGGCGCTCGCGGAGCTGTCGGGCAAGGACCTCGTGTTGCCGATGAACACCGGCGCCGAGGCCGTCGAGACCGGCATCAAAGTCGCTCGCGCCTGGGGCTACCGGGTCAAGGGCATCGCTGCAGGCAAGGCGCGCATCATCGTCGCCGCCGGCAACTTCCACGGCCGCACGACCACGATCGTGAGTTTCAGCGACGACGAGCAGGCACGCGACGACTTCGGTCCGTACACGCCGGGATTCGACGTCGTGCCCTACGGCGACGCGGATGCCATCGCCGCGGCGATCACCGACGACACGGCCGCCGTGCTCGTGGAGCCGATCCAGGGCGAGGCCGGCGTCGTGATCCCGCCGGAGGGCTACCTGCGCCGCATCCGCGAGATCTGCGACGAGAAGAACGTGCTGTTCATCGCCGACGAGATCCAGGCGGGACTCGGACGCGTGGGCGAGACGTTCGCCTGCGACCGCGAGGGCGTCGTGCCGGACCTGTATCTGCTCGGCAAGGCCCTCGGCGGCGGCATCCTCCCCGTCTCGGCCGTGGTCGGCAACACCGACGTGCTCGGTGTGATCCATCCGGGCGAGCACGGCTCGACCTTCGGCGGCAACCCGCTCGCTGCGGCGGTGGGCCTGCGCGTGGTCGAGATGCTGCAGACCGGTGAGTTCCAGGAGCGTGCCCGGGCACTCGGCGCGCACCTCGAGCAGGCGCTGCAGCCGCTGATCGGGCACGGCGTGACAGCGGTGCGCATCGCCGGTCTCTGGGCGGGCGTCGACATCGACCCCGCCAAGGGAACGGGCCGCGAGATCGCCGAGAAGCTGCTCGATCGGGGCGTGCTCGTGAAGGACACGCACGGTCAGACCATCCGCATCGCGCCGCCGCTCGTGATCCGCGCGACCGAACTGGACTGGGCGGTGGAGCAGCTCAAGCTCGTGCTCGGCTGATCGAGGTCCCGGCTCGGATGTCGGGAGGACGGACGGATGTCGGGGCGGAACACGGCGTGTCGCCCTGCATCCGTGCATCCGTCCGACATGTGAGACGGATGCCGGATGCCGGATGCTGGATGCCGGATGCCGGATGCCGGACGCGGACGCGCCCGGGAAGCGGACAGCGCCACCGCCGGGGGAGGGCCGACGCTGGGGACGACGGCTGACGGTGACGCTGCCCTTCCGGAGTGCTCAGGCCGGTGGGGAATCCGGATCGAGCGTCTTCAACGTGTCTTCCTCGGCCGCGTTGTCGGCCTGGAGCTGGTCCTCGGTCTCCTCATCGCCGCCGAGGGCTGAGCGGTGACCCTGGCCGGCATCGCCCTGGATGGCACCGCCGGTCGATTCGCCGCGCGAGCTGTCGCCCTGGATCGCGCCGCCGCTGCCGTCGCCCTGACCGGCATCCTCATCCGGCACGCCGACGTGGCGAGCGCCTTCGGCAGGATCCTGCGGGTGGGGTGTGCGTTCCGTGTTGTCGTCCATGCACCGACGGTACGTACGCCGGATGCACTCCGTAGAGGGCGTTGACAAACGGCGGAAAGAGGTTCAGTCCTCGACGTCGTTCCTCTTCGCACTCCGGATCGGAGTCGTGACGGCGGCCTCGTCGCTGAACTCGATCGGGTCGGGCCGCTCGATCACCCGCAGCGGCCGGGTCTCGTCGAGCGTGAGCAGGAAGCGGCGGTTCTCGGCGCGGCGCAGGCGTCCCGAGGTCGCCACCCAGATGACCCCGATCGCGCAGGCGACGAATCCGGCCGTGCCGCCGAGCATGATGGCGGCACGTGGTCCGAAGGAGTCGGCGACCCATCCGGCGATGGGGGCACCCACGGGCGTCGAGCCCATGATCACGGCCATGTACAGGGCGAGCACGCGCCCGCGCAGCGCCGGCTCCGTCGTGATCTGCACGTACCCGTTGGCGGTGGTGAGCAGCGTCACGATCATGAAGCCGGTGAACGTCAGGGTGACGGCGTAGGAGGCGTAGGTCGGCATGGCGGACGACACGAACGCGGCGATGCCGAATCCGCCCGCGGCGAGGATCACGACACGGACGCGCGCGCGGTCGCGACGGGCCGCGAGCAGCGCGCCGATCAGGGAGCCGATCGCGAGCACCGAGCTGAGCACGCCGTAGCCGTCGGCGCCCGCGCCGAACTCCAAGGCCATGGTCGAGGCGAAGATCGGGAAGTTCATGCCGAACGCGCCGATGAGGAACACCGTGACGAACACGACCCGTAGATCGCTGCGCCCCCACACGTAGCGGAACCCGGCGGCGAGGCCTCCGCGGCTGCGACTCTTCAGTCGCGGCGCGAGCAGCCCGGTGCGCAGCATCGACAGCGCGAGGATCATCGCGAGGAAGGTGGCGGCGTTCACGATGAACACCCAGCCCGAACCGATCGCCACGATCAGCAGACCACCGACCGCCGGGCCGATCATGCGGGCGAGGTTGAAGGATGCCGAGTTGAGTGCGACCGCGTTCGAGGTGTCGCCGGTCGACACCATGTCGGAGACGAACGCCTGCCGGGCTGGGGCGTCGAACGCGTTCACGACGCCGAAACCGAGTGCGAAGGCGAACATCATCGGCAGGGTCATCACGTCGTTCAGCAGCAGCACACCCACCGCGATCGCGAGGGCCAGCAGCGCCGACTGGGTGGCGAACAGGATGTGGCGTCGGTCGAAGCGGTCGGCCACCCATCCGGTGAGGCTCACCAGCACGAGCGGCGGACCGAACTGCAGCGCCATGGTGACGCCCATCGCGGTGGCGTCGTTGTCGGTCAGCTCGGTGAGAACGACCCAGTCCTGGGCGGTGGCCTGCATCCAGCCGCCGACGTTCGAGACCAGGGCCCCCGCGAACCAGATGCGGTAGTTGATGTTCGCGAACGAACGGAACATCGCGCTCATCGCTCCACCACCCGCCGCATCAGTGCACTGGCTTCTCGGAGCGTGGTGAGCTCGGCCTCGGTGTACTCGACCTCGCGCAGCATGTCGGCCAGCAGCTCGTCGCGGCGGCGGATCGTCTCCACGACGATCTCGACACCCGCATCGGTGATGTCGACCTGCACGCGGCGGCGGTCGTCTTCATCGGGGGTGCGCACGACGAAGCCCTGCTCCTCGAGGCCGTTGATGGTGCTGGTCATCGACGGGGCGGTCACGCGCTCGCGGACGGCGAGGGTCGAGATCGTGCGGCGGCCGTTCATGCGCAGGTCGGCGAGCACCGCCAGCTGCGCATCGCTCATCGAGTCGGCCGCGCGGGCGCAGCGGAGGCGACGGGCCAGCCGGAACGTGGCCATGCGCAGGTCTGTGGCGGTGAGGTGGAGGGATTCATCGGACGCAGACATTACTTAGATAGCCTATCTAATTTTTCGGACGCCGTCTCGGCACCCGGCACAATGGAGGGGTGACCCGAACGCTCGCCCTGGAAATCGCCGTGCAGGACCCCGCCGGAGTGCGCATCGCCGCCGAGATCGGCGCCGACCGCGTCGAGCTCGCCACGGCCCTCGCCCTCGGCGGACTGACCCCGTCGCCCGCGACGCTCGAGCTGGCGGTCGAGACGGCCGGGGCGGAAGGTCCAGAGGTGCACGTGCTCATCCGGCCGCGCGGGGGCGGCTTCCACTACACCGACGACGAGCTGGCGATCAGCGAGCGTGACGTGCGATGCGCGATCGCTGCGGGTGCCACCGGCGTGGTCATCGGCGCCCTCGACGCGGAGGGACGCCTCGACCTCGACGCCATGGCGCGGCTGCGCGACGCCGCGGGTGGATCGCCCGTCACCCTGCACCGCGCGATCGACGTGACAGTCGACCCCGTGGCGACGCTGCGCAGCGCCCGCGAGTTAGGCCTTGCTCGCGTGCTCACCTCGGGCGGGGCATCCGCCGCGATCGACGGCATCGACACCCTGCGTGCGCTGGTCGCCGCGGCCGAGGGAGAGATCCAGGTCATGGCCGGCAGTGGAGTCGATGTCGCCAGCGCCCCGGTGCTCGCCGCGGCCGGCGTCGACGCGATCCATTTCTCCGCCAAGCGCGCCGTGATCGAAGACGGCGGCGTGCGGATGGGCTCTGCCTCCGACGGCGTCGGCGGCTACGAGGTCACCGACCGCGACATCGCCTTCGCGATCCGGGATGCCGTCGCGCGGTAGGCGGTCCCGGCGCCCGGTCGCTAGGCTCGCAGCGTGACGGATACGCGCGAGTTCACCGACGCCCATGGCGTGGCCATCGTCTACGACGTGCATCCGGCTGCGGGGACTCCTCGCGGAGTCGTGCAGCTCCTGCACGGCGTCGGCGAGCACGCCGGACGATACGGCGCCCTGATCGGCGCCCTCACGGGGGCCGGTTTCCACGTCTACGCCGACGATCACCGAGGCCATGGCCGCACCGGCATCCGTCAGCACGGCGGACCCGAGAAATTGGGGAGGCTCGGCGTCGGCGGCCTTCGCGCGGCCGAGGATGCCGTCTGGCAGCTGACCGGGATCATCCGCGATGAGAACCCCGACCTGCCACTGGTGCTGCTCGGCCACTCGTGGGGGTCGTTCCTGGCGCAGATGCTCGTGAACCACCACCCGGAGGCCTGGGATGCCGTGATCCTCTCGGGCTCCGCACTGCGCACGCCCGGCTTCCTCAACGCCGCACCCCTGAACGCGCGGTGGGCGAAGGACGAGGGCGCCACCGGGCTCGAATGGCTCAGCCGCGATCCCGCCGTGTGGGCCGCGTTCGCCGACGACCCGCTCACGACCGATGTCCCGTTGCTCAAGCTCTTCGGCCCGATCGAGGCCGCACGGCTGTACGGGCGTCCGGCCAAGGACCTGGGCCGCGACATCCCGATGCTGCTCCTCGTCGGTCGCGATGACCCGGTGGGCGGACCCCGCAGCGTGCACAAGCTCGCCGACGAGTACCGCAGCCGGTCCGGGCTCACCGATGTGACCACGCTGGTGTATCCGGATGCGCGGCACGAGATCTTCGCCGAACTGCAGCAGGACGAGGTGCGCGCCGACGTGCTCGCCTGGCTCGACAAGCACATCCCCGCGCGCTGAGCGGCCGCTCGCACCTCGAGACCCCGGGTTCGCGTCCACACCCCGGGGTGGCTGCGCGCGCACGGCGGGGTCTCGGTCAGAAGGCGGGGTCTCGTCGGTGCGGGGCCGGATGTGACGCGGAATGACGCGACGTGAAGCCGTGTGACGGAGCCGTTCCCCGGGCTCGGTCCCGACCGTAGATTCGGGTCAGTATTCCGCGCAGGAGCGAGGGGCGCGCCCGTGTGTGCTGCTCGCACGGGAGGGACCGCACCGATGAGCTTCGTCAAGGACTGGCAGGACTGGCACGCGTCGCGCGAGCGTTACGCGGGGTCGGAGTACGGTCCGTCGGCGCTCGAGTCGACGAACTGGCTCATCACGGAGGCGGCGGCGGTCGACGGCATCCCCGGGCTCTGGGCGCTGACCGGAGACGGCGGCATCCGCGGCAGCGAGCTCGGCCAGACGGGGTCGACCGTGATCCTGCGCGGCTCGGAGAGCATCCGCCTCGGCCGCCGGGAGCTGCGCGTGTTCGATCGCCACGGTGCGCTGGCGCTGCGGGTGCTCAACCCGGCACGACCGCAGCGCGAGTGGTTCACCGCGATCGACGCCTATGCGCCCGACGAGCGCTGGCGACTCCCCGCGGTGTTCGAGGAGACTCCGGACGAGCAGATCCTGATCACGTCGGTCGACGGCGGGGCCCGCGAGACTCCCGTCGCCGGGCGGCTGCGGTTCGAACTGGCCGGTGCGCCGCAGACGCTGACCGTCACCAGGAACGGACAGGGGGCGTTGAGCGCGGTCTTCGCCGACGGCACCAACGGGCTCGAGACGTATCGCTTCCGGTTCCTGCCGGTCGACGAACCCGCCGCAGACGGCACGGCCGTGATCGACTTCAACCGCGCCTACCTGCCGCCGTGCGCGTTCTCGGACCAGTACGTCTGCCCGCTGCCGCCCGCGGGCAACCGGTACTCGACGCCGATCCGCGCCGGGGAGCGCGTGGTGGTGCTCGGGGGCTGATCGGTCGGATGGTCGATGCGCCCGGCGGTCGATCCGCCATCGCTGACCCGCCGCATCCGAGGCCGCGCGCCTTAAGCTGGTTCCGTGCACGGTGAATACAAGGTCCCAGGTGGAAAGCTCGTCGTCGTCGACCTCGAGATCGAGGACGACCGGATCGCCCGCTTCCGCCTCGCCGGCGACTTCTTCCTCGAGCCCGACTCGGCACTCGACGACATCAATGCCGCGGTGAACGGGCTGCCCGCCGAGTCGGACTCGACGGCCATCGCGACGGCCGTCCGCAGTGCGCTGCCCGATGGCGCTCAGCTGCTCGGCTTCTCGCCCGAAGCCGTCGGCACCGCGGTGCGCCGCGCGCTCGTGACGGCCCCGGGATGGCGCGACTTCGACTGGGAGATCGTGCACGACAAGGCGGTCTCGCCGCGCATGAACCTCGCCCTCGACGAGGTGCTCACCGCCCGCGTCGGTGAGGGACGCCGCCGTCCCACCCTGCGCATCTGGGAGTGGAACGAGTCGGCCGTCGTGATCGGGTCGTTCCAGTCGTATCGCAACGAGGTCGATCCCGAGGGTGCCGCACGGCACGGCTTCGACGTGGTCCGCCGCATCTCCGGCGGCGGGGCGATGCTCATGGCCGCGGGGCAGATCATCACGTACTCGCTGTATGTGCCGGCATCGCTCGTCGCGGGCATGACGTTCGCCGACTCCTACGCCTTCCTCGACGACTGGGTGCTGCAGGCGCTGCGGTCCCTCGGTATCGATGCGGTGTACCAGCCGCTCAACGACATCGCGAGCCCGACCGGCAAGATCGGCGGCGCCGCGCAGAAGCGCCTCGCCAACGGGGGAGTGCTGCACCACGCGACGCTGTCGTACGACATCGACGGCCAGGTCATGACCGAGGTGCTGCGCATCGGCCGCGAGAAGCTCAGCGACAAGGGCACCACGTCGGCCGCCAAGCGCGTCGACCCGCTGCGCAGCCAGACCGGACTCGAGCGCGCCGAGATCATCGAGCGGTTCAAAGACACCTTCCGCTCGCTCACCGATGCCGAGACCGGCGCGATCACCGCGGACGAGTACGCCGACGCGGAGGCACTCGTCGCGTCGAAGTTCGCCACCGAGGCGTGGCTGCATCGGGTGCCGTGACCGCGCCGGACGACGGACCCGAAACCCGGACGAATGCGGGTGCCGCGGCCGTGGCCGCTCCGGAGGGCGGACCCGAAACTCGGACGAATGCGCTTCCCGCGGCCGAATCCACGGATTCCGGCCGAGGGAAGCGCGCTTCTCCGACGCAGGCGCGGGGCGCGGTCACCATCATCGAGGGTGACAACCTCGCCGTCGCGGCGACCCTGCCCACGGGTTCCTTCACGCTCGTGTACCTCGACCCGCCGTTCAACACCGGCCGGACGCAGGGCCGGCAGGTGGTCACCGCGCGCCGGACGTTCACAACTCCTCAAGAATCCGAGCCCGTCACCGAAGAACCCCCGGAACTCCGCGAGCCGGATGGAGCGACCGGCTCGAATCTGAGGAGTTCTGAACCGGGCGAGACCGTGCCCACCGCCGAGCCCACCCCTGAGCCCGCGGCCGCGACCGTGCCCACCGCCGAGGTGCGGCACGGATTCCACGGCCACGCGTACGAGCGGGTGCGCGGAATGCTGCGCGCCTACGACGACCGCTTCGACGACTACGGCTCCTTCCTGATGCCGCGGCTCGAGGAGGCATGGCGGCTGCTCGCCGACGACGGCACTCTGTACCTGCACCTCGACTACCGGGAGGCGCACTACGCCAAGGTGATGCTCGACGCCGTGTTCGGGCGGGACTGCTTCCTCAACGAGCTGATCTGGGCGTATGACTACGGCGCCAAGTCGCGAAGCCGCTGGCCCACCAAGCACGACACGATCCTGGTGTACGTGAAGAATCCGCGGACGTACGTCTTCAACTCCGATGAGGTCGACCGCGAGCCGTACATGGCACCGGGACTGGTGACCGCCGAGAAGGCCGCGCGCGGCAAGCTGCCGACCGACGTCTGGTGGCACACGATCGTCCCGACGACGGGACGCGAGAAGACCGGTTATCCCACGCAGAAGCCCGAGGGGATCCTGCGCCGCATCGTGACCGCATCCAGCCGCCCCGGCGACCGTGTGCTCGACCTCTTCGCCGGCAGCGGCACGACCGGCGCCGTGGCGTCGGAGCTCGGCCGTGACGCCGTGCTGGTCGATGACAACCCCGAGGCGATCGGGGTCATGAAGACGCGGATGCCGCACGCCGAGGTGATCACACCCGGCTGAGGCCTCTTTCGATGTGGCCCGCTCACTGCCCGCGACCAGGAGAATGCTGTCATGACCGACATCGACTTCGAGACCACCGCCGACTTCGTCGAGGTGACGACCGCCGCAGGGCGGGTGCGCGGACGCTGGCGTCCGACCACCGGCGGGCGCGGGAATCCGCGGTCGGCGGCGTTCCTCGGCATCCCGTTCGCGGAGGCGCCGATCGGGGAGCTGCGATTCCGGGCGCCCGTGCCGAAGGCGCCGTGGGAGGGTGTGCGCGATGCGCTCGAGTTCGCCGCCACCGCGCAGCGTGGCGATCCCGGCGTCACGCTCATCCCCGAGCCGAGCATCGAGGGCGAGTCGACGCTCAACGTCAACGTGTTCACACCGAGTCCGGCCCGTGCCGAACCGGGGACCGGACTCCCGGTGCTCGTCTGGATCCACGGCGGCGGATACTTCGCCGGCTCACCCGCGAGCCCCTGGTACGACGGCCGCAACTTCAACCGCGACGGCGTCGTGACCGTGTCGATCTCGTATCGACTGGGCTTCGACGGCTTCGGGTGGATCGAGGATGCTCCCTCGAACCGTGGTGTCCGCGACTGGCTGCTCGCACTGGAGTGGGTGCAGGAGAACATCGCCGAGTTCGGCGGAGATCCGTCGCGTGTGACGATCGCCGGGCAGTCCGCGGGCGGCGGTGCCGTGCTGACCCTGCTCGGCATGGAGAAGGCGCAGCACCTGTTCCAGGGTGTCTATGCGATCTCCGGCGCGCTCGCCGATGTCGCCACCACCCGCGCCGAAGCGTTCGGCCGCGCGCTCGCCGCCGCAGGCGGGGTCGAGCCGACCGTGGCCGGGTTCTCGTCGCTGTCCGAGGAGCGCATCCTCGAGCTGCAGAAGAAGGCGACCGAGCTCGGGCCGTCGGCGGTCGGCACCATGATCGAGGAGGGGCTGCCGCTCGGACCGAGCATCGACGGCGATCTGCTGCCGCGTTCGACGCGCGAGGCGCTGGCCGCGGGTGTCGGCGCCGACAAGCCGCTGGTGCTCGGGGCGACCGACGACGAGTTCACCATGGTGTTCTCGGATGCGGCGAAGAAGCTCCGCTGGGTGCCCCGGTCGCTGCTGCTGGGAAAGCTCGGGCTGCCGAGGGCCGCGCGCCGCGAGTACCTCGCCGCCAACGCCGACGTCACGGGCCTCGGCAATGCCCGCGTCGCCGGGAGGCTGCTGACCGACCGGATGTTCCGCTCGGCGCTGCTGAAGGTCGTCGCCGACCGCGGCCCTGCTCCGACCTGGGTGTATCGGTTCTCCTGGCCGTCGGGACGCTTCGGCTTCGCCGAGCACTGCCTCGATGTGCCGTTCTTCTTCGACTGCCTGGACGGCCCGGGGATCGAGCCGCTCGCCGGACCGAACCCGCCGCAGGGCCTGGCCGACGAGGTGCACGGCGCGGCGGTCGCGTTCATCACCGGCGGTGACCCCGGGTGGCCGCGCCACGAGGGCGCTGCGGGCATCGTCCGGGTCTATGACGTGCCGACGCGCGACGTCCGCGATGCGTACGCGTCCGTGCGCCCGCTGCTGCGAACCTGACGTTCTCTTTCGGATCGCGCCTGCCGTCAGGCCACGTAGACCTTGCGAAGCGTCTCGGTGACGGTCCAGGTCGTGCGCATGCCCTCGGCGAGGCGCACCACTGAGCCGGGGCCGACCTCGAGGTCGGGCACGCCCGATGAGGCGAACGAGATCGTGGCGCGGCCGGACAGCACCACGAACACCTCGTCGGCCTCGGTGTCGGTCGCAGTGCCCGGTGCCATCTCCCACACGCCGATCTCGACCCCGCCGAGGGTCGCCAGCTCGTGCACGGCGGTCGTCGGGGCGCCGGCGAGCACCTCCTCCGCGGGGAGCGGCTCGTGCGTGAGGACCAGCACGCCGGCATCCACCCCCGCCCCGGCGGCGAGGCCGCTCATGAGTCGAAGCCCATGCCGACGGCGTCGAGGGCCTTGAGGAACAGGTTGCGCTTGCCCTCGTTGTGGTCGGCCCGGTTCATGGCCGCGCGCACGAGGTTCACGCCGATCGAGGCGGCGGGTTCGGGCGGGAACGGGATGGGCTTCTCGCGCACCATCCGCAGCTCGGTGCGCTCTGTCGTATCCCCCGACAGCTTGTCGAGCATGACGTCGGCGGCGAAGCGCGCGGCGCCGACGCCCAGTCCGGTGAAGCCGGTGGCATAGGTGACGCGGCCCTTGCGGGCGGTGCCGAAGAACGCGCAGAAGCGGCTCGACGAGTCGATCGCCCCGGCCCAGCGGTGGGTGAAGCGCAGGCCCTGCAGCTGCGGGAAGGTCGTGAAGAAGTGCGAAGCGAGCTTGCGGTGGCTCTCGATGCGGTCCTCGTACTCCGGGCGCACCTTGCCGCCGTAGTGGTAGACCGCGTCGTAGCCCCCGAACAGGATGCGGTCGTCGGCGGTGAGCCGGTAGTAGTGGAACTGGTTCGCGCTGTCGGCCAGGCCCTGACGATTCGACCAGCCGATCGACGCGAGCTGTTCGGCGGAGAGCGGCTCGGTCATCAGCACGTAGTCGTACACCGGCACGGTCATCAGGCGGTTGCGCTTCAGCAGCGAGGGGAACACGTTGGTGCCGAGCGCCACGGCATCCGCCACGACCCGACCGTTCGGGGTGACCAGCGTGATCGGACCAGACCCGTCGCCCTCGATGGCGCGCACGATGCTGTGCTCGTAGATCTCGACGCCGAGGTCTGCGGCCACGCGGGCCAGCTCGACGCCCAGCTTGGCGGGGTGCACCATCGCGGAGCCCTCCCGGTCCCAGGCTCCGGCGAGGAACGTCTCGGAGTGCACCTCCGCCTGCACGGCGTCGCGATCGAGGAAGCCGGGTTCGTCGCGGAGCCACTCGACCTGGTGCGGTTCGACCGCGACGGCCAGCTGGCCGGTGCGCTCGAACTCCGCATCCATCCCGTAGCGGGCGACCGTCTGCTCGATGCCGTCGAGGTTCTCGTGGCCCAGCTCCTCGAGCCGTTCGATCTCCTCGGGCCACCGGGTCACGCCGTTCTCATGGCCGTGGGTGAGACTCGACTCGCAGAAGCCGCCGTTGCGACCGGATGCCGCCCACGCGATCCGCGACGCTTCCAGCAGGACGACGCGGCGCTCGGGGTCGCGCTCCTTGGCGCGCACCGCGGTCCACAGCCCGGCATATCCACCGCCGACGATCGCGAGGTCGGCGCGGACCGTGCCGTTCAGACGCGGATGCGTCGGCCGATCGACATCGTCGAGCCAGAACACCCGGAGAGCGGTGTCGCGCAGGGAGTCGTCGATGACCCCCTGCGACGGCTGCCGGCGTTCGAAGACGGTGGTTCCCATGATCACTCCGATGCGTTCGGGGGTCGCCTCAGCGCGTGCCCCAGTTGTAGAGGTCTTTGTAGAGGCCGGCGTAGAGCAGGCTCTCGGTGTGCGCGATGCCCGGAATCGTTCGGATGCGGGTCGCGATGAGGTCGATCAGGTGCTCGTCGTCCTCGCACACGGCCTCGACGAGGATGTCGAAGGTGCCGAGCACGACGACGACGTACGCCAGTTCCGGGATCAGGGTGAGCTCCTCGGCGATCGCGCGGGGGTCGCCGGAGACGCGGATGCCGATCATCGACATGCGGTGGAAACCGAGCTGCATGGGATCGGTGACCGCGACGATCTGGATGATGCCGGCCTCGGTCATCCGCTGCACGCGCTGCCGGGCGGCGGCTTCGCTGAGGCCGACCTCGCGGGCGATCTCCGCGTAGGGGCGGCGGCCGTCCTCCTGGAGGAGCTCGACGATGCGCTTCGAGATGTCGTCCAGTGCGGGCTGGGCAGGCTTGGGGCTCATCTGTCGATATTGACAGTCTAAATCTGATTCTGCAACTGATTCAGTCGATACACCCGGGTGAAATCTTCCGATTCCGCAGGGTGCGCGCTACCATGACGGCATGTCCCGCACCCTTCTGAAGAACTCGGCGCCGTTGCAGAACTTCATCGGCGGCCGCTCCGTGCCCGCGACCGGGACGGAACGGATGCCGCTCCTCGATCCTGTCACCGAAGCCGTCTACGGTGAACTGCCGATCTCCGACGGCGCCGATGTCGACGCCGCTTACGCCGCGGCATCCGCCGCCTTCCCGCTCTGGCGCGACACGACGCCGGCCGATCGGCAGCTCGCGCTGTTCCGCATCGCCGACGAGATGGAGTCGCGGGCCGAGGAGTTCGCCGATCTGGAGTCGCAGGACACCGGCAAGCCGCGCGCGAGCCTCGTCGCCGACGAGATCATGCAGTCGGTGGATCAGCTGCGCTTCTTCGCCGGCGCCGCCCGCAGCCTGGAGGGCCGCGCGGCGGGGGAGTACCTCGCCGGGCACACCTCCTTCGTGCGTCGCGAGCCGGTCGGCGTGATCGGCCAGGTGACCCCGTGGAACTACCCGCTGAACATGGCCGTCTGGAAGATCGCGCCCGCGCTCGCCGCCGGGAACACGGTCGTGCTCAAGCCCGCGGAGTCGACGCCGCTGACCACGCTCCTGCTCGCCGAGATCGTCGCGCAGCATACCCCGGCCGGCACGCTCAACGTCGTGCTGGGCGATCGTGACACGGGCGTCGCGCTGGTGGAGCATCCGACTCCGCAGATGGTCGCGATCACGGGATCGGTGCGCGCAGGCATGGCGGTGGCGCGCTCGGCGGCGAACGACGTCAAGCGCGTGCACCTGGAGCTCGGCGGCAAGGCGCCGGCGATCGTGTTCGAGGATGCATCGCTGGAGAAGGCGGTCGACGGGATCATCACCGGGGCCTTCTTCAACGGCGGGCAGGACTGCACCGCCGCCACTCGGGTACTCGTGCACGCCTCGCGGCACGACGAGCTCGTCGCCGCGCTGGTGGCCAGGGCGAAGACGCACGCGCGCACGGGCGGGCCGCACGAGGAGGGTGTGCTGTACGGCCCGCTGAGCAGCGCGGCGCAGCTCGCTCAGGTGCAGGGCTTCATCGACCGGCTGCCCGCGCACGCGACCATCGAGACCGGCGGACGCCGTCAGGGAGATCAGGGCTACTTCTGGGAGGCCACGATCGTCTCGGGCGTGCGGCAGGACGACGAGGTCGTGCAGGGTGAGATCTTCGGTCCGGTGCTCACCGTGCAGGTGTTCGGCGGCGACGACGAGGCGCTCGAGCTGGCGAACGACGTGCCCTATGCGCTCGCCGCCTCGGTATGGACGACCGATCACGCGAGGGCGATGCGCTTCTCGCGCGACCTCGACTTCGGCTGCGTGTGGATCAACACGCACATCCCGTTCGTGTCGGACATGCCGCACGGCGGGTTCAAGCACTCCGGGTACGGCAAGGACCTCTCGCAGTACGGCTTCGACGACTACACCCGCATCAAGCACGTGATGAGCGCGCTCGACTGAGCTGCCGTGCCCGTCTGGGGGCGCCGAAGCCCCGGCTTCTCGCCGAAGCCCCGGCTTCTCGTCGAAGCCCCGGCTTCTCGTCGAAGCCCCGGGTTTTCGTCGACGGCACTATGGGGTCTCGGTGCCAAGTCGGGGTCTCGCCGGGATGCCCGGTGGTGCGGGTCAGCTCACGTGCGTCTGGAGCCAGGGCATGGGATCGACGGCGACCGTGTTGATGTGGACCTCGAAGTGCAAGCAGGAGCCGAACACATATCCGGTCGATCCGACGTCGCCGATGTACTGGCCCTCGTCGACGCAGTCGCCGACTTTGACCGCACGGGTTCCGTAGTTCATGTGGGAGTAGACGGTGCTCACCGCCTGCCCGTCGACGATGCTCTCGATCTGGATCGTCACGCCGTAGCCCTGGTAGCTCTCGGTGGAGCGGGACACGCAGCCCTTCATCGCGGCGTTGATCGGCGTTCCCACACCCGCAGCGAAGTCCTGGCCCAGGTGAGACCGGCCCGGCCGTGAGGCGCCGAAGCCGTCGGTGAACGAGTACGTGCCGTCTGCCATCGGCATGACGATGCGGTCGGCGATGGGGATCTCGACCGCGCTCCCGAGCGGCATGCCCGCAGCGAGGGCGGCGGCGACGGCCCGTGAGCGCGTCTCCTCGATCTCCTCGGGCGTCGTCGCCGAGAAGGTTCCCCGCGGAGCGATCTCGGCACGGATCTCGTCCGTCGATGTGGACGCCGACGCGGACGTGTAGGACTGCGCGGCATCGGCTGCGGCCGCTGTGGTGAGGCTGGTGGTGGCGACGGCCCCATCGCTTCCCGTGGCGAGTGCGGGCAGTGCCGCACCGGTGACCATCACGCCGATCGCGAACGTGGCCCCGAGCGCCTTGGCCTTCGCCCACGGACGCTTGGCTCGGCCGGTCCGGACCGACGGCGCTGCCTTCTGCGGCTTCGTGCGCCCAGGGCGCACGCGAACACCCCGGGTGCCGCGCCGGCCGGCGCCCCGCGCCTGCGGACGAGCGGTCGGTGCAGCGGGAGCTGTGGCGGGTGTGGCGGGCGATGCGGCCGGTGTGGCGGGCGATGCGGACGGTGTGGGGTCGATCGCGTCGCGTGCGTCGGGTGTGTCGATCGAGTCGAGGGCGTCGGGTGCGTCGCGTGTGTCGAGGGCGTCGATCGCTTCGATCGCTTCGGGTGCGTCGGGTGCGTCGGGTGCGTCGGGTGCGTCGATCGCGTCGCGTGTGTCGAGGAGGTCGGTGGAAGTCGGTGCGCCGGCGGCATCGCCTGCGTGGGGTGCACCGGCCGGCTCTCGTGCGTCGACCGCGCCGAGTGCATCTGTCGTGCGGGCGCGCTGTCCGTCGCCCGCGCGGGTTGCATCCATCGCGGGGGGACTCTGCGGCTCCGTGGACGCGGAGCGTCGCAAGTCGCGCCGCAAGCGCGGTCGGGCCGAGTCGGGGGCTTCTGAGAAGGCTTCCGAGGCGTCGTGAGCGCGCTCGGGTGGCAGGGAATTCGTGACGGGATCCTTCCGGAGGGCAGATGTGCTCGGCGGTCGATCCCCCCGGATGCCACCGTTACCGATCTGTAATTTAGTTGGCGAACCTGCGAGCGTCAAATCGAGAGCGGATGGTCGACTCCGTTTCGACGACGAATGCTCGGCCGACATCGACATGGGGGATGTCGTGTGTCTTGTCGACGCGGATGCTCACACTCTGCCCTGGTGTGGGACGTCCGCGTGCGTCGTGGTGTGATGTGCCGCCGAGAGTGTGGAGAAGTGCCGTGTCGGTGTTTCTGTGGAGGGCGGGTCGGTGTTTCGCGTGTTTCGGAATATTGCTCTGAACGGGGGTTATTCGAGGTTCGAATGTCGGTGGCCCTCGGTTGACTGGGGGTATGAACAACCCCGTGGAGGTGCT
>NZ_SSDF01000057.1 GCF_004794515.1 Microbacterium sp. A20 | reverse complement strand
CGCTCCGCTGCCGAAAGAGACCAGGCCGCTGACGACCAGGACACCGACGACGGCGCCGAAGGCCGCCTTCCGGGCGCGCCTCAGCGCAGAGTTGTTCCCCATGATTTTGATTCCCCAGTGTGTTGTTCGCCGACCCCAGATCGGCATGTCATCGCCGTGCGCTACCGACGGAGACGGCTCCCCAGAAGCCATGCTCGGTCGGTTCGCAACGACGAACCCCCAAGTCGAAGCATGATAGCTATCGACATGTAAAATAATAGCATATCGGATGCTGGTTCGCGAATCCGACGTCCTCGGCCTCCGCGGCGGGGGCAGAGAGCCGACCTCGGGGCAGCCCGAGGTCGGCTCTCGTCCATTCCGTCGCGGATGCGCGGAGCAGGATGCCGTGAGAAGTTCGGCTAGTTCGGAGCGTTCCAGGTGATGCCGCCGCTGGTGGCGGTGTTGCCGTCGCCATCCTTCGCCACCACGGTGTACTCCCGCGGTGTCTCGCCGGTCGCTGTCGTGTCGACGAGCGTGACGCCCGGTCGATTCCACCAGGTCGCGTCGGCCGTGGTGGTCGCCACCGGAGTCGAGACGCCCGAGCGGTAGAGCTCATATGTCAGGGTCAGATCGTCGCGGTCCCAGTTGGCGGGAAGGGTGACGGTGACGCCCTCGGAGGCGACGGCGCTCGGTTCTGAACTTCCCGTCCAGTTGTCGCCGGAGAGGCGCGGACCGTCCTTCGCTCCGCCGGGAGGCGTCGTGGAGAAGCGGACGATGCCCTCGAACTGCCCGTTGTTGACCGAGCGGAACTCACCCCCGATGGAGATCATGTTCCCCGTTCCGGTGATCGACAGACCAGCCTGGCCCATCCCGGTGGTCTGACCGACGCCCCAGTCCGGAGTCCAGGAATACGCCGACGGGGCCGGCGTTCCCGCCCAGTCCTTGTAGTTGGCGTTCGGCTGATGGCCCAGCGTCCCCCGTGCGTCGGCCGTGAAGGCTTCGGAGTACCGATGCGTGGGCTGCCGCTGCTCCGGGTGCAGGCCCACCGTCTCGCAGGCGTGGGTGTGGCTCGTCGTGTAGACGACCGTGCCGGTGGAGTAGACGCCGTAGTGGTCACCGAGGCAGTCGGCGACCCAGCGGATCGCGCCGGTGCCGGCCTCGGCGGCGAACGCCCCTTCCAGGCCGACCGTCGCGCCCGTGCCGTAGGACCATGCAGTTCCGTAGACGCCGGTCGCGTCGGTGGCGAGGCCGAAGACGCCGGCTCGGCCCGCGGCACTCGCGGTCTGCACGTTCCTGATCGTCTCGGAGGCCTGCCAGGCGGAGTCCACCGCACCGGTGGCGCCGTCGACGGCGCCGATGCCCCGCCGTGTGGCGTCGCCGCTGATCTGCGTGAACCGCCCGCCGATGATCGCGTTCGCCCCGGCGGGGTCCATCACCATCGCGTCGACCTGCTGGTCGGTCTGAGGCGCCCAGGGCAGAACGGTCCCGTTGGTGGAGTCGAATGCGGCGAGGTTCTTCCGCGCGGTGCCGCTGGCCTGCGTGAACAGACCGCCGGCGTACACCGACGATCCCGAGGTGGTCAGCGAATACACGCCCGATCCGCCGATGGACGGGGCGAACCCCGGCACCAGTTCGCCGGTCTTCGCGTCAAGAGCGGCGATGTTCCAACGGTCTTTGCCGTTGACGGAGTTGAACGAGCCGCCGATGTAGATCCGGCTGCCGTCCGGTGAGGCGGCGACGGCCTTGATGACCCCGTTGACCTGGGGTGCGAAGGGCAGCAGAGCACCGGTCTCGATGTCGTAGGCGAGCACGTTCGAGCGTGCGGTGAGGGCGGTGCCGGGTGCGGCTTTCGGCTCCCGGGCGTTGTCGAACTTGCCGACCGCGTACACGGTGGATCCGATCGTCGTCTGCGCCCACACGTAGCCGTTGTCGATCTGGACCGTCGGAATCGGATCCGACGAGACGACCGTGTCGTCGCGTTGCAGCAATGGTGGCGGCGAGGCCTCCGCCGCAGCCGCTCCGCCACCGAACGAGACCAGCCCGCTCACGACCACGACACCGACGACGGCGCCGATAACCGTTTTCCGGACGCGCTTGCGCGCAAGGTTCTTCCCCATTTGTGTTCCCCAGTGTTCGATGTCGACCCTCGGGTCGACATGACATCGCCGTGCGCCCCTGACCGAGACGGCTTCCCCACGAGCCCCTGATCCGGTCGGTTCGCAGCGACGAACCCATGCCACGGCAGGTCAGCCGCTGGCAGGTAAGACGATACGGAACGGTGGGCGGGAGCGCCACGGATCCTGCCCCTGCATACCGGTTTCCGTGAAGTCGCACCGGTCGCGGTGGCGGCCGGTGCTACCGCGCGGAGCCGCCGGGGTGCCGCTGCCGGGTCGGACGCAGGTGACGGAGTTTCGCGATCAGGGTCGTCGCACGGGCGAGCTCGATGCCGAGGATGAGGAGGATGACCAGCGCGGCGACCCAGTAGAGCTCGGTGACGTTGCCGACCTCGCCAGACTCGGCGTAGTTGGTCGTGGTGGCCGGCGCCTCCGGCAGCGCGGGCTCGGCCTCCGCCGTTCGATGCTCGTAGTCCACGCCCAGCTGATCGGCGATGGCCCCCAGGTTCGTCTCGTCGATCACCGAGAGCGCGTCGGAGCCCTCGTACTGGATGTACTCGGCACCGCCCTCGGACAGTCCACCCGTGGTGATGCGCATCGGCCCGCCCTCCGCGGTGCCGTAGCCGAACACGGCCCCTGCGTCGGTGTACTTCTCGCTCGAGCTGAACGACTCGGGCTCGCTGTCGACCGTCTGCTCGCCGTCGCCGAAGTAGAACACCATCCGCGAGCGGTCGGGGGACGACTCGGCCGCCGACGCGAGGGTCTCGGCCAGCAGCGGCGCCGCGATGCCGATCGAGCTGCCGCGCGACTGACTCGTCACCTCGGGCCGTAGCACCTCCAGCGACCCCATGAGCGCCGTGGTGTCGGTGGTGAGCGGCATCCGCAGTTCGGCCGCCGCATCCGAGGTGATGAGGGCGAAGCGCGCTCCCGGGTACTCCTCGACGAGCGCTCGCACGTCGTCGCGGATGCCGTCGAGCCGCGGTTCGCCGTCGCCCCAGTCCTCGGCCACGATGCTCGCGGTCGTGTCGACGACGAGCACGATGTCGGTGTCGGTCGCGAGCGTCTGAGTGGCGCCGCCGGGGAGGCCGGGGCGCAGCAGCAGCGCGGCGCAGGCGAGTACCAGTACCAGGCGCATCGCCCACAGCGCACGGTGTCCGGCGATCGTGCGCGTGTCGGCGGGCGCCCCTCCGGCGGACCGGGGCGGTCGCACCAGGACCCAGATCGCGAGTGCGGCGACGGGCGCGCACAGCAGCAGGATCAGCAGCGGGTTCAGCACGGGTTGGAAGATCACAGCCGCACCCTCCACAGCACCACGACGAAGCCGAGGAGGCAGACCGCGAGGACCGCGATCCAGAGGTTCGGGGCGTCTGTCCAGACCACCTGCGCCTCGCCGCGCAGCTCGGTCGCCTCCTGCTCCTGCACCTGCTCGACGATGTCGGAGACCGTCGTCGTGTCGCGCAGGCCGAACGCGGCCCCGCCGGTGGACTCGGCCGCGGCGGAGAGCTCGGCGCTGACGTCGGCATCCTTCCCCTGCACCGGATTCAGTGCGAACACCCGTACTTCCTTCGAGGCCGCATACGCCGCGGCCTCCTCGAGCGTGACGATGGAGGCGCCGTTCACCTCGTTGTCGGTCGCGAAGATCACCGACCGCGAACGGTCATCGCCTGGGCGATCGAACCCCATCGTGCAGGCGGCGAGACCGTCTCCGATCAGGGAGGCGCCGTCGCCGTTGAGGGTGCCGACCCAGTGCTCGGGGATCTCGTCGACATAGTCGAAGCTCCGCGTCATGCTGTCCAGGTGCTCGCGGATGAAGTCGTAGTCGTCGGTCAAGGGGAAGATCTGCACGGGCGAGCTGTTGAAGATCGTCAGCCCGATCCGCTCTCCTTCGAAGTCGTCGAGCAGCTCCTCGAAGACCGTCAGCACCTCGACGTCGACCTCGGACATCGAGCCGGAGACATCGAGGCACAGCATGATGTCGCGGCTCGTGTTGACCGGCTGGATGGTCTGCGCGGACATCGGCCGAGCGGCCACGACCCCCGCGACGATCGCCGTGACCGCGCCCAGGGCGAGGATGCCGGACAGGGCGAGGGCTCGCCGAGCCAGTGCCCTGCGGAACGTCGGCAGCGACCGCAGCCGTTCCGCCCGAGCGACGCGCGCCGTATCCCCGCCGCCACCGCGCCCGCCCCGCCGCAGGCCGAGGACCAGGCCGATCGCGACGGCGACCACGACGACGGCGACCGCGGCGACCAGCATCCACACGTTCGCTAGTGCCACGCCCGCACCACCGTTCGTGCGGCCTCGGCACCCGCGATCGGATCGATGGCCGGCCCCGGGCGGAAGATGCTGGGGTAGTAGTGCCGGCCCATGGCGTCGATGAGCGCGGGATGCACGCCCCGCGCCACGAGATCGTCGAGCGCGAGCACCGGAGCCTCCAGGCCGCTGTACTCGTTCACGAACGTGCGGACGACGCGGCTCAGCTCGAGGTTCGCCTGCCGGGCGCTGAGTCGACGCTCGCGGTAGTCGTTCTCGATCTGCTGGATGCGACCCATGTACTCGGTGCGCAGCTGCGACAGCACGTCGATGATCAGCGGCGGATGCCCAGTGGCGTCATCCGCTGGCAGGGTGCGGCGGGGACGGGTGAGCACGATCAGCAGCCACGCGCCGAGGACCAGGAGGACGAGGATGCCGATCGCGAGCAGCATCCAGCCCCAGCCGTACTGCGCCGGCGGGTAGAGCTCTTCAGAGCCGGGCATTCGACCTCCGGTTCAGCAGCTGCAGCAGCTGCGCGACGGCGTCGTCCTGCCCGTCGAGGGAGGAGTGGCTGATCTCGAGGCGGGTGAGGAGTTCATCGCGGCGCGCGGCGTCGGCATCGTGCTGCGCGGTCAGCTCCTGCACGATGGCGCGGTCGCCCTGCACGAAATCCGGCACCTGCCAGCGGCTGTCGGCATCGCTGCGGATGCGTCCGGTCGAGTGATCCAGCACGGGGTCGGCGTCGCGCAGCGTGAGCCAGAGCACGTCGTGCTGCACGCGCAGGCGGCGCAGCATCCGCTCGGTCTCGCTCGTCACGGGGGCCTCGTCGGTGATGACGACCACGATCATGCGGCGGGAGATCGTGCGGGTCACGAACGAGAGCAGGGCGTCGCGGTCGCTGGGCGCCGAGCTGTCGTCGATCGCCCGGTCGATCGTGCGCAGGGCGTGTTCGAGCGCACCCTCGCTGCGGCCGGGGGCGAGACGCCGCACTTTCGCCGAATCACCGTAGACGGTGCTGAAGTCGTCGCCGTGGCGCAGCGTGAGCACGCCGAGCACCCCGGTCGCGAGGGTCGCCAGCTCCTTCTTCGATCGCTCGTCGGCGGCGAGGGCCGACATCGAGCGACCCGTGTCGACCACGAACAGCACGGTGTGCATGCGGGTGGCGCGGGAGCGCTTGACCAGGGGAGTGCCCAGGCGCGCGGTCGCCCGCCAGTCGATGTCGCGCACCTGATCGCCGTACTCGTACTTGCGCAGATCTTCGAAGTCGAGGCTCCGCCCGTGCAGGAGCGACGCGTAGGCGCCGTCGAGCGCGTGCAGCGACTTGCGCGTCGAGTGGATGAAGAGCTTGCTCTTCACCTGCGTGATCAGGCTGGCCATCGGAGGGGTCAGGGCGTGGGGACCGACGCGAAGATCTGGTCGATGATCTCCTCGCTGCGCACACCCTCGGCATCCGCTTCGAAGGTCAGCAGCACGCGGTGTCGGAGCACCAGGTGACGCAGTTCACGGATGTCTTCGGGCAGCACGTGGGAGCGGCCCTTCAGCAGGGCCAGCGCACGGGACGCCTGCAGGAACGCGATGCTCGCACGCGGGCTCGCGCCGTACTTGATGAAGCGGGCGCGCTCCTCGCCGATGTACGGCGCGGGGTTCCGGGTGACGTAGGCGATCGACACGATGTAGTTGCGGATCGCGGGGTCGACGTAGATGCGGCTCGCGACATTCTGCAGCAGGCGCACGTCGTCGAGGCTCACGGCGCTGGTCACATGCCGATCCGGGTCGAGCACACCCGAGTCGATGCGGCTGAGCACCTCGAGCTCCTCGGCGGGGCTCGGGTACTCGACGATCTCCTTGAGCAGGAAGCGATCCATCTGCGCCTCGGGCAGCTCGTACGTGCCCTCCTGCTCGATCGGGTTCTGCGTCGCGATCACGAGGAACGGCTTCGGCAGGTGGTGGATCTCGCCGCCGATGGTGGTCTGGTGCTCCTGCATCGCCTCGAGCATCGCGCTCTGCGTCTTGGCGCTCGAGCGGTTGATCTCGTCCAGCAGCACGAAGTTCGCGTGCACCGGGCCGAGCACCGTGCGGAACGAGCCGGTCGCGGCGTCGTAGATCTGGTTGCCGGTGATGTCGCTGGGCAGCAGGTCGGGCGTGCACTGGATGCGCTTGAACTGCGCCTTCACGGTGTCGGCGAGCGTGCTGGCCGCGGTGGTCTTGGCCAGGCCCGGCACGCTCTCGAGCAGGATGTGGCCGCCGGCGATGAGCGAGACGAGCAGGCTGGTGCGCAGCCGCTCCTGGCCGACCATCTTCGCCGAGTAAGAGGTCGAGATGATGCGCAGGACCTCGGTGGCCCTGGCCATCTCGGCATCCGTCGGTGCGCCGTTCGCGGGTGTCGCCGTCGCGGTCGGGGCGGCAGCGGGGGAGGGAGTGCGCGCCGGAGCGGGCGGGGGCGGAGGTGCGGCCGGATACGGGGATGCGGCGTTCACGTCATGCATGCTCTCTCCTCCTGAGGAGCGCGGCGCGTCCCCCCGCCGACCAGCGTAATAGCTGCGCCTGTGGGGCGGGTTTCTCCCCGTCGAGCGGAGCTCTGATCGCGAACTCTCCGCCCCACGTCGAGATCTCCGCCCGAGGCGTGCACCCACCTGCGGGCGCCGGCGACCGACACTGATACCGTCGAAGGGCAGCCGCTTTCCGGGCAGGTCGAGCCTTTCGCTCCCACCGGGACAGAACTGTTCCTCGCTCGGATGCGGCCGCTGACCGATACATGACTGAAGAGTATGAGGACGATACGTGACGAGCAGAGAACGAGTAGCGATCATCGGCGCCGGCCCCTCGGGTATGGCGCAGCTGCGGGCCTTCGAGTCCGCGGCGCGTGCGGGGGCGGACATCCCCGAACTGGTCTGCTTCGAGAAGCAGGCCGACTGGGGCGGACAGTGGAACTTCACCTGGCGCACCGGGCTCGACGAGTTCGGGGAGCCGGTGCACTCCAGCATGTACCGCAACCTGTGGTCGAACGGCCCGAAGGAGGCGCTGGAGTTCGCGGACTACAGCTTCGACGAGCACTTCGGCCGACCCATCTCCTCCTACCCGCCGCGTCCGGTGCTGTGGGACTACATCGCCGGCCGCTTGGAGAAGAGCGACGTGCGCGACCTGATCCGCTTCCAGACCGTGGTGCGCTGGATCGAGTTCGACGACGAGCGCGAGGTGTTCACGCTCACCAGCGAGCACCTGCCCACCGGTGAGTCGACCGTCGAGGAGTTCGACCGCGTCATCGTCGCGAGCGGACACTTCTCCTTTCCGAACATGCCGGACTTCGCCGGTATCGAGACCTTCCCCGGCTACATCAGCCACGCGCACGACTTCCGCGGCGCCGAGGCGTTCGCCGACAGGGACGTGCTGGTGATCGGCGCGAGCTACTCGGCGGAGGACATCGGCAGCCAGGCGTTCAAGATGGGTGCGCGTTCGGTGACGGCGAGCTTCCGCTCGGCACCGATGGGCTATGCCTGGCCGGAGGGCATCGAGGAGCGCCCGGTCGTCGAGCGCTTCGAGGGCAGCACCGCCTTCTTCGTCGACGGCACCTCGAAACACGTCGACGCGGTGATCATGTGCACCGGGTACCTGCACAAGTACCCGTTCCTGCCCGACGACCTGGCTCTGTCGTCGCCGAACAACGTCTACCCCGACGGGCTGTACCGCGGTGTGGTCTGGCAGGGCAATCCGCGCCTCACCTACCTCGGCGCGCAGGACCAGTGGTTCACGTTCAACATGTTCGACGTGCAGGCCTGGTACGTGCGCGACCTGATCCTCGGCCGCATCGCGTTGCCGGACGAGGCTCAGCGCGCGGCATCCATCGCCGAGTGGCGCACGCGATTCGGGCAGATCGACTCGGCGGCAGCGGAGATCCGCTTCCAGGCCGACTACATCCGCGACCTGCTGGAGCTCACCGACTACCCGGAGTTCGACATCGACCGCGTCGTCGAGATCTTCCTCGCGTGGAAGCACGACAAGCAGGACGACATCATGGGCTACCGCGACCGCGTGTACGAGTCGGTCATGACCGGCACCCTCGCGGTCGTGCACCACACCCCGTGGCTGGAGGAGCTCGACGATTCGCTCGAGCGCTACCTCGACGTGGATCCGGATGCTGTCGAACAGGCGCGCCTCATCGCGGGGCAGCCGCGCGATGACGACCGCGAGGCGCTCGCCGCCGTCTGATCGCGGATTCGCCCGCCCTCGCACTGCGGCGTGGGGCGGGATCCTCCCCGTCGGGCGGAGCTTTCATCCGGAAGACTCCGCCCTACGGTGAGATCTCCGCCCCACGCGTGCCGTCGAGCGCGGTGTCAGAGCGCGGTGTCAGAGCGCGAGGTCAGAGCGCGAGGTCGGCAGGCGGCACGGTGGCATCGGCCGTCGAGTCGGACACGACGGCCCGGCGTCGGCCGACCCAGACCACGAGGGCGGCGGCCGCGATGATGATCGCGGCGATGAGGAGCACATAGAGAGAAACGCCGACGAAGCCGCCGCTCACCCGAGGGTCGAGGAACGGATACGGGTACCACCAGGCATTCCCCGTCGCCGGCGCGATGACGAGGTTCGCGCGGATGAGCGTGTAGATCACCCAGACGATCGGGAAGATCGCGGCGATGCCGACGGTGCCCCAGCCGAGAGCCCGGCGTCTCGGCGCGAAGAGCACGTCGGCCAGCATGATGATCGGGATCACCACGTGGAGAACCTCGTTCGACCAGCCGACCGTCGACCCCTGCGGCAGCTCGATGCCGCGCAGAAGCAGGTTGTAGACCACGCCGGTGACGATCATGTAGGTGCTCGCGCACATCAGAAGTACCGCCAGCCAGCGCGGTTCGGCGGTCGTCGTGCTCCGGTGCGCCAGCGCCCAGAAACCGCCGCATGCGAGCGCGATCGCCGCCAGCACGTTCGCCTCGATGGTGAAGAAGCTGAAGAAGTTCGCGACGACGGTGGGCAGGTGCGCGCCCCATTCGGTCGTCGCCGCGCCGGCGATCTCGAGGGAGCGGATGAGCTGCGCCACGATCGCCGCGACAGCCAGAACGGCTGCGGCGATTCGCACATAAGGCCACCAGGTCGTCGTCATGTTCGCCTCCGGTCGCAACTGTAGCGGCAGAAATCCATAGACCGCGGGACTGATATATCGATATCGTCGGACCGTTCACGCAGGTGCGCGCATGGCGGAGGGGCAGATGAGCGACAGCGGTAGGGACTCGGTCGACGCGGGCGCGGTGAAGAAGAGACGACGCTTCCAGCGCGCAGGGCTCAGCATCCAGTCCAAACTCCTCATCATGCTGCTGGCGGTGAGTCTCGTGTCGTCCGTGATCGTGGGGGCCATCGGCTTCGTCAACGGGCGGCAGTCGCTGCACGACTCGGCGGTGGATCAGCTCATCACCATCCGCTCGATGCGGGCCGCCGAGATCACGACCGCGATCGAGAGCGTGCGCCGCGACGCGTCTCTGAACTCCCGCAACCTCAGCGCACAGAACATGTCCTCGGCCGTCAATGCGGGATTCGCCGACCTCGCCGACGTGGAGCTCGACCAGAGCACCCAGGCGCAGCTCGAGGCCTACTACGGCGACGTCTTCATCCCGAAGCTCGAGGAGCGCTCGGGTGAGGAGTATGGCGACACGGCCTTCATCCCGGAGTCCGATGCCGGCAAGCACGTGCAGTCTCAGTACGTCACCGGCAACAAGGACTTCGACGCCGACTACGACGCCCAGCTCGCGCTCAACGACAGCGGCGACGGAAGCACCTATTCGGCGGCGACCGGGCGCTACGGCGATTACTTCACGCGCCTCGTCCAGGAGGCGGGATATGAGGATGCCCTGCTGCTGAACCTCGACGGCGACGTGACCTACTCCGCATACAAGGGCGTCGAGCTGGGCACGAATCTCCTCACCGGGCCGTATCGGGACTCCGCGCTGTCCCGGGCATACTCCGAGGCGATCGCCACGAACTCGGTCAACACGGTCGTCCTCACCGACTTCGATCGCTGGATCCCCTCCCTCAACGTTCCCGGTATGTGGGTCGTGTCACCGGTCGGGAACGACAGCGGCATCACGGGGGCGATGGCGTTCCAGATCTCGATCGACACGATCAACGACGTGATGACCGGCAACCAGAACTGGAAGGCGCAGGGCCTCGGAGACACCGGTGAGGTCTACCTGGTCGGACGTGACGACCTCATGCGCAGCACCGCCCGACGCCTCGTGGAAGACCCGGACGACTATGTGGAGCGCCTGATCGCCGGAGGCATGGCGCCGACCATCGTCGACCGTGTCGCCGCCATCAAGGGCACCGTCCTGCTGCAGCCGGTGAACACCAGGGCAGTGCAGGAGGCGCAGGCTGGCCGCAGCGGCACGGTCGTCGGCCGGGACTTCATCGGAGGGGAGAGCGTCACCGCCTACGCCCCGCTCGAGATCGAGGGGCTCGACTGGGTCGTCATCGCGCGGATCGACACCGCGGAGGCGTTCGAGCCGGTCAACGTCTTCACCCGCAATGTGCTGCTGTCCCTGCTCGGCATCATGCTCGGCGTCTCGCTGCTGTCACTGCTGCTCGCCCAGGTGTTCACGCGTCCGATCCACCGCCTCGTCGGCGCCGTGCACCGCGTCGCCGAGGGGGACCTCGACGTGCAGGTGCCGCAGGGATCGCGCGACGAGTTCGGCGACCTCGGCAGCGCCTTCAACGACATGGCGTCGAGTCTGCGCATCAAGCAGGAGCTGATCGAGGAGCAGCAGAAGGAGAACGAGAAGCTGCTGCACACGCTCATGCCGGCGAGCGTCGCCACGAAGTACAAACAGGGCGAGGAGGCCATCACCGAGGCGCACGAGAACGTGTCGGTGGTGTTCGCCGAGCTGGTCGGATTCGACGACCTCGCGCGCGAGATGAGCGCGGAGGAGGAGATCGGACTCCTTAATACGCTGATGCGCGGGTTCGACGAGGCGGCGGAGAAGGCCGGCGTCGAGAAGGTGCGCACGCTGCGCGGCGGCTACCTCGCGTCGTCGGGACTCATCGTGCCGCGCGTCGACAACATCCGCCGCACCGTCGAGTTCGCGCGGAGTCTGCTCGGGGTCCTCGAGCGTTTCAACGCGCAGAACGGCACGCAGATCTCGCTGCGCGCCGGCGTCGACACCGGAACCGTCACGAGCGGACTCGTCGCGCGGACGAGCCTCGCCTACGACCTCTGGGGCGATGCCGTGAACCTCGCCTACCGGGTGCGCTCGGTCAGCGGGGAGCCGGGTATCTACGTGAGCCAGACCGTGCGCGACCGCACCCAGGAGCTGGTCACCTACGTCGAGGCGGGGACGGTGGAGACGCAGGGCAGGACCGAGACCGTGTGGAAGGTGGTCTGATCATGGGCGACGTGTTCACGGGCGGCTGGGGCTGGTGGGTGCTCGCGCTCGCGGTCGGAGTCCCCGTGCTCCTGGTCGTCCTCACCGAGCTGATCGGCGCTCTGACCCGCCGCGGCAACCCGGTCGCGAAGCCGCTGCGGATGCTGCGCAACTGGGTCATCCCGGTGGGCGCACTGTTCGCGCTGCTGGTGTTCGCCATCCAGTCCCCGGCCGATCAGGTGTGGACGCGCGTGGTCGCGACGGTGTTCGGGTTCCTCGTGATCCTGCTCGTGCTCTCGGCGTTCAACGTGGCCCTGTTCGCGAACGCGAAGCCGGGTTCGTGGCGGGAGCGCATCCCGTCGATCTTCGTGGAGATCGGTCGGCTCGTCCTGGTGGGCGTCGGGCTCGCGCTGCTGTTCTCGTGGGTGTGGGACGCGGACGTGGGCGGACTGTTCACCGCGCTCGGTGTCGGCTCGATCGTGATCGGTCTCGCCCTGCAGAACGCGGTGGGAGGCGTCATCTCGGGTCTGCTGCTGCTGTTCGAGCAGCCGTTCAAGATCGGCGACTGGCTGGATGCCGCTGGCGTGCGGGGCCGGGTCGTCGAGGTGAACTGGCGCGCGGTGCACATCGACACGGGGTCCGGCATCCAGATCGTGCCGAACTCGTCCCTCTCCGGGGCATCGTTCACGAACCTGAGCGAGCCGGAGGGGCCGTACTCGGCCGAAGCGGCCGTGAAGTTCTCGACCGACGATCCGCCGCACGAGGTGATGGCGCTGCTGGTCGAGGTGGCGGACTCGCTGCCCATGCGGTTGCAGCGGCAGCGGGCGACGGTCGACTACTCGGGCGCCGGCGCCTACGCGGTGTCGATCCCCGTCGCGGGTCCGGCCGATGCGTCTCGAGCGCTGTCGATGTACCTGTCCTGGCTCTGGTACGCCGCGCGACGTCGCAGTTTCGCGCTCGACGGCGACTCGACCGATCCGCTCGCCGAGCCCCAGCGTCTGGTCGAGGCGATGCACGAGATCGCACCGACGCTGCATCTGCGGGACGACGACATCGAGGCGATCCTCTCGGAGGCCCGGCTGGAGCGCTACGGCGTCGGCGAGATCGTGCTGCCGAGCGGAGTCGTGCCCGACGAGGTGCGCGTGGTGTTGTCGGGCCGGGCGGTGCTCGCCCTCGAGGTCGACGAGGGTCGGGTGGAATTCGCCGCCGCGGAGAAGGGCGATCTCATCGGGCAGACCGCCCTCACCCGCGAGCGCACGCAGGCCGTGACCGTCGCCGGCGAGATCCTGACAGTGGTCGTGCTGCCGCTCACCACGATCGACGCACTGATTCGCACGCGTCCCCGCCTCGCCGCCGAGATCGGGGAATCGCTTGAGCTCAAGCGCAGTCTGGCGGCGTCGCGGCTCGCCGAGCTCGGCATCGCGCGTGGCGTGATCACCGGCCGCTGATCGGCGTCAGGCTCGTCGGCCCCACCGCAGTCGGGTGATGAGCACGCCGAGCAGGCACAGCGCGCCGCCGAGGAACATCAGCGGCGTCGGCACCTCGCCGAGGATCGCCCAGGACATCAGGATCGCGATGGCCGGGACCACATAGGTGGTGGCGGAGGTCTGCCCCGCGGTGCTGCGCTGCAGCACGTAGGCCCAGGTCGTGAAGGCGATCGCCGTCGGGAAGATGCCGAGGTAGACGACCCACAGCGTCGCATCGAGCGGTGCGGTCTGCAGCGCGCCGATGAGGGGGCCGATCCACGGCAACAGCGCGATGGTGCCGACGCCCGCGCCGAGCCAGGTGAGAGTGGTCGGGTCGACACCCGAGGTGAGCAGCCGCTTCTGAACGAGCGTGCACCCGGCGTACATGACCGCGGCGAGGAGGGCGAGGAGCAGACCCGTGATGTCGGGGCCCGCGCTCGTGGAGGAGTTCATGCCGATGAGCACGACTCCGAGGAAGGCGATGGGAGCCCCGATCACGAGCGGCTTCGGGAAGCCCTCGCGCAGGAACAGTCCGCTGAAGACCACGACCATGAGAGGTGCGAGGTTCACGACCATGGCCGCGGTGCCGGCGTCGAGGGTGAGTTCCGCGCTGTTCAGGGCGAGGTTGTAGACGCAGAACCAGCCCACGCCCCACACCGCGATGAGCAGCCAGTGGCGACGCGCGGGGAGGCGGATGCCGTGGCGCAGAGCGATGATCGTCAGCACCACCGTCCCGACCGCCATCCGCAGCAGCGCGAGGGCGCCCGGGTCGTAGTGCGGCCCCGCACCCCGGATGCCGATGAACGCGGAGGCCCAGAGCACCACGGTGACCAGCGCGGCGATGAGTACGAGCGGCCCCTGCGCCTTCGGCGCTCCGGCATCGGTGCGGATCCCGGGGTCGCCGGACGTGGCTCGTGACATCCTCCGATCCTCGCAGCGGCCTCCGACATCGGTCGACCACCGGAAGTGCCAACCGCCGTCACTTTCCCGCCGCCCTCCCCCGCCCTCCCGTCGCACTCCGGTCGCACTCCGGTCGCACTCCGGTCGCACTTCGGTCGCACTTCGGTCGCACTTCGTGCCGCCCGTTCCGACTCCGGGCGGCACGAAGTGCGACCGGAACCCGCAGGCTGCGACCGGAACCCGCAGGCTGCGACCGGAACCCGCAGG
>NZ_SSDF01000056.1 GCF_004794515.1 Microbacterium sp. A20 | reverse complement strand
GGCAGGGCGGATGCTGGCAGGGCGGATGCTGGCAGGGCGGATGCTGGCAGGGCGGATGCCGGAGGTGGGCGCTGCCCTGGCAGGCCAGGCACGCTGACAGATCAGGTGCGAGGGACGGATGCTGCGCGCAGCTGCGCCGGACTCCAGCGCACTCCGAGCGCCGAGGTCAGTGCAGCCTGCGCGGCGCCGGCCGCGAGCGACACCCGAGGGTCGGCGTAGCGGACGGGGACCTGAACGGTGCCTCGCGCGGGATAGGCCGTCTCACGGCGCACGAGATCCAGGAAGCGGTCTCCGAGGACCACTGCGGGACCGCCGATCACCACCTCGGTCGGATCGAGCAGAGCGCTGATGAGCTTGACCGCCCTGGCGAGAGCCCGCGCACCGTCGTCGAGGTCGTCCTGGTCGGCCTGGGCGACGAGGGCACGGATCTCGGTGGCGTCCATGGCGTCCGAGAACCCGTCGCCGAGCATCGCCCCCAGGGCGGCCGCCGACTCGAGGCAGCCGTGTTGGCCGCAGCGGCAGAGGCGGGCCGCGTCGCCGAACACCACCTGCACGTGGCCGATCTCCCCGGCGCGGTCGCGGGGGCCGGGCGCGAGCTCGCCGTTCAGCGTCACGGCTGCCCCCACACCGCCGCCGAGATGGAGGAAGAGCCGGTATCCGGAGGGTGACTCCTCCATGCCTGCTTCGGCGATCGCCTCGGCGTCGACGTCGTTGATGAGCAGCACGGGCGCACCGAGAATCCGCTCGAACCGCTCGGCGAGGGGCACTCCCTCCCACTTCAGCTGCACACTCTCCAGCACCGCACGACCGTCCGTCGTCCCCGGCAGCTGCACACCCGCGGCGAGCAGTCTCCCTCCGAACTCTCGGGCGACGGCCGCCAGCGCCTCGTCGAGCGAGCGGTCCCGGTCCTCGACGCCGTAGCTCACCCGCCGCGTCTCGATCTCCGTGCCGTCGAGCGCCACGAGGGCGATGTGCGCGTGGAGCGGCTGGATCACCAGCACCAGGATCAGGTGGTGGCTCGCATCGACGCTGAGGGTGGTCGCCCGTTTGCCGCCGGTGCTCGCGGCCTGCTCCCCCTCGACGATCAGCCGACCCTCGATGAGTTCGGCGACCAGCGATGACGCGGTGGCCGCGGTCAGCCCGGTCGACCTCGCGATGCCCGCCCGCGTCTGCGTGCCGGGGTTCCGGAAGACGAGCTGCAGCGCCCGCCGCAGGTTCGCACGCCGCACCGACGCCTGGGTGTCGAGGCTGTCATCCGCGTTGAGCATGTGTTCCCGATTCCGAGCTCGTCGGTGGCGAGCTGTTGACAGATCGTGGGCCGATCCGTAGTCTCTCCCTAAGTTTATTCATTGAACTTAGTTGGTCTTCCGACCTCCCAAGCTCCGGACGGGCGAGTGCTGCACACACCGTCGCCCGTCCGGCACCTCCTTCAGCGGCTCTCGGCCGCTTCGGTGTGGTGGCGGATGACCTCGGCCACCACGAAGTTGAACCACTTCTCGGCGAACTCCGGATCGAGATGGGCCTCTTCGGCGAGAGCCCGGAGCCGCGCGACCTGCTGCTCCTCACGATTCGGGTCGGACGCCGGCATCTCGTGCTCGGCCTTCAGGTGCCCGACCTGCTGAGTCGCGCGGAAGCGCTCGGCCAGCATGAAGATCAGTGCGGCGTCGATGTTGTCGATGGTGGCGCGAAGGCGGAGCAGTTCGGCCTTCGGGTCCTCGGCGGCGGTCATGCCCCTACTCTAGAGCCGCGGAACACCCGGATTTCGACCTGTCGCACCGCTATCGTGAGCACATGAACAACGAAGAGTCGCCTGCCTCCGCGCCCCTCGACGGTGCCGCACCGAGTAGCGCCGTCGACGACGACGCGGTGACGAGCGACACCACGGATTCTGCGCCCGCCCGACGCAGATCCGCTCCGGCATCCGAGGCCGCGTCGACCGAACCCTCCGTCGCGCCCCGTCCGGTCGTGATCGAGCCGACGACGCCGAGCCGCTCCTTCTGGACGCGCATCGACCGCCCCTTCGTGTTCGGCTTCCTGGTGACCCTCGGCGGCCTCGGTGCGATCGTGATCGGCCTCGCCCTCACGAGCCTGTCGACCGTGCTCATCTACATCGCCCTCGCGCTGTTCGGCGCGCTCGGCCTCGACCCCGCCGTCCGGTTCCTGGAGAGGCGCGGCGTCTCACGGGTGCTGTCGGTCGTGGTCGTGATCCTGAGCCTCATCGTCGTGGTGGCTCTCGTGCTGTGGATGATCCTCCCCGTCGTGATCGAACAGATCTCGAGCTTCGTCCGCTCGGTGCCCGGCATGATCCGGGAGTTCACCGGCAGCGACCTCTATGCGACCCTCGAAGCGCAGTTCGGCGATCAGTTCCAAGACCTCGTCGCCGAGGTGCAGGCCTTCCTCTCGGACTTCGGCAACCTGGCGACGATCGGCGGCGGCGCACTGGCCGTCGGAGCCTCGATCGCCACCGGCATCTCCGGCGCCATCATCGTCCTGGTCCTGACGCTGTACTTCCTCGCGTCGCTCCCCGCCATGAAGCAGGGGCTGCTGCGTCTCGTCCCGGCCCGCGACCGCGCTCGCGCCGGAGACATCACCGACCAGATCACCGACTCGGTGGGCGGATATGTGATGGGCATGGTCATCCTCGCGTTCTGCAATGCGACGCTGGCGTTCCTGCTCTACTTCTTCCTCGGCCTGCCGTTCCCGCCGCTGATGGCGGCGATCGCGTTCTGCGTCACCCTGATCCCCCTCGTGGGTTCGGTGCTGTTCTGGATCCTCGGCACCTGCCTGGCCCTGTTCAGCAACCCGATCGCCGCGCTCGTCTTCGCCGCGATCTACCTCGTCTACATGCAGATCGAGGCCTACGTGATCACCCCGCGCGTGATGAACCGCGCCGTCTCCGTCCCCGGCTCCCTCGTCGTGATCGGCGCCCTCGCGGGTGGCACGCTGCTCGGGCTCCTCGGCGCGCTCGTGGCCGTGCCGGTCACGGCATCCATCCTCATCATCATCAAGCAGGTCCTGGTACCGAAGCAGGACGCCCGAATCTGACCGTCGCCCCGCCCTGCCCCTCCCTGCGCCGCCCCCGACCTGCCCCTCGCTGTGACCGCCCCCGACCTGCCCCTCGCTGCGACCGCCCGAGCACAACTTCGGAGATTCGGACCGACACGCCGCTGCGGGCGGCGAACATCCGGCGCGTCCGGCGCGATCTCCGAAGCTGTGCCGATTCGGGAAGGACGGCAGGACGGCAGGACGACGGGACGACGGGACGACGGGACGACGGGACGACGAAGCGCCCGACCCCCTGAGGGGCCGGGCGCTTCTGTCGAGGTGACGACTCAGAGGTCGTTGTCCGCCAGCCACTGCTTGGCGATGTCGGATGCCGACTTCTGGTCGACCGTGCTCTGCACGTTCAGGGCGACGAGCTCTTCGGCGGTCAGCTTGGCGCTGATGGCGTTGATCACGTCGGCGGCCCCATCGGGCAGGTCGTCGGACACGATCGGCACGACGTTCGAGGCCAGGATGATGTTCTCCGGGTCTTCGAGCGCCACGATGTCCTCGGTCTGGAACGCCGGGTCTGCCGAGTAGATGTCGGCCACCTGGATCTCGCCCGCCAGCAGCGACTCGAGCGTGGTCGGGCCGGTCGCAGAGAAGGCGAGGTCGACGCCGTAGACCTCCTTGGCCGCGGCCGGGCCGTAGGGGCGCTGCTCGAATTCCGGCGCGGCGCCGATGGTGACCGGCGTGGTGACCTTGGAGAGGTCGGAGATCGAGGTGAGGCCGTTCTCGTCCGCGAAGCTCTTCAGCACCGTGTACGTGTCCTGGTCGGATGCCTCGGCGTAGTCGAGCGCGGTGAGCCCGTCGGGCAGCGCCTCCTTGAGTGCCTCATAGACGTCGTCGGGGCTGGTCGCGGTCGCGTCCTTGTCGAGGTACTCGAGCAGGTTGCCCGTGTACTCCGGGAAGACGTCGATCGCGCCGGACTCGACATCGGGCATGTACGCGTCGCGCTGTCCGATGTTGAACTCCTCCTTGACCGTGAAGTCGGCGCCCTCGAGCGCCTGCGAGTAGATCTCGGCGATGATCTCGTTCGAGTAGTACGCCTGCGAGCCGATGACGATGGTCTCGTCGCCGGAGCCTGCGTCGTCGGTCGGAGCGTCGAGCGGGTTGCTGTTGGTGCAGCCGGCGAGGACGAGCGCCGCGGCGAGCGAGACGCCACCGGCGAGGGCGAGTCGTGACTTACGTGCTGTGAACATGGGACTTCCTCTTCTCTGGGACAACGGGATGGATGCTGTGGGTCGGTGTCAGGCGGGGGCGGCAGCCGCGGCCTTGAGGGCGGTGCGCGATCGACGCTTGCGCGGTGCGGCTCGCACGCCCGCGGGGACGGCGGCGTGCTGGAGGAGCGCGAAGACCAGGTCGACGGCGAGCGCGAGGACGGCGACGAGGATCGCCCCGCCGAGCACCTGATCGAACCTGCGCAGGGGGATGCCCTGGATGATCGGCCAGCCGAGACCGCCGAGGTTCACGTAGGCGGCGATCGTCACAGTGGCGATCACCTGGAGGAGGGCGGAGCGGATGCCGCCTACGAGGAGCGGCAGACCGAGCGGCACCTCGACCTTCCAGAACACCTGCCATTCGGTCATCCCCATGGAGCGCGCCGAGTCGAGCACCCGTCGGTCGATGGCCTCGAGGCCCGTGTAGGCGCCCGCGAGGAGCGACGGGATCGCGAGCAGGACGAACGTGATGATCGCGGCTTCGGGGATGCGGAGCACACCGAGCAGCAGCACCAGGAGCACCAGAAGGCCGAACGACGGGATCGCCCGCGCCGCACCGGAGACCGCGACGGCGAACTCCCGTCCTCGTCCGGTGTGCCCGATGAGCCAGCCGATCGGAACGGCGATGACCGCGGCGATCACCACCGAGATCAGCGTGTAGTACATGTGCTGTCCGAACAGGATGGGCAGCGAGTACGGCCCCTCCCACCGGTCGGGGGAGAAGAGCCAGGCGAGGGCGTCGGTGAACACGTTCATGCGGCGGCCCCGATGCTCACGGCCCGACGAGCGGCCGACGGAGTCTTCGACGCGCGCGTCCACGGCATCAGCGCGCGCCCCAGCAGCAGGAGCAGCAGGTCGATCACGAGCGCGATCACCACGACCGCGACGACACCGGCGAACACCTCGGCGAGGATGCGGCGCTGCAGGCCGTTCTCGAACAGGTAGCCGAGGTTGGTGACGCCCACGAGGATGCCGACCGTGGCGAGCGAGATCGTGCTGACGGCAGCCACCCGGAGCCCGGCGAGGACCACGGGCCCCGCGAGCGGGAAGTCGACCGTCCAGAACCGTCGGAAACCGCCGTAGCCCATCGCCGTGGCGGATTGGCGGATCGCGGGGTCGACGGAGTCGAGGCCGTCGGAGACCGCCCGCACCAGGATCGCGATCGCGTAGATGGTGAGGCCGATGATGAGGTTGATGGGGTCGCGAGCCGGGTAGCCCGCCACAGACGGCAGGAGGATCAGCAGCGCGAGCGACGGGATCGTGTAGAGCAGTCCGGTGAGGACGATGACCGGCCCCTTCACCAGCTGGTAACGCCAGGCCAACCACCCGAGCGGCACGGACAGCACGAAGCCGAGCACGATCGCGATCGCGCTCTGCTGCAGGTGGATCACGGTCAGCTCGAGGATGAGGCCGAGATTGTCGACGACCCAGTTCACGGAGCGCCCTTCGTCGCGCTCTCCTCACTCAGGAGCGCATCGGTGACTGCATCCGGCACGTCGATGATCGAACCCTGCGTGCGTCCCTCGGAGTCGACCACCACGGTTCCGCGCGGCGTCTGCTTGAGGTGCAGCGCCCGCTTGCCGCGGTCGGCGCCGATGAACGCGGCCACGAAGTCGTCGGCCGGGTTCTCGATGATCTCGCTCGGGCTGCCCACCTGCACGATGCGCGCGCCCTTGTCGAGGATGACGACCTGGTCGCCGAGCAGGAAGGCCTCGTCGATGTCGTGCGTGACGAACACGACCGTCTTGTCGAGCTCGTGCTGGAGGCGGATGGTCTCCTGCTGCAGGTCGGCTCGGACGATGGGGTCGACCGCGCCGAACGGCTCGTCCATGAGCAGGATGTTCGGGTCGGCGGCGAGCCCGCGGGCCACGCCGACGCGCTGCTGCTGACCGCCGGAGAGCTGGCTCGGGTACCGGTCGGCGAGCGCCTGGTCGAGCCCGACCGTGTCGAGCAGCTCGCGCGCCCGCTGGTGCGCCGCGGCCTTCTTCACGCCGGTGAGCCGCAACACGGTGGCCACGTTGTCGATCACCGTGAAATGCGGCATGAGTCCGGAGTTCTGCATGACGTAGCCGATGCGCCGACGCAGGGCGACCGGGTCGCCGTGGAGCACGCTCTCGCCGTCGATCTCGACATCGCCGGAGGTCGGCTCGACCATGCGGTTGATCATCCGCAGCAGGGTGGTCTTGCCGCAGCCGGAGGAACCGACGAACACGGTGGTCTTGCGCGACGGCAGCACCAGGCTGAAGTCGTCGACGGCGAGCGCGCCGCCGGGGAACCGCTTTGTGACATTGCGGAACTCGATCATGGGCTGGTCTCCAGTCGGTCGATCGATGCGAGGGCAGGCAGGACTACGGGCCGACCTCGACGCGGGGGTCGAAGGCCACGTATCCCGAGAAGTCCTTGCCGACGCGATCGAAGGCCGAGGGGTAGGGGTTCGGGTACGACCACGCGTAGTCGGTGTGGAGCTCGCCCTCGGTCTGCACGGAGAAGTACTGCGCGGCACCCTTCCACGGACAGGTGTAGGGCGTGGGGCTCTCGACGAGCGCGCCGGGCGCGACGGATGCGGGCGGGAAGTACCAGTTGCCCTCGATGCGGACGAGTTCGCTCTCGTCGGCCTCGGCGATGACGGTTCCTGCGAGTACAGCCTTCATGGTCCTGCCTCCTCGGATGTGGGTTCGAGCGTATAAGAAGGTGGCGACATCGGCCCGGCGGGTTGCGCGCGGGCCGTCAATGTGGGAAACAATCCGGATGCTGTTCGGCGCCCTCCCTCGATCGGATTGCCGCCGTGGGGATCAGGCCGAATCGCGTCCGTAGCCCTCCAGGAGGCGCAGCCAGATCTCGCTGACGGTCGGGTACGACGGCACCGCGTGCCAGAGGCGGGCGATGGGCACTTCGCCCACGATCGCCACCGTCGCGGCGTGCACGAGCTCCGCCACCTCGGGTCCGACGAACGTCGCACCCACCACGATGTCGCGCTCGGTGTCGATCACGAGGCGCGCCTGTCCCTCGAAGCCGTCTTCGTACAGGCTCGCGCCGGCGACCCAGCCCAGGTCGTAGTCGACGGCCTTCACGGCCTTCCCGGCGTCGCGCGCGGCGGCCTCGGTGAGTCCGACCGAGGCGACCTCGGGGATCGAGAACGTGACCTGCGGGACAGCGGCCTGATCGGCCGTGGCGACGTGCCGGCCCCACGGCGCGTCATCGACGTCGTCACCCTTCGCGCGGGCGACGATCACATCGCCGACGGCGCGCGCCTGATACTTGCCCTGGTGGGTGAGCAGCACGCGTCCGTTCACGTCCCCGACCGCGTACAGCCAGTCGGAGCCGGGCACACGGAGCGTGTCGTCCGTTGCGATCCAGCGACCCGGTTCGAGGCCGACGACCTCGAGCCCGATGTCTCCGCTACGGGGCGAGCGCCCGGTCGCGGCGAGCACCTCGGTCGCGGTGATCTCCTCACCGCCGTCGAGGGTGATGGTGACGCCGCTGCCGTCGCGGCGGACCGACGTGGTGCCGGTTCCGGTGCGCACATCCACGCCGAGCTCCTTCAGCCCCGCGGCCACCCGCTCGCCCGCGAAGGGCTCCATCCCGCCGAGCAGCCCGCTGCGCGCGATCACGGTCACGGTCGAGCCGAGTGCGGCGTACGCGGTCGCCATCTCGACGGCCACCACGCCTCCGCCGATCACGGCCAGGCTCTCCGGCAGCTCCTCGGCGCTGGTCGCTTCGCGGCTCGTCCACGGGGAGGCCTCGCGCAGTCCGTCGATGGGCGGGATGACCGCATCCGATCCGGTGCTGATCGCGACCGCGTGCCGGGCGCGGAGTACACGCTCGACGCCATCGGCATCCGTCACCGTCACCTCGCGCTCGCCCGTGAGTCGGCCGTGGCCGCGGGCCAGGTCGATGCCGGCCGAGTCGAGCCACTTCACCTGCCCGTTGTCGGACCAATTGCTGGTGAACGAGTCACGGCGGTCGAACACGGCCCGCACGTCGAGCTTGCCGGTCACCGCCTGCGAGGCCCCCGCCACGTGCTGCGCCGCGCGGAGGGCCTGCGCCGAACGGAGCAGCGCCTTCGAGGGCATGCACGCCCAGTAGGAGCATTCGCCTCCGACGAGCTCGCTCTCCACGATGATCGCGGTGAGGCCGCCCTGCACGGCACGGTCGGCCACGTTCTCGCCGACCGGCCCTCCGCCCAGAACGATCAGGTCGTATTCGTCGGTCTTCTCCGCAGCGGTCATGCGTCGCACCCTCTCGTCGGCCGGTTCCGTCGTCCGGTTCCGTCGCCCAGTCTCGCTCAAGAGCAACGTCGAGTCACGGGTGAGTTGTTCCCGTCACCTCCTGGCGGAGTGCCCGGGACCGGCGTCGGCGCGCCCCGAGGATGAGCATCGAACCGACCAGCATGAGAACCGCCGCGAAGCCCGCGGGGCCCGCGAGCGCCTGCCCGCCGGTGGTCGAGAGCCCCGACGGGGCAGGCGGAGCCGGCGGCGCAGGAACCTCGAACTCCGCCCAGACCTCACCGCTGACCTCGCCCGTCAGCGTGACGCGGTGCGTGCCGGGTTCGATGTCGGCGGGCAGGACGAAGGTGAAGGTCACGGTTCCCATCTCATCGGCCGTGAGCGTACCCAGATCGACGGGCGTCGATGTCAGGAGCCCGCTGACACGCTCCCCCGGGAGGAAGCCGCGCCCGATCGCCACCTGCGTGTCGCCGGGAGAGGCGACGTCGCGCTGCAACTCGATGCTCGGTCCGCCGACGCGCACCGAGGCGGGGTCGGACGCGTTGCCGGCGTCGTCCGTCGCGACCGCCACCACGACCGTCCCCGGGGGGATCAGGGTGGCCGGTGTGCAGGAGAAGTCCCCGTTGCTGTCCGCCACCGCGGTGCACAGCACGTTGCCGCCGGTGTCGCTGATGATCACCGTCGAACCGGGCTCGGACGTTCCCGAGATCGTCTCTCCATCCGTGGGCGCGAGCACCGGGGGCGGGGGAGGCGTGCGGTCCACCGTGATGTCGACGGGCTCCGACTCCGGGCTGGTGTTTCCCGAAGGATCGGTCTGCGTGGCGATCAGCTCGGTCTCCCCCTCCGGCAGAGGCGAGGACGGGAAGCACGTCCACGTGCCGTCGACTGCCACGACGGCACTGCACACCTCATTTCCGTCGCCATCGGCAACGGTGACCGTCGCGCCGGGTTCGCCGGTTCCCGAGATCACGGGAACACCCGGAACCGTTCCGCCGTCGGCGGGGCCGGTGATGACCGGCGCGGCCGGGGCCGCAGTGTCCACAGCGGTGACGAGGGCGGTCGCCGTCGCGGTCACTCCGTTCACGAGGAAGCCGATCGTCGCCACTCCGCTCGTGGTCGACGTCAGGCTCGCGGAATACGTCCCGTCGCCGTTGTCGACGACGGTGCTCAGTGAGCCGAGTGTGGTCGTGAGGGCCACGGTGTCGCCTCCGACGCTCAGCGCGTTGCCCGACGCATCGAAGAGCTGCACGGTGATCGTCGACGCGGCGACGCCGTCGTTCTCGATCGTGGACGGTGCGGCGGCGATCGTCGAGGTGGCGGGATCGGCCGCGCCGACGGTGAACTCGACGCTCGCGGTGGCGCCGCCGGCCGCGCCGGCGACCGTGAAGCTCAGTGTCGCGGTTCCCACCGTCTCGGCAGACACCAGAGTCGCCGTGTAGCTGCCGTCGCCGTTGTCGACGGGTGCGCCGATCGTGCCGGCATCCGTCTGGATGGCCACCTCGGCACCGCCGCTCGGCACGCGATTGCCCTGGGCGTCGAAGAGCGTCACCGTCACGGCGGAGGTGCTGACGCCGTCAGCGGTGATCGAAGTCGGCGCCGCGGTGATCGTCGACGTTCCGGCATCCGGAGCGCCCGCAACGAAAGTCACGGCAGCCGTATCGCTCGCGCCGGCACCGGAGATCGTGAAGCTGATCGTCGCCGTGCCGGCGAGGGTGGCCGAGGTCAGGGTCGCGGCGTAGGTGCCGTCGCCGTTGTCGGTCACTCCGGAGAGGACACCGGCCGTGGTCGTCATCCCGACGACGGGCCCGGCGTCCGGCACGGGGTTGCCGTTGCCGTCGCGCAGGGTGACGGTGACCGTGGAAGTGCTGGTTCCGTCCGCGGTGATCGTGGCGGGGCTCGCCGCGATCTCCGACGTCGTCGTCGAGGGCACGCCGGCGACGAAGGCGACGGTCGCCGTCTGGGTGCCTGTCGTGCCGTTGAGAGAGAACCCGATGATCGCCGCCGGCGGCGTGGTGGATGTCGGCGACGTGTAGGTCGCCGTGTACGTGCCGTCTCCGTTGTCGGTGACGGCACCCACGGTGCCCACGTCGGCGGTGAGCGCGACCGTTCCGCCGGATGTACCGGTCGCGTTGCCGTTCGCGTCGAGAAGGGTCACGGTGACGGTCGACGTGCTGGAGCCGTCTGCGGGGATGATCCCCGGAGATGCCGTGATCGTCGAGGTCGACGGATCGGCGGGCCCGGGCGTGAAGGCGACGGTCGCCGTGTTCGGGCTCGGGTCACCCGCGACCGTGAAACTGACCACCGCGGTCCCCACCGCGGTGGTCGAGGTGAGAACGGCGGTGTAGGTGCCGTCCGCATTGTCGGTCACGCTCCCGAGCGTGCCCGCGTCTGTGGCCATCGTGACCGTTCCCCCCGAAGCGGTGAGGGGATTGCCGTTGGCGTCGACCAGCGCGACGGTGATCGTCGAGGTGCTGGTGCCGTCTGCCGTGATCGACGTCGGCGAGGCCGAGATGGTGGACTCCGTCGCGTCTGCTGCACCTGCCGTGAACGCCACGATCGCCACATTCGGGCTCGTCTCACCGTCGACCGTGAAACCGACCGTTGCGGAACCGGCGGCCGTCGGGGAAGTGAGTGTCGCGGACCAGGTGCCGTCACCGTTGTCGACGGTCGCCCCCACCGTTCCTGCGCTCGTCGTGATCGCGATGTCCGCGCCGGTCGTGACGGGGTTGCCCTGCGCGTCGCGCGCGGTGACGGTGATCGTCGAGGTGCTCGTGCCGTCGGCCGTGATCGACGGCGGGTCGGCGGCGATCGTCGAGGTCGCGGGGCTCGCCGAGCCCGCGGTGAACTGCACCGTGGCGGTGTCGTCCGCGGGAGCCCCGGCGATGGTGAACGAGATCGTCGCGGAGCCGGCCGTGGTCGCCGACGTCAGCACGGCCGTGTACGTCCCGTCGCCGTTGTCGGTCACCGCCGCGAGGGTACCGGCCGTGGTGGACAGACCGACCACGTCGCCCGCATCCGCGACGACGTTGCCGTTCGCATCGAGGAGGGTGACGGTCACTGTCGAGGTGCTGGTGCCGTTCGCGGTGATCGAGGTCGGCGACGCGGTGATCGTCGACGT
>NZ_SSDF01000055.1 GCF_004794515.1 Microbacterium sp. A20 | reverse complement strand
GTGGGGGGATGTGGGGGTGGGGGTCAGCGCGGCGCCATGCGGATGGCGCCGTCGAGACGGATGGTCTCGCCGTTGAGGTAGCCGTTCTCGACGATCTGCTGCACGAGGGCGGCGTACTCGTCGGGGCGGCCGAGGCGGGCGGGGAAGGGCACCTGCTGCCCGAGGGAGTCCTGCGCCTCCTGCGGGAGACCCATCAGCATCGGGGTCTCCATGATCCCGGGCGCGATCGTGCACACCCGGATGCCGTGGCGCGCGAGCTCCCGCGCCACCGGAAGGGTCATCGCGTGCACGCCGCCCTTGGACGCGGAGTAGGCGGGCTGACCGATCTGGCCGTCGAATGCGGCGACGCTCGCGGTGTTCACGATGACGCCGCGCTCCTCGTCGTGGAGTTCGTTTTTCGCGATCACGGCGGATGCCTGCGAGATGACGTTGAACGTGCCGACGAGGTTGATGCGGATCACGCGCTCGAAGTCGGCGAGCACGGCGGGGTTGCCCTCGCGGTCGAGCACCTTGGCGGGCGGCGCGATGCCGGCGCAGTTCACGACGACACGCAGGGGCGCCGCGGACTGCGCTGCCGCCACGGCCGCCTGCACGTCGTCGGCGCTCGTGACGTCGGCCGCGACGAAGAGTCCGCCGAGTTCGTCGGCGATCTCCGTCCCCTTCGACGAGGGGAGATCGATGATCGTGACGTGTCCTCCGGCCGCGACGAGCCGGCGCGCGGTGGCGAGTCCGAGACCGGAGGCCCCTCCGGTGATGAGTGCACCCTGACCGCTGATCTGCATCTGAAGTTCTCCTTCGAACGTCGTTGCGACATGCTTCGCTGGAACGCGGTTTCAGCCTACGTGGTTCTTGGTTCCACCACGAAACGGGTGACGTCCGCCCACAGGAACCGCGTTCAGAGCGAGCCTACGACACGGCCTCGACGGAGAACGGTCCCGTAGCCCGAAGCCTCCGGCAGATATCGGTCGCCGCGTCCGAAGCCTCCGGCAGGATGGAGACATGACCATCCCCACCGAAGACATCGCCGTCCCCGACCGGGTCCGACTCCTCGCCCGGGGCGCCGAGCTCGAATGCGTGTGGCGGAACGACTACGGCGGGCTGACCTTCCGCGCCACCGGCCAGGGCGATCCGTTCTTCATCAAATGGGGTCCCCGGAACCTCGAATTCACGCTGAGCGATGAGGCCGAGCGGATGCAGTGGGCGTCGCAGTGGATCACCGTTCCGACCGTGCTCGACAGCGGCGGCGACGAGACGCACGAGTGGATGGTCACGGCCGCGCTCGACGGGCTGAGCGCCGTGGACCCGCGGTGGGTCGCCGAACCCGCGGTCGCCGTCCGTGCCGTCGGCGAGGCACTCCGCGCCATGCACGACGCCCTTCCGGTGGCGGACTGCCCCTGGGAGTGGAGCGTGTCGTCGCGCATCGAGAACGCCGAGAGCCGCGGCATCGTCGTGCCGGACTCGCTGCGGACCGCGCCCGAGATCGACCTCCTCGTCGTCAGCCACGGCGACGCGTGCTGCCCGAACACGCTGCTGGGCGACGACGGACGCTGGCTCGCGCACGTCGACCTGGCACTGCTCGGCGTGGCCGACCGCTGGGCCGACTTCGCCGTCGCCTCCATGAGCACCGAGTGGAACTTCGGCCCCGGCTGGGAGGATGCGCTCATCGAGGCCTACGGCGTCGAGCCCGACCGCGAACGCCTCGCCTACTACCGCGACCTCTGGAACGCGGCCTGATCCTGCGCCCTAGTGGTGGAACGCGGAGTCGGGGCGGTCTCCCGGCATCGGGGCGGTGAGCGCATCGAGGTGGGCGACCTCGGCCGTGATCGCGTCCAGCAGGTCCGACGCCAGATCCATGCTCAGTCCGTTGCGCACGACGATCCGCTGCACGGTGATCTGCTCGAGGTCGGCCGGCATCGGATACGCCGGAACAAGCCATCCGCGCATCCGCAGACGATCCTGCAGGTCGTAGAGCGTCCAGTTCTCGGTATGACCACCCTTGAGCCTCCAGGCGAAGACGGGGATGTCGCTGCCGTCGTTCCAGAGCTCGAACGCGTCGAGCTTCGCGATGCCGGCGGCGAGGAACTTCGCCACGTCCTGTGAGGCCTGCTGCACCGCCCGATACCCTTCGAATCCCAGCCGCAGGAACAAGTAGTACTGGAGCAGCACCTGGGCTCCGGGACGCGAGAAGTTCAGCGCGAACGTGGGCATCTCGCCGCCGAGGTAGCTGACTTTGAACACCAGATCTTCCGGCAGCCATTGCGCGTCCCGCCAGACGACCCATCCGAGGCCCGGGTACACGAGCCCGTACTTGTGCCCGGAGGTGCTGATCGAGTGCACCCGTTCGAGGCGGAAGTCCCAGACCAGATCGGGCTGCAGGAACGGTGCGATCATCGCGCCCGACGCTCCGTCGATATGGATCGGGATGTCGAGACCGGTGGTCTTCTGGATCTCGTCGAGGGCGGCGGCGATCGCCTCGACCGGCTCGTACATGCCCGTGTACGTCACCCCCATGATCGCGACCACCCCGATCGTGTTCTCATCGACGTACTTCGCCAGGTCGTGCCCGTCGAGCGTCTTGTGCTCAGCGCTGATGGGGACGAAGCGGGGCTCCACATCGAAGTAGTTGCAGAACTTCTCCCAGCAGACCTGGACGGCGGCGGACATCACGAGGTTCGGCCTGGAGGCGTCCTTCCCCGCCGCACGTCGCGCCTGCTGCCACCGCCGCTTGAACGCGAGGCCGCCCAGCATGCAGGCCTCCGAGGAGCCGATCGTCGAGGTGCCGATGCTGTTCGCGGCATCCGGCGCATTCCAGAGGTTCGCCAGCATGCGCCAGCAGTTGTCCTCGATCGCTGCGGTCTGCGGGTACTCGTCCTTGTCGATCATGTTCTTGTCGAACGACGCGGTATACACCTGCTTCGCCTCGTCATCCATCCAGGTGCTGACGAACGTCGCGAGGTTCAGCCGGGCGTTGCCGTCGAGGATCGTCTCGTCCTCGACGATCTGCTTCGCCGTCGCAGGGAGGGTTCCCTGCGGCGGGATGGTGTGGCGGGGAGCCACCGTCGCCTCACCGGGCCGGGTGAACATCGGCTCGTAGTCGGAAGAAGGAGTACTCATGCGCGGACCTCTCGACGGGACGACTGGCTGCCTGCCGCCCACCGTAGCGGCCTCGCATCGACGTATCGAGAGGGTCTTCGCCGGCGGCCTGATCCGGAGCTGACAGCCCGGCCCCGACTCAGGTCCCTGGCCCGAGGATGAAGTTCCATGCCCCGGTGGCCACGGCGGCGGCGATCGCGATGCCCGAGATCGCCGCCCCCACGGCGAGCAGCATCCACTCGGCCGCGCCGAACCGCGACTCCCGCGCCCAGGTGCGACGTCCCGGCGCTCCGAAGCCGCGCGCCTCCATGGCGGTGGCGAGCTTCGCTCCGCGCCGGATCGACAGCACGAGCAGGGCGAACGCCATGCCGAGGAACCGGCGGATGCGGCCGCGATCGGCCACGCCCCTCGCTCGGCGGGCGAGCTCGAGCGCTCGCCAGTCGTCGAGGAAGAGCCCCACCATCCGGAGCCCCGCGAGCGCGCCGAGCACGAACCGGGCGGGAAGCCGCAGGATCTGGCCGAGACCGTCGGCGAGGTCGGTCGGGTCGACCGTGATGAAGAGGACGACCGAGGGCAGCGCGATCGCGAGCACCCGCAGCATCGTGGCGAGCGCGAGCGCCAGGGATCCCTCGCTGATCCGCAGCACGAACCAGTCGACATAGACGGTGCCGCTCGTCTCGCCGTAGAGCGCGATGGTCAGGCCCGTCAGGGGCGCGGCGAGCCAGACCGGCCAGGTGCGCACCCAGAACTCGCGCCAGCCGATCCCGGCGAACAGGAACAGCACGAACTCCAGCACGAGCGCGACGGATGCCGACACCGGATCCAGCGTCAGGATCAGGGGCACGGCGATCAGCGCGCTGACCCCGAGCTTGGCCACCGGATTGACGGCGGCGAGAGCTCCGGTGCGGGCCTGCGTGTCGAGCAGCGTCATGATGTGCCCCCGAGTTCGAACCGCTCGGCGTGCAGCGCCCGCGCGACATCGAGGTCGTGGGTGATCGTGACGATCGCCGACCCCTCGTCGCGGAGCGCTGCGAGCATGGCGACGAGTTCCGCCCAGGTGCGAGCGTCCTGCCCGAAGGTGGGTTCGTCGAGCACGAGCACCCTCGGCCGGGTCGCGATGGCCGCGGCGACCGTGAGGCGGCGCTTCTCGCCGCCCGAGAGCGTGTAGGGGTTGGCGGCGGCGAGATGCGTCAGGCGCAGTCGCGCCAGCAGTTCGTCGCTGCGCACGGCGATCTCGCCTTCGTCCATGCCGAGCGCCCGGGGCCCGACGGCCAGCTCGTCGCGCACGGTCTTCGCCAGCAGTTGGTGCTCGGGCTCCTGGAACACCATGCCGATGCGCGTCAGCAGATCCCGCGAGGCCCAGCGGATCGGCGAGGGGTCAGCCCCGGCGGCGAGGGGGCCGGATGCCGTCAGCTCGCCTGCCGCGGGTGGAAGGAGTCCCGCGAGGGTCAGCCCGAGCGTGGACTTGCCCGCCCCGTTCGGCCCGGTGATCGCCAGCGCGTGGCCGGCGCGCACGTCGAGGTCGATGCCGGTGGCGACCGGGCGCCCCTTGACACGGGCGACGGCCAACCCGCGGGCGGAGAGCAGCGTCTCCCCCGGCACATCGCGTGGGGGCGGAGGTGCAGCGGGAGCATGCCCCGGCACCCACACGCCATCGGCCGCGAGGCGCGCACCCTGGTCGCCGAGCACCTCGCCGGGCACTCCGTCGGCCACCACTCCCCCGGCGCCGATCACGATCACGCGCGTGATGAGCGGCAGCCAGACCTCGAGACGGTGCTCGACGACGATGAGCGTCGCCGGCTGCGCCTGCAGCATCCGCTCCACCGCGTCGCGCACCTCGACGACCCCGGCCGGGTCGAGGTTCGCGGTCGGCTCGTCGAGCAGCACGAGCCCCGGACGCATCGCGAGCATGCCGGCGAGCGCGAGCCGCTGCTTCTGCCCACCCGAGAGTGCTTTGGTCGGATGGTCGAGCGGCACGTCGAGGCCGACGGCATCCAACGCCGACCGCACCCGCGGCCAGATCTGCTCCCGCGGCACACCGAGGTTCTCGCAGCCGAAGGCGACGTCGTCGCCCGCTCGCGCCAGGATCACCTGCGAGTCCGGGTCCTGCAACACGAGGCCGGCGCGCCCCCGGGTGGCGACGGCGGGAGCACCGTCGACGAGGAGTTCGCCCGTGCTCTCGCCCTCCTCCTCGCCGCCGAGCACGCCCGCGAGACCGTGCAGCAGGGTGGACTTGCCCGCGCCGGATGCTCCGAGCACGAGCACACGTTCACCGGGGTCGATGCGGAACGAGACGTCGCTCAGCGCCCAGGCGAGGCGACTCGCGTGACGCCACCCCCACCCGCGGGCCTCGACGGCGGCGGGGACGGTGTGATCCGCCGCCATCAGACGCGGACGCGCGCCTCGCGCCCGGAGCCGAATCGGTCGAGCGCTCCGGTCGCGGCGATGCCTCGCGCCAGGACCCACGACAGCGCCCCCGCGATGACGGCCCCGGAGATGACCGTGCTGATCAGGTAGATCGTCGTGAAGGCCGGCCCGGATCCGGCGTACCAGAGCACGAGGTTGTTGATCCCGCCGGCGAGGGCAGCACCCGCGCCCGCGAGGATCGCGACCGGCAGCGACCAGCGACGGTAGAAGAAGAGCAGGAAGACCAGCTCGGCGCCGAGGCCCTGCACGAGACCGGCCTCGAGCGTGAGGAATCCGCCCCACTGGTTGCCGATGAGGGCCGAGACGACCGCCGCGAGCAACTCGACATAGATCGCCGCGCCCGCCTTGCGGATGATCAGCCCGCCGAGGACACCGGCGAAGAGCCACGGGCCGTCGAGGAGCCCTTGGACTCCGGGGAGGAGCGGCTCGAGCAGCGCCTTCGGCCCGAGGTAGCCGACGTTCCATGCGAGGAAGATCAGGCCGGCGGCGACGCCGATGACGCTGGCGACGACGATGTCGACGATGCGCCAGCGCAGGAAGCTCCGGGCCGGGGGCGCGGCCTGGGCCTTCGCGGACGCCGATGTGGACGTGGACGTGCTCATTCTGAACTCCTCCCTGCGCTGGCATGACCCAGATCAGGTTCGACGGTCGAAGCGCGATTCGCTCCCTCTCAGCCCGGCTCGCCGGACTCCCGTGGTTGTGCTGAAGATCCTACCGGCTCACGACACCCCGCGGGAGACGAGCCGTGCGCCGCGCAACGCGCCCGGGATTGGGTACCGTAAACGAGTGACCGCTTCAGATCCCGCCGACGAGGCGACGGGCGTCGTCGATGCCGACAGCTCGCCGGACGCCGTCCCCTCCGGACGTGTCGACGACCTGCCGGTCGCCGGGGATGCTCCATCTGCGGACTCCGGCGACACCTCCGCCTTCGCCGCCGACCGCCTGTTCGCGGGCGACGTGCGCCCCCCGGATGCCGCCGCGCCCCCGGCGATCCCCGTCGACTCCGCGGCGATCGGAGCGCTGTTCACGACGCAGAGTTCCACGGGAGGCGACGTCGAGCCGGAACCCGAGTCCTCCTCCGGACCCGTCGCGGCGCCCGCTGCGCCCTTGGAGCCCGTGGAGCCCGCAGCGCCTGCGGAGGCCTCAACACCGGCGACGCCCCCGCTGACCAAGCCGCCGTTCGTCCCCACGGAGCGAACGGTCACCGAGGAGCCCGCTGATGACGCGAATGCGCTCCTCGATGCGAATGCACCGCAGTGGGCGGACGAGACGACCGGAGCGACGGCCCTGACCTGGGTGGATGCCGCGACAGTCGCCGCACATCCGCCTCTCGCGACTCTCGACGAGCCGGCCGAGGCCGAGCAGACGGGCGGCCTGATGCGCGGTGCCCACCTGCGCCCGGCGATCGCCCGCCCGGGGATCCTCGTGCCGTTGGCGACCCTCGTCGCGATCGTCGCCGCCTACGCCGGCACGACGATGCTGTGGCCCCTGCACGAAGTGCCGCCCACGGTGCAGTCCGTCGAATTCGCCACCGTCCCCGCCGCCGCGGCTGCGCTCACCTGGCCCGGCGAGGGCAGTGCGGCGGTCGGCATCGGCGGGCTGAGCACGGCGGCCTCGAGTCCCGCCGCGGTGAGCATCGCGAGCATCACCAAGGTCGTGAGCAGCCTGATGGTGCTCGACCGGATGCCGCTGGCCCTCGGCGAACAGGGACCCGAGTTCCGCTTCGACTACGGCGACAGCGTGGAGTACTGGGACTACCGGCGCAGCGATCAGTCGGCGCTGGATGTGCCCGTCGACGGCGTGCTGACCGAGTACCAGCTGCTGCAGGGCACCCTCCTCGGGTCGGCGAACAACTACATCGATCGGCTCGCGTCCGAGATCTGGGGCTCCGATCGCGAGTTCGCGTCCGCCGCGGAGATCTGGCTGCGCGAGCGCAACCTCACCGGCATCACGGTCGTCACCCCGTCCGGCTTCGATGAGCGCAACGTCTCGACGCCCGACTCGCTGATCGCGCTGGGTGAGCTGGCGATGCAGAACCCGGTGTTCGCGGAGATCGTGGGCACGAAATCGGTGGATCTGCCCGGCGCGGGCACGGTCGTCAACACGAACGGGATGCTCGCCGACCCGGGTGTCGTCGGCATCAAGACCGGCACGCTGGTCGGCTGGAACCTGCTCACGGCGAAGGATGTGACCGTCGGCGACACGACCGTGCAGCTGTACGCGGCCGCGCTGAACCAGGCGGGCGACGACGAGCGCCTCGCCCTGACCCGCTCCCTGTTCGCCGAGACGGAGGCCGCGCTGCAGGCACAGGGACCGGCGGTCGCCGCGGGCACGGTCGTGGGACGCGTCACGACCCTGTGGGGCGAGGACGTCGAGGTCATCACCGAGTCCGACGCCGATGTGGTGCTGTGGAACGGCGCCCTCGCGACGGCCACCCCGACCTTCGATCTCGCGGACGAGCGCGACGAAGACGGCACGGTGGGGACGATGACCACGGTCGGCCCGCTCGACAGCGCGACGGTTCCCCTGGTCCTGGCCGAAGACGTCGAGGGTCCGAGCCCGTGGTGGCGCCTGACCCACCCGCTCGAGCTCCTCGGCATCACCACCGACGCCCGCTGACTCGCTCGCCCTGAAGAGTCAAACAACGCCGCCTCCAGGCCTTGGGAGGCGGCGTTGTTTGACTCCTCACCTGCTGCGCATCCGCTCTGCACGGCAGGATGCGAGGAAAGCGAGGAAAGGGCGTGCACAGAACAGCGCCCCACCCCGCGGGTGCGGGATGGGGCGCTGTGCTGCGTGATGCGGATCAGCCGCGAGGAGCGGAGCCGTCGGCCCCGTCTTCGAGCAGAGCCTGCGCGGCAGCGGTCTCGGCCGCCGGCACCTGGGCGCCGACCGACGCTCCGGCGACGGCGGCAGCCTCTTCCTTGGCACTCTCGTCGGCGTCGGCCTCTCCGGTGACGACGACGGGCGTCGATCCGGTGAGCGCGTCTTCGGCGTCGATGTCGGTCGCCGCCTGCTCGAACTGCGACTGGTACAGGCGCCAGTAGGCGCCCTGCGCGGCGATGAGCTCGTCGTGCGTGCCCTTCTCCACGATGTCGCCGTGCTCCATCACGAGGATGAGGTCGGCGTCGCGGATCGTCGACAGACGGTGCGCGATCACGAACGACGTGCGCCCCTCCCGGAGCGCGGCCATCGCGTGCTGCAGCAGCAGCTCGGTGCGCGTGTCGACGGCCGATGTGGCCTCATCGAGGATGAGGATCGACGGCTGCGCGACGAACGCCCGGGCGATCGTGATGAGCTGACGCTCACCCGCCGAGACGTTCGCGGCATCCTCGTCGAGCACCGTGTCGTAACCCTCGGGGAGGGCGTGCACGAAGCGGTCGACGTACGTCGCCTTGGCGGCGGCGAGAACCTCTTCGTCGGTCGCCGTGGAGCGACCGTATCGGATGTTCTCGCGGATGCTGCCGGCGAACAACCACGGGTCCTGCAGCACCATGCCGGTGCGCGAGCGCAGCTCGTCGCGGGTCACCTCGGCGATGTCCTGGCCGTCGAGGGTGATGCGTCCGCCGCTGAGCTCGTAGAAGCGCATGATCAGGTTGACCAGCGTCGTCTTGCCCGCACCCGTCGGACCGACGATCGCGACCGTCTGGCCCGGTTCCACCCGGAACGACAGGTCCCGGATGAGCGGACGCTCGGGCGTGTACGAAAACGCGACGTTCTCGAACTCGATGACGCCCTTGCCCTCGACGAGCTCGGGAGCATCGGCGTCGTCCGCCTCCTGCTCGTCGGCGTCGAGCAGCTCGAACACCCGCTCGGCGGATGCCGTGCCCGACTGGACCACCGCGGCCATGCCGCCCAGCTCGGACAGCGGCTGCGTGAACTGCTGCGAGTACTGGATGAACGCCTGCACGTCGCCGAGACGCAGCTGGCCGTTCGCGACCATCAGGCCGCCGAGCACCGCGATGCCCACGTAGCTGAGGTTCCCGACGAACATCATCGCCGGCATGATGATGCCGGAGAGGAACTGCGCCTTGAAGCTCGCCTGGAACAGCTCTTCGTTCTCGACCTGGAACTTGTCCAGAGCATCCTTCTCGCGTCCGAAGACCTTCACCAGCGCGTGGCCGGAGAACGCCTCCTCGACGCGGGCGTTCAGTCGACCGACCTTGCGCCACTGCGTGCCGAAGGCCTTCTGCGAGCGCGGTCCGATGATGCCGAAGATCACGCCCATGAGCGGCAGCGTGATGAGCGCGACGAGTGCCAGCTGCCACGAGATCGAGAACATCATGACGAGCACGCCGATCACGGTGAGCACCGAGGTGAGGGCACCGGACAGCGACTGCTGCATCGTCTGCGTGATGTTGTCGATGTCGTTCGTGACGCGCGAGATCAGCTCACCGCGTTGCACCTTGTCGAAGTACGCCAGCGGCAGGCGGTTGATCTTCGCCTCGACCGACTCCCTCAGTCGCCACATGGTGCGCACCATGATCACGTTGATGACGTAACCCTGGATCCAGGTGAGGAATGCCGCAGCCACATAGATCGCGAGCACCGCGGCGATCACGAGACGCAGCGCCTCGAAGTCGACGCCCTGTCCGACCGTGAAGTCGCCCAGCGCTCCGACCTGGTTGGCGAAGTCGTCCTGACCCGCCCCGCGCAGCGCATCGATCACGACGTCCTGCGGTGTACCCGCCGGGAACCCGGGGAAGTCGCCGTTCGGCTGTCCGAGCTGGATCGAGATGAAGCCCTTGTAGACGAGGTTGGTCGCCTCGGCGAGCACCTTGGGGGCCGCGACCGTGAGCACGACGCCGATGGCGCCGAGGATCGACACGAAGACGAACCAGATCGCGGAGGGCTTCAGCAGCCCGATCATGCGCGCGAAGCTCGGACCGAAGTTGTCGGCCTTGCCCGGTGCCACGCTGTCCCAGTCACCGGAGTTCTGGCGAGCCTGCTCGGCGAGCTCGGCCTCGTACTGCTCCTCGGCCGACAGCTCGACCTCGGCCACAGCCGTCGTCGTCTTGCCGCGGCCGCGGCCTCGGCGGGGTTGGGTCCCTGAGTTTGTCGAAGGGTCGTTCTGCTCGCTCATGCGTCCACCCCCAGCTGCGACTCGACGATCTCTCGGTAGGTGTCATTCGTCTCGAGGAGTTCCTCATGCGTGCCGACGCCGACCATTGTGCCGCCGTCGAGGACGACGATGCGGTCGGCGTCCGTGATCGTGGAGACGCGCTGCGCGACCACGATCTTCGTCACGTGCGGGAGCTCCCGCCACAGCGCTTGGCGCAGCCGGGCGTCGGTCGTGAGGTCGAGCGCCGAGAACGAGTCGTCGAAGACGAGGATCTTCGGCTGGTGCACGATCGCACGCGCGATCGCGAGACGCTGACGCTGACCGCCCGAGACGTTCGTGCCGCCCTGAGCGATGCGCGACTCGAGACCGTCGGGCATCTCCTCGACGAAGTCGCGACCCTGCGCGATGTCGAGCGCGTGCCAGAGCTCCTCGTCGGTCGCCTCTTCGCGTCCGTATCGCAGGTTCGACGCGACGGTGCCGGTGAAGAGGAACGGACGCTGCGGCACGAGGCCGATGCTGTCCCACAGCGACTCGACGTCGGCGTCGCGCACGTCGGTACCGCCGACGTGCACGGATCCGCCCGAGACGTCGAAGAGGCGCGGGATGAGCGAGATGAGCGTCGTCTTGCCGGAACCGGTGGATCCGACGATCGCGACCGTCTCACCCGGCTCGGCGGCGAAGCTGATGCCGCGGAGCACCGGGGAGTCGGCACCGGGGTAGGTGAACTCGACGTCGTCGAGCGCGACGGCCCCGGGCACCGGGAACTCGGTGACGCCGTTCTCGGGACGGACCAGGGTCGACTCGGAGTTGAGCACCTCGCCGATGCGCTCGGCCGAGACGGCGGCGCGCGGGATCATCATCGCCATGAAGCTCGCCATGATGACACCGCCCATGATCTGGCCGATGTACTGCATGAACGCGAACAGCGTGCCGACCTGCACCGTGCCGTTGTTGACCTCGATGCCGCCGAACCAGATGACCGAGACGACGGTCACGTTGAGGATGAGCATGAACAGCGGGAACAGCAGCACGAACAGCGAGCCGACCTTGCGGCCGACGACCATGATGTCGGTGTTGGCTCCGCGGAAGCGGTCTTCTTCGATGCGCTCGCGAACGAACGCACGCACGACGCGGACGCCGGTCAGCTGCTCGCGCATGATGCGGTTGACGTTGTCGAGCTTGCCCTGGTAGCTGCGGAACAGCGGGACCATGCGGCCGATCACGAGCGCGGCCAGGATGAGCAGCGCGGGCACCGAGACGGCGATCAGCCAGCTGAGGCCGACGTTGGTCTGGACGGCGAAGATGATGCCGCCGATCGCGAGCAGCGGGGCGGTGACGAGCATGGTGGCGCCCATCATCGCGAGCATCTGCACCTGCTGCACGTCGTTGGTGTTGCGGGTGATGAGCGAGCCGGCGCCGAACTGCGACACCTCGCGCTCGGAGAACCCGCTGACCTTGCCGAAGACGTCGGCGCGGATGTCGCGCCCGGCGCCCATCGCGGCGCGCGCGGCGAAGTAGGTCGCCGTGATCGAGGCGATGATCTGCCCGAGCGACACCGCGAGCATGAACAGTCCCGTGCCCCAGATGTAGCCGGTGTCACCCTGGGCGACGCCCTTGTCGATGATGTCGGCGTTCAGGCGCGGGAGGTAGAGGGTCGCCGCAGCGCTGGCGAGCTGGAACACCAGCACGCCGAGCAGCAGCCACCGATATCGGGAGAGATAGCGGAAGAGGATTTTTCCCAGCACAGGCGGACTTTCTAGGAAGGATGAAACGGCGGGTTTCTCGGCAGACGGATGCCGACCGACAACCGGCCACAAGACAGAGTGCCACGAACCGTGGACATTCGTATCCCCCTCGAGGCTGACCTTCGCTGACAGCGAACCCCACCGCGCGCGGATCAGGGATTTCTGCACGCGGGCGAACAAGTGGGCAACCTGAGCAGCCCGCCTTTTGTGTCCTCACGTTGATACAACTTGTGATAGACATATGACACAATCAAGAACGGATCCTGCATGCCTGCTCACATCGCATCTCTGCTCGACCCGGCCCAGTGGGCGGGCGCCCTGCTGTCGCTGCCCTTCGTCTCGCTGGTCGTCGCGGCGATCATCGCGGTCGGGATCGCCGTCTCGCCCCGATGGGCGGCGCGGAGGCGGAGCCGCGTCCGACTCACCCCCTCGGCGGCCGCCGCCGTATCCGTCCGCTACGCGCCCGAGCACGTCACGCTCGGCATCGCGGCGATCGCCGTGATCGTGATCTTCGTCGCCGAGAACCTGGTCACCGGGTACGTCCTGGGCATGTTCGGTGTGAGCCTCAACGGCGTCGTCTCCTGGTGGCGATACGCGACGCCGGTGTTCACCGCATCCGTCGGGGTCGCCGTGCTGCTGGCGATGATCGCGACGCGAGGCAGCACCCCTCCCGAGCGTCCGATCGTCGCCGCGCGCCGGACCTGGCTGACCTTCAGCTCGCGGGTGGCATGGGTGGGCGCGGCCCTCGCCCTTCTCGCGCTCACGACGATCACCCTGCTCGCCGGACTCGCGTCGTCGAACCTCAACGGCGGCCCGTACGTCTACCTCGAGATCGACGTCCCCAACGAGACCATCGACCCGATCCGGCCCTGGTTCTACGGATGGGCGTACGGCATCCCCGTCCTGATCTGCACCGTCGCCCTCGTCGCCGTCGTCGTGGCGGCCCTGCACGCGAACGCTGCCCGCGCGTTCCTCCGCCCGGAGACGGTCGTCGCCGAGCAGCGCGAGCGTCGCGACATCGCGAGTGGGATCACCCGGCTCACGGCATCCGCAGCCCTGCTCGCCCTGGCGGGAGCGCTCCGGTTCATCGCCGACGCGGGCACGGCCGCCGGGCTCACGGTCATGGGCGATGGCCGCAGCAACACCTACGACGTCTTCTGGCGATACGGAGAGCTCGCCGCCATCGGCGGAAGGGTGGCACCGGTGCTCGAGATCACGGCGTTCGTGCTCCTGTTCCTCGTGACCGCGCACCTCGCGCACGGCGCCGAGTCCGCCGCTCCTGCCCCGCGCGTCGCCGAGTCGAGGGCCGCGCAGTGACCCCGAGCCCGAAGCTGTCGCCGGCCGATGAGGCGAATCCGGCTCTCGACATCTACCGACAGCTGCGCGGCCTGATCGTGTCGGGACAGCTCGGCGCCGGCGAACGGCTGCCGACCGTGCGCCAGACCGCGAGCGATCTGGGCGTGGCTCCCGGCACGGCTGCGCGCGCCTACAAGATGCTCGAGGCCGAGGGACTCGTGGTCTCGCGTACCGCGGCGGGCACGCGGGTCGCCGAGACGGCGGGGGTGCTTCCGGCATCCGTCATCCGGCGCATCCGCGAACTGGTCGAGGAGGCCGCATCCGTCGATGCCGATCCGGATGACGTGATCGACGTGCTCCGGACGATCTGGCAGACACGTTCGCACCCCGAGCCCGCCGCGGACGGCGGAACGTAGACCCTGCGGCCGGATCCGGCGCGCTCCACGGTCCACCTGTCGGGAGTTTCGGCCGAGACCCCCCGGAGACGGGCCGATCCGCCCGATAGGCGTGCATTCTCCCGACAGGTGCGCGGGCGAACCGCAGGCGACTCAGAACAGGGCCGACTGCGGCACGTAGTCCCGCGCGGGGGCACCGGCATCCGGGGCGAGCTCCGCCAGGGTCGGCGGGTCCCATTTCGGGTTGCGGTCCTTGTCCACCAGCTGCGCCCTGATGCCCTCGACGAGGTCGGGATGCTCGTTCACGAACCACAGCACCCGTCGGTACTCGCCCTCGAGTGCCGCGCGCAGGCCCGGCACGTCCCTCGCCTCGCGCACGGCGTCGAGGGTCACGGTGAGCCCGGTCGGCGCGAGCCCCTCCAGGAGATCGGCGGTGGCGCCGGCATCCGTGGTCTCCTGGGCTCGCAGGCGCTCGACGATCTCGGTCACGGTCGGCGCGGAGAACGCCTCGTCGATCCACTCCCGCGATGCCGGGAGCTCGGTGGGCTCGGGCGTCTCGTCGAAGAGCAGCACGATCTCGCTGGGTCCGGTGGGGTCGGCGCGGAAGGCGAGCGCCTCGCTCAGCGCCTCCAGCCTGTCCGACGGCACGAAGTGGTCGGCGAATCCGAGGTACACGGCATCCACGCCGTTCATCGTCGATCCGGTGAGTCCGAAGTACTCGCCGAAACGTCCGGGCGCCCGTCCGAGGAGCCAGGTGCCACCCACATCGGGCGTGAAGCCGATGCGGGTCTCGGGCATCGCCAGCTTCGATCGCTCGGTGACGATGCGGATGGCGGCGTGACCGGCGAGCCCGATGCCGCCGCCCATGGTGATGCCGTCCGCGAAGGCGACGACGGGCTTCGGGTACTCGGCGATCATCGCGTTCAGGGCGTACTCGGCGCGGAAGAACTCGGCGGTCCGCTCGGCCTGACCCGCCACGATCTGCGCGTGCAGCGCGCGCACGTCGCCACCGGCGCACATGCCGCGCTCCCCCGCGCCGTCGATCAGCACGATCTGCACATCGGTGTCGTCGCGCCAGGCGTTCAGGGTCTCGGTGAGGATGCCGATCATCTCCGCGTCGAGAGCGTTGATCGCCTCCGGACGGTTGAGCGTGAGCCGCCCGAGCGCCCCTTCGGTGCGGACGAGGACACGGGAGGCAGCCTGAGAATCGGTCACGCGTGCCAGGCTACCGTCTTCCCGAAGGGCGGTATTCCGCGCGAAATGCGGGATCCGACAGGCTTTTCCGGCAGGATAGGGAGGAACTGTTCAACGCGACGAGAGGTCACGATGCCTGAAGGACAGGTGCTGGAGTTCACGCACGTGACGAAGCGCTTCAATGAGGTGACCGCCGTCTCGGACTTCTCCGCGCGCGTCGAGCCCGGTGCTGTCACCGCCTTCCTCGGCCCCAACGGTGCCGGCAAGACCACCACGCTGCGCATCCTGCTGGGCCAGGTGCGCGCCACGTCCGGAACCGCGACGATCGGCGGCACGGCATACAGCGAGCTCCGTCAGCCGCTGCGCACGATCGGCGCCGTCCTCGAAGAGACGGTCTACCGCCCGCGGCGCACCGCCGAACGACAGCTGACGATCGCCGCCAAGGCCAACGGCGTCCCGCTGGCGCGCGTGGGCGAGGTCCTCTCCCTGGTCGGTCTCGACGGCGAGGGCGACTCGCGGATCGGCGGATTCTCGCTCGGCATGCGCCAGCGGCTCAGCGTCGCGCACGCGCTTCTCGGCGATCCGGGCGCACTGGTCTTCGACGAGCCGGCCAACGGGCTGGATCCGGAGGGGATCCGCTGGATGCGGCTGCTGATGCGCCGCCTTGCGGACGAAGGGCGCACGGTGCTCGTGTCGTCGCACGTCCTCAGCGAGGTGGAGCAGGTCGCCGACAACGTGCTCGTGCTGTCGAAGGGTCAGCTCGTGCTGGCCAGCGGCATCGAGACCCTGGCCGATCCGAAGGGCGGCTCGGTCATCGTCGACGCCGCGGATCGCGATGCGCTCAGCGCCGCGCTCGCCGCAGCCGGATTCGACATCGAGGTGCTGCGCTCCGGCCTGACCGTCCGCGGAGGCGACGCCGGCACCGTGGGCGCAGTGGCCGCCGACGCGGGCATCGCTCTGAGCACGCTCGTGCAGCGCGGACCGACGCTGGAAGACGTCTTCATCGACCTGATGCGCGGCGGCAGGCACGCGCCGCCCGCCTATCCGGCCCCGGCACAGTCACAGGCGCCGATCGCTCCGCCCGTGGCCGCCGAGGCCCTGGCCGCAGACGCCACCATCGCGCCGAACGAATCCGTGGTCGCGATCCCCGTCGCCGCAGCGGCTGCCTGGGCGGCCGAGGCCGCCTCCGCTCCTGCCGATGAGGCGGTGGCAGACGATCTCGCCGCCGTGGGCACCGCCCGCGCCGACAGCGGCTCTGAGGACGAGGCCGGCGATGGTCTCGTCGCCGACGAGACCGCACCGACCGAGGAAGTTGCCGCCGAGGAAGCCCCGACCGAGGAAGCCCCCGCCGAGGAAACTCCCGTCGAAGAAGCTCCCGCCGAGGAGACCGAATCCTCGGAGACGCACGACGATGCGCAGGATGCCGTCGTTCCGGGCGAAGAGCCCCCGGCACGGTCCTTCGACGAGATCCTGTTCGGGTCGGCGGCGCCGGTGGCGGCCGACGCACCGACGGCCGCCGAGGAGCCGCGCCACAGCGTCGCCGAGATCTTCGAGACATCGGACGACGAGCACGCCACGGACGACGAGCACGCTACGAACGACACGGCCACGGACGACGCGTCCGCGGACCAGCCGGCCGACGTCGATGACGCCGCCGAGCCTGCGTCGGGCGCGCCCGAAGGCTCCGACGACGTGAGCGCCGTCGACAGCCCGTCCGAAGACGAAGACGCGTCGCCGCGCGACGGGGATGCGTCGGACGACGAGCACACCGAGGCCGAGCACGCGGGAGTCGAGATCTTCGCCGACCTCGAGGACACGTCCGCGTCCGATGCGGATGACGACGGGTCGGACATCGACGCCGCCGACCTCGACTCGTCGGACCGGCCGGAGGCTGCCGACGAGGACCCGCGATCCGCTGCCGTCAGCTCGATGCTGGCCGCGGCCGCTCGCGCGTACTACGAGGACGAACCGAAGGATTACCCCCTCAGCCCGGAATCCGGCGAGTCGTCAGACGACGCCTCGTCCGAGAGCGCCCACTGGAGCATCGCCTCCACCGGCGTCATCGAGACCGTGCCGCTGGGCGCGTCGGATGAGGCGAACGCCGACGCGTCCGGCGCGGAGGAGGCTCCCGCTGAGGAAGCGACATCCGACGGCGCCGAGGCGTCCGACTCCGACGACCAGTCGGGCAGCGACGACACGAACGGCGAACACCACGAGGGTGACGAGCACCACCACGACGGGGACGAGAACCACGAGCACCACCACGATGGCGAGAATCACGAAAACCACGAGCACCACCACGATGGCGAGAACAATCACGGTTGAGCCTCGGCTCCGATGAGAACCGAGAACGCCCTCCCGACCCATGGTCGCGGAGGGCGTTCCTCTGTCCGATCGGCGGTGGCCGCGGCCGCGGCCGGCGTCGCCGGCGTCAGGCGGGTCGGGGGCGGATGACCGGCCGACGGCTGCCCTTGGGGACGGCGGTGGGCGAGGTCGCCACGATCTCTTCGACGTCAGCCGGCTCCGTCGACACGTCGAGGCGAAGCGCCTGAGTCAGAGCGAGTCCGTGGCGCGTGGTCAGAATCAGGCGACCGTACTGCTCGTCACCCTCCAGGTCGATCACGACGCTCGGACGACGTTTGCGGATCAGCACGAAGTCCAGGCTGCCCGCCGCCTTCCAGCTGCCCGCGGCGAGGATGCCGGGGATGTGCGTGCCGGGGTTCGGGACGCCCCGCAGCCAGGTCCATGCATCGTCCGTGAGCTGGACCTTGGTGATGGTCTCGCGCGCGATCCGGACGTTGTCGCGGTGGAAGGTGGCGGCACGTTCGAGCGGAGAGAGCACGACTTCGAGTTGCGTCTGGTCCAGCAGCAACGTCACCATGCACTCAGTCTGCCAGCGCGGCCCTGCCAGTTGTCTGGAAGTTGCTCACAGGAACGCAACGATCCCTTGTCGATTGCCACCACTCGTCGGGGTTCGCCCGCCCGATCGCCGCGATCGGGTCAGGGGCGCGCAGCTGCCGCGGCGGCGGCCGCGGCCGGGAGTGCCGCCTCGATGAGCTGGAGCTCCTGTTCGCCGTGGGCGGCCGTGAGGAACCAGGCCTCGAAGACACTCGGCGGGAGAGCGACGCCCTGCTCCCGCAGGGAGTGGAAGAAGGGAGCGTAGCGGAACGACTCCTGCGCCTGAGCCTCGGCATAGTTCCTCGGCTCGGACGCCCGGAACGACGCACTGAACAGGTTCCCGGCGCGGGCCACGGCGTGCGTGACTCCGGCCGACGTCAGCGCGGCATCGAGGGCCGTCGACACCCGGACGGATGCGGCATCCACCGTGGCGTACACCTCGGGGGTCGCGAGTCGCAGCGTCGCGAGGCCCGCCGCGACGGACAGCGGGTTCCCGGAGAGGGTTCCCGCCTGGTAGACCGGGCCGAGAGGTGCGAGCAGGTCCATGACCTCGGCGCGGCCGCCGAGCGCGGCCAGCGGCATGCCTCCGCCGACGACCTTGCCGAACGTGAAGATGTCGGGCAGGTAGTCCTCGCCCGCTGCGGCCTGCAGACCCCAGAAGCCCGCCGGGTGCACCCGGAAGCCGGTGAGCACCTCGTCGAGGATCATCAGGGCGCCGTGCGCGTGAGCGGTGTCGGCGATCAGGCGGTTGAAGCCCGGCAGCGGGGGGACGACTCCCATGTTCGCCGCCGACGCCTCGACGATCACAGCGGCGATGCGCGGGCCGTGCTCGGCGAACACCGCGGCCAGCGCCTCGGGGTCGTTGTAGCCGATCACCAGGGTCTGCGCCGCGATGGGCGCCGGGACGCCGGCCGAGCCGGGAAGCGCCAACGTCGCGACACCGGAACCGGCCTCCGCGAGAAGCCCGTCGGAGTGACCGTGGTAGTGCCCGGCGAACTTCACGAGCAGGTCGCGACCGGTCGCGCCGCGTGCGAGACGGATCGCCGTCATGGTCGCCTCGGTGCCGGTGGACACCAGGCGCACGCGTTCGATGGGACGGATCTCACCGAAGCGGACCCGGTCGGCGATGAGCGCCGCGAGCTCGACCTCGCCCTCGGTCGGAGCGCCGAAGGACAGGCCTCGGGCCGCGGCCTCCTGCACCGCCGCGACGATCTCCGGGTGCGCATGCCCGAGGAGAGCGGGCCCCCAGGAGGCCACGAGGTCGACGTACTCGCGCCCCGCGGCATCCGTGACGGTGGCGCCCTTCGCCGAAGCCAGGAACCGCGGCGTCCCGCCCACCGAGCCGTAGGCGCGCACCGGCGAGTTGACCCCGCCGGGGATCACCGCGCGGGCAGCGGAGAACAGGTCGTCATTGCGGTCGGTCATGAGAACTCCTCGGAGATATCAGTCGCGCAGCCAGCCGGCGGCTTCGGTCGCCCAGTACGTCAGCACGGCATCGGCACCCGCACGGCGGATGGAGAGCAGGGACTCGAGCACGGCCGCGCGGCGGTCGATCCAGCCGTTCGCGCCGGCGGCCTCGATCATGGCGTACTCGCCGGACACCTGGTAAGCCCACACCGGGATGCTCACGGTGTCGCGCACCTCGCGCAGCACGTCGAGGAAGGCCATCGCCGGCTTCACCATGACGATGTCGGCGCCCTCGGCCTCGTCGACGACGGCCTCGCGGACGCCCTCGCGCCGGTTGCCCGGATCGAGTTGATACGTGCGACGGTCGCCCTGCAACTGAGAATCCACGGCCTCGCGGAAGGGGCCGTAGAACGCGCTCGCGTATTTGGCGGCGTAGGCGAGGAGGAGCGTGTCTGTGAAGCCCTCGGCATCGAGAGCAGCGCGGATCACCGCGACCTGCCCGTCCATCATCCCCGACAGCCCGAGCAGCTGCGATCCGGCGCGCGCCTGGGCCAGAGCCATCGAGGCATAGCGCTCGAGCGTCGCGTCGTTGTCGACCGAGCCGTCGGCCGCGAGCACGCCGCAGTGGCCGTGGTCGGTGAATTCGTCGAGGCACAGGTCGGTCTGCACGACGAGCGCATCTCCGACCTCGGCGGCCAGCGCCTCGGTCGCGAGGTTGAGGATGCCGCGCGGATCGTCGGCCCCGGACCCGCGCGCGTCGCGCACCGCGGGGACGCCGAACAGCATCACGCCGCCGACGCCCGCCTCGGCCGCCTCGACCGCAGCCGAGCGGAGGGAGTCGATGGAGTGCTGGGCGATCCCGGGCATCGAGCCGATCTGCACCGGCTCCTCGATGCCCTCGCGGACGAACATGGGCAGGACGAGCTGCCGTGGCTGCAGCGAGGTCTCGCGCACGAGATCGCGCACGGCCCTCGACTGACGCAGTCGCCTCAGTCGGACGTCGGGGTAGCTCACGGCGCGAACTCGTCGGCCGCGTGCGGAAGCGTGAAGTGCGAGACCGCGTCGATCAGCGCATCGACGGTCTGCCGGTCGGCGACCACCGACACCGGAAGACCCGCGCGCTGCGCATCCTTCGCGGTCCGCGGTCCGATCGCGGCGAGCAGCGTCTCATCGGGGATCTCCGGGAACTGCTCGCGCACCTGTTCGGCGACGGACCCACTCGTGATGAGGATCGCGTTGATCCGGCCGTTCTCGACGTCTCGGCGGATGCGCTCGGTGACCGGGACGCCGACCGTGCGATAGGCGACGACGCTCGCGACCTCGTGCCCGGCCTTCGCGAGCTGCTTGCTCAGCACCGGCTTCGCGATCTCGCTGCGCAGAGCCAGGATGCGACGCGGTTCGGTCTCGAGCGCGATCAACTGCTGCGCCATGCCCTCGGCCGAGTTGTCCTGCTCCGGCACCAGTGCGACCTCGTAGCCGACGGCCTGCAGCGCGGCGGCGGTCGTCTCTCCGACGGCGGCGATCTTCGTCGTGCGGGGGACGACAGCGCGGTGCGCGAAGAGCACGTCGACCGTCGTGGCGCTGGTGATCGTGAGCCAGTCGAAGGAACCGGCCGCCAGCTCGGCCAGAGCGGCATCGAGCGCCGCCTGGTCGGTCGTCGGGGCGAAGTTGATGAGCGGCGCGACGACGGGCACGGCTCCCTGTGCACGCAGGCTCGCGGCGACGCCGTCGCCCCACGGCCCGCCACGCGGCACGAGAATGCGCCAGCCGTCCAGCGGTCGGTCCTGCTTGATTTCGGAAGTGGTCATGAGGGTTTATTGCTCTCGGGGTACGAGGCCGGCCGCCCCTTGATCGAGCAGCCGACGGGCAACAGTGAACCCGAACTCGCGCGCTGCGTGCATCGGGTCTGCACCATCGGCAGCATCCGCTCCATTGCCACTGCCGTTCCGACGAATATACTCCCCGTTCAGGTCTTCGATGACGTCGAGGCCGATCCGGCGCCCGCCGTCGGCGGCGTAGACGACGGTCCTGACGCGGATCGATGACCCGTCGACCACGGCGTGAGCGGCCATCGGCGCCTGGCATCCCGCGTCGAGTCCTTCGAGGATCGCGCGCTCCACCGTGATGGCCAGTCGGGTGTCCTGATCGTCGAGACCGGCGAGTGCCGTGAGGAGTTCTTCCGGCGCATCCTCCCGCGTCTCGACCGCGAGGGAGCCCTGTCCCGGCGCAGTCGGCCACTCGGCGAGACCGAGCTCCTCGCGACGCAGCGGGGACTCCGCCCCGAGCCTCGAGAGCCCTGCAGCAGCGAGGATCACGGCATCCAGTTCCCCGGATGCGACCCGCGCCAGCCGGGAGTCGACGTTCCCACGGATGTCGACGACTTCGGCACCCGGCGCCCGGCGATGAACCTGGGCGATGCGGCGCGGCGAGCCCGTGCCGACCGTGCTGCCGGAGCGCAGCGCATGCAGCGGGATGCCGTCGCGAGTGAGCACGACATCACGCGGATCCTCCCGCTTCGGGGTCGCGGCGATCACGAGCCCGTCGGGGATCGCCGTCGGCAGATCCTTCAGGGAGTGCACGAGGAAGTCGCACTCCCCCGCGAGGAGGGCCTCGCGAAGGCGTGTGGCGAAGATGCCCTGGCCGCCGATCTCGGAGAGGGAGGCGCGGTTGGTGTCGCCCTCACTGGTGATCGGGACGAGCTCGACCCGGCGGCCCGAGAGCTGCTCGAGGGCCGTGGCGACGTGACCGGACTGCGCCTGCGCGAGCGCGCTGCGGCGGGTGCCCAGACGGATGGGGGTAGTCATGTCGTTTACTGCAGCACGTCCGCGATCTCGTCGAACCGGAGTCTGCGCCCCGTGTAGAAGGGCACCTCCTCCTTCACGTACAGGCGCGCGTCGGTGTACCGGAGGTCGCGCATCAGGTCGACGAGGTCGGTGAGCTCATCGGCTTCGAGCGGCAGCAGCCACTCGTAGTCGCCGAGCGCGAACGAGGCGACAGTGTTGGCGAGCACGCCCGTGAACGCGGCACCCTTGCGACCGTGGTCGGCGAGCATCTTGCGACGCTCCTCCTCGGGGGCGAGGTACCACTCGGGCGTGCGCACGAACGGGTACAGGCACAGCCAGTCCTTGGGCTCGACCCCGCGGAGGAAGCCGGGCACGTGCGCGCGGTTGAACTCGGCGTCGCGGTGCACACCCATGACGTTCCACACCGGGAGGAGCGGGCGGAGCAGCTCGGTGCGGCGCAGACGACGCAGCGCCTTCTGCAGCTCCTCGGCGGTCTCGCCGTGCAGCCACACCATGAGGTCGGCATCGGCCTTGAGGCCCGAGACGTCGTAGAAGCCGCGGACGATCACGCCGGAGTCCTCGATGTACGCGACGATCGTCTCGAGCTCGGTCGACTCGGTCTCCGTCACGGGAACGTCGGGGTTTCGTCGCCAGACGGCCCAGAGGGTGAAGCCGGACGGGTTCTCATCGCGCTCTTCGGACATCATGCTCCCCAGTCTGCCTCGTTTGCGCAGGAGCCGCTAATCACCCCGACCGGGGAATCAGCGGCATCCTGGAATGCCGTCGTCAGCGCGCGATGGCGCGCGCGATCGCCCAGACCGCGCCCCCCACGACGGCCGCGATGCCCACGGTCGCGGCGATCGCGCCGAGCGGATTGCGGTCGGCGAAGACCCGGGCCTTCGCCGCAGCACGCGTCGACGCCTTCTCGACTCGGCGCGGGATGTTGCCCTTGACCTCGATGGCGGCCAGTGCGGCCTTCAGCTCAGCTCGAGCGGACGTCACCGGGTCGACGATGCCTGCGGGGACGACGGTGCGCGGCAGGGAGTCAGAATTCGTCATCGCCGGCCTCCTTCACGAGTCGGATGTCTTCGGCCACGGCCTGCGCCGGATTCTGACGGCGGAGGACCTTGCGGAACTTCAGGATGCCGAGCAGCGCGAACAGCGCCACCGCGAGGATCAGGATGCCGAACACGACGATCGCCGACAGCCATACCGGCCACCAGGACGACAACCCCGCGATCGCGAAGACCAGGATCACCGGCACGGCCCAGAACAGGAAGAACAGCGCGACGACGAACCACACGGATCCGATGCCGGCATCCTTCGAGGTGCGGGAGACCCACGCCTTGGCGGCGTCGATCTCGGCCTTGACCAGATTCGTGACGAGTTCCGGCAGATCCCCGAGGAGGGTCAGCAGGCTGTCGTCGGCACGATCTCGGTATCCGCGGGGCATGTCAGGCGCCGGTCTTCTTGGGTGTGGACTTGGAGGCAGCGGACGTGGAGGTGCCCGACTTGGAGGCGGGCTTGCTCGTCTTGGCGGACTCCTTCGCGGCCTCGACAGCCTCCTCGGTAGCCTCGGCCAAGTCTTCCGCCGCCTCGCGGCCGGTGGCGATGGCGGAGTCGAGGCGCTGCCCAGGGGTGCCGTTGCCGGAGACCGACTTGGCCACCTTCACGACGCCGGTCCACAGAGCGCCCGGCACGGCCGCGGCCTTGTCGCCGACGAAGCCCTTGACCTTGGACACCTGCTCCTGCACGGGATCGAGCTCCCACACCTTCAGCCACTGCGTCTTGATCTGCTCATAGCGCTCACGTCCGGCACGGGTGCCGAGGACGTAGCCCACGCCGAGTCCGACGACGAGTCCGATCTTCCCCTTCATGGGGTCTCCTCACCTAGTTCCGGTTGTCCGGCCTGCTTCGCCCGGCTTGGATGGCCCGCAGGCTTCCGCTCCCCGCGACCAGGCTCCCAGCGTAGCCCCGTATGCCGATTTCGGCATCTATGGGTCAGAGGGTTGACACGGAGCGCGGACTCACTCCCACAACAGGGCGCGTCGCAGACGGTCGGCTTCGTCGCGCGCATCCGGGATGACCTGCGCGAGGCCCGTGCCGGCGAGCCAGGCGCCGACCGCCGCGATGCCCGGAACAGCCCGCACCGCCGCGCGCGCGGCCGTGCGGCGCTCGCCGGAACCGATGATCGATGCCGGCTGCGACTGCACGAAACGACCGCGGTGCGAGGCGATCACGCTGTCGGGGGCGAGTGCGACCCCGAGCATCGTGGCGGCTTCGGTCCGGGCCAGATCGGCCGCCGCCTCGTCGCTCAGCGCTGCCGTCGCAGCGGGCTCCCCCTGCGCCCCGAACGACACCCGGACGAGGTGTCGCCGACCTGCCGCTTCCCGCACCCAGGCCCACTTCGCGGTCGAGTGCGTGAGCGCCTTGGCCGTGTGGCTGCCCGGAACCGTGAGCACACCGGTGCCGCGCGGTGCGGCATCCAGTCCAGGAGCGTCGAGCAGGAGGGTGACGATCTCGATCTCGGGAGAGGATGCGGCCTCCGCGTTCTTCAGCGCCGGGACAGCGGCGGTGAGGAGCGAGCGAGCGGCGGCCTCGGGAGTGGCGACGATCACGGCGTCGGCGGCGATCTCCTCGATCACGGGCTCGACCGCCTCGGCCGCGTGCAGCTCGGCGACCAGCGGATCGGTCTCGCCCACCGGACCCGGGGTGACCGCGGGCGCAGCCTCGGTCTCGATGCCCCAGCCCTTCGCCGTCTTCCGGATGCTCCGTACCCGCACACCGGTGCGCACCTCGGCGCCCAGGCGGGTCAGGTCGTCGGCCAACGCATCGACGAGCCCGCTCATGCCGCCGGTCAGCCCCTCGACCGCAGCGCCGGGAGTCTTCGCGGCGGCCTGCGTGTCTGCGGCCTTCGCCGCTGCATCATCCCGGAGAGATTGCACGGCACCCGACAGCGAGCCGACGCGGGTGAGCGCCGCATTGAGACCAGGAGCCGCGATGTCGATGTCGACGTCGTCGGGAGATGCGGAGTAGACGCCGGTGGTCACGGGAGCGACGAGGCGGTCCCGCACCTTCGATCCCATCCGCGAGGAGACCAGCTTCCCCAGGCTCAGCTGATGGCCGATCGTGAGCGGCGGACGCACCCGGTCGAGGTAGGCGCGCCAGACGCCGGACCAGCCGAGGATGCGGCGGACATCGTCCTGGAACGGGTTGGCGGGGATGCCGAGGATGCCTCCGACGGGGAGGGGAGCCGCGCCCACGCCCGGGATGCCGGCCAGCCATGCGCCGCCCGGCCGAGGCGCGACGATACGGTCGGCGAGTCCCAGTTCTTCGACCAGAGCGCGCACCAGGCCGCCCCTGGTCGCGTAGCTCTCGGCGCCGGCATCCACGTCGACTCCGTCGAGCTCGATCCGGCGGATCGCTCCGCCCAGTTCGTCTGCGACCTCGAGCAGCGTCACCTGCATGCCGACCTTGGCGCACTCCCGTGCGGCGACGAGCCCGCCGATGCCGCCGCCGATGACGACGACGTGCTTCTCGGCCGCGCGTGCAGCGAGGTCGGACGGCTCGGCGGAAGACGGCTCAGAAGAAGACGGCTCAGAGGTCATGCGGTCAATTCTCCGGTCAGACGGTGTGCGCCAGCTCGACGATGCGGGTGAGCTGATCGGGGTCGGTCTCGGGAGGGACGCCGTGCCCGAGGTTGAGGATGTGCGCACGGGCCGCGCGGCCGCGCTCGATCACGTCGCGCACGTGCGCCTCGAGCACGGGCCACGGAGCGGAGAGCAGGGCGGGATCGATGTTGCCCTGCACCGTGACATCCGGTCCGAGGATGGCGGCGGCCTCGTCGAGCGGTAGACGCCAGTCGACCCCGACACCGTCGGCGATGCCATCAAGGCGCATGTCGGCGAGGAACGGCCCCGTGCCGACACCGAAGTGGATCGTCGGCAGCCCGATGCCCTCGAGCGCCGCGCGGGAGTGCGGGGCGACGAAGGCGCGGTAGTCGGCGGTGCTCAGCGAGCCGGCCCAGCTGTCGAAGAGCTGCACGACCGATGCTCCGGCATCGCGCTGCGTCTCGAGGAAGCGGCGCGAGACCTTCGCGAGCCAGCCGGCGAGACGGTTCCACGAGTCGGGGTCGGAGTGCATCATCGCCCGTGCCCGCAGGTGCTCCTTGGAAGGGCCGCCCTCGACGAGGTACGCAGCGAGAGTGAAGGGAGCGCCCGCGAAGCCGATCAGCGGGGTGTCGCCGAGCTCCGCCGTGACGAGGCGCACAGCCTCGGCGATCGCCGTGCCGTCGAGGCCGTCGGGATCGATGGCCGTGATGCGGTCGACGTCGGATGCGGTGCGCACCGGGTTCGCGAACACCGGTCCGCGTCCCGGCTCGATCTCGACGTCGACGCCGGCCAGGCGCAACGGGATGACGATGTCGCTGAAGAACACGGCCGCGTCGACACCGTGGCGGCGGACGGGCTGCAGCGTGATCTCGGCGGCGAGGTCGGGAGTGAGGCAGGCGTCGAGCATCCGCGTGCCGACTCGCAGGTCGCGGTACTCGGGGAGCGACCTTCCGGCCTGCCGCATGAACCACACCGGAGCGTGGGCGGGGCGGGAGCCTGCGAGGGCGCGCAGGAGCGGAGCGTCGGAGAGGGCCATGCCTCCATCCTCCCATTCCGCCCTTGTGGGGCCGCCGAGTTCGCCCGGTCGAATCCGGGCGCCACGCACTCCGGTACAATCGATCTGTGCTGCTGTGTGTCACGGCGAGTCACAAGACCGCCTCCTTCGAACTGCTCGAACGCCTGAGCCGCACCCCCGACGACGTCGCTCCCACCATCGTGGGCATGACGCCGTGCGTGCAGGGTGCCGTGGTCCTCGCGACGTGCAACCGGTTCGAGGCGTACGTGGAAATGGAAGAACCGCTCACCGCGGCCGGCGCCATCGGCGTCGAAGCGGTCATCGAGGCGGTTGAATCCGCCACCGGCATCCCCGCCACCGAACTCGACGGCGCCTACACGGTGCACTCGGGGCGCCGCGTCGCCGAGCACCTCTTCTCGGTCGCCTCCGGCCTCGAATCCGTCGTCTCCGGCGAGGGCGAGATCGCCGGCCAGGTGCGCCGCGCTCTCAAGTCCGCCCGCAAGGACGGCACCACTTCGCCCGAGCTCGAGCGCCTCTTCCAGCGCGCCAGCCAGGCGCAGCGCAAGGTCAAGAACGTCACCGCCCTCGGGCGCGCCGGGCGCTCCCTCGTGCGCCTCGCGCTGGAACTCGCCGACAGCCGCATCGCCGACTGGTCCGCCGAGCGCGTGCTGCTGGTCGGCACCGGCGCCTACGCCGCTGTCACCCTCGCCACGCTGCGTGAGCGCGGTGCCGTCGACATCTCCGTGTACTCGCCCTCCGGCCGCGCGGCCGTGTTCGCTGCGAAGCACGGCATCCGTCCGGTCGCCGCCGACGAGTACGCACGGACCGCCGCGCACTCGAGCCTGCTGATCACCTGCACCACCGCGACCGAGCCCGTGCTCGGCCCGGAGCACCTGCAGCTTCCGGTCGGCATCGCCGCAGCCGGCTGCCCGGTCGGCGCTTCGACAGGCTCAGCGACCCACTCGAATCGGCTCGTGGTCGACCTCGGCATGCCCCGCAACGTCGACCCCGCCGTCGCCTCCCTCGAGGGCGTCGCCCTGCTCGACCTCGAGACCATCCGCCTGCACGCACCGCTGGAGGAACTGCAGGCGACGGATGCAGCGCGCAGCGTCGTGCGCGAGGCCGCGGAGACCTTCCACGTGGTGGGTTCGCGTCAGAGCGTGACCCCGTCGGTCGTGGCCCTGCGCTCCCACATCTTCGAGCTGCTCGAGCGCGAGATCGATCGTGCCCGCGCGCGCGGCGACGAAGACGGCAAGGTGGAGCAGGCTCTGCGTCACCTCTCGGGCGTGCTCCTGCACACGCCGACCGTGCGTGCCCACGAGCTGGCCGCCGCCGGCCGCGCCGACGAGTTCACCGCCGCTCTGGCCGCCCTGTACGGCATCGCTCCCGAGGCCGCCGCGGACGACGCCGCCACCGCCTGACCCTCTCGCACTTCCTTCGGCCTTCCGCACTTCCCTCGGCCTTTTCGCGCCCATACGGCCGAAGCACGTGCGAATGGCCGTGCGAAGCGTGGCCCCTGGCACGAAGCGCTCGCCGCGGCCTTCCGCACTTCCCTCGGCCGTTTCACGCCCATACGGCCGAAGCAGGTGCGAATGGCCGCGCGAATGACCGCGCGAATGGCCGCCGGCCCCGTGCCACGTGCGGCCCTCGACCACGGGGTGCGAAACTGGAGGCATGGCCCTTCACATCACCGGAGACACCGCCGCCGACGAGCTGCTGACCGACAACCCGCTCGCGTTGCTAGTGGGGATGCTGCTCGACCAGCAGGTCCCCATGGAGACCGCGTTCGCCGGTCCGCTCAAGATCGAACAGCGCACCGGAGCGGCGGATGCGGCGGCGATCGCCGGCATGGCCCCCGACGAGTTCCTCGAGGCGTTCAAGCAGACCCCCGCCGTGCATCGCTTCCCCGGGTCGATGGCGACGCGCGTGCAGACGCTGTGCCAGACCCTGGTCGATGACTGGGGCGGTGACGCCGCCGCCCTCTGGACCGAAGGAGACCCGGACGGACCCGAGGTGCTGAAGCGGCTGAAGACCCTCCCCGGATTCGGCGAGCAGAAGGCGAAGATCTTCCTCGCCCTCCTCGGCAAGCAGTACGGTTTCACGGGCGAAGGATGGCGTGAGGCCGCAGGTGCATACGGCGAGGACGGCTCGTACCGCAGCGTCGCCGACATCGTCTCGCCCGATTCGCTCACGAAGGTGCGCGAGCACAAGAAGGCCATGAAGGCCGCGGCGAAGGCTCCGAAATGAAGCCCACCGGAGATGACGTCGCGGGCCTCATCGCCCGCTCCTCCCCTGCCGTCCGCCGTCGGGATGCCGAGACGCTGACCGCCCTCATGCAGGAGATCACCGGACGCGAACCGCAGACCTGGGGCACGATCATCGGCTTCGGCTCGTGCCACTACCGCTACCCGACCGGCACCGAGGGCGACAGCGGGCTGCTCGGCTTCGCACCCCGCAAGGCCGCGACCACGATCTACCTGTTCGACGGCGTCGATGCCCACAGCGAGGCTCTGGCGGAACTCGGCCCGCACACCACGGGCGTCGGATGCCTGTACATCAAGGACCTGGAGCAGGTGGACCTCGACGTGCTGCGCGGCATCCTCGAACGCTCGCTGGCCTGGGTCGAAGCGGGCGGCACCCCCGAGGTGCAGCTCACCGTCACGGGCTGACACCCAGCACACTGCCGATCCACCCCCTTCGCATCGAGCCGCCCCCATACGTGCGCACGTATGGGGGCGGGTCGGCCGCAAGAGGGCGGGTCGGCTCGTGGCCGGAGATCAGCCCCGCGAGAAGAACGCGCGGATGTCGGCGGCCAGCACATCCGGACGCTCCAGGGCGGCGAAATGCCCGCCCTCGTCGAAGCGACTCCAGTGCACGATGTTCGAGTTGTCGCGCTCGGCGAAGACCCGGATCGTCTGGAAGTCGTCGGCGAACACGGCAACCCCCGTCCGTGCGGCGTTGATCCGCGGCTCGGCACCTTCTGCCGCGGCATCCGCCCTGGCGTTCTCCAGGTAGCTGCGGCTCATTCCGGAGGCCGCGTTCGCGAACCAGTTCACGCTGACCTCGAGCAGGATCGACTCGAGCGGTACGAGCGAGGTGCCGTTGCCGAACGAGTTGAACAGCTCGCTGTACGCCAGCAGCCCGACCGGGGAGTCGCTGAGCCCCACCGACACCGTCTGCGGGCGCGAGGCGTTCATCGTGTTGTACCCGCCGACCGACTGGAACCACTGCATGTGCTCGAGGCCTGCGTAGTCGGCGGGCTCGAGCTTCTCGAACTCCGCCGGGTCCCCCGAGGGGAAGGAGAACAGCTGCAGCACGTGGAGTCCGAGGAAGCCCGCCGGCTCCAGCAGCCCCAGCTCACGGGCCACCATCGCGCCGTTGTCAGAACCGTGGATGCCGTAGCTCCCGTAGCCGAGTCCGCGCATGAGGCGGTCATAGGCGGCAGCGACGCGACCGACCGTCCACCCCGTAGAGGCCAGAGGCTGCGAGAAGCCGTAGCCCGGAGCATCCGGGATCACGACGTCGAAGGCGTCTTCGGCACGGCCGCCGTGCGCCACCGGGTCGACGAGCCGGTCGATCAGGTCGAGGTAGTCGATCGAGGAGCCGGGATAGGTGTGCGCGAGCAGCAGTGGCGTCGCGCCCTCGTGGGTCGAGCGCACGTGGATGAAGTGGATCGTCTGACCGTCGATCTCGGTGGTGAAGTGCGGGACCGCATTGATGCGCTCCTCGGCCGCGGTCCAGTCGAAGTCGCGCCACGCGGCGACCGCCTCGCGGAGGTACGAGTTGGGGGTGCCGGCATCCCAATCATCCGTCGGCGCGGGCTGCGGAAGGCGGGTACGGGCGAGGCGATCCTGGAGATCGGCGACGTCGGCGGTGGAGACCGAGACGGTGAAGGGGCGGAAGGCGAGCGTCGTGTTTTCCATATCTCGAAGGTATGCGGCCATTAGGTTGGATCTGTTCCTAATGAAAGCGACATTCTCGAGGAGTCTCGATGGCCGATCCGACCGCTCGCCTGCTCGCGTTGCTGACCCTCCTGCAGACCGGTCCCGAGCGCTCCGGAAGCGACCTCGCCGCCCGTCTCGGCGTCTCCTCGCGGACCGTGCGGCACGACATCGAGCGGCTCCGCGACCTCGGCTACCCGGTCGACGCCACCCGAGGATCCATCGGCGGCTACCGGCTCGGTGCGGGAGGCAAGCTGCCCCCGCTGCTCCTCGACGATGAAGAAGCGGTGGCCGTGACCGTCGGCCTCCGCGCAGCGGCCGGCATATCCGGCATCGCCGAGTCAGGGGCCAGAGCCCTCGCCAAGCTCGAGCAGGTGCTGCCTTCGCACCTGCGCCCCACCGTCGACGCCCTCCGCTCGAGCGTCGACCGAGCCCCGGAGAACAACGACACCGACGCCCCCGATCCCGAGGTCGACGCCGCGGCGCTGCAGGCCATCGCGAGCGCGATCCGCAACGCGGAGTGGCTACGCTTCGACTACGACGGCGCCCCCGTGCTGGTCGAGCCGTACCGGCTGCTCACCTGGGTGCGCCGCTGGTACCTCGTGGCCCGCGACCCGCAGACCGGCGAGTGGGGCACGTACCGCGTCGACTGGATGGAGCTGCGGATGCCGACGCATCGGCGCTTCGATCCGCAGCCCCTTCCCAGTGGCGACTACACGGCTTTCGCGATGCGGACCATCGCGGTGAGCGGCTGGAAGGTGCATGCCCGACTCCGGATCGAGGCGCCGGCCTCGGCCGTTCTCGACCGGATCCACGCCGCGGTCGGCGTCGTCGAACCGGTCGACGACGACCACTGCATCCTCGTCACGGGCGCCGACAGTCTCGACACCGTTGCCGCCTACATCGGGATGCTGATGATGGACTTCACCGTCGAGAGCCCGCCCGAGCTGCTCCCGCGCCTGCAGCTGCTCTCCGAACGGTATGCGCGAGCGGTCGCCGGGTCGACGGCGCACGCGTAGCCTCACGCTTCTCCATCGACGCGACCGCCGTCGACACGGATCTCCTTCGCACCGCGACTCCGGGCGCCGCTGATCCACCGCCGGTCGTGGGTGACCGTCACGACCGCGCCGGGGTGCTCGTCGACCGCCGCCTCGAGCTGCTCGACGAGCTCGGGCGACAGGTGGTTCGACGGCTCGTCGAGCATCAGCACGTCTCCCGGGTCGGCGAGCACCGCGGCGAGATCGAGACGGCGGCGCTGCCCGACCGAGAGCGCCCGCATCTCGCGGTCGAGGTCGTCCTCCACGAAGAGCCCGAAGCGCAGCAGCGTCTCCGCGGCGTCGTGCGGATGCACTCCCGACAACCGGGCGAAGACCTCCGAGAGAGTGCCGGGCCGAGGCGGGGAGACCTCCTGACGCAGCCACGAGACGCGAATGCCGTCGCGCAGCGCGACCGATCCGCGATCCGCCATCCGCTCCCCCGCGAGAAGCCGCAGCAGGGTCGTCTTGCCCGCGCCGTTGGGCCCCGTCACGAGCCAGCGCGCGCCCGCCGACAGACTCAGCCGCTCGATGCGCAACGCCGGCTGGAGCACCTCGACGCCATCCACGGCGATCAACGACTGCGTGGACCCGGTGGCCTCCACCGTTTCCGCATGGAGGTCCACGGCCAGACGCAGCGGTTCGGGTGCCGGCGGACAAGGGTCGGCGCGGAGCCGTGCGATCCGTTCCTTCGCCATCCGGATGCGTCCCATCGCCCCGTGGTCGCGGCTGCGGGCGCGGAAGGCACCGTGACCGAACCCGTCGAGTTCGAGCTTGCGCGGAATCGCGTCCAGCCGGAACGCGTTGGTCGCGACGAGGGCCTCCTGGCGTGCGAGTTCCGCCTTCCACGCCTCGTGACGCTCGGCCATCCGCTGCCGCTCCACGGCTCTCGCCGTGAGGTAGCCGCGATAGCCGTCGCCGTAGCGCCGCAGCCCACCGCCCTCCACGAGCACGATGTCGCTCGCGAATCGGTCGAGGAAGGCGCGATCGTGCGTGACGACGACGAGAGCACCGCGATGGGTCCGGATACGGTCCTCCAGCCAGACGAGGGCGTCCTCGTCGAGGTCGTTCGTCGGCTCGTCGAGAAGAAGCAGTTCCGCCTCCGACGAGAGCGCCGCGGCGAGCGCGACGCGGGCCCGTTCACCGCCGGACAGCGAGGCGAACGGGCGGTCACGTCGGAGCGCAGCGAGGCCGAGTTGATCGAGAGCCGCATCCACGCGTCGATCGACGTCGTAGCCGCCTCGAGCCTCGAAGTGCTCGAGCAGCCGTTCGAGGCGGACGAGGACGGACGCGCGTTCGGCATCCTCCGCGTCGGCGAGCCGCTCGTACCCGGTTTGAATCTCGCGCTCGATCGCTCTCAGCTCGTCGAGGAAGGCGTCGAGGGCCTCCGTGACGGTCGCACCTTCCGGAGCGCGCGGATCCTGCGCAGCATGCGCGACACCGCCGGGGATCGAGAGCTGTGCTTCGCCGCCGGTCGGTGTGAGCACGCCCGCCAGCAGGTCGAGCAGGGTCGACTTGCCCGCACCGTTGTCTCCGACGATCGCGAGCCGGTCGCGCGGACCCACGACGAGATCGACGCGATCGAGCACGATCCGATCGGCGAAGCGCACGGTCGCGCTTCGGAGCTCGCAGACCCTGTGGGCGGACGAGCGGGAAGGCAGGGGGCGGACAGTTGCTATGGGGAGTACAGGGAACATGAGGTCTCCTCTCCGCGACGCCGAGGAGCATCGCGGGACGGCACATCAATCGGATGCGCGTCTGAACACGGACCTCGAGCACGCCATGCAGACGACGCGCTCGCTCAGGACCCACCGCGGAGAGGACTCGACGCGGCGTCCCGATCTATCGGATCAGAGTACCCACGGGCGGAGACATTACCAGCCATCCGTTCCTGGATGCAAGAGACCCCGCCGGCCAGTAAGAGGCCGACGGGGTCCGGATGCTACGTGCTCAGGCGCCGCGCAGGCGCTCGGCGAGATACGCGTGCAAGCCGTCGATCGAGACGCGCTCCTGCGCCATGGTGTCGCGGTCGCGCACCGTGACGGCACGGTCGTCGAGCGAGTCGAAGTCGACCGTGACGCAGAACGGGGTGCCGATCTCGTCCTGGCGACGGTAGCGGCGTCCGATCGCACCCGCGTCGTCGAAGTCGACGGCCCAGGAGCCGCGGAGCGTGTCGGCGACCTCACGGGCAAGGGGCGACAGCTTCTCGTTGCGCGACAGCGGCAGCACCGCGGCCTTGACCGGGGCGAGGCGCGGGTCGAGCCGCAGCACGGTCCGCACGTCGGTGCCGCCCTTGGCGTTGGGCACCTGCTCCTCGACATAGGCGTCGACGAGGAAGGCCATCATCGCGCGGGTGAGGCCGAACGACGGCTCGATCACGTACGGGGTGTAGCGCTCGCCCGTGGCCTGGTCGAAGTACGTCAGGCTCTGGCCGGACGCCTCACTGTGGCTGGAGAGGTCGTAGTCGGTGCGGTTGGCGACACCCATGAGCTCGCCCCACTCCTTGCCCGCGAACCCGAACTTGTACTCGACGTCGATCGTGCCGGCCGAGTAGTGCGCGCGGTCGTCTTCCGGCACGTCGAACTGACGCATGTTCTCGGGGTCGATACCCAGGTCGATGAACCAGTTCCAGCAGGCCTCGACCCAGTGCTCGAACCACTCCTGCGCCTCGGCCGGCGGCGTGAAGAACTCGATCTCCATCTGCTCGAACTCGCGGGTGCGGAAGATGAAATTGCCGGGGGTGATCTCGTTGCGGAACGCCTTGCCGACCTGGCCGATGCCGAACGGCGGCTTCTTGCGACTCGCGGTGAGCACGTTCGAGAAGTTCACGAAGATGCCCTGCGCGGTCTCGGGGCGGAGGAAGTACAGGCCCGACTCGTCGTCGACGACGCCGAGGTACGTCTTCACCAGACCGGAGAACGCCTTGGGCTCGGTGTACTGCCCCTTGGTGCCGCAGTTGGGGCAGGGGATGTCGGCGAGGCCGTTCTCGGCCTTGCGACCCTTGCGCGCCTCGAAGTCCTCGATGAGGTTGTCGGCACGGAAGCGCTTGTGGCACTGCAGGCACTCCACCAGCGGGTCGGTGAAGGTGGCGACGTGACCCGATGCCTCCCACACGCGCTTGGGCAGGATGATGCTGGAGTCCAGGCCGACCATGTCGCCGCGGCCGCGCACGAACGTCTGCCACCACTGTCGGCGGATGTTCTCCTTGAGCTCCGTGCCGAGGGGCCCGTAATCCCAGGCCGATCGAGAACCGCCGTAGATCTCACCCGCTTGGAACACGAACCCGCGGTGGCGGGCGAGGGCGATGACCTTGTCGAGGCGGGACTGTTCGGCCATGGTGGCTCCAATGGTCGGATGCGGGAGGAAACCCGTGAACACGGGCACCTCATTCTATCCGTGGTTGCCGCGCGCTCCCTGGCCTCGGCTGGCCTCGGCGGCTGCGCCGGAGTAGCGTCCTGGGCATGAGCACTGCAGCACCGACCCCGCATGCCCGCAACGACGACACCCGTTTCTTCGGGCAACCGTGGGCCCTGGTGCACATCTTCGGCGTGGAGATGTGGGAGCGCTTCAGCTTCTACGGCATGCAGGGGATCCTGCTCATCTACCTCTACTTCTCGGTCTCCCAGGGCGGGCTCGGCATCCCCGAGGCGATCGCGGGCGGCATCGTGGGCGCGTACGGAGGCTCGGTCTACCTCTCGACGATCCTCGGCGCCTGGCTCGCCGACCGCCTGTTCGGCGCGGAGCGCGTGCTGTTCGTCAGCGCGATGGTGATCGTGGCGGGCCACCTCGCCCTCGCCCTGCTCCCCGGCGCAGTCGGCGTCGGGGTCGGTCTGGTGCTCGTGGCACTCGGATCGGGAGGGCTCAAGGCGAATGCGACCTCGGTCGTCGGCAGCCTCTACAGCGCCGAAGACCCGCGTCGGGATGCCGGCTTCTCACTCTTCTACCTCGGCATCAACCTCGGTGCGTTCCTGGGGCCGATCCTCACCGGCATCCTGCAGTCCTCGCTCGGCTTCCACTACGGATTCGGGCTCGCGGCCATCGGGATGACGCTGGGACTCATCCAGTACTCGTTCGGCCGCAAGGCGCTGCCCGCCTCGGCGCGGGAGGTGCCGAACCCGCTTCCGAAGTCCCGCTATCTCCTGGTCGGACTCATCGCCGGTGCCGCGATCGTGCTCATCACCGTCCTGGTGCTCACCGGTGTGATCCGGCCCGACAACCTGGCCACCCTGGTGATCGGAGTCACGGTCGTGGCGGCGGTCGCATACTTCTCGGTGATCCTCGGCAGCCGCCGCATCGACGCCACCGAACGTTCCCGGGTGTGGGCCTTCCTGCCGCTCTTCATCACCAGCGTCGCATTCTGGTCGCTGTACCAGCAGCAGTTCACGGTGCTGACGATCTACTCCGACCAGCGCCTGGACCGGAACCTGTTCGGGTTCACGATGCCGGTGTCATGGGTGCAGTCGATCAACCCGATCTTCATCATCATCCTGTCCGGCGTCTTCGCCGCGATCTGGACCAAGCTCGGAAAACGTCAGCCCTCGACCCCGGTGAAGTTCGCGCTCGCGGCGATCATCATGGGATCGGCGTTCCTGCTGTTCCTTCCGTTCGCCGGCGGAGGGGCGAACTCCACGCCGCTGCTGGCGATCGTCGGGATCCTGTTCGTGTTCACGGTGGCGGAGCTGCTCATCTCGCCGGTCGGGCTGTCGGCCGCCACCAAGCTCGCACCGACCGTGTTCCGCACCCAGATGGTCGCGCTGTTCTTCCTGTCGATCGCGCTCGGCACGGCGATCTCGGGATGGCTCGTGCAGTTCTACAACCCCGACGACGAGGTGCCGTTCTTCTCGATCCTCGGCGGCATCGCCATCGTCGTCGGCATCGGTCTGCTGCTGAGCGTGAAGCCCGTGCTGAAGCTCATGCGCGGGGTGCGCTGAGCGCCTCCCGCTCTGATCGTGCGATGACGCTCAGGCGGTGAACAGGTAGCCGCGCGCGTTGTCGTACCCGGCGACCTTCAGCCCGCTGCCGAGCAGCCCCTCCATCTGTGCCCGGAGGCGCAGGCGCCACTCGTGGGCGGCCTCCGGATCGGAGACGCGCAGCGCCTCGATGTCTGCCGGGATCTCGAGGGTCTCGACGACCGCATCGTCGGCCGGGGGCTTCGCGATGTCGGCGAGCGCCCACTCGACGTCGAGGCGATCGCTCTCGTCGCCCGCGTCACCGCCGCCGAAGATGCCGTAGCGGTTGACGGAGTAGCCGGTCGCACGCGCGCCCAGCACGGAGAAGAAGAAGTGCGCGTTGCGCGCCACGAGCGGGTCGAACACCCAGGTGATGCGACCGACATCGCGCGAGAACGCCCACTGCCGCTGGTGCTCCTTGAGCTCGCGACCCCAGCCGCGGCCACGGTACTCCGGCAGCAGCGCCGTGATGTGCGAGTGCATCGCACGCCGGGCGGGCTCGCCGAAGAAGGCGATGGACGCGCCGACCATGCGCTCCTCGTCGCCCTCGCCGTCGAAGAAGCCGACGACGTAGTTGCCCGATTGCTGCAGGGCGCGCAGGGTGCCGGCATCCACCACGCGCTGCGGACCCCGGATGGAGTCGAGCAGGCCCTGGGCGTCGAGGATGAGTTCAACGGTGTCGAGGTCACGGATGGTTCGCACGCACCCAGTCTGCCCCTCCTCGGCCGGTTCGGGGAAACGGGACCGCGATCAGACCATCCGCAGCGCGTCGCGATCGAGCTGCGTCGCGGACGTCAGCCCGGCGAGGCCGAGCGTGATGTCGAGCTCGGCGAGCACGTTGCGCACGACCTCGCGCACGCCCGTCTCTCCGGCGATGCCGAGGCCGTAGGCGTACGGGCGCCCGAGAGCCACGACGGTGGCTCCGAGGGCCAGCGCGATCGCGGCATCCGCTCCACCGCGCACGCCGGAATCGAAGACGATCGGCACCCGGCCCGCCACGCGTTCGGCGATCTCGGGCAGCACGTCGAGCGTCGGCACCGACCGGTCGATCTGCCGACCGCCATGGTTCGAGATCCAGATACCGTCGACGCCGGCATCCAGCGCGGCCTGGGCATCGTCGGGATGCACGATGCCCTTCAGGATGATCGGCAGACTCGTCCACTCCCGCGCTTTCGCGAGGTCACCCCAGGTGAGCGCCGGGGTGGAGAACACGTCGAGGAACGTCTCGACCGCTGCACGCGGCAGCGGTGATCGCAGGTTGTCGCGCAGGGAGCCGCCGCCCGTGAGCGGTGCGCCTTTGCGGGCGATGGTGAGGGCGGCGGCCACCGCCTGGGCGGTGACCTTGACGCCCGGCGTATCGCCCTTCAGAGCGGCAGCGCGCTCGCGCACCAGCTGCTGGAACACCGGATCCGTCGTGTACTGCGCGATCCCCATCCCGCGCGTGAACGGCAGGTACGCGAGATCGAGATCGCGGGTGCGCCACCCGAGCAGATGCGTGTCGAGCGTGACGACGATCGCCTCGCAGCCGGCGGCCTCGGCGCGGGCGAGCAGCGAGCGGTTGAGGTCGTCCGACGCCGACCAGTAGAGCTGGAACAGGCGGGAGCCGTCGGGCGCGGCATCCGCCACCTGCTCCATCGGGAACGACGCCTGGTTCGACAGCGTGTACGGGACGCCGAGGGATGCCGCGGCGCGGGCGACCGCGAGGTCCGCATCGGCGTGCGCCATCTCCATCACCCCGAGCGGGGCGAGCAGCAGCGGGGTCGGCCGCCTCCTCCCGAGAAACTCCACGCCGAGGTCGCGCGTCGAGACGTCGCGCAGCGGGCGCGGCCACACCTGCCAACGGTCGAACGCCCGGCGGTTGGCGGTCATGGTGCGCTCGGCGCCCGCACCACCGGCGATGTACGCGAAAGCCTCGGCGCTCAGCGCCTTGCGGGCGGCCGCCTTCAGAGCAACGGCGTCGATCGGCACCGCGGGTCTCGTGCCGCTGATGCCGGCGCGGTAGATGTCGGACTGGGTAAGCCGGGAGATGCCGCGGTGGGCGGCGGGATCGTCCGGAGCGACGCTGCTCGTGACCATGACCACATGCTAGCCAGGGCCCGACGGCCCTGCAGCAGTCGATCGCCGATAGCCTGGGCCGGTGGGTGCGAACGACGACAGAGCCAGGAAGCGCCTCTCCCGCACCCCGCCGAAGTGGGCGATCGTCGCGGTGCTCGCCTTCGCGGGGCTCTGCTCCTCGTTCATGTTCACGCTCGTCGTTCCGCTGCAGGCCGAGCTGCCGCAGCTGCTGAACGCCTCCCGCGAGGACACGACCTGGGTCGTCACGATCACGCTGCTCGTCGCCGCCGTCGCCACCCCGATCTCGGGCCGTCTCGGTGACATGTACGGCAAGCGCCGGGTGGTGATCGCGCTGCTCGCGATCCTGATCCTCGGCTCGGTCATCGCCGCGGTCTCCGGCTCGATCATCGGCGTCATCATCGGACGCGCTCTCCAGGGCGCCGTGACGGGCGTCGTCCCCCTCGGCATCGCGATCATGCGCGACGTGCTGCCGCCCGAACGGCTCGGCACCGCGGTCGCCCTCATGAGCGCCACCATGGGCGTCGGCGGTGCGATCGGCATGCCCGTCGCCGCGCTCCTCGCCCAGAACGCCGACTGGCACATGCTGTTCTGGCTCGCCGCAGCCCTCGGCGTGGTCGGCCTCGTGCTCGTGCTGGCCGTGATCCCCGAAGATGTGCTCCGCTCCCCCGGCCGCCTCGACGTGATCGGTGCCGTCGGTCTGGCGATCGGCCTCACCGGCATCCTGCTCTTCGTCTCCCGCGGCGCGCAGTGGGGCTGGACCTCGCCGCTGACGCTCACCTGCATCCTCGGCGGACTCGCGGTGCTGCTGGTGTGGGGGTGGTATCAGCTGCGCACCAAGGATCCGCTGCTCGACCTGCGGGTGGCGGCGCGACCCGCCGTGCTGTTCACGAACATCGCCGCGATCGGCATGGGGTTCGCCCTGTTCGCCTCGAACGTGACGTTCCCGCAGCTGCTCGAGATGCCCGCGGTCGGCGGCGCCGGATTCGGGCTCGACATGCTCGCGGCGTCTCTCGTGATCATGCCCGCCGGCCTCGTGATGATGGTGATCTCACCGCTGTCCGGCTGGTTGGAGCGCACGGTCGGACCGCGGCCGCTGTTCACGGTCGGCGCCGGTGCGATCGTGCTCGCCTACGTGTTCGTGCTGCTGTGGTCTTCCGAGGTGTGGCACATCTTCGTCGCCAACATCTTCATCGGCGTCGGCATCGGCTTCACGTTCGCCGCCATGCCGATGATCATCATGCGATCGGTGCCCGCGAACGAGACCGGCGCCTCGAACGGCCTGAACGCCCTGTTCCGCTCGGTCGGCACCTCGAGCGCCTCGGCCGTGATGGGCGGCGTGCTCGCTGCGATGAGCATCGACGTCGACGGGGTCGCGGTTCCGACCCGCGCCGCGTTCGAGGTGTGCTTCTGGCTCGCGATCGCCGCCGGCATCATCGCGGTCGTGCTGTCGCTCTTCATCCCGAAGCAGCGCAGCTCCGAGCAGCATCCGTCCCTCCCCGGCTGAGCGCCGCCTCTCCTCCGAGTCAGCGGGTGATCGTGCGCGGGTCCGGGTCATCGTGCCGCGGCGGACGCAGCCGGTCCGGGATCGGCCACTCCAGCACGAACTGCGCGGTCGCCGGACGGGTCATGTCTCCGAAGTCGTCGACCTTCACCACGATGCGACCCGGCGCACCCTCCTCGTCGGGCGTGACCTCGAGGATGCGCACCCGCAGCGGGCGGTCCCCCTCGCCCTCCAGCATCCACGGGTCGGCGAGCCAGGCGATGCCGTGCTCCTCGAGCGCTACCTCGGCGTCGAGCCATTCGGTCGGGTCGGATGCCGGTCGACCGAGCACATCGACGGCGACCCAGTCATCGCCCGCCGGATGGATCCAGCCGAGCAGCTCTCCGTCGTCGCGGCGGTGCGGGGTCCAGTCGGGTTTCGGCATCCCTCGATGCTAGCGAGCACAGGCAACCCGGCGGGATCAGGCCGATTCTTCAGGTTCTCGCCTGTTCTGGCGTGATCGCCTGTTCTGGCGTGATCGCCTGTTGCGGCGTGCGCACGATCTCAGTGCGTGTACTCCATGAGCTCGACACCGAGCACCCGGAAGGCGTCGTGCGCGCGCAGTCGGTGCGTGATCGAGAGGTCGTCGAAGCAGACGATGAGCGAGTAGGCGACGCCGGCGCGCGGCCCCGCCAGCACACCCGCCTCGGCACGCACCCCGCGGTCGCGGCCGGTCTTGTTCACGAACAGCAGCCCGTGTGCGTCGTGGTCGTGCGCGAACGGGTCGAGGCCCGTGGATGCCGCGACCAGGCTCAGGTCCTGGTTCAGGCTCAGCCACTCCGACACCTGGGCGCTGACCGCGGCATCGACCACCTGCGAGTTCACGAGGGCCGAGAAGAGACCGGCGAGTTCACGGGCGGAGCCTACGGCGACCTGAGGGGCGTCGTCGGGCCCGCGGCGGTCGCGGAAGCGGTCGAGCAGGGCCGTGCGGCGCAGGCCCAGCGACTCGATGCGCTCGCGCACCCGGTCGTGGCCGACCTTCTGCAGCAGGGCGTTCACGGCGATCGGATCGCCGGCGGTCGCGGCCAGCACGGCGAGATCCTCGAGCGGCAGAGCCGGGGCGTGCAGATGCCGCCACAGACCGGAGCTCTCGACGGCGTCGACGCTCTCGCGCTCGACGATCTCGAACGGATCGAGCGCACCGCTCTGGAAACCGGCGGCCACCTCGATCAGCAGTGGCACCACGCCGAGCCCCGCGACGGGCATGGTCACGTGATCGTCGCCGGCCAGCACGTGCACATGATTGTCGAGGTCGACGACGTGCACCGAGACCTGGGCGCCGGAATCGACCAGCCCCTCCAGCGCACGCAGGGTGGCGGTGAAGGAGCGGCGGCCGAGGGCGGCTCGACGCGGGAGGCGACGACTGGTCCGCTGCGAGCGGCGGCCCGCCGTGGCGGACTCCGGCGCACCGCCGAGAGACTCCGGGGCCGAGGAGTTGCGGAACCCTTCACCAGGCTCGAGAGCGCCCACGCGTGATCCTTAGGAGGGGGGATTTGCAGGATACCGAGGGGAGGCGCTCCCCAGCGGCAGGGATATCGTAACCCCACCGCCGGGGGATGCCTCACCGAGTGCGACGATTGGTCACCAGATGGTCACACGCGATGCCTCGGGAAGCCACAGGGCATCGTTCTCGCTCACGCCGAATGCATCGTAGAACGCGTCGATGTTGCGCACGATCTGGTTGCAGCGGAACTCGTTCGGCGAGTGCGGGTCGATGGTCAGCAGCCGCAGCGTCTCGGCGTCGCGGCTCTTCTGCTGCCACACCTGCGCCCACGAGAGCAGCAGCCGCTGCACACCCGTGTACCCGTCGATGACCGGCCCTTCGACAGGCTCAGCGACCGAGGGGTCGGAGCGCAGCGACAGCTCGTATGCCTTGAGCGCGATGCCGAGACCCCCGAGGTCACCGATGTTCTCGCCGATCGTGAGCGCGCCGTTGACGTGGTGCTCGGCATCCAGCCCCTCGGGCACCAGCGCGTCGTACTGCGCGATGAGGGCCTTGGTGCGCTCCTCGAACGCCGAGCGGTCGGCGTCGGTCCACCAGTCCTGCAGTCGGCCGTCGCCGTCGTAGCGGCTGCCCTGGTCGTCGAAGCCGTGACCGATCTCGTGCCCGATGACCGCTCCGATGCCTCCGTAGTTCGCGGCGGCATCACGGCTCGCGTCGAAGAACGGATACTGCAGGATGGCCGCCGGGAACACGATCTCGTTCATCGAGGGGTTGTAGTACGCGTTGACCATCTGCGGCGGCATGTGCCACTCGAGGCGGTCGATGGGCGTGCCGACCTTGTCGACGTGCCGGTCGTGCTCGAAGGTCGACGCCCGGCGCACATTGCCGAACAGGTCGGTGCGGTCGATCTCGAGGCTCGAGTAGTCGCGCCACACCTCGGGGTGGCCGATCTTGGGGGTGAAGGAGTCGAGCTTGGCGAGCGCTCGCTCGCGGGTCTCGGCCGTCATCCACTCGAGCTCGGTGATGCTCTGCCGGTAGGCCTCGATCAGGTTCGCGACCAGCTCGTCCATCGCGGCCTTCGCCGTCGGCGGGTAGTGCCGCTCGACGTAGACCTTGCCGATCGCCTCGCCGAGCGCGCCCTCTGTCAGGGAGACACCGCGCTTCCAGCGCTCGCGGATCGTCGGGACTCCGGTGAGCTCGGTGCCGTAGAAGGAGAAGTTCTCCTGCACCAGATCGTCGGTGAGGTAGGGAGCGGCGGCGTGCACGACCTTGGCCCGCAGCCACGCCTTCCAGTCGTCGAGACGCTCGGGCGTGAGCAGCGACCCGAGCCCCTCGAAGAAGCTGGGCTGCGACACCACGACCTCGTCGAAGGCCGCGGGGTTCGACGGCGAGACCGCCTCGCGCCACGGGGTCAGGTCGACACCGGCGAGCTCCTGCAGCTCGTCCCAGGTCTTGAGGTTGTAGGTCGCCACGGCGTCGCGGCTGCGCACGTTGTCCCAGTGGTGCCCCGCAAGCTCGGTCTCGAGCGCGATGGCACGGTCGGCGTTCGCTGCGGCATCCGGAACCGCGGCGAGGTCGAGCAGCCGCTCGAGGTGCGCGCGATAGGCGACCCTGGTGTCGGCGAACGTGTCGAGCCGGAAGTAGCTCTCATCCGGCAGGGACAGCCCCGCCTGCATGAGCACGGGCAGGTAGCGCTCCGGGTCGCCCGGGTCGCCGTCGACGTACATGCCGATCACGGCCGCGCGGCCGTCGCGGTCGTAGGCGCCGACCGTGCGTAGGAACGCGGGGATGCCGTCGATCGCGTCGACCTCGGCGAGGGTGTCTGCCAGTGGCGCGAGACCGGCGGCATCGATGCGCTCGGTGTCTATGAAGCTCGCGAACAGGTCGCCGATCTTGCGGGCGAGTGTGCCCTCTTCGGCATCCTGCGACTCCTCGATGATCGCCCTGACGTCTTTCTCGGCCTGCTCCGCGAGAAGGTGGAACGAACCCCAGCGCGCCTTGTCGCCCGGGATCTCGGTGCGCGAGAGCCAGGCGCCGTTCACGTGGCGATAGAGGTCGTCCTGCGGGCGGATGTCGGAGCTGAACTCATCAAGGGCGAGGCCCACGGGAAGAACGTCAGTCATGCGCACCAGCCTAGGACGCCCCTCGGACTTCGGCCCGATTCCCTGCGCTTCCCTCGGCCGATCACACTTCGTTCGGCCGGATTCGCGGCATCCGGCCGACCGAAGTGCTTTTCACCGCGGGAAGCGCAGCCGACGTCAGCGGCGTCGCCAGCCGAAGCGTCGGCGCCGCGGCTCCGGCACGGGGGCAGCCGCCGGTCGCGCAGCCCGACGTTCGCGCCAGGCCACCACCTCGGCATCCACGTCCCGCGGTTCGGTCACGACGGGTGGCCCGCCCTGGAGCTGACGGCGCGCTTCGCGCACGCGCTTGTTGAAGTCCTCGAGCACATCGCGCACATCCGACTCGCGGCCGAGCAGGTCGAGCTGGTCGTTCAGCTCCCGGTCCTCGGTGCGCAGCAGGATGGCGGGCGGGCCGAGCCCGGTGAGGTTCTCGGTCTCGATCTTGCGGCGGATCCACCAATCGGGGTCGTGGTGCGTGCCGAGCCCCTCCAACGGCTTGCCCGCGCCGGGAAGGTCGTCGAACTCGCCGCGACGGATCGCCACCTGGATCGCCGTCTCGATGAAGGCGGCCCTGTCGACGGCGGCGCCGGCCCCCGGCGGGACGCCCGAATCCTCGTCCGCATCCTCGGCGTGCTGCTGCTTCGCGCGGTAGCGCGCGGCAGCTTCCCTGGGATCCGTCATGATGCACCTCCGTGGCATCCGATTCCGTTCCACCCTACGACGGCCCTCGGGGGCGCGGACGGCCGAGGTCGGCACCAGGTCATAGGCTCGGAGGATGACCGCGCGCGCCTCCCTCAACCGAGAGATCCTGCGCCTGGCGGTCCCGGCGCTCGGCGCGCTGATCGCGGAGCCCGCGTTCCTGATCGTGGATGCCGCGCTCGTCGGCCACCTCGGCACGACTCCGCTCGCCGGCCTCGGCATCGCGGGAGCCGTGCTGCAGACGATCGTCGGGCTCATGGTGTTCCTCGCCTACTCGACCACCCCTGCGGTCGCGCGTCGTTTCGGGGCGGGGCAACCGGGCGAGGCCGTCTCCGTCGGCATCAACGGGATGTGGCTCGCGCTCGGACTCGGCGCGGTGCTCGCCGTCGTCGGCGCGGTCTCCTCGCCGTGGCTGGTCTCCCTGTTCGGCGCGAGCGATGCCGTCGCCGCCCAGGCCAACGAGTACCTGGTGATCTCGATGTGGGGCCTGCCGGCCATGCTCATCGTCTTCGCCGCGACCGGGCTGCTGCGCGGCATGCAGGACACCATGACGCCGCTGTGGATCGCCGGGCTCGGTTTCGGCGCGAATGCGCTCCTCAACTGGCTCTTCATCTACGGACTCGGGTGGGGCATCGCGGGCTCCGCCGCCGGCACCGTGACGGCGCAGTGGGGCATGGTCGCCGCGTACGCTCTCGTCGTCCGCCGCCTGGCCACCCGCCACAGCGCCTCGCTCCGTGCGCAGCGCGCCGGCATGCGCAGCACGGCGACGTCGGGCGGGTGGCTGTTCCTGCGCACCGTGAGCCTGCGCGTCGCCCTGCTCGCGACCGTGGGCATCGCCACCGGCATCGGCACCGACGAGCTGGCCGGGTGGCAGATCGTGTTCACGATCTTCTCGGCCGCGGCGTTCGCGCTCGATGCCCTGGCGATCGCCGCCCAAGCGCTGATCGGCAAGGAACTCGGCGCGGGTGACGAGAAGCAGGTGCACCGCGTGCTGGCCCGCACCGTGGCCTGGGGCGCCTGGTTCGGCGTGGTCGTGGGGGGCCTGATCGCCGCCCTCTCCGGAGTGCTCGGCATCGTGTTCACGGGCTCGGCGGAGATCGCCGCACTCGTGCAGCCGGCTCTGCTCGTGCTCGCCGTCGCCCAGCCGATCGCCGGGGTGGTCTTCGTGCTCGACGGGGTGCTCATGGGCGCGAACGACGCTCGCTATCTGGCGATCGCCGGTGGCCTGAACCTGGTGCCGTTCCTGCCGGCGCTGTGGATCATCGCCGCGACCGGAGTCGACGGCACCGCCGGGCTCGTCTGGCTCGCGGTCGCGTTCTTCGGCGTCTATCTGCTCGCGCGGCTCGGGACCCTGGGGTGGCGCGTGCGCTCGGGGCGCTGGCTCTCCGCCACCGCGTGACGCCGGGGCGTCTGGAACTGCACCGATCCGCTCCATCGCGACTTCCCCACACCCGCGGGGATCGGCGGAATACTACGCCCCGAAACCCTGGCGCCCTCGACGATGATCGGGGGACACTGAAGGGATGCTGGGGATGACGGAACCACAGGTATGGACTCTGATCGGCGTCTTCGCCGCGGGGATGTTCGGAACCATCACGCTGATCTCGACGATGTTCCTGCGCATGATGCAGAACGGGTTCGATGGCGTGCGGAAAGAGTTCGAAGGCGTGCGGAAAGAGATCGGAAGCGAATTCGCCAGCGTGCGGACGGAGATCCACGCCCTGCACGGGCGCATCGATCACCTCGATCGCGACGTCAACGCGATCTACCGCCACCTCTTCGGCATCGACCGGGGCTGACCGCGCTGTTCAGCCCCGCCGCCCAGCGCGGGCTCAGGCGATCTCGAGCTCCGCGATCACGATCTTCTTCATGTGCATGAGCGCCTGGATCTGCTCCGGCCGCTGCTGCAGCAGGTCGAGCCCGGCGGGAACCACCTGCCAGCTGACGCCGAACCGGTCCTTGCACCAGCCGCACGCCTCCGCCTCCGGCACCGCGGAGAGCGCCTGCCAGTAGCGGTCGATCTCGCCCTGGTCGGCGCACTCGATCACAAAGGAGACGGCCTCGTTGAAGGTGAACTCCGGACCCCCGTCGAGGCAGCCGAATCGCGTGCCGTTCAGAGTGAACTCCCCGTTGATGACCTTCCCCGTCATGCCCTCGAAGTGCTCGCTGAGGTTCTCGTCCGGATAGAAGGTCACGCTGTCGATCGATGAGTTCGGGAACACCGAGACGTAGTACTCCATCGCCTCCTGCGCCCTGTCGGCGAACCAGAGGAACGGGCGGATTGGTGTGACGACTGCCATGTCGACCTCCTTGATCGGCACTCACGCTACGCCCGCAGTCACGGCCTGTCGAGGGGTTCCGGCGGTGATCAGCCGGCGTATCTCCGGCACCACTCGTACATGATCACGGCGGCTGCGGCGCTGGCGTTGATCGAACGCGTCGAGCCGTATTGGGTGATTTCGATGTGGGCGGTTGCGGCGGCGAGCGCCTCGGCGGAGAGCCCCGGTCCTTCCTGGCCGAACAGGAGCGCGCAGCGCTGCGGGAGTTCGGCGCGATCCACGGGCACGGCACCCTCGACGTTGTCGACCGCGATGATCGGGATGCCCTCGGCCGCGGCCCAGGCGGCGAATGTCTCGACGTCTTCGTGGTGCACGACATGCTGGTAGCGGTCGGTGACCATGGCGCCGCGCTTGTTCCACCGCCGGCGACCGATGATGTGCACGGTGTCGGCGAGGAACGCGTTGGCACTGCGCACGATCGACCCGATGTTCATGTCGTGCTGCCAGTTCTCGATGGCGACGTGGAACGGGTGACGCTGCGTGTCGAGGTCAGCGACGATCGCCTCCATCCGCCAGTAGCGGTAGCGGTCGATCACGTTGCGGGTGTCGCCTTCAGCGAGGAGCTCGGGGTCGTACTGCTCACCCTCGGGCCACGCCGCCTCCCCGCCGGGCCAGGGGCCGACACCGTACCCGGGCTGAGCGATCGACCCCGCGCTCACCGCGTCCGCCGGAACGTCGGGGTTCGTGCTGTTCGGCGCGGCGTCATCCATCCCGCCAGGCTATCGCCGCGGGAGGCACCTTCGAATCGCGCAATCGGTCCCATCCAGGCAGCGGATGCAACCACGCGATTCGAAACATATTTAGGTGCGCCGAAAAATGCGATACGGTTTCGGTGTGCCTAAAAGTCCTTCTGCCGCGATGACCGCCCCCGCCGCACCTCGGGCGGGCGCACCACGCAGCCTCTGGCTGCTCGGACCCGCCCTCGTCGCCGGTGTCGCGTACCTGGACCCCGGGAACGTCGCCAGCAACATGACCGCCGGGGCGCAGTACGGCTATCTCCTGGTGTGGGTCGTGCTCGCGGGCAACATCATGGCCTGGCTGATCCAGTACCTCTCCGCGAAGCTGGGCGTCGTCACCGGACAGAGCCTCCCCGAGGTGCTGGGCGCGCGGCTGAAGCGGCCGTGGGCCCGCCGCGCGTACTGGCTGCAGGCCGAGCTCGTCGCGATGGCCACCGACCTCGCCGAGGTCATCGGCGGCGCAGTGGCACTGAACCTGCTGTTCGACGTGCCGCTGCTGCTGGGCGGACTCATCACCGGCGCGGTCTCGATGATCCTGCTCGCGGTGCAGAGCCGGCGCGGCGCCCGCCCGTTCGAGTTCGTGATCATCGGGCTCATGGCCATCATCACGATCGGCTTCGTGGCCGGCGTGTTCGTCGCGCCGCCGGATCCGGCAGGGGTGCTCGGCGGGATGGTTCCGCGCTTCGAAGACACCGGCTCGGTGCTGCTGGCCGCATCCATCCTCGGCGCGACGATCATGCCGCACGCGATCTACGCGCACTCCTCCCTGGCCCGCGACCGTTTCGGCGCCACGACCACCCACGCGGGCGACGAGGCCGTGCGCACCGAGACCTCGCGCATCCGCCGCCTGCTCACCGCCACCCGCTGGGACGTCTCGATCGCGATGGTGATCGCCGGGTCCGTGAACCTCTGCATCCTGCTGCTCGCGGCCGCGAACCTCGCCGGCGTCGAGGGCACCGACTCGCTCGAGGGCGCACACGCCGCTCTCGCCGCGGGACTCGGTCAGGTCGTGGCGACCTTCTTCGCCGTCGGGCTCCTCGCCTCCGGTCTGGCCTCGACCTCGGTGGGTGCCTACGCGGGTGCCGAGATCATGCACGGCCTGCTGCATGTGCGCATCCCGCTGCTCGCCCGCCGCCTGGTCACCCTGATCCCCGCGCTCGTCATCCTCGGCATCGGATTCGATCCGACACTCGCCCTGGTACTCAGCCAGGTGGTGCTCTCGTTCGGCATCCCGTTCGCGCTGATCCCGCTGGTCGTGCTCACCGCGCAGCGGCGAACCCTCGGCGCCTGGGTCAACCGCCGCTGGACCACGGCCGCCGGCATCCTCGCCTCGGTGCTGCTGATCGCCCTCAACGGAGCCCTGCTCTGGCTCGTGCTGACGGGGGCCTGACCCCGGATAGGCTCGACAGCATGTCTGCCGAGAACGCCCGCCGCAACGTCCGCATCCTCACCTGGATCGGACTCGCGACGGGCGTGATCGGCGGCCTGCTGATCGCGTTCCCGAAGGTCATCGGCCTCGGCAGCCCGTGGGTGCAGCTCGCCCTCGGCGTCGCCACACTCGTCCTGGCGTTCCGCGCGCGCAAGATCGGCATCGCCGAGATCGAGGGATTCGACGGCCGGCTCTCGCTGGCCGCCGCCCTCCTCGGCTTCCTGGTCCTGTTCTTCGCCGGTCAGGCCGCCTACAGCCTCCTGGCCGCCGCGACGAGCTGACCCCCGCCGCCCGAACCGGTCGGTCGCCCTACGCCGTGACGAAGCCCGTCACCAGGTACATCACGAACGACAGTCCGGCGGCGATCCCGGCGTAGGGCAGGATCGCGAGCATGAGGTTGATCGGCTTGATGCCGATCGACCGCGAGGCGAGGATGATGCCGTCGCCGTAGAGGCAGGTCGTGCTGCCGAGCGCCGCGCCGGAGAACACGGCGGCGCCCGCGAGGATCGGGTCGGCACCGAGGGCCAGCGCCAGCGGGAGGACGACCGGGGTGATCACCGCAGCGAGATCCCAGAACGATCCGGTGGCGTATGCGTAGATCCCGCACACCGCGAAGACGATGGCCGGCAGCAGCGCCGGGGTCAGCACCGGCTCCGTGACCTGGATCACGAACTCGGCAAGCTGCAGGGCGATGTTCATCTCCTGCACCATGAACGCCAGCACGGTGAGGATCATCACGAACAGCATGCTCTCGATGCCCTCCAGCGCGGCATCCAGCACTCCGCGGATGCTGAGGCGGCGCTGCACGAGCACGATCACGAGGGTCACGGCGAGGGCCGCGGCGGTGCCGGCGACGACGTTGGCGTTGGTCGCGATCGTGACGCCGACGAGCACGGCCATCGCGGTCAGGAAGCCCCACGGCTGCGGCTTGCGCCCCGCATCCGCCTCGGCCGACGTCGCGAGCGCGGTGGCGACCCGCTGCGCGGTCGACCCGTCGGGGTCGTCGGCCTCGAGCTCAGCCAGGAGCGCCACGCCCTCGGCTCGCCGTTCGTCATCGGTGGTGCCGAGCGGGAAGACGTCACCGTCACGCTCCGCGCGGATCGCATCGCGCTTGATCACGCCGAGCTTCGGCAGCCATCCGATGCTCATCAGCAACGCGACCGCGAGGGCCGCCCACCCGAAGAAGATGAAGGGGATCGCCTGCAGGTAGGCGCCGAATCCGGTGCCGCCGACCGTGACGCCCTGCGCCTCGAAGAGCCCGGAGAAGAACAGCGCCCACGTCGACACGGGGACGAGGACGGCGATCGGCGCGGCCGTCATCTTCATGATGGCGCCGAGCTGCGTGCGCGGCACCCGGTAGCGGTCGGTGACCTGCTTCATCGAGGTGCCGGTGGTGAGCACGTTGAGGTAGTCGTCGACGAACAGCACGACCGACAGCAGGAAGGTCAGCACGGTCGACTTGCGGCGCGAGGTCACGAACCGCTCGGCCCACCGCGCGAAGTCGGTGACGATGCCCGACTTCTCGAACAGCATCATGAGGATGCCGAACAGCGCGACGATCAGCAGCAGCCACTGCGCCGTGGCGTTGGACAGCGCCTTCCCGGTGTACTCGACCCAGACGTCGAAGCCGCCCCAGCCGCCGAGGATCAGCGCTCCGGCGATGGTGCCGCAGAACAGGGCGAAGAGGGTGCGTCTGGTGGCGACCGCGACGATCAGGATCACCACGATGGGGAGGAGCGCGAGAGCGCCGAATTCGGGCATGGAGGTCACCTCAGTGTGAAGGGGGCGAGTGCGAAGGGGGCGGAGGAGTGCGGTCGAGCCGGGGGTCAGGGCTCGGTGCCGCCGACGGCCGTCCCCTGCACGGGCAGGTCGGGGAGGTCGTCCGGGGAGACGTGCAGCGGGTTCTCCGCCCACACGGCGTAGTCGGCCCGGAACCCGGGGGCGATGCTACCGAGGTCGGCGTCTCCCTGGGCCAGGGCGGCGCCCACGGTGTAGCCGTGCAGCGCCTGGTAGGGGGTGAGCGCCTGCTCGGGCTCGAAGACCGGGGCGTCGCGGTCTCCGGGGCGGCGGCGCAGCATCGCCCAGGCGAGGCCGATGCGCGCGTCGTTCTGCGCGATGGGCCAGTCGGAGCCGAGCGCGAGCGGCGCCCCTGCGTCCCAGTAGTCGCGGGCGCGCCAGGCGCGGGCGGCGCGGGCGGGTCCCAGCTTGCGGGACCAGTCGTCCGAGCCGTCTGCCTTGCGCCACTGCATGTGGAGGGGCTGCATCGAGGCGGTGATGCCCGCGGCGGCGATGCGGGCGACGTCGCGGTCGGTCGTGGTCTCGAGGTGCTCGATGCGATGCGGGGCTCCCCCTGCACTGCGGATGCCGGTAGCCAGGTACGCGTCGACGACCTCCCCGACGGCACGGTCGCCGATGGCGTGCGTCGCCACCTGGAATCCGGCCTCGGCGTAGCGTCGCACGGTGCGCGCGTACGCCGCGGCATCCTTCCAGAACGGCTCCAGCCCCGTGCCGGCGGTGTCCGGCTCGTACAGCCAGGCCGTGCCGGTCTCGACCACGCCGTCGGCATACAGCTTCACGACGCCTCCGCGCCATCGGTCGCCGCGCCGGTCGCGCATCGCGAGATTCGCGCCCGTCCGCTCCTCGTCGAAGCCGGGCTCGTGGTCGATGGCCGAGACGATGCGGATCGGCAGCCCGGGCCCCTGCTCCAGAGCGTCCAACAGCTCGAGGGTGGCGAAGCCGCCGTCCATGATCGTGCCGCCGGTGAGACCGGAGTCGCCCAGTCCCCGCAGGAGCTCGTGACCGACCGCCAGGGTCTGGTCGCGGGTCAGCGCGGGCGCGCTCAGCCGCACGGGCTCGTAGGCACCGAGTTCGCGAAGCTCGCCGGTCGGCACCCCGTTCACGTCGATGACGACGCACGACGAGTCCTCGAACTCTCGCGCGCCGGTGATCCCCGCCCGGGAAAGTCCCGCGTGGCTCGCGAGCGCGGTGTGTCCGTCGAACAGGATGAGCAGCGCAGGCAGCCCGCGCACCGCGTCCTCGATCGCCGCCGCCGTCATCGGCAGGTCGTGGAACACGTCGTAATCGACGTTCCACCCCCGCACCCACGGGTCGGCGTCTTCGGCGAGCGCTCGATCCGCTTCGGTCCGCAGCGCCGCGAGGAGGTCGACAGCGGTGGTCAGTCCCCCGAGGTCGATGCCGGCGGTCAGCTCGATCCCCTGGATCGGATGCAGGTGTGCGTCGATGAGCCCCGGCGTCACGGCCGCACCGCCGAGGTCGTGAACGACGGTGCGCGGGCCGCGCAGCTCACGGATCAGCGTGTCGTCGCCGACGGCAAGGAACCGCCCGTCGCGCACCGCGAAGGCCGTGGCGTGCGGGCGGCGCGGGTCCATCGTCACCACGTGTGCGCCGGTGACAATGGCGTCGGCGTCGAAACCGGTCATGACTGTACCTTCGTCGGTAGTGAATCGTTCGGTATTGAAAGAGTTTCAATAAAATACCAGACGCCTGAGCAGAATCGAGCACGATGACGAAATCTCCGCGCAGCGTCGGCCGACCGTCGACGCAGGTGCTCACCGAGGAGCGCATCCTGAAGGCCGCCTTCCGGCTCAGCGCGCAGCGCACCCCGCGTCAGTTCACGATGACCGCGCTCGCGGAATCCCTCGGCGTGCGCACCTCCGCGCTCTATCACCACTTCGCCAACCGCGACGCCGTGATCCGCGCCATGCGCGGGCAGGTCAGTCGTGCGCTCGTCTCCCCCGTGCTGCACGAGATGCCCATCGACGACGCGCTCCTGACGTGGGCGCACAGCTACCGCGAGGCCGCCATCCGCGCCCCGGAGGCCATGGTGATGTTGGCGACCTCGCCGATCGACGCCGACGAGGCCTCCTTCGCCGACTACGAGCAGATCGCCCGCCTGCTCACGGACGACGGCTGGCCGACCGACACGATCGTGGATGCCATCGTCGCCCTCGAGGCCTTCATCATCGGCTCCGCGCTGGATGCCCTCGCGCCTGCGGACAACATGGCACCGGGCGAGCTCGCTCCGACGTATCCGACCTTCGCGGAAGCCGAGAGCGCCCGGGCGCGACTCAGCTCCGACCCCGCCCGCCGCACCTTCGAGATCGGGGTGCGGGCACTGATCCACGGCCTCACCTCATGGGCGCGCGAGCGCACCACGTAGGCTGGTCCGGTGGCATCCCCTGCAGCTGACGACTACCTGAAGACCGTCTACGCGCACACCGAGTGGCAGGACGCCCCCATCACCCCTTCGGTGCTCGCCGCGAAGCTCGGCATCGCCCCGTCGTCGGTCACCGAGATGGTGAAGAAGCTCGCCGCCGCCGGTCTCGTCTCGCACGTGCCCTACGGTGCGGTGCGACTGACGGATGCCGGCACGCTCCGTGCCCTGGCGATGGTGCGCCGGCACCGCCTGATCGAGACCTGGCTCGTGCAGGAGTTCGATTACGGCTGGGACGAGGTGCACGACGAGGCCGAGGTGCTCGAGCACACCATCAGCGATCGGCTGCTGGAGGGCATCGATGCGCGCCTCGGTCGCCCCCGATTCGACCCGCACGGCGATGCGATCCCCGACGCCGACGGTCACATCGAGCGCGAGCCGTTCGTGCTCCTCGCCGACGCTCCGGCCGGGCACGCCGGCCGCGTGCTGCGCGTGGACGACCGCGATCCGGAGTTGCTCCGGGCACTCGAGGCGCTGGGCCTGGCGGTCGCATCGACGGTCACGGTGACAGCGTCCGGAGTGGAGATCGACGGCGTGCAGACGGCCCTGCCCGACGGTGCGGCACAGGTGGTCTGGCTCAGCGCCTGACGGCTCCGCAATACGGTCAGGCGTGCGTCGCCTGCGGCCTCTAGGCTGTGCACATGGCACAACGCGACGACATCGAATGCTGGCTCACCGACATGGACGGCGTGCTCGTCCATGAGAACGACGCCATCCCCGGAGCATCCGAACTGCTCGCCGGATGGGAGAGCGCAGGTATCCCGTACCTGGTGCTCACCAACAACTCGATCTTCACCGCGCGCGACCTCTCCGCTCGCCTCCGCACCAGCGGGCTGCACGTGCCCGAGGAGCGCATCTGGACCTCGGCCCTCGCCACCGCCGACTTCCTGAAGCAGCAGCTCCCCGGCGGCTCGGCATTCGTGATCGGCGAGGCCGGCATCCTCACCGCCCTGCACGACGCCGGCTTCATCATGACGGAGACGAACCCCGACTTCGTGGTCGTCGGAGAGACCCGCAACTACTCGTTCGAGGCGATCACCAAGGCGATCCGCCTCATCATCGGCGGTGCGCGCTTCATCGTCACAAACCCGGATGCCACGGGCCCGAGCGCCGACGGACCACTGCCCGCCACCGGCGCCATCGCCGCCTTGATCACGAAGGCCACCGGCAAGGAGCCGTACGTGGTCGGCAAGCCGAACCCGATGATGTTCCGCTCCGCTCTGAACAAGATCGGCGCGCACTCGAAGCGCACCGGCATGATCGGCGACCGCATGGACACCGACGTCGTCGCGGGCATCGAGGCGGGTCTGCACACGATCCTGGTGCTCACCGGCATCAGCGACCAGGCCGAGATCGAGAAGTACCCGTTCCGCCCGGATGAGATCGTGCAGTCGGTCGCCGACCTGCTGCCGCGGATCACCGAGACGATCACGACGGTCAAGATCAAGAAGTAGCCGATGGGGGCACTCGACGAGGGCGAGCGGTTCCGAGCGGCGGATGCCGCGGCCTGGCGTGCCTGGCTCGAAGCGAACCACGACCGGACGGCGGGCGTCTGGCTGCTGAGTGTGCGCGGCTCGTCCGACGGCGTCGGCTACGAGGATGCCGTGCGGCAGGCGCTCTGCTTCGGATGGATCGACGGCCCGGTACGCGTCTTCGATGACGGGACCGCCGACCGCGCCAACGGACAGTGGTTCTCTCCGCGCCGCCCCGGCAGCGGATGGGCCGCGACGAACAAGGCGCGCATCGCGGAGCTCGAAGCGGAGGGGGCGCTCGCTCCCGCCGGCATCCGCGTGCTCGAGATCGCGAAGGCGAACGGCTCGTGGACCCTGCTCGACGGACCGGAGGCCGGGATCGAGCCGGAGGAGTTCGCGGCCGCGCTCGACGCGGTGCCCGCCGCGCGCGAGAACTGGGACGCGTTCCCGAAGTCGGTCAAGAAGTTCGGGCTCACTCACATCGCGATGGCCAAGCGCCCGGAGACCCGGACGGCCCGCATCGCGAAGATCGTGGCGGATGCCGCAGAGGGGAAGCGTCCATGAATCAGAGCGACGTGCTGTTCCTGGTGGTCTTCCTGATCCTGCTCAGCTCGCTGACCGTTTTCATCGTGCAGTTCGTGCGCTCACGGCGCGGACGCGGTGGCTCGGACGACGGCCGCGCCGGCTGGTGGGAAGGTCCCTGGGACGAGGACGACAAGTCCCGCTGAGTCCCTGCATCCGCTTCGCGCGCCGGTTTTCCGGTACGGATGTCGGGAGATCGCACGGATGTCGGACGAATGACGGGCTTTCGCCCCCCGATCCGGCGCATCCTCCCGACAAGTGGACAGGCGCGGGCGACCCCGCCGGTCAGGACGCGAGCGTCGCTCCGGGGATCGCGGCGAGCAGCTCGCGCGTGTACGGATGCTGCGGGTCGTCGAAGATGCGCTCGGGGGTGCCGCTCTCGACCACGACGCCGCGCTGCATGACGTGCACCTCGTCGGAGATCATCCGCACGACCGCGAGGTCGTGGCTGATGAACAGGTAGCTCAGCCCCAAGCGCTTCTGCAGGTCGGCGAGCAGGTCGAGGATCTGCGCCTGCACCAGAACGTCGAGTGCCGACACGGCCTCGTCGAGCACCACGAGCTCGGGTTCGAGCGCGAGCGCCCGGGCGATCGCCACACGCTGACGCTGACCACCCGACAGCTCGTGCGGCAGGCGCTCGGCCATCGCGGCGGGCAGCGCCACCTGCTCCAGGAGTTCGAGCACACGCGAGTGCCGGGTGGCCGCGGTGCCGATGCGGTGCACACGCAGCGGCTCGGCGATCGACTGCTCGACCGTGTAGCGCGGGTCGAGTGAGGCGTACGGGTTCTGGAACACCGGCTGCACGCGTCGGCGCAGGGCGAACAGCTCCTTGCGGCGCAGCGTGGTCAGGTCGAGCCCGTCGAACAGGATCGACCCGGAGGTGGCGTCCTCGAGCCCGAGCACCATGTTCGCCGTGGTCGACTTGCCCGATCCGGACTCGCCCACGATCGAGACGGTCGTGCCGCGACGGATCTCGAAGCTCACCCCGTCGACCGCGGTGAACGTCTGCGGCTCGCCCGCCTTGGGGGCGCGGAGGGCGAACTCCTTGCGGAGGTCACGGATCTCGACGAACGGCGTCCCGGTGGCGGCCTCGCGCTGCGGCAGTGCGTCGCGGCGGGAGGCGAGGCTCGGCGCCGCGGCGAGCAGCTGCTTCGTGTACTCGTGCTGCGGGTTGCCGAGCACCTCGGCCGACGTCCCCTCCTCCACGATGTGACCGCGGAACATCACGACGATGCGATCCGCGCGCTCGGCGGCGAGGGCCAGGTCGTGCGTGATGAGGAAGACCGCTGTTCCGAGCTCGTCGGTGAGCGTGTCGAGCTGGTCCAGGATGCGCCGCTGCACGGTCACATCGAGGGCGGAGGTGGGCTCGTCGGCGATCAGCAGGCGCGGCTTGCAGGCCAGGCCCATCGCGATCAGCACGCGCTGACGCATGCCGCCGGAGAACTCGTGCGGGTACTGGTGCGCCCGCTGCGCCGCATCCGCGATCCCGACCATCTCGAGCAGCTCGACGACCCGCGCCTTCGTGGCATCGCCGTGCGTGTGGCCGTGCACCTCGAGCGCCTCGCCGATCTGCTCGCCCACACGCATGAGCGGGTTGAGGTTCGACATCGGATCCTGCGGCACGAGGCCGATCCCGGCGCCGCGCAGGGAGACCATCGCGTTCTCGGGCAGGTCGGTGAGCTCGCGGCCGTCGAAGCGGATGCTGCCGGCGGTGATCACGCCGTTCTCCGGCAGCAGTCGGTTGACCGCGGCGGCGGTGGTCGACTTGCCCGACCCCGACTCGCCCACGATCGCGACGGTCTCCCCGGCGGCGACGTCGATGCTGATGTCGCTGATGGCGGTGACCAGTTCGGAACCGGTCCGGAAGGCGACGGCGAGGCCGCTGATGCTCAGCACGGGCTCGGTGGTGCTCATGATGGTGTTCCTTCGTTGTCGTCCAGATCGTTGTCGTCCAGGAGTGCGGGGAGCGCCGAGCGCCACAGCGCCTCGGTCGGTGCGGGTTCGGGGGCGAACAGGCGGTTGCTCAGCAGGACGGCGGCGGTGCCGGTTCCCGGAACGAATCCCAGCGCACAGCCCGTGAAGCCCGGGTGCCAGAGCATCCGGGTCGGTCGGCCGCCGACCGTGACCGTGTCGCTGCGCCACCCCAGCGCCTGCCCGGCATCGGGGCCGTCGCGGAACAGGTCGGCCACGGCATCCGGATGCCACAGCTCGGGATGGCGCTCGGGAGCGGCGAGCGCGGCGCCGAGGGTCAGCAGGTCGTCGGCGGTGCTGAAGAGCCCGGCATGGCCGGAGATGCCGCCGAACGCGTGGAAGCAGTTGCCGTCGTTCACGGCCCCGACGATCTCCTCCTCACGCCAGGCGAAGTCGCGGTCGGCGGTGAGGATCGGGTACGGCTCGCCGGTCGCGACCATGCGGCGCTCGGCGGAATCACCGATACCGGACGAGGCCACGGGCGCTGATACCGGCCCGTATCCGGTGCGGTCGAGACCGAGGGGCGCCGTCACGAGTTCGCGGACGGCCGCGTCCAGAGGCATCCCGATGACGGCGGCGACGATGCGGCCGAGGAGCATGAAGCCAAGGTCGGAGTAGTGACGCCCGTCGTCGAGGCCGTAGCGCAGCGGGATGGCATCGGCTGCGGCTTCGGGGTCGCCGGCGTGCGCGCGGTCGAGGTAGAGCGGCTGCCACTCCCAGAGCCCTGCGCGGTGCTGCAGCAGGTGGCGAACGGTCGTTCCCGGTGCGCAGGCCGTGCCGCGGATGAAGCGGTCGACGCGGTCGTCGAAGCCCAGGTCGCCGCGGCTGGCCAGCCGCAGGATCGCCGTCGTGGTCGCAGCGACCTTCGATACCGAGGCGATGTCGAACGCGGTCGCAGTGGTCATCGGCGTTCCGGCGAGGTCGGCCAGGCCGTCCGCGGCGATGTCGCGCCCGGTATCGGTGACCACACCCGCGACGGCGCCACGCGGCGCGGCATCCGTTGCGAGGACCGCGGCGACGGCTGCGGTGGCGGTCATCTCAAGACCTCGCTCATGTCCACTCCCTGCGCATGCGCTGCTCGGGCTCGCCGAACTCCGGCTGCGTGCGGGTGGCTCCGTCGGCGTGCCAGCCCTTCGATTCGTAGAACCCGATCGACGGCGTATTCGCGGCGAACACCCACAGCGTCGCGGCCTCGGCCCCGGCATCCTGCAGCTCTGCCGTCGCCTGCGCCAACAGTGCGCCGCCGATCCCTCCGCCGGGGGCACGGGGCGAGACGTACAGAGAGTGCACGGCGCCGTCGATCCGGCCGTCGTCTCCTGTCGTCGCGGCGTACCGGGTGATCCCGATGATCCGACCGTCCCGCTCGGCGACGAGCACGACGCCCGTCGGATCCGCGAGCACCCGCCGCCACAGCGCCTCGGCCCGCTCGTCGGTCATCGCATCGATCGCCACGTCGGGGAGCACACCCCGATAGCTCTCCCGCCAGCACGAGAGGAACACCTCGAGCACCCCGGACAGGTCGTCCGGGGTGGCGGGGCGCACCTGCAGGCTCACGATGCCGTGGCCTCCGTGAGCGAGAGGGAGTCGATGGCGGCCACGGGCTCCGGCATCTGCAGCGGACCGACGCCCGGGGTGATGGTGCCGAGGATGCGCGGCTCGCGCGCACCGGTGCCGCCGGGGACGATCGCGGGGACTCCGTGCATCGTGGACCAGCCGATGAGGGCGAGGAGGATCGCCTCCTTGCTGTCGGCCGCAGCCCCCAGCTCGTCGGCGAGCACGACCTCGGTCGCGGGCAGCGCGGCGCGCAGTCCGTCGAGGATCAGCGGATTGCGGCATCCGCCGCCCGACACGGCGAGGAACCCGATACCCGCGGCCTCGACGTCACGAGCGACCGTGCGGACGGTGAGCTCGGTGAGGGTGCGCACGACGTCGGCGACCGCGATCTCGCGGCCCTGCGCGGCGAGATGCTCGTGCACGTAGCCGAGGTGGAAGTGCTCCTTGCCGGTGCTCTTGGGCGGGGTGAGGGCGTAGTACGGGTCGTCGAGCAGCGCGGCGAGCAGCGCCTCGTCCACCTGTCCGGTGCGGGCGATCGCGGCGTCGTCGTCGTAGCCGAGCGGGTTGAGGCCGTGCTCCACGATGACCGCGTCGACCAGCGCGTTCGCCGGACCGATGTCAAAGGCGACGAGGCCGTCCTGACGCACCACGGTCATGTTCGAGATGCCGCCCAGGTTCAGGGCCGCCGAGATGCCGGCGCGCGAACGCAACAGCAGCTCGTCGAGGAACGACACCAGCGGGGCGCCGTGGCCGCCGACCGTGATGTCGCGGATGCGGATGTCGGACACCACCGGCGCCCCGACCTTCTCGGCGATCCAGGCGGGCTGCCCGATCTGCAGGGTGCCCAGCGCATGCGCGCCGTCGACCCAGTGGTACACGGTCTGGCCGTGCGAGCACACCGCGTCGACGCCGCCGACCTCGGCCGCGATGTCGGCGGCGACCTCGGCGAACGCCTGCCCGATGAGGGTGTCGAGCTCGGCCACCTCGGCGAGGGTCGTCTGCGCGGGCGGGAGCGCCGCGATCAGCCGCGCCCGCAGCTCGGGGGCGTAGGGCACGCTCGTCGCCGCGAGCACCGTGCCGTGCAGGTCCACGCCGTGGGCGGTGAAGCCGCCGCTGGTCGTGAAGTCGACGACGGCGGCGTCGATCCCGTCGTGCGAGGTGCCGGAGATCAGTCCGAGGACGCGCATCAGTTCTCCTCCAGTGCGGTGCGCAGCCGACCATCGGCCGCGTCCAGTCGTGCGGTGGCCGCGGCGAGATCCTCACCGCGGCGGATCATGATCGACGCGAGCTTCACGTCGTAGGCGGCGGTCTCCAGTGCGGCCACCGCCGCGTCGCGATCGACATCCGCGATGGTCTGCACCATCCGGATCGCCCGCTCGCGCAGCTTGTGGTTGGTGGCCTTCACATCCACCATCAGGTTGCCGTAGGCCTTGCCGTTTCGCACCATCGAGATGGTCGAGAACATGTTCAGCACGAGCTTCTGCGCGGTCCCCGACTTGAGCCGCGTGGAGCCGGAGAGCACCTCGGGACCGACCTCGACCTCGATGCCGTGCTCCGCCGCCGCGCTGAGGGCGGTGCCGACGTTGCAGGAGAGGCCGATGCTGAGCGCTCCGAGTTCGCGCGCGCGGCGGACCGCCGCGATCACATACGGTGTGCGGCCGCTGGAGGCGATGCCGATCACGGTGTCGAGCGGGCCGATGCCGGCGGCGTCGATGGCCGCAGCCCCCGCCTCCGCGTCGTCCTCGGCGCCTTCGACCGGGCTGACGATCGCCCCGGGCCCTCCGGCCATGATCGCGAACACCAGCTCCGGCGGGGTGCTGAACGTGGGCGGGCATTCCGAGGCGTCGAGCACGCCGATACGGCCGGGGGTTCCTGCACCGACGTACACCAGACGTCCGCCCTGCGCCATGCGGGCGGCCGTGGCCTCGATCGCGGGGACGATCTGCCCGAGCGCGCGCTGCACGGCGGCCGGTACCGTGGCATCCGCCTCGTTCATCGTCTGCGCGAGTTCGGCCACGCTCATCAGGTCGAGCTTCGCGTAGCGGGGATCGCTGGCCTCCGTGGCGAGTCCGCCGAGGTCTTCCACCGTCATCGCTTTCCTCTGTTCCGGGGGTCGAGACTGTCGCGCAGGCCGTCGCCGAGCAGGTTCAGACCGACCACGAGGAGCACGACGATCACGCCGGGCGCGATCATGGTCCACGGGGCGATCGTGACGAGTGTGCGCGCCTCGAAGATCATCGACCCGAGCGAGGGCGCGGGCGGCGGGGTGCCGAGTCCGAGGAAGCTCAGCGAGGCCTCGGTGAGCACGGCCCAGGACAGCGAGAGCGTGACCTGCACGATGATGATCGACGTGATGTTGGGCAGCACATGGCGGAACATGGTCGCCATGCGGCTCTGACCGGTGCTCTTGGCCGCCTTGACGTACTCGACCTCGCGCAGCGACAGCACGGGGCCTCGGGTCACGCGGATGAAGATCGGCACGTAGACGATCGCGATGGCCACGGCGATGGTGAACCAGTTGCGCTCGAACACCGAGGCCAGCGACAGGGCGAGCAGCAGCGGCGGGAAGGCGAACAGGACGTTGGTGACCGCCGTGATCGCCCCGTCGGAGAAGCCGCGGTAGAAGCCGGCGATGAGTCCGCACACCGTGCCGACGACGGTGGCGAAGGCGACGGCGACGACCGAGATGAGCGCCGAGTTCGCGACTCCGGCGGCGACGCGGGAGAACACGTCGCGACCGAACTGATCGGTGCCGAACCAGTGCACGGCCGACGGCGGCTGCAGGCGGGACGGCGGGTCCTGGGCGAGCGGATCGAACGGCAGCAGCCCGAACGCCGAGACGAGGCTCAGCACCGCGAGCAGCACGACGATGATGAGGCCGGTGAGCCCGCTGCGGCTGCGCAACAGGAGGCGCACGCGCTCCATGGTGCGCCCGCCGCCGGGGGCGAGGGCCGAGGTCTGAGAGATGTCGGTCATGCGGCACGCACCCGAGGATCGATGACCCGGTACAGCAGGTCGGTGAGCAGGTTGACGATGACGAAGGCGAGCGCGATCACGAGGACGGTGCTCTGCACGAGTGCGTACTCCTTCTGCTGGATGCCCAGCAGCACCTGTCGTCCGATGCCGGGGAGCGAGAAGATCTGCTCCACCACCACGGCACCGCCGAGGAGGTAGCCGAACTGCAGGCCGGTCATCGTGACGATCGGCACGAGCGCGTTGCCGAGCACGTGGCGCACCTGCAGGCGGCGCGGCGGGACGCCCTTCGCCTTCGCGGTGCGGATGAAGTCGTTGGCGCGGATCTCGAGCACCGCGGTGCGGGTCGTGCGCATGATCGGTGCGGCGATGCCGAAGCCGAGCACGATCGACGGCAGCAGCATCTGCTGGAGGTTGAGCAGCGGGTCCTCGAAGAGCGTCGCGTAGGCCTGGCCATTGGGGTTGAAGCCGAACGACGAGGCGAGCACCGCCAGCAGAGCGGTGCCGAGCAGGAACGCCGGGATCGAGAGACCGGCGAGGCCGACCACCTGGCCGAAGCCGTCGCGGACCGAGTCGGGCTTGGAGGCCGAGAGCATGCCGAGCGGGATGCCGATGGCGAGGGCGATCACGATCGAGAAGATCGCGAGCTCGAACGTGACGGGGAGGGCGGCCGCGGTCAGCTCGAGCACGCTGGTCTGCGCCCGGGACGAGAAGCCGAGGTTGCCGGTGAAGATGTTGCCGAGCCACGAGAAGAACTGCACGAAGAGCGGCTGGTCCAGGCCGTAGTAGGCCTCGAGGGCCGCGCGCTGGGAGGGAGTGAGGGCGGCCGCCTCGGTGCCGAGGCCGGAGCTGATCTGGTCGCCGGGGATGGCGCGCAGCATCAGGAAGACGAAGATGGCGACGCCGAGGAGCGTGCCGAGGGCTGCGAGGATGCGTCGCAGCACGCTGTTGCGGAGGAGCTGTCTGAACATGCGCGTGTGGGGCTGCCTGTCGTCGGGGAGGGAGGGGGCGCGGGGTGGCCGCGCCCCCTCGATCCGCTACTTGATGGAGGTGGTCCGCAGGTACTGCAGCGAGCCGTTCACCATGGGGACGAAGCCGTCGACGGTCGATGCCGTCGCCGTGTAGGTGTAGCTCGTGAACAGCCAGATCCACGCGGCGTTGTCCTCGAGGTTCTCGGAGACCTGCGCGTAGATGTCCTTGCGCTTGTCCGGGTCGGCCGTCTGGCGCCCCTCGGCGAACAGCGCGTCGAGCTCGGGCGAGGAGTAGCCGGCGACCTTGTTCAGGTTTCCGGTGCTGGTGAAGTAGCGGCCGTACATGCCGTCGGGGTCGGGACGACCGCCGTTGAGCGCGACGGCGGCGTCGAAGTCGGCCGCGATCCAGCGGTCGACGAAGGCACCGGACTCGAGGACCTCGATGTCGAGCGTGATCTTCGCGTCGGCGAGCTGGGCCTTGAGGTTCTGCGCCTCGTTCACCGAGGTGGCGTACTCGCCCTGCGAGACGATCGTCTTGACGGTGACGCCGTCTTCCTTGCCCGCCTTCTTCAGGTAGTCGGCGGCCTTGTCGAGGTCGCGCTCCGGGCACGGACGCGCCTCGGGGTCGGACTTGTACGCGGGAGAGGTGATCGGGCCGGTGACCTCACCCTCGCCGAGGGCGGCGGTGTCGAGCACCTCCTGGCGGTCGATCGCGCACTGGATGGCGAGACGCACGTTGACATCGGCGAGGTCGCCGCGCGTGGCGTTCAGCTGCAGCGCGTGGTAGCTCAGCTGCGGGGTCGTGGCGACCTCGACGTTGGCGCCCTCGGCGGTCTGCGCGACCAGCGGGTCGTCGAACACCGCGAGCTGCACGTTGCCGGACTGCATCGCCGAGACGATCGACGACTCGTCGGGGATCACGCGGAACTCGACGGTGTCGAGCAGCGCGGCGTCGCCCCAGTAGTCCTCGTTCTTGGCGAGCGTGATCGACTGGCTCGCCTTGCGGCTGTCGAGGACGAACGGACCGGTGCCGTTCGGGGTGGTGTTGAGTGCCTCTTCGGTGTCGTCGGAGGACAGCATCGCCATGTTGATCACCGCGAGGTTGGCGGGAAGGGCGGCGTCGGGAGCGCTCAGCGTGAGGGTGACGGTCGTCTCGTCGGTGGCCTCGACCGCGGTGACGGAGGCGAGGGAGCTGCTCGCGACGGCGGCGGTGGCCTCGGCGGCGATGGCGTCGAGCGAGTACTTGACGTCTTCGGAGCCGAAGGTGCTGCCGTCGGCGAACGTGACGCCTTCACGCAGGCGGAAGGTCACGGTGAGGCCGTCTTCGGAGACGTCCCAGGACTCGGCGAGACCGGGGACGACGTTGAGATCCTCATCGAACTCGGTCAGCGTGCCGTACAGGTTCTGCAGCACGTTGACGGCCTGGAACTGCGTGGCCTTCCAGGGGAACAGGGTGTCCGGGTCGCTGGTGACGCCGATGACGAGGTCGCCGCCGGCCGCGCCCTCCGAGGAGCCGGAGGTGGATGCCGGTGCGGAACAACCGGTGATCACGAGCGCCAAAGCGGCGGCCGTGGCGGTGAGAGCGCCCAATGACGCTCGCCGTGCTGTGCTCATTGCAGATTCCTCCTGGCTGGGACGCGTCGCCGTGGCGTCGGGTCAGGCGCTGTTGCCTGCCGCCCCGTGAACGTCGTCGGTCTTGGTTGGTACCAAAAGTACACGAACGTCACTACAGATGTAACAGAAGTTCCTCTACTGTTATGAACAGCGATCGGAGACCGCCATGTCCAATGAAGCTGCCCGCGAAGAAGCCGGCGCACACCCCGTCCTCGTCCGCATGCGCGCGATCCGTCCCGAGCTGCGTCCGAGCGAGCAGCGCATCGCCGACCTCTTCCTCGCCGATCCCGCGGGTACCGCAGGACTCTCGGTCGCCGAGCTCGCGCAGCGCTGCGACACCTCGACCACCTCGGTCGTGCGGTTCTGCAAGCGGCTCGGCTACGAGCACGTGCGAGAGCTGCGCAACCACGTGCTGCGCGACGTGGAGCGGGAGACGTTCGACACCGCCGCACTCCCCGCCGTCTCCGGCGACATCGACCGCAACGACACGCTGGCCGACATCGTCGCCAAGGTCTCGCTCGCCGAGACGCTCTCCCTCGCCGACACCGCGAAGGTGCTCGACACCGAGTCCCTGCGCGCCTCGGTCGAAGCCATCACGTCCTCGACCAGGGTCGACATCTTCGGCGTCGGCGCGAGCTCCATCGTCGGGCTCGACCTGCAGCGCAAGCTCACCCGTATCGGCCGCACCGCGCTGGATTGGTCCGACCCGCACGCCGCCTGGACGTCGGCGGCGACGCTCGGCCCGGGCAACGTCGCGATCGCCGTGTCGCACAGCGGCGCCACCACCGACACCATCGAGTTCCTCCTGCTCGCCCGTCGGGCGGGCGCCACGACCATCGCGATCACGAACCACGCCGGGGCGCCGCTGGCCGATCAGGCCGACATCGTGCTCACGACCGCCGCCCGCGAGACCGGCTTCCGCTCGGGCGCGCTCGGCAGCCGGATCGCGCAGCTGATGGTGGTCGACTGCATCTTCATCGGCGTCGCCCAGTCGAACTACGACCGCTCGATGGAGGCGCTGCGCGACACGTTCGCCGCCGTGCATCGCGTGCGGTCGGCCGGAGCGTGACGAACGCAGGGCGCGCGCGGGCGGGACTCTTCGCGGCGTTCGCGGGGCTCGGCGTCACGGCGGCCTTGGTCCCGGCGGTGCTCCCCTCCGCAGAGCGCGCGATCGGGGCCGATCTCAGCGCCGCGGTCCCCGCGCTCTTCGCGGGGCTGCTGGTGGGCGTGCTCGTCTCCGGACCGCTCCTCGTCCGCTTCCCACCGCAGACCGCGCTCATCCTCGGCAGCGCACTCCAGGCTGCCGCCGTCATCGCCGTTGCGGTCGCGGGCACTCCCGCGCTGTTCATCGCCGCGGCGTCCGTCGCCGGGTTCGGGTTCGGGCTGGTCGAGGCCTCGGGTTCGGTGGCGGCGAAGTCCGTGGCGGTCGGCAGTGCGACGGGGCTGCTCAGCGCGCTGCTCGGGACGGTCGCGGTCTGCGCCGCGGTCACGCCGCTCCTGGTCGCCGTCGCCTCCGATGCGCGTGCCGTGCTCGGCCTCCTCGCGGTGGTGCCCCTCATCACGGTCGTGATGCTCGCCGGCCCGACTCCTGCGGTCTCCGTCGCGGAGGCTCCCGCGCATCGCGACGTGCGGGGGCTGCTCGTGCTGCTGCCATTTGCAGTTTCGCTGCCGCTGTACGTCGGCGTCGAGACCGTGCTGTCCGGCTGGTCGGCCGTGATCCCGGAGCGCATCCTCGAGGTCGATCCCGCTCTCGCAGCTCTCGGAACCTCGGCGTTCTGGACGCTGATGGCCGTCGGCCGCTTCAGCGCGGCGGCGCTGCGCCGGGCGTCCGTGTCACCGATCGTGATCCTCCTCGCCGCGACGACCGGGGCCGCCGTCCTGATGGCGACGGCCGGGATGCTGGTGGGGTCCGAGCCGGTGTGGGCGCTGGTCGCGCTGGCCGCGGTGGTCGTGCTCCTCGCCCCGAGCTACGGACTCATACTGGGGCTCGCCCTCGACCGGCTGGATCCGGCTCGCAGCGCGGCAGTGACCGGAGCACTCGTGGCCTGCGGCGCGGTGGGCGGCACGTTCGTCCCCACGCTGATCCTGCTGGTGGGCCGCGACCCGGCCTCGAGCACGACCTTCTTCGTGTCGGCTGCGCTGTGCGCACTGGTGCCGGTGCTGGTGCTGGGAGCGGTTCGGAATCCCGGACCGGCGACCGCGGCGACCTGACCTCTTCTCCACACCTCGCACCATCCGCGACCTCTTCACAGATGCTGGAATACCGGCGCGCGCACCGGGAAGGGCGGCGTAACGTCGTCGATACACCTATCCGAGCAAGGAGTGCACGCGTGTCCACGGAGACCCTCGCGATCATCATCAGCGCCGTCGGTGTCGTGGTCACGCTCGGCACGAGCATGTTCGTCGGCGCCGCCTGGATGGTCCGCCGCATCGACGCCGTCGCCGCCGACGTCACCGACCTGAAGATCTCCGTCGCGCGACTCGACGGCCCGCCACGGCACTTGCTCACCGCAGAAGGGGGATGAGACGGTGACCACCGAGACCGCCACGATCGTCGTCAGCGCGATCGGCATCGTGCTCACCCTCGGCGCCAGTCTCTTCGCCGCCGGCGCCTGGATGATCCGCCGCATCGACGACCGCATCGACGCCGTCGACGAAAAGCTCAGCACCCGCATCGACGCCGTCGCCGCCGACGTCACCGACCTGAAGATCTCCGTCGCCCGACTCGAAGGCCCACCGCGGCACCTGCTCACAGCGAGTCGCTGAGCAGCGTTCCGGACGGTCCTACCGCAGCACGAGGGCGGCGGCGCCGATCAGCGGCCCCTCGTCGCCCAGCCCCGAGCGCACGACGCGGGTGCGGCGCGAGTATTCGTGCACCGCGCTCGCGGTGAGCGCCTGCTGCACGAGATCGATGTAGTCGGCAGACACGCGTGAGAACCCGCCCCCGATGGCCACGACATCGAGGTCGACGAGCGTCGCAGCATCCGCGAGAGCCTCGCCCACGGCGCGGGCCGAGCGCTCGATCGCCGCTCGCGCGAGGGGGTCGCCGGCAGCCGAATCACGCGCGAGATCCTCACCCGTCGCCCCGGTCCATCCTTGCTGCTGCGCCCAGGCGGCGCTCGCGGGACCCGAGGCGATCTCCTCAAGGGTCATCCCGCCCTCACGGCGCACTTGCCCGAGGTGTCCGGCGTTGCCCGTCGCACCGGGGATGTATGCGCCGTTCGCGACGAAGCCGCCGCCGACACCGGTCGAGACGACGATCGACAGTGAGGCACCGGCGCCCTGGGTCGCCCCGAGCCAGGATTCGGCGAGGGCGAGCGCTCCGCCGTCGTGTCCGAGGATGGTGCGCACATCTCGCCCCACGACCGTGGATGCTGCCGCGTGAACCGCCTCAGCGAGCGCGAAGCCGCGTGCGAGTGGCATGTTGACGGGCATGATCGTGCCGAGGGTCCGATCGACGGGGCCGGCGCTGCCCGCACCCGCACCGACGAGCTCAGCATCCGCGGGCAGCGCGGCGAGCGCGTGCTCGACGATCGCGACGACGGCGGCGTTCAACGACTCGAACGTGGCGTCCCGACCGGTCGCCTGCCGGCTGCGGCTGCCCGTGACGAGCACGCCGTCCTCCGCGACGAGCGCGGCCTCCATCTTGGTGCCGCCGACGTCGACGGCCAGCGCGTAGCGCGTCACTGCGGGTCGAGTCCGAGGTCGTCGAGGTCGAAGGCGGCGCGCCACTCGAGTCCCTCGGCTTCGATGGCGGCCTGCGCCCCCGTCTTGCGGTCGACGATCACGGCGACGGCGACGATCTCGGCGCCTTCCTTGCGCAGCGCCTCGACGGCCTTGAGCGCCGACTGTCCGGTGGTCGAGGTGTCTTCGAGCACGACGACCCGCTTGCCCTTGACGTCGGCGCCTTCGATCTGACGGCCGCGGCCGTGGTCCTTCGGCTCCTTGCGCACGACGAACGCGTCGAGCGGGCGCTCGGTGGCGACCGAGGCATGCAGCACGGAGTTCGCGATCGGGTCGGCCCCGAGCGTGAGACCGCCGACGGCCACGACGTCGAGGTCGCCGATCAGATCGAGCATGATGCGGCCGATGGCGGGGGCCGCCCGATGGTCGAGCGTGAGCTTGCGCATGTCGACGTAGTACGTCGCCTTCTTGCCGCTCGAGAGGGTGAAGTCACCGTGGAACACCGCCTCGTCCTTGATCAGGTCGAGGAGGGTCTGGCGGTCTGCGTCGAGTGCGGTCACGGCATCCAGTGTAGGAGGTGGGCTCTAGGCTGGACGCATGCGCTTGGCCACCTGGAACGTCAACTCCATCCGCACCCGCGTCACCCGCACCGTCGAGTTCGCCGTCCGTGAAGACATCGACGTGCTGGCGATGCAGGAGATCAAGTGCAAGCCCGAGCAGTTCCCTTACGCGCCGTTCGAAGAGGCCGGGTACCACGTCGAGGTGCACGGGCTGAATCAGTGGAACGGTGTCGCCATCGCGAGCCGCCTGCCCATCACCGATGTGCGCACCGCGTTCGACGGGATGCCGGGGTTCGCGAAGGGGCATGAGGGTCCGGATGCTCCGCTCGAGGCGCGCGCGCTCGGCGTGATGGTCGACGGGGTACGGGTGTGGAGCCTGTACGTGCCGAACGGCCGTTCGCTCGACGACCCGCACTACCTCTACAAGCTGCACTGGCTGGAGCAGCTGAAGAGGTCGACGGCGGCCGAGCTCTCGGCCAACCCCGACCTTCCGCTCGCCCTGGTGGGCGACTTCAACATCATCCCGTTCGACCACGACAACGGGGATCCCGACATCGTGGTCGGCCGCTCGACGCATGTCTCGCAGCCCGAACGCGATGCGTTCTTCGCGTTCGCCGATGCCGGAGTCACCGACGTGGTGCGCCCGCTGCTTCCGGAGGGCTTCACCTACTGGGACTACCAGCGCCTGAAGTTCCCGCGCAACGAGGGCATCCGCATCGACTTCGTGCTGGGCTCGCGCACGCTGGCTGAAGCCGTCACCGGCGCCTCGATCCACCGGAACGAGCGCAAGGGCGAGCAGCCCAGCGATCATGTTCCTGTGGTGGTCGACCTCGACGGTCACCGTCTAGGAACAGGCGGCGCCGCTGACGATGACGACGACCTTCCGATGATCTTCTCCTGACGGCCGCTCCTGTGACCGTGCGGCTGATCGCCACCGACCTCGACGGCACGCTGCTCGACTCCTCTTCCACTGTCACGCCGCGCACGCGGGTGGCGCTCGATGCGGCCCGCGATCGCGGCATCCACGTCGTCCCGGTGACCGCGCGCCAGCCCATCGGGCTGCGTGCCATCGCCGGCGATGCGGGGTTCGACGGGTGGGCGCTCTGCAGCAACGGTGCCTACGCCGTGCGTCTGGATAACGGACGGATGCTGTTCGCCGAGGAACTTCCGCCCGACACGATCCGCGCCCTGGTCGAGGCGCTGCGCGCCAGCATCCCGGGCCTGCTGTTCGCGAGCGTGCGCGAGGGCGGTGAGACCTTCGTGGCGCAGGACGGCTACGCCGAGATCGCCCAACTCTCCGACCACAAGCGCGACCCCCGCACGATGGGCGGGGTGCCATTGGAGCAGGTGCTCGCGGCACCGAGTCTGAAGCTCGTCATCCGGCATCCGGAACTCGCCCCTGCCGCGCTCTTCGACACGCTGCGCAGCCTCGGGCTGACCGGGTTCGAGGCGACGCTGTCCGGAGCTCCGTTCGTCGAGGTGATGGCCGAGGGCGTCACGAAGGCCACCGGGCTCGCCCGCCTCTGCGACCACCTCGGCATCGGCCGCCCCGACGTGGTCGCCTTCGGCGATGCGCTCAACGACGTCGAGATGCTGCGCTGGGCAGGG
>NZ_SSDF01000054.1 GCF_004794515.1 Microbacterium sp. A20 | reverse complement strand
TGGGCCATCTCGACGGCACCCTCGTGGTGCTGGATCATCTGCTCGAGGAACAGGCGGCTGGCGTCCGCACCGGTGGCATCTTCGAGAGCCTGCATGTCCTCGTCGGACATCATGCCGCCGCTGTGATCCATGCCCTCCATGTCGGCGGTGTCAGCGCCCCACTCTTCGAGCCACTGATCCATCTTCTGGATCTCGGGTTCCTGCGCGGCCTTGATCTCTTCAGCGAGAGCGACGACACGTGCGTCGACGCCGTTCTTGCTGAGGAGCATGTCAGACATGTCGATGGCCTGAGCGTGGTGTTCTTTCATCATGCTGGCGAACATGATGTCGGCATCGTTGGCGTCCGCGGATGCCGGGGCGGAGCTGCTGCTCTCGTGGTCCATGCCGGGCATATCGCCGCCGCCGGACGTGGTTCCGGCGCAGCCGGCGAGTCCAAGCAACGCAACGAGGGTGAGCGCGGCAGTCGCCGCAAAACGGGTCTTCATGATGAGTTCTCTCCAAGAGTCGATGATGGCACCCAGCGAGACAGGCTGGGCGAAGGGCGTTACCCGCAGAATGCGGGTAGCGCGTCCATCACGTGCGACTGATGCAGAGAACGGTGAGGGATGGGGGCCGCAGTGGATGCAACGAATCTCGGAGGCTCAGGAGCGATACGGGCGCTCCCGGGGAGCGTCCAAGGGCTCGCGACCAGGCGGACGGTCGCGCAAGCAGCACGACGGCGATGAGGAGCGCGAGTACGCAGGCCATCCACGCCATACCTGGATCGTCAGAACACGTGGCACATCCCGCCCCGTCGATCGCTGCGTCTTCCCCAGGCATGGGTGCAGGGTGAACGTCGGCAGAAGCGGGCGTGACGGTGATGGTCTCACTGTGCCCGGAGGGCATCGAGTGCGTGTTCATCGAATGCATCGCTAAGAGTCCGAAGATGACGGAGAGAGCGACGGCGACGACGGTGAGGAGAGTGCGGGTGAGCGTGCGCTGGTCATGCACGCGCCGTGCAATCGTGATCAACACCGTCCCACCTCTCTTTCCTCCAGGGTACGTCGCCGCCGCCCATGCGCCTACTCGTTGACGACGGCGTCCGGGCTCAGGTTCAGCCGGCGCAGCAGCTGCGCGTTCAAAGCGACAACGATCGTGGACAGCGACATCAACACCGCCCCCACGGACATCGGAAGCACAAACCCGATGGGTGCGAGCACGCCAGCCGCGAGCGGGACGGAGAGGAGGTTGTACCCGGCGGCCCACCAGAGGTTCTGCTTCATCTTCTGGTAGCTGGCCCGCGACAGCTCGATTACGGAGATCACGGACCGGGGGTCGTCGCTGGCGAGGATCACGCCCGCCGAAGCGATCGCGACGTCCGTACCCGCACCGATCGCAATCCCGACATCCGCCTGCGCGAGCGCAGGGGCGTCGTTCACGCCGTCACCGACCATTGCGACCTTGCGGCCTTCGCTCTGCAGCTCTTTCACCTTCGAGGCCTTGTCCTCCGGCCGCACTCCCGCGAAGTACCGGTCGATACCCAGATCGCCCGCCACCGATGCGGCGACCGCGTCAGCGTCACCGGTGATCATGACCACCTGCACACCACGCTCATGGAGAGCATCGACCGCGTGACGCGACTCCGACCGGATCTCATCCGCGAGGCGCAGTGCGCCCGCGACCTGCCCGTCGACGAGCACGTGGAGGATGATCGCACCCTCGTGACGCCACTCGTCGGCAACAGGCAGCTCATGGGCGTTCTCCTGCTCGAGCATATACGGGCCACCGACCTGCACGACGTGTCCATCGACACGCGCACGCACCCCGACCGCCGGGGACGACTCGAAGTCCGACGAGGACGGGACACGGAGAGTCTTGTCCTTCGCCGCGTTTACGATCGCGCGAGCGAGGGGGTGCTCGGAATCCGCCTCTGCCGCGGCGGCCCATGCCAGCAGCTGGTCAGGGTCAGTCTCCAGGACAGGATCGATTGCAGTAACGGCGGGGGTGCCCTTGGTGAGGGTGCCGGTCTTGTCGAACAGGACGGTGTCGACCGTGCGCATGCTCTCCAGCGCGAGACGATCCTTGATCAGGACGCCACCGCGAGCGGCCCGCTCGGTTGCGATCGACACGACGAGTGGGATCGCCAGGCCCAGAGCATGCGGGCAGGCGATCACCAGCACGGTGATCGTGCGGATGACGGCCGCGTCAGGCTGACCGACGATCGTCCAGACAACGGCGGTGATCGCGGCAGCGCCCAGTGCGAACCAGAACAACCACCCCGCAGCCTTATCCGCGAGCCGCTGCGCGCGCGACGACGAACTCTGCGCTTCGGTGACGAGTTTCTGGATTCCCGCGAGAGCAGTGTCCTCACCGATCGCGGTGATCTCCACCCGCACACCAGAATCGGTCGCGACCGTGCCGGCGATGACCTGGTCGCCGTCGCTGCGGCGCACGGGCCGGGACTCTCCGGTGATCATCGACTCGTCCATGCTGGCCGAGCCCTGCACGATCCGCCC
>NZ_SSDF01000053.1 GCF_004794515.1 Microbacterium sp. A20 | reverse complement strand
CCGGCTTCGCCGCCGTCTTGGCGGCAGCGGGCTTGGCCGCGGGAGCGGACTCGGCCGCACCCTTGAGCGACCCGTCGGCCTCGATCGCCGCGCGCAGCTTGCGCGCCACCGGCGGTTCGATGGTCGAAGAGGGGCTCTTCACGAACTCGCCGAGTTCCTTGAGCTTTGCAAGAGCGACCTTGCTGTCGACGCCGAGTTCGGCGGCGATCTCATGTACGCGTGGTTTACCAGCCACAATTCTCCTGTCTGAGTCGGTCCACCCAGACAGGGCAGACCACTAGTCGCGGACGGGTCTCATTTCGAGCCGTTCACTTTGTTTCCATAGCTGTTCAGCCTTTGTTTCTTGGTGGGTGCTGTTCGAAGGTCCGCGTGTCCAGCTCAGTGGCCACGCGCAGTGCTCGTCCGAATGCGCGGCGTCGCAGAGCGGCATCCATGCATTCCCGAGTCGGATGGACCCACGCGCCGCGCCCCGGCAGCACAGCACGCTCATCGATGATGAGAGTGTCGTTCTGGGACACCACCCTGAGCAGGGTGGAGCGGGGAGCACGCGTGCGACAACCGACGCACGTTCGTACGGGTTCCATCTTACACCTGCGTTTCACCCCGCCTCGCCCGCGCGCCGGGCGAGGCGGAAGGCCGGAGCCGGTCAGTCGAGGACGCTGTCCGGCTGGATGTCGATCTTCGCGCCGGTGAGCTTGGCGGCCAGACGCGCGTTCTGACCCTCCTTGCCGATCGCGAGCGACAGCTGGTAGTCGGGCACCAGGGCCCGAACGGCCTTGGTGCTCGCGTCGAGCACGAAAGCGCTCGTGACCTTGGCCGGCGACAGCGCGTGCGCCACGAACGTGGGCAGGTCGGCGTCGTAGTCGACGATGTCGATCTTCTCCCCCGCAAGCTCCTCGGTCACGGCGCGCACGCGGCGGCCGAGCTCCCCGATGCAGGCGCCCTTCGCGTTGATCGACGGGTCGTTCGCCTTGACGGCGATCTTCGTCCGGTGACCGGCCTCGCGGGCCAGTGCCACGATCTCGACGAGACCGGCGGCGATCTCCGGAACCTCGAGCGCGAAGAGCTTGCGGACGAGCCCCGGGTGCGTGCGGGAGACCGTGATCTGCGGTCCCTTGAGCCCCTTGGCGACGCTGGTGACGTACACGCGCACACGCGATCCGTGGGTGTACTCCTCGCCGGGCACCTGCTCCTCGGGGGGCAGGATCGCCTCGACGGCACCGAGGTCGACGTGGATCATGCGCGGGTTCGGACCCTGCTGGATCACGCCGGCGACGATGTCACCCTCTTTGTCCTTGAAGTCGCCGAGCACGACGTCGTCGGCGATGTCACGCAGTCGCTGGCTGATGACCTGCTTCGCGGCGAAGGCCGCGATCCGGCCGAAGTCGTCGGGGGTCGCATCCTCTTCGCCGATGATGGCGTCTTCCTCGTCGCGGACGACCTGCAGGATGGCGACATGCCCGGTCTTGCGGTCGAGGTGCACGCGGACGCCCTCGGGCGTCACACCGTCCTCGGAGACATGCTTGGAGTACGCGGTCAGGATCGCCTGCTCGATGATCGCGACGAGTTCGTCGAAGGGGATCGCCTTCTCCTTCTCGATCCCTCGCAGAAGACTCAGTTCGATGTCCATGACGGCCTCTCTATTCAGCTCTCGTCGCGCCTGTTCGCACGCGCGACATCCGTACCACGATACCCTGTGCCAACCGGCCCCTGCCACGACGGCGGCAGTTTTCCGCGCCGGAAGTCGAGGAGGACGCATGGGATCGTTCGACACGATCGTGATCGGTGCGGGAATGTCGGGTGTCACGGCCGCGCGCATGCTCGCCGATGCGGGGCATCGAGTCGTGATCCTGGAAGGTCGCGACCGCGTCGGCGGGCGGATGCACACCGATCGGGAGGCGGGGTTCTCCGTGGACCGTGGCGCCTCCTGGATTCATGGAATCGACGGATCGCCACTGTGGGATCTCGTCCAGGCACTTCGGATTCCGACGATCGAGTACACAGTGGGCAGCTTCCAGGTCGGCGGGCGGCCCATCGAGAACTTCGACGGGGATGGGCGCCCCATGGGTGCCGACGCCACCGCTCAGTGGATCGACGATGTCGATGCGGTCGATCGACTCCTCGTCGAGGAGATCGGCGCCTCCTCCCCCGGCGACACATATCTCGACGTGACGGAACGAGCTCTCGACCGGTCCGGCCTCGCGCCGGAGCGCATCGACGACATCCGCGAGTTCTTCCGTCACCGGGTCGAGGAGCAGTGCGGTGCCTGGATCGGAGACCTCGACGCACACGGCCTCGACGAGGACGCGATCGACGGGGATGAGGTGATCTTCCCGCGCGGATACGACGAGGTTCCCCGGCGCATCGGCGCGGGTCTCGACATCCGCCTCGAGACGACCGTGACGAGGGTGGATCACTCGAGCAGCGGGGTGGTGGTGCACGCCGGCGACACAGCCTTCACCGCGGATCAGGTCGTCGTCACCGTCCCCCTGGGCGTGCTCAAGGCTGGCGCGATCGCCTTCGATCCTGCACTGCCGGAGGCCGTGGCCGGTCCTCTCACACGACTCGGGATGGGAGTCTTCAACAAGGTCTTCATCCAGTTCGACAGGCGGTTCTGGAACGAGGACAGCTATGCGCTGCGTGCGCTCGGCGAGGCCGGTGAGCACTGGCATTCCTGGTACGACGTCTCCGCTGTCAGCGGCCTGCCCACCCTGCTGACCTTCGCCGCAGGCCCCTTCGGAAGACGGATGCAGGAGCTCCCCGACGAAGACGTCGTCGCCGATGCCGTGCGTGCCCTCCGCGTGCTCTACGGGGATGCGGTCGGCGAACCCCGGGCTCATTGGGTCACGCACTGGGGTCAGGACGAGTTCTCGAACGGCTCCTACTCACATCTGGCCCTGGGGTCGAGTCATCACGACCACGACGACCTGGCCGGCCCCGTCGACGGAGTCCTGCACTTCGCGGGCGAGGCCACCTGGGGCGATGAGCCTGCCACCGTCGGCGCGGCCTACTACTCGGGGCACCGCGCCGCGGAACGGATCCTGGGCCGCGCGATCGACCTCGACGACTTCGCGGCTCGCATCATCGAGCGGGAGCAGAGGGAAGTGCGTTGATCGCACCGATCAGTCGGAACAGATTCCCGACCTGACGCTGATCGAGGTGGAGCATCAGCCGCGGCAGCTCCAGCAGGTCGTCGTCGGCGACTTCCGGTTGCCGCGGTGCGGTCCTCTCGATCCGCCCGGAGGAGAGCATCGAGGCGAACTGTTCGTTCAGCGCGTCGATCTCGGCGTCCGTCGGCTCCGCGCGCAGGCGCAGCACGAGCGCCCCACCGACCCACCGCAGCGAATCGTAGTTGTGCCAGAAACCGGTGATCTCCGCACGAGCCGCGTCGACGGAATCGGTGATGACCACCCGATCGAAGTCGCCTTCCGAAATCACTCCCGTGGGAGCGAGGTGGTCGTCGATGAAACTCCGAAGACCCTGCCAGAACGTGCCTCCCGGCTGATCCAGGAGCACGATCGGCGTGGGCTCCGCTTTCCCCGTCTGCTGCAGCGTGAGCAGCTCGAACATCTCGTCCAGGGTGCCGAACCCACCGGGAAGACAGATGAACCCGAGCGATTCCTTGATGAGCATCAGCTTGCGAGTGAAGAAGTACTTCATCGCGACGACCTGGTCGTTGTCCGTGATGAGACCCTGCGCCTTCTCCTCGAACGGGAGACGGATCGATACGCCGAGAGAGAGCGCGGGACCGGCACCTTCGGAGGCCGCCTGCATGATCCCGGGGCCCGCCCCCGTGACCACCATCCACCCGTCACTCGCCAGCGCGGCGGCGACGTCGCGAGCAGTGAGGTAGAGCGGGTCGTCCTGCCGGGTTCTCGCGGAACCGAAGACGGTCACCTTGGGGACACCGCGGAACGGTGCGAAGAGTCGGAAGGCGTCGCGCATCTCCGCCAGCGCAGCAGAGGCGATCTTGAGGTCGAGCCGGTCGGCGTCATCCTCTCCCAGCAGAATCGCCGTCCGCACCATCCTCCTCACCAGCCGACGGTCGGCGTGTGCATCCGCGCCGTCGAGGATGGCGTCGATCTCGGAGTTGAGGGCGTCCGGCAGCGGTTCGTCGATCATGACACCAGCGTGGCACGCGGCCGGATCCCCGTGGGCCGCAACGCCGCGCATCGCGTCGACGTCCCAGGCTGATCATCGCCCGGTCTGGATGTCAATGCCCATGCCGCCCGCGGCCAGACGCGGCACTGTGGAGTCATGACCGAGATCACCGGACCCGAAGCCCTCGCCCGCATCGCCGAGCTCGTCGAAGACATCGACTTCACGATGCTGACCACGATCGACGAGGAAGGCAACCTCGTCAGCCGACCGATGTCGACCCGGCAGATGGACGACGCCGGAGGCATCTGGTTCTTCACCGCTGAGGACACCGAGAAGGTCGCCGAAGCTCGCCGACACCACGATGTGGGCCTCGCGTACTGCGACGCCAAGGGCATGCGGTACGTGTCCGTCGCCGGCACCGCAGAGATCGTCCACGACCGAGCCAAGATGGAGGAGCTCTACTCGCCGTCGTTGGAGATCTGGTTCGCGGACGGATTGGAGACGCCGGGCATCGCTCTGCTCCGGGTCACGCCGAAGGTGACGGAGTTCTGGGAACCGGCGAAGGGCAGACTCGCGACCGCGGCCGGCGCCCTCAAGTCCCTCGTCACCCGCGACACTCCGGATGACGACATCATGAACCACGGCCGCATCGTCTGCTGACGACGCCGCCGCGGCTCTCAGCCGGCGGCGGTGAGTCGGGCGACGACCTCATCGACGGAGACCGCATCGCGCTCGCCCGTCGCGCGGTCCCAGAGTTCGACCTGTCCCTCGGCGGCACCGCGGCCGACGATCACGATCTTGGGCACGCCGACGAGCTCGGCATCGCCGAACTTCACACCCGGTGACACCTTCGGGCGGTCGTCGTACAGCACGTCGAGACTCGCGGCTTCCAGCTGCGCCGAGAGCCCCTCGGCCACATCGAACGCGACCTGATCGCGACCTGCCGCGACCACCTGCACATCGAACGGCGCGACCGATGCCGGCCAGATGAGGCCCTTCTCGTCGTTGTTGAGCTCAGCGATGATCGCCAGGATGCGGGTGATGCCGATGCCGTAGGAGCCCATCGTCACCGTGACGAGCTTGCCGTTCTCGTTCAGCACCTTCAGTCCGAGCGCCTCGGCGTACTTGCGGCCGAGCTGGAACACGTGACCGATCTCCATGCCCCGTGCGATCTCGACCGGACCGGAGCCGTCGGGGGCGGGGTCGCCGGCGCGCACGTTCGCGATCTCGACGATCCCGTCGGCAGCGAAGTCGCGTCCGGCGACCACCGAGTGCGCATGCTTCTGATCGATGTTGGCCCCGGTGATCCAGCTCGTGCCCTCGCTCACGCGGGGGTCGACCAGATAGCGGATCCCGGTGGCCGACTCCTCGCCGAGCACGGCGCCGGTCGGCGACCAGGGCCCGATGTACCCCTTCACCAGAAGCGGGTTGTTCTCGAAGTCATCGGCCGTGGCCGTCTCGACCGCAGCGGGCGCGAAGGCGACCTCGGCCCGCTTCTCGTCGACGTCGCGGTCGCCGGGGATGCCGACGATGACGAGCTCGCGCGTGCCGTCCAGGTGGGTCAGGGCGAGAACCACGTTCTTGAGCGTGTCGGCGGCCGTGTACTCCCCCTCGAGCTCGCGGTTGCTGTGCGCGACCAGCGTCTCGATCGTGGGGGTGTCCGGGGAATCGAAGATCACCGGAGCAGCATCCTCGTCGAACGGGATGGCATCGGGCACCGCGGTGGTGAACGCCTCGACGTTCGCCGCATACCCGCCCTCGCTGCGCACGAAGGTGTCCTCGCCGACGGGGGTCGGGTGCAGGAACTCCTCGCTACGGGACCCGCCCATCGCACCGGCATCCGCCTGAACGATGACGTACTCGAGTCCGAGTCGCTGGAAGATGCGCTCGTATGCGTCACGCTGTGCCTGGTAGCTGACGTCCAAGCCCTCATCCGACGAATCGAACGAGTACGCGTCTTTCATCGTGAATTCGCGCCCACGGAGGAGGCCGGCGCGAGGACGAGCCTCGTCGCGGTACTTGTCCTGGATCTGGTAGATCGAGAGCGGCAGATCCTTGTACGACGAGTACAGGTCTTTCACCAGCAGCGTGAAGGCCTCTTCATGCGTGGGGGCGAGGAGGTAATCGCCACCCTTGCGGTCCTGCAGGCGGAAGAGCAGGTCTCCATACTCGTCCCAACGACCGCTCGCCTCATAGGCCTCACGAGGCATCAGTGCGGGGAAATGGACCTCCTGCGCGCCAGCCGCGGCCATCTCCTCACGGACGACGGTCTCGATCTTCGACTTGACGCGAAGTCCCAGTGGCAGCCACGCGAAGATGCCGGCGGCCTGCGGGCGGATGTATCCCGCCCGGATCAGCAGCCGGTGGCTGGCGACCTCTGCGCCTGCAGGGTCTTCACGGAGCGTGCGGAGGAAGAAGTTCGAAAGACGAGTGACCACGGAGCAAGTCTAGTGAGCCGCGGTCACTCGTCTTCGACGTCGTCAGTTGAGCGCCGGAAGGTTCGCCGGGACGACGCCGCCCGCGTAGAGGTCGGCGGCGAGTTCCTGCAACGCGGTCAGCGCGACCCGCTGCGGGAGCGGACCGTAGGAGATGCGGGCGACGCCGAGCTTCTCGTACTCCGACGCAGCGAGAGCGCCGGGAATGCCGATCACGCTGACCTTGCGCTCTCCGATGCCCTCGACGAGCTGACGGGTGACGTTCATGTCGAGGATGCCGGGGACGAACACGGCCGTCGCTCCGGCGTCGAGGTAGGCGCGCCCGCGCTGAATCGCGTCGGCGATGCTCTGCGGCACCGGGCGTGCGCCGGCGCGGACGAACGCATCGGTGCGGGCATTGAGCGCGAAGGGCACGCCCTCGGCCTCCGCCGCCTTGACGATCGCCTCGACCGCGGCGACGGATTCGCCCAGCGGCTTGAGCCGATCTTCGACGTTCGCGCCCACGACTCCGGCCGCGATGGCGAGGCGCGTGGTCTCCCCCGCGTCGCCGTAGCCGTCGTCGAGGTCGGCCGTGACGGGAACCTGGACGGCGGCGGCGATCCGCCCCACCATGTCGATCATGACCTCGCGGGGAGTCGCACCATCTTCGTAGCCGAAGGACGCGGCGATGCCGTGGCCCGCGGTGGCGAGCGCTTTCGTCTCCGGGAGGGCGGCGACCGCCCGCGCGGACACGACGTCCCACACGTTCACGACCCGGAGGATCTCCGGAGCGTCATAGAGTCCGACAAGGGTCTGGGCCTTGGCTGCAGTCGTCATGACTACACGCTAACGCGGGATACGCACTGCCGGGCCGAGTTCGTCGCATCAGGCGTTGAGCACCACCTTGAGCGCCTTGGTCTCCGCCGCACGACCGAACGTGTCGTACGCACTCTCGATGTCATCGAGAGCGAACAGGTGGCTGACGAACCCGCTCGGGTCGATGCGCTGCTCCGCGACGAGCTTCGTCAGCATCCGCGCGGTATTCGTGTTGACGAGTCCCGTCGTGATCGTGAGGTTCTGAATCCACAGCCTGTCCAGCGGGAAGTCCACCGGTGAACCGTGAACCCCCACGTTCGCCGCGTGGCCGCCGGGCCGGACGATGTCCAGCACCATGTCCCACGTCTGCGAGACGCCCACCGCCTCGATCGCGACATCCACCCCGAGCCCATCCGTGAGGGCCAGCACCTGGTCGCGCCAGTCGGTGTCCGAGGAGACGACCGAGTGGGTGGCGCCGAATTGCTGCGCGAGCTCGGCGCGATTGGCGTCGAGATCGATGGCGATGACCTTGCTGGGGCCGTAGAGCTGAGCCGTCATGATCGCGGCGAGACCGACCGGTCCGGCACCGACGACCGCGACGACGTCTCCCGCCTTGACTCCGCCGTACTGCACGCCGATCTCGTGTCCGGTGGGGAGGATGTCGCTGAGGAGCACCGCAGTCTCGGGCGGGATCGCGTCGGGGAGCCTTTGCAGGGAGGTCTCCGCGAAAGGAACGCGCACGAACTCCGCCTGGGTTCCGTCGATCAAGTGTCCGAGGATCCATCCGATCCCCGACGCGCCCTCCGTCGCGAGGCAGTGCGACTGCAGACCGCCCATGCAGAACTCGCATTTGCCGCACGCGCTGATGCAGGAGATGATCACGCGGTCCCCGACCGCGAGGCCGGTCACGGCGTCGCCGACCTCGGTGACGATGCCGACTCCCTCGTGCCCGAGGATGCGGCCTTCAGCGACAGCGGGAACGTCGCCTTTGAGGATGTGGAGATCGGTGCCGCAGATCGTCGTGCTCTCGATGCGGACGATCGCGTCGGTCGCAGCCAGTATCGTCGGATCCGGGACATCTTCCCAGCTCTTGCGGCCGGGACCGTGGAAAACGAGCGCCTTCATGACTCCTCCTTCCCCGGGCACGCCCGGGATCGTGGCTTGGTAACATGTTACGCGCCACCCTCTTCGCGGTGAAGAGCCCTGTCGACGCACCTAGGGTGGGAGCCATGCCGCAGCGCAGATCACACGTCGCCCCCTCCGCCGCCCAGACCGAACTCGCTGCTGCGCTGGCCACTCTGCGCGCGAGCGCGGAGACGCCGGGAGATTTTCCTCCCGCAGTGCTCGCCGAGGCCGAGGACGCCACAGCGTCCGAACCGGCGCTCGACCTGCGACACGTGCCGTTCGCGACTCTCGACCCCGAGGGCTCGCGTGACCTCGATCAGGCCTTCTACCTGGAGCGGGACGGATCGGGCTACATCGTCCGCTACGCGATCGCCGACGTCCCCGCGTTCGTGAGACCGGGAGGAGCGGTGGATGCCGAGGCCCGCCGACGCGGCCAGACGCTGTACGCCGCGGACGGCAGGATCCCGTTGCATCCGGCCACACTGAGCGAAGATCGGGCTTCCCTGCTCGCCGACGTCGACAGACCGGCACTCGTGTGGACCTTCTCACTGGACGCCGCCGGCGTGGTCACGGAGTTCCGGCTGGAACGTGCGCTCATCCGCTCGCGCGCGCAACTCGACTACGTGACGACACAACGATCACTCGATCTCGGCGAAGACGGCCCCGCGGCACTGCTTCCGGAGATCGGGTCGCTGCGCCTCGAACAGGAGCGCCTGCGAGGCGGGGCGAGCCTCAACCTCCCCGACGAGGAGGTCGTCCGCGACGCGGACGGGGCCTACGCGATCGAGCGCCGCAGCCCCCTCCCCGTCGAGGAGTGGAACGCCCAGCTCTCCCTCATGACGGGGATGGCCGCGGCATCTCTGATGCTTCGGGCCGGCGTCGGCATCCTGCGCACGATGCCCGAGCCGGACGATGCCTCCTTCACGGCGTTCCGCCTTCAGACCGAGGCGCTCGGGCGCCCCTGGGTATCAGGCACGTACGGCGAGTACCTTCGTGCCCTCGACCGCACGGACCCCTTGACGCTTCCGGTGCTCGAGGCCGCGGCGTCGCTGTTCCGCGGTGCGGGGTATCTGGTGTTCGACGGCGAATCGCCATCAAACGCCATACAGGCGGCCATCGCCGCCCCCTATGCTCATGCGACGGCTCCCCTGCGCCGGCTCGTCGACCGTTGGGTGCTCACGATCTGCCTCGCGGTGTCGAACGGCGAGGCGGTCCCGGAGTGGGCGCGGGAGTCGCTGTCGGAGCTCCCGGCCCTCATGCAGGAGTCTGCTCAGCGCGCATCCCGCCTGAACACGGCGACGATCAACAGCGTCGAGGCCGCCCTGCTCACCCCGTTGGTGGGGACGGCCATCGACGCGACCGTGATCGAGCTGCGCGGCGAGCGTGCGCTCGTCCAGATCGCGGACCCGGCCGTCACCGCCACAGCACCGTTGCCGACGGGCGCGAAGCCGGGAAGTGTCGTGCGATTGAGCATCGTGCGCGCTGACATCGCCGCGGGCGAGGTGGAGTTCGCGGTCTGAGAAGTGGTTTCCGGCCCCGGAGGAGGTCGCGGTCCGTCACCGCTCACGCTCGCGGGGGCGGCTCGATGATGGGCCTATGACACTGCCGGGGCTGCGCTCGTCGTCATCACGAGGAGCTGCGGGTCACTCAGGTCGAGTGCCACGGAGACGGCCGCGAACTCGGTCAAGGATTCGACATGGGTGCCGCCGCACAGGATGACGGCGTCGCCTTCAGGGAGCGCGCAGTGCCAGCGTCGCCGGTCCACGATCGTCGGCCCCTCCGTCTCGATCCGACTCGTGGCGCCTGCGGCGATCCATTCGGCGAGCTGAGCGTTGATCCGCTGCTCCCGGTCGGCGAGGGTCGCCGCGAAGGTCTCGGTGTCGAAGCCCGCACGGCGAAGGCTCTTGCCCAGACGGTACTCATCCACCGCGCCGCCTTCGTGGATACGGCTGGACTGATTGGCGCGCCCCTCGAAGTCAGGATTCCCGAGCGCATCCTCGCCCGGATCCTTCCGCCACAGGTCCGCGACGGCGAGGTCCAGAGCGAGCGAGGCGAGGTGGCAGGCGGTGTGGCCGCGGCTGAGTCCTTCGCGCCGCGCGCCGTCGACGGTCAGCCGTACGCGAGCACCTTCGGCCAGCCACGCGGGAGCCGCGCCGTCGATGCGGTGTGCGACGAGCCAGGTCCACCCCTCGGCACCGCGCTTGGCGGGGATGTCGCGCCCGACGGCGAACTCGCCCTCATCGGAGACCGCAGCCATCAGCGCCTCGCTGACCGTCACCGACTCGTCTCCCGCGGCGATCGTGCCGGCATCACCCGGCTGATCGGGCCAGGTGTGGTCGACCGGGTGGAACGGCGTCGCGTCGACGACCACGACCGTCCCGTCGGGCCCGTTCTCCACCCGGGTGACCGTGCCGTCCCCGGTGGTGGTGCCGCCTGCGAAGGACACGATGGTGGGCGTCGACATGGCTCTCCTCGAATTCGACGATGGTGCGTCCGCCCGTGGAGGCGGAGAAAGCTCGGACTCCTCCACGCGACAGTGCGATCGGCGCGGAATCCGCTGCCGTCAGACCGTGACGACCTGAGCGGTGCCGAGCGGTGCCTCGGGCCCCATCTCGGCGGCGATCCGGTTCGCCTCTTCGATCAGGGTCGCGACGATGTCCGCCTCCGGCACGGTCTTGATGACCTCGCCCTTCACGAAGATCTGTCCCTTGCCGTTGCCCGACGCCACGCCGAGGTCCGCCTCGCGCGCCTCGCCGGGGCCGTTGACGACGCATCCCATGACAGCGACGCGCAGCGGCACGGTCATGTCCTTGAGCCCCTCCGTGACGTCTTCCGCGAGCGTGTACACGTCGACCTGGGCGCGACCGCACGACGGGCACGACACGATCTCGAGCTTGCGCTCGCGCAGGTTGAGCGACTGCAGGATCTGGTGCCCGACCTTGACCTCCTCGGCGGGAGGAGCCGAGAGGGACACGCGGATGGTGTCGCCGATACCTTCGCCGAGCAGGATGCCGAAGGCCGTCGCGCTCTTGATCGTGCCCTGGAAGGCGGGCCCCGCCTCGGTCACGCCGAGGTGCAGGGGCCAGTCGCCGCGCTCTGCGAGCTGACGGTAGGCCTTCACCATGACGATCGGGTCGTTGTGCTTGACCGAGATCTTGAAGTCGTGGAAGTCGTGCTCCTCGAACAGCGACGCTTCCCAGACGGCGCTCTCCACGAGCGCTTCTGCAGTCGCCTTGCCGTGCTTCGCGAGGATGCGACGATCCAGCGACCCGGCGTTCACACCGATGCGGAGCGAGACGCCGGCGGCCTTCGCGGCCTCGGCGATCTTCCCGACGTTCCCATCGAACTCGCGGATGTTCCCCGGGTTGACGCGAACCGCGCCGCACCCGGCGTCGATCGCGGTGTAGATGTAGCGCGGCTGGAAGTGGATGTCGGCGATCACCGGGATCTGACTTTTCATCGCGATGATCTTCAGCGCGTCGGCATCATCCTGGTGAGGAACCGCGACACGCACGATCTCGCAGCCGGACGCCGTGAGCTCGGCGATCTGCTGCAGCGTCCCGTTGATGTCTGTCGTCTTGGTGGTCGTCATCGACTGCACGCTGACGGGAGCGTCGCCGCCCACGAGCACCTTGCCCACCTTGATCTGGCGGGACTTGCGACGCGGGGCGAGGACTTCGGGGATCTTCGGCATTCCGAGGTTCACTGCTGGCACGCCCCAAGCCTACGCCGCCCGGATGCATGAGGGCTGGAAGCCCGTACGCTGAACTCATGGCGGTCCTTCTCCTCACCGGATTCGAGCCCTTCGGCGGCGCAGCCCGCAACCCATCGGCCGATGCCGTGGACGCCGTCGTAGCCGACTACGACGGTCCGCACGAGCTCATCGCCGCGACGCTGCCCGTCGCGTTCGCTTCATCCGCACGCCGCCTCCGGGCCCTGATCGCGCAGCACTCCCCCGACGCCGTCGTCGCCACCGGGCTCGCCGGCGGGAGTCGACAGATCGCGGTGGAGCGCATCGGTGTGAACCTGATGGACGCGCGCATTCCCGACAACGACGGCGCGCAGCCCCTCGATGCACCCTGCGAACCCGATGGTCCCGCCGCCCGCTTCGCGACGCTTCCGGTCAAGCGCCTGGTCCAGATCCTCTCCTCACACGGTCTGCCGGCGCAGCTCTCGCTTTCCGCGGGTTCCTACGTGTGCAACCACGTCCTCTACACCGCGCTGGGGGCTGTCTCGGCGAACACCGTCGCAGGATTCGTGCACCTCCCGTGGTCGACCAGCGCCGCCCCGGCGGATGCCCCGCACCTCCCCGACGACGAGTTGGCACGTGCGGTGCGCCTCGTCGTCGACCACGCCCTCGACGCCGAGGTCGAGGAGCCCGGCGGAAGCATCTGGTGACGTCACCGCGCGGAACCCGCCACCGGCGATGTGGTAGTTTCGGCCCCATGCTCGCGAACTTCACCTGGTGGCCCGCCTTCTAGGCGGTGTGTTCGCGTTCCCACGAATCCAGACCGCCTCCCGGGCGGTTTTTTCGTTGCGCCGAGCCGGAGCCTTGCACAGGAGACATCGATGACCCTCTCACGACTCGCCGAGCTCAGTGCCGACCCCGCGGCATCCTTCGTGCTGATCGCCCGCGACGGCGCAGACACCGTCGAACTGCTCAGCGGGGACGTGGTGGATGTCGAGCTGCTCGCCGACATTCCGCTCGCCATCGACGGCACCCCGCGCGAGGTCTTCGCGCTGGTTCCCTACCGCCAGGTGCGGGAGCGCGGATTCGTTGCCCAAGACGACGGTGCTCCGCTCCGATGCGTGGTCGTCGACGAACACCTCCACCTGCCGACCACGGAGCTCCTCGCCGGGCTCCCGGCGGATCCGGTGCCACTGCACGACGACGGGTTCGACATCGCGGATGCGGAATATGCGGCGATCGTCGAGAAGGTCATCGCGGAGGAGATCGGTCGAGGCGAGGGCGCGAACTTCGTCATCCGGCGCGACTTCACCGCGAACATCGATGTGGACGACCGGACGGCCGCACTGACCTGGTTCCGTGCCCTGCTCACGCACGAGCGCGGCGCCTACTGGACGTTCGCGGTCTTCACCCCCGGCCACATCGCGGTCGGCGCGAGCCCCGAGGCCCATGTCGTCGCCCGCGAGGGGATCGTCACGATGAACCCGATCTCCGGGACGTTCCGCCACCCGGCCGGCGGCGCCACCAAAGAGACGCTGATCGACTTCCTCGCCTCCACCAAGGAGACCGAGGAACTGTTCATGGTCGTGGACGAAGAGCTCAAGATGATGAGTGCCGTCTGCTCCGACGGAGGGCGGATCACCGGTCCGCACCTGAAGGAGATGTCGCGGCTCACGCACACCGAGTACATGCTGCGCGGACGCAGCGCCCTCGACCCGCGCGACATCCTGCGCGAGACGATGTTCGCTCCGACCGTGACCGGATCCCCGATGCAGAACGCCTGCGCCGTGATCCGACGCCACGAACGAAAGGCGCGCGGATACTACTCGGGAGTCGCGGCACTGTTCACCCCGAACGCCGATGGCGGCCACGACCTCGATGCGCCGATCCTGATCCGCACCGTGTATCTCGAGGACGGGCAGCTCAGTGTGCCTGTCGGTGCCACTCTGGTGCGGCACTCCGATCCGCAGGGCGAGGTGTCCGAGACCCACGGAAAGGCGGCCGGCGTGCTGGGCGCGATCGGTGCCATCGAGCGCGACCGGGTGGCCGAGGCACGCAGCGATGCCGACGCTCCGGCAGAGGAGCGCGCCCTCGGTGACGATCCTCAGGTCGCTGCCCTGCTCTCGTCGCGCAATGCCCGGCTCGCCGAGTTCTGGCTGAACCCGCAGGGCGAGGAGTTCACCGGCCCGTTCGTCGGACGCACCGCCCTGGTGGTGGATGCGGAGGATCGGTTCACGACCATGCTCGCCCATCAGCTCCGTCACCTCGGCCTGGCCGTCACGATCGCCGGCTGGAGCGACGTGCAGGATGCGGACCTCGATGCCGCCGACCTCGTCGTCGCGGGTCCCGGCCCCGGGGACCCCCGGGACGAGGAGAACGGCCGGATCGCGAGGATGCGCGAGGTGGTCGGCCGTCGCCTCGAAGCGGGCTCACCGCTGCTCGCCGTGTGCCTCAGCCACCAGATCCTCGCCGATCGACTCGGGATCGCGCTGACTCCACTCGACGCCCCGCACCAGGGCCTGCAGAAGTCCGTCCCGGTGTTCGGGGAAGACGCCTCGATCGGCTTCTACAACACGTTCACCGCACGGGTCGACCCCGAGACGACGACGGTCGGAGCAGCTGAGATCTCGGCGGACATGTCCTCGGGCGACGTGTACGCCCTTCGTGGCCCGCACTTCGCTTCGGTGCAGGGGCATCTCGAGTCCATCCTGTCGCGCGACGGCATCCGGACGCTCGAGCGCCTCGTGTCACACGCTCTCGCCTGAGCGCGCTCGACGGCACAGGCTGACCCGGACAGGGTCAGCCGAGAAGATTCACCGGGTTGAAAAGATCGGCGATCAGGAGCAGCGCGCCCATCGCGATCAGCAACACCGCGACCACGACTGTCAGCGGCACGAGTTTCGTGGCATCGACGGGTGCCGGCGGCGGTCGACGGAAGAGCTTCGCCCAGGCTCGCTTGATGCCGTCCCAGAGGGCGACGACGATGTGACCGCCGTCGAGCGGCAGAAGCGGGATCAGGTTGAACACGAAGAGGGCGATGTTCAGCGATCCCAGCAGCCCGAGCAGGATCGCGAACCGGTTGAGGATGGGCGCATCGGTCGCCGCCACCTCGCCGGCGAGCCGGCCGACGCCGACCACGCTCAGCGGTCCGTTCGGGTCGCGCTCGCCACCCGTGACCAGGGAGACACCGATGTCCCAGAGCCGCACAGGCAGCGTGACGATCAGCGAGGCGACTCTGGCGACGTTCTCGGCGGCCATCTGCGGTCCTGCGCTCAGGGGCTGCTGCACGTAGCCCATCTGCGAACCCATGCCGACGTAGCCGACCTCCTTGACCACGGGTTCGCCGGAGTCGTCGAGGACGGGCTGGCCGGCCGCATCCGTGATCGTGCGCTCCGCAGCGATCGGCGTGATGCTCAGGGTCTCCTCGACGCCGTCGCGGAGCACCACCATGTCGAGCGTCTCGCCGGGAGCCGCCTGGACGATCGCCGTCGCCTCGGCGAAGTTCGATACGGGCTGGCCGTCGACCGACACGATCACGTCGCCCGGCTCGATGCCGGCCTCGGCCGCCGGCGACACCGGATCTTCCGGCGTGCACTCGGTCTGGGTCGAGCCGGCCGGGACCACGCACTCGATCACCGATGCGATGGTCGTGGTCCCCTGCTGCACGCCGATGCCGGACACGAGCACGGTGAAGATCACGGTCGCCAGGATCAGGTTCATCACCGGCCCACCGAGCATCACGATCACGCGCTTCCACACCGGCAGGCGGTAGAAGACACGGTCCTCCGCACCTTCGGCGATGGTCTCGTCGTTCGCGGACCGGGCGTCCTGGATGAGCGATCGGAACATCCCGGAGGCGGGGCCGGTGCTCTTCGAGGGCGGGTACATGCCGGACATCGAGATGAAGCCGCCCAGCGGCAGCATCTTGAATCCGTACTCCGTCTCGCCGATCCGCTTCGACCACAGCCGCGGACCGAAGCCGATCATGTACTGGCCGACGCGCACGCCGAAGAGCTTCGCGGGGACGAGATGGCCGACCTCGTGCAGACCGATCGAGAGACCGAGGCCGATCAGCATGAAGAGGATGCCGCCCAGATAGAGCAGGAATTCCACGTGCCAACGGTACTGCCCCCAGCTAGGAATCCGCCCGACGACGCGGGCGCGGCTAGGGTGGAAGCGTGAATGCCCGGCAGCTGCGACTCCTCCGCGCCGCCGCCGTCTCCTCCGTCGCGACGCTGCTCGCGGCGCTCTCGCACACGTTCGGAGGCGGCGCCGCCCCGCATCCGCTGCTGATCCTCGCGGTCGCGACCCTGCTCACACCGCTCTCGGCACTGCTCGTGGGCACGGGGCAGTCCCGCGGTCGCGTCGCGGCCGCCGTCTTCGTCGCGCAGGGCGCGTTCCACCTGCTGTTCCAGGCACTGGGATCGCCGACCGGGGCCGGCACCGTCGGCAACGTCGGTCATGCTCACCACCTGGACCTCGATGTTCTCGGACCGGTGACCGCCGAGACCTCCCTCACCACGATGATGCTGTTCGCGCACGTCGCCGCCGCCGCGTTGACCACTCTGCTGGTCTGGCACGGCGAGGCGCTCGCGAGAAGCGTCGTGCGATGGGTCGAGGCGATGTTGCAGCGTGCCGCTGCCGTCGCCCCGGCAGAGCACCCGCGGCCGCCGCGTCTGCGTTCGACTCTCCTGCCATCGTTCGATGCGGCCGTCCTGGCCGCTGTGCCTCGACGCGGGCCTCCTGCGCTCATCCGCGACTGATCCAGACGGATCCGTCGCACCGGAATCCGCCGCCTTCTTCGCGGCACAATCCCTTCGCGGAAACGCCGTCTTTCGCGCGCCCGCAGCTCGAGCATCAGGAGATCCTTCATGTCCCGTACCACCCGTACCCGCACCCGCCGACCCGCCCTCGCCACCGCCGGCGTCCTCGGCGGCGTCATCCTCGCCCTGGCCGTCCCGACCATGGCAGGCGCGCACGTCGGGGTCAGCCCCGACGAACTCGCCGCCGGCGACCATGGCGTGCTCACCTTCTCGTTCTCGCACGGATGCGAGAACTCCCCCACCACGGCGCTCCGCATCACCATGCCGGAAGGTCTCGCATCCGTGGCGCCGACGATGGACGGCGACTGGAGCATCGCGGTCGAGCGCGGCGACGACGGTCTCGTGAGCGCCGTGACCTACACGGCACTCACCCCCGTGCCGAACGACCTCCGCGGAGCGGTGAGCATGTCGGTCGGCCTCGACGAGAGCACGCCCGAAACGCTGGCGTTCCCCGTCGTGCAGGAGTGCGTCGACGGCAAGACCGAGTGGACGCAGCTCGCCGAGAACGGTGAGGACCCGCACAGCCTGGACGCGCCGGCGCCGGTGGTCTCCGTCGCCGCGGCCGCGGCCGAAGGCCACGGCGATCATGACGCCGCCGACTCCTCCGAGGAGAGCGCGGCGGCGCCGGCCTCGGCCGATCCGCTGGGGATCGCGCTCGGAGCGGGCGGACTCGTCGCCGGCATCGCGGCGCTGATCGTCGCGGTCCTCGCCTACCGTCGCCGCGCCTGACGCCGGGGTGCGACTCCTCGTGCGCTGCCCCGCGGCGCACGAGGAGTCGTGCCGCAGAGGTGTTCACCGTGCCGCCATGAGATCATGGATCCGACATGTCGATTGAACAACAACCGAGCCTGCCTCCCGTGCTCCGCCCCGCGAACCCGCCCCGGCGTGAGCTGTCCGAACTCGCTTCCCGTTTCGCCCGCAGTGTGCGCGGTGACACCGACGGGGTCGCCCTCTCCGGCATCACACTCGCCACGGCGGATCTCCGCCCGGGTGAGGCGTTCGTCGCGATCCAGGGCGTCAATCGGCACGGGGCGGACTTCGCCGTCGCCGCTGCCGAGAAGGGCGCCGTCGCCGTCATCACCGACGAGCCCGGCGCCGCGATCGCCGAGGCGGCGGGACTGCCGATCCTCGTGGTCGACGATCCGCGCGCCGTGCTCGGCGACCTGAGCGCCTGGGTGTACGGCACCGGCGCGGATGACCCGCTTCCGCTGCTCTTCGCGACGACGGGGACGAACGGGAAGACCAGCGTCTCGCACCTGCTCGAGGGCATCCTCGACCAGATCGGCGTCGTCACCGGGCTCTCCTCGACCGCTGAACGTCACATCGCCGGCGAGGTCATCGTCTCGCGGCTGACGACGCCCGAGGCTTCCGAGATGCACGCGCTGCTGGCGCTGATGCGGGAGCGCGAGGTCGAAGCCGTCGCCGTCGAGGTCAGCGCACAGGCTCTCTCGCGTCACCGTGTCGACGGCATCCGATTCGACGTCGCCGGCTTCACCAACCTCAGCCACGACCACCTCGACGACTACGCCGACATGGAGGAGTACTTCGAAGCGAAGCTGCCGCTCTTCCGGCCGGACCGCGCCAAGCGCGGCGTCATCTGCCTCGACTCGCCGTCCGGAGCGGTCGTGGTCGAGCGCGCCGAGATCCCCGTCGTCACGGTGGGGACGCCCTCGATCGCCGCAGACCCGGAGGCCGCGGACGCCGCGGACTGGGTCGTCGTCATCGACGACGAACGTGCGGCAGGCACGACCTTCACGATGACCGGCCCCGCCGGCTCCCTCACGACCACCGTCCCGGTGATCGGTCCGCACATGGCAGCGAACGCCGCGCTCGCGATCGTGATGCTGCTCGAGGGCGGCTACGACTGGCAGCGCATCGTCGACGCTCTCGCCCGCGATGAGGGCATCCGCGCCTACCTTCCCGGTCGCACGCAGCTCGTATCCGGTGAGCACGGCCCCGCGGTGTTCGTCGACTTCGGCCACTCCCCCGACGCGTTCGAGAAGACGCTCGCCGCGGTGCGCCGCGTGACGCCGGGCAAGGTGCTGATGCTCTTCGGCGCCGACGGCGACCGTGACGCGAGCAAGCGGTTCGACATGGCGCGCACTGCCGTCGAGGGAAGCGACATCCTCGTCGTCACCGACCATCACCCCCGCTTCGAAGATCCGGCCTCCATTCGCGCGACCCTCATCGAAGGCGCGCGCACGGCGAGACCGGATGCCGAGATCCACGAGGCTTCTCCGCCCGAGAACGCGATCGTCACCGCGGTCGGACTCGTGGGCGACGGCGACGCGATCCTCTGGGCGGGGCCCGGCCACCAGGACTACCGCGACATCCGCGGGGTGCGTACGCCCTACTCGGCGCGCGAGCTGGCCCGCAGGGCTCTCCGCGCCGCAGGCTGGCCGGTTCCCGAACCCCGCTGGCCCGTCCCGTACCCCGACGAGGACTGATCCGGTCAGCCGGGGCGGCAGACGCTGCTCCGGGTTCCGCTCAGCTCCCCGCGATCATCCGATCTGCGGTCGTGCGCGCCCAGGCTTCGGCCGCGGCGAGCGTCTCGACGGTCAGCGCATCGGGTGCGTCATGAGCATCGACGACACGCGCGATCGTGTCGACGATGCCGAGGAACGACAGCCGGCCCTCGTGGAAGGCATCGACGGCCTGCTCGTTCGCCGCGTTGTAGACGGCGGGGAAGGTGCCACCGGCCCGACCGACGGCCTTCGCCAGCGCGACCGATGGAAAGGCCTCGCCGTCGAGCGGTTCGAAGGTCCACGACGACGCCGTGGTCCAGTCGAGCGGTCGTCCGACGCCCCCGACGCGGTGCGGCCAGTCCAGTCCGAGTGAGATCGGAAGTCGCATGTCGGGCGGTGACGCCTGGGCGATGGTGGACCCGTCGATGAACTCGACCATCGAATGCACGATGGACTGCGGATGCACGACGACCTCGATGTCGTCGTAGGCGACGTCGAACAGCAGGTGCGCCTCGATGACCTCGAGCCCCTTGTTGACGAGCGTGGCCGAGTTCGTGGTGACCATGCGCCCCATGTCCCACGTCGGGTGCGCGAGGGCCTCGGCGGGGGTCACGTCGTTCAGTTCTGCGCGGGTACGGCCTCGGAACGGGCCGCCGGATGCCGTGACGACGAGCCGGCGCACCTCGGCGTGAGTGCCGGCGAGCAGGGCCTGCGCCAGCGCCGAATGCTCGGAGTCCACCGGGACGATCTGTCCGGGGGCGGCGGCGGCGAGCACCAGATCCCCGCCGACGATCAAAGACTCTTTGTTCGCCAGGGCGAGCGTGCGTCCTGCCTTCAGCGCCGCGAGCGTCGAGCCGAGCCCGATCGAACCCGTGATCGCGTTGAGCACGACATCGGCGTCGACGTCTCGGACGAGCTGCTCGGCCTCGTCGGCGCCGAGCGCCGTGTCCTCGACCTGGAACTGCGCAGCCTGCTCCCCCAGCATCTCGGCATTGGAACCGGCGGCGAGACCGACCAGCTCGAATCGACGAGGATTGGCACGGATCACATCCAGTGCCTGGGTGCCGATGGAGCCGGTGGAGCCGAGGACGATGATGCGACGCATGACGCCAGCCTAGGACACGTCCTCGACTCCGCTGCGGCTACTGCTGGACGGGCGTGGTGGCGAGGATGTCGACGACGAAGACGAGGCTCTCCTTCTGGAGCTCGTGTCCCTCGCTGGCGCCGTAGCCGTCCGACGGCGGCATGACGACGACGACCTGAGAGCCGACCTTCTGTCCTTCGAGCGCCTTCTGGAAACCGGCGACCACACCCGTCGTCTGGAACTGGGAGGGCGCGGCGTCGCGGCTCCAGCTGGAGTCGAACTCCTCGCCGTCGGACCACTTGACGCCGAGGTACTGGACGACCACGAGGTCACCGGCGCCGACTGTGGCCCCATCGCCCTGCTTGAGGACGGCGACCTTCGTCTCGGTCGGTGCATCCCCATCCGGGATCTTGACGGAGGGCTTGCCGTTGTCATCGAGCTTGACGGTCGGCATGCCCGGGGTCGGGTCGACGTCCTTGCCGGTCGCCACCTCAGGGAGCTGCTCGACAGCCTCGGCGTACACGACCTTGGCGGTACCACCCTCGCCGAAGACCTTTCCGGGAAGCGCGAGGACCACCTGCGTGCCGAGAGGCTGGCACTCGAGGGCGGCGATGAACAGCGATGCACTGTTCTGGTCGAGCAGGACGGAGGCTTCTCCTCCCTCGCTGCGAGCCGAAGAGTCCACGACCTCACCCGTCGCCGCGTCGACGATCTGGAACTTCACACCCACGAGGTCGTTCGCAACGACCTCGTCACCATCGCCTTCGGAGATGATCGTTCGCTCGACGTCGGCGAACGGCGCATCCGCAGGCACGGTGACCTTCGCGTCGACGCCTTCTCCTTCGACGACGACCGCGTCGGACGTCTCACCCGGCTTTGCATCCAGCAAGCACTCACTCGAAGCGGTCGGGCTCGGCGTGCCGGAGCTCGACGGCGCGGAGCTGCCGGAGCAGCCCGCCAGCAGCAGGGTCGCCGCGGCGACGGTGGACAGAACGATGAGCGGACGCTTGCGCACAGTGAGACCTCGGGATCGCGGGTGGGAACCTCCATCCTGCCGCATACCCCTTTGCCCCCGCTGAGAGGCGCGGCGCAACCCTTCATTCCCACGCAGGCATGGATCCGGGAGTAACCTGCTCTGATGACCTCTGAGCAGTCCGTCGAGCCCGAATCCTCGTCAGAAGAGGAATCCTCGTCGTCAGATGAGACTGCCAAGCCCCGTCACGCCGGGTTCGCCTACACGCTCGGACGCAGCCTCATCACCCCGCTCGCCCGGCTCGTGTACCGGCCGAAGATCGAGGGTCGCGAGAACGTTCCGCTGACCGGGCCCGTCATCTTCGCCAGCAACCATCTGTCCTTCATCGACTCGATCGCGATCCCCGTCGCCGCTCCTCGACCCGTGCACTTCCTCGCGAAGTCCACGTATTTCGAGGGCACCGGTTTCCAGGGCTGGATGAGCAAGACCTTCTTCGAGTCGATCGGCGCCATCCCCGTTCGTCGGGGAGCGGGCCAAGCGGCCCTGGATGCTCTCGACCTGCAGCGGCAGCTCCTCGACGAGGGACTCGCCGTCGCGCTCTACCCCGAGGGCACACGATCCACGGACGGTCGCCTGTACAAGGGGCGTACCGGGGTCGCGTTCCTCGCGCTCCAGACCGGCGCCCCCGTCGTGCCGGTCGGGCTGATCGGGACGGACAAGGTGATGCCCGTCGGCGCGAAGGTGCCGACGCTCAAGGAGCGCATCACGGTCCGGTTCGGCGAACCGCTGGATCTGTCACCGCACGGACCGGCGACCAGCGGGCGCGCGCGTCGCCTCGCGACCGACGAGATCATGGCCGCGATCCACGGCCTCTCCGGTCAGGAACTCGCAGGAGCGTACAACGAGGCTCCCGCGCAGGGCACGATCGAGAAGATCAAGCAGGCTCTGCCCCACGAGCGTCGCTGACGCCTGCGGCGCCCCGAGTCATTCGACAGCGCTGACCGTCGCCTCGTGGCGCACGGGGAAGTTCATCGAGTTCGCGATGAAGCACCATTCGTTCGCCTGCGCGTGGGCGCGCTCGGCCGCCTCGATCATCGACGCGTCCGCGACGACGACCTCGGGGCGCAGCATCACCTCGACGAACGACCCGCCACCCTTGCCGTCTTCGCGCATCATCCCGCTCGCCTCGTCGCGGTAGGAGACGACGACCACACCGGCTGTCACACAGGCATGCAGGTACGAGAGCAGATGACACTCGGAGAGCGACGCGAGCAGGAGGTCTTCCGGATTCCAACGCGAGGGATCGCCGCGGAAGGGCTTGTCGGCCGAGGCGAGCAGCTCCGGCTTGCCGTCGACTTCGATGGTCACCTCGCGGCGGTAGTCCCGGTAGCCCGAGGTGCCCGTGCCGGTGTTTCCGGTCCAGACCGAGGTGAGCGCGTAGTGATGTTCGCCGAGGATGCGGGGGGTCGACTCTGCCATGTCCTCAGTCTGCCAGGGGCCGCCGACGCGAGGTGAGCGATCGCCAGCCCGGCGCTAGAGTTGACGGGTGCTGGAGACTCTCACCGTTCAGGATTCCGTGGAACTCGCCGTCGTCGAACGGAGCGGATTCGTCGAATCCCGTCACGCCGGCGCAGCGATCGTACTCTCATCCGACGGCGACATCGTCGCCCGCCACGGCAACACCGACGCGCTGATCCTGCCCCGCTCGAGCCTCAAGCCCCTGCAGGCAGTGGCTTGCATCACCGCGGGTGCGGTGCTCGAAGGCGAACAGCTCGCGATCTCCACGGCAAGCCATATCGGTACCGACCGGCACGCATCCGTGGTTCGCGACATCCTCACCGAAGGTGGGCTGACCGAGGACGACCTGGCGTGCCCGGCGTCATGGCCGAGTGACTCGGCCGCGCGCGATGAACTCGTCCGCGAGCACGGCGAGCCTGCGCGAGTGCGCATGAACTGCTCCGGGAAGCATGCCGCGATGCTGCGCGCGTGCGTGGCGACCGGTTGGCCGACCGACGGCTACCTCGACCCGTCGCATCCGCTTCAGGTGCACATCCGCGATGTCGTCGAGCGCCTCACGGGCGAGAAGGTCGCGCACACTGCGATCGACGGGTGCGGAGCGCCGGTCCACGCCATGACCCTCACCGCCCTGGCGCGGGGCATCCACCGCATCGGCACGGCATCCGACCGCTCGCCTTTCGCCCTTCATCGCGTCGCCGGTTCGCTGGTGCGGGCAGTGCGGGAAAGCCCCTGGACGATCGAGGGCCCCGGCCGGCCCGACACGATCGCGATCGAGAAGCTCGGGGTCTTCACCAAGCACGGCGCCGAGGGCGTCATGGTGATGGTCGCTCCGAACGGCACGACGGTCGCGTTGAAGATGCTGGACGGTGCGACGCGTGCGTCGACCATCGTGGCGGCGACGCTCCTCGAGCGCGCAGGAGGCCTGAGCAGCGCGGAGGTCGCGACGCTGACGGACGCACTCCCCCTCACGATCTCGGGAGGCGGCTCGATCGTCGGTGCGATCCGGCCCGGCGCCGGAATCTGACGCACACGCTCTTTCCCCCGCTGCGCCGATCTCGATGCTCATCGCGGAGACAGGCCGCGAAGGATGACACGACGCGGCGCTCCGGCTCCGCGCAGCGACCAGGCTCTGCCCGCATGAGGGCGCGCATACGGCGGCAGCTCCCTGACACCGGCGAGCTGCCGCAGATCGGACGGCTGCTCGGCACGGATCAGCACTTCGCCCTCCCCGCGGATGCGCTGCCACAACGCCCAATTGCGCTGCCACGCCTCCGCATCCCCCACGACGATGCAGGAACGGCCCGGTTGTGTCGGCTCCGCTCCGGCGACGATCACCTCGGACTCCTGATGCGCCTCCCGCAGGGTTGATGCGACCGAAGCGGCTCCCGTACTCACGACGGCGGTGGTCGCGCACGACGGTGCCCAGAGAGCATGCGTATCGGCCGCAGGTGTGATTGCCGTGTCTTCGGGGACCCATGCCAGCTGCACCTCGCGATCGCCGATGCGGGCGCGTCCGGGAGATCGGTCGCGGATGAATGACGATGCCTCTCCCCCGGCCGCGAGATGCTCCACTCTGCTCGACAGGCGGAGCAGTGCTCGTCGCGGCAGGGCGTCGATCATCCGGCCCAGAGGCCCCGCTGCCCTGGTCGCCGTGAGCACGAAGGTCGTGTCAGCGCGGGCGCGAACGAGCAGCTCCCACCGTTGCGCCCACTGCTGACCGTACTCCGGCGGCAGAGTAGAGAGCAGCCCGTCGATGTCGTCGCCGAGGACCAGGGACGGCATCCGTCCTGTCTCGATCGCCCACCCCTCGAGGAGGTCCCACGCCGCCTCTGCGTCGTGCGGCACGCACACCGCATCCGGGCGCTGCGCAGCCAGTGCTCGTAACGCGGTGGAGCGGCCCGACCCCGGCGCGCCCAGCAGCACGATTCCTCGATCCTGCCCGCAGTGCAAGAGCTCGAGCGGTTGGGCTTGGCGCTCCGGATCGTCGGCACGACCGAGCACGATCACATCCGGAGCCAGGCTGGTAGACGTGACGAGATCGGCGAGGGCGATCCGTCGGGGAAGCGCGGGGAGCCAGGGGCTGCGGGGCCCGCCCGCAGCCGCCCAGCGCTGCCCGACCGCTCGCAGGTCGGCGGGCCCCGTCAGAGCGCTGCGCATCGCCGAGGGCTCGGAATCCGCGGGACGACGGACGAGTGCGAGGCCCCGCGAATGCGCGCCGCCGGGAAGCTCGGCCGCGGCGTCCGTCCCGATCATGAGCCTGCTGTCTGCGGCGTCGCCGACCCGCAGACTGACACGGAGCGGACAGTTGGCCGCCAGCGCGTCCCGTACGACGCCGGCCGCGCGCTGCGTGCCGAGGATCAGATGCATGCCCAGCGCGCGGCCCCGGGCGGCGACGTCGGTGAAGACGGCCCCCAGGTCGGGATGCTCCGCCAGCAGTGCCGCGAACTCGTCGACGACGATGACCAACCGCGGCATCCCGACCTCTCGAACATCCCGCGCGCCTGCGTCGGCGAGAACACCCTCTCTGCGCCGCAGCTCGGCAGTGAGGCTGGAGACTCCGCGCCGGGCACCGTCTTCATCGAGATCTGTGATGACCGCTGCGACCTGTCTCAGCTCCCGCAACGGCTCGAATGCGGTCCCCCCTTTGAAGTCGGCGAGCACGAATGTCACTCGGTCCGGCCCGTGGGTCGCGGCGATGGCCGTGACCCAACTGATCAGAAGCTCGCTCTTGCCCGTGCCTGTCGTTCCGGTGACGATGGCATGCGGCCCGTCCTCGACGATGTCGACCACCATCTGCCCCCGCTCGGTCCGGCCGATCGCCGCGGCCAGACCATCGAGGCGCTGCGGGTCGGGCGTCGGCTGCTCGAGTTCGTGCAGAGCGACGAGGTCCGGAAGCACGTCGAGCTCGACGCCCGCCGCTGCGTGCTCACGGGCGATGAGAGACGCCTGCTCGAGCGAGACGCACTCCACCGCGATGGCAGCGGTGCCCTCTGGAGTGCGCAGGCGGGACCGCCCCGGCTCCACCACGTCGATCACCGTGGTGATCCCCTCCGGGACCTCGGCGTCAGCGGGCGCCAGCCAGATCAGGGCATCTGCGTCGATCCGGATCGCTGCGCCCGAACCGATGCCGACCCTGAAACCGCCCCTGCGTGCGCGCCGCGCGTGCGGCAGGGCGTCGAGCCCGCAATCGCGGACCTCTGTGCCGACGAGGGAGAGCTGCGCTGCGCTGAACCGAAGGCTCAGCTGCAGCACGAGCGCGCGTGCCGCGGCCATGATCATCGGCCGCGCACCTCGAAGACACACCCCTCCGCCCAACGGCACCACGATCGGGGCGCCCTCGAGGACTCCGCATCGCTCGCGGAACTCCCGACCGCGACCGTCTTCGCCTCCGCTGCACCGTATTGCGCTCGGCGAGCTCCCGGCGCCGACCACGAGCGATGTCAGGGAGTCCGGCGGCTGTGCACCACGCAGAGGCGGCTGCGCGAGGCTCGCAGCCGTGTCAGGGTGCCGCAGCCACCGGCCCTCGCGCTCTTCCTGGTGACGGAGCTCGAGCTCGGCCTCGGCGGTCGCCCAGTCCTGCTCGGACTGTGCGGCGTCACGCCGACGTTCGCGTCGCCGGTTTCGAGCAGCGTCGACGAACGATGCCACCATCATCAAGGGCCCCAGGGCCGCGAAGCACAGCGCGAACACCGAACCGGTGATCAGCCACAGCACCACACCTCCGGCCACCGGGACGATCGCCGCCATGAACGGTACGGGCGCACGACGAGAGGGTGCGGAAGCCGTCGGGAGCACGATCGGGAGGGGTTCCATGCGTCCAGTGGATCGCATTTCCCCCGACGCGACGGCGCTGTCCACAGCGCCGAGTGGCTACTCTGCGGTGTCCTCGATTGGGGAGGACGACTCGTCCTCGTCTTCGACCTGCACGATGATGAGCGTCACGTTGTCACGCCCGCCGTTCTCCAGCGCGGCGGCGAGCATCGCCTCCACGCTACGGCTCGGATCGTGGTGCTCCCGGAGGAAGTGCTGGATCCCATAGTCTGTGAGCTCTTTGGTGAGCCCGTCGGAGCAGATGACGAACCGGTCGCCCGCACGCACATCGATCGTGACGTAGTCGGGCGCCGTGAGCTCGCTCGCTCCCACGGCCCTCGTGATGACGTTGCTGTACGGGTGCCCCTCGGCCTCTTCCGGGCTGAGCTTGCCCGCGGTGATCAGCTCCTGCACCACGGAATGATCCGTCGTGACCTGGACGAGTCGGTCATCGCGAAGAAGGTAGACGCGGGAGTCTCCGATGTTCAGAGCCACCCACCGGGCTTCGTCACCGTCGACGACGAAGAAGACACCGGTGAGCGTGGTTCCGGTGCCCTCGTCGGTCGTGTCGGGGTGATCGGCGATGTCGCTCACCGCACGTTCGAGCGCCTGCTCGATGGCCGGAGCGTTGACGTCCCCCGCGGAGACCACGGCCTGGAGTCGCTCCACCGTGCTGCGACTCGCGATCTCTCCACCGGCGTGACCGCCCATGCCGTCTGCGACGACGAACAGCGGGAACTCGGCCAGGAACGCATCCTGGTTGGTCTCCCGGCGACGACCGAGATCGGTGACCCCCGCCCAGGAGAGAAGCAGCGGGCGCTGCGCAACCGTGACGCGATGCGTCTTCGTCTCAGCCACGTGCTGCCTCCGATGGATCTGCGACGGGTCGGGCGTCCGCAGGATACTCACACATCGTAGTAGAACTCCCCCACACTGCGATCACACTCGGGCGCCCGGGTCGGCCGGCAGAGGGAACAGTTCGTCGATGATCTTCTCGTCTGCGGCGCTCGGACGCCACGAATCACCCGCCGCGGCGTTCGCTTCGACCTGCTCCGGCGTCGTCGCGCCGGCGATCACGCTGGAGACGGCCGGCCGGGCGAGAAGCCAGCCGAACGACGCCTCCAACATCGTGATGCCACGCTCGTCGCAGAAGCCGCGGAAGGCGTCGATGGCCTCCCATGGCGCGTTCTCCCAGACATGGCGACGAGCGGACATGATCCGGCTGGACGCCGGCCCGCCCTCGCGCGTGAACTTGCCCGTGAGGAGTCCGTTGTGCAACGGGAAGTACGGGAAGAAGCCCAGTTCATACCTCTCCACGGCGGGCAACACTTCGCGTTCGGCCGCGCGCGCGAGCAGCGAATAATGGTTCTGTGCGGAGATGAACCTGCCCGAGGATCGCGCGCGGGATGTGAACTCCGCCTCGGCGATCTGCCATCCGGTGAAGTTCGAGTGCCCGTAGTAGCGGATCTTGCCTTCGCGCACGAGCTCGTCGAGCGCATCTGTCGTCTCGGCGATCGGCGTCTCCGGGTCTGGCAGATGCAGCTGGTAGAGGTCGATCCAGTCGGTGCGGAGCCGCCGAAGCGACTCCTCGACCGCCCGCCGGACGTAGCGGCGAGAGCCACGCGCCGCCGGGAACTCGTAGCCCATGTCGCGTTCCTGGCCGAACTTCGTGGCGAGCACAACGCGGTCGCGTCGCCCCTCGAGAGCCTCGCCCATCAGAGTCTCGCTCGCGCCGGCCACCGCGCCGTACATGTCGGCGGTGTCGAAGAACGTGATGCCGTTGGCGAGTGCCGCATCGATCACCTCGCGGGTTCCGGAGAGGGTCTCTGTCACCGTCCCCGCTCGCCCGAAGTTGTTGCAGCCGAGGCCGGTGGATGACACCAGAAGACCGGACGCGCCCACTCGGCGCTGAGACAAGACCATGTCCTCCACGTTAGCGGGCACGTCGGAGCGACGACCAGCCAGAACAGCACAGAGCCCCCGATCGAAATCGAGGGCTCTGTGTCAGAAGATCACGCCGGAGGCTGAGTGGGATCGCTCGGCGGTGCCGGCGGAGCCGGCGGGGCAGCGGGCGGAGCCGCGGGCGGTGCCGTGGGCGGTG
>NZ_SSDF01000052.1 GCF_004794515.1 Microbacterium sp. A20 | reverse complement strand
GCGACACAACTTCGGAGATCGTCGCCGACGCGCCGAGGATCGGTTCCAGCCAACGGGGTGTCGGCCACGAGATCCGAAGTTGTGTCGCCGGACGGATGCCGCGGGAGGGGTCGTGTCAGCGGCGCTGCCGTAGGGTCTCGACGATCGCGCGCTCGACGAGATCCCAATCGTGCACGATCATCGCGTAGTCGAATCGCAGCGTCGCGTGCCCCCACGCGGCGGCGTTGGCATCTCGGACCAAGTCCTTGTGACGGAGGGAGCGAGGATCGTGATTCGCCCGGCCATCTGCTTCGACGATGAGCCAATCCCCGATGAGGAGGTCCACACGACCCGTACCGACGATCCACACCTGGGTGCGGACATTCCAGCCGTATGCGCGCAGCCTCAGCCGAAGCAGCGACTCCAATCCGCTGTCCGAGTCCGTGCGAGAGAACGCCACCAGATCTCGGCCTTTCCTTCCCAGCGCCTGTCGCAACCACCGCAGACCGGACGCGTCGATCAGACCTTGCCGCCGCGCGGACTCAAGCGCGACGAAGAAGCGCTCTTCGCCGCGACATCGGAAGATCTGCCACAGTACTCGCGGGACCGAAGGGAGCGCGAACGCCGATGCGCGCGGAGCGTCGTCCCAATGCGCGATGCAGGAACACGGTTCGTCGCCGTGCGTGTACTGATGGCGGTCGCCGTACATCCAGACATGCAGCTGCGGTGAATCGAGTACCCAGAGTCCAAGGTGCCGCGCGGCTGACTCGCAGCCGATCACACCGCCGTGAGCCGCAGCGTCGAGAACATCCCGGCACGCGTCAGAACTCGCGTAGACGCCACGGCGCAGGTGGATGAGGTGGCCGTCCCGAGCGAGGCGCGCTATCTCCGCGCGCCGCATCCGCCGACGCAGCGTGCCGTACATCCACACCTGATCACCCGCAGCACCGCACATGCTTCGAGAGTGCCCGCCCGCGGTTCGCATCATGACCCCGGCCCCGCAACGCGGGGAGATCACGGGCGACTCGCTACCTGTGCAGGAAGGTTGATTCAGGAGCACAACTTCGGAGATCGCGCGCGACACCCCGGAGAGTGGATGCTCGCATCGGCGTGTCATCGTCCGATCTCCGAAGCTGTGCCGGCGGACATGCAGGAAGGGCCCGGATGCCGCGACACCCGAGCCCTTCAGTGGCAGTGGCGGAAGGCAGTGGCAGTGAACCTCAGCTCAACCGAAGCGGCCGGAGACGTAGTCCTCGGTGGCCTGCACGGACGGGGTCGTGAAGATGCTCGTGGTGTCGTCGTACTCGATGAGCTTCCCCGGCTTGCCCGTGCCGGCGATGTTGAAGAAGGCCGTCTTGTCGGACACGCGCGACGCCTGCTGCATGTTGTGCGTGACGATCACGATCGTGAACTCGTTCTTGAGCTCGCCGATCAGCTCCTCGATCGCGTAGGTCGAGATCGGGTCGAGGGCCGAGCACGGCTCGTCCATGAGCAGCACCTCGGGCGACACGGCGATCGCGCGCGCGATGCACAGACGCTGCTGCTGTCCGCCCGACAGGCCGGAGCCCGGGCGGTCGAGGCGGTCCTTGACCTCGTTCCACAGGTTCGCACCGGTGAGCGACTTCTCCACCAGGGCGTCCTGGTCGCTCTTGGACATGCGCGAGTTGTTGAGCTTCACGCCTGCGAGCACGTTCTCCTTGATGGACATCGTGGGGAACGGGTTCGGCCGCTGGAAGACCATGCCGACCTGACGGCGCACGAGCACCGGGTCGACACCGGGACCGTAGAGGTCCTTGCCGTCGAGCAGCACCTCGCCTTCGACGCGTGCGCCGGGGATGACCTCGTGCATGCGGTTCAGGGTGCGCAGGAACGTGGACTTGCCGCAGCCCGAGGGGCCGATGAAGGCGGTGACGCTCCGCGGCTGGATGTCGAGGGAGACGCCCTCCACCGCGAGGAAGCTGCTGTAGTAGACGTTGAGGTCGTTGACTTCGATGCTCTTGGACACGTGGATTCCTGTTCTGAGTGGTCGGGCGCTCAGCGGCCGGAGACCTTCGGGGCGAACAACTTCGCGATGAGACGCGCGAGAAGGTTCAGGACCATGACGATGAGGATGAGGGTGAGGGCGGCGGCCCAGGCGCGCGCGACGGCGGCATCGGGACTCGTGCCCTGGTTCATGTACTGGTTGTAGGCGAACACCGGCAACGTCATCATCTGGCCGTTGAAGATGTTCAGGTTCATGCTCTGCGTGAAGCCCGCGGTGAGCAGCAGGGGCGCGGTCTCGCCGATGACGCGGGAGATGGCGAGCATGATCGAGGTCGTGATGCCGGCGATCGAGGTCGGCAGCACGACCTTGAGGATCGTCAGCCACTTCGGCACTCCGAGCGCGTAGGACGCCTCGCGAAGCTCGTTCGGCACGATCCGCAGCAGCTCCTCGCTACCGCGCACGACCACAGGGGTCATCAGCACGGCGAGTGCGAGCGCGCCCATGAATCCCATCGAGATGCCGGGCTTGAAGATCAGCGCGAAGACGGCGTAGATGAACAGACCGGCCACGATCGAGGGGATGCCGGTCATGACGTCGACGAAGAAGGTGATCGCCTTGGCGATCTTGCCCCGGCCGTATTCGACGAGGTAGATCGAGGTCATCAGGCCGATCGGCACCGAGATCACGGTCGCCGTCAGGGTGATCAGGAGCGTGCCCCAGATGGCGTGCACGATGCCGCCGCCCTCGCCGACGACGTTGCGCATCGAGTAGCTGAAGAACTCGGCGTCGAACCGCTCGATGCCGTTGGCCACGACCGTCCACAGCAGCGACACGAGCGGAAGCAGGGCGATCAGGAACGCGGTGGCGACGAGGGCCGTCATCAGTCGGTCGACGGCCTTGCGGCGGCTCTCCGCGATCGAGGAGATCACCGTGATGATGATCATGTAGAGCAGGATGCCGACGATCGCGGTGCCGACGATGTTGAAGTCGGCGAGGCTGGACCCGGCGGCGGCCGCAGCGACCCCGAAGATCGCGGCGGAGATGGCGAAGGATGCCGCGAGCAGGGCCCACGGAGCCCACTTCGGCAGCTTGCCGGAGGTGAGGGACGCCGTGCCGGACGCGGTGGGAGCGGCGGTGAGGGTGGTCATGTCAGTTCGCTCCCGAGAACTCGGCGCGGCGGGCGACGATCCAGCGCGCCAGCGCATTGACCGCGAAGGTCACGACGAAGAGGATGAGGCCGGTCGCGATCAGCGTGTTGACACCGGTGCCGTGCGCTTCGGGGAAGGCCAGAGCGATGTTGGCGGGGATCGGCGTGGGGTTGGTGGCGGTGAGCACCAGGAAGCTGACGACGGCCGAGGGGGAGAGCACCATGGTCACGGCCATGGTCTCGCCGAGTGCGCGGCCGAGAGCCAGCATCGCTGCCGACACCATGCCGCCGCGCGCGAAGGGGAGCACGGCCATGCGGACCATCTCCCACCGGGTGGAGCCGAGCGCGAGGGCTGCTTCCTCATGGAGCTTCGGCGTCTGCAGGAAGACCTCGCGGCAGATGGCCGTCATGATCGGGATGCACATCACCGCGAGCACGAGGGCCGCGGTGAGGATCGTCTTGCCGGTGGACGAGACCTGGCCGCCGAAGAAGGGGACCCAGGCGGCGTTCGTGTTCAACCAGGCGTAGATGGGCTGCAGCAGGGGAGCGAGCACCAGTCCGCCCCAGAGACCGAACACCACGGAAGGCACGGCGGCGAGGAGGTCGATGACGTAGCCGAGGAAGGCTGCGAGTCGCCGGTGCGCGTAGTGCGAGATGAACAGCGCGATGCCGATGGCGATCGGGGCGGCGATGAGCAGGGCGATGAACGAGGCCCAGAGCGTGCCGAAGACCAGCGGCCACACGTACACCCAGAAGGACTCGCCCTTGAGGATGTGGTTGTCGGTGGTGTCGAGCTGGAACGCCGGAAGGCTCTGGATGAAGAGGAAGGCGGCGACGAGCGCGAGGACGATGAGGATGATGATCCCCGCCCCGAGCGCGGTGCCCGAGAAGACCCGGTCGCCCAGTCGCTGCTTCGCCTTGATCGGTGCGGGCGGCGCCTTGATCGGTGCCGGTGTGGGCGCCTGCGCGGTCGTGCTCATGATCTCCCTGTTTCGGGCCGGGTCGATATGGATCGGATTCTGACCGGGAGGTGCCCCCGCGCCCGATGAGGACGCGGGGGCACTGCCGTCAGTCGATCGGCTGGATCAGCCGACCTGGATCAGGTCGATCGCGGCCAGCACCTGCTCGCGCAGACCGTCCGAGATCGGGGCGCTGCCGGCGTTCTCCGCAGCGGCGTCCTGGCCCTCGGCGCTCGCGATGTAGGAGAAGTACTCCTTCACGAGCTCCGCGACGTTGCTGTCCTCGTACTGCTCGCAGCCGATGAGGTAGCTGACCAGGGCGATCGGGTAGGCGCCGTCGGCCGCAGAAGCCGGGTCGACGTCGAAGACGAGGTCGGCCTCGCCGCGGCCCTCGGCCAGCGGGGAGTTCTCGACGAGCTTCGATGCGGCCTCGGCGGAGTAGGGGACGAACTCCTCGCCGACGCCCACCGCGACCTGGCCGAGACCGTCGGCCTGCGATGCGTCGAGGAAGCCGATGGCTCCGTTGCCGGCCGTGATGGCCTGCTTGACGCCCGAGGTGCCCTGCGCGGCCTCGCCGCCCTGGATCGGCCAGACGTCGGCCGGCTCGTAGGTCCAGATGTCACCGGCGGTGGCGCTCAGGTACTTGGTGAACGTCTCCTGCGTGCCGGAGGGGTCGGAGCGGTGCACCGGCGAGATCGCCAGGTCGGGCAACTCGACGCCGTCGTTCAGGGCGGCGATGGCCGGATCGTTCCAGTTGCTGATGGTGCCGGCGAAGATGCCCGCGATGGTGGCGGCATCCAGGTTGAGGGTGTCGACCCCCTCGAGGTTGAAGGCGACGGCGACGGGCGAGATGTAGAGGGGAACCTCGACGATGTCGTCGGTCGTGCAGGCGCCGAAGCCGCCGGCGGCGATCTCCTCGTCGTTGAAGGCGCGGTCGGAGCCGATGAAGTTGCTGCCGCCCTCGAGGAAGTTCTCGCGACCCGTGCCGGAGCCGGTCGGCTCGTAGTTGACGGTCACATCGGGGTTGGCGCTCTGGAACGCGGCGACCCAGGCCTCCTGGGCGGCGGCCTGCGAGGACGCGCCGGTGGCGTCGATCGTGCCGGAGAGCGTGGACTCGGAGGGCTCTTCGCTGGAGCCGCCCGTTCCGCCTTCGTTCGCGGCACAGCCGGCGAGGGCGAGAGCGGCCACGGCGCCGATGGCGCCGATTCGTGCGATTCGGGAGATCTTCACTGTGGATCCTTCGATCTTGGATGGGTGGGGCCCGGTGCAGGGCACACAGTGACGCTATGGGCGACGGTTAACGAGACTCTCCCGAGCAGGTGAACGGCAGGTGAACGACGGGCGACTCTCTGGGGCGCTCCCGCGGGATTCCGGGCCTGGGTCGCTGAGCTTGTCGAAGCGTCAGACCTTGGGGATGTGCGTCTCGATCGCGATGATGCCCGAGCCGGGGTTCGTGGCCGACAGGTGGACGACGGAGAACGCGGCGGGCTCCAGGTCCGAGGCGCTGCCGAGATACGAGCCGTGGACGGTGCCGGTGGCCAGGGCGATCTCCGACAGCAGTGCCGGAAGCACCGGGCCGTGGCTGCACAGCACAGCGGGCTTTCCGGAACGGACGCGACGCCCGACGACAGAGCGGAGATCGGCGGTGCCGTCTTCCCACGCGTCCTGACTGATCTTCTCCGTCTGCACGGGCTTGCGATCGAGTGCCTTGGCGAGGGGTGTGACCGTCTCGACGCAGCGCACGGCATCGCTGGTCACGATCTTGCGCACCCCGAAAGCGCGCAGGGGGCCGACGATGGACTTCGCCTGCTTGCGCCCGCGGTCGGTCAGCGGTCGCGCGGCATCCGAGCGATCCCAGTCCGATCGCGACATCGCCTTCGCGTGGCGCAGCGCGATCACCGGGAAGGTGCGGAGCACGCCGTCGTCGACGAGGATCGTGAAGAAGTCGAGGATCTCCAGGTCGACGGGGTAGCTCAGGCGGGAACGAGCCTTCTTGACGCTGACCCACTCAAGCGCCGCGATCTCCCGGTTGGGCAGGAACGTCGACTCGCGGATCGCGTCTTCGGTCGCCTCGGCGGCCCAGTAGTGCACGACCTTCTGCTTCCGGGAGGCGAGGTGATAGCGGCTGACGCCGACCGGGACGCCGAGCGAGACGCGGATGCCGGTCTCCTCGTGCACCTCACGCACGGCGGTCTCGGCGAGCATCTCTCCGGGATCGACCTTGCCCTTGGGCAGCGTGATGTCGCGATACTTCGTGCGGTGGATCAGGAGGATCCGCAGCTTGCCGTCGACGAGGCGCCAGACCACGGCCCCCGCGGCGTACACGGCTTTGTCCGCCCACTTCGAGCCGGTCGCGGTGTCGGGCGGGAGCTGCAGCTGCCGCCCGGTCATCGCACCGCCCGTGCGCGGCGACGCCTCTGGATCAACCCCATGGTCTTATCCTGCAGGTCGATCAGGGGCTTGCCGTCCGCGTCGACGGCGTGGCGCTCCCACACGCCTCCGGCGCCCAGGTGCCACGACGTCGTCCCGGCATCCATCGCCAGGTCGAAGAACGTCTGCAGCTCCTTCAGGTGCGCGGGGTCGGTGACCCGCACCAGCGCTTCGACGCGACGGTCGAGGTTGCGGTGCATCATGTCGGCGCTGCCGATGTACACCTGCGGGTCTCCGCCGTTCTCGAAGGCGAAGATGCGCGAGTGCTCCAGGTAGCGCCCGAGGATGCTGCGCACGGTGATGTTGTCGCTGATGCCGTCGAGGTCGGTGCGCAGGCTGCAGATGCCGCGCACCCAGACGTCGACCTTCACGCCCGCGGCGCTCGCGCGATAGAGCGCGTCGATGATCTCCTCGTCGACCATCGAGTTCACCTTGATGCGGATGTGGGCAGGCACGCCGGCCTCGGCGTTCCGGCGTTCGGCGTCGATCTGGCGGACGAGGCCCTTCCGGAGGTGCAGCGGAGCGACGAGGAGACGCTTGAACTTCTTCTCGATGGCGTAGCCGCTGAGCTCGTTGAAGAGTCGCGTCAGGTCTTTGCCGACCTGCGCATCGGCGGTGAACAGACCGAAGTCCTCGTAGATGCGGCTGGTCTTCGGGTTGTAGTTGCCGGTGCCGACGTGGGAGTAGTGCTGGAGCTTGCCGTCTTCCTCGCGGATGACGAGGGCGAGCTTGCAGTGCGTCTTGAGCCCGACGAGTCCGTAGACCACGTGCACGCCGGCCTTCTCGAGCTTGCGTGCCCAGACGATGTTGTTGGCCTCATCGAATCGGGCTTTCACCTCGACGAGCGCCAGCACCTGCTTTCCGGCCTCGGCGGCGTCGATCAGCGCCTGCACGACGGGGCTGTCACCGGACGTGCGGTACAGCGTCTGCTTGATGGCGAGAACGTGCGGGTCGCGCGCGGCCTGCTCGAGGAACGCCTGCACGCTGGTGGTGAACGACTCGTACGGATGGTGCACGAGCACGTCCGATTTGCGGATGGCCTTGAAGATGTCGGCGCGGTTGCTCGATCCCGCGGGCTGGAAGGCCACGGCTGTGGTGGGCAGGTGCGGCGGGTAGCGAAGGTCTGGGCGGTCGATGCGGGACAGATCGAACAGGCCGCGCAGATCGAGCGGGCCGGGGAGGCGGTAGACCTCCAGGTCGGTGATGTCGAGCTCGCGGACCAGCAGGTCCATCGTGACGTCATCCATGTCGTCGGTGATCTCTAGGCGGATCGGCGGACCGAACCGGCGGCGGAGCAGCTCGGCCTCGAGGGCCTGGATGAGGTTCTCGCTCTCGTCCTCCTCGATCTCCACGTCTTCGTTGCGCGTCAGACGGAACGCGTGGTGGTCGAGCACCTCCATGCCGGGGAACAGATCGCCCAGATGGTTCGCGATGAGCTCCTCCAGGCGAAGGAACCGCTTGATCTCGCCGCCGCCGGGCACCTCGACGAAGCGGGGGAGCATGGGTGGGACCTTGAGGCGGGCGAACTCCTGCCGACCGGTTCGCGCGTTGCGGATGCGGATCGCGAGGTTCAGCGACAGGCCGGAGATGTACGGGAACGGGTGAGCCGGGTCGACCGCGAGCGGCATGAGCACCGGGAACACCTGGGCCTGGAAGTACTCGGACAGCGCGGAGCGCTCGCCGTCGGTGAGTTCGGTCCAGTCGGTGATCTCGACGCCGGATTCCGCGAGGGCAGGGCGGACCAGCGAGATCCATGCATCCGCGTGACGCAGCTGCAGGGCGTGCGCCTCGCGGGAGATGTCCGCGAGTGCGTCGACGGGGGAGCGGCCGATGTTGGTCGGCACGGCGAGCCCGGTCATGATGCGCCGCTTGAGGCCCGCCACGCGCACCATGAAGAACTCGTCGAGGTTGCTGGCGAAGATCGCCAGGAAGTTGGCCCGTTCGAGTTCGGGCAGCGACGGATCCTCGGCGAGCTCCAGCACGCGCTGGTTGAACGCGAGCCAGCTCAGCTCGCGATCCAGGTAGCGGTGGTCCGGGAGCTGGGAGTCGGGCGACTCGATGGCGTCGAAGTCATCGTCTTCGGCGTCTCCGAGGCCGGCGTCGGCGAGTGCGGGATCGATCATGGGGTACATCTAAGCACCGCCGGGTGACGCTCGTGTGAACGGTGTCCGTCCTCACCCGGCTGCGGCGACGTTCTCGTCCTCGTTGACGTTGAACCGATAGCCGACGTTGCGCACGGTGCCGATGATCTGCTCCTGGTCGCCGAGCTTCGCCCGGAGCCGCCGCACATGCACATCGACGGTGCGGGTGCCGCCGAAGTAGTCGTAACCCCAGACCTCGCTGAGCAGCTGCTCCCTGGTGAAGACACGTGACGGATGCGTCGCGAGGAAGTGCAGGAGCTGGAACTCCTTGTAGGTGAGATCCAGGGGGCGGCCGCGCAGCTTCGCCGAGTACGACTGCTCATCGATCGTGACCCCGGAGGCCTGCACCCGTGCGGGCTCGGCGACGTCATCTCGCCGCGCGAGTGCGAGACGCAGTCGTGCGTCGATCTCGGCTGGTCCCGCGGTGACGAGCAGGACGTCGTCGATGCCCCAGTCGCCGGAGAGAGCACTCATGCCGCCTTCGGTGACCACGAGGAGCAGCGGCGCGTCCTGTCCGGTGGCGCGCAGCAGGCGGCACAGCGACTTCGCCGCCACCAGGTCATGACGACCGTCGACGATCACGACGTCGTACTCCGGGGCGTTGACCAGCTGTGCGGTTTCCGCCGGAATCTGGCGCGCTTTATGGCTCAGCAACTCGAGAGCGGGCAGGACCTGCTCCGAGAGCGGAGCGTTGGTCAGAACCAGGACCAGGGCCACGCGCACTCCTCACCGACGGGGGGATCGACGTCGTGCCGCCATGATACCGGGAGGCGATGCGCAACAATGGTGTCATGACGGATCCAGCACTCGCACCGCGCAACGCGTTCGTCGGCGTGATCGTCGTGTGGGCGGCGGCGTTCGTCGCCACGGTGGCGATCGGCATCTTCGTGCCCGAGGAGTGGCGCGTGCCGTGGATGCTGGTCGGCTTCGGCGGCGTCGTGCTGCTGTCGTTCGCCGTGCAGCTCTGGTACGGGCGCACGCAGGGCTTCATCTTCCGGGTGGCGAGCAGTGTCACGGGCGCCCTGCTGCTGATGGGGCTTATCTCGATCGGTTTCGGCCTGGCGGCGTTGATCCCGTCCTGACGCCGGCGCGGCGCGGTAAGGTGGAGCACATGGACCTCATGGCGCTCGAAATCTTCTTCATCGGCCTGCTGGGCCTCGCGAGCCTCGCTATCGTCTTCGTCTCGGCAGTGGTGCTGCGCAACCTCTTCCGCGGCCAGCGCTGACGCGATCGTGATCGAACTCCCCACCGACCTTCCCGCCGACCTCGCGCCTCTCGCGTGGCTCATCGGCGTGTGGGAGGGCACGGGCGTCATCGACTATCCGGTGGGTGACGAACGTCTGCAGGGCGAGTTCACGCACCGGGTCAGCTTCAGCCACGACGGCGGCCCCTTCCTGAACTACTCCGGTACCGCGACGTTCCTCTCGGAAGACGGCGCACCGGCTACGGCTCTCCTTGCCGAGACCGGCTTCTGGCGGCTCGCCCGCCCGGCCACGTCGGCAGATCCGGGTCCCGCACTGCTCCCGCCGATGGCTCCCGCCGTCACCCGCACGGTCGACGACGTCGAGGAGCTGCGCGCGCCCAGCGGCGGATTCCCGATCGAGGTCTCCGTCGCCCACTCCGACGGCGCGCTCGAGCTCTACATCGGCGAGATCAACGGACCCCGCGTCGATATCGGCACGGATGCCGTCGTCCGCAGCTCCGGAGCGAAGGTGCACACCGCTTCTTCCCGCATGTACGGCCTGGTCGACGGTCACCTGCTGTGGGCATGGGACGTCGCGGCCCTCGGCACCCCGCTCCGCGCGCACGCCTCGGCGCGACTGGCCAAGGTCTGACATGCCGGGCTTCGGTGAACTCGACGGTGTCGTGTCCGATGGCGACCGGATCATGCATTTCGGCGACGCCTTCCGCGAGCAGCGACGTCTCGCCGACGGCGCGGCCCTGGCCCCTCTCGGCGACCGGACGATCATCGAGGTGTCGGGACCGGAGCGTCTGACCTGGCTCGACTCGATCACTTCGCAGTCGGTGGGCCGTCTCACCGCCGGCGAGAGCACCGAGCTGCTGGTGCTCGACCCGCAGGGGCGCGTCGAGCACGCGGCCGGCGTCCTCGACGACGGCACATCGACCTGGCTCATCGCCGACGCGGGCGATGCCGATGCACTCGCGGGCTGGTTGACCCGCATGAAGTTCCGCACTCAGGCGACGGTCGACGTGCGCCCCGACCTCGAGCTCATCGGCTACATCGACGGGGGTGCGGTGGCCGCCGCGGCATCCGCCGCCGCCCTCGCGCCGAACGGCAGCCCCCTGATCTGGGCCGACCCGTGGCAGCGGATCAGCAGCGGAGGGCATCAGTACGCCGAGGTCGCCGAGCATCCTGCCGCGGACTACGCATGGCGGGTCGCGATCCTGAGCGCGGACGCGGCGGATGCGCTCGCCGCATCGCTCGACCGCGATGCCCTCGCCGGACTCCTCGCCGCCGAGGCCTTGCGCATCGCCGCCTGGCGCCCGCGCTGGAGCACCGAGGTCGACGAGCGCTCGCTGCCCCACGAGTCCGACTGGATCCGCAGTGCGGTGCACCTGAACAAGGGCTGCTACCGCGGACAGGAGACCGTCGCCAAGGTGCACAACCTCGGACATCCTCCGCGCCGTCTGGCTGCGCTGCACCTCGACGGCAGCGACGCCGTGCTTCCCGAGCCCGGAGACGCGGTCCTCGCGGGAGACGATGAGGTCGGGCACATCACCTCGGTGGCCCGGCACCATGAAGGCGGGCCGATCGCGCTCGCAATCCTCTCCCGTCGCGCGCCGATCGGCGATTTGGTGGTGCGTGCCGACGGCATCGACATCGCCGCGTCTCAGCAGGTGATCGTGCCGGCCGATGCCGGTGCCGTCGCAGACATCCCGCGCCTCACACGACTGTCTCGTCGTCCGTCCGCCCCGGACCCGCGCAGCACCGGCGTCGGCAGCTGACCTCAGCCCGGTAGGGGAGCGACGGCCGCCCAGGGCAGCGTGAGCTCGCCCAGCCGCCAGCGTGTCCGTCCGCCAAGCACCGGCCACCCCTGAGCGCGAAGAGCGCCCACGGCGGCGAGGAAGCGCTGTGTGGCACCGAACGTCGACAGGGGCGCGGCCCGCTCCCACTCGCGGTCGAGCTCGACGAGGAGTGCGTGGATCCGTTCGCCGGGCACGTTGCGGTGGATGAGCGCCTTCGGCAGCCTTTCGGCGACGATGCTCGGCCACTCCAGATCGGCGAGCCGGAGAGAGATCGTGAAGCGCAGCGGCACAGCGTGCGCGTCGACGTCGATCCAGCTCGAGACGCGGCCGATCTCGTCGCAGGTCCCCTCGAACAGCAGGCCGTCCGGTGCGAGGCGCGACGCCATACGCGCCCACGCGGTCGGCACGTCTGGCTCGTCGTACTGGCGCAGCACGTTCATGGCGCGTATCACCGCAGCCTTGCGACCGTCGGGAAGGGGGACCTCGAAGCCGCCGCGCGCGAATGAGACCGGGAGGTCGGGGGCGAAGGAGGTGCGTCCCGCTCGCACCTCGGCGAGCTGGGCGTCGGCCGTCGCGACGCGTGCCGGGTCGATCTCCAGACCTCGCACCTCGACGTCGTCGCGCACCCGGACCAGGCGCGTCGCGAGCTCGAACGCAGTGACGCCGCTGGCACCGTAGCCGAGATCCACGACCAAGGGGTCGGATGCTCGGCGCAGGGCATCGCTCGCCGCGATCCAGCGGTCGTTGCGCCGCAGCCGGTTCGTCCCCGTGGTGCCACGGGTCGGCCGACCGAGGGGAGATGACGCCATGTCTCCATCCTCCCAGCATCCGAATCGGGCGCCGGCCCCGGCCCGGATAAACTGGCGACATGACTGCGACGCGCACCCTCATCCTGCTCCGCCACGGCCGGAGCGAATGGAACGAACTGAATCTGTTCACCGGCTGGGTGGACGTCCGCCTCAACGAGCAGGGCCAGAAGGAGGCGCGCCGAGGTGGCGAGCTCCTCGCCGAGTCCGGCATCCTCCCCGACGTGCTGCACACGTCCCTGCTGAGTCGTGCGATCCAGACGGCGAACATCGCTCTCGACGCCGCCGACCGCCTCTGGATCCCGGTGACCCGCTCCTGGCGGCTCAACGAGCGCCACTACGGTGCTCTTCAGGGCAAGGACAAGGCGCAGACCCTCGAAGAGTTCGGTCCCGAGCAGTTCCAGCTCTGGCGTCGTTCGTTCGACGTGCCGCCGCCCGTGCTCGACGATGAGAGCGAGTTCAGCCAGGTCGGCGACGTCCGTTACGCGGGCATCGACGGCGAGGTGCCGCGCACCGAGTCGCTCAAGCTCGTGATCGACCGCCTGCTCCCGTACTGGGAGAGCGCGATCGTCCCCGACCTCGAGGCCGGCAAGACCGTGCTCGTCACCGCGCACGGCAACTCGCTGCGCGGCCTTGTGAAGCACCTCGAGGGCATCAGCGACGAAGACATCGCCGAGCTGAACATCCCGACCGGCATCCCGCTGGTCTACGAGCTGGACGAGAACAACGTTCCCACCGGCCCCGGTCGCTACCTCGACCCGGAGGCCGCTGCCGCCGGTGCTGCCGCCGTCGCGGCGCAGGGCAAGAAGTAAGAGCCCGACACCCCGGGAAGACGCCGAGACCCCGTGCTGCAGATGTCTGCAGCACGGGGTCTCGGCGTGAAAGCGGGGTGTCGCGTGGCGGGTCAGGCGTGGCCGTACTCCTGCTGGCCGAGCTCCTGCTGCTCGACGGCGAGGGGGATGTCCTCCTCCTCGACGGCCCAGTCACCGGTGGCGAGGTAGACGACCTTCTTCGCGACGGCCACCGCGTGGTCGGCGAAGCGCTCGTGGTAGCGGCTGGCGAGGGTGGCGTCGACGGTGGCCGTGGCCTCGCCCTTCCAGTTGTCGCTGAGCACCTTCTCGAAGACGGTGGCGTGGAGCTCATCGACGTCGTCATCCGCATTTCGGATGGCGTCGGCGAAACGCAGGTCCTGGGTGCGCAGCAGCTCCGAGAGCGTACGCGCGACCTCCACGTCGAGCTCGCCCATTTTCACGAAGGTGCCCTTGAGGCCCCTCGGGATGGCCCTCTCGGGGAAGCGGAGCCGGGCGAGCTGCGCGATGTGCTCGGACATGTCGCCCATCCGCTCGAGCGACGCGCTCACACGCAGTGCCGTCACGACGATGCGAAGATCGCGGGCGACCGGCTGCTGGCGGGCGAGGATCTCGATGGCCTGCTCGTCGAGCGCGACGGCCAGTTCGTCGATCTTCGCGTCGTCGGCGATCACCTCTTCGGCCAGGGCGACGTCGCTCGTCGCGAACGCCCTCGTCGCCTTGTCGATCGAGACCGTGACGAGGTCGGCGATCTCCACGAGGCGGGACTGGAGGTCCTCGAGGGACTGGTGGAAGACTTCGCGCATGTTGGGGCGCAACCTTTCATTCGGATCTCGGCCGGGACAGCGCGAGACGGCGGGTCGTCCGCACGAGAGCAGGTCTGTGCTCCCGCACAGGCCCGAAGCGATTGTCTGCTTCGAAGGTTAACGAACGGTGCCCAGCACGTGAATAGTACTTCTCCTGTTCCCGCCAGGGCGCGGAAACCCGCCGGACGGAGGGTGAACGCACTCTACGCTTATGACATGACCTTGCCGCAGCTCGCGCTGTCTTCGCTCGCCATCGGGTTGGTGATCGGCGTCGGCCTCTCCCTGCTCGTGGTGTGGGCCTATCGGGCGCGGGCGCGGGTTCAGGAGGAGACATCGCTGGCGATTCCCTCCGGCATCACGGATGTCCTGCACAGCATGGACGACGCGGCGGGAGTGGTCGACACATCGGGGCTGGTGCTCGCGGCCTCGGACGCCGCGAGCCGGTTCGGCATCGATGTCGGCTCGACGCTCGACAACCCGGAGCTGCGCCAGCTCGTGCGCGGCGTCAGGACGGCCGGCGGTTCCGCAACCGAGTCGATGCGCATCACGCGAGGCGGACTGAGCCTCGATCCGCGCCTCGTCTCGGCACGCGCGAGCGCGATCGGCACGCGCCTGGTCCTGCTGATCATCCGCGACGTCACGGAGCAGGAGCGGCTCGATCAGATGCGTCGGGACTTCGTGGCGAACACGAGCCACGAGCTCAAGACCCCGGTGGGGGCGGTGAGCCTGCTCGCCGAAGCGATCGAGTCGGCGGCCGACGACCCGGCGCAGGTACGCATCTTCGCCGCGCGGATCTCTGCGGAGGCAGGGCGGCTCGGCCAGCTCACCGGACGCATCATGAGCCTCTCCCGGCTCCAGGCCGAGGACGGTCTGACCAAGGTGGGCCCCGTCGCGATCGACGAGGTCATCGCCGCCTCCATCGAGGCTCATGTCGTGCAGGCCGACTCCGCGGGCGTGGAACTCGCCAGGGGAGGCGACCGGGGCGTCTGGGTGCGCGGTGACGCGCAGATCCTGATCGAGGCCGTCGGCAACCTCATCGCGAACGCCATCGTCTACTCGCCCCGCGGTTCGCGCGTGGGGGTCGGCGTCCGGGCCGAGGACGGCGTGGTCGAGATCGCCGTCTCCGACCAGGGCATCGGAATCGCCGAGGCGGATCGGGAACGCATCTTCGAGCGTTTCTACCGGGCTGATGAGGCCCGTTCCCGACGCACGGGAGGCACCGGACTCGGGCTCTCCATCGTCAAGCACGCCACGCAGCGCCACGGCGGGGAGGTGCGGCTGTGGTCGCGCCCGGGACGAGGATCCACCTTCACGATCCGACTTCCTCGGATCGACGCCCCGGATCACACCGACACGGGCAAGAAGAGCAAGAAGAAGCGCGCACGCAAAGCGGCCAAGACCGCGGCAGCCGCGCGCGTTCGAAACGGAGAGAGAGCATGACCCGAATCCTTCTCGTCGAAGACGAGCCCGACCTCGCCGACCCGCTCGCGTACCTGCTGCGACGCGAGGGCTACGAGGTCGAGATCGCGGAGGACGGACCCGGCGCGCTCGCGGCATTCCGGGAGCGGGGCGCCGACATCGTGCTGCTCGATCTGATGCTGCCCGGGATGCCGGGCACCGAGGTGTGCCGGCAGATCCGCTCGACGTCGGCGGTGCCCATCATCATGCTGACGGCCAAGGACTCCGAGGTCGACATCGTGGTGGGCCTGGAGCTCGGAGCCGACGACTACATCACGAAGCCCTACTCGTCACGCGAACTGCTGGCCCGGATGCGCGCCGTGCTGCGCCGGGTCGTGCAGGCCGACAGCGAACTCGACGAACGGGTGCTCGACGGAGGCAGGGTCTCGCTCGACATCGACCGGCACACCGTCTCGGTCGCCGGGGAGCAGATCAACATGCCGCTGAAGGAGTTCGAGCTGCTCGAGGTCCTGATGCGCAACTCCGGTCGTGTGCTCACTCGCGGTCAGCTGATCGACCGGGTCTGGGGGAGCGACTACTTCGGTGACACGAAGACGCTCGACGTGCACATCAAGCGCATCCGCTCCCGCATCGAGGAGAACCCGAGCGAGCCCGTGATGCTCGTCACCGTGCGGGGCCTCGGATACCGCTTCGAGGGCTGAACGACGAAGAGGCCGGCACCCCACGGGGTGCCGGCCTCTTGCGCGTTCTGCGCGGAGGATCAGTCGGCGGGTGCCGGAGCCGCCGTGTCGGTCGGGGTCGGCGTCGGAGACGGTACCGACTCCGAGGGGACCAGGTCTGCGTAGTAGGGGAGCGAGCCGTCGAGCACGGGCACCTCTGCCTTGACGCCCGTGGAGTCTCCCGACTGGAAGTGGATCTCGACGGTCGCGCCGGGCATGGTGTCGAGGCCGACGATGCGCAGCGGCTCCTCGTCGGCGCCGAGGCTCACGGTGCCACCGGCCGGAACCGTGACGATGAACGGCTCGCCGTCCGCGAGTGCGATGGTGAGCGTGGCGCTCTCATCGGTCGGGTTCACGATCCCGGCGATGAGGTTGCCGACCGAGCCGTCTTCGTTGGCGATGACGAGAGCGTTGCGCACATCGATCGGGCCGTCGGCATCGGAGATGTTGACGCCGTCCGAGGCCGCGTACTCGGTCTTCGTGGACTGGGGAGTGATGAACGTGCACCCCGTCGCGCCGAACAGAACGAGAGCGCTGAGCGCAGCAGACGCAACAAGGCGCGATTTCACGGGTCCTCCTGAGGTCCGGCGGGATGTCCGCATCCATTCTATGGGTAAGTCGTGACCGCCCCGAGGTCCAGGGGGCGCGAACCTTAGCGCATCTCCCCTGTGGTATCCTTGAGGTTGCCGAAAGGACACGTTTTTATGCTTTTTGAGGTTGGCGAAACCGTCGTCTATCCCCACCATGGCGCTGCGACCATCATCGAGGTCAAGGAGCGCATCATCAAGGGTGAGGCGAAGAAATATCTGAAGCTCAACGTCACCCAGGGCGATCTCATCATCGAGGTTCCTGCTGAGAATGTCGACCTGGTCGGCGTTCGCGACGTGATCGGAAAAGAAGGTCTCGATCATGTCTTCGAGGTGCTGCGCGCACCCTTCACCGAAGAGCCCACCAACTGGTCTCGTCGGTACAAGGCGAACCTCGAGAAGCTCGCCTCCGGCGATGTGATCAAGGTGAGCGAGGTCGTCCGCGACCTGTGGCGCCGCGACCAGGACCGCGGCCTGTCTGCGGGCGAGAAGCGGATGCTGGCGAAGGCTCGTCAGATCCTCATCTCCGAGCTCGCGCTCGCGGAGAAGACCGACGAGGACAAGGCGGGCGCACTGCTCGACGAGGTCCTCGCCTCCTGAGTTCTCTGCGAAGGGGCGGATGCTTCGGCATCCGCCCCTTCGTCGTACCCGCCACGCGGTAGCGTGAGATGGTGACTCTGCTTCCCGTTCCCGACATCGCGATCATCGTCGTCGCCGCCGGCTCCGGCACCCGCCTGGATGCAGGGGCACCGAAGGCGCTCGTCGGAATCGACGCGCACTCGATCCTCCGCCACGCGCTCGACGGCGTCTTCGCCGCGGCTCCGGCGCAGGTGATCGTCGTCGCCCCGGCCGGGTACGAAGGGGATGCGCTGGCGGAGTTGGAGGCGGCGGCAGGTGATCGACGCGACCTCGGCCGCGTCGTGACCGGAGGTGCCACCCGACAGCAGTCCGTGGCTGCGGGTCTGGCCGCGCTCTGGGGAGATGTCACGACCGTCCTCGTGCACGACGCCGCTCGCGCCCTCACCCCTCCGACGCAGATCGATGCGGTCGCTCAGGCGGTCGTCCCGGGGGAGGGGGTGATCCCCGTGCTGCCTGTGGTCGACACGCTCAAGAAGGTGGCAGACGGCGCCGTGGTCTCCGCCGTCGACCGCTCCGAGCTGGCCGCCGCACAGACACCTCAGGGGTTTCCCCGTGCAGAGCTCGAAGCAGCCTATGAGGCGGCGATGGCCGACGGGATCGAGTACACCGACGATGCTGCCCTGTTCGCGGCCGCCGGAAACAGGGTGCGGCACATCGACGGCTCCGCCCGCGCGTTCAAGATCACCACTCCCGGCGATCTGGAACGTGCGAGGCACCTGCTGGACGCATCGACACCGGCCGCTCGCCCGGCATCGATCGAACCCGCGGGCATCCCTCGAGTCGGTATCGGCACGGACGTCCATGCCTTCGGTGGCGACGGGAACCTCTGGCTCGCCGGCCTCGAGTGGCCGGGGGAGCAGCCGCTCTCCGGGCACTCCGACGGCGATGCGGTCGCCCACGCGATCGTCGATGCGCTTCTGGGAGCGGCCGGCCTCGGCGACATCGGTGAGCACTTCGGCACGTCCCACCCCGAGTACTCCGGCGCGCATGCCGACGTCTTCCTCGCTCGCACGCGTGAACTGCTCGCCGAATCCGGGTTCGCGATCGGGAACGTCTCCGTGCAGTTGCAGGGGAACCGGCCGCGCTTCAGCCCTCGGCGTCAGGAGGCGGAGGCGGTCCTGTCGGAGATTCTGGGCGCTCCGGTGTCGGTCACGGCCACGACGACCGACGGCCTCGGATTCCCCGGTCGCGGTGAAGGCATCGCCGTCACGGCCATCGCCGCGGTGGTGGTGGCCGACGTTCCGCGGAGCATGTGACGATCGGCCGAGAAATACCCCCCGATACGTCGGCGGAACGTCACAACCTCGGTGAATCGTCTCCACGGGGCGGGCGCTCAGCAGTCCCCGAGTAGGCTTGTGCGGTGACCCTCCGCCTCTACGACACCCGCGCACAGCTGCTGCGCGACTTCGTGCCTCTCGATCCCGAGAACATCACGATGTACGTCTGCGGACCCACGGTGCAGTCCGGGCCCCACATCGGCCATGTCCGGGCGGCCCTGAGCTTCGATCTCCTGCGTCGCTGGCTCGAGCACCGGTACGGTCGGGTCACGTTCGTGCGCAACGTCACCGACATCGACGACAAGGTGCTCGCCAACGCGACGGATGCCGAGCCGTGGTGGGCGCTCGCCTACCGGATGGAGAGGGAGTTCACCGCGGCGTATGCCAGCGTCGGCATCCTCCCTCCGACCTACGAGCCGCGCGCTACGGCGTCCGTGCCGCAGATGCAGGAACTGATCGCGCTGCTGATCGAGCGCGGGCACGCCTACCCGGCTCCGGACGGCTCCGGAGATGTGTACTTCGATGTGCGTTCGTGGTCCGACTACGGATCGCTGACGCATCAGTCGCTCGACGCCATGGAGGCGGCCGAGGATGCTGATCCCCGCGGTAAGCGGAATCCACAGGACTTCGCGCTCTGGAAGGGCACGAAGCCGGCGGAGCCGGCGGATGCGACGTGGGCCTCCCCGTGGGGCGCGGGCCGACCGGGCTGGCACATCGAATGCTCGGCGATGTCGAAGCGCTATCTCGGTGCCGAGTTCGACATCCACGGCGGCGGGCTGGACCTCCGCTTCCCGCACCATGAGAACGAGCTCGCGCAGTCGACCGCCGCGGGCGACGGCTTCGCCCATTACTGGGTGCACAACGGGCTCGTGACCGTCGACGGACAGAAGATGTCCAAGTCGCTCGGCAACTTCACGCTGGCGGCCGACGTTCTGAAGCACCACGAACCGCTGGTGGTGCGCTACGCCCTCGCTGCGGCGCACTACCGTTCGAGCCTCGACCTCGGCGAGTCGTCGTGGACCGAGGCCGAAGCGGCGCTGGGCCGTATCGAGTCGTTCCTCCAGCGCGCGTTCCGTGCTGCCGGTGGGGGACTGGGATGGTTCGCGTCGCAGAGCCTTCCCGAGGCGTTCGCGGCCGCGATGGACGACGACCTCGGCGTGCCGCAGGCCCTCGCCGTCGTGCATGAGACGGTGCGCGCAGGGAACTCCGCACTCGATGCGGGCGAGACCGACGTGGCGCTGGACTCGGCTCGTGCCGTCCTGGCGATGACGTCCGTCCTCGGCCTGACCCCGACGTCATCGACGAAGGGTGGCGCATCGGCGTCCGCTCTGGACGCACTCATCCAGACGATGATCACCCAGCGCGCACAGGCGCGCGCTGACAAGGACTGGGCGGCGGCGGATCGCATCCGAGATGCGATCGCCGCCGCAGGAATCACGCTGGAGGACACTCCGGCCGGAACTCATTGGAGTATCGATGGCTAAGCCAGGGCGCCCCGGCGCGAGCAAGGGAAACAAGAAGGGCCCGACCAAGGGCACCGGCGGACTCGGGCGCAAGGCGCTCGAGGGGCGGGGACCGACGCCGAAGGCGGAGGACCGCGCCTGGCACCCGGCGGGCAAGCGCAAGGCCGCGGCCGAGCGCTACGCCGCAGCGACGGGCGGCAAGGGTCGCCCCGGCGGCAGTCGCCAGGGCTCCGGTGGCGGTTCGAACCGCGCGCCGAAGGCGAAGGCAGGAGACGACACCGAGAACGTCACGGGTCGCAACTCCGTGCTCGAGGCGCTGCGGGCGAAGATTCCGGCGACGGCCTTCTACATCGCGCAGCGCGTCGAGATGGACGACCGCGTGAAGGAGATGCTGGCGATCGCCACGAATCGCGGGATCCCCGTGATGGAGGTCACCCGTCCGGAACTCGACCGTATGGCCGGCTTCGACGGCGTGCACCAGGGCGTCGCGATCAAGGTCCCGCCGTACGAGTACGCGCACCCGCAGGATCTTCTCGAGCAGGTCATCGACAAGGGCGAGGTGCCGCTCTTCGTGGCGCTCGACGGCATCACGGACCCCCGCAACCTCGGCGCGATCATCCGCTCCACCGCGGCGTTCGGCGGTCACGGCATCATCCTTCCGCAGCGCCGCTCGGCCGGTGTCAACTCCGCTGCCTGGAAGACCAGCGCCGGAGCCGTCGCCCGCACGCCCGTGGCGCTGGCGACCAACCTCACCACGCAGCTCAAGGAGTTCAAGAAGCAGGGTGTCTTCGTGCTTGGCCTCGACGGTGACGGCGATGTGTCCCTGCCCGAGCTGCAGCTGGCCGATCGTCCCGTCGTGATCGTGGTCGGCTCGGAGGGCAAGGGCCTGTCACGCCTGGTCTCCGAGACCTGCGATCAGATCGTCTCCATCCCGATCTCGGCGGCCACCGAGTCGCTGAACGCCGGCATCGCGACCTCGGTCGCGCTCTACCAGGTCGCGTCGCTCCGCGCCGCCAAGAACTAGACCGTCCGAGGAAAGGCAGATCATGGCTCGCATCGTCGTGCTCGGAGGCACCGGTTACGCCGGTCGTCACATCGTCAGCGAGGCGGTGAGTCGCGGCCATGCGGTCATCGCGATCTCCCGCTCCGTGCCCACCGACCCGGTGGCGGGGGCCGCGTATCTGCAGGGCTCCGCCCTCGACCTCGGTCCTCTCGCCGAGGCGTTCGTCGGAGCGGACGCCGTCGTGTCGGCGCTCTCGCCGCGCGGCGACATGGAGGACCGGGCGCTCGAGGCGCTGTCGAACGTCGTCGACCGCCTCGCGGGCACGGAGACGCGTCTCGGCGTCGTCGGAGGCGCGGGTGGCAGCCTTGTGGCTCCCGGAGGACCGCGTCTGTTCGATCAGGACTTCCCCGAGGAGTACAAGCACGAGGCGCAGGTCGGCATCGACTCCCTCGCGCTCCTCGAGGCGACGGGTGCCGACCTCGACTGGTTCTTCATCCACCCCGCTGAGGTGTTCGGCCCGTGGGCCGAAGGCGAGCGCACGGGACACTACCGCGACGGCGGTGACGTGATTGTCCGTGATGCGGATGGGAAGTCGTTCATCTCCGGTGCGGACTTCGCCGTCGCCGTGGTGGACGAGATCGAGCAGGGCAACCACCACCGCGAGCGGTTCACGGTCGGTTACTGACGCTCCGATCCTCGGCGACTGCACGAGTTTTCGCCGAATGTACGGCTCGTCGACGCCGGCATGCGGTGCGCTCGGCAACACCCCGTGCACTCGGCGCGCGTCCGCGCGTCAGACCAGGTCGCGCCAGTCGATGTCCTCGTCCTCGTCGGCAACCGGCGTCACACCGGTGACGACGGGCAGGCTCATGGTCTCGGTGGGCGGACCCATGATGGTCGCCTCGTCGCGCCGGTGTCGCAGCACCTCGTTGATGTAGCTGGTCAGCACCTCCGCGAGGGGAACCGAGCGCCCCTGCGCCTGCGAGAGGTACCAGCGGTGCTCGAGCACCTGGTGGAAGACCTCGGCGGGCTCGAGCTTGGCGCGCAGCTCGTACGGGATCGCCCGCACCACCGGCTCGAAGACACGGGTGAGCCACTCGTGCGCGTACATCTCCTCGTCGGCCCACTGCTTCGTCGAGCGGGCACGGAACTCGTCGAGGTCGTTCAGCAGGCGCCGTGCCTGGTTCTCCTCCACATCGAGGCCGGTCAGGCGGATCAGCCGGCGCTGATGGTGGCCGGCGTCCACCACCTTGGGTTGGATCTCGACGACGGTGCCGTCGGCGGTCGTCGACATGGACATCTCGTCGATGTCGAAGCCCAGGGCGTTCAGGCGCTCGACCCGCTCCGTGATGCGCCAGGTCTCCGCCGCCGAGAACGACTCCTGTGCGGTGAGTTCGGCCCACAGCGACCTGTACGACGAGACGATTCCGTCGGCGATCGCGACGGCGTCCACCCCGTGTTCGAGGCGACCGCCCGCGGCGAGGTCCATGATCTCGCCGGCGATGTTCGTGCGGGCCAGGTCGAGATCGTAGGCGCGCTGCCCGTCGGTCAGGCCCTCCTCATGCAGCTCACCCGTCTCCGCATCGACCAGATATGCGGCGAACGCGCCTGCATCACGGCGGAACAGCGTGTTCGACAGGGAGACGTCGCCCCAGTAGAAGCCGACGTTGTGCAGGCGCACCAGCAGCAGGGCCAGGGCATCCACGAGGCGGGTCGCGGTGTCGGGGCGCAGCACCCGGGTGAACAGGGCGCGGTACGGCATCGAGAAGCGCAGGTGGGAGGTGACCAGGGCGGCCGGAAGAGCCTCGCCTTCGGCATCCGTACGTCCGGCGATCACCGCGACCCGGTCGACGCAGGGCACGTCGAGGCGGGCGAGGTTGCCGAGCATGTCGTACTCGCGCTGGGCCATCTCCGCCGTGGTCTCCTTCACCGCGATCACCCGGCCCGAGAGATCGGCGAAGCGCACGAGGTGACGGGACAGCCCCTTCGGGAGCGACACGATGTGTTCCGAGGGCCACTTCGCCAGCGTCGTGGACCAGGGGAGGGCCAGCAGTCCCGGATCGATCTTGCTGGCGGTGATCCGCAGCGAATCCTGCATGATGCTCCCTGGTCGAGATGAGGCGGAAAAGAGACGCGGCGCAGGTGACCGAAGTCAGCCTGCGCCGCGTCTGTGGATCCGATCAGGCGGAGACGACCGGCTTGTCGTTCAGGCGCTCGCCGGACTCGATGTCGAACGCGTGCACGTGGCCCGGGTTCGCAGCGAGCGTGACCGTCTCGCCGGCGTTCGGGTGGCTGCGACCGTCGACGCGGGCGACGATGTCGCTGCGCTTGCCGTTGATCTCGGTGTGGCCGTAGAGGTAGCCGTCGGCGCCGAGCTCCTCGACGAGGTCGACGACGACCGGGAGGCCCTTGCCGTCGGCCGGTCCGACCGTGATGTCCTCGGGGCGCACGCCGACCGTGACCTGGCTGCCGTTCGCGCGCCCGACCGTGTCGCGGTCGAGCGGGACGACCTCGGAGCCGAAGCGGATGCCGCCGTCGGCGAGGTCAGCGGCGAACAGGTTCATCGCGGGCGAGCCGATGAAGCCGGCGACGAAGACGTTGTTCGGCTTCTCGTACAGGTCGCGCGGGGAGCCGACCTGCTGCAGCAGGCCGTCCTTGAGGACCGCGATGCGGTCGCCCATGGTCAGAGCCTCGGTCTGGTCGTGCGTGACGTAGACCGTGGTGACGCCGAGGCGACGCTGCAGCGAAGCGATCTGCGTACGGGTCTGCACGCGGAGCTTGGCATCGAGGTTCGACAGCGGCTCGTCCATGAGGAACACCTGCGGCTGACGCACGATGGCGCGACCCATGGCGACGCGCTGACGCTGACCACCCGAGAGGGCCTTCGGCTTGCGGGTCAGGTAGGGCTCGAGGTCGAGGAGCTTGGCGGCCTCGAGCACGCGGGATGCACGCTCTTCCTTGCCGACGCCGGCGATCTTGAGCGCGAAGCCCATGTTCTCGGCGACGGTCATGTGCGGGTACAGCGCGTAGTTCTGGAAGACCATCGCGATGTCGCGGTCCTTCGGCGGGACGTCGGTCACGTCGCGGTCGCCGATGAGGATGCGGCCGGCGTTGACCTCTTCGAGGCCGGCCAGCATACGGAGGGACGTGGACTTGCCGCAACCGGAAGGACCGACGAGGACGAGGAATTCGCCGTCACCGACCTCGAGGTTCAGCTTGTCGACGGCCGGACGGGTTCCGCCGGGGTACAGGCGGGTGGCCTCGTCGAAAGTCACAGATGCCATTGTCTTTTCTCCTTCACCGGCAGGTACGTGCCGGACGATCCGTAGTGATGAAGCGGCGGGTGACCCCGCCGTGACCCGTCATTGGGTCGGGATCAGTATGACATGAACGGCGGTACCTGGGTATTTCTCAGCCTCACTGACTACCATCGAACTCGGCCGCGCGCAGCGGCGATCGTCGCCGAGCGGCGGTCGGGGCCAACCCGGACCCCCGTTGAGACTCACAGAGGAACGATGTCGAGCGACGAAACGCCGAACGTCCCGACGCCTCGCAATTCCCGCGAGGTCGTACGGGAGAAGGCTCAGAGAGTGCACGCCCAGCAGTCCAGGGCGCGCCTCATGCGACGGATCATCATCGGCGCGGTAGCGCTCGTCGCGGTGGGCGCGATCGGCACTGCGGTGACGCTCGCGGTGTCCTCCCAGGTCTCCAAGCCGAGGCTCACACCGACCGGCATGGAGTCGGACGGCGTCGTCGTCACCGATCTCGAATCGTTCGCCGGAACGGGTGCCGTGCCGGAGACCCCGAGTCCCGAAGCGTCCGATGCCGGCGAATCGGCCAGCCCGACGCCTGACCCGACGGCGTCCGAGAAGGTCGACATCCACGTATACGTCGACTACCTCTCACCCGACGCCGGTGAGTTCGAGCGTGCCAATGCTCGACAGCTCGCCGGTTGGATCAGCGAGGACGCGGTCACGGTCAGCTACCACCCGGTCGCGTTGCTCACCGCCAGCTCCAACGGCACCAAGTACTCGCTTCGTTCGGCCGCGGCTGCGGCATGCGTCGCCACGCACTCGCCCGCACAGTTCTACGCGTTCAATCACGACCTGCTCGACGACCAGCCCGAGGTCGGCAGCGACGGCCTCTCCGACGAGGACCTCGCGAACCTCGCGGGCGCGGTCGGCGTCGACAACGCCAAGGCCGTGCGCTCGTGCATCGAGGACGGCGACTTCGTGGGCTGGGCGAAGGAGGCGACGACCAGGGCTCTGGACGGACCGCTCGCCGGCTCCGACGACCTGGTGCTGACCGCAGCGCCGATGATCGTCGCGAACGGCGAGGCCTACGTCGGGGCGCTGGACGACCCGGCCGAGTTCTCGCAGTTCGTGCTGAGCGTGGCGAGCGATGCCTCCCGCGCGACGGCGACCCCCTCGCCCACGACGACTCCGTAGGTCGAAGCCGGGTCGATGCCATCGCTAAGCTGGTGGCATCCGCCGACTTGGCGCAATTGGTAGCGCACCGTACTTGTAATACGGGGGTTACGGGTTCGAGTCCCGTAGTCGGCTCTTCAATCCCTCACGAGAGTGGGGTTCGCGGATTCACTTCTCGGCGGCGGCCTCGGGTGCGTCGATCACCTCTTCGATGAGGCTGATGCCGCCCGTGGAACTCGCAGACTGCATCAGATCCTGAATCCACTTCGGGTTCAGCTGCGGCGCCTCCGGCTCCTCGAACGTGAAGCGCAACGGTATCGACGGATGCAGCCAGATCGTCGAACGTCCCACCTGCTGGCCTTCGGGGTGCCGCCAGGAGAGGGTGAAGCTCTCGTTGCGGCGGAGCTTCGTGGCGATGACCACCTTCAGGTGCGCGAGGGCGCGGTCCTCGATGTGGATGTCATCCCCGTTGCCGTACTGGATCGTTCCCATGCCAGAACGATAGCGGCCTGGTGGTGACCACGCATTCCGATGTATCGCTTCAGTCAATGATATGTTACACATCAGGCAGGTTTCCTGGCGGGCCGACGGATCGTGCCAGGTAGAAGACGCGCAGGTGGCCGCCTCCCCGCTCCGGCCACCTGCGCTTGCCTGCGCGAATTCGGGGATTCAGAGCACCTGAGAGGGCGAGATCTTGAGCAGCGCACCCGAGACAGCGACGGTCACCCCGGAGTGGCAGCACGACTACCCCTACACGAAGAAGATCTCCACGGCCGAGTACGAACGGGAGAAGCGGCTGCTGCAGATCGAGCTCCTGAAGCTCCAGTCGCACATCAAACATTCCTCCGAGCGGCTGCTCATCCTGTTCGAAGGACGGGACGCGGCGGGGAAGGGTGGGGCGATCAAACGCTTCATGGAGCACCTGAATCCTCGCGGCGCTCGGGTCGTCGCTCTCGACAAGCCGACGGATGCGGAGCGGACGCAGTGGTATTTCCAGCGCTACATCGCGCATCTGCCCTCCGGCGGCGAGATCGTGATGATGGACCGCTCCTGGTACAACCGCGCCGGCGTCGAACGGGTCATGGGCTACTGCTCGTCCACGGAGTACGAGGAGTTCATGCAGACCGCTCCGCAGTTCGAACGGATGATCGTGAGCTCGGGCATCCGCCTCATCAAGCTGTGGTTCTCGGTGGGAGAGGCGGAGCAGCGTCGTCGGTTCAGACGGCGCAGCGACGACCCCGTCAAACAGTGGAAGCTGAGCCCCACTGACCTCGCCAGCATCGACCGTTGGGCGGATTACACGGCGGCGAAGGAAGCCATGTTCTTCCACACGGACACGCCATCCGAGCCGTGGATCGTCATCAAGTCGAACGACAAGATGCGGGCTCGACTCGAAGCGATGAGGTGCGTCCTCGCCCGTTTCGACTACCCGGGCAAAGATCCGCTGGTCGCCCACGCTCCGGACTCACGGCTCGTCGGGCGACCCTCGCAGATCTACGACGAGGGCGAGACGCCGAAGACGAACTCGTCCCCCGCCGATGCGGAAACATGACGTCATCCGGGAATGCGTGGATCCCGATCCGCGGTTGTCTTCGTCATGACTCGTATCGGCACCAGTGATCTTGACGTCCTCCCGCTCGCGCTCGGCGGCAACGTGTTCGGCTGGACGGCCGATCGCGATACCTCGTTCGCCGTGCTCGATGCATTTGTGGACGGCGGTGGCGACTTCATCGACACGGCCGATTCGTACAGCTCCTGGGTGCCGGGGAACGAGGGGGGCGAGAGCGAGACGATCATCGGGGAGTGGCTCGCATCCCGTAAGCCGTCCGGTGTCGTCGTGGCCACCAAGGTGAGCCAGCACCCGCAGTTCCGCGGCCTCTCCGGACCGAACGTGCGAAAGGCGGCCGAGGCCTCGCTCCGGCGTCTCGGCGCTGACGAGATCGATCTGTACTACGCGCACTTCGATGACGAGACCGTTCCGCTGGAGGAGACCGTCGCCGCGTTCGGACAACTCGTCGAAGACGGTCTGGTTCGTCACGTGGCGGTGTCGAACTATTCGGCGGAGCGCATCAGGGAATGGATCGAGATCGCGCGGCGCACGGGTGTCGCCGTGCCGGTGGCCGTTCAGCCGCACTACAACCTCGTTCATCGCAATGAGGTCGAGGACACCATCATCCCGGTCGCCGAGGAGTTCGACCTCGGGCTGGTTCCCTATTACGCCCTGGCGAGCGGATTCCTGACGGGCAAGTATCGCTCGACCGACAGCTCGGAGCAGGATTCCCCCCGCGCGCAGTTCGCCGCGAAGTACGCGACTGAGGCCGGGTTGCGGATCATCGGTGCGCTCGAGCAGGTCGCCGATGCTCACGGGACGTCGGTCGCCGCGACGTCTCTCGCCTGGTTGCGGGCGCAGCCGACCGTCGTCGCGCCGATTGCGAGTGCTCGCACGATCGCACAGGTGCCGGACCTGCTGGCGGGTGCTCGACTCGAGCTCTCCGCTGAGGAGGTGCGGCTGCTCGACCGCGTGTCGGAATGGACCCCCGCCGGCGCCTGATGCGTCAGGTCTCGTTTCCGACGAGGCCGAGTCTGTGCGCCAGGATCACGGCGTGGATGCGGTCGCGCGCGTGGAGTTTCGCCAGCACCCGACCGACGTGGGTCTTCACGGTCGATTCGCCGACGTAGAGGGAGCGGGCGATCTCGGCATTGGTCAGTCCGCGCCCGATCGCGAGGAACACGTCTCTCTCACGATCGGTGAGGGATTCCAACGCCGCGCTCTCCGCGGCATCCGGTGTCCGGGTGGACGAGGAGCCGAGCTGCGGGGTGACGTGCTCGAGCAGCATCCGCGTGATCCGAGGGGAGAGCGCCGCGTCTCCGCGGTGCACGGCGTGCACTGCGGAGATCATCTCGTGACGCTGTGCGTCCTTCAGGAGGAAACCGCTCGCGCCTGCGCGGATGGCGCCGAAGGCGTATTCGTCGAGATCGAACGTGGTCAGCACGAGCACCTTGGTCTGAGGGTGGTCTCGCACGATGGCCTCCGTGGCGGCGATGCCGTCCAGCTCCGGCATCCGGATATCCATGAGCACCAGGTCCGGCGCGAGTGCGGCGCTCTGGGCGATCGCCGCCCGCCCGTCGCCGGCCTCGCCCACCACGACGATGTCGCCCTCTGCTTCGAGGACCATCCGGAACCCGACGCGGATCAATTCCTGGTCATCCACCAGAAGCACCCTGATCGCATCCGTCATCGGTCGTCCTCCATCGATTCGCTCGGTACGGCCGGGCCGGTCGCCTTCGTCGGCAGCACGGCGTGCAGAACCCATCGTCCTGCACCGGATGGCGCGGACTCGACGCTTCCCTGGACATGGGCGGCGCGCTCGGCGAGTCCGCGCAGACCGAAGCCCTCGGTCCCGATGCCGCCGGACACGCCGTCGTTGACGATGTCGATCGTCACGGAATCCGGTGCGTAGTCCAGTCGTACACCGATGGTCGAGGCGGTGGGGGCATGACGCATCGCGTTCGTCACGCCCTCCTGCACGATGCGTCCGATCGCATGCGCGACGGCGGGGGAGACCTCGGCGTGCCCCACGACCGTGAGCGTCGCGGGGTATCCGGCGCGCTGGGCCGCCTCGACCGTGTCGCGCGGCCGGGCCGGATTCGTGGGGGCCAGGGGCAGCGGAGACGCGTCATCATCCCGCAGCACACCGAGCATGGATCGCATCTCGGTCAGGGCGGCACGAGCGGTGTCCGCCGTGTGGGTCGCCGCCTTGCGTGCCTGTTCGCGGTCGGGCGTCGCCGCGGCGCCTTCGGACAGTGCCACGATCACCGTCAGCGAGTGGGAGACGATGTCGTGCATCTCCCGAGCGATGCGCGCCCGCTCGGATGCGGCGGCGAGCTGCGCCTGCTGGTCACGCTCGACGAGCAGCTGCCGCGAGCGATCGATGACGGCCGACAGATAGCGCTTGCGGCCGCCGACGTTGACGCCGATGAGCGTGCCGATCAGGCCGAGAACGATGTAGCTGAGCGCGGTGTCGAGTCCGTTCTGCATCACGATCACGCCGGTGAGCATCAGGAGTCCGCTGAGCAGGAGGAACCACGCCGCGCCGATTCCGTAGCAGGTCCAGGCCGCGCGCGACGAGCGATAGACCGCGAGACCGTAACAGGCGACGAGCAGCAGGATGATGCCGCTGGACAACCCGGTGAACAAGCCGACCGTTCCCAGGATCACCGCCGCGACGAAAGGACCGAGCGGCGCCCGTCGTCGCCACAGGAGTGTGCTGCACGCCACCACGATCATCGCCAGCGTGGCGATGTTGATCGCGATGTAGGTGGATTCCGGAACCGACTCCTCGGCGAACCGACCCGCCGGGGCGAGGGAGAGGAGCAGGCAGAGCAGCGTCAGCAGGACGTCGGCGAACAGCGGATGCCGCGCCCAGAATCGCCGGAAGAGCCCCGGCGCACGCGGAAGCCGCAGCTCCTCGTCCTCTCGGATCGAGTCGCTGCGGCTTCGCGTTCTGCTCACAAGCCGACTTTACGCGTCGCGGGTGCGCAGCACGCCCCAGGCGACGAGTGCTCCGCCGGCGACCCAGCATGCGAGGGTCAGGAACGCGACCGGTGCATCGAGTGCTGCGCCGTCGCCCGGCAGGATCGCGCTCTGCGCTGCGGCCACCGGGAGGTAGGCGGATGCCTCGATGACCCATGCCCATGCCTCACCGGCGAAGGAGAAGAAGTTCGCCACGATCGGCAGCACGAACAGGACACCGACGGTCGCCGCGATCGCTCCGGCCCCGGAACGGAGGATGAACCCGAAGGAGACTCCGATCAGAGCGAAAACCGCCATGGCGAGGGAGGAGACGACGATGGGCAGGAAGGATGCGGCAGGGTTCGACCATTCGATGCTCTGATCGCGCGGCGCCACGATGAGCGAGACCGCGACGGCCGCGAGGCCGAAGATCACCAGAGACGAGACGAACATGAAGACCGCGAGCACGGTCGACTTGGCCGCGAGCACCGAGCCGCGGATCGGGTTGGCCGTGAGCGTCGAACGGATCATGCCGGTCGAGTACTCGCCCGTCACCGAGATCGCACCGATGATGCCGGCCAGCAGCATCGTGAACTGGATCGGCATGACGACGGCCTGAATCGGCTCGAACCCCGGCATGTCGATCGCCTGCGCGATGAGCACGGCGATCCCGATGGTCAGAGCCGCGGCGATCCCGATGGACCACCATGTCGAACGCAGCGTGGCGAGCTTGATCCATTCGCCGCGGAGCGCGCGGACGAATGTCAGCCGGCGACCGGTGTCGACGCGCGGCCGCGCGGGCGCGGGTGCCTGTGTCGTGGTCATGAGATCTCCTTGGTGCGGTACTCGACGGAATCGCCGGTGAGGGCGAGGTAGGCGTCCTCGAGTGAACCGGTGGTGGGGGTGAGTTCGTGCAGCGGGATGCCGCGGTCCGCGGCGAGGTCGCCGATCCGGGCGGCGGGAAGTCCCACGATGTCGAGGAGGTCGGGAGCCGAGCTCACGATCTCCACGTCCGGGCCGCCGACGGCGGCGGCGAGCTCGGTGGGCCGCGGAGTGCGCACGCGCACCGTGTTCTGCGTCCAGGAGCGCACGAGGTCGGCGAGCGGAGCATCCGCCAGCACCCGGCCGCGACCCATCACGATGACGTGGTCGGCGGTCTGCGCCATCTCGCTCATCAGGTGGCTCGACAGGAGCACGGTTCGTCCTTCGGATGCCGCGTGCCGGACGAACTGGCGCACCCAGCGGACGCCCTCGGGGTCGAGGCCGTTGACCGGCTCGTCGAGGATCAGCGTGTGCGGATCGCCGAGCAGTGCCGAGGCGATACCGAGGCGCTGTCCCATTCCGAGCGAGAACTTCCCGGCACGCTTGCGGGCGACCGACCCGATGCCCGCGAGCTCGATGACCTCGTCGACGCGCGAGGAGGGAATCCCATGGGTCGCCGCCATCGCGCGAAGGTGATTGCGCGCCGTCCGACCGGTGTGCACGGCCTTGGCGTCGAGCAGGACGCCGACCTCGGTGAGGGGTGCGCGAAGCTTGCGATACTCGCGACCCGCGATCTCGGCGCGTCCGGACGTCGGCCGGTCGAGGCCCACGATCATGCGCATCGTGGTCGACTTGCCGGCACCGTTGGGGCCGAGGAAGCCGGTGACGCTGCCCGGCTTGACGGTGAACGACACGTCATCGACGGCCGTCTTGTCTCCGAACCTCTTCGTGAGGCCTTCTGCTGTGATCATGGGTACAACGCTACGGAGGGCTCCTCAGCCGCGCGTCCTCCTCAGGTACCGTCCTTCTGCTCGGGGTGTCCTCCCGGTGGTGGACGGCTAGGACTCAGGAGCGGGGGCGGGCCTGGACTCGCGCGGCCATCTCATCCGACGCGAGGATCGCCTCATCGATGATCTCCCTCGACGGCGGCGCCGTCAGCCAGTCGTGGCTCAATGAGGCCGGAACGAGCAGCGGCATGCGATCGTGCAGCTCGACGAGGTGGTCGGGGGCGGGACGCATCACGATCGAATAGCAGGTGTACCACTCGCCGTCTGCGGTGCGACCCCGTTGGGTGACCGCCGCCATGCCGAAGAGGGTGCCGTCGTCGATGATGAACTCGTTCCACTGCCGGGAGGGCTTCTGCATCTCGTACCAGCTCGTCGCCGGGACGATCGCTCGCGACTTCGCTCCGCCTGGACGCTCCTGCAGGCGTTCCGACCGGGTGTTGATCGACGGGAACTTCGCGGGTTCCCCGTTCACGAGAAAACCCCACCACGCCGGTTCCAGAGTCGGAGCAGCGTCGGGCTGCACGATCACGGGGTTGAGGTTGCGGAGGTTCTTCCCGGTCGGGCGGATGGTCTCACCCGCATTCTCCTCCGCCCAGACACGCAGGCCCTCGAGCACCGCATCGTCGGCGGCGGCGAGGACTTCCGCATCGGTGAACCGGGGATCGAGACCGTAGCTCGCGCACATGCCGCCAGCGTAGCGCCGGCCGCCGACATCCGTCTCGCCATGGCGGATCCGGGCCTCCGGTAGGGTCGACGGGTGCCAGAATCCCGTCGACTCCCCGCGCCCCTGGCGCTCGGAGGTGCTGTGGCGATCGGCGTCATGACGGCGATCCAGGCCCGGATCAACGGCGTCCTCGGGGTTCGCGTCGACGACGGGATCGTCGCGGGCCTCCTCTCGTTCTCGGTGGGCCTGCTGGCGCTGGTCGCCGTGATCTGCTGCATCCCGTCCGCCCGGCGCGGAGCGGGACGCCTCTGGAGCGGCATCCGACGTCACACGATCCCGTTCTGGATGCTGCTGGGCGGCGCCTGCGGCGCCCTCACGGTCTCGACCCAGGGGCTCACGGCCGGGATCCTCGGCGTCTCTCTGTTCAGCGTCGGCGTCGTCGCGGGGCAGACGCTGCACGGGCTCGTGCTGGATCGGATCGGGTTCGGTCCCGCCGGCGTCGTCGCGGTCACCCCCGGCCGGGTCGCCGGCGGAGTTCTCGCGCTCGCCGCTGTCGCCATCTCGATGTCGGGCGACGTGCTCGCCGCCGCTCCGCTGTGGATGCTGCTGCTGCCGTTCGCCGCCGGAGTCGGTATCGCGTGGCAGGCGGCCACGAACGGTCGCCTCTCGCAGCGGGTCCAGTCGCCGCTCGCAGCGACTCTGATGAGCTTCATCACCGGCACCGTCGTGCTGCTGCTCGCGGCCGGGACGAGCATCGCCTTGCGCGGGATGCCCGATGCCCTGCCGGCCGAACCCTGGCTGTACCTGGGCGGGTTCCTCGGAGCGGCCTACATCCTGCTCGGCGCGTTCATCGTCGCGCACACCGGAGTTCTCCTGATGGGGCTGGGCTCCGTGCTCGGACAGCTCGTGACCTCGGTCGTGATCGACCTGATCTGGCCTCCGGCGGCGGGGCCCGCGCTCTGGCAGGTCATCGCCATGGTCGTCGTCGCGGTGGCGTCCGTGATCGTCGCCGTTCCCCGCAGACGCCGGCGCTGACGCGCTACTTCTTCTTCGCCTTCTTGGCCCCGGTCTTCGGCATCCGGGTGATCAGCTTGCGCGCATCCACGGCCTTGCGGCGGCCCGGCTTCTTGCCCGCGGGCTTGCCGCCCACGTACAGCCAGCCGAGGAGTTCCTCGTTCTTGTCGAGGCCGTGGGCCTTCGCGACGGCCTTCGCACGTGTGTAGTGGCCCGTGCGCCAGATGACGCCCCAGCCGGCTTCGTCGAGGAGCAGGCTCAGGGTGTGCGCGACTCCGGACGCCACGGCCTCCTGCTCCCACCGCGGGACCTTCTCGCTCTTGCGGTAGCTGGCGACGACCGCGATCAGCAGTGGTGCGCGCAGGGGCTTCGACGACGGGGTGGAGTCTCCCTGCGCCTTGGCGATGGCGGCGCCGAGCGCCTCGCGATCGGGGCCGCGCAGTTCGATGAGCCGCCACGGACGCAGCGAGGAGTGATCAGCGACGCGGCCGGCCGCGGCGACGAGCGTCAGCAGCTCTTCGCGGCCCGGCGCCGTGTCTTCGACCTTCGACCAGGACTGACGCGCGCGGACCGCGTCGAGAGCACTCACGAGGCGTCGGGGGTGAAGTTCAATGCGATCGAGTTCATGCAGTAACGGTCTCCGGTCGGCGTGCCGAACCCGTCGGGGAACACGTGGCCGAGGTGCGAGCCGCAGTTCGCGCAGCGCACCTCCGTCCGCACCATGCCCAGGCTGTCGTCCTCGATGAGCTCGACCGCATCGGGGCGGATCGACTCGTAGAAGCTCGGCCAGCCGCATCCGGAGTCGAACTTGGTTCCGCTCTTGAACAGCTCCGCGTTGCACGCCCCACAGGTGTAGAGGCCGGCGCGCTCCTCGTCGAGCAGCTCACCCGTCCAGGCCCGCTCGGTCGCGGCCTGACGCAGCACGGCGTACTGCTCATCGCCGAGCTCGCGGCGCCATTCGTCTTCGGTCTTGTCCACGCTGTACGACATGTGTCCTCCTCAGTCGACTCCATTCTCCCTCCTGTGGCGGTGCCTCGGGTGCGTCGCGTCACAATGGACGGATGACCGATGCTGTGCAGGAGCGCTACGCGCGCTTCGCCCGTGATGAGGCGCCGGGCCGGAGCGCCCTCTACGCCGAGTGGGCCGCCGGGGTCGCCGAGGATGAAGAGGTGCGGCGCGTCCTGCTCCGCATCCCGGAGACGAGACGCCAGCCCCCGCTCGTGTTCGCCGTCACTCGGATGCTCGGCGTTCCGCTCGACGAGTACGCGCGGTGGCGTGGCTTCGTGCTCCGGCATGCGGACGAGGTCGTCGCCGAGTGCGCACGGAGGTCGCTGCAGACGAACGAGCCGCTCCGTCTCGCGGCGCTCCTGCCGGTACTCTCCGAGATCGAGGGGCCGATCGCGCTGCTCGAGATCGGGGCGTCGGCGGGACTGTGTCTCTATCCCGATCGGTACTCGTATCGCTTCACCGCTGAGGGCGGGGAGCTGCGTGCGGCGCTCGACCCGGCCGACGGCGTCTCGACGGTCGTGCTGGAGAGTCGCGTGACCGGTCCGCTTCCTGCGCTCCGGATGCCGGAAGTCGTGTGGCGCGCCGGGATCGACCTGGTACCGCTCGATGCCGCCGACGAGCGTGATCGTCGTTGGCTGCGTGGTCTCGTGTGGCCGGGGGAGTCGGAGCGCGAAGAGCGCATCGAAGCCGCCCTCGACATCGCAGCCGGCGACCCTCCTCTTCTGGTGGAAGGGGACGCCGGCACTCACCTCGCCGCGCTGGCGGCGGCGGCACCGCCGCGGGCGACGCTCGTCATCACCACTCCCGGGGTGCTGGTGCACATCCCCCGGGCGGAGCGGACGGCGCTGATCGCGAGGATCACGCGCACGGACGCCCGCTGGATCACGATCGATCCGCCCGCGATCACAGACGTGTGGGATCCGCCGGTCGATGCGGATCGGTGGCCGGGGTTCGTGGTCGCGCTCGACGGGCAGGTGCGCGCGGCCGCGGATCCGCTCGGGCGATGGTGGGAGTGGCGACCCGAAGTGGCGGCGGTTGCGTCCTAACCTGGAGCCATGCTCGGAGATCTCACGGAGCGCGATCGCGCGATCCTCGCCCTGGAAGTGGCGTGGCCGCGCCACAGCGGGGCGAAGGAAGAGATCATCCGCGCGCAGCTCGGGATGAGCGCCGCACGCTACTACCAGCTGCTCGGACGACTGATCGAGTCCGAGTCCGCGCTCGAGTACGATCCGATGCTGGTGCGTCGCCTCCGCCGCATCCGCGATTCGCGCGCGGCACGGCGTACCGCGCGGCTGCCCGGCTTCGTCGGCTGAGCCATCTCGAGCCGATGGCGCAGCGGCACGGAGGGTCCGCTCGTGCGGTGAACCGGATTGACAGGAAGGTGCCGCTAGCATCGAGGGGTGTCAAAGCCCCTCCGCGATCGCTTCGATGATGCGCCCCGTACCTCCGGACGAGTGGGAGCGCACCGCGCCGAAGCGCCGGGGATGAACGGCTGGGTCGTGCTGCTCTGGTCGTTCGTCGCCGCTCTCGTCCTCATCATCGCCGGCATCTTCGGATCCCTGGTGGTCATGGGGCGTGTCTCTCTGTTCCCCGAGGCGGCGCCGAGCGCTGCTCCCACCCCGCAGGAGACCGGCATCGTCGATCCCAGCATCTCGGTGATGATCTTGAACGGCACGCCCGACGAGGGCCTCGATACGCAGATGCGCGACACGCTGATCAACAACGGCTGGGCGGCTGACAACGTGTTCGCCGGCGACAGCTCCAGCCAGGACTTCGCCACCACGACGGTGTTCTACGTCGAGGAGGCAGACGAACTCGCAGCGGTCGGGCTCGCTGACGTCCTCGGCGGTGCGGCGGTGCAGCAGAGCGACTACTACTCCGGGCAGACGGAGGACGGGCAGAAGCAGTTCACCGTCGTGATCGGTCTCGATCGGTCGACCTCGGCACCCGAGACGCCCGACGAGGCGCCCGCCTCCTGACCCGGGGATGCGCCCTCCTCCGGCGGCTTGCACTCGAAGGTGTCGAGTGCCAGAATGGCGTTAGCACTCTCATACTCTGAGTGCTAAACCCAACGTCTACGTCCAGGAGGGACGAAAAAACTCATGGCAAAGATCATTGCTTTCGATGAGGAGGCCCGCCGCGGCCTCGAGCGCGGCCTCAACATCCTCGCCGACGCGGTCAAGGTGACCCTCGGCCCGCGCGGTCGCAACGTCGTCCTCGAGAAGAAGTGGGGCGCCCCCACGATCACGAACGACGGTGTCTCCATCGCCAAGGAGATCGAGCTGGACGACCCGTACGAGAAGATCGGCGCGGAGCTCGTCAAGGAGGTCGCGAAGAAGACCGACGACGTCGCGGGTGACGGCACCACCACCGCCACGGTCCTCGCACAGGCTCTGGTCCGCGAGGGTCTGCGCAACGTCGCAGCCGGCGCCGACCCCATCTCGCTCAAGCGCGGCATCGAGAAGGCCGTCGCTGCGATCACCGAGGAGCTCCTGTCGAGCGCCAAGGAGATCGACTCCAAGGAGCAGATCGCCGCCACGGCGTCCATCTCCGCTGCAGACCCGGCCATCGGTGAGCTCATCGCCGAGGCGATCGACAAGGTCGGCAAGGAAGGCGTCGTCACCGTCGAGGAGTCGCAGACGTTCGGCACCGAGCTCGAGCTCACCGAGGGCATGCGCTTCGACAAGGGCTACCTGAACCCGTACTTCGTCACGGACCCGGAGCGCCAGGAAGCGGTCTTCGAAGACCCCTACATCCTCATCGCGAACCAGAAGGTCTCCAACATCAAGGACCTGCTGCCGATCGTCGACAAGGTGATCCAGGACGGCAAGGAGCTCGTCATCATCGCCGAGGACGTCGAGGGCGAGGCTCTCGCGACGCTCGTGCTGAACAAGCTCAAGGGCATCTTCAAGTCGGTCGCCGTCAAGGCTCCCGGCTTCGGCGACCGCCGCAAGGCGCAGCTGCAGGACATCGCGATCCTCACCGGTGGTCAGGTCATCACCGAAGAGGTCGGCCTCAAGCTGGAGAACGCCACGCTCGACCTTCTCGGCCGTGCGCGCAAGGTCATCGTCACGAAGGACGAGACCACGATCGTCGAGGGCGCCGGTGAGGCCGACCAGATCGAGGGTCGCGTCACGCAGATCCGTCGTGAGATCGAGAACACCGACAGCGACTACGACCGTGAGAAGCTGCAGGAGCGTCTGGCGAAGCTCGCCGGTGGCGTCGCCGTCATCAAGGCGGGCGCGGCCACCGAGGTCGAGCTCAAGGAGCGCAAGCACCGCATCGAGGACGCCGTCCGCAACGCGAAGGCAGCCGTCGAAGAGGGCATCGTCCCCGGCGGTGGCGTCGCGCTGATCCAGTCCGGCACCAAGGCCCTCGACGGCCTGGCGCTGACGGGTGACGAGGCGACCGGTGCGAACATCGTCCGCGTGGCGATCGAGGCTCCGCTCAAGCAGATCGCTCTCAACGCCGGTCTCGAGCCGGGCGTCGTCGCGAACAAGGTCTCCGAGCTCCCCGCGGGCCAGGGCCTCAACGCGGCCACGGGTGAGTACGTCGACATGTTCGGTGCGGGCATCATCGACCCGGCGAAGGTGACCCGCTCGGCGCTGCAGAACGCAGCCTCGATCGCGGCGCTCTTCCTCACCACCGAGGTCGTCGTGGCGGACAAGCCCGAGAAGGCTGCTGCTCCGATGGGTGACCCGTCGGGCGGCATGGACTTCTGATCCAGCCCTCATGACAGAACGCCCCCGGCTCCGGCCGGGGGCGTTCTGCGTTGTGCCGGGCGCGATTCAGCGGAACAGGCTGGCCGAGTACTGGTCGGCGTCCGCATACTGAGAGGCTGCCGAGCCGAGCGAGGTACCGATCGAGTCGAGCACCTGTTCGACATGGAGCTGCGCACCCTGCCACTGCTCCGCGCAGCCCTGGAACGCAGCAGAAGCACTGCCCACCCAGGAGGACTGCAGCTGGCGCAACTGGGCCATGAGCGTTGCCGACTCGCTCTGCAGCCGCTCGATGGTGGCTCTGGTCGCCCCGTGCGCGGCGTGGACGGCTTCGGTGTCGACGGTGAAGACGGACATGTGAACTCCTTCTGTTGGAGTTCCGACGCTAGGGGGCCGGTCGCGCCCGATCCGTCCCGTCGACGCCTGCTCGCCGTGGGTGTGCAGAACCCCGACCGACAGTCGATCGTGCAGAGCCGTCAGCTCAGATCGAGCCGTTCCAGGGGCTGGGTGTCCTCGAGAAGGTGCTCGGGTGTGGCGCGCGCGGGCGCGAGCGGAAGCGTGACCGTGAAGGTCGCTCCACCGCCGGGCGTCTCCGAGACCGCGACGCCGCCGTGCAGCGCCTTCATGATCGACGCGACGATCGCGAGCCCGAGGCCGGAACCGCCGGTCTCCCGTGCGCGGGAGGTGTCGGCCCGCCAGAAGCGCTCGAAGATCTGCTCCCGGATCTGTGGGGGGATGCCCTCCCCGTGATCCACGATCGAGATGCTGCCGGTGCCGCGCACCCGGTCCGAATCGACGACGATCTCGATCGGACCGTCCTCGGGGGAGAAGCGGCGGGCGTTGCCCAGCAGGTTCGTGACGACCTGGCGCACCTTGTTCTCCTCGCCGAGAACGATCGGCGGGGTGCGCACAGGGATGTCGGGGATCTCGGTGAAGTCGATCGCCGGAGCCGGCTCGGGCTGCCGCGGGCGACGACGCAGGCGCGACAGTGCGGTGCGGGACAGCCCTCGCGCGGGCGGCGCGCTCGTCGGGTCGGGTTGAGGGGAAGACGTCTCCCGCAGCGGGATGGGGGACATCGCCTCGACCGTGCGGTCGATCACGGTCACCGTCCGCCCCGGAGCCGCGGCGCGCAGATCGAGGGCGGCATCCCGTGCGATCGGCCGCAGGTCGAGAGCGACGATCTCGGGCTCGCGCTCTTCGTCCAGACGGGCGAGTGCGAGAAGATCCTCCACCAGGACGCCCATGCGGATGGCCTCCTTCTCGATCCGCTCCATGGCTCGGGCCGTATCCTCTTCGCCCTTGATGGCCCCCATGCGATACAGCTCCGCGTAGCCGCGCACGCTCACCAGCGGCGTGCGCAGCTCATGGCTCGCGTCCCCGATGAAGCGTCGCATGTGCTGGACGCTGCGGTCGCGCTGCGCGAGCGAGCCGTCCACGCGATCGAGCATGGTGTTGATCGCCGTGTTCAGTCGCCCGACCTCGGTGGTCGGCTCGAGGTCGGTCAGCCGCTGCCGGAAGTCGCCTGCCGCGATGGACATGGCTGTCGCCTCGACCTGTCCGAGCCGGCGGAAGGTGAGCGTGACGAGCCCTCGGGTGAGAAGGGCCGCGATGAGGATCGTGATCAGCGCGATGGTGATGTAGATCCCGAAGTACTGGCTGATGATGCGGTCGGCGGGCGCCAGCGGAAGGGCGACCAGCTGGATGCGCAAGGCGCCGCCCTCCGATCCCACCACGGCGACCGCGCCGTGAAAGACGGTGCCGTCGGCGCCGGGGATCTCCAGCGGAATCTGATCCGTGTCAGCTGTCGCCTTGGCGAGCGAGTACTCGGAGGGGAAGAGCGGAGCCTGGCCCGACGTGCCGCGAGCAGTGGCACGGAGCACCCCTGTCGCGTCGTAGATCGCGAAAGAGAAGTCCCGCGGCTGCTCCTCACGCGGGGTGTACGTCGTGACCCCGTCTATCGTCGTCGCCTCGAAGTAGCGCTCGACCAGATCGCTGGACACCAGTGCGGGCAGTTGCGCGTCGATGTTGGCGACGAGCGCGTTGCGCAGGATCGGCACGGTTCCGAGCCCCGCGACGAGAAGACCGAGAGCGAGCACGGCCACCGTGACGCCGGTGACCTTCGCGCGCAGGCTGATTCGACGCCACCAGGCGGTGACCGCATCGGGCTTGTGCGCCATGCGGTCCTCCTCGGGCGTTCACCATGCCGCAGGGCGGCGCCGATGGTCGGGGTCGGTCGTCAGACCGACTTGCCGACCTTGAGCATGTAGCCGAACCCGCGCTTGGTCTGGATCAGCGACTCCTCGGTGTACGGGTCGATCTTGCGACGCAGGTACGAGATGTAGCTCTCGACGATTCCGGCGTCGCCGTTGAAGTCGTACTCCCACACGTGGTCGAGGATCTGCGCCTTCGACAGCACGCGATTCGGATTGAGCATCAGGTAGCGCAGCAGCTTGAACTCGGTCGGGCTCAGCTCGATCGGCTCCTTGCCCACATGGACATCGTGTGTGTCCTGATCCATCGACAGTTCGCCTGCGCGGATGATCGACTCCTCGTCGGCCTGCATCGTGCGTCGCAGGATCGCCTGGGCCCTCGCGACGATCTCGTCGAGGCTGAAGGGCTTGGTGACGTAGTCGTCGCCGCCGGCGTTGAGGCCTTCGATCTTGTCTTCGGTGCCGTCCTTCGCCGTCAGGAAAAGGATCGGAGCGGTGAACCCGGCGCCGCGGAGACGCTTGGTGACGCTGAACCCGTTCATGTCCGGGAGCATGACGTCGAGGATGATCAGGTCCGGCTCCTCTTCGAGGACGGCCGAGATCGTGGCGGCGCCGTTGGCCACCGTCTTCACCTGGAATCCGGCGAAGCTGAGACCCGTCGAGAGCAGGTCACGGATGTTGGGTTCGTCGTCGACGACCAGGATGCGCGGAGCAGTCATGTCCCCATTATGGTGACTTCGGCCATGCAGATGCTGACTATTGTCCGGAACGGCGCGCACTCGCACACCTCTGCATCGTTGAGAGGATGGAAGCATGAGCTCGAACGAGGACGCCTCCGCCGCCCCCGCATCCGCCATCGCTCCGGCCCGGTCCTCGCGCGCCGAACAGATCCCCTACCACCGACTGGCGCACCTGCGGCCGAGGTACCGCTGGTGGCGGATGCTCGTGACCGGAGTCGTCGGAGTGGCGCTCTACGTCGCGATGCTGCTGCTCCTGATCGTGCCGCTCGTCGTCGCCTCGGTGCTGGTGCCGGGGTGGGGAGCGGAGATGCAGGTCCTCCTCACGACCGTCCAGTACTTCGACCTCGATCGCCCGTGGCTCTTCCTGGCGCTGGCGGTGCCGCTGATCCTGATGATCCCGGCGCTGCTGCTCGCCTCGCGCATCGTCGAGGGGCGCGGCGTCGGCCTGCTGTCATCGGTCACCGGACGGCTGCGGATGGGCTGGCTCGGCAGGAGCCTGCTGCTGGCACTCGCGGTATTCGTGATCTACTTCGCCGTCGTGCTCGGCTGGGCGGCCGCCACGGGGGAGGTGATCGCCGTCGACTTCTCCCATCCCGCCTTGTGGGTCATGGTGCTGCTCGTGCTGCTGCTGATCCCGTTGCAGGCCGCCGCGGAAGAGTATGTGTTCCGCGGATATCTGATGCAGCTCGTCGGCAGCTGGCTGCGGCATCCGGCGTTCGCCATCCTGCTTCCGGTGCCGCTGTTCGTCCTCGGCCACGGCTACGACATCTGGGGGGCGGCGAGCGTGGGCATGTTCGCGATCGTCGCCGCGTGGCTGAGCTGGCGCACGGGCGGTCTGGAAGCAGCGATCTCCCTGCACATCGTCAACAATGCGCTCATCTTCCTGCTCGGCACCGTCGGCCTGGTCGATGCCAACGCCACCACGGGAACGCCGGTCGATCTGCTCGCGTCGACGATCGCGATGGTCGTCTACGCGCTTCTCGCCGATCGTTGGGCGGGCAGGCTCGGCATCGCGCGGACCGCGAGCCGGGCCGCCGTCGGAAGCGGCACCCATCGCCTGGATCGGATGCTGCACGGCTGAGCCGTACGACAGCCGAAGCGTGATTCACGCAGCGATGGCGGCCGAATCCATGATCGTGTAGCTGTAGCCCTGCTCAGCGAGGAAGCGCTGACGGTTCTGCGCGTAGTCCTGGTCGATCGTGTCCCGGGCGACGAGCGTGTAGAAGCTCGCCGTGTGCCCGGACTGCTTGGGGCGCAGCAGCCGGCCGAGTCGCTGCGCCTCCTCCTGGCGTGATCCGAACGAGCCGGATACCTGGATGGCGACCGATGCCTCGGGCAGGTCGATGGAGAAGTTCGCGACCTTCGACACGACGAGAAGCGAGATGTCGCCCTCGCGGAACGCGCGATACAGCTCTTCGCGCTCGTCGATCGGGGTCGCGCCCGTGATCTGGGGAGCGTCCAGCGCCGCCGACAGGGACTCGAGCTGATCGAGGTACTGCCCGATCACGAGGATGCGCTCGCCCTCGTGCTTCGCGATCAACTCACGCACCGCCTTGACCTTGGCCGGAGCGGAAGCGGCGAGTCGGTATCGTTCGTCGTCCGTCGCCGCGGCGTACTCGAGCCGGTCGCTCGGCGGGAGGTCCACGCGCACCTCGTAGCAGGCGGCGGGGGAGATGAAGCCCTGGGCCTCGATCTGCTTCCACGGCGCGTCGAAGCGCTTGGGGCCGATCAGGCTGAAAACGTCGCCCTCGCGACCGTCCTCGCGCACGAGCGTCGCGGTGAGCCCGATACGGCGGCGGGCCTGGAGGTCGGCGGTGAGCTTGAACACCGGCGCCGGGAGCAGGTGGACCTCGTCGTACACGATGAGGCCCCAGTCGAGCGCGTCCAGCAGCGCGAGGTGTGCGTATTCGCCTTTGCGCTTGGCGGTCAGGATCTGGTAGGTCGCGATCGTGACGGGCTTGACCTCTTTGGCCTGGCCGGAGTACTCGCCGATCTCTTCCGGGGTGAGGCTCGTGCGCTTGAGCAGCTCGTCGCGCCACTGGCGGGCGGAGACGGTGTTGGTGACGAGGATCAGTGTGGTGGTCTTGGTGGCCGCCATCGCGCCGGCTCCGACGATCGTCTTGCCCGCCCCGCAGGGCAGCACCACGACGCCCGACCCGTCTTTCGAGAAGGCGTCGACGGCGTCCTGCTGGTAGGGGCGGATGTGCCAGCCGTCTTCCGCGAGATCGATCTCGTGCGGAGTGCCCGGCGTGTACCCGGCGAGGTCCTCGGCGGGCCAGCCGATCTTCAGCAGCTCCTGCTTGATCTGCCCGCGTGCCCAGGCGTCCACCACGAAGGTCTCGGGAGTCGGATGCCCGATCAGGAGGGGCTGGATGCGCTTGTTGTTCGCGACCTGGGCGAGGACCGCGGGATCCGTCGAGCGCAGGATCAGCGTCCCCTCATCGTCGCGCTCGATGACCAGGCGTCCGTAGCGGTTCACCGTCTCGCGCAGATCGACGGAGACCGACGGCGGGACCGGGAAGCGCGACCAGCGGTCGAGCGTCTCGAGCATGTCCTCCGCGGTGTGCCCGGCGGCGCGTGCGTTCCACAGCCCGAGGCGGGTGATCCGGTAGGTGTGGATGTGCTCGGGAGCGCGCTCCAGCTCGGCGAAGATCGCAAGTTCATGGCGGGCGCTCTCGGCGTCGGCGTGGGCGACTTCGAGCAGCACGGTGCGATCGCTCTGGACGATCAGGGGGCCATCAGACATAGCTGTCCAGTTTACCGGTCGCGGAAGGCACTCGGCCTACGGCGCGACGATCGTCGCTGCGAGGATGCTCGACACCGGGAGAGTGCGCTCGACGTCGGCCGCGCGGTCGCGGCCGCGAAGACGGCCACCGCCCATCCCGGTCGCCTCGAGGAGGAGTTCTCGTGTCGAGCCGTCCGGCATGCCGACTGTGACCTGCAGGACGGATTTCGCGCGCACCGCCGCCTCCAGTTCCCGGTCGAGCCAGGCGGCGTCGGCATCCGGCCCCTGGTGGGAACGCAGACGCGCGATGAGGGGCGTCAGGTCGGCGGCGTCCGGCTCGGGTTGCGTCGCCGGGGCGGCCGGGTGTCGCTCGCGCACGAGGAGGCCGCCGTCGGCTCCGACCAGTGTCGCCGGATACCGTGCGTCGGTGAGCGCCCAGTACACGGTCTCCCGTCCGACGCGCGTGGTGAGCGAACCGACGTGCGCGGCGAGTGCGAGGGGGCGCAGAGACTGGTCGACGGCCATGGCCTGGATGAGATGCGAATCCGTGCTCTCGATCCGTGTGCGCCCGGTCTCCTCATCGGTGAACACGCGGACGAGGCCGTGCCGTTGCGCGGTCTGCGCGATCAGGTATCCGAGCGGCTGCGGGATACCCGTCAGGGAGAGGGAACCGAGGAAATCGAGGATCGACTGCTCGGTCTCGCCGGCGACGAAGGCGTGTGCCACAGACTCCGCGGTGAAGCGGTACGAGGAGGCCTGGGCCGCCGATTCGCGGGCGGCGATCGTGCGCAGACGCACGTCGAGCGCGGGCTCGAGGGGCCCGGGGGCGATGGCCGTGAGATCGTTCTGCAGGAAGATCCGGTCCACTTCGGCCGGCAGCAGCCGTACGAGTGCGCGCGGGTCGGCCGCACCTCCGCTGCGCAGGCCGACCGCCCATTCCGGTTCGCTGCCGTCTTCGGCGATCAAGCCGAGCAGTCGCGCAGCCTCGCGCAGGACGCGGGCGCGATCGGGCCAGGTCGGATCCCAGGGATGCGCGTCGCCCCATGCCTGAGGCGCGATCCAGCCGCCGCCGGGCGAACGGACACCGCGTGGGAGGGCGTCCCGGAACGACGTCGCCAGCACGCTCCAGCGTGTGACGGCCGAGGATCGCAGCCAGTCCTCCGCGGCGCGGCTCGACCGCAGTCGGCGGTCCGCCGCGACGGCGAGCCCGGACTCGAGCGCGATCGACACGAGCGTGTCCACGATCTCGACGGGGACGCCGGCTTCGCCGAGCTGTCGTTTCTCGCCGGCGTTCACCCCGCCGCCGGTGAGCAGCGAAAAGGGATTCTCTCTCGCGACGAGAAGCAGATCTGCGAGCACGGCGACGGTCGTGAACGCGCGCTCCGCGGCGTGGGCAGATGCTGTCTCGGACGACGGATCGGCAGCCGGCTGAGCTGCGGAGACGTCCGGAACCGGACGCCCGGCGAGGGCCGCCGCCACGGGAGGATACGGTGTGCCATCCGGGCGGAGCAGGGCGAGCGCTGTCAGGTTCTCCTGCAGGACTCCGGCGCCTTCTCCCGATGCGGCATCCATCAGCGCCCTCGCTTCGGCTGCGGTCAGCGACGGGAGCACCTTCGACAGGGAGGCGGGGTCGAGCAGCGACTCCGCCGCGTCGAAGAAGTCCTGCCAGCTGACGTCCGGTCGCACCCGCCGCGCCGCGAACAGCCTTCGGAGGTCGTCATCGCTCGCAGCCGACAGCCAATCAGCCAGCGGTCGCGCGTGAGTGCTCATGGCCGATGCCTCACGAACGCGAAGACGCGCGGCCCTTCCGGATGAAGCTCATCGTGAGGAGAGCGATGATCATCACGAAGGCGAGGGGCAGTCCCCAATAGGGGATCGCCGCGATGATCGGCCACGCTCCCTCGCCGAAAGCGGCCTGATCCATTCCGACCCAGGTGCCGATGATGATGGCGAAGAAGCACACGACCGACGCTGCAGCGATTCCGAGCGCACCGAAGGCCAGGAAGCGATCGACCCGGCGGATGGGGACATCCGGTTCGGAATTCTGCGTGCTCATCCGTCCCAGCCTACTCGTTCCGCGGCCTTCGGTTCCGTGGCCCGGGCGACCGGTAGGCTGGGGGTACGCGCACGAGCGCGCCCATCGTTCTGCATATCGATTCCAGCGAGGTTCTCCCATGCCCACCGGCAAGGTCAGGTTCTACGACGAAGACAAGGGTTTCGGCTTCATCGCCAGCGATGACGGCCAGGACGTCTTCCTGCACGCCTCAGCGATGCCGACCGGCACCGCTGTGAAGGCGGGTGCGCGCGTGGAGTTCGGCGTGGCCGACGGCAAGCGCGGTCTCCAGGCGCTGTCGGTGCGCGTGCTCGAAGCGCCGCCCAGCCTGTCGAAGGCCAAGCGGAAGCCTGCCGATGACATGGCGATCATCGTCGAAGACCTCGTGAAGCTGCTCGACGGTATCGGCGGGGACCTGCGCCGCGGGCGCTACCCCGCTTCCGGACACGGCCGCAAGATCGCTGCCGTCCTGCGCAAGGTCGCTGATGACCTCGAAGCCTGACGCCGACGCGCGTCTCGTCGGCGCCCACGATCTCGCCCTGGCAGCCCTGGGGGAGATCACGCCGGCGTCCACCGTCGGGCCCGCAGCCGGGTACCTCGTCGAGGAGGACGGCTCGGTGTCGTTGCGGTTCGAGAACCGCCTCGCCGGCTACCCCGGCTGGTACTGGACCGTGACCGTCGCGCAGGTGGACGATGAGGACCCCACAGTCCTCGAGATCGAGCTTCTGCCCGGAGACGGCGCGCTTCTGGCGCCGGAATGGGTGCCGTGGGCGGAACGCCTGGCGGAGTATCGTGCGCATCAGGTCGAGCTCGCGGAGGCAGCGACCGCCGCGGGGGACGAGAACGCCGACACCCTCGACGATGCCGATGGCATCGATGACGAGGACGCGCTCGATGACGACATCCTCGACGACGACGAGCTCGACGATGACGATGACGATGACGATGACCGTGCCGCGGACATCCTCCACGCGGGCGACCTCGACGGGGTCGATATCGACGAACTCGACGACTCGTCCGACGAAGACGAAGACGCCGACGCCCTGGATGCGGACGCCGGCGAGGTCGACGAAGAGGAGTGAATCCCGGGCGCTCAGGCGCCCAGGTTCTCCAGCACGAAGTCGATCGACCGGGTGAGCTGACGCACGTCGTCCGGGTCGATCGACACGAAGGTCGCGACGCGCAACTGGTTGCGGCCGAGCTTGCGGTACGGCTCGGTGTCGACGATGCCGTTGGCGCGCAGGGTCTTCGCGATCGCCGCGGCGTCGATGCTGTCATCGAAATCGATCGTGGCGACCACAGGAGAGCGATGCGCGGCGTCCGCCACGAAGGGTGTCGCAACCGCTGAGGCCTCGGCCCAGTCGTACAGCACCGAAGACGACTCGGATGTGCGGGACGCCGCCCAGGCGAGCCCGCCGTTCTCGAGGATCCAGCGCAGCTGGCTGTCGAGAAGGTGCAGCGTCGTGATCGCGGGGGTGTTGAGCGTCTGGTTGAGCCGGGAGTTGTCCACGGCGTTCTTCAGGCTCAGGAACTCGGGAATGTAGCGACCGGATGCCGCGATGCGCTCGATGCGCTCGATCGCGGCCGGCGAAACCGCCGCGAACCACAGTCCGCCGTCCGAGCCGAGGTTCTTCTGCGGGGCGAAGTAGTAGACATCGGCCTGGCTTGCGTCGAAGTCGATCCCGCCGGCGGCGCTCGTGGCGTCGATGACGGTCAGTGCGCCGTCGGCCTCGATGCGCTGGACGGGCGCTGCGACACCGGTCGAGGTCTCGTTGTGGGGCCAGGCGTACACGTCGACACCGGGCACGACCTCGGCGGCGGTCAGGGATCCGGGCTCCGCCTTGCGCACGTCCGGCGCCTCGAGCCAGGGGGCTCCGGCGGATGCGGCGAACTTGCCGCCGAACTCACCGAAGACGAGGTTCTGACTGCGTCGCTCGATGAGGCCGAAGGCCGCCGCGTCCCAGAACGCGGTCGAGCCGCCGTTGCCGACGAGGATCTCGTAGCCTTCGGGGACCCGGAAGAGGGCGGCGAGCTGCTCGCGCACGCTCCCGACGAGGTTCTTCACGGGGGCCTGGCGGTGGGAGGTGCCCAGGATCGTCGCCCCGGATGAGACGAGCGCCTCGAGCTGCGCCGGGCGCACCTTCGAGGGACCGCAGCCGAAGCGGCCGTCAGCGGGCAGGAGGTCACGGGGAATCTCGATCGCCATGGGTTGATTCTAAGGGGGCGCCGGGCGAGGCCCCGACCGTCGGCGGCCGGATGTCCGTCCGGGAATGTAGGCTTGCCTAAGAACCTCGGAGGGCCTGCACATGACCGATCTGATCGACACCACGGAGATGTATCTCCGCACCATCCTCGAACTCGAGGAGGAGAACATCGTGCCGCTGCGCGCGCGCATCTCCGAACGGCTCGGCCACTCCGGTCCCACGGTCTCGCAGACGGTCGGGCGCATGGAACGAGACGGTCTCGTCATCGTCTCGGAGGACCGCACCCTCGAGCTCACCGACGCCGGCCGCCGAAAGGCCGTCGACGTGATGCGCAAGCACCGTCTCGCAGAGCGTCTGCTGTCGGACGTCATCGGACTCGACTGGGCGTACGTGCACGAAGAGGCCTGCCGCTGGGAGCACGTGATGAGCGAACAGGTCGAGCGACGACTGGTGGAGCTGCTCGGTCACCCGACCGAATCGCCGTACGGAAACCCGATCCCGGGTCTCGACCAGCTCGGCGACCTGCCGGCTCGCACTTTCGACGAGGGCGTCATCGGTCTCGTCCAACGACTCAACGCCGCGGGCGAGCCCGTCGAGGGGACCGTGCGCCGCCTCGCCGAGCCCGCACAGGTCGACCCCGAGCTGCTGGAGCAGCTGCGCGACGCCGGGGTGGTTCCCGGGGCGCACGGCGACTTCCGCTTCAGCGAGGGCTACGTCCTCATCCAGATGGACGGCAAGGAAGACGGTCTCGAGCTCCCCGTGGAGCTTGCGTCGCACATCTTCCTGGTGGGCGAACCCGCCTGATCCGAGGGGGATTCCGAGCCCGACTGCGGGCGACGGAGCACTCCACGACCGCCCTCTGCGACGATTGTCAGGTTCCCGGGGTGACATGATCGTTATCTTCCGGTAACCTCGGTCGAGTCGCCAGCGAAGAAGCCCGCTGGAGATGGATCGCGAAGATACGCCTTTGAGGCTCGTCGTCTTCACGGCAGGAACGCGCAAAGTGCCCGAGATGCGTTCATGCCACGAGAGCAGAGTGCCGACGAGCCAGCGCTACCCGAAAGCGCAAGGGCCCAGGAGGACCACGTTTTGGCCGCAGACATCGAACAGCCCGCGAAGAAGACATCTGAAGACCGAGTACTCGCCCGACGCGCAGGTGCGCGGGCGACTGCTCGCAAGGCCGTCAAGCCACTCCGATCGATCGCCATCTTCGGAGCCGTCGGTGCACTGGTCGCCGGCATCGCCCTTCCTGCCTTCGCGCAGTCGAAGCCGAGCGAAGCCGCTCCGACGACCCTGCAGCAGCTCGCCGCCGTCGACGCGCAGTCCCTGGTCGTGGCCTCTCAGGCCACGGCCGCTCCATTGAGCCGAGGCACTTTCAGCGCGACGACTCCGGAGGAGATCGCGAAGAAGAAGGCCGAAGAGGCTGCTGCCGCCCGCGCTGCCGCCGCGGCGAAGGCATCCACGGCGTCGTCGTCTGGCCAGTTCAACACCGCCGGCTACGCACTGACCTCGCCGGGCTCGGGCGAGGTGCGCTATCCGCTCCCGATGGGCTCCTGGAACGTCAGCCGCACGATCGGCGGCGGCCACAACGGCGCAGACATGCTCGCTCCCGCCGGCACCCCGATCTACGCCGCCGCTGCCGGCGTCGTCCGTGCATCTGCGGAGAGCATCGGCGGATACGGCGTCTGCGTCATGCTCGACAGCGTCGTCGGTGGTCAGCGCGTGCAGACCACCTACGGCCACATGATCTACGGCTCGCGCCAGGTGCAGGTCGGACAGACGGTGGCGGCAGGCCAGCTGATCGGCTACGTCGGCAGCACCGGGCGCTCGACCGCGAACCACCTCCACTTCGAGACCTGGATCAACGGCGGACTCGTCGAGCCCATGTCGTGGCTCTCGGTCAACGCCGGCTGATTCCCGGACACGCCTCGCTCCATTCACCCGCCGTTTCGCCTCGCATGCAGCTGGATGGGTTAGCCTGATCCCGTTGTCGTACAGGTGGGAGAGGCTGATGGAGCGAATACCGACCATCCGAACCATGGATGCCCTCGGTCGTCACGTCCTTCTGCATAGCCCGCGGGGAAGCCACGGCGTTGCCGTGCGCGAAAGGCGCTGTCTTTAGACGGCGCCTTTTTTCGTCCCCACGATCGCTCTGCCATCTGCGCGACCTCGTGTGATTCGAGAGTGCCGGGAAGCCGTCCCGGCGGATCGAGAGGATGACGAATGCGCACACTGGTCCTGAATGCCGGATACGAGCCGCTTGCGATCGTGTCGTTCAAGCGAGCCCTGGTCCTCGTGATGAACGACAAGGCGACCGTGATCGAACGCGTGGAGGACGACCCCGTCTGGGGCACCCACGGCGTGTATGAACGCCCGGCTGTCATCATCCTCGCCCGGTACGTCCGGGTGCCGACGAGCAGACGCGTGCCGGTCACTCGCCGCGGTGTGCTGCGTCGCGACAATCACCGCTGCGGATACTGCGGCAAGGCGGCTTCGACCATCGATCATGTGCTGCCACGCTCACGCGGGGGAGCGGACTCCTGGGAGAACCTGGTGGCCTGCTGCCTTCGATGCAACAACATCAAGAGCGACCGCACCCCGCAGGAGATGCGCTGGCAGTTGCGGTTCACCCCTCGCCCTCCGCACGGCACCGCCTGGACGGTGCGCGGAACCGAGCGCAGCGACCCACGGTGGGAGCCCTACCTGGCACTGGCGGCGTGACGTGCCCTCGAGTCCTCCACCGGCCTGTCCACGCGCCGCGAGATGGTGAGGCGCGTCGTGCCCTCGAGTCCTCCACCGGCCCCTCCACGCGCCGCGAGTTGGTGAGGCGCGTCGGTGCCCTCGAGTCCTCCACCGGCCCCTCCACGCGCCGCGAGTTCGGAGGCGCGGAACGGTGGGAACAGGGGGCGGCGCGTGGAGCCTCCTGGCCGGCGGGGGCCCGCTGACGGGGGCCTGAGACGTCGAGGAGGGGCCACCCTCCGGGCGGCCCCTCCTCGACGTCGTGCCCTCGACAGGATTCGAACCTGCGACCTGCCCTTTAGGAGAGGGCTGCTCTATCCCCTGAGCTACGAGGGCGTGCGTCCAGTCTAGGCGACCGTCCGCACGCCCCCTCGCGCATCAGTCCTTGCCGCGGCGCCACAGCTTGGACGGCCACCAGATCGCCTTGCCGATGTCGTACGTCAGCGCCGGGACGAGCAGCGAACGGACGACGAACGTGTCCAGCAGCACCCCGAACGCGACGATGAACGCCAGCTGCACGAGGAACAGGATGGGGATCACGGAGAGCGCGGCGAAGGTCGCCGCGAGCACGAGACCCGCTGAGGTGATCACTCCGCCCGTGATCGACAGGCCCCGAAGGATTCCCTCGCGGGTGCCGTGCTGCTTCGACTCCTCGCGGACGCGCGTCATCAGGAAGATGTTGTAGTCGATGCCGAGCGCCACCAGGAACACGAACCCGAAGAGCGGAACGGCCGGGTCCGCACCGGGGAAGTCGAAGATTCCGTCGAACACCAGCGCGGACACGCCCATCGCAGTTCCGAACGACAGAACTGTCGTCAGGATCAGCAGCACCGGCGCGAGGATCGAACGCAGCAGCAGCATCAGGATCAACATGATCACGAGGAGGATCACGGGGATGATCAGGTTGCGGTCGTGGATGGAGGCGTCGTTCGTGTCGATCGAGGTCGCGGTGACGCCGCCCACGAGCGCCTCCGTGCCCTGGAGGTCGGATCGCAGCTCTCGCACGGTGGCGGCAGCGGCGTCCGAATCGGCCGCGTCCGTCAACGTGCCCTGAAGCAGCACTTGCCCGTCGACCGTCGTGGGGTCGGGCGCGGGCGTGCCCGGAGGGCCGACAGCGGTGATGCCTTCCTCGGTCACGGGGGCGGTGCCGCTGGCGGAGTCCGCGGCGGTGACGGAGACCGCATCGATCCCGTCGTTCGCGAGAAGGACGTCCGCGGCATCCTGCAGCCGGTCCTCATCGACGACCACGTACACCGGGCTGCCGGATCCGCCGGGGAAGTGCTCGCCCAGCGCCACCTGACCGTCGCGAGCCTCCGAGGCTCCGAGCACCAGGTCGGACTGCGGTACGCCGTTCGCGTCGAGTTGGGTGACACCCGCCGCTCCGGCGACGAGGACGAGGGTCGTCACGATCCAGATGACCCGCGGTCGCCGCTTGATGAAACCGGCCAGCCGCGCCCACAGTCCCGTCGTGCGCATGCCGTGCTCCGCGGCGACGACGTCGGGTTCGAAGCGCGGGCGCCGGGGCCAGAACACGGCCCGCCCGAAGAGCAGCAGCAGCGAGGGAAGCAGCGTGAGGGCGGAGAGCATGGCGAACACGATGCCGATCGCCGCCACGGGGCCCAACGTGCTGTTCGACTTCAGGTCGCTGAGCAGCAGGCAGAGGAGCCCGGCGATCACGGTGCCGCCCGAGGCGACGATCGGTTCGACGGAGCCCTTCCACGCGGCAAGGAGCGCGACGCCCTTGTCCTGTGCGACCCGCAGCTCCTCGCGGAAGCGTGCGACGAGGAGCAGGGCGTAGTCGGTCGCGGCGCCGATCACGAGGATGAACAGGATCCCCTGTGTCTGGCCGCTGAGCAGCAGCACCTCGAACTTCGCCAGCCACCACACCACGAGGAGCGCCACGCAAAGGGCGAACAGGCTCGTCGAGAGCACGACCAGAGGCAGCAGGAACGAGCGGTAGACGAGAACCAGGATGACCAGCACCGCCAAAAGCGCGACACCGAGAAGCAGCCCGTCGATCCCCGCGAAGCCCGCGACCAGGTCGGCACTGAACCCCGCGGGCCCCGTGATGTACACGGTGATGCCGTCCGGTACGCCGTCGCGCAGCTCCTCGCCCAGTGCCGCCGTCGTGTCGGCCAGCTCGGCGTCGCTGTCGATCGGGATGAACGCCTGAACCGCCTGCCCGTCGTCGGAGGGCAGGGCGGGGGACACGTCCTCGCCGACGCCCTCCACCGACGGCGCATCCGCCACAGCATCCGCGATCGCGTCGAGTTCGGTCTGCGTGAGCTCGTCCTCGGACGTGAACACCGCGATCGCCGGGATCGAGTCGCTGTCGTTGAACTCTCCCAGCAGCTCCTGCACCTCGGTGGCCTGTGCGGACTCGGGGAGGTACGTCGTCTGCTCGTTGGAGGAGACCTCATCGACCTTGCCGAACAGCGGGCCGCCGAGGGAGGCGCCGACCAGCCACACGAGGATCAGAGCCACGGGGATGAAGACACGCGCCCAGGAGTGGTTTCGCGAGCGCTCCCTCAGGGGCGGAGTCGGTGGAGAGTCGGGGCGAGACATCAGGTGCCTTTCGGGAGACGGTCGTTCAGAAGCGGAGTCGGCAGTCACGAGACCCAGGCGAGGATGAGGATCATCGTCGCGAGGAATCCGGCGAAGTAGTTGAGGGCGATGAACCGACGCCAGGCGCGATTCGTCGACGCGGAGCCGGCGTCGTCGACGTTCCACCACGGCGCCGCGTTGACGATGTACGGCAGGGCGAGGATGGCGGCGAGCGGGCCGGGCCAGGGGGTGAACAGCATCGCGGCTCCGGCGACCGTCCAGAGGCCGAGGGAGAGCCGCACCGTCGCCCGAGCCCCGATCACGGTGGCCGTCGATGAGATGCCGCCCTCCCGATCAGGGCCGATGTCCTGCACGGCGCCGAAAGCGTGGGCGGCCATGCCCCACAGGAAGAAGGCGGCGAGAGTGATGATCGTGCTGCCCGTCACCGGGGCGCCGACCAGGGCGAGAGCGACGATCGCCGGACTCACGAAGTGCGTGCTCGAGGTGACCGAATCGAGGAACGGCCGCTCCTTGAACCGCAGCACGGGTGCCGAGTAGGCGATCACGGCGAACACGCTGACGGCGAGCCAGAACCAGGATGCCGGGTTCCCGACGACCACGAGGTAGACGAGGAACGGGATGTTCGTGGCGGCGGCCGCCCAGAGCGTGGCGCGGTGGATGCGAGGTGCCAGGAGTGCGCCCTCGATGCCGCCCTTGCGAGGGTTCGCCAGATCGGAGGCGTAGTCGAAGACGTCGTTGATCCCGTACATGGCGAGGTTGTACGGGACGAGGAAGTAGAGGGTCCCGATCACGAAGGTGATGTCGAGCTCTCGGGTGGCGAGGAGATAGGCCGCCGCGAACGGGAACGCGGTATTGATCCAGCTGATCGGCCGCGAGGAGAGCACGATCTGCGCGAGATCCCGTCCGAAGGGGCGCTCGGGTGCGGATCGGTCGTTCATCCGCGGACCTCGTCATCCTGGGGGGACGCTTCGCGCGCTCGCCGCCGTGCGCGCAGAGCCGTCCACACGGCCGGGAGGAGCAACGCGCCCGCCAGCGGATAGGCGAAGTCCTCGATGGGAGCGAGGCCGATGTGCAGACCGAGCAGCGGATCCTGCGCGTAGTGGAACAGCCCGCTCGCGATCATCACGGTGTCGAACACGGCCGTGAGGAGGAAGAGCACGAGCACCGTCAGCAGGACGGCCGCGGGCACCGGGCCGCGTCGACGGGAGGCGAGAGCCAGGATCAGACCACCGCCGGCGGCGAAGAGGAGGAAGCAGGCTGCGACGTGGATGTAACTCATGCGCCGTCTCCGTTGGTCCGGAGCCGGTCGCGCCTCCGAGCGAGCAGGCGGGCCGAGCCGGTATAGATGATCATCGTGCACACGACGAGGAAGAGCAGGAACACCGGCTCTTCCACCGGCAGCTCGGGCGCGAGCACCAGCCCCGTCGCGATCGCCGCGTCGCCGCGGAGGAAGATGCCGTTCACGATGCCCGCCACGTCCCACAGGAGGAAGAAGACCAGGCCGACCAGGGTCACGACGGCGGCCGAGACCGCGTCCCTCCAGAAGAACAGCCGGAACCGCCAGTCCAGAAGAAGCATGCAGCCCAGCGAGACCAGCAGCGCAGTCAGATACAACGCGCCCATCAGGAGTCCGCCGTTCCGACCGCCGGCGGAGCCGCCTCCGGGAGTGGGCCGGGGGAGTGATCACCGCGGAGGTGCTTCAGGACGATCTCAGCGCTGATCAAGCACATCGGCACCCCGACGCCGGGGGCCGTCGTGGCCCCGGCGTAGAGGAGACCCTGCACGCGCCGAGACGCATTCTGGGCACGGAACATCGCACTCTGGGACAGGATGTGCGCCGGCCCGAGCATCCCGCCCCGCCACGAGCGATAGTCGTCGCGGAAGTCGGCCGGCCCCTTGGTCTCTCGTACGACGATCCGCTCCCGGAGATCGGGGATGCCCGCCCACGCCGCGACCTGGTCGATCGCGGCATCGGCTGCTCGCTCGATCTCCGCTGACCCCGATCCGTCGGATCCGCCATGCCCGAGCTCGACATCTGCCGGAACGGGAACCAGGATGAACAGGTTCTCGTGGTCGGGCGGCGCGACGTCGGGGTCGGACGCGCTGGGTCTGCAGACATATGTCGATGCCGGAGCGGGGATGGACGGGGTGGGGCCGAAGATCGCGTCGAAGTTCGCATCCCAGTCGTCGGTGAAGAACAGGGAATGATGAGGGAGCTCGGGCAGCGCGCCTTTCACTCCGAGCATCACGAGCACACCGCCGGGGCCGCTGGTGCGACGAGTCCACCACGATTCGGGATAGCTCTGCAGCGATCGCGGTAGCAACCTGGTCTCGGTGTGGTGCAGGTCGGCGGCGGAGACGACGATGTCGGCGTGCTCGACATGCGAGGCTCCCGATCCGTCCACCCAGTCGACGCCGGTCACACGTGTTCCGTCGTTCCCGTCCTGCGTGCGGATGCCGATGACATCGGCGCCGGTCACGATCCGGGCTCCCGCATCGCGGGCCAGGGACTCGATGCGTTCGATCACCCGCCAGAAGCCGCCCTGCGGATAGCTGACGCCCTGGTCCAGGTCGAGGGTGCTCATCAGGTGATACATCGCGGGGGCGCTGCGAGGATCCGTGCCGAGGAACACGGCCGGGTAGCCGAGGATCTGGCGCACGACAGGATGCTGGAAACGCCGCGCCGCGAAGGATTGCAGTCGAGTGCCGAGCAGCGTGAACAAGCGGGGGAGCGCGCGCAGCACCTCCGGCGCCAGGAGCGACCGCGTCCGGGTGAACGGGTTGTAGAGGAAGTACTTCTGCGCCATCTCGCCGGCGTGACTTGCCGACTGCAGGTAGGAGTCCAGTGCTGGCGCAGATCCCGGTTCCAGAGCCTCGAAGAGGCGGGTGACTGCCTCCCTGCCTGCGGGTACCGTCACCGCGCCGTGCGCCGCATCCTCAATCGCCGGGTCGCGGAACACGCGGTAGCCGGGATCCAGCCGGGTGAGGTCGAGCTGTTCCTCGGTCGTGGTGCCCATCATCGCGAAGAAATGATCGAACACCTCGGGCATCAGATACCACGATGGTCCGGAGTCGAAACGGAAGCCGGCACGCTCGATCGTTCCGGCCCGCCCGCCGACGCGGTCGTTCTTCTCGAGGACGACGACCTCGTGCCCGTCTCGCGCGAGCAGCCCCGCCGTCGCGAGGCCGGCGACGCCCGCACCGATCACCACCACGCGGCTCATCGGTCACGTTCCATCGCGGTGACGGCGACTGCGCGGGCGGCGAGCAGGGCCTTGATCGGGTCGGGGACGCGCACGCGCCGTCGGTACAGGACCTCGGCGGGCGTCTTCGCGACGCGGCGGGTGAGTGCCGCGAACAGCGCCAGCGCGCTGCGCACGGCTGCGCGGGCGTCTTTCGGGAGCAGCGGGATCGCGGCGCGGGCGTCGGCCAGCTGTCGACGGATCGTGTCGACCCAGGCATCCCGGTCGGCGTCGTTCAGACGCGCGGTCCCGCCCAGGTAGCCGCGGTGCAGACGATCCGTGTCGTCGGCGAGGTCGCGCAGGAAGTTCACGTTCTGGAAGGCTGCGCCGAGTTGTCGCGCACCGCGTCGGAGGATCTCGAGCTCCTCGGGGGTGCGGGGCGAGTCGCGCAGGAAGACCTGGAGGCACATCAGTCCGACGACTTCGGCGGACCCGTAGACATAGGCGGCATGGGCGTCGGCGTCGTAGGCGGCGAACCCCGGCTCACGATCGATGTCGGCACTCATCGAATCGAAGAACGGCGTGGTCAGGTCTTCGCCGATGCCGCACTCGCGCGCCGTCCGAGCGAAGGCGTGCAGGATCAGGTCGCTGCTGTACCCGCTGCGCATCGAGCGGTGCGTCGCCTCCACGTAGGAGGCGAGAGCCGCCGACTGCGCCGTGCTGTCCAGCCCGGCCTCGGCCGCGACACCGTCGACGATCTCATCGGCGATACGCACCATGGCATAGATGTTGCGCACATGCTGACGGTGTCTCGGTCCGAGAAGGCGGGTCGCGAGTCCGAAAGATGTCGAGTAGGTGCGGATGACGTCGCTCGTCGCGATCTCCGCCGTGCGGTTGAATCTGCGGAGGGCGGCGTCGTGGGAGGGATCGTGCGGATTCGCGCTCATCGCTCGCGACCGTCGACACGGGAAGCCAGCGCGCGGATCGTCCGCGCGGCAGACGTCGGGAGGATGCCCGCGGACTCTGCATCGCCGAGGACGGTCGCTGCGGCCTCGAGGTGCTCGCTGACGAGCCCGCGCACGAACGCCTCGGCGCCGCACTCGCGCAGTCGATCGCGGGCGCGCGAGCCGTCTGCACCGCTGAGATCGGGTCTGCCGAAGTGCTCTTCGATCCCCTCCCAATGACTCGTCATGCGGGCGTACGAGATGATCGCGGTCTCCTTTCCTTCCCGGAGGTCGGAGAAGGGGTCCTTCCCGTGCTCATCGGGGTCGCCGAACACGGAGAGCAGGTCGTCCTGCAGCTGATACGCGAGTCCGAGGTGTCGGCCGATCGCCGTGAGTCGCTGCTCGGTCGCCGACGACGACCCGGCCAGCACAGCCGCGGCGCGCAGAGGGAGTACGAAGGAATACGTCGCCGTCTTGTAGGCGCTGGTCGCGAGGATCGTCCGCAGATCAGGAGTGATGATGCCGTCGCTGAGAGCGACATCGGCATGCTCGCCGGCGACCGTCTCGAGGATGGTCTGCTCCAACAGCGAGAGCAGACGATCGCGGGCTTGTGCCGGGACTTCCACCCTCGCGAACCCGAGCACCGCCGCGGTCAAGAGGAGATCTCCGAGGAGAATCGCGCTCGAGCGCGCCCAGTGCAGTGCGGACTCGGCCGGGGCTTCGGGGTGATCGGCGACGAGAGCGCCGATGAGGTTCGGGCCGCGCCGTCGGATGAGGTCTCCGTCGATGACGTCGTCGTGCAGGAGGAACGCGAAGTGCAGCAACTCGACCTCGGCCGCGACATCGATCGCGGCTCTGCTCGCCTCTGCGGAGAGCGGTGTCGGCGAGAGCGCCTGCACCAAATCGACGAGCAGTCGCGGTCGGATCAGTTTGCCGCCGAGGGCGTGCTCAGCCGCCACTGCCCAGAGCTCCGTGAACTCGGGGCCGTACTTCTCCGCCGCCGCGGTGTGGGCAGAGAAACGTTGCCGCAACGCTGCTTCGATCTGCGTCCCGAGTGCTTCTTCCGTCGCCGTCGCGCTCATGGCTCAGACCTTGCCGAGCCGTTGCAGTTGCGGAAGCTGCTCGACGAGCCACGGGCTGAAGGCGAACGGTGCGTGTGTGACGGCTTCGATCAGGTCGGAAACTTCCACCCACGCCCACTCGGACACCTCGTCCGGATCGGCCGTGGGCTGCCCATCGATGATCGCGACGTGCACGGGGCACATCTCGTTCTCGACGATCCCGCTCGCATCGACGGCGCGGTAGCGGTAGTCGGGCAATGCGAGGCGGATGTCGGAGAGTCGGATGCCGAGTTCATCGAGGCCGCGCCGCCGAACGGCGTCGACCATCTCCTCGTCGGGGCGCGGATGGCCGCAGAAGCTGTTCGTCCAGACGCCGGGCCATGTCCGCTTCGCGAGGGACCGGCGGGTCACCAGCAGACGCCCACTGGAGTCGAGGACATAGCAGGAGAAGGCGAGATGCAGCGGGGTGTCGCTCGTGTGCACGTCGCTCTTCGGCAACGTGCCGACCGCACTTCCGTCTTCGGCCAGGAGGGTCACGTAGTCCATGGCATCTCCCTTTTCCGAGCCTCTCAAGATTGCTAACTTGGTGAGTAGTCAACTTAGCATGAAACTGTGGGTGTGTAACATGATCGCATGGACACCGAGCCCGGCACCACCCCGCACGCGGGGTCGCAGGCGACGGATCCGCCCGGAGACGGCGATATGAGCGGGGCCGACCGCACGCCGGACGGCTTGAGCCACGCCGCGATCTACGACGTGGAATCCAGCGACCCTCGAAGCGCGCTGGTCGACCGAACGGGCGTGCCGCCGGAGGAGCTACGGCAGATCGCGCGCCTGATGGAGTCGCTCGCGGGGCTGCGAGAAGCCGAGCAGACTCTCTCTCAGGCCTCGCGGCGCTACATGCGGTTGAACGAGACGGACATGCGCGCGCTGCACTATCTGATCGTGTGCGCGAACCGGAACCTGGTCGCGACGCCCGGCGGAATCGCGCACCACCTGGACGTGTCGACGGCTGCGACCACCAAGCTGCTCGATCGGCTCGAGAAGGGCGGGCATATCACGCGCGCACCCCACCCGACCGACCGAAGGGCGCTCAGCATCAGCATCACGAAGGAGACGCGGCTCGCGGCGATGGAGACCGTCGGTCGGCAGCAGGCCAAGCGGTTCTATGCCGCCGCCCGTCTGTCCCCTTCGGAACGAGATGTCGTGATCCGATTCCTCACGGACATGACGGACGAGATCACGCTGCGCGACGAAGCCTGGTTACAGCAGACGTCCGACTGAGACAGTTCGGCCCGCGAGGGGCCGAACTCAGTGCGCTGCCTTGTACGCGTCCAGGATCGGGGCCGGGATGCGTCCTCGCTCGGAGAGCGTGTAGCCGTTCTCGTTGGCCCACGCACGGATGGCTGCGACCTCAGGGTTGCGCGCCGGTCGCTTGCGAGAAGAAGAAGAAGTACGTGCGGTGCTGGAGGAGCCGGCGCGACGGCCCGCGGCGATATACGGCTCGAGCGCCTTTCGCAATTCCTCCGCGTGCGCGGCATTCAAGTCGATCTCGTAGGAAGTGCCGTTGACCGAGAAATGCACGGTCTCGCCCTCTCCGACTTCCAGGACGCTGCCATCGATATCGTCGACCAGCTGGTGCACAATTCGTCTCGCCATGCGAGTGACTTTACCCGCATAAGCGCAATGCGACAAGAATTGAATATCGCACCGTCATGATTCACTTCGTCGATGGGCTCAGGGAAGGAGCCCCGCACGCCGCGCCCGGGTGACGGCTGCATGACGCGTGGAAGCGTCGAGTTTCGACATCGCGGTACCGAGGTATGCCTTGACCGTGCCTTCGCGCAGTCCGAGTTGTGCGGCGATCTCCGCGTTGGTCGATCCCAGTGCGGCGCACGCGAGCACGTCGGTCTCACGCGGCGAGAGGTGGACGGTCGGAACAGGAGCGGTCGTCGCGGGCGCCGCGTCCGCGGCGAGAGCGACGAGGCGACGCTCGACCTCCGCGATCCGAGCGCGTATCGCCGCGTCGTCGACGGAAGCCGCGATACTGCGCAATTCGGCGAAGCTCTCCCGGAGCGCCTCTCGTTGCGGGGGCGCCACGACGTCACTTGCGAGCGGACTCGCCTCCAGCCGCCGTTGCACCTCGTCGCGGATCCGCAGTTCATCGGCGACGGACTGCGCCACCTGCATTGCAGGCGCGGTCGTGATGCCGCCTACCTGTTCTTCGTTCCACGCGCCGGCATAGAGCACACCACGGGACCGTCCGTGCACGACGATCGGGAGCGCGAGGAGCGTGCGCAGCCCTTCGCCGAGGACGAAGACGTCGTAGTCGTGGGTGATCTGTTGCGACGAGCCGTAGTCGCTCGTCATCCGGGGGCGGAGTTCCATCATCGCCCGCCCGCCGAGACCGCGCTCCGGTCGCACCCGCAGCCCGTCCAGCGATCGCGTTCGGGCGCCGACGATGCTGGTCACGCTCACGACGCCCTCTTCGATGAGGCCACCGAACGCGACAGGGAAACGTGTTCGCCGGGCGAGCTCTCGCACCGCCTGGGCGACGAGCTCCGACTCGGATCCGAGAGGGACTGGTGCGCTCACAACTACCTACTTCCGGGGGTGACGACTGCGTTCCCCGTTTCGTAGCGTCGACTTTAGCATCCGCGCAGTGCCACTGCGCGGGGACCGGACATGTGGCAAGGAGGCCCCATGAGTGATCAGACGCACGCCGATTCGAACGGTCGGATCGACTACATCGCCGTCGAGCAGTCTCCACGGTTCCAGAGTTTGAAACGCACCCAGAGATCGTTCATCTTTCCGCTAGCCGTGTTTTTCCTGTTGTGGTATTTCGCCTACGTACTTCTTGCCGCATTCGCTCCCGAGTTCATGGGGCAACGGGTGTGGGGCGATATCACCGTCGGGCTCCTCCTCGGTCTCGGACAGTTCGTCACCACGTTCGGCATAACGATGGCGTACGTCTCGTTCGCCAATCGAAAGCTCGATCCGCTGGCGACGGAGATCCGTGAAGAACTCGAGAAGGCGCAGGAGAACGCATGAACGCGATCCGCACGGCGGTCGATCCGGTCGCTCTCGAAATCAATCCCGTCTTCAACATCTCGATCTTCCTGGCTTTCGTCGCGGTGACGCTTTTCATCGTCATACGCGCCAGCCGCAACAACAAGACGGCTGCCGATTACTACGCGGCCGGCCGTTCTTTCACGGGACCGCAGAACGGATTCGCCATCGCCGGTGACTATCTGTCCGCGGCGTCCTTCCTCGGCATCTGCGGCGCCATCGCGATCAACGGCTACGACGGCTTCCTCTATTCGATCGGTTTCCTGGTCGCCTGGCTCGTCGCGCTGCTGCTGGTGGCGGAACTGATGCGCAACACCGGGAAGTTCACGATGGCGGATGTGCTGTCGTTCCGTCTGAAGCAGCGGCCGGTGCGCATGGCGGCCGCGATCACGACGCTCGCCGTGTGCTTCTTCTATCTGCTCGCGCAGATGGCCGGCGCAGGTGGGCTGGTGTCGTTGCTGCTCGGCATCGACGGACGGCTCGGCCAGTCGATCGTGATCGCCGTGGTCGGACTGCTGATGATCGTCTACGTCTTGATCGGCGGGATGAAGGGAACCACCTGGGTGCAGATCGTGAAGGCGGTCCTGCTGATCGGCGGTGCCGTCGGCATGACGATCTGGGTGCTCGCGATCAACGGGTTCAGCCTGAACACCCTTCTCGAGGCCGCCGTGGCGAACTCCGACAAGGGCGATGCGATCCTGGCTCCGGGGCTGCAGTACGGCGCGAACCCGTGGGACTTCCTGTCCCTCGGCATGGCGCTGGTGCTCGGGACCGCGGGCCTGCCGCACGTGCTCATGCGCTTCTACACGGTGCCGACGGCGAAGGAGGCACGTCGCTCGGTCGTCTGGGCGATCTGGCTCATCGGCGGCTTCTACCTGCTGACCCTCGTACTCGGCTACGGTGCCGGCGCACTGGTCGGGGCGGATGTGATCGCGGCCGCTCCTGGCGGCGTCAACTCCGCGGCGCCGCTGCTCGCGCTCCGGCTTGGCGGTCCGGTGCTGTTGGGCTTCATCTCCGCTGTGGCCTTCGCGACGATCCTCGCGGTGGTCGCGGGGCTGACGATCACGGCGGCCGCATCGTTCGCGCATGACATCTACGCGAACGTGATCCAGAAGGGGCGCAAGGATGCTGCCGGCAACCCGGTGGAAGCCGACCCGAACGGCGAGGTTCGGGTGGCCCGTCGCACGGTGATCGTGATCGGCATCCTGGCGATCCTCGGTGGCATCGGAGCGCAGGGGCAGAACATCGCGTTCCTCGTCGCGCTCGCTTTCGCCGTCGCCGCCTCCGCCAACCTGCCGACCATCCTCTACTCGCTCTTCTGGCGCCGCTTCACGACGCGCGGCGCGGTGTGGAGCATGTACGGCGGGCTCGGCTCGGCGATCCTGCTCATCATGCTGTCGCCGGTGTTCTCCGGAACGCCGACATCGATGATCCCCGGGATCGACATCGCCGTATGGCCCCTCAACAACCCCGGGATCGTCTCGATCCCGCTGGGCTTCCTTCTCGGCTGGCTCGGAACGGTGACGAGCTCCCGCAAGGAGTCTCCGCAGCTCGCCGCCGAGATGGAAGTGCGCTCCCTCACGGGGTTCGGCGCGGAGAAGGCAGTCGAGCACTGACCGAGGGGTCCGGAGGATCGGACCCGAGCAAGACGTGGACCCGGCGGCCTACTCGCCGGGTCCACGTCTGCGTCCGCTCCGCTCAACCGGCCTCGAGGTCGAGCAGGTATCGCTTGCGCTCCGGGTGCGCGCCGTACTGGCCCATGCTTCCGTCCGACCGTACGACGCGATGCACCGGCACGATGATCGAGAACGGCGTGAGCCTGCACGCGGTGCCGACCGCGCGGGCCGCGCCGGGGTGGCCGGCGCGGACGGCGATCTCCCCGTAGCTCATGGTCTCGCCCCATTCGATCGTGCAGATCGTCTGCAGTGCGGCAAGAGCGAAACCATCCACCAGCCGCCAGTCGAGCCGGAGGTGCTGGTCGAAGCGCACCGGATCACCGTCGAAATAGTCGGCCAGAAGATGTGCGAGCTCGTCGGCGGCACCGGGGTCGGGGACGGGAACGGTGCCCAGCTGTCGGGTGATGCCCTCGAGAAGCCAGGGCACCAGCGGGTCTTCGGACTCGGAGAGGTCGAATCGCACGATGCCCTCGTCCGAGAACACCGCGAGGGCGTCGCCGAACGGAGTCGGGGCGAAGTCATAGCGGAACGTCATGCGACCATCCTGACCGGCATCGCTGTGCGGGGAGTGCCGGCCTCCCGGGCGGAGTGGAGAACATGACGCTGATCGGCTCAGGGCAGGAGAAGTGTGGATCGGCTCTCGAGGGCGGAGATTCGGCGGAAACCCGCCTGGGATACCCCAGCTCGCCCGGTCTCGCGCCTAGGGTGTCATTGTGTGGCGACGTGATGACAAGACTGCGGAGAACACAGCGGCGGACGCTGCTGTGTCCATCGGCGATCTGCACGAGACCACGACCGGCGTCGATATCGCCCATGCCGCCGAGGCTGAGCGCACCCGGTTGAGGGCGGAAGCGGCCGATCTCGGCGGCCCGTCTCCGCTGGTCAGCTTCCGCGACAGCCCGGAATCGGGCATCGACATCTCCAAGGCCCATCCCGGCAGCCTGCCGCAATTCATCACCGGAAAATCGACGCTCCTGTCGAATCTCTTCCGCGACGAGGTGGGTCTGCGCACGGCGCGTCTCGCCGCCGAGCGCATCACGGCGAAGAACACCGAACTGCGCACGGTCCGCGGAATCGAGGCGGTGCACCTGGCGGTCGGAGTCGCCCGGTGGCGCATCGGCGGAGCAGGATTCGCCGCGCCGGTTCTGCTGCGGCCGCTGGCGATCCGCCGGCATCACTCCGACTTCGAACTCAAGCTCCAGGGGGCGTTCGAAGTCAATCCCGAACTCGTCCGCATCGCCCGGGACCATTTCGGCCTGTCGATCGATGCGGCATCGCTGGCAGCGCTCGCGTACGACGGCGGGATCTTCAAGCCGCAACCCGTGATCGACAACCTGCGGGTGTTGACCCGCTCGATCGACACCTTCTCGGTGGAGCCGCGCCTGGTGGTGTCGACCTTCGCCGACGTCTCGGGAGCGATGGCGCGTGACGCCGGCAGCCTCGATCACGTGCTCCTCAACGCGCTGGGCGGTCATGTCGGCGATCGCGAGCGTGTGACGGCGCCTCGGGCCACGCCCCACCACACCGGACCCGACGATCGGGCTCCCGCATCGGACAACCTCCTTCTCGACGCGGACGCCGAGCAGGAAGCCGTTCTCGCGCGCATCGCCGCCGGGCACTCGCTCACGGTGGCGACGCTCCCCGGCACAGGCGGAACGCAGACGGTGATCAATGCGCTAGGCGAACTCGTCCGCGGCGGCAAGCGCGTGCTCGTGGTCTCGGCCCGTCGTTCGACGCTCGACGGCGTTCGTCATCGGCTCGCCGGTATCGGGCTCGACAGCCTGGCGATCTCGCCGGCGAGCGTGCGTCGCGACCTGGTCAGGGCGATCGGCCGCAACGAGAAGGCGACGGCCCCCAAGGTCAGCGAGGTCGACGACGCGCTGGTGCGCCTCCGGACGGTCCTCCGCGACTATCGCCAGGCGCTCACGGCTCCCATCGCCGGCGTGAACGCCTCGGTGCTCGACGCGACCCGCCAGCTCACCCGGCTCGCGTCGCTGCCGGTGCCGCCGTCGACCACCGCCCGGCTCGGAACCGATGCCCTTCGCCGGCTCGCGGCAGATCGACGTGAGGCGGCAGAAGCGCTCGCGCAAGCTGCACGTCTCGGCGAGTTCCGCTTCGGCCCGAACGATTCGCCGTGGTACGGCGTGACCTTCACCAGCACCGAGGCAGCCCGGGCTGCGCACGAGCTGGCCGGTCGGCTGCACTCGGACAGCGTCCCCGCTCTTCTCGAGCGCGGCTACGAACTGATCGCTCAGACGCACATGCGACCGTTCGCGACGATCGACGAGCTCGGCGAGTATCTGCGCCTGCTGCAGGGCATCCGCGACTCGCTCGACCGCTTCAGTCCCACCGTCTTCGAGCGGCCGCTCGGCGAGCTCATCCAGGCGCACGGCTCGCGTCGTGACGCCCCTGGTCTCTCCGGAGCGAATCGGCGGCGGCTGCGGCGGCTGGCGAAGGAGTACGTGCGTCCCGGCGTCCACGTCACCGAGATGCACGAGGCGCTGCTGCGGATCCAGACCCAGCGCACTCAGTGGCAGCGGTACGTCGAGGCAGGAGTTGCACCGGAGATCCCGCTCGGTCTCGCCGACGTGTACGTGGCCTGGCAGCGGGTCGAGGCCGAGCTCGCCGAGCTGGATGCCGCGCTGGGCCGCCGCGAGCCGCTGGCATCGCTCCCTGTCGCACGGCTCGTCCGCACTCTTGCCGGTCTCGCCGCCAAATCCGACGTCTTCGAGAACCTCGTGGAACGCGCGCAGCTGCGCGATCGACTCGCGCTCCTCGGGCTCGAGCCGCTGCTCGCGGAGCTCTCGGTGCGGCACGTGGCCGAGTCGCAGGTGGGGGAGGAGCTCGAGTTCGCCTGGTGGCAGTCGCTCCTCGAGCGCGCCCTGCAGGACAACCGCGCGCTCCTCGGTGCGAACACCGCCGTCGTGGATCGCCTCGAACGCGACTTCCGGCTCGTCGACGAGGCGCACGCCGCGATGGCGGGCCCCCTGCTCGCATGGCAGCTCGCCAACCAGTGGCGGATCGCGATCGTCGATGAACCCCAGCAGTCGCAGCATCTCCGGCGTGCGCTGACTCAGCCCGCCGCGACCACGGCGCAGGTCGTCAGCGCTGCGCCGACACTCGTCGACGTCCTCGCACCCGTCTGGATCTCCTCCCCGTACCTCGTTCCCGAGATCCCGGAGTCGGTCGAGTTCGACACCGTGCTGCTCGTCGATGCCGCAGCGATCAACCTCGCAGAGGCCGCGCCGGCGATCCGTCGAGCACGCCAGGTGGTCGCGTTCGGCGATCCGGTCACGCAGCGTCCCACGCCGTTCCACATCGCCGTCGATCCGGAGGACACGTGGGAGGCGGAGGTGCCGTTCGACGACGTCTCGGTGTTCGAGCGCCTGTCCGAGCTCCTGCCCGTGATGACTCTGACGCGCAGCTACCGCGCCGGCGGCGAGGATCTCGCCGAGCTCATCAACGACGCGTTCTACGGGGGCGAGATCGTGTCCCTCCCGTGGGCGGGTTCGTATCTGGGGCGAGGCAGCCTCACGGTCGACTACGTCGAGGGCGGCACAGGGACCCCCGACCCGGTGTCCGGTGCGGTCGAGAGCCCCGATGCCGAGGTCGCGCGCGTGGTGACCCTCGTGGTCGAGCACGCCGTGCACCGGCCGACCGAATCCCTCATGGTCGTCACCGCCAGCGCGCGTCACGCCGAGCGCGTGCGCGCCGCTGTCACCGCCGCCTTCGCCGGACGTTCCGACGTAGCGGACTTCGTCGGTCGGGACACTGCGGAGCCGTTCGCCGTCCTGACCCTCGAGGAGTCCGTGGCCGAGAGCCGCGATCGGGTGATCTTCTCGCTCGGGTTCGGACTCACCAAACACGGGCGCGTCCTGAGCGACTTCGGCGACCTCTCCACACCCGACGGCGAGCGTCTCCTCACGGTCGGGATGACCCGAGCGCGCCGCTCGATGGTCCTCGTCTCGTCGATCCGTCCGTCCTCCTTCGATGACGGACGCCTCGAGCACGGCGCAGCCACACTCATGTCTATCCTCGGCGGCCTCGCCGCTCGCGGCAGGGATGCTCGGCTCGAGGATCTGGCCGATCCGCTCACCCTCGCACTGGCCAGGGAACTGCGGAGGCTCGGAGCCTCCGTCGACGTCGACTATCGCGGACTCCTGCCGCTGGTCGCGCAGCACGGGGGCAAAGCGGTCGTGATCGAGCCCGACCCGGAGTCGCGCGGAGAGTCCCTGCGCGAGACGCTGCGGCTGCGGCCGCACGTGCTCCGTCGCCTCGGCTGGCACTACGTGCGCGTGCATGCGTTCGATCTCTACAGCGATCCGGCGACGGTCGCGACACGTATCGCCGCCGTGCTGGGTATCTCCGATACGGTGCCGCGGGCTGAGAACGACACCCAGCCGCTCGATATCGCAGACACCCCGAATGACTGACCAGGTCAACCCTGATGTTCCGCGTCAGCGGGTGGTGCGAGTCCCCGGATCGCGTCGCGCACGACTGACGCCGGTGCCCGGGAGCGACCCCGCGCCGGAGACCGGGACCGATCATCCGGCCCCGCCGCGTGCCCGACCGAAGGGTGCGAAGGGCCCGAACGATGATCAGCTCATTCAGGACGTGCCGCCGCACTATTGATCGTTCGACGGCGAGTGCGCCACGAACGAAAGACGCACGGTCCCTCCGAAGAGGAACCGTGCGTCTCGCGTAAGAGCGGAGGCCGTCAGGCGCCGCGCTGAGCCTTGAGCAGGTCGCGGATCTCCACCAGGAGTTCGGCCTCACTTGCTGCGGCGGGCTCCTCCTCCGGCTCCTCGGCCGGCGTGCCCTTGCGGGCTTCGACGTGGGCCTTGAAGGTGTTCATCGGCAGCACGAAGACGAAGTAGACGACAGCGGCGACGGCGAGGAAGCTGATGATCGCCGAGATCAGGTCGCCGATCGGGAACGTCACCGTCTCCCCGTAGATGTTCGGAACGGGGATCCCGAACTCTCCTGCCGCGTCCGCCTTGAGGAAGAGCGAGATGAAGGGGTTGATGATGCTGTTGACCACGGCGGTCACGATCGCGGTGAACGCCGTGCCGATGACGACCGCCACGGCCAGATCGATCACGTTCCCGCGCAGCAGGAAGTCCTTGAAACCTTTGAGCATGGGATCCCCCAGTAGATCAGGGCCTCACGAGGAGGCCGGAGTCGACGCAGCTGCCGGTTTGGCGCTCGTCGTCGATTCCGTCTTCGATGATGTCGAAGCATCTGAGGATCCACCGGATTTGGCGCGCGAGTCCGTGCGATAGAAGCCGGACCCGTTGAAGGTCACGCCGATCGAGCCGTACTGCTTGCGCAGCTGGCCGCCGCACTCGGGGCACACCGTCAGGGCGTCATCCGCGAAGCTCTGCACGGCGTCGAACTTGTGTCCGCACGACGTGCAGGCATAGGCGTAGGTGGGCATGGGGGTCCTTGCGGTTCAGCGTCGCCGAGGCGACAGGGTGAGAGTCTGCGACGGTGTCACGATCCCGTTCACGGGCTGGTCGTGCACCTCTCGCGGAAGTTCGTCGAGTACCTCGGAATCATAGATGACCGCGTAGACGGGCGGGCACTGCTCCATGGAGCCGATCGTCTTGTCGAAGTAACCGCGTCCCCAGCCCATCCGCATCCCGGTGCGGTCCACGGCGGCGGCCGGGACGATCATGAGGTCGACGTCGTTGACCGCGATCGGCCCGAGGACTTCTCCGGTCGGCTCCGGCAGACCATGCAGACCCTCGGCGACCTCGTCGTCGTCGGTGGCCACCGCCCAGTCCAGCAAGCCGTCGGCGCGGGTGACCGGCAGCAGGACACGGATGCCGCGGCGCACCGCCCTCGTCACGAAGTCACGGGTGCCCGGCTCGGTCGTCGTCGACAGGAAGCAGGAGATCGACCGCGCGCCGAGCTCGTCTACCAGGGCGTCGAGGCGCTCGCCGATCGCCAGGGCAGCGGCCTCGCGCTGCGGATCGGAGAGGAGCTGGCGTCGTTCGCGCAGTTCGGCGCGGAGTGCGCGTTTGGCGTGTTCGACGTCATTCGACATGGCTCCGAGTCTACGGCGACGCTCACCGCTAGGCTGGGAGGATGGCTGACCACAAGATCAAAGCCGTCATTCCCGCGGCAGGACTGGGCACGCGATTCCTGCCCGCGACGAAGGCGATGCCGAAAGAGATGCTTCCCGTCGTCGACAAGCCGGCGATCCAATACGTCGTCGAAGAGGCGGCGGACGCTGGTATCGACGACATCCTCGTCATCATCGGCCGCAACAAGAACGCGATCTCCAACCACTTCGACTCGGTGCCCGAGCTCGAGGTGAAGCTCATGGAGAAGGGCGACACGGGGCGCCTCGAGCGCGTGATGAAGTCCAGCGACCTCGCCGACATCCACTTCGTCCGACAGGGCGAGCCGAAGGGTCTCGGACACGCGGTCCTGCGCGCGCGCACCCACGTCGGCGACAGCTCGTTCGCCGTGCTGCTGGGCGACGACCTCATCGACGAGCGCGATCCGCTCCTGACCGACATGATCGCCGAGCACGAACGCACCGGCGCCGCAGTGATCGCCCTGATGGAGGTCGACCCGGCCAACATCCACATGTACGGCGCGGCCGCGGTCGAGCCGATCGAGGGCTCGGATGCCGTCCGTGTGACCGGTCTGGTCGAGAAGCCGGCGGCGGAAGACGCTCCTTCGAACCTCGCCATCATCGGCCGCTACGTGCTTCCCGCGTCCGTGTTCGAGATCCTCGAGCGCACCGAGCCGGGCAAGGGCGGCGAGATCCAGCTCACGGATGCGCTGCAGGAGCTCGCGACCGATCCCGAGGGCCCCGGCGTCGTCGGTGTCGTCTTCGGCGGACGCCGCTACGACACGGGCGACCGCGTCGACTACATCAAGGCGATCGTCCAGCTCGCCTCGGATCGGGAGGACCTCGGCCCCGAGCTGCGGCCGTGGCTCAAGGAGTTCGCAGAGCGCCTCTAGGCGATTCTGCGGAGGTCGGTGCGGCATGGATCTGGCGACGGGAATGCGACACGGACCGATCGAGCTGCGGCTCGTGCGTGCGAAGGACGCCCGTCCGTTGCAGCACGAGCTGCTCGCGAACAGATCATGGCTCCAGCCGTGGGAGGCGACCGTCCCCTACGGTTCCGTCTCGTTCGACATGCGGCTCAGCATCCGCCGACTGCTTCAGCAGTACCGTGACGGCTCGGGCTATCCGTTCGTCATGGAGTACGACGGCGAGGTCGCCGGGCAGCTGAACGTGTGGGGAGTCTCGAGAGGCTCCCTCTGTTCGGCGACGATCGGGTATTGGGTGAGTGAGCGTTTCGCGGGTCGGGGCATCACCCCCACCGCCGTGGCGCTGGCGACCGATGCCTGCTTCACGGAGTACGGACTGCATCGGATGGAGATCTGCATCCGGCCGGAGAACGCCGCGAGCCTTCGGATCGTCCAGAAGCTCGGGTTCCGCTACGAGGGGCTGCGCCGCCGGTACATCCATATCGACGGCGACTGGCGTGACCACTACGCGTTCGCGCTGACTCGGGAAGATGTCCCTCAGGGAGTGCTCGCCCGCTGGCTCAGCGGTCAGGTGCCGCCCGACGCCGCGACGGTGCCCCCGTCCGACCGCATCGCTCTCTGAGCCGGTGATCACCGGGCGATCCTGACGGACTCGCCGCGACACGCGCCCTTCTGTACGGCTCAGTCACCTCCGAACCCGTACCGTTGTCGATATGGACGGGCCGGTGCTGAGCGGGGGAGTGATCGTGCTCGTCGCCGTGCTCCTCTGGATGCTCTATCTCCTCCCGTCGTGGAGAGGCCGCTTCCAGTACAACGCCGCGGAACGCAACGCCGTTCGACTGAACCAGGCGCTCCGCATCCTCGCCGAGACGAGCGAGACGCCGGGCGAGGTGCACGTCGAGCTGAACGCCCGCACGGCGCTGGCTCAGCAGAAGCTCGCCAAGCGGGTGCAGTCGGAACGTGAGGCCGCCGAGCTCGAGTCGCTTCGCCAGGAGCTTGCTGCGACCCGAGCCGACCCGGTGATCCGTCGTGCTCGTGCCCGTCGCAGGGTGCGCATGGTCGCGACCATCTCCCTCCTGCTCGGTCTTGCCGTGGTCGGTTTCGGCGTCTGGCAGCTCGTGGCTGCCGGTTCGTCTTTGCTGCTGTGGCTCGGTGGGGCGTTGATCCTGCCCGCCGGGATCGCGCTGCAGAGGATGGCTGCGGTCGCGAATCGTGCGGCGCGCGCCACCCACGAGGTGAAGGCACCGATCGCGGAGCGCGCGACGCCTGTATTGCACGACCAGGGGCCGGCGACGTGGACTCCGCGTCCGCTGCCCGAGCCGCTCGTGTCCGTGTCGGGGTCACGCGCGCAGGCGGCGCAGGCCCAGATCGAGGCGCAGGAGCAGCGCCGCAAGGCGGCCAGAGTCGCAGCGCTGCGTGAGCGCGCCGAGCAGATGGCGCCGGCCGCACCCGTGCAGCTTCCTGCCGCGTCGTCTCCGTACGCGAAGATGGGATTCGTCGACGATGCCGAGATCGAGGCGCATGTGCGGGAGATGCTCTCGCGTCGTGCCGCCGGTTGATCGGTGCAGAAGCGAGCAGCGCTTTCGTCGTGATAGCGTAGATCTCGTTCACGGGCCTATGGCGCAGTTGGTAGCGCGCCTCGTTCGCATCGAGGAGGTCAGGGGTTCGAATCCCCTTAGGTCCACAGAACATGAAAGCCCCCGGTGAGCACCGGGGGCTTTCTTCTTTTACCGGGTTCTCATTGTCCCTACGGGCTCCCTAGGCCGACGTGCTCGCTCGAGCAGGCGGCCGGAGTGACCGCGGGGAGTGAGGGACGACGCCGGTTTCCCTCCCTGTCGAATGCACCCGTAGTCGGACGCACCTGTTCTCGAACGCAGTCGCGCGCGCGTGGGCGTGATCGAGGGGCGTGCTCTCGCCGCCGTCGAAGACAGCGCCGTGAGGCGGGTTTCCGCGCGACACGCCCGGCGGTCCGCCCTGATTTGCCGGATCCCCGGGATCCGCGTAACTTATTACTTGTTCGCCCCAAACGGTTGAGCGGAGGTCCTCGGACCGGCTCCCGTCAAGCATCGAACACCTCCCGAATCCCAGACACTCGCTGAGTGAAAAGGATGAAGGTGCTGGTCCGTTCCCACGGTCAGGCCGAAGAAACTCGGACTTGACAACGGAAACGGGATCGGTAAGATAGAGAAGTTGCCCTGCGGGCCTGGCTGTGATGGCTGGGTCGTGGGAGCATC
>NZ_SSDF01000051.1 GCF_004794515.1 Microbacterium sp. A20 | reverse complement strand
GCATCCGCGTGAACTCCGTGAACCCCGGTGATGTGAACACCGGCATGCTCCGCGACGAGGGCTGCGATAGCCGGGATCACCAGCACAGCGCCGAGCCCCTCGATGATCGACCCGCGTTCCCGGTCGCAGAAGCAGCACGACACCCTCGCCGCGATCCTCGGCATCGCCGCCCGCCACGACGACACCCCACGCCTGGGCGGCGGCGCCCCCACCCTGGTCGTGTCCGTCACCGCCGACGACTACACCACCGGGCACGGGTGGGCGCACATCGACGGCATCGACACCCCCGTCTCCCCCCGTGTCGCCGCACACACCGCGTGCGCAGGCGGCGTGCAACGAGTGCTGTTCGACCCGAACGGGCGCATCATCGGCATCAAGATCTGGGTCGACAACCGCGTCGACTTCTCGCGCCCGGTCAACCAGTACACGG
>NZ_SSDF01000050.1 GCF_004794515.1 Microbacterium sp. A20 | reverse complement strand
CTGAACCCGAAAGTCGACGGACCACCCGTCCCCGGGGTCGCGTTCCGGCCCTCGGACGAGACCGACACCGACACCGGGACCGACGCCGGGACCGACGCCGGGATCGGCACCGGGACCGGGACCGGCGCCGAAGCCAGCATTGACACCGAGGTCGGCGCGGGCGAGACCAGAGGGCTGGACGATGATGTCCTCCCGTCGGGCGACCCCGGGCGGATGATCGACCCGCGTTCCCGGTCGCAGAAGCAGCACGACACCCTCGCCGCGAT
>NZ_SSDF01000049.1 GCF_004794515.1 Microbacterium sp. A20 | reverse complement strand
GCGTTCCGATCCCGAAGGATCTGCCGCAGGGCACGTACGTGGTGTTCGGCAACTTCGCCGCGGACTGGAAGCCGTCGACCGGCGCCTCATCCGCGAGCCGCTCGGTCGCGGCGCAGGCATGGGCGCTCGCCGAAGGTGTGCTGAACCAGGTGCCGTCGCAGTACCAGGGTGCGATCCGCGCGCAGTGGGTCGACATCGCGGCCGACGGCACGTTCCAGGCGACGCTGACGCTGAAGGACACCGCCGCCACCCCCGGCTCCTACGGCGTGTACACCTACGGCGCGGGCGGAGTCACCAACGCCGCGCAGGAGCAGAGCGTGGCACTGAACTACGGCAACGCCGCGGGCCTCACCGCCACGGTGAAGACGGCGACGGCGAAGGACGGCCTGACGGTCACGGCGGCGGCCTCGAAGCTCGGCGACATTGCCGGCGCGTATGTCGCGGTGATCGAGAAGGGCACCGAGGCGGATGTGACGGCCGGCGGTGGCTTCCTCGCGATGCAGTACGTGCGGGGTATCACCGGCGGCGCGTTCAGCGTCGACCTCACGGCTGCGGCCGACACGCTCGACCGCACGAAGTCGTACGAGGTGATCGTGTGGAAGCAGCACACGATGCCGAACGCCGACACCATCTACGCCCGTGCGACCGTGCCGGTCAGCGACGAGCAGTGGAACGCGATCCTCCCGGAGGGCCCCGCTCTCGGCGCGACCGTGAAGTCGGCGACCGCGAAGGACGGGCTGACCGTCACGGCCGCGGCCACGAAGCTCGGGTCGATCCCGGGCGCATACGTCGCACTGATCGAGAAGGGCACGGAGGCGGATGTCACGGCCTCCGACGGCTTCCTCGCGATGCAGTACGTGCAGAACATCACCTTCGGCTCGTTCACGGTCGATCTCACGACGGCGGCGAAGAACCTCGACCGCACGAAGTCGTACGAGGTGATCGTGTGGAAGCAGCACTCCATGCCCACCGCCGACACGATCTACGCGCGCTCGACGGTGACGATCACGGATGCTCAGTGGCGCGCGCTGTTCGGCGAGAAGCCCACGGACCCGAAGCCGCCGACGAAGCCGACGACCCCGCCGGCGAGCGTTCCCGGCGGATCGCTCCGCTGGGCGATCTCCTCGGACTTCGCCCGCTACGTCACCGGTGGCATCGCCCAGGGGGCCATCGCGGTCTCCGACGGTGCGACGCGCTCGGGCAACCAGTTCCAGTTCGGTCAGACCGTCGGGGGCGACTTCGACGTGAAGACCGGGCTCGGCAGCGTCGTCTACCGCGGATCGGTGCGCTTCACGGGCCACCACGGGGTGCTCGACGTCACCGTGTCGAACCCGCAGATCCGCATCACCTCGGCGGGAGCGGCGACACTTTCCGTGACCAGCGGAGGTGCGCAGGTGCCGTTCGCGACGCTCGACCTCTCGCGGGCGGCGCGCATCTCGGCGAACGGTGCCGTCACCTACACCGCGGCGCCGGCGTCGCTGACGGCCGCCGGACGCGATCGGGTGCTGGCGGGGTACTCGACCGACCTCAACCCGGTCACCTTCACGATCGGCTCCGTCGCGGCGGCGCCCGCGGGGAACACGGGCACCGTGGCTGCGGCCGCCGCGAAGGCGAAGACGACCCTGCCCGCGGCCCCGCCGGCATCGGACGGCATCGACGTCGACGCGGAGAACCTCGCCGCGCTCGAATCCGGGCAGCCGGCCACCATCACCGCATCCGGTTTCCAGCCGAACGAAGAGGGCATCAAGGTCGTCGTGTACTCGACCCCCGTGCTCCTCGACACCGTGACCGCGGATGCTGCGGGCGTCGCGACCTGGTCGGGCACGCTGCCCGCCAGCCTCGAAGACGGCGCGCATACGCTCACCCTGCAGGGCTCGGTCGACCGCGGCCTGTCGTTCACGCTCACCCGCGCGAAGACCGTGATCGGCGCGTGCACGGTCGAGGGCGCCACGCTCCAGTGGGGGTACAAGGAGTCGTTCCGCACCTACATCGAGGGCATCGCGAAGGGCGGCTGGACGCTGACCGATGTCGAGTACCGCTACCCGGACTACGTCTGGGAGAGCGGCACCGGCTCGTTCGATGACAAGACCCTCGCCGGTGTCATCACCTACGGCGGCAGCATCACGTTCACCGGCCACGACGGCGCACTGAACACGACGCTGGGGAACGCCCGGCTCGAGCTCGCCGGCGACAAGGGCTACCTCGTCTTCGACGTGAGCGGCACCACGCAGGACGGCCAGAGCGTCGACCAGAAGGCCGTCCGCCTCGCGGAGTTCGCCCTCGGTGATGCCGCGGTCGTCGACGGGAAGCTCTCGCTCGACGCGATCCCGACGACACTCACCGAGGCGGGGGCTGCCGCGTTCGGCACCTATGCCGCGGGCGAGGCGCTCGACCCGGTGACCGCGATCATCCCGGTCGACGCGGAGTGCGGCGTCGCGATGGAGGAGGAGGCCGAGGTCGACTCCGAAGCCACCACCGCCGTCACCGCGGTGACCGAGCCGGCAGACGAAGACGGCGCCCCGGTGTGGCCGTGGATCGTCGGCGGCCTTGTGGTCGTGGCCCTCGCCGCGACCGGCGGTGTGCTCATCGCCCGGCGCAACCGCAAGGGCGAGACCGCGGAGACGACGACCGAGGTCTGAGTCGAGAACCCGGTACGGATGTCGGGAGAAAGTACGGATGCAGGGAGCACTCGCCGTGATGGCTCCGGCATCCGTACTTTCTCCCGACAAGTGCTCGTCGCCTCGGACGCCACCCCGGGTTCCCGGCATCGGCCGACGGTGGGACAATGGAGGTATGGCCCCCACCGATACCCACCAGACCGTCGAAGCGACCGTGCGCCGTGTGCCGCGGTACGGCGTGCTCATGGGCATCGGCGTGGTGCTCGGCATCATCGCCGCCGGCATCCTCACCTGGACCGGCAGCTTCGACGAGTCGCAGGCTCTCGACATCGTCTACCCGCCGGGCCAGGTCTTCGGCTTCCTGCTGCTGTGGACGGTGCCGATCGGCATCGCCCTGGGCGGCGTCGCGGGGCTCGTCATGGAGCGCATCGCCCGCCGTCACGACCGCGTCGTGCAGGTCGACCGCGAGACCGTCGTCGAGGACTGACCCCCTCCGCACCTGCTCTCGTGCCGAGTGCACGGCTTGTTGCCGAGCGCACGGCTTTCGCGCGCGTGTTTCCCGTGCACTCGTGAGCAACCCGTGCACTCGGCGCCCCCTCGGCGCCCGGGCGAGGAGCGCTACGCGAGCTCGGCGATCACCGGGCGGATGGCGGTGTCGAACGCCACGACGTCGCGGCGCAGCCCGTCGGTCACGGCGACCGTGAGGTCTCCGATCCACCAGATGCCGCGCTGCGAGAACGGCAGCACCTGCACGTTCAGCTCGAACGAGTGCGCGCGACGGCCGACCTCGCGCTCGAACTCCGCGATCGCGCTGGCGTAGGCGCGGTAGGCGTCGCCGCCGGTATGGCTCTTCATCGAGCTCACGTACCGATCGTGCGCGGCGTGCGCGTAGAGGAGAGCGGATGTCGCCTGCGGGGCGATCGCGGCGGCGAGCTCCTCCGCGCCGGAGGCGGGCAGAGCCACCAGGGTCTCGAACCCGTCGATGAGTTCGAGCGGCACATCTGAGGGGTGTGCGCGCGGCTCGACTGTCATGTCCCAGTAGTTGCGCCACTGCTGTTCGACGGCCGAGGAGGCATCCGTGGCATCCGGCGCCCGCACGGCGAGGTCGCGAAGGGCGGGAAGGTCCTCCGGTGCGCGGATCCCGAGTCGCTGACGCAGCGCGAGCGCGACGAGGACCGGTACGCTCGCGTCTTCGCGGATGAGCCACTGCGGCTTGTCGGCCATGGCCCCATCGTAGGCGGGGAGGGGGTCCGGATCCGAGGTGCGACTTCGCGGAGAGTCGGACCGGCTGCGGGCGGTAGGCTGGAGGGGTGGCTGCCTCCCCCACCAATCCCTATTCCGAAGCCGGCGTCGACACCGCTGCAGGTGATCTCGCCGTCGAGCTGATGAAGTCTTCCGTGCGCGCGACGCACGGCCCCGAAGTGCTCGGCGGTGTCGGCGGATTCGCCGGCCTGTTCGATGCCAGTGCGCTGCGAGACTTCCGTCGCCCGCTGCTCGCGACCAGCACCGACGGCGTCGGCACGAAGGTCGCGATCGCGCAGGCGATCGACAAGCACGACACGATCGGCCAGGACCTGGTCGGCATGGTGGTCGACGACATCGTCGTGGTGGGTGCGAAGCCCCTCTTCATGACCGACTACATCGCCTGCGGCAAGGTCGTTCCCGAGCGCATCGCCGACATCGTCCGCGGCATCGCCGAGGCGTGCTCGGCCACGGGCACCGCTCTGGTCGGCGGCGAGACCGCGGAGCACCCCGGACTCCTCGGCCCGCGCGACTACGACGTCGCGGGCGCAGCCACCGGAGTGGTCGAGGCGGATGCCATCCTCGGCGCGGATCGCGTGCGCGACGGCGATGCCGTGATCGCGGTGGCCTCCAGCGGACTGCACTCCAACGGCTACTCGCTCGTCCGCCACATCGTGACCCGCGCCGGCATCGGCTACGGCGACAACGCCGCCGACTTCGGCACCACCTGGGGCGAGGCACTCCTCGAGCCGACCCGCCTCTACACCCTTCCGCTGCTGCGTCTCATCGAGCAGCTCGGCGGCGGCGTCCACGCGCTCAGCCACGTCACCGGGGGCGGCATCGCGGCGAACCTCGCGCGCGTGCTCCCGCAGGGCAGCTGGGCTGAGGTCGACCGCAGCAGCTGGTCGCCGAGCCCCGTCTTCCGCGTGCTCAGCGACATCGCCGGCTCCACGCTGGAGTCCGCGGAGGGCACCTGGAACCTCGGCATCGGCTTCCTCGCCGTGGTGGCCGCAGACAAGAAGGATGCCGCGATCGCGGCGCTGAACGCCGAGGGCATGCCCTCGTGGCAGGTCGGGACCGTCGGCTTCGGCCCGCGCCCGGCCGGCGAATTCGAACAGGGCGCCAAGGGCGTCGACGGTGGAGCAGTGCGCCTGGTCGGCGCCTACGCGGACGGAGCGAAGTAAGAGCCCATGTGCGGCATCGTCGGAATGGTGGGCTCTGCCCCGGTCAATCAGGACATCTACGACGCACTCCTGCTGCTGCAGCACCGCGGCCAGGATGCGACGGGCATCGCCACCGCCGAGGCGAACGGCGTGATGCACAACGCCAAGGCGCAGGGCATGGTCCGCGAGGCGTTCCGCACCCGTGACATGCGCGCGCTGCTCGGCAACGTCGGCCTCGGTCACGTGCGCTACGCGACCAAGGGCACGGCCTCGAACGAAGAGGAGATGCAGCCGTTCTACGTGAACGCGCCGTACGGCATCATCCTCATCCACAACGGCAACCTCACCAACACGCGTGAGCTCACGGCCGACATGGCAAAGCGCGACCGCCGTCACCTCAACTCGTCGAGCGACACCGAGCTGCTGCTCAACGTGCTCGCCGGTGAGCTGCAGAACACGACGTCGACCGTCGACCTCGACCCCGAGCGGGTCTTCGAGGCCGTCGCTCGCACGCACGAGCGCATCGAGGGCGCCTACGCCGTGATCGCCGTGATCGCCGGCTACGGTCTGCTCGCGTTCCGCGATCCCTTCGGCATCCGTCCGCTGATCCTGGGCCGTCGTCCGTCGACCGTCCCCGGTGCGGAGGGCAAGGACGAGTGGGTCGTCGCCAGCGAGTCGCTCGTGCTCGAGAACGGCGACTACGAGGTCGTCCGTGAGGTCGAGCCCGGTGAGGCCGTCTTCATCACCAACGATGGCGAGCTGTTCTCCAAGCAGTGCGCCACGGCCGCGACGCTCGCGCCCTGCGCGTTCGAGTACGTCTACCTCGCCCGCCCCGACTCGGTCATGAACGGCATCTCCGTCTACGAGTCGCGCCTGCGCATGGGCGACCGTCTCGCCGACACCATCGCCAAGCATGTGCCGATGGACAAGATCGACGTCGTCATGCCGATCCCCGACTCCTCGCGCCCCGCGGCCATGGAGGTCGCCCGCAAGCTCGGCATCGAGTACCGCGAGGGCTTCTACAAGAACCGCTACGTCGGCCGCACCTTCATCATGCCCGGGCAGGCGGTGCGCAAGAAGAGCGTGCGCCAGAAGCTCAACGCCATGTCGACCGAGTTCCAGGGCAAGAACGTGCTGCTGATCGACGACTCGATCGTGCGCGGGACGACCTCGAAGGAGATCATCCAGATGGCGCGGGACGCCGGCGCCGCCTCGGTGACCTTCGCCTCTGCGGCGCCTCCCGTGCGGCATCCGCATGTCTACGGAATCAACATGCCGTCGCGCCACGAGCTCATCGCCCATGGGCGCACGATCCCCGAGATCGCCGCCGAGCTCGGCTGCGATCACCTCGTGTACCAGGAGGTCGAAGACCTCAAGGCCGCGATCATCGAGGGGTCGGTCCTCACCGATCTCGACATGAGTTGCTTCGACGGCCGGTATGTGACCGGCACGGTCTCGGATGAGTACCTCGCCTGGGTGGAGGGGTCACAGACCTCTTGATGTCCGGGTCCCTGAGCTCGTCGAAGGGCCGACCGCTGTGGCAGGGTCGGGCTCTCGCACTCGTGGGGATCGTCCTGGTGGCGTTCTCGCTGCGCTCCGCGGTCGCCTCCCTGTCGCCGGTCATCGACCATGTCGCCGCGGACTTCCCGGTCTCGCCGGTCATCGTCGGGCTGATCGGCGCTGCGCCGCCGGTGTGCTTCGCGATCTTCGGTCTGCTCACCCCGCTGTTCGAGCGTCGATTCGGGCTGGAGCGGATGGCGGTCGCCGTGATCGCCCTGATGGCGCTGGGCATGCTGCTGCGCGGGTTCGCGGTGGACTCGACGACCCTGCTCGCGGCGACCGTCGTGGTGTTTGCGGGGGTCGGCTCCGGCAACGTGCTGCTGCCTCCGCTGGTGAAGAAGTACTTCCCGGATCGGCTCGGGATCGTGATGACGATCTACTCGACCACGTTGGCGGTGTCGACGTTCTTGCCCCCGCTGGTGGCGGTGCCGGTGGCTGACTCGCTCGGCTGGCGGGTGTCGCTCGGTATGTGGGGCATCGTCGCCGGGATCGCGCTCGTGCCGTGGGTGGCTCTGCTGGTGAAGGGCGGCTCGCGCGCGGACGCCCCGATGAAGACGGAGCTCCTGGTTCCCGACCCCACCGACGGCGTGAACGACGTGCAGGATGCCGTGGCCGCCGCGACCGGACCGATCTCCACCGCTCCGGCGAAACGGGGGCACTTCGCCCGCCTGTGGCGGCTGCCTCTCGCGTGGGCGCTCGCCGTCGTCTTCGGCACCTCGTCGACCATGGCCTACGTCTCGTTCGCCTGGATGCCGACGATGCTGGTCGACATCGGCGGCGTGACCCCGGCGACGGCGGGCTTCCTGCTCTCGCTGTTCGCGCTGATCGGCCTGCCCTGCTCGCTGCTCGTGCCGATCCTCGTCGTCCGCTTCCAGGCCACGCGGCCGCTGTTCTTTGTTGCCGTCATCGGCGGTCTGGTCGGGCTCGCCGGGCTCCTGCTGTTCCCGACCGTCGCGCTGCCGCTGTGGGTGAGCATCTTCGGGCTCACGGCCATCATGTTCCCGTTGAGTCTCGTGCTTCTGAGCATCCGTGCTCGCACCCCGGAGAGCGCTGTGGCGCTGAGCGGTTTCGTGCAGAGCATCGGCTATGCGATCGCGGCGACCTTCCCGCTGCTGGTCGGGCTGCTCCACGAGACGACCCATGGCTGGCAGATCCCGCTGCTCGTGATCGCGGGGGTGCTGATCGTCGCGATCCCCGCGGGCATCGTCGCAGGGCGTCGCCGCACGGTCGAAGACGAGTGGGAGCGCCGGCACGGACGCTGGTGAGGGTGACTCACACACCGCCGAAGCTCAGGGGAGCGGGATGGAGTTTCCGTCGGACGTTCCCACAAAGTCGACGACTGCGATGCCTGCCGCGAGGAGTGCCACGAGCACGACCGTGAGGATAGCCATGGACACGATGAGGACGATCGCTTCCGTGCGGCGCGGCCGTCGCGTCAACCGGAAGATCACGAAGGCGAGCAGAGCGGCTTCCACGAGAAATGCCCACGGGGTGAACAGCGCGAGAACGCCTCCGCACACGGCGAGGGCGAGGATCCACCATCGGGAGGAGCCTTGTCCACGTTGAGTAGATATCGTGCGCTCGACTCTCATACCGTTCGAATGGTCGCGACGTAAGCCGAGGGCTTGCCGCCGTTGGTCGTGATGAGGTGCTGCTTGTTGAAGGAGATCGGTGAGCCCTTGACGACCAAGCTCATGTGATGGATCACGCTGCACGTTCCCCGACCGCTGCTGATGTAACTGGAGCGATTGACCGAGTCGGAGACACCGACCCCAGAATGCCACCCATCGCAACTCAGAACCCGCGTCACGCCCGTCGACGTCGCTTCGTACTTGAACTCATTGGTAAACGTCTGGACCGGAATCCCGAGCATGTAGGCGGTCTGAGAGTCTTTGGCCATGTAGCCCCTCGTCGTCGTAGCCGTCAGCGCGTCGCCCTTGACGGCAGGGGTCGCAGGAACCGCGGTGATGGCCTCAGCTTCCGCACGCAGATCGAAGACTGAGCCTGGCTCAGTCGCTAGTGAGAAAAGAAGCGCGTGCTGGTCAACATCGTCTAGAGAGTCAAACTTTGCTTCGAGGGCCTGCGCCGTGGCGGCCGAGACGCCCAAGGACTCCGTGAAATCGGCGAACGAGTCCTCTGGCAGCTCGTCCGCCTGCGCGGGCATAGCAGCCCCGAGCAGCCCCAGTAGAGCAGCTGCCGCAGCCGACCAGATACCAAGGTTCTTTCGAGAAAGCATCGTTACCTCCATTTGTGAACGAAACCCGCGTCACGATAAATGTAACATGTTACTAGCGGTGGGCAGTTCACGGTACTACCGGCGCGACACTCAGGGCGCGTCGGCAGAGGGGGACGAGAGAATGGCGATGAGGGAATCAGTCGCGGATGATCCGGTGGGTCGTTGTCGCGCTGGCAGTGGTGAGCGCGGTACTGAACTTCGTGATGTACCAGTACCTGTCCCCTCAGAATCCGGTCTTCCTGATGTACGTCGCGGTGTCGGTCCTCGTTGCCGTCACCCTCGTGTTCCCCCGGTTGCGCCAGAAGCTCTGGTCCTCGCGGGGGAGATCCCCGCGTGGGCACGCGCGCGATGGCGGTGAGCCCAGCCCCTGAGGCGTCCGCCATAGCGGACACCAGCTATCGGAACCCGAATGCCCGTGCGCGCGGCGTCGCTGTTCTTCTGTTGCAGGCCGTTGTCTCGGCGGGCGTGGGCTACTGGGTGTTCATGCAGACGTTTCGCATCGCAGGCTGCGGCCCTTCATGCAATTTGCGGTTGCGGAAGGAGCGTGGCACGCGCAGATCTTGGTGAGTGTCGCCACCTTCATCGCATCGATCGTGGCGATCCTCTGGAGCTGGTACAGGGGGCGCGAGAGTTGGTGGATGGTAGCCATCGGAGTCGTGCTGATTCTCGTGACGGGAGTCGTGGCGACAATCGCGATCGTCGCTGCCACCACACTCTGAGTCCCTTGGGATTCAAGAAGACCCCTTGGTGCTTCGTGTTCCAAGGGGTCTTCTGGTGAGCGTCTTCGGGTTCCCGGCGATCATGTTCCCGCTGAGTCTCGTGCCGTTGAGTATCGGGCTCGAGCGTCGGAGAGCATGTGTGGCGAAGAACCGGGAGAGGACTACGGTGCCGAGCGGGGCGGTGCGGTGGATGAGCGCACGATGAGCTGCGGGTCGGTGGACGGCACCTCGCCGACCGCCTCGTGCCCCTCGATCTGGGCGATGACCCGGAGGGCGGCTGCCCGCCCCATCGCCTCGAACGGCTGGCGGACGGTCGTGAGCGCGGGAGAGGCATAGGCGGCGAGGGCGATGTCGTCGACGCTCACCACCGAGACGTCGTCGGGCACGCTGCGGCCGGCCTCGTGCAGCGCGCGGATCAGGCCGAACGCCATCTCGTCGCTGCTCACGAACACCGCGGTGACCTCGGGGATGGCCGCGATCGTGCGGCCGGCGCGGTAGCCGGACTCGGGGGTCCAGTCGGCGGGGATGACGGGCGGCGGCGCGATGCCGTGGTCGCGCAGCGTCTGCTCCCACGCTTCGCTGCGCTGCTGCGTCTCGGTCCAGTAGTCGTCGCCCGACACGTGCCAGACGGTCGAGTGGCCGAGGTCGAGGAGGTGCTCCACGGCGAGACGGGCGATCGCGCGCTGGTCCACGGCGAGCGGCGCATCCTCGTCGAGGGAGGTGCGCTCGCTGCGGGTGGCCGGGGTGCGCTCGGTGCGGGCCCGCATCGCGGGGCTGTCGAGTTCGACCGGCACGCCGAGGATGATGCCTTCGGCGCCCTGACGCTCGAGCCGATCGAAGGCCTCCAGGAACGATTCGGCGGAAGCATGATCGGCGACCGCCGCCGTGGTCACCGTGTACCCGTTCGCCGCGGCCGCCTGCTGGATGCCGACGCCGAGGGCTGCGGACGAGTAGCGGTCGGTCGAGACCACGATCACGCCCAGCACGCGCGTGCGGCCTGAGGCGAGGGAGGCGGCGGCGGCATGCACGCGATACCCGAGCTCTTCGACAGCGGCCATCACCCGCCGGGCGGTCTCGGGGCGCACGGTGTCCTGCCCGGACATGACGCGCGAGACGGTCTGCGTCGAGACGCCGGCCAGTCGGGCGACATCGACCTGGCTGGGCGCGCGGTCGTCTTTCGGGCGGCGTGGTGACATGTGACCAATGGTAGCGATCAATCGGCGGAAAACCAGGAAGTGCGAGGTGTACCGATGCGATAATGTGAACGCAAACACTCGTGCTTGGAGCGCTATGCCTGACCCCCTCGCCTCGGCTCTCGGCGGCTCTTCCGCTGCCGTCGACACCCCGGAAGCCGCGCTGCGGATCGACGAGCCCACCCTGACCTGGCGGGACGGGGAGATTCTCCGTGAGGGCATGCCCCATCGGATCCTCGCCGGTTCGATCCACTACTTCCGCGTGCACCCGGACCAGTGGGAAGACCGACTCCGCCGCCTCGCTGCGATGGGCGCGAACACGGTCGACACCTACGTCGCCTGGAACTTCCACGAGCGTGTCGAGGGCGACATCCGCTTCGACGGCTGGCGCGACATCGAAGGCTTCATCCGGCTCGCGGGCGAGGTGGGCCTGGACGTGTTCCTGCGGCCCAGCCCGTACATCTGCGCGGAGTGGTCCAACGGCGGGATCCCGTTCTGGGTGTCGGGGCGCGTCGCGGCGCTGCGCACCAGCGACCCCGAGTTCCTTGCAGCGGTCGACGCCTGGTACGACGAGCTCATCCCGCGGCTCGTCCCGCTCCAGGCCTCGCAGGGCGGACCGATCGTGGCCATCCAGGTCGAGAACGAGTACGGCTCCTTCGGCAGCGATGCGGGCTACCTCGCCCACCTGCGTGACGGGCTGCGCCGTCGGGGGATGATCGAGATGCTCACGACGGCCGATGGCCTCACCGGCGACATGATCGAGCACGGCAGTGTGCCGGGGGCCATGGCCACCTTCACCTTCGGCACGGGCGTCGCGAGGGCCGTGGAGCTGCGACGCGAGGGCGATGCGCTCATGTGCAGCGAGCTGTGGGGCGGCTGGTTCGACCACTGGGGTGAGCGGCACCACGTGCGCTCCGCCGCCAGCACCGGGGGCACGATCGAGGAGCTGCTCGCCGCCGGTGGATCCGTCAGCCTCTACATGGCGCACGGCGGCACGAACTTCGGCCTCTGGAACGGCGCCAACCACGACCGGGTGCTGCAGCCGACCGTGACGAGCTACGACTCGGATGCGCCGATCGGCGAAGACGGAACGCTCAACGAGAAGTTCCACGCGCTCCGGGCGATGTTCGCGCCGTTCCATTCGCGCGAACTCCCGCCTGTTCCCGCAGCCCCGCGGAGGCAGGCCGCGTCGTCGGCCGCGCTGCATCCACGGGGGTCCGCGCTCGACCTCGTGGCGAGCCTGCCCGTGACCGGCGACGTCACCCCGCGCCCGCTCACGTTCGAACAGCTGGGTGCCGAAGACGGCCTGGTCGCCTATGAGGCCGAGGTGTCGTACCCCGCCGACGCGACGCTCACGATCGACGGACTGCACGACCGGGCGGTGGTGTTCCTCGACGGTCGTCGGCTCGGGGTGCTGGAGCGCGACGGTGAGACGTCTCTCGCGCTGCCCGCCGCCGGCGAGGCCGGCCGACTCGTGATCGTCGTCGAGAGCCTCGGCCGCATCAACTACGGCCCGTACACGGGCGAGGGCAAGGGCATCATGCGCGGCGTGATGATCGGCCGTCGTCTGGTGAACGGATGGACGCATCGCCTCGTCCCGCAGGACGCTCCGGACTCCGCCACGTGGATGGATGCCGGAGTGCGGGGCGGCCTCGCCACGGTTGCGGGAACCGAGGTCTCCGACGGCGTGGCCGCGGCATCCTTCGACATCACCGAGCCGCTCGATGCCTGGCTCGCCTTCCCCGGTGGATCGAAGGGGATGGTCTGGCTGAATGGCTTCCTCCTCGGCCGGTATTGGAAGGTGGGTCCGCAGGAGACGCTCTACGCACCGGCGCCCCTCTGGAGAGCCGGGCGGAACGAGATCGTGGTGCTCGACACCGACGGTCTCGGCGCGACGGTCGAGATCCGCGAGGAGCCCTCCTTCGGCGAGACCGAGGAGTTCGTCGGCTCCTGAGTCACGCGCCCGCGCTCCCGCCCGCGCTCTCGCCCGCGCCCTCATCTGCGTTGCCGAATGCACGGCTTGTTGCCGAGTGCACGACCTGTTCTCGCACACACCCCGTGCACTCGCGAGCAAGCCGTGCACTCGCGAGCAAGCCGTGCACTCGACGTGGCCCCCGGCGGTGCTGCCTCGTCATGGCCGATGTGCTCACTCGCGCACCTCGAGGGCTCCGCGCAGGATGGGCCCAGAAGAGTCCGGGTCGCAGCCTCGAAAGTCCAATGCGCACGATGATCTGCGTTCATAGGCTTCCAGCACCGCACCCCCGTGCTGTGCCCTCGTTGCCTTCAACGCTGAAAGAGATCGATCGCGCATGAGACTCCCACTTCCGTTCCCGCGTTCCGTTCATACGCCCGCACCGGCGGTGCCGCCGCTCCCACGCAGGACCCTCGGTGCCTCCCTCGCCGTGCTGCTGGCGACACAACTCTTCGTCGCGACGCCTGCCGTCGCAGACGGTGAGAAGTCCCCCGACGGCACCTTCGCCCTGCGCTCCTCCGCACTCGCGGTGGACGTCGACGCGGAGTTCCCACGCGTCGTGGGATACACCTGGCGAGACACGGGTGCCACACTCGGCGGAGCCGACGGGTCCGCTCATGACCTCGAGATCAACGGCAAGGCGTACACGCCGACGGTTGCGGCGAAGGCCGCGAAGTCGAAGGTCGAGTATGTGATGAGCGTCCCGGAGATCGACGTGCGCATCTCCGCCGTGATCGAGGTGAAGAAGGAGGTCACCTCCTTCCGGGTGACCGAGATCCGCGAGAACGGCGAGCTCCGGGTCGAAACCCTCGCCCTCCCCGACCAGGGCATCGTCTCGGTGCGAGGCGACGACGCGCAGGCCCAGCTTTCGACGATGCTGCTGCGCAAGACGTACTACGACAACAAGGGCAACCAGGATCAGTACCAGCCGGTCGCCTCGGATCCCGTCGACGCGGAACCGCAGCCGGCGAACGTCGCCTTCGTCTCGAACTCCGGCCTCGCCGCGGGCGTGGCGACCAACGCGGTCACGACGTACGGTCCGCTGCGCTACCAGACCACGGAGAGCGACGGCGTCAAGCGGTCATCGGTCTGGAGCAGCACCTGGACCTATCGTGGCCCTGACGGCGGCGTGGTGGAGCTGCCCCGCATCGACGTGGCGGTGAGCGCCGAACGCAACGGCGACGGGGTCGTCGATTGGCAGGATGCTGCCGCGGGCTACCGCCAGATCATGCCCACACCGTTCGGCGGAGACGAGGTCGCCGACAAGGTCGTGCAGTACATCTCGATGAACTTCATGAGCGGAGTCCAGCAGCCCTTCATCAAAGCGCTCGACGACGTGAAGAAGGGCTACCTCTACACCGATGGGCTGGGGCAGTCCGTGCAGCTCAAGGGGTACGAGTCCGAGGGCCATGATTCCGCCCACGGCGATTTCGCCGATCACTACAACGAGCGTGCCGGTGGTCTCGCCGACCTGAAGACCGCCACGAAATCCGCCTCGAAGTTCAACGCCGAGTTCGGCGTGCACATCAACAGCGGAGTGGCGATGCCCGAGTCGGACATCTTCCGGTGGGACCGCCTGTCATCCACCGAGCCGAGCTACTTCTACGGGGATGCGCACTTCTACCTGGACCGGGAGAAGGACCTCGCCAGCGGTGACTACGCGACACGGATCGCGGCGCTCAAGCACGACCTTCCCGAACTCGGATTCGTGTACTCGGACGTGTTCTTCGGCGAGGACTGGGAAGCCTGGGCCTCGGCGAAACCGGTCAACGACGCCGGTCTGCCGCTGCAATCGGAGTTCCCGTCGTGGCTGTGGCCGTACGTCACCTTCTATCACCAGTCCGGCGAGTACGACGCGGTGGGGATCGAGTCCGACATGATGAGATTCCTGTACAACTCCTACGCCGATGTCTGGCCCAAGTCGGCTCAGCCGCTTCTGGGCGGTGCGAGCAACCTCGGGATCGGCGGTTGGCACGGCGAACGTGACGTCGATGCCTGGGTGGCGAAGACGTTCACCGTCAACCTTCCGACGAAGTACCTCCAGCACTTCGACGTCGTGACGATGGCCGAAGGCCGGGTGGGTCTGGAAGACGATGTCGTTTCGGCTGAGGTCGATGGGCGGCGGCAGATCAGCAAAGACGGTCGGCTGGTCGCCGATGGCGACGAGTACTTCCTCCCCTGGCAGGACGATGTGAAGAGCGGCCGCGGCATGCCGGATCCCGATCGGATCTATGCGTGGAGCGCATCCGGCGAGCCACGCGAATGGCAGGTGCCCGAAGACATGCGGCAGTCCGGACGGTACAACATCTACCGGCTCACCGACACCGGTCGTGTCGCGGAGGGCTCCGTCGATGCGAAGAAGGGGGCCGTACGGCTGGACCTCGATCCGAACGTCCCTTACGTGCTCTACCCGGCCAAGCCCGCGGCAGTCGGCGACGTTTCGTTCGGAAGGGCGCGCTGGTCGCCGACGGAAGCTTCGCCTCGCGCACTTTCGACGAATGGACCCGGACCTCGAGCAGCGGCGACGTCTCCGGCATCGAGGTCGTCACCGACGACAACGGCTGGCCCGTGCTCAACGTCGCCGGTGCGGCGGATGGGACGGTCTCGCAGCGGCTCGACGGTCTGAAGCCCGGCACCTACGCCGCGTCGGCGTGGGTGTCGACGTCGGACGGTCGGCCGGCGACGCTCTCCGTCGACGTCAATGGCGAGCGGTCGCGAACCCGGACGATCACGGCGACGCCACCGCTGCAGGACGACATGGACCATCAGCTCTTCGGGAAGCCGTTCCAACGCGTCCGCGTTCATTTCACCGTTCCGAAGGGACAGCGGACGGCGACGATCGCGCTCAGCGCGGGAGCCGGTGCCGCCGGTGCCGTCCAGTTCGCGGATGTGCGCGTGGTCCGCGACGGCGGGGGCGATCCGAGTGACGGCGAGGCCTTCTACAGCGAGGACTTCGAGCACGTCGACCAAGGGTGGGGGCCGTTCGTCCTCGATCAGCCCAGCGAAGCCGCCGTGCATCTCTCCGAACGCCACGAGGGCTACACCCGAGACACCATCAGCGGCGACTGGTCGCTGAAGGCGGCGAACGGGAAGGTCGGACAGGTCTATCGGAGTTGGCCGGGCACGATCGACTTCGAGAGCGGTCACGCCTACCGGGTGCGGCTGGCGTATCAGTCCGACGCCGCCGGCACCTTCGCCTTCGGCGTCGGAGCGGATGGAGTCGCCGACCCCCTCACGAGCGGACGTCTCGCTCGGACGACCGCGCGACCGCTCGACAGCGCGCCGGCAGACGGGCCGAAGCCCGATGGCTGGACGGACTCGCTGCCACCTCAGGACTCGGCACCGGACGCACCCTGGGAGCGCACCTTCGTCGCCGGGTCCTGTGGAGACGCCTACCTCGCGCTCGAGCAGGTCGCCGCGGGCATGCAATCGGCCGTCATCGACGATCTGGTGATCGACGACCTGGGGCCCGTCGATGGCGCGTCCGAGGCTGAATGCCGGTCGCTGGCGACGGTCTCGGTGGACTCCCCCTCGCTGGAGCCCGGCAAGAAGACCGACGTGGTCGTCACCTACACGAACGAGAGTTCGGTCGCTCACAGCGGCGTCACGCTCACGCTCCCCGCCTCGTCAGGACTGGAAGTGAAGGCGGTCGACGCCGAGCCGATCGCGGAGGTCGCTCCGGGGGCGTCCGTGTCGGCCACGTTCTCCGTGACCACTCGCGCAGAGCTGCCGGCGGAACCCGTCTGGCTCATCGGTCGTGCGGAGTTCACGCAGGACGGGAAGCGCGGAGGCGCGACCAGCGAGCCCGTCGACCCGCGCGTCGCCTACGGCTCGATCGCGGAGGCCTACGATCGGGTCTCGATCACCGATGACTCGGCGCCGGCGGGAGGAGACTTCGACGGGAACGGCAACAGCTATTCGCGCCAGGCGCTCGAGGCCGCGGGGCTCGTCCCCGGGGGAGCGGTGACGATCGATCAGGCGGCGTTCACGTGGCCGTCCGAAGTCGGGGTCCCCAACAGTGCAACGAGTTCCGGGCAGACCGTCGAGCTGGACGGAAGCGGCGGTGCGATCGGATTCCTCGCTGCCGGCGGCAACGGGAAGCGCGGGACGGTGACGATCACGTACCACGATGGCTCGACCTCGACATCCCAGGTCGCGGCACCCAACTGGTGCTGCACCGCTCCCGGACAGTTCGCCGCCCGGCCGGTGGCGAGCTCGACCTACAACAACGGCGCGAACGGTCCGCAGAATCAGGGAGTGGGCTACCAGGTGTACTACGTCACCGCTCCTGCCGAGCAGGGCAAGACGGTCGTCTCGGTGACGCTGCCCGACAACGGGATGCGTGTCTTCGCCCTGACCGTGGTCCCGCTGTTCACGGCACCGCCGGCGGGCGAGTCCTTCGTGAGCGACAACGAATGGACCTCGGCGACCTCCGGATGGGGACCGGTCGAGCGCGATCGATCCCTCGGAGAGCGGCTGTGGGGCGACGGCGACAGGATCGTCCTCGATGGTGAGCCCTTCGACAAGGGGATCGGCATGGCGCCGCTGACCGACGGGCCGTCGGCGGTGAGCGTGGCGCTCGACGGAACCTGCCAGGCCTTCCACGCCACGGTGGGCCTCGATGACGCCCAGAAGACCAAGGGATCCGTCGTCTTCTCGGTCGTCGGCGACGGAGAGGTGCTCTACGAGAGTCCGACGATGAGGGCGGACAGCGACAACGAGGTCATCGATGTCGACGTGACCGGGGTGCACCGCCTCGAACTCCGCGTGGCCGACGCCGGAGACGGCATCGGCAACGATCATGCGAGCTGGGGCGACGCGAAGCTACGCTGCGCGGAACCCGCCGATCGAGCATCGGCGTCGGCTCGGCGCGTGGATCTCGAGTCCGCAGGGGACTGGTCCGGAGTGTACGGCTCGGCGGGATGGCAGATCGCCGGTGGCGGCGGAGTCGCCCCCGGAAACGGTGTGAGCCTCGACGTCGCCGCAGCCGGTCCCGCGTACGTGTGGACGCAGCAGACCGACGACGTACGAGCACTCGCTGCGGGGGACCGGCCCGGGAGGATCGCCTCCGCCTGGCATGTGAAGTCACCGACGTTCACCGTGTCCGCGCCGACGGCCGAGCCGCACCGGTTCTCCTTCTATCTGCTCGACTGGGACAGCGACGACGCCAGAAAGGAGCGCATCACGATTCGGGACACCGCAGGAAGAGTGCTCGACACCGTCGAGGCGTCGGGGTTCTCCTCCGGGGCGTGGTACTCCTGGGCGGTCTCGGGCACCGTGACGGTGACGTTCGAGCCCATCGCGGGAAACAACGCGGTCGTGAGCGGTGTGTTCGTCGATCCCGTCGCGGAGGTCGAGGGATGAGGGAGCGGAGAGCTGCCGAGGTTCCCGGCGACGGGAGCGGAGCGAACCCGCACGGCTGGCCGGCGCAACGACGGTACTCGGGCGCCGCCCTGCGTCGGGTGGTCATGCCGCTCGGTGGAATCGGGACCGGGACGATCGGTCTCGGTGGGAACGGCAGGCTGACGGACTGGGAGATCGGCGATGCACCCGCATCCGGGAGGTTCCCGCGGGTCGCCCACGTCGTCGCCCGCGTGGAGACGCCCGACGCCACGAGCCTGGTCGCCCTGGAAGGGCCGATCGACGACAGCGCGTTCGACGGGCCGGATGGATCCATGGCGCAGAACCACGGATTGCCCCGTTTTCGGGAGGCCGAGTTCTCGGCCGCGTATCCCTTCGCCCGCGTGGACCTCCGCGACGAGGACCTCGCGTTCGACGCGTCGCTCGAGGCGTTCAACCCGTTCGTTCCCGGGGATGTGCAGGCCAGCTCCCTTCCGCTCGCCGTCCTGCGGTACCGCCTGACGAACCGGAGCGCTTCGCCGGTGAAGGCGACCGTGTGTGCATCGATCGCGCATCCGCTCGGTGGCGAGGGCAGCGCGCGGAGCGTAACCCTGCATCGCGCGGATGGCCTGACATCTCTGCAGTACAAGGCTGCCGGGGGCCGGCCGGAGGAGGACGGCACCTTCGCGCTCTCGGTGCGGGCGGGAGAGGATGTCACGTGGCGCACCGCCTGGCCCGAGCCGCACTTCGGCGACGACCTGCTCGAGTACTGGGACGATCTTCACGATGGGCGGCTCACCGACCATCCCGATGCGACGGCCCTGGTCGGCAGTCTCGCGTCATCCGTCGACATCGAGGCGGGAGGGAGCGCCGAAGTCACGTTCCTCCTGTCCTGGCACCTGCCGCGCCGGCGGGCGTGGAAGTGGGTGCCGCTTGCGTTCGGCGACAGCTGGACCTACGAAGATGACACCCATCTCGACAATCACTATGCGACGAAGTTCGCCGACGCGCTCGACGTCGTCCGGAAGACCCTTCCCGACCTCGAGCGACTCGAGCGGAGGACGCGCTCTTTCGTCGAGGCCTTCTGTCGGCAGGATGTGCCCACCGAGCTTCTCGAGGCGGCTCTGAGTGCGACCTCGGTCCTGCGCTCCCAGACGGTGTTCCGCACCGGCGACGGCCACTTCTATGGCTGGGAGGGGTGCGCCGCGGACACCGGCAGCTGCCACGGCAACTGCACGCACGTCTGGCACTACGAGTACGCCACCTCCCATCTGTTCGGCGAGCTCGCGCGGAGCATGCGGGAGCTCGAGTTCCTGCACGCCACCGACGAGTCCGGGAAGATGAGCTTCCGCATCGGGCTGCCGTTGGAGACCCACGCTCGGGAGTGGCCCTATGCCGCGGCCGACGGCCAGACCGGCGCCGTCGTCCGGCTCTATCACGACTGGCGTCTCTCCGGCGACGACGAGTGGCTTCGGCGCCTGTACCCGGCCGCGCGGCGCGCGATCGAGTTCTGCTGGATCGAGGGGGGTTGGGACGCCGATCGCGACGGACTCATGGAAGGTGTGCAGCACAACACCTACGACGTCGAGTTCTACGGACCGAGTCCGCAGATGCAGGGCTGGTATCTGGCCGCGCTCGCCGCCGGTGCGGTGATGGCGGCCGCGGTCGGGGACGATGGTTTCGCGGCGCTCTGCGCCGAACTGCACGAATCCGGCCGCCGCCTCACCGAGTCCGTCACCTTCAACGGCGACTACTACCAGCAGGACGTGCGCCCCCTTCGCGAGGGCGACGCCGTCGCCTTCGGTCTGCGGCGCCGGACGGAGACCGACGAGATCGGCCGTGACCCGGTCTCCCAGCTCGGAGCAGGATGCCTCGTCGACCAGCTCGTGGGAGATACAGCGGCCCGGCTCGCAGGTCTGCGAGGACCGTTCGACCCCGAGCATTTCCGGTCGGCCGCTGCCGCGGTCTTCCGCAACAACCGTCGCGATCGCGCGGATCGCACGCTGAACCACATGCGCAGCTTCGCGCTCGCCGATGAGGCGAGTCTGGTCATCTGCAGCTTTCCGCGCGGCGACCGACCGAAGACGCCCTTCCCCTACTGCTCCGAGGCGATGCCGGGCTTCGAGTACGCGGCCGCGACGGCCCTCGTCCAGGCGGGGATGCCGGGGGAGGCATTGCGTGTCGTGTCGGACGTTCGGGCCCGCTTCGACGGAACACGGCGCAATCCGTTCGACGAGATGGAATGCGGCAGACATTACGTCCGCTCGATGGCGAGCTGGGGGACCCTCCTTGCCTGGCAGGGGCTCCGAGTGGATGCCGTCGAGCAGTCCATCCACCTCGCTCCGCGATCCGAGCGCTCGGATCTCGTCTGGACGAACGGATTCGGATGGGGGACCGCGTCGCTCGACGGTGCGCGCCTCCGCGTGTCCGTCGAAGAGGGCGTCCTGACGCTGACGGCGATCCATGTCGACGGGGTGGGTCGCTGGTCCGCGCAGGGAGACACGACTCTCGCGGCGGGTGACCGACTCGAAGTCACGCTGCAGACCGAGTGCTAGCGCCAACATTCCGTAGCAGATTGACTCCACACCTGCTGATAATGAGGGAATGTGGCGCTTGTTATCGCAAACAAAATGTGCCACCATCAAGATGTACCTCGTATTGCCCGGTCCCGAAGCCGGCGGCGAAGTGTCCGAGCTCATTCAAAGGAGATGCAGCAGTGAAGAGAGCAGTCTTGCGAACCGTGGCAGCCGTCGGAGCCTTGGGTGTCGGCCTCGCTGTGGCCGGGTGTTCCGGTGCGGCGAAGTCCGGGCCGACGGAGATCGTCTTCTGGGGGTGGTCCCCCGGCTACGGAGACGCAGCGGAGGCATTCAACGCTTCGCAGGACGAGATCGTCGTGACCTACGAGGAGATCGCGCCGGGCTCGAAGGGGGGCTACGACAAGATGCTCAACGCCTCGAAGGCGGGCAGTGCACCGTGCCTGGCGCAGGTGGGCTATGAGACGCTCACGAGCTTCGCGGCCCAGGGTGTGCTTCAGGACGTCTCCGAGTTCGCGAAGGACAGCGAAGACGAATTCCAGCCGGCCCCGTGGTCTGCAGTGAACATCGGCGACGCGGTCTACGGTGCGCCGGTCGACCAGGGGCCGATGGCTCTCTACTACAACAAGGGTGTGTTCGACTCGCTCGGCATCGACGTGCCGACGACCTGGGCCGAGTACCAGGCAGCGGGAGAGCAGCTGAAGGCCGCAGGCAAGTTCCTGTCCGCCGGCTATCTCAACTACGACTACGCGGGGTTCGCGTGGCAGGCTGAGGCGCCCTGGTTCTCCATCAGCGACGACACCTGGAACGTGTCGATCGATTCGTCGGGGAACCAGGACGTCGCGGCCTATTGGCAGACGCTCATTGACGGGGGAATGATCAGCCCGGCCCCGATGTGGGACCAGTCCTGGTATGCGGGACTCGGCGACGGAAGCATCGCGACGCACGTGGGAGCGGTATGGCTCGCCGGGGTCTTCACGGACAGCGTGCCCGATGGCGCAGGTCAGTGGGCTGTCGCGCCGATGCCCCAGTGGGAAGCCGGCGAGACCAAGGTCGGCAACGTCGGCGGCTCGGCCACGGCTGTCATGAAGGGATGCGACGACCCGGAAGCGGCATGGTCCTTCGCGCACTTCATGAGCACCGACGCGGACACGTACACGGGGCTGATCGAGGACGCGGCGCTGTACCCTGCCGCGACCGAGCTCCTCGGCCTGCCGGCGCTGTCCGAACCCGACGAGTACTTCGGCGACCAGGTCATCTTCGACGTCTTCGCCGAGGCGTCCGAGGATGTCGCGACAGGATGGACCTGGGGCCCGAACACGCCCGAGACGGTCGGGTTCCTCGATGATGGGCTGAGCAAGGCATGGGCGGGCCAGGGCGGAACTCTCGTCGACGCCGTCGAGACGACTCAGAAGAAGACGTTCGACGCTCTCGACGCTCAGGGCATCTCCGTTTCGGAGTGAGCTCCCGCGTCCGGTCGGGGTGCCATCGCCGCCCCGACCGGACGGCCCCTCGACATGGCAGAGGACAGCATGACCACTTCTTCGACGCGCACGATCACGACCGCCGACAGCCGACGAACCCGAGGTTCGACATCCTCGCCCGCCCCCGGCGGCGCGACTGCAGCGCGACCGCATGCGCGCTGGCGCACTCCCCTTCTCTTCCTCGCCCCGTTCGGCGTGCTCTTCGTGGCGATGTACCTCGTCCCCATCGTGTACGCGTTCGTGCAGAGCCTGTTCGTCCTGGAGCGCTCGGGTCTAGGGCTCGAGGCGCCGAGTCTGGAGTTCGCGCCGCTGGCGAACTACGCCCGGCTCATCGAGGACGGCGACTTCATCGCGTCGCTCGGTCGGGTGGCCCTGCTCGGCGTGGTGCAGGTGCCGCTGATGCTCGGCTTCGCCCTCCTGCTCGCGCTCCTCCTCGACTCCAAGTCGGCCCGAGGCAAGGGCTTCTTCCGTCTCGCCGCCTTCCTTCCCTATGCGGTGCCGGGCGTCATCGCGGCGGTGCTGTGGTCGTTCCTGTACTCACCGGTGACGAGTCCGATCAACAAAGCGCTGGATCAGATGTTCAGCGGCGGAGTCCCGTTCTTCTCCGACGGTCTCGTGCTCTGGTCCATCGCGAACATCGTGACGTGGGGATGGACGGGCTACAACATGCTCATCATCTACTCGTCCCTCCAGACGATCCCCTCCGAGACCATCGAAGCGGCGCGTATCGACGGGGCGGGTGCGTGGCGGATCGCCTGGGCGATCAAGATCCCCATGGTGCGGCCCGCTCTGATCCTCACCGCAGTCTTCTCGATCATCGGCTCGGCCCAGCTCTACAACGAGCCGAAGGTGCTCCAGGCCATATCGGGGGGCGCGATCAGCAACAGCTTCACCCCGCTCATGGCGGCTCAAGCACAGGCGACGGCTCAGAACTATCCCTACGCGGCCGCGCAATCGGTCGTGCTCGCGCTCCTGGTGGGCGGCGTCTCCTTCCTGTTCTTCCGGCTCACGAATCGAGGCGAACGATGACCGCTCCCACATTGGTCTCGGCCACCCGTCCGCCGGTCAAGCAGCCGACGCGCTCGTCACGCGAGGGGAACCTCCTGAGCCGCCTCGGGGTGTTCGCCCTCCTCGGGGTCTCCGCCGTGTACTTCGTCGCTCCCATCTGGTGGCTGGTCGTGGCGTCGACGAAGCCATCGGGTCGGCAGTTCTCGGAGCCGAGCCTGTGGTTCGACGGCTTCGGTCTGTTCGACAACATCGCGCTCGTCTTCGCCGAGTCCGACGGCATCTTCGGGCGGTGGATGCTGAACAGTCTTTTCTACGCGGGGTTGTCCGCGGCCGTGGGAACCCTGCTTTCGGCCATGGCCGGTTATGCCCTGGCGAAGTACGACTTCCGCGGACGGGGAGTCGTCTTCGGCGTCATCCTCGCAGCGGTGCTGATCCCCAAGGTGATGTTCACCCTGCCGCTGTTCCTGCTGTTCAATCAGGTGGGGTTGCTCAACAACCCGCTCGCCGTGCTGCTGCCCAGTGTGGTGAGTCCCTTCGGCGTGTATCTGGCTCGTGTGTTCGCCGCGCAGTCCGTGCCCGATGAGCTCATCGAGGCGGGCCGCATCGACGGTGCGGGTGAGTTCCGCATCTTCGGTGCGATCGGTCTGCGGATCATGTCGCCGGCGCTCGTCACGATCTTCCTCTTCCAGTTCGTGGAGGTCTGGAACAACTTCCTGCTCCCGGTGATGGTGCTCAATGACACGTCGCTGCAGCCGGTGACTGTCGGGCTCGTCGGCTGGGCAGGGAGCAACGGGCAGGTGCCGGCCGGAACGGTGGTGGTCGCCGCGCTGCTCTCCGTGCTTCCGCTCGTGATCGCGTTCCTGAGCCTTCAGCGCTTCTGGCGGGCGGGTTTGACCGCAGGTGCCGTCAAGTGACACCTGAGGGCGTCTGAATACGGTGAAGCGGCGTCACCTGACCGCGTCGCCCGAGTGGTCGCCCCCGGATTCAGTGTCGGCCTGGTCGCTGATGGTGCCTGTCGACCCGGTCAGCGGCAGGCGCGACTGCTGCTCGCGGAACACCGTCGGCGGCACCCCCACGCGTGCGGCGAACAGGCGGGTGAAGTACGCGGGGTCGTCGTAGCCGACTCGAGCGCTGATCACCCGCACCCCGAGCGAGGTCTCGGCCAACAAGGTCTGGGCCTGCGAGATCCTTGCCTCGAGCACGACGTCGACCGGGGTCATCCCGGTGGAAGCCTTGACGACCTCGCGGAGGGTCTCGAGCGTGACACCGAGGGACCTCGCTCGGGCGGCCATGGTCATGGGGTGATGGGAGTAACGCCGCAACTGCCGGAGCAGACGTTGGTCGTCGGGCAGCACGTCAGGGCGCCCGGAACTGGAGGCCAACAGCAACTGCTGGGTGATGATCGACGCCTGGAGCCCGCCGGCTACGCCGCCGGTGTGCAGCGCCGATCGCAGCCGCGAGAACAGGGAGGGGAACTCCGCCGGGGTCGTGTCGAGGTCGACCACTGGATTGCCGGGGTCGAACACGCCGAGCTTCAGAAAGCTCTGCACCGCGGGGCCGCCGAACAGCGTCCAGTGCTCGTCCCATCCCGCGCTGTCCGGGCCGTAACCGTGTTCCCGGCCGGGGATGATCCAGATCAGAGCCGGCGCACGGACGAGGCGCTCTGCGCCGAACGGGCCACGGTGCGAATACCAGCCGTTTCCGCGGGACACATGGATGAATGCGAACGACGCGAGAGTGCGAGCACGGAACGATGCCGTGCTTCGGTGCTCGCCCGCGCCGAGGCACGCGACCCCGTGGTCGCGGAGCGGTTGGGGCGGGGTGGCGTATTCGACCCATCCCGGATTGTCCACGTTGCCTCGATCCCGCGCGCCGCTGCCCAGAACGTGCCGGAGCGTCACGGCACTGCCACCAGCTTGGCAGACCTCGGGTGCACGAGGCGATATTCCTGCGCGCCGCGTATCCGGCTCGGACAGGGACCGGATGTTCGACAGCGTCGCGCCGGAACCGCGCTCCGCGGTGCGGCGCCCGGACACGACGAAACACCCGCACGTGGTGTGCGGGTGTCACGAAGCAGAGCGGGCGGTCAGGCCTTCTCTAGCTCGTCCTCGTCTTCGTCTTCATACTCATCGGCCCACTTGTCGACGTAGGCGTCTTCGTCGGTCGGGTGAGCCAACTCGCGCTCGAGCGCGGAGTAGTTCACCGACGGACTGTACGCCTTGAGTTCGCGGGCGATCTTGGTGTGTTTCGCCTTCTGACGGCCACGGCCCATGCGCGAGACCCCCTCACGAGTTAAGCCGCGGGTGTTTGAGGCCCGGGGCATTTCACGACACCGGCGCGAAGCCGGTAAGAGTAGCATTCAGAATAGCACGCGGGGAAGATGCACTGGCCGAGGCCAGTCTGGTGAAGGGAAACGATCTCATGACCGACAACACTCCCACTCCGTCCAACGAGGCCGCACAGAACGCGGCGTTGCAGAAAGCCGTCATCGTCGGCATGCAGTTGGACCAGGACCCCCACGTGATCCACGAGGCCGTGCGCTACGCGCGACTCCTCGGTGTCCCGCTGGTGGTGGCGCACGTGGACGTCACGCGATTCGTCACGTATGAGGATCCGGACGGCTACGTGCATTCGGCTCCGATCGACATCAACTTCGACGCGGGTGCTGCGGAGTTCGAGGCGGTCGAGGCGTCTGCCGCAAAGATCCTGGCGGGGGTGGACGTCACCTGGACGGCGCGTCAGCTCGTCGGCGACCCGGCGCTCGCGATCAAGCAGCTCGCCAACAAGCTGGATTCATCGCTCATCGTCGTCGGCACCCGCAAGCGCGGCATCGGAGAGTCGATCCGCGAGTTCTTCACGGGCTCGGTCGCGGCGCGGCTCGCGCACCGGCAGCATCGCTCGATCCTGGTCGTGCCGCTCGGCGAGTCGGTGCCGGATGAGCAGAAGGAGATCTGGCCGGAGTCCTAGAGGGCGGCCGCTCCACAACAGAGGGCCCCGTCGGCTGTTCGCCGACGGGGCCCTCTGCGTGTTCAGGATCCGGAGCTGCTCAGGGAGACCGTGACTCCACGGGCCGCGTTGTCGAGCGCATCCTCCAGCTCGGTCACGACCGACGGAGACAGCGTGCCACCCTTCGCGAGGTGCGTGCGCAGGTCGGTGCGCACCCGGGCGCGGAACGCGTTGATGACGGCATCCGCACGATGCATCTCCTCGCGACTGAGAAGCCGGGAGTCGTCTCCCGCCGTGCGCGGGCGGTTCTTGGCCGCGGTGCGCTCGCCCTTCTCGGCGGCGGCGAGATCGGCGCGGAGGCTCTTCATCGCATCTTGGACGCTCTGTCGGACCTCGCTCGCGATCAGTCGCACCGAATCAGTGAGGCCCGCCTCGATGCCGGCGAGGTCGCCCTCACGCGATGCGAGTTCGGCCCGACCGGCCTCGGTGATCGCGTAGATGGTGGTGCGGCCGTCGACGGTCTTGGTGACCAGGCCCTCCTCCTCGAGCTTCGCGAGGCGGGGATAGATGGTGCCGGCGCTCGGCGTGTAGGTACCGCCGGTGCGGTCGGTCAGCGACTGGATGATGCCGTAGCCGTGCTGCGGCGCCTCGGCGAGGAGCGACAGCAGGTACAGGCGCAGGTCGCCGTGGGAGAAGACGGCGGGGCTCATGCTTCCCACTCCTCGTCTTCCGTGATCGAGGCCGGCGTGCGGCGGAGGACGGTGACGCCACCGGAGACGGAGTTCGCGCGCAGGTCGACGAATCGTCCCGAGAGCTCGCCCTTCGTGCCGGTGTAGTTGCTGGGGCCCGAGGTGCTGCGCTCGACGCCGTCGATCAGCAGCCGACCGCTCAGCGAGCGGACGACGTAGTTCGCGGCCAGGGACTCGTCGAGGCGCACGGTGGTGCCGCCCGAGACGGAGTTGATGTTGATGGTGTTCACGTCTCCCGCAGCATCCACGAGGGTGGAGCCCGAGACGATGTCGACGGTCGCCTTGCGCACGGCGCCCGTGACGGCCACGTCGCCCGAGACGCTGTTCGCGTTGATCGAGCCCGTGAGGCCGCGCACCTGCACGTCGCCCGAGACCGAGTTGACCGTGAGGTCGCCGATCAGGGTGTCGACGATGATGTCGCCGGAGACGGTGTTGAGGCGGGCGTCGTTGCGGATGCCCGAGACGAGGGCGCCGGCGCTGACGACGCCGAGGTTGAGGGCGATCGAGCGGGGGACCGCGACGCTCACCTCGGCGCGGGGGCCGCCGGAGCCGAAGTTGCGGAACACCTCGAGGAAGTTGTCCCAGCCCAGCTGCGGGTGGTCGATCTCGACCTCGCCGTCGTGGGACTCGATGCGGAGGTCTTTGGTGGTGACGCCGTGCACCTCGATGCGGATGCCCGGTTCGTCGTGGGCGATGATGTCGACCTGTCCTCCGACGAGGCCCACCTTGAGGCGGGTGACGGACTCGATGTCGATGACGCGTTCCTCGCCGGGGGCGATGAGCCACTTCTCGGTCATGTGTGCTTCTCCTGTGTGTAGGGTCACGATATATCGTGTCTGGCCAGCGTAACACGATATATCTCGATGGTGTCAACCCTCCATCCGAAGTTCCGATGAAATCCTCATCAGAGAGGGGGTGGTCGCTGCGGTGGCCGCGCGTCCGCCGGGGGCCCGCGGGGGCGACCGGTAGTCTTCGACGGAAGGACTTCGAGGGGAGAAGACGTGGCCGGGCGATCGACGAAGCAGCCCATCGCCGACCGAATGTACGAGGTGCTGCTGCATCAGTTCATGTCGGGAGAGCGGGCAGCAGGGCAGAGCCTGAACATCGGAGCCCTGTCGCGCGAACTGGACGTCAGCCAGACCCCGCTGCGTGAGGCGCTCGCGCGCCTGGAGCACACCGGACTCGTCCAGCGCGAGGCGTTGCGCGGCTACCAGGTGGCCCCGGTCATGACGCGCGAAGAGGTGGAGCAGCTGGGGGAGGCCCGCGTGCTGCTGGAGCCCCGTCTCGCGTACGAGGCAGCCCTGCGCACGACGCCGGAGTTCCTGGAGGGGCTGCGTGAGGCGGTCGAGGACTTCCGCCGCTCGGCCGAGGTCGCCGACACCGAGACCGAAGGCTTCGACCTCTACTGGCGCAGCGACGCACGCTTCCACATGATGATCGCGGCGCAGTCCGGCAATGCCTTCCTGGAGATGTCGTACGCCGCGCTCGGCGGGCAGATCCAACGGTTCCGGCTGTTCTCGAAGTTCGGCCGCACGGGCGCCGTCAGTGCGGCGCCCGAGCACGATGCGGTCTATGAAGCGATCGTGGCCGGCGACGCCGACGGTGCTGCCGAAGCGATGCGCCACCACATCATCGGTGCGACCCAGAGGCTTCTCGAGGGCTGATTCCCTCCGCCGGGTGCCCGGTTTGCGCTATACTATTTTTTGTGATGGCGCAGAACGAGGGACCCCAGTCGACGCCGACGGTCGGATCAGCCGGATCGTCGGGGTACATCGCGCGCCCGCTCGTCGAGGGCTTCCCCGGAAAGTCGAGTTCGCACGGGGCTTTCGGCTGGAGCAGCCTGTGGCTTCTCGACGACGGCGTGCGCCGGGTGCTCATCGATGCCGGCCAGCCTGCGTACATCCCCCTCATCCACGCGGGCCTCGAGCGTCTCGGACTGACGACCGACGACGTGACCGACGTGCTGCTGACCCACATGCACTGGGACCACGTCTCGAACTTCCCCATGTTCGCCCACGCGACCACCTGGGTCGGTGAGAAGGAACTGCGTTGGGCAGCGGATCAGCCTGCGGGCACCCCGTTCATCCCCGACCTGCACGTGCAGGAACTGCTCCGACGCACCGACCGCGTCGAGCGCATGAGCGTCGGGCAGGAAGTGCTCCCGGGCATCCACGCCATCGACAGCGCCGGACACACCCCGCACCACCTCGCGTTCTATCTCGACCGTGCAGAGGAGAAGCGCGTGTTCGCGGGCGACGCGGTGAAGAACGTGTACGAACTTGCCTCGGGGCGGGTCGATTCCACGCTGGACGCCGAGGCCAGTACCGCGACGATCGACGTGTTGCGCTCGCTGCTGACCGACACCGGGGCCGCGCTCGTTCCCGGGCACGATGTGGAGCTGCGCTGGGACGGACGCACCGCCCGGCGTCAGCGCCCCCAGCGGGCCAAGATCGGGTTCTTCGCCGACGCCTCGACCGGCGAAGAGGACCGCAGCATCGGCTGAGCGCCGATGCCGAAGGAGAGGATGACGATGACGACAGTGCTGTACACCGGCGGGACCGGACGGATGGGCCGCGTGATCCGCGAAGGGCTCGCCTCCCGCTACGACCGTGTCGTGCTGTTCGCGCGCTCCGACGCCGACGAGCCCCTCTTCCCCGGGGAGCAGGTGGTGGTCGGCGACCTCGGCGACCTGGATGCCCTCACCGCGGCTGCCGACGGCGTCGACGTCATCGTGCACCTCGGTGGCATCGCCGATGAGGCTCCGTACGACAGCATCCGCAGCGTCAACATCGACGGGACCTACCACGTATACGAGGCCGCGCGACGGGCCGGTGTGCGTCGCGTCGTCTATGCCAGCTCGAACCACGTCGTCGGCTTCCACCCCGCGAGCGAGATCTTGGACGAGAGCGCACCGCTGCGCCCCGACACCTTCTACGGCGTCTCGAAGGCGTTCGGCGAAGCCCTCGCCAGCCTCTATCACGACAAATGGGGGATCGAGTCGGTGCTCGTCCGCATCGGCACCTTCCGCCCCGCGCCCGAGGACCGGCGCCAGCTTGCCCTCTGGCTCAGCTGGCGCGACGGCGTCGAACTGTTCCGCTGCGCGATCGAGAGTGCCCCCGTGGGCTGCCAGGTCGTCTACGGCTGCTCGGCGAACACCGAACGCTGGTGGAACGGCGACGCGGGCTGGGCGGCCATCGGCTACGTGCCCCGCGACGACGCGGCCGACCACACCGACGCGGTGGACTTCAGCGCCCCCGCACCCACCCTGCACGGCGGCGCATTCGCCGCCCCCGACTATGAAGGAGGGATCTGGTGACGAAGACCGATTCCCACGACGTGCTGATCACCACCGCATTCCTCGAGCCCGGCGACGAGGTCGATCGGATGCTGCGCGAGGCCGGCCTCACGACGCGGCACGAACCCGAACTGGCTACGCTCGACGCCGAAGACCGGGCCCGCGCGCTCGCCGGAGCCCGCGCCATCATCGCCGGTACGCGCCCGCTGGGCGAAGAGGAGTTCGCGCTCGCCGACGCGCTGCGGATCGTCGTGCGCACCGGCGTCGGGTACGACAGCGTCGACGTGACCGCCGCGACCGCACGTCAGGTACCCGTATGCGTGACCCCCGGCGCCAACCGACAGGCCGTCGCCGAGCATGTCTTCGCCCTGGCGCTTGCGTGCGCTCGCCGCATCCCCGAGAACGTGAGCAACCTGGCCGCGGGTACGTGGCAGCAGCTCACCGGACGAGAGCTGCAGGGGTCGACCCTCGGGATTCTCGGCCTGGGCTCGATCGGCAAGGCGGTCGCGACGATCGCCGCCGGGTTCGGAATGCACATCGTCGCGTACGACCCGTACTTCGACGAGGACTTCGCTGCGGCCCACGGCATCCGTCGTCTCGATCTGGACGACCTGCTGCGCGAGGCCGACTTCGTGACCCTGCACCTCTTCCTCGACGAATCCACGCGGAACCTCATCGACGCCTCCCGGCTGGCGCTGATGAAGAGCGATGCGGTGCTCATCAACACCGCCCGCGGGGGGATCGTCGATGAGGACGCGCTGGTGGACGCGGTGCGTGAGGGGCGCATCGGTGCCGCCGCGCTCGACGTCTTCGCCGACGAGCCTCTGGGCGCGTCGAGCCCGCTCCTGCACACCCCCGGCATCCTCGCCACGACCCACGTCGCCGGTGCGACCCGCGAGGCACGCGGCGAGTCGGGCCGGATGGCCGCTCGCAACGTGATCGCCGCTCTGGGCGGTGCAGCGCCGGAGTTCGTGGTCAACCCCGACTACAGCGCGGTGTCGGCATGATCGTCGAGACGTCGTCGGGGCCGGTGCGCCTCGCCGCCAATCTGAAGTGGATGTTCACCGAGGCGCCGTTCGCCGAGCGGTTCGACGCGGCGGCCGAGGCCGGGTTCACGGCCGTGGAGTTCGCTTCGCCGTATGAGCTCGCGCCCGCGGAGGTGCGACGTCTGCTGGACGACGCGGGCCTGACGCAGATCCTCATCAACACCCCGGCCGGCGCACCGCGCTCGCCCACCGCCTCGGGTGCGGCGTACGTTCCCGGAGCCGAGCAGGAGTTCCGCGACGGCGTGCTGCGCGCGCTGGAGTACGCGGACGTCCTGGGCGCCGGTGTGGTGCATGCGATGGCGGGGATCAAACCGACGGATGCCGACGCGGACGCGGCGTTCGCGACCTACGTGTCGAACATCTCCTGGGCCGCCGAGCAGGCGCGCGGGACGGGTGTGCGCCTGGCGCTGGAGGCCATCAACAAGCGCGATCAGCCCGGCTACGGTCTGGCTTCGATGGAGACCGCGGCGGCGGTCGCGCAGGAGGTCGACCCGGAGATCGTCGGCGTGCTGTTCGACGTCTATCACGCGCAGGTCGACCGCGGGAACCTCATCGAACGGTTCGAGCAGCTGCGTCCCCTGATCGCGCACGTGCAGATCGCCGACAACCCCGGTCGCGGCGAACCCGGCACGGGCGAGATCGCCTATGAGCGCGTGCTCGCCCGGATCGCGCAGAGCGGCTATCCCGGCTGGATCGGCTGCGAGTACGCCCCCGTCGCGGGCACCCGCGACGGACTCTCCTGGATCGAGAGGATCATCCGATGACCGACCCGAAGATCGCGCTCATCAGCGCCACCCCGCTGGCGATCGCCCCGGCCGCGACGGCGATCGCCGCTGCCGTCCCCGCAGCGACCGTGTGGAACCTGCTCGACGATCGTCTGCTCGCCGACGCGCACGTCGAGGGCGGCATCACCGCGCCGCTGGCCGCGCGCATGGACGGCCTCATCGAGCTGGCCCTCGCCGGGGGAGCGGACGGCGTGCTGCTCACCTGTTCGCAGTTCGGGAGCCGCGCCGATCGGCGTGATCGCGAGGCCGACGGCGTCGCCGTGCTGTCCGCCGACGGGCCGTTGTTCGCCGAGGCGGTCGCGGCCGCCCCCGCACGGGTGCTGCTGGTCGCGTCGCTCGAGTCCTCCGCGAGCGACAGCACGGCGCGTCTGACCGACGCCTTCGTCGCGAGCGGATCGTCGGCGCAGGTGCGCCCGCTCGTGGTCCCTGCGGCGGCCGTCCCGCTGGCTGCGCCGGACCTGATCGACGCCCTCGCCACCGCGATCGCCGATGTCGACGAGCCATACGACCTGATCGTGCTCGCCCAGTACTCGCTCGCCGCCGCTGCCGCGTCCCTCGCTGATCGCTTCGGCGTCGCGGTGCTGGACGGACCCGCCGCAGCCGCGCGCCGGCTGACCGCGGCGCTCCGGGAGGGTCCTCGATGATCGGCGTCATCGCCGACGACGTGACCGGCGCCACGGATGTCGCCGCAGCGCTGCGGCGCGCGGGTCTGCGCACCCTCCTGGCCCTCGGCGCGGGCATCGACGACACCGCGGTCTCGGCCGACGCCGTCGTCATCGGGCTGAAGACGCGATCGCTTCCCGCCGCGGAGGCGGTCGCTCAGAGCCTCGCCGCGCTCGCGGTGCTGCGAGAGCGGGGAGCCGACCGCATCTACGTCAAGTACTGCTCGACCTTCGACTCCACCGCCGAGGGCAACATCGGACCGATCACCGAGGCGGTCGCCCGTGAGCTCGGCGCCGACCTGGTCGTGACGACCCCGGCCGCGCCCCTGCACGGTCGCACCGTGTATCGCGGTCACCTCTTCGTCGGCGACACCCTGCTCGCCGAGACCCACATGCGCGATCACCCGGTGACGCCCATGCGCGACTCCTCGGTCGTGCGACTGCTCGCGGCGCAGAGCGCGGAGCCGGTCGCGGCGCTGCCCCTGGATGTGGTGCAGCGGGGGGTCGATGCCGTGCGCGACACGCTGCGCCGGGCTCGCGCCGACGGTGCTCTCCAGGTGGTGGCGGATGCCGTCACCGATGCCGACCTCGCCGCCCTCGCCGAGGCCGTCGAGGGCGACGCGCTCGTCGCAGGATCCGCCGGCCTCGTCGGAGCCATCGCGCTGCGGGAGACGGCGGGTGGCACAGCGGCCCCGGTGCCGCCGACGGGTCGTACCGCGATCATCGCGGGCAGTTGCTCGCGGCGCACCCTCGAGCAGATCGATCGCTTCGTCTCCTCCGGGAGCCCCGCCTATCGGGTCGCGGCCGCACCCGATGACACGGCCGAGCAGCTGGCCGCACGAGCCGTGGAGTGGTGGGACGAGCAGCCCGCCGATGCGGCCGCCCTCATCTACTCCTCCAGCCCCGCCTCGGAGCGTCGCGACGATGTGCCGGGCGCCGGCGAGCTGTACGAGCGGACGGCGGGCCTCATCGCCGCCCAGCTGTCGGATCGCGGAGTGAAGCGCATGCTCATCGCCGGCGGCGAGACCTCTGGCGAGGTCATCCGCGCGCTCGGCACCACCGTCGCCGTCGTGGGCGAGGAGGTCGCGCCGGGGGCGCCGTGGATCCACGACGAGCGGCGCGACGTGCACCTGATCCTCAAGTCCGGCAACTTCGGCGATGAGGAGCTGTTCGTGGACGTCGCTCGGCAGGGGCTCGCCGCATGAGTGCCGCCACCCGCCGCGCGATCGAACGCGTCGCGCACTCGATCCACCGCCGCGGTCTCACTCATGGCCGCACCGGCAACCTCGCGGTGCGGGACGGCGACCGCGTCCTGCTCACGCCGACGGGCATCAGCCTCGCCGACATCGAGGCGGACCAACTCTCGGTGGTCGCTCTCGACGGCACGCACATCGAGGGCCCGAAGCCGACGAAGGAGGCGTTCCTGCACGTCGCGATGCTACGGGTGCGTCCGGACCTCAACGCGGTCGTGCACACCCACTCGGTCTACGCCGCCGCCGTGTCGTGTCTGGCCGATGTCGATGCCGACGATCCGATCCCGCCCCTCACCGCCTACTACGGCATGCGTGTCGGAACGCTGCGGATGCTTCCGTACTTCGCCCCGGGCGATCGGGCCGCGACCACCGCCGTGGAGGATGCCGCCCGCGTGACGCACGCTCTGCTGCTGCGCAATCACGGTCCCGTCGTCGCCGGCGTCGATCTGGATTCGGCGGTGGATGCCCTGGAAGAACTCGAGCACACCGCGCAGCTGTTCTTCCTCACCCGCGGTCTCGCCACGGCCCCGCTCACCCCCGCGCAGCTGCAGTCGTTCGCAGCGCCCTCCGAAAGGACTCCCTCGTGATCACCCTGTACAGCGGCCTCGTCGTGAAGAAGCCCCTCGTCGAGCAGATCATCCCGGCGTTCGAGAGCGCCACGGGTGCCCGCGTCGACGCGACGTTCGAGCCCACGACCGTGCTGCTCGACCGCATCGCGGCGGGGGAGCGGCCCGACCTGGTGCTCGGGGTCTCGTCGTCGGTGACCGACCTCGCCGAGAGGGGGCTGGTGGACCCCGCCCACGTCGCCGAGATCGCGGTGTCATCCGTGGGATTCGCGCGGCTCGACGGCACACCCGGACCTGCCGACGACTCCGCGGCGGCGTTCCTCGACTACCTGCTCGCCGCCCGGGCCGTCGCGTACACGCTGAGCGGCGCGAGTGGAGTGCACTTCATGAAGATGCTCCGCGAGCGCGACCTTCTCGAGCGCATCGACGAGCGCGCGGTGCGCTGCGCGTCGGGCCTCACCGTGGAAGCGCTGCTCGACGGTCGGGCCGATGTCGCGGTCCAGCAGGTCAGCGAGCTGCGTTCGGTCGTCGGCCCGCAGATCGTCGAACCGATCCCGCACGAACTGCAGTCCTATGGACGGTTCGCGATCGGCGCGCGCCCCGGTGCCGGGGATGCCGCTGCGCGATTCGTCACCCTCCTGACCGAGAAGTCGACGCAGGACGCGTTCGCCGCGTTCGGGCTGTCGCGTCCCTGATCCCCCTACGAGGAGAGCACCCATGAGAAAAGTCATCGTCGACACCGACACCGGGGTGGATGACGCCCTGGCCCTGATGCTGCTGGCCGCCGATCCCGAGGTCGAGATCCTGGCGGTGGTCAGCGTGTTCGGGAACACCACCGGCGAACGGGCGGCCGACAACGCCCGGTACGTTCTCGACACCTGCGGACGCACGGATGTGCCGGTGTACCGCGGCGCGGACGTGCCGCTCATCCAGGAGCTGCGGATGAACCCCGGCATCCACGGGGAAGACGGCTTCGGCAACACCGGGCTTCGTCCGGCGCAGTCCGTGGATCCCGAGCCGGTCGGTGTCGACGTCGTGCTCGACCTGGTCGAACAGCACGACGGCGAGATCGACTATCTCGCGCTCGGGCCGCAGACGAACCTCGCTGCTGCCATCGAGACGCGGCCCGACCTGCTGCAGCGACTCCGCTCGACCACCATCGTGGGCACGCTCGGGCCGGCGCTCTACCACGACACCGCGCCGTGGGAGGATCGCCGGTTCCGGGTCTCGCGCGATCCGAACGTGTCGTTCGACATCGACGCGGCGCGCATCGTGGCCGCCCATGAGGGCGACGTCACCTGGTGCGGGCCGTACGTGACCCGTCAGGCCCTCGTCCCCGAGGACTTCTTCCTCGACATCGCATCCTCGACCGGCTTCGCCCCCGCACAGCTGATCACCGCGATCAGTCGGGACTACGCCGGCTTCTACTCGCGCTCGTACCCGCAGCCGGAAGGACGCCGGGTCATGGGCATCAACGACAGCATGGCCGTCGCGAGCCTGCTGTTCCCCGAGCTCGTGACCGGCGCGGTCATGCGTCCGCTCGAGACGTTCTTCGACCAGGAGACCGGCGACCGTTACCTCGCCGGGGTGCATCCGGTGAAGGACGAGGCGCGGCCGATCCATCGTGTCGTCTTCGACATGGACTTCGACGGCGTGCTCGAGCGGATCGGCGAGGTGCTGCGGCGCCCGCTTCCCTGGCGCTGAGGCGCGCGATCGGATCAGTCGTAGGAGCGTGCGCGCACCCACGGCATCGGCAGCAGATCGGCGGCGGTCACCCACACCGGGTGGCCGCCGTCGTCGGCGAGTGTGCGGATGCCCGGGGCGATGGCGGGCACGAGCTCACGGCACACGCCGCAGGGGTTGAGGATGACCGTGGTTCCGTCTTCGCGCAACCCGACCGCGACCATGGCCTCGATGTGCTGCTCGCCGCCGATCCTGGCGTTCGCGAGGGCCGAGCTCTCGGCGCAGACGCTCACTCGAGGGGAGCGCAGGCTGAGGCCGAGGTAGATCTCTCCCGACGCTCCGCGGGCGGCTGCCGCGACGCGGTGCAGGTCGGCGTCGTGCGTGCGGATGAGCAGTGCGGAAGCGGCGTCGGCGAGGCGGCGGTCGGTGTCGTTCAGCGGTGAAGTCACGATGCACTCTTTCTGTCACGAAGCGGAATCCTGCTATACTATAGTCGCTAACGGGTCGATCACCTCCCCCTCGAGGGCAGAGCAAAGGAGCTCCATGAGCACTGAAGAAGTAGTGGCAGCCACGCCGCCGCAGCAGTTGACGAGCAAGGCGAGCAAGACCGAGCGCCGCAATCTCCGGGCGTTGAGCTGGGGGCACGCTCTCGAGTGGTACGACTGGGCGATCTTCGGGCTCCTCTCGGTCTACCTCGGCGCAGCGTTCTTCCCCTCCGACAGTCCGCTCGCCTCCACCCTGAACGCCCTGGCCGTCTTCGCCGTCGGGTTCGTCGCTCGACCGCTCGGCGGTGTCGTCTTCGGGTTCGTCGCCGACCGCTACGGGCGCCGGAAGATCATGATCTTCGCGGTCGGGGCCGTCGCCCTCGGCAGTTTCATCATCGGCATCCTCCCCGATTACCAGACCATCGGCGTTCTCGCGCCGATCATCGTCGTCGCCGCACGCCTCCTCCAGGGCCTGTCCGCCGGTGTAGAGGCACCGCTCGGAACGGCATATGCGCTGGAGCTGGTCCCCAACCGTCCCGGTTACGTCGCCGGGTTCTTCGCGTTCTTCAACAACCTGGGCAACTTGCTCGCACCACTGTCGATCTTCTTCATCAGCCTCCTGCTCGGACCGGAAGCGCTCGCCGCTTACGGGTGGCGCATCCCGTTCATCGTGGGTGGCGCGTTCGGTCTGATCGTGCTGTGGCTGCGCCGCACGCTGCCCGAGACGCTCGACACGGCGGCCATCCGCACGGTCGGCGCGATCCCCACGAAGGACAACTCCGTGTGGCGAGATGTGCGCAAGTACTGGCTGAGCGTGCTCGCCACGGTGTTCATCGTCGGCGCCATCCAGGCGTACAACTACACCTGGATCGCCGGCCTGCCGAATCTCGCGAACGGCACCTTCGGAGAAGACCCCACCGCGGTGTTCGCGATCACGACCGGCATGGGCGTCTTCCTGACCCTCGGCGCCTACGGCCTGAGCCGCATCCTCGACCGGTTCCCGATGTCGCGGTGGTTCGTCGTCGCGCGTCTGCTGGCGATCCCGACCATCTTCCTGGCGCTGCTGTACTCGCAGCCCGGAGTCGGCACGCTCGCCGGCGTGATGTTCGGTGGCGCGATCGTGCTGCTGCTCAACATGACGATCTTCGTCGTCGTGTCCAACTCCCTCCTGCCGCAGCACATCCGCGGCACCGGTCTCGGGCTCGGATACGGCCTCGGCGTCGCCATCTTCGGCGGCACCGCCTCGTACCTGCTGCTGTGGCTGCAGAGCCAGGGGATGATGTGGGTCTTCCCGATCTACATCGCCACCCTGTGTGCGATCAGCGTCGTGCTCTACGTCCTCGCCAAGAACCGCAACGGCCTCTTCGTGGGCAAGTGACCGTCTGATGGATATCTGGCGTGAGATCGTCGGCTGGGCCGGCAGTGCTCTCCTGATCATCTCGATCCTCCAGCCGACGATCTCTCGCCTCCGGTGGCTGAACCTCGGAGCATCGGCGATGCTCATGGCCTACAACCTGATGCTCGGCAGCGCGCCCATGGTCGCGCTCAACATCACCCTCATCGCGATCAACTGCTGGTACCTGTTCGTCTACACACGTTCCGCCCGTGGTGCACGGGTGAGGCCGGCGGTCGCAGATGGGCACAGTGAAGCGTCCGAACGGCATGCGTAGCCGCGAGGACATGACAGAAAGCATGGATATGGAACGACTGATCATTGACACCGACCCCGGGATCGACGACGCCGGAGCGCTGTTCTGGGCGCTCGCCTCGGACGCCTTCCACATCGAGGCGCTGACCACGGTCTTCGGCAACGTCGATGTCGACACCGCCACGGCGAATGCCCGCAAGATCGCGGCCCTCGCCGGTCGTCCCGACCTGCCCATCTGGAAGGGCGCGAGTCGGCCGCTGGTCGGTGAGCCGAACTTCGCGGAGCACATCCACCGCCCCGGCGGCGTGGGCTACTGGGAGTACCCCGACCCGGATCCGGATGCCGACGTCGCGTCCGATGCCGTGCGCCGGATGATCGAGACGGTCATGGCGGCACCGGGCGAGGTGACCATCATGGCGCTCGCTCCGCTGACGAACGTCGCGCTGGCGATCAAGCTCGAGCCGGAGTTCGCGCGCTCGGTGCGCCGCATCATCTACATGGGCGGGGCAGCCCTCACCTGGGGTAACGTCACCCCGGTCGCGAGCGCGAACATCTACAACGACCCCGAGGCCGCGGAGATCGTCATCCAGTCCGGGGCTCCGCTCACGCAGGTCGGTCTGGACGTGTCCCGCAGCTTCTCGCTCTCGCCCCATCACATCCGCACCCTCTGGGAGTCGCGCTCGCCGATGGGCGTGGCGCTCTGCGAGATGATCGGCTACCCCGACCGTCAGGACGACCGCGACGAGATGCCGGAGTGGAAGACCGAGGGCATGCACCTCAACGACGTGCCCTGTGTCGCCTACGCGCTCAACCCCGAGTGGTTCACCGTGCGGCGGCTGCGTGTGGACGTGGAGCTGAACGGCACGCACACCCGCGGTCAGACGGTCGTGCAGATGATCGACCGGTGGCAGGGAGTGCCCAACGTCGACGTGCTCTTCGACATCGACGCCCAGGCCGTGGCCGACGCTCTGACGGCCTCCGTGACTGCGTTCGGAACCGCCGTCGACTGACCGGCGTTTCCGTCGTGACCAGCGGCCCCGCCCTCCCGACCCGGGGGTGGGGCCGTTTTCGCGTGTGGGGGCGATGCTGACGGTGACGCACCGTGAGCTCTAGAGTCGAGTGATTGCCACCCCCGCCACCCGAATTCGAGGACAATCGACGATGACCACGATCTCAGGTGCGCACTACCGCGTGCGATGGGTGCGTTGCCTCGTGGCTCTCGGGGTTTCGAATGCGACCATCGGCGCTCTGCTGGGGGAGTCGCGATGACGTCGAGACGGACTAGAGCGTTTCCCCCCATGCTCCTGCTGCTTGGCGCCGTGTTGATGACGGCTGCGATCGTTGCGTTGTTCCGCTACGGATCGGTCGGCGGTTGGGAGGTATCCCCTGGAGGGCGAGATCATGTCACGCCCCTGCTCGGCACCTTCGCGATTTTCGCGGCCGGGGGAGTGCCGGTCGCGCTGATGTGCTGGTCTCTTGAGCGACCGGTGAGTGGCGGATCATCGCGAGTCAGCCGCAACCGGATCCGCCATGTCCTCATCCCCAACGCCTTGGCGGCCGTCATGGGTATCTTCCCGATGTATCTGCTCGTGTGGGATTGGTATCAGGCCTTCGCGGTCGTCGGCGGACTCGCCGTTCTCGGAAGCGTCATGTGCTTCGGCGCCGTGTCGGTCGGAGACAAGGTGCGGCTGAGGACGGCCGCCCCCGACGATGCGATCGAGCACCGGTGACTGCCTCCCCGGGGCCACACTCGACGATGACGTCGGCATGACTACCTCTGCTCGGGCAGCTCCGCCACGAGGTCTCTGTCGACGTGTCGGATCCGGTGGCTGATCGAGATGGCCTGACGGTCAGCGCTCCATGCACCGCCGTCACTGCTCTGAGCGCACGGGAAGCTGTCGAATGCACGGCTTGGCGGCGCAGACAACCCGTGCATTCGTCGCTAAGCCGTGCACTCGAGAAGGAGTGGCGAGGGGGCGGGAGCGCGAGGAGACCAACTCCCGCTTGACCTTGACGCAGCGTCAACTTCTAGAGTCGAGATATCGAACGGGAAGGAGGCGACATGGAGCGGGACGAATGGTCCATCCAGGAGATCGCGCGGCTGGCGGGCACCACGAGTCGCACGCTGCGGCACTACGACGACATCGGACTGCTGCCGCCGTCGCGCATCGCGCCCAACGGCTACCGGCACTACGACGCACAGGCGCTCGTGCGGCTGCAGCGCATCCTCCTGCTGCGAGAGCTCGGACTCGGGCTGCCGCAGATCGCGGAGGTGCTCGGCCCTTCGACAAGCTCAGGGACCCAGGACGCGACAGGTTTGGCAGAGAGGGATCGCGGCGAAGCATCCGCCCTCGAGACCCATCTCGCGCTGCTGCGCGAGGAGCAGACCAGGCTGGCGCGGCAGATCGCGTCGGTCGAATCGACCATCACCGCATTGAGAGGAGGTGAGAACCTCATGGCAGAGAACATGTTCGACGGCTTCGACCACACCGAGTACAAGGAGGAGGTCGAGGATCGTTGGGGTAAGAAGGCCTACGCCGACAGCGACCGCTGGTGGCGGGGTATGACGGATGCCGAGCGCGCCGACTGGCAGCAGCGCGTGTCCGACCTCGGACGCGACTGGATCGCCGCGGCGGAGAGCGGCATCGACCCGGCATCCGCCGAGGCTCAGGATGTCGCGCGACGCCACGTCGAGTGGCTCACGGGCATTCCCGGCACTCCCGCGGCCGTCCCCGGCGGCGACGTCAAGGCGTACGTCATCGGGCTCGGCGAGATGTACGTCGCGGATCCGCGCTTCGGCGCGAACTACGCGACGTCGTCCGGCGGCACCCAGGGCGCGGAGTTCGTCCGCGACGCACTCCGCATCTATGCGGAGGCGAACCTGTAGACGCATCCTTCCGGATGCCGAGCGGCCCCCTTGCGTGCGAACCACCCCGTTGTGGACGTGCGCAAGGGGGCCGTTCGCGCACAAAGGGGCCGCTCGGCGAGGAGGAAGGAGGAAGGGGAGGAGGAGGGAAGAGGGAGGAAGCGGCGATATCGGATGGGCGGGTCGGCGTGCAAGGGGGAGCCCCCGGCATGGGCGCGGGCGTAGGGTCGTGCCATGAGTCGGCGGCACGGGGACAGGGACGAATCGCCGCTGTTCCTCGTCGCGACCACGGCCTACGCGGCCAACTGCGCGCTCGGAGCCTCGGTCGCCGCGCGGCTCATCGACACCAGCCGCTTCCGCTGGCTGCATCACGCGCTCTACATCGTGACCTGCACCACCGTCGCCGCGGCCGTCGCGGTCGGCTTGTCCCGTGGCCCCCGCACCTCCGGTCGCCGAGCCGCCCTCGCACTGCTCCCCGCGGCCGCACCCCTCGCCGCGATCCCGTACCTCGGCAGCCACGGCCGCCGGCATCCGCTGGTCGCGCTCGCCGCGGCCCCCTTCATCGTCGCGGGACTCGTCGTCTCGTGCCTGCCCGCCGACCGGAAGTGACCGCATGGAACTGCTCGACGCCATCCGCCGCCGCAAGACCACGAACGGGCCCTTCCTGCCCGACCCGGTGTCGGAGGAGCACCAGCGCATCCTCCTCGAAGCCGCGGGCCGCGCGCCCTCGCAGCTGAACAGTCAGCCCTGGCGGTTCGTCGTGATCGAGAGCCGCGACACGATCGAGCAGATCGCCCGCATCTCGGGCGAGAGCATGACCGAGGCGATGTCGAACGGCACGTTCTTCGAGCGCTACAAGCCGTACTTCCGCTTCAGCCAGGCCGAGATGGAGGAGAAGCGCAGCGGGATGCTGTTCGACAAGCTGCCCGCCGCGCTCCGCCCGTTCACGAGCCAGGTGTTCACCAAGCGCGGCCAGACGCTCATGAACACCTTCGGCGTGCCCAAGACCCTCGGCTCCGAGAACCGCAAGCTCGTCGCGGGGTCGCCGCTGCTGCTCGGAGTCATGCTCGACCGCAGCGAGTACCGGCCGGGGCAGCTGTCGTCGTTCTACTCGGTGTTCAGCATGGGCGCGGCGATGGAGAACATCTGGCTCACAACGGTCGAGCTCGGCATGGGCATCCAGTTCATCTCTTTCCCGATGGAGGTCCCGGGGCGCTGGGACGAGATCGTCGACCTGCTGCGCGTGCCCGACGACCTCGAGCTCATGGCCGTCTACCGGCTGGGCTACCTGCCGCCCGAGCAGCGGCGCCCCGCGATCGACTGGTCGAGCAGCCAGCGCAAGCTCGTGTCGCAGTACGTGTTCCGCGAGAACGGTGACACGCCTCAGCAGGGGTGGGACGACGGCCCCACGACCGGCCCGGTCACTCCCGGCCCGAGCGCGGCAGGCGACTGAGGTCCTTCACCGCCGGACCCTCGATGCGGGTGCCGTCGGCGGCGAACCGCGAGGCGTGCAGCGGGCAGTCCCACGTGCACTCGGCATCGTTCCACTCGAGAACCCCGCCCATGTGCGTGCACACCGCGCCGACCGCGCGCGTCACGCCGTGGACCGTCGAGACGCCGACCGGACGACCGCCCCGGTTCGCCACCACGCCCTCACCCTCGGCGGGCTGGGCGACGGGGACCGAGCGGCTCTCGGCATCCGCCCATCCGCCGGCGAGCGCGGCCGCGACCTTCCCACCCTCGACAGCTCCGCGCCCGAGGTCGGCGGGCATCGTCATCCGCGTGCCGATGGTCGTCATCCATTCCGCGCGCTCGCGCCACGGCACCCCGAGGATCTCGGCGGTGAGACGCTGTGCGGCAGCCGGTGCGTTCGACAGCCCCCACTTGGAGTAGCCCGTTGCGAAGCGGATGCGGCCGAGACCGCGGGGCATCGCGCCGACGAACGGGATCAGGTTGTGCGACTCGTAGTCCTGCGCCGACCACCGATGCGTCTCCTCGGCGCCGGGGAAGTGCAGCTGCGTCCACGCGACGAGGTCTTCGACCGCGGCCTTCTCGCTGTCGGACCTGCCGACCGGGTGGCCGTTGCCCCCGACGACGAGCTGAGCTTCGCCCCCGGGGCCGTCGGCCGCGCTGACCGGACGCACCGAGCGGGTCGGACCGTCGACCGAGAGGAACATCCCCGTTGGCACGTCGCCCGGCACCCGGAACGACACGCAGTACGACCGCAGCCCGTGCGTCTTGGCGAAGTACAGGCCTCGATCTGTGATCGGGGTGCCGGTGGCGAGCACGATGTGGTCGGCGAAGATCGGCCCCGCCGTGGTGTCCACGCGACCGGGCAGCGCGCGGGTGCCGGTGGCTCGGACGCCGATGTGCAGCGTGCCGCCAGCGCTCAGCAGCTCGTGGGCGAGCGCGGCGGTCACCGCGACCGGATCGATCGCGACCTGGTCGTCGAGGGCCACGGCGGCGGCCACCGGGAACGGCGTCGACGGCACCGTGGTGGCGGCCAGCATCCGCGTCGGCAGGCCGGCCTCGCGGGCGGCGTCGTGCTGATCGCGCACGTCCGACGCGCCATCGGGCCCTTGCGCATAGGAGTGGTCGGTGTGGCGGGTGAACGGCACGTCGGCACTCTCGGCGAAGGCGGTCAGCCACTCCATGCCGGCACGGTTGGCGTCGACGTATGCGCGCACGAGCGACGCCGGGTGATGGCGGCGGATCGTCGCGAGCCGCATGCCCTGCAGGAGCGAGAGCTTGCCGGTGTTCGCACCCGTCGCGAGCTCGGCGATGCCTCCCGCGTCGATCACCGCGACGTCGAGACCGGCCCTGGTGAGCATGACGGCGGTCGTGAGGCCGGTGAGACCGGCGCCGACGATGACGACGTCGTGGCGCGCACCCGCCTCGAAGGGCGATCCGGTCGGCAGCGTCTTCTCGAGCTTCCACAGAGGGGTCATGGCCACAGTCAACGGCGTGCGGTGCGCGGCATCCACGCCCTTGACATCGCCCCGGCGCACTGTCACGCGCGACTACAGTGGCGACGTGACCCTCCGCCGCATCCTCCTCGTCGCCCTCGGCGGCACGGTGGGCACGGCGGCACGGCTCGGCCTCGGGCTCGCGCTTCCCGATATCGGGGGCATCCCCCTCGCGGTGCTCGTCGCGAACGTGGTGGGCGCGCTGCTGATCGGCGTGCTGGCCGCGCGGATCCCCGCATCCACGGATCTGCGGCTGCTGCTCGGCACCGGGGTGCTCGGCGGCTTCACGACGTACAGCGCCTTCATGACGGGGAGCGTGGAGCTGTGGGCGGATGCCCCGGTGCTCGCGTTCGCCTACGCCGCGGGGAGTCTCGTGCTCGGCCTCGGCGCGGCAGCTCTTGGGCTGCGTATCGCCCGCCCGCGCTCCGGAGCGGCCTCGTGAACCCGGTGCTGTTCCTCGCCGCGGCGCTCGCCGGGGGAGTCGGTGCGGTGCTGCGGTACCTGGTCGACCTCGGCGTCGCGCGGCTGGCCGGTCGCCGGTTCCCGTGGGGCATCCTGCTGGTGAACCTGTCCGGATCCTTCGCGCTCGGCGTCGTCACGACCGCGCTGCCGGATGCCGCGTTCCTCCTCGGTGCCGGACTCCTCGGCGGCTACACGACCTTCAGCACCGCGATGCTCGACACGGTCGCCCTGTGGCGTGACGGCGAGCGCCCGGCATCCGTCTTCAACGCCGTCGGGATGCTCCTGCTCGGCCTCCTCGCCGCGGGTCTCGGGCTCGCCGTCGGCGCGCTGCTCTGACCGCTCCCAGCGTCCTCACAATCCGTACATGTACAAACGTACATGTACGGATGTCCAGGGGGTTCGGATGGGTGATGGGTTGCGTCGTCGACGCGACCCTGAAGCGCGCCGTCGCGAGATCGTGACCGCCGCCGCCGAACTCATCGTCGAGGTGGGGGCCGAGGCCGTCACCCACCGCATGGTCGCCGCCCGCGCCGGGGTTCCCCTCGGCGCGACGACCCAGTACTTCGACACCCTCGACGACCTGCGCGCCGCCGCCTTCCGGGCGCTCGCCGAAGAGGTCGACGCGCGCCTCGACGGGGTGCGTCAGACCATCGCGGAGCGCGGGGACAGCCCCGCCGTGATCGCGGCACTCGTGTTCGACAGCATGGACGACGCGCATGCCGTGCAGGCCGACCGCGCCGTGGTGACCGCCGCCGTGCACGACCCCCGTCTGCGCGAGCTCGCACGCCACCTCTCCGACCGGCTCGTGGAACTCCTCGAGCCGACCTATGGCGAAGACCGTGCCCGAGCGGCGATGATCTTCATCGACGGCGTCATGTGGAGCATGCAGATCCGCGACGCCCGCCTCGAACAGTCCTTCATCGAGACCGCACTGGCGCGGATCCTCGGAGATTCCGTCTCCACTCCCTCCGCAGCGACAGCCACACCCTGACACCGAGGAAACCGCCTTGTCGAAACTCGCCATCCTGAGCCTCAAGAACCGCGCGCTCATCGCCCTGATCACCATCGTCGCGGCGGTGTTCGGCGGGCTCGCGCTCACCAACCTCAAGCAGGAGCTGATCCCCTCGCTCGAGCTGCCGGCGCTCGTCGTCATGACGACGTACCCCGGCGCGTCGCCCGAGGTGGTGGAGAACGACGTGTCCACGCCGATCGAGTCGGCGATCCAGGGCGTGCCGGGCCTGGAATCGACCACGGCCACCAGCACCACGAACGCCTCGATCGTGCAGGCGATGTTCGCCTACGGCACGAACCTCGCCACCGCTGAGCAGAAGATCCAGCAGGCGATCAACCGCGTCTCCTCGCAGCTGCCGGAAGACGTGACCCCGCAGGTGCTGTCCGTTTCCATCGACGACTTCCCGGTGATCCAGGTGGCCGTCACCGGATTCGAGGATGCCGACAACGCGCAGGCCGAACTCGAATCCGTCGCGATCCCCGAGCTCGAAGACGTCGACGGCGTCAACGCCGCCGAGATCGTCGGCGGTGTCGGGCAGCGCATCAGCATCACGCCGGACCCCGCGAAGCTCGCGGCCGAAGGCCAGACCACGCAGGCGATCAGCAACGCACTGCAGCAGAACGGCACCCTCTTCCCCGGCGGCGACATCACCCAGGACGGCCAGACGCTCACGGTGCAGACCGGCGCGAAGATCACCACGGTCGACGAGATCGCGGCTCTTCCGCTCGTCGGCACCACCTCGACCATCGGCGATGTGGCCACGGTCGTGCAGGAGTCCGACCCGGTGACCTCGATCTCGCGGGTCGACGGCGAGGACGCGCTCTCGATCTCGATCACCAAGCTCCCCGCCGCGAACACCGTGGAGGTGTCGAACGGCGTGATCGCCGCGCTCGACACGATCAGCGAAGCCTTCCCCGACGCCGAGTTCACGATCATCTTCGACCAGGCGCCGTTCATCGTGCAGTCGATCGAGACGCTCGCCACCGAGGGTCTGCTCGGCCTCGTGTTCGCCGTGATCGTGATCCTCGTCTTCCTCCTGTCGATCCGCTCCACGCTCGTGACCGCGATCTCGATCCCGACCAGCGTGCTCATCACGTTCATCGGACTGCAGGCGTTCGGCTATTCGCTGAACGTGCTCACGCTCGGTGCGCTCACGATCGCGATCGGCCGCGTGGTCGACGACTCCATCGTGGTGATCGAGAACATCAAACGTCACTACGTCGGCGATGCCGACAAGGGTGATGCGATCCGCCTCGCCGTGCGCGAGGTCGCGATGGCGATCACCGCATCCACCATCACCACCGTGGCGGTGTTCCTGCCGATCGTCTTCGTCGGCGACATGGTCGGTGAGCTGTTCCGGCCGTTCGCCATGACCGTGACCATCGCGATGGTCGCCTCGCTCCTCGTCGCCCTCACCATCGTCCCGGTGCTCGCGTACTGGTTCCTGAAGCCGGGCAAGGAGTTGCTCGACGAGCACGGCAACGCGATCGACCCCGAGCACCCGGATGCTCCGCCCACGCAGCTGCAGCGCGTCTACCGACCGATCCTCGGCTGGACGCTCAAGCACTCCGGCCTCACGGTGATCCTCGCGGTCGTGGTGCTCGGCGCCACGCTCGCCGCCGCGCCGCTCATGAAGATCAACTTCCTCAGCGACTCCGGTCAGAACACCATGACCGTCACGCAGGACCTCGGCCCGACCGCGAGCCTGCAGGCGAAGTCGGATGCCGCGGTCGAGGTCGAGGACGCACTCCTCGGCATCGACGGCATCGAGCACGTGCAGGCGTCGATCGGCACCAGCGGCTCGGCCCTCAGCGACGCGTTCTCGGGCGGTGCGGGTGTCACCTACTCCGTGCTCACCGACGGCGACGCCGACCAGGAGAAGCTGCGCGCCGACGTGCAGGACGCGATCGACGGGCTCGGCGACGACGTGGGCGAGGTGTCGGTCGCGGCATCCGCCGGCTTCGGCTCGAGCGACATCGAGATCACCGTCACGGCATCCAACGCCGATGACCTGCAGACCGCGACGACCTCGCTCGTCGAGGAGCTCGACGGACGCGACGGCGTCGGCCAGGTGACCGACAACCTCGCCGCATCGCTGCCGTACATCGCCGTGGTGGTCGACCGTGAGGCAGCCGCGCAGCGCGGTCTCTCCGAGGTCGCGGTCGGCTCGATCGTCTCGAACACCATGCGTCCGCAGCAGGCCGGCTCGGTCGAGATCGACGACACCGCGCTGACCGTCTACATCGTCACGCCCGAGCCGCCCACCACGGTCCAGGCGCTCAAGGAGCTCGCGATCCCGACCCCGCTCGGCGTCGTGCAGCTGCAGGACATCGCGACCGTCGAGGAGCGCAACGGCCCCACGTCGATCACCACCGAGCAGGGGCGCCGCACGTCTACGGTCACCGTGCCGCCGGCATCCGACAACCTCGCCACGGCCACGCAGTCGGTGACCGAGGCGCTCGCCGCGGCCGACCTGCCCGACGGTGCCTCTGCCGAGGTCGGCGGTGTCGCCTCGCAGCAGGCCGACTCGTTCTCGCAGCTCGGACTCGCGATGCTCGCGGCGATCCTGATCGTCTACGTGGTGATGGTCGCGACGTTCAAGTCGCTGCGCCAGCCGCTGCTGCTGCTCGTGTCGGTGCCGTTCGCGGCGACCGGTGCGATCCTGCTGCAGATCGTCACGGGCGTGCCGCTCGGCGTCGCCTCGCTGATCGGTGTGCTGATGCTCATCGGCATCGTGGTCACGAACGCGATCGTGCTCGTCGACCTCGTCAACCAGTATCGGGAGAAGGGTCTGTCGACCATCGAGGCGGTGAAGGCCGGCGGTGAGAAGCGTCTGCGGCCGATCCTCATGACCGCTCTCGCGACGATCCTCGCGCTGACGCCGATGGCGCTCGGCATCACCGGCCATGGCGGGTTCATCTCGCAGCCGCTGGCGATCGTGGTGATCGGCGGTCTGCTCTCGTCGACCGTGCTGACGCTGATCGTGCTGCCCACGCTCTACAACCTCGTCGAGGGAGCCAAGGAGCGGCGGGCCGCGCGCAAGGCCGGCGGCTCGGATGCCGGTGGGGCACCGAAGCCGGATGCTCCGGTCGATCCGGATGCCTCCGGTGCGGCTGTGGTTCCGGCCGGTTCGGTGGCGATCGACGCGTCCGGCCTGCCGCACGCGCCGCAGCTCACCCGGCGCGAGTTGCGCGACCGCGAGTAGTCCCGCTCGGCGTTCAAACTCCGCAGAAAGGCCCCGGATCCGCAGTCAGATGCGTGATCCGGGGCCTTTCGGCTCAAATCTTGAGGAGTTGTGAACAGCCCGACTCGAAGACGGTCGGAACCGGTCAGCTGAGGGCGATGCCCCAGTGCAGCGTCCAGGTCTCGTCGGGGGCGAGGCGACGGATGCCGAGGCCACTGTTGAGGGCGTCGGCGGGCGCGGTCATCGGTTCGATCGCGACCGCGAGGCTCTGGCCGGGATAGGCGGGCGTCGTGTACGCCTGCACATAGTCGAAGCCTTCGCCCTGCCACAGGGTCACGCGGCGACCGTCGGGTGCCGTGAGCGAGTGCCGCACGCGACCGTCGGCGTCGCGGGCGAGGTCGGTGAACCCGGTGTCGAGCGTGACATCGCCCAGCCGGACCCCGTCACGCAGGGCGGCCTCAGCGGGACGCGTGCCGGTGGGGAGCATCCGCTCGTCGGTCGTGAAGGCGGTCGCAGCGGGAACCCGCAGCACCAGGTCGTGCGGGTCGACGTCGCCGATCGTCACGAAGGGGTGCGTGCCGAGGGCGACCGGTGCGGGCGTCGCCGAGCGGTTGGTGAGCGTGTGCGTGACCTCGATGCCGTCGGCGGTGAGCGCGTAGGTCACGGCCGTCTCGATCAGGTACGGGTAGCCGGTCTGCGGGACGATCGTCGCCCGCAGCACGGCTTCGGCGTCGGTGTGCGACACCTCGTACGCCGTGAAGCGCAGCAGGCCGTGACTGGCGTTGTTCAGCTTCGGCTCGGTGATCGCGAGCAGCCGCGAGGTGCCGTCGTCATCCCAGCGACCGTCGCGCACGCGGTTCGGCCACGGGGCGAGGACCACGCCGGAACAGGCGGGGGTGGGCTGATCGAGCGGGTACGGAGGGACGAGGTCGACGCCGCCGACACGCAGGGATCGGAGGGAAGCGCCGACCTGCGCGATCTGGGCGGTCGCATCGCCGAGTCGGAGGGAGATCTGGGCGCCGGTGGGGGATGCGGTGGTCACTTCGACATCGTACGGCCACCCCCGCGTCGGGACTCTCTCAGGCGCGTCGGCTACACTTGTGCGGTCGGCTTCGGACACCCGCGCGTTGGCGCGGACGTTTTATGTGTGTGAAGTGTGAGTCCAGGGGCCGATGGTGAGCGTCGCTCGACGCTAATCAACCATCACATGAATGGCCCCGGCCGCTGACAGTCCGGAACCCCGCTGGTCGCATCCGACCACGCGCTGGGTGCTCGCGCGTGTGCGCGGCGCTGTTCTCGTGCGAGAACACAGGAAGACAACGCAATGCCCAAGAACAAGAAGCCCCGCGGCGGACGTCCCGCCGCCAACTTCGAGCCGCGCTACGGCGCCAAGAAGACCTCCTTCCACGACCGCCACAACGGCGGCCCCGCCCGTGACGGCGCGCGCGACGAGCGCGGTGGACGCGCGGATGCCGGCGACCGCCGATCCGCCCCCG
>NZ_SSDF01000048.1 GCF_004794515.1 Microbacterium sp. A20 | reverse complement strand
GGTAAGATAGAGAAGTTGCCCTGCGGGCCTGGCTGTGATGGCTGGGTCGTGGGAGCATCCGATCCTTGAGAACTCAACAGCGTGCACTTGTCAAATGCCAAATTATCCTCGTCTAGCTTCGGCTGGGTGAGAATTCCTTTGGATCAAAGACCAACTCCTTTCGGGGGGTTGGCAATGGATGAAGTCAGCAATGAATTTGTCTCTTTGGTCAGCATCAAACTCGCTGCGTCACCGTTTTCCCGGTGTCGTATGCATTTCTTTTTTACGGAGAGTTTGATCCTGGCTCAGGATGAACGCTGGCGGCGTGCTTAACACATGCAAGTCGAACGGTGAACACGGAGCTTGCTCTGTGGGATCAGTGGCGAACGGGTGAGTAACACGTGAGCAACCTGCCCCTGACTCTGGGATAAGCGCTGGAAACGGCGTCTAATACTGGATATGTGACGTGACCGCATGGTCTGCGTCTGGAAAGAATTTCGGTTGGGGATGGGCTCGCGGCCTATCAGCTTGTTGGTGAGGTAATGGCTCACCAAGGCGTCGACGGGTAGCCGGCCTGAGAGGGTGACCGGCCACACTGGGACTGAGACACGGCCCAGACTCCTACGGGAGGCAGCAGTGGGGAATATTGCACAATGGGCGCAAGCCTGATGCAGCAACGCCGCGTGAGGGACGACGGCCTTCGGGTTGTAAACCTCTTTTAGCAGGGAAGAAGCGAAAGTGACGGTACCTGCAGAAAAAGCGCCGGCTAACTACGTGCCAGCAGCCGCGGTAATACGTAGGGCGCAAGCGTTATCCGGAATTATTGGGCGTAAAGAGCTCGTAGGCGGTTTGTCGCGTCTGCTGTGAAATCCGGAGGCTCAACCTCCGGCCTGCAGTGGGTACGGGCAGACTAGAGTGCGGTAGGGGAGATTGGAATTCCTGGTGTAGCGGTGGAATGCGCAGATATCAGGAGGAACACCGATGGCGAAGGCAGATCTCTGGGCCGTAACTGACGCTGAGGAGCGAAAGGGTGGGGAGCAAACAGGCTTAGATACCCTGGTAGTCCACCCCGTAAACGTTGGGAACTAGTTGTGGGGTCCATTCCACGGATTCCGTGACGCAGCTAACGCATTAAGTTCCCCGCCTGGGGAGTACGGCCGCAAGGCTAAAACTCAAAGGAATTGACGGGGACCCGCACAAGCGGCGGAGCATGCGGATTAATTCGATGCAACGCGAAGAACCTTACCAAGGCTTGACATATACGAGAACGGGCCAGAAATGGTCAACTCTTTGGACACTCGTAAACAGGTGGTGCATGGTTGTCGTCAGCTCGTGTCGTGAGATGTTGGGTTAAGTCCCGCAACGAGCGCAACCCTCGTTCTATGTTGCCAGCACGTAATGGTGGGAACTCATGGGATACTGCCGGGGTCAACTCGGAGGAAGGTGGGGATGACGTCAAATCATCATGCCCCTTATGTCTTGGGCTTCACGCATGCTACAATGGCCGGTACAAAGGGCTGCAATACCGCGAGGTGGAGCGAATCCCAAAAAGCCGGTCCCAGTTCGGATTGAGGTCTGCAACTCGACCTCATGAAGTCGGAGTCGCTAGTAATCGCAGATCAGCAACGCTGCGGTGAATACGTTCCCGGGTCTTGTACACACCGCCCGTCAAGTCATGAAAGTCGGTAACACCTGAAGCCGGTGGCCTAACCTTTTGGAGGGAGCCGTCGAAGGTGGGATCGGTAATTAGGACTAAGTCGTAACAAGGTAGCCGTACCGGAAGGTGCGGCTGGATCACCTCCTTTCTAAGGAGCATCTGACTCTTCGGAGTCCAGAACCCAGATCGAAGGCATACGTTCTTCGCTGGGAGCTCATGGGTGGAACATTTGACATGGCATCGAGATCTGATCTCGGAACTAGTACGCCGCTTGCGGTTGGAAGGTTCTGGGTGAGGGGACCGGTGTCTGCACGCTGTTGGGTCCTGAGGGACCGGATGCGGATCTTTTGGGATCTGGTCTGAACCTCTGGACCTCTTTCTGTTTGTCCGTTTCGGGCAGGTGGATGGGGGTACCGCCCGTACTTTGAGAACTACACAGTGGACGCGAGCATCTTGCAACAGCCTTCGGGTTGTTGCACAAGATGATCTTAAAGATCATTAGTCAATTTCAGATTCCACCTTCGGGTGGGGTCGAGTTTTTGATTCAAACTCATGTGATTTCAAGTCTTTAAGAGCAAACGGTGGATGCCTTGGCATCTGGAGCCGAAGAAGGACGTAGCAATCTGCGATAAGCCTCGGGGAACTGATAAGCAAGTTTTGATCCGAGGGTGTCCGAATGGGGAAACCCCGCTGGGCGGCGTGCCGACCTAGTGACTCCCGCCTGAATATATAGGGCGGGTAGAGGGAACGTGGGGAAGTGAAACATCTCAGTACCCACAGGAAGAGAAAGCAACCGCGATTCCGTTAGTAGTGGCGAGCGAAACCGGAACAGGCTAAACCTAGCGTGTGTGATAGCCGGCAGGTGTTGCACGTTGGGGGTTGTGGGACTTTTCAGTCATCTCTGCCGAGGTGGCGGCGTTACAAGAAGGTATAGACGAACGGTCTTGAAAGGCCGGTCATAGAGGGTGCCAACCCCGTAGTCGAAATGCCTCTCTTGGCGCGAAGAGTATCCCAAGTAGCACGGGGCCCGTGAAATCCCGTGTGAATCTGTCAGGACCACCTGATAAGCCTAAATACTCCCAGATGACCGATAGCGGACAAGTACCGTGAGGGAAAGGTGAAAAGTACCCCGGGAGGGGAGTGAAATAGTACCTGAAACCGTTTGCTTACAAACCGTTGGAGCCTCCTTAGTAGGGGTGACAGCGTGCCTTTTGAAGAATGAGCCTGCGAGTTAGCGATATGTGGCGAGGTTAACCCGTGTGGGGTAGCCGTAGCGAAAGCGAGTCTGAATAGGGCGATTCAGTCGCATGTCCTAGACCCGAAGCGAAGTGATCTATCCATGGCCAGGTTGAAGCGACGGTAAGACGTCGTGGAGGACCGAACCCACTTAGGTTGAAAACTGAGGGGATGAGCTGTGGATAGGGGTGAAAGGCCAATCAAACTTCGTGATAGCTGGTTCTCTCCGAAATGCATTTAGGTGCAGCGTTGCGTGTTTCTTGCCGGAGGTAGAGCTACTGGATGGCCGATGGGCCCTACAAGGTTACTGACGTCAGCCAAACTCCGAATGCCGGTAAGTGAGAGCGCAGCAGTGAGACTGTGGGGGATAAGCTTCATAGTCGAGAGGGAAACAACCCAGACCACCAACTAAGGTCCCAAAGCGCGTGCTAAGTGGGAAAGGATGTGGAGTTGCCTTGACAACCAGGAGGTTGGCTTAGAAGCAGCCACCCTTGAAAGAGTGCGTAATAGCTCACTGGTCAAGTGATTCCGCGCCGACAATGTAACGGGGCTCAAGCACGCCACCGAAGTTGTGGCATTGACATTATTGGTAGGCCTTCGTGGTCCAGCCGTGTTGATGGGTAGGAGAGCGTCGTGTGGCCAGCGAAGCGGCGGTGTGAACCAGCCGTGGAGGCTACACGAGTGAGAATGCAGGCATGAGTAGCGAATGACGTGTGAGAAACACGTCCTCCGAAAGACCAAGGGTTCCAGGGTCAAGCTAATCTTCCCTGGGTAAGTCGGGACCTAAGGCGAGGCCGACAGGCGTAGTCGATGGACAACGGGTTGATATTCCCGTACCGGCGAAGAACCGCCCAAGCTAATCCAGTAGTGCTAAGTGTCTGAATCCCAGTGACCGATCCCTTCGGGGTGACGCTCTGGGCCTAGCGCACGACCCCATTCTGGTGCGGTTAGCGTATTAACAGGTGTGACGCAGGAAGGTAGCCCAAGCCAGGCGATGGTTGTCCTGGTGCAAGTGCGTAGGCCGAGTCGTAGGCAAATCCGCGATTCACATAGGCTGAGACACGATGCGGATAAAAAGTGGGTGATCCTATGCTGCCAAGAAAAGCATCGACGCGAGGTTCTAGCCGCCCGTACCCCAAACCGACTCAGGTGGTCAGGTAGAGAATACCAAGGAGATCGAGAGAATCGTGGTTAAGGAACTCGGCAAAATGCCCCCGTAACTTCGGGAGAAGGGGGGCCTTCGGCGTATAGGGATTTACTCCCGAAAGCGTTTGGAGGCCGCAGAGACTAGTGGGTAGCGACTGTTTACTAAAAACACAGGTCCGTGCCAAGTCGCAAGACGATGTATACGGACTGACGCCTGCCCGGTGCTGGAAGGTTAAGAGGACCGGTTAGCCGTAAGGCGAAGCTGAGAATTTAAGCCCCAGTAAACGGCGGTGGTAACTATAACCATCCTAAGGTAGCGAAATTCCTTGTCGGGTAAGTTCCGACCTGCACGAATGGCGTAACGACTTCCCAACTGTCTCAACCGCGAACTCGGCGAAATTGCATTACGAGTAAAGATGCTCGTTACGCGCAGCAGGACGGAAAGACCCCGTGACCTTTACTACAGCTTGGTATTGGTGTTCGGTGTGGCTTGTGTAGGATAGGTGGGAGACTTTGAAGCATGGACGCTAGTTCGTGTGGAGTCATTGTTGAAATACCACTCTGGTCACTCTGGATATCTAACTTCGAACCGTAATCCGGTTCAGGGACAGTGCCTGGTGGGTAGTTTAACTGGGGCGGTTGCCTCCCAAAAAGTAACGGAGGCGCCCAAAGGTTCCCTCAACCTGGTTGGCAATCAGGTGTCGAGTGTAAGTGCACAAGGGAGCTTGACTGTGAGACTGACAGGTCGAGCAGGGACGAAAGTCGGGACTAGTGATCCGGCAGTGGCTTGTGGAAGCGCTGTCGCTCAACGGATAAAAGGTACCTCGGGGATAACAGGCTGATCTTGCCCAAGAGTCCATATCGACGGCATGGTTTGGCACCTCGATGTCGGCTCGTCGCATCCTGGGGCTGGAGTAGGTCCCAAGGGTTGGGCTGTTCGCCCATTAAAGCGGTACGCGAGCTGGGTTTAGAACGTCGTGAGACAGTTCGGTCCCTATCCGCTGCGCGCGTAGGAAATTTGAGAGGATCTGACCCTAGTACGAGAGGACCGGGTTGGACGAACCTCTGGTGTGTCAGTTGTTCCGCCAGGAGCACCGCTGATTAGCTACGTTCGGGATGGATAACCGCTGAAAGCATCTAAGCGGGAAGCCGGCCTCAAGATGAGATTTCCATACCTTCGGGTGAGAGGCTCCCAGCCAGACTACTGGGTTGATAGGCCAGATGTGGAAGTGCAGTAATGCATGCAGCTGACTGGTACTAATAAGCCGATGACTTGATAACACACCGTTTGTTGGTGCTACGCGTCCACTGAGTGGTTCTCGATGTACGGTCGAGAACCGCATAACAACAATGACTTTGTTATGTGTTTGATTGAAACATCAATAGTGTTTCGGCGGCCATAGCGTGAGGGAAACGCCCGGTTACATTCCGAACCCGGAAGCTAAGCCTCACAGCGCCGATGGTACTGCAGGGGGGACCCTGTGGGAGAGTAGGACACCGCCGGACTCCTTTTAGACAAAATGGCCACCCATCGATGGGTGGCCATTTTGC
>NZ_SSDF01000047.1 GCF_004794515.1 Microbacterium sp. A20 | reverse complement strand
TTGTAGCCGCCACCCTCGCGACGCGGAGCTGCGCCGTCACGGTTGTAGCCGCCACCCTCACGACGCGGAGCACCACCATCACGGCTGTACCCGCCACCTTCACGGCGCGGGGCCGAGCCGTCACGGCTGTTCCCAGGGCGTCCGCCAGAAGCGCGATTGCCGCGCGATCCGCTGTCGTCGTTGCGACGCGGACGGCGCTCTTCCTCTTCTGGCATGATGCTCCCTGTTCTTTTCGTGTAAACGCAAAATGGCCACCCATCGATGGGTGGCCATTTTGTCTAAAAGGAGTCCGGCGGTGTCC
>NZ_SSDF01000046.1 GCF_004794515.1 Microbacterium sp. A20 | reverse complement strand
TTCACATTCTCACTCGTGGGCATCATCGCCCTGTCGAGCGGATACTACGACGACCAAGGGACGAACGATCCTGCGTGCAAAGACAAGGCTGGCGACGACCGTCTGTGGAACTCCGAAAACGGCGGGTTCCTGCGTCCGGGGAATTCGCAGTCAGGCTGGTTCGTCAGCGCAGTGAAGCGAGCCATGCGCACCGACCCTGATTCCCGACGCGTGATCCCGCACGACCTCCGCCACACCGCTGCGAGCCTCGCGATCAGCGCCGGTGCTAACGTCAAGGTCGTCCAGCGAATGCTCGGTCACAAAAACGCTGCAGAGACGCTCAACATTTACGCGGCACTCTTTCCGGATGACCTGGACAACGTCACGGACGCACTCACCCGACAGCGTGCTCAGCAACTTTGGCGTGATAGCCGCGAGGAGCCAACGGGCAGAGGGACGGGCCCCTCCTGAAGTCTTGGTGGGCACGCCGGATCGCTTTGCTTAATCCGGATCCTTTTTGGTGCATTTTGGTGCACTCCGGCCTGAGGACCAGTGTTTCTAGGTGGGTGTAGATGGGGGCAAAGCGACCCAAAATCCGCATGATTCCGCGGATTGCCGCCATATCGCTGGGACGTGACAAGGGGTTCAAATCCCACCGTCACCGCCACCATGAAGGCCCCCATCCCTTGGAAACACCGGGATTGGGGCCTTCATTGTGTGTCGAGGCTGCTTCGAGCTTGATCTCTGCGTGACAGGCTCGGAGCGGCCTTTGAAGCGAGTCGTCCGCCATCGTGAGCTTCAGCTCAGTTCGTCGGGCGTCGACGAGTCATCGCGAGACCTCCGAAGGTGAGCAGCAGTATCGCTGACAGGCCGACTGCAGCGAGGTCAGTAGGACCGCTCTCCGCCAGTTCGCCCTCACCAGAGGCGTCGCCGTCCGGTTTCGGTGCGGGGCCGTCGGTCGGCGTCGGGGCTGGGATGAGGGTGCCCGTGCCGGTGCCCTCGCTCACCTGACGGTCGGCGAGTCCTGCCGCGTAGAACGCGGCCGACCCTGCCGCATCGGTCGTCGCGAGAACCGTCTGGAACTGTGTCCGCGCCGCATCGGTGATCGTCGTCGTGAGCTGGAACTCGCGAAGGACCCCGTCGGCAACGCCCGCCTCGTCAGAAATCGAAACTACCTGCGTCGCGGCCTCGAGGCCGCCAGAGACGGCACCACAGGTTGCAGTGGATGCTGGAACCGGTGCAGTGAAGCCGTCGTCCGCGGGATACGGGTCCCCGCTGTCCCAGGGGGCATCTCGGTACGTGACCTGCAGGGCAGAACAGTCGACCGTCGTTGCGCCATCCATGAGCGCAAAATCTAACTCGAAGGCCGGCGCGCCGATGCGATACGTCCATACCAGGCTCTCCCCGGAGAATGAGGCCCCGACGACACCAAATTCGTCGAATCCTGTCTCCGTGATCGTGTAGCCGTTCACGGTTGCAGCGAACGTGCCATCGTCTGTGCTGAACGTCACCGGGAATGCGGTCGGGGTCTCGGTCGCGGCGGGAGAATCGAAGCGCGCGGGGAATCTCACGGTGCCGGACACGGAGGTGTGGGAGTCGACGTAGTCGCTCAGAGTCACGATCACCGCATCTCCTGCCCCGCTGGCGGCGACTGCTCCGATGACGCCATCTGGGGCGACGATGTCGAACGAAATGAGATCAGTGACAGATAGCTCGGACGGCAACGTGAGCGTCGCGGTATCCCCGGCTGCTGCCTGATCGGGAACAGTGAAGGCGAACTCGACATCGACAACGCTCCCGGCGGGAACGGCCGTCGAATTGTCTGTCTGCTGCCACGGTGTCGGTAGAACCGGCGCTACCGCCACAGAATCGAAGAACCCAGGAACTTCGGCGGCGACCGCGGGGACGGTGCCGACCGCTACCAGTATGAGGGCCGAGCCTAAGGCGCTGAGTGTGCGGAGCGAACGTTTCATCGTGACCTCCATCGGCGGGGCTGATTGAGCCAAACCTTAGAGGGCTTGCGCCGAGGCGTCTAGACCCATGTGGTGCTGAGTGAACATGTCGCGGCGAAGATCGTCACGGGCGTGGCCGGTCGCCCTCGTCGCGAAGCATGAGGACTTCGTCGTCGACTCGGCGATATGGGTGCAGTCGCGCGGTGCCGGTCGTGGGGTGTCAGGCCTGCGTGAAGAAGGGGAGGGGGTGGCCGGGGCACTGGGGAGAGCGCGGGCCACCCACCTCCGCTGGCCGGGGAGCCAGCATTGTTGGCAGCGGGGGAGGCCGCTACCAAGATGAAGACAGTCCCCACCGTCTTCATAGATCCCATCACACCAGCTCTGGAGGGCGCCCGACCCGGTTCCGCGCCTGCCCCAGTAGTAGGAGCGGGCGAGTGAGGTGTCAGCGGCGCGGTAGGAAGTGGGCTCCGACCCGCGCGTACGTGTAGCGCCACCGCTCCCTTCCGTGGTCGGGCGCTCGACACTCAGTCGACGGATGCCATTGCATGCTGGTGCGCTGAAGATGGGCGCTCTTGGCGGCCGCAACGTCGACCCGCACCAGGAGTCGCGTCGCCTCTGCCCCAGGGGCGCTCAACCACTGAGGCGCGCGCAGCCGTCACTGTAATCCCGGCTCGACGCCACGTCATGCCGCGCGGTTCGTCCAAGGGCCCCGCGGCAATGAGGTGGAGTAGCTCGTGCACGATCACGCCGGTCTGGGGGACGCAAGGGGCGGATCGTGCCCTCGATCAGTCGCAGCCGATCCTCCACTCGGATGCCGAAGTAAGGAAGAACCATGAGATACACCAAGACTGGCCGCTTCGCGCTCAGCGCGGGTGCCGTCGCGCTCCTCACCGGAGGGCTTCTCGCAGCGCCACTGGCAGCGACCGCGGCCGAGGGCGATCCACTCGACATCACCGTCACTCCGCAGAGCACGGAGTGGGCGAACGGGGACGAGCAGATCATCTCGATCGCCGCCGCCAACAACACGGAGGCCGATGGCGTCGTCAGCCTCACCATCCGTACCTCCGGCAATATGGGCACGGAGTGGGATCAGACCAAGAACGGTCACACGTCGGCGCCGGCGACGGCGAGCGTGGACGGCGCCGAGATCCCTCTGGACTACGCGGGTTCGATCGAGAAGACGCTGAGCTTCGAGGTGCCCGCAGGCAAGACGGCGATCGTGTCGGCTCCCATCGCGATGCGGTCGTGGACCGTCGACGCTCACACCGAGTCGTTCGCGGTCGCCGGGAGCACGATCACCACGGGCGCAGAAACCGTGAACGGCAATTGTGCGGCCGGCAACGAGTCGGGTTGCGTGGCGAGCTGGAGCCTGCCCCAGACGTACCTGTCGGAACTCACGCTCACCAGCAACCCGGCAACCGGGGGCGCGGTGCGGGCCGGTGACACGATCACCTACACGCTGACCGCCCTCACGCATACCTACAACGCGAATGAGACCGTGATCGCAGCGGCCGACCTCAGCGGCCTGCTCGCGAATGCGACACTCATCGAAGGCTCCGTCACCGCGACCAGCGGTACCGCCGCCATCGGCGTCGACAACCGGCTCAACTGGACCACCGGCGAACTCGACTCCGCGGGTCTCGGCGACAACGGCTCCGGCGACCCGGTGACCGCGACCTTCCAGGTCATGGTCGATGACGACGCAGCGACAGGATCCGTCCTCAGCACGGTCGCCGGTGGTTACGGTAAGCACCCACTGTTCGAGCCTCGCGAGATCGCGGCGGCGATGGACCCCGAGACCGGTGTCATCACCCCGACGTCGGCGGCCACGAGCACCCTCACGGTCGCCGCCTCGGACGTCGTCCCCGCTCCGGCGATCACGGTGACAGCCGTCGAGGACCAGATCGACACGGTCGGCGATGACGTGTCCGTGCAGGTCGAGGCGTCGTCGAGCGATTCCTCCACCCTCACTTACTCCGCGAGCAACCTGCCGGACGGTGTGACCATCGACGCCGCCACCGGTGTGATCTCGGGCACCCCCGCCACGGCCGGCGACTACATCGTCACGGTCTCGGCATCCTCCGACACGGTGGCTGCTGTCGACACCACGTTCGCGTGGACCGTCAACGCGGCGACCGTCCCGACCCCGACCCCGGACGACAACACCGACACCGGAACGTCCGGGACCGACGCGACGACCGCCGGCGGACCGTCTGTCCACACCGGTGGTGTGGTCGACGCCGACGCGGGCTCGGTCGCGCCGTGGCTCGTCGGCGGATCGGCGCTGTTCGCACTGCTGGCAGCCGCTGCCGGTGTGATCGGCTTCCGCAAGGTCCGCGCTCAGCGCAGCTGAGTCGCCCTTCCCTGAAAGTCGGCCCCGTCGTCTCAGCAGCGACGTGGGCCGACTTCTCGGTGCGAGTCGCCCGTATGACGGCTCGCCTCTCCATTCTGAACTCCCGATCACAAGCTGGTTGTAATGAACAAATCGCTGGCACCGGTACCACCCACCGGTCTTCACTCGGCATCTGGTCGGCGGAGGCGCCGTGCCCCACTCGTCTGGATCGCCGGAATCGTCGGTCTGTTGGCGGTGGCCGCGGGGCTCTGGCTGGCCTCCGGTGTCTGGGCCCCATCACCCGCGTCGAGCGAGTCCGTTGTCGACATGGATGGCAACGCGGTGGTGCTCGAAGATCCGATTGAGGACCCCGAGGTTCTTGCCCAGATGAACGTCGTCGAAGACGATGGGGAGCGCTTCACCGTGCCGTCGGTGGGATTGGATGTGCCGCTCGGTGGACTCGACATGGTTGACGGCGAGATCACCCCGCCCGGCTTCACTTCGGCCTATACCGTGCGCAACTTGGGAACGCCTGAGGATCCCTCCGCAGGCACGACCTACGTAGTCATGCATTCGATCCCAGATCCGGGTGTCGCCCCGGGCAACTATCTAATTGACGTGGCCGATGGTCGCGCCGCGGTGGTCGCCGGCGAGCAGGTTCACGTGGGTGAGGCGGTCTACGAGCTCGACTCGTCGTACGTCGTGGACAAGGCGGAGCTGTCCCAGCGAGCTGAGTTGTGGGTGGACCGGCCGGGACGACTGGTGATCATCACATGTCAGCAGCTTCCGTCGGGTGAACGCTCGGTCCAGAACACAGTAATCGGAGCACATCTCGTTGTCCCCTGACCGGCGGCCGGGGTCGGGGACCATTCGGTCTCTCGCTTCTTTCGCGCTACCAGACCAGACTGAGCACATGTTCGGCAATCAGGTCACACTCACAGATGCTGTGGCATATATCCGCGCCCGCGTTGACGTCGCAGTTTATGGACGACCAGGTAGTGGTCGCACGACGTTCCTACGCCGCCTTCAAGAGGTACTGCGAGAAAGCGGCTACACGGTGCTCCTGCTCGCGGGTTCTCCCGGACTGCAGAGAGTGCCGTTGGGCGGTCTGTCAGCGTTCTTTGGTGAGCCGGCGTCGGTGTCGCGGTTGCCCGACGTCGGCAGTTACGCGCAGCGACTCGCGAAGGAGGCTGCGAACGGCGACTTCGTGCTGTTCATCGACGATGCCGATCACCTGGATGACGCGTCGTGGGGAGTGATTCGCGCAGTGCAGCATTCGGCGTTGTTTCCTGTCGTTACGACCCATCGCCGCGTGAAGGAGGTCCTCCAGGGGGCTCGGAATCCTCATCTCGGTCGCGCTTACCAGCTTTGGATGCAACCGCTGCGGCTGGACGAGCTCGAGGCACTGCTGAAGCACCGCGCCGACGCCGCGATCGACCCCGCGACGCTGAGCCGCATTTTCGGCAAGTCGGGTGGCCTAGCGGGCCTCGCCATCGGCATCTGGGAGGTGGGTATTCAGGAGGGGCAGCTGGCGCTGAATGACGGGGTGTGGAGCGCGCAAGGCGAGCTTTGGTCCCCGACACTCGGTCGTCTCGTGGAGAGGCATATCGGCCCGTTGCGGCGGCGCGAGCGAGAAGCTCTCGAGCGGTTGAGTCTGGGCGGTCCGCTCGACCTCGACAGCACCGTCGCGCTCCTCGGGGGCCCGCTCGTCGAGAAGCTCGAGGAGAAAGCGCTGCTCACGTTCGAGCTGGTCAACGGCGAGCAGCGCTCTGCCGTGGCACCACCCCTCATCGCTGAGTATTTCCGACACCTTGCTCTCCCGGCACGCGCCGCTCGGCTCGCTCGAGGAACTGACGGACTTGCCGTCATCGAATCGCGCGCGTCCAGCGTAACGGACGTCACCGACCTCCGTGCTGCGCAACCGGACGCGATGTTCGTGCGGGCCGTGCAGGACGCCGCGCGCGCACGCCTCCTACGGTCTCGGGCGGAGTGGGAGCAGGGCCCGAGTGCGGAGAACGCCTTCAGCTATCTTCTGGCATTGGCCGCTGCGGACCTCGCCCCGCGGGAGGTCCGCTCGATCCTCAGTCGCACCGTGCACAGTGACGACATGATGCCGACGATCCGGCTGCTGGGGTGGCACGCGGCCTGGCTCGCCGGACGGGGGAATCTCGCGCAGGCGAAAGAGCTGCTGCGCGACGCGGAGAAGAGAGCGGGGCAGTACCGTCCGGCGCTGCAGGCGGCTCGCGTGCGCCTCGAGGTGCTCTACGAGGGACACATCGGTGATATCCGTGACGACGTCGCGCCCCCGGATGGCCTCCCGGACAACGTGCGCGGATCCGTTCACGTAATTCGCGCGGCCGGTTTGCTGATCTCCGGGCAGATCCTGGCGGCCGAGGAAGAACTCGCCCAGGTCGATCCACACAGCTTGGGGGCGGACTGGGCCGATCACGAGACGATTCGCGGCATGGTCCGTCTCGCGAAAGGCGAACACGCCCAAGCCACACTTCTCGCGTACAGCGCCCTCGAGCAGGCACGCGCCTCCGCCGATGCCACTGCAATCCGCACAACCGCCTATTTCGCGGCCCTGTGTCAGCTGATCCGGGGCAACTACCGGGAGGCAACCACCCTGGTCGAGACCGCGCTGGCAGTGGGGACCCCGAGTTCAAACGCGCCGACATCGCTTCTGGGCGCACTATGCATCGGCAGCATCGTGGCCGGACGTACCGGGAGCGCCGGCCTCGCTCAGACGCGGCTGGACCAGGCCGAACGCCTCATCATCTCGGACGGACCGTTTCCGGCGATGTCGACTAGCTGGCCCCAAAGCCAGATCCAACTTGCCGCCGGACGCCCCGACTCCGCTCGCCAGGAGCTTCGCCAAGGCGCCGAGCGGCTCTGGCGGCGCGGTGCGCGGTGGAACGCGGTGCTGGAGCACCTCATCGAACTCGAGCTCTGGCCGGACCCCGGCCGATTCGAGGAACTCCGTCCGCGCCTCGACGCCGTCGAAGGGGAGTTCGTCGCCGCGCTGCGCGCCTACGTGGAAGCCCTCGTTGCGGAGAACTCGACCCAGTTGGAGGAATCCGCGCCGCGGCTGCTACGCACCGGACGTCCCGGTTTCGCGGTGAATGCCTATGACCGTGCGGCGCAGTTGTTCGAGGACGCCGGTCACGCCGAGGATGCGGAAAGAGTACGTCGTGCGGGTGACGACCTCATCGCCAGCCTCGACCCGGGCACATTCGACGCGGCACGTTTCCGCAGCGCCGATATCCTGCTGACAAAGCGGGAGATCCAGTTGGCACGCCTGGCGGCGATGGGCTGGTCGAACCAACAGATCGCCACCGAGCTCGTGCTGAGCGTGCGCACGGTCGAGAGCCACCTGCACCGCATCATGAAGAAGACCGGGACGACGAGCCGCCGCGACCTAGGCCCATACCTACCCCGCAACTAGGCCAGGTGGAGGGTCGAGCAGTACTCTCGGTCGCCATGCAACCGCCCCGACGCTGCCAAGGCCGTAGCTCTGATGCAACGCGGAGCCCGCTTGCCTTCGTCGTAGGTTCAGACGCCAAGATAGCCGTCAACGCTTCGCTCGACAGGGCTGGGACATTGTGGCGGCATTCACGATCATTCCTTCGTCCGGACGAGAGCGCGCGCTCGTTCCGCACGTCGCTGCGACTCGGCGATAAGTGCGCAGGCCAGCGCTGTGAGGAGCATGACCATCGCGAGTCCCCACGCAACGACAGCGACCTGCGCGGGCAGAACCATCGTGGTTAGGAGAAGCGCGACTCCGACAGGCGGCAACGCGATGGTCAGGCGCTGCGTAGCGGTGTGAGGCATCATCATCTCTCTGCTCGGGCCGCGGCGACGGCGGGGGGGCATCAACGGTGAAACCCTCATCCAGCATGTAGGCCACCCGGCGAACTGCCAAGCAATCCATCTGCGTCGTGGCCCTCAGGGCTACGGATTCATTTGGCCGCCCTGTGTTGACCCCGGACGCCGAACCCTGGGAACCGGGCGGGGTCACCATCACCACTGGGGCCACCGCGTCCGCAACAGGCGTCGTCGTGATCGGCCCTCTCGTGAAGGCATCGCGCAGATAGCGCAGGCACCCTGTTCGCGCTTCGTCATTGCCGGCGCAGCATCTGGCTCACGAAAGCCACCGTTCTGACGCGTCCGTGAGCGACGACGTCGCCACGCGGCTTGGTGCGCGATGCTTCAACGCCTGCCAATCTCGTCAAATGTACACGCAGGTCGAAGGCGAGGACACTCGCATGTCTCTCGCCCTCGACCTGTGCTCTCGTTGGGTCAGCTCTTCTTAGCTTTTGAGCTCATCTCTGAGAAGTCGTCCTCATCGTTGTACTTGCGGCCCTTGGGTACCGTCGCGACGATCGACACTATCGCGACGACGAGGAAGATCAAGTTGACACCGCATGCGACCATGGCGGCCTCCCGCACTGCGATGTTGGTCTGCTCGCCTTGGAAGGGAACCAGGTCGCGCAACCATTCGACTCCGCCCGCATCGGTGATGGAAGTGAAGATCGTCAGCGAGATGGCGGCGCCAATAGCGGCACCTAGCGATGAAGCCATCTTGTAGATGCCGGCGCCGGATCCCGACTGGCTTTCCGGAAGGTTCGAGAGTGCCGCGTCCGTCGACGGCGTCGCGTAGAAGGCCAGCCCGACGCCGAAGAGGGTGTAGGCGACCACGGCGAGGATCTCGTATTGTCGGCGTCCGCTCCTACCCGGCAAGTTGGACGTATCGCGACGCGAGCCGCTGGCGGGGTTCGCCGGCGCCGCCAGCGGTCAGCACGATCGTAGAAGGAAGCCTGGAGCGCGCGTCCGTCCACGGCTGCCGCAGCGCGATCTAGCCGAGGCGATTGCAGCTGTCTTGGCAAACGACGGACGAGCAACCGCTCGTGACGTCGCGACCCAACTCGATATCGGTGTGCGCACGGCGCACAACCCACTCGCGCAGCTCGTGAGTTCGGGCGAGATCCACTTCCGCACCGAGATCGCACGCCCACTGTCCGGCTGGCCGTTCTGCGCGTGGTTCCTCGTATCTTCATCGGCTGCGCATCGCGACCGTGACGTCCAGACGCTGGCGGCGATGCCGGAGTGTCGCGCCGTCATGCACACGATCGGCCCATTCGACTTGGCCGCGGTCACCTGGATGCGAGATCTCGAGGACGTCGACGCAATCGAAGCGGCGATCGAGGAACACGAGCCCGTAGCAACCATCCATGACCGCGTTCTCGTGCTTCGCACGGTGAAGCTGATGGGTCGGTTGCTAGATGCGGACGGGCGCAGCTGTCGGCATGTTCCATTGCCCGCGTACCTCAACCTGCATCCGTGATGACACCAGCAACCCTTGAGAGTCAGGATCCATCACGGCGAGTGCGGGGCGATGTCAGTCGGTTGCTGCCGCCGACCGTCGCACGGCAAGCGCACGAAGCGCCCAACCGAACAGAATCGACAGGATCCCGACTCCCATGGCGAATGCGGCGACTCCGAAGGAGACGACGGAAGTGAAAAGCGATGCCCGCAGGAATGACGCGTTCATCACGGTCGCGCGGATTGGGTCATCCACCGCCAGCTCCGAATACGTACTCCCGGCGGACGCCTCAAGCGCGTGGTGCTGGATGATGTCCGCCTGGACGAATGCCGTCAGCGGTCCCGCGACGGTCTGGCCCTGGAACGCGATAGCGTCATCCGGGATCGTGATGTTCTCGGCCCGCAGTTGCGTGGAAACCATAACCCACACGACGATGCCGACGGCGATCAAGGCGATGCCTCCCACGATGCCGAGAACCCCTACGATCTTCACACCGCTCGATGCGGTGGGTGTGGGCGCCGGAACGGAATCGCGAGACTGGGCGTGATCGGACATGAGTGTCTCCTCTTTCAGGGGCGGAACACACTGAGCGTAGGCATCACGTCGCCCGACTGCCTGGTTGTCCGCCGGGAAAAAGGTGATGCATTAAGTGAATCCCGGTTCGCACGGATACCTCTAGCTCCTGAGCCGAGCGTGAGAGCGGTAGGCATGTCGTCGAAGTCCATCAGATCACTGCGCGCTTGCCAGTCATCTACGCGAATCCGCCTGCTCGTCTTCCGCAGTTCCACGCGGATCCGCTTGACCGTCCTGACCCGACGAGGGCAAGGGTTGCGCAATGGAGCGTTTGAAGGATGAAGTGTGATCCCAACGAGACGCCGAGGCTTGGGTGTTGACCGACCGGGAGCAGCGGGTCATTCGGATGGTTGTTGAGAGCCGCTCGAGGGTCGGAAGCGCTGAGTTCCTCCAAGCGCGCTCGCCGTGAGCACGGCGGGCAGGCGGATATCGAAGCGTGAGCCGATGTCCGTCTGGTGGGCGCTGATCACGCCGTCGTGCGCCTCCACGATGCCGCGGGCGATCGCGAGACCGAGTCCTGCACCGCTCGCGCCGTGGATGCCGGCACCGGGAGTCCTGGCATCGGTGCCACGCCAGCCGGGTTCGAACACGCGGTCGAGGTCGGTGTGCGCGATGCCGATGCCGGAGTCTTCCACCGACAGCAGCATCACCTCGTTCTCGCGGGCGGTGCTGATGCGGATCGTCCCCCCGGTCGGGGTGTGCTCGATCGCGTTCGTGAGGAGATTCATCATCACGCGAGCGAGCTCTCTGGCGTCGCCGACGATCGTGTGTTCCGGGCTCGTGCGCTCGATCACGGAGATGCTGCGCGCCTGAGCGACCGGGGCCAGTTCGGCGACGGCATCGCTGACCAAATCGTGGAGCGACATCGGCTCCGGGTGGAGCACGAGGGTCCCCGACGTGATCTTGGAAAGTTGGAAGAGGCTGTCGACCAGATCAGTCATGTGGTCGACCTGGCGGCGCATCTGGCGGTGGAATCGTGCAGGATCGTCGGCCATTCCGTCGTCGAGCGCCTCCGTCATCGCCCGCAGCCCGGCGAGCGGGCTGCGCAGGTCATGCGAGATCCATGCGATCAGTTCACGCCGCGACCGATCGAGGAGCTGCACCTCGTCCCTGGCGGCCGCGAGTCGCTCGCTCGTGGTGACGAGCTCCGCGGCCACCCGGGCGAAGTCCGCGTTCACGGCGAGCGAGCCCGTGGCGTCGAGGCGCTCGCCGTCGCCCACCGAGTGCGTCAGCTTCTGGAGTGAGCGCACTCCGCGCAGCAGCTGCATGGCGAGCACGACGGCCACCGCCAGCGCGACGACAGCCGAGATCGCGGTCACCACGACAACCACAAGGAGGTCGTGGGGCGAGATGTACATGGCGTCGGCGACGGCGAGCACGCCCGTCGCGAACGCGAGCACCACGGCCAGGATGACGACGCACAACTGCAGCATGAGTGAGCGTCGACGAAGCAGCCATAGTGCGATCACGCCGAGCACGCCGACCAGCAGTGCGCTGATCAACGCGATGCCGGCGATCGCTGCGACGTCGGCGACAGGCATCAGAAGGGCCCCAGCTCGAGGCGGTAGCCGACACCCCACACGGTGACCACCACGGTCGGGTTGCCTGGATCCTCCTCGATCTTCTCGCGGAGGCGGCGGGTGGTCACGGTCACCGTCGACAGGTCGCCGATCTCCCAGCCCCACACGTTTCGCAGCAATGTCGGGCGGTCGAACGTCTGCCGCGGGTGCTTGAGGAGGAACGCGAAGAGATCGAACTCGCGCACCGAGAGCTCGAGCGGAGCGCCGTGCTTCGTCGCAATGCGGGCCGAGGGATCGAGATGGAACGGCCCGAGCTGGAACGGCGCCTCGCGCGCGAACTCCGGCAGGCTCCGTCGCAGCACCGAGTTGACCCGTAGCACCAGTTCCTTGGGGGAGAAGGGCTTGACGACATAGTCGTCGGCACCTGCCTCCAGACCGTCGATGCGGTCGTCCTCGGAGCCGAGCGCGGTGAGCATGATGATCGGCACGGAGGAGTCGGCACGGATACGGCGACACACCTCGGAACCGTCGATGCCCGGCAGCATCCGGTCGAGCACGACGAGATCAGGGGAGCCGGTGGCGACGGCGGCGAGTCCGGCGAAGCTGTCGGTGGCGACGTCGACGATATAGGAGGCGGCCTGCAGGTAGGTGCGCACGATCTCGGAGACGGTCGCGTCGTCTTCGATCACGAGGACGCGACGATCCGCGAGCTCGGGGGAGTCGGACAGCGGCAGGACCATGCTCCCATCGTAGGTTCGCGGGTCTGCTTCCTCGCGAGGAATCCGGCCGTCTCCGGCATCCTTCCTCGGTTCGTAAGGAGTTGGCGGGGTCGGAGAAGACCGCGATCCCTAGCGTCGGGGTATGAGAATCCGCACCGACGTCGTCCTGCCGTGCCTCGACGAGGCGGCGGCACTGCCCGGCGTCCTCGCCGCGCTCCCGCAAGGAGCCAGGGCGATCGTGGTGGACAACGGGTCGACGGACGGTTCAGCGGAGGTCGCCCGCGCCGCCGGTGCCCTGGTCGTCGAGGCGCATCAGCGCGGCTACGGTGCCGCGGTGCATGCGGGGCTCTGCACCGCCACCGCACCGGTCGTCGCGTTCTGCGACGCCGACGGCTCCTTCGATCTCGGTCAGCTCGATCGGGTAGCGGAGCCTGTCCACCGCGGGGAGAGTGACCTCGTCTTCGGTCGGCGCAGGGTCACGAGTTCGGCGTCGTGGCCCGTACACGCCCGCTTCGCGAACGCGGCACTGCTCGGGATGGTGCGCCGGCGCACCGGGCTCACCCTGCAGGACCTCGGGCCGTTCCGCGCCGGGCGACGCGAGCAGCTTCTCGCCCTCGGTCTGGAGGACCGCCGCAGCGGCTACCCCCTCGAACTGCTGCTCCGGGCGTGGAAGGAGGGCCTGCGCATCGATGAGGTTGACGTGGACTACCGTCCGCGACTCGGACGATCGAAGGTCACCGGTACCGTCCGGGGCACCGTCACCGCCGTCGTCGACATGCGCAGCGCCCTCCGGAGGTTCGCATGAACAACACGACGAACACGAAGACGACGACGATCATCGTGATGGCCAAGGAGTGTGTGCCCGGCCGGGTCAAGACGCGATTGCATCCGCCGTTCACGCTGGCGGACGCGGCGAGGATCGCGGCGGCGAGCCTCGCCGATACTCTCGCCGCCGTCGGGGCGACCGGACTGCCCGCGGTCGTCTGCGCGCAAGGCGAGATCGCGCTCCCCGCAGGCTTCGACTCGATACCGCAGGTCGCGGGAGGACTGGACGAACGGATCGCCGCTGCACTGGATTCGTGCGGCGGACGTGTCCTGCTGATCGGCATGGACACGCCCCAGGTGGATCCGGTACTCCTGCGCGCCTTCGCCGACGACTGGCCGGACGATGTCGACGCCTGGTTCGGTCCGGCCGATGACGGCGGCTTCTGGCTACTCGGCCTCGAAGACCTGCCGCGGGAGCGACTCGGAGGCCGCGCGCGTGGCGATCTCGTGCGCGGGGTGCCGATGTCGGCGCCGGACACGGGGCTACTCCAGCGCGAGCGCCTTATCGACGCCAGGCTCAGAATCGCCGCCGCACCGCCCCTGACGGACATCGACGACCTCGCCTCACTGCGCGAGGTGTCGTCGGTGCTGCCGGTGGGGGGACGCCTCGCCCGCCTTTTGCCCCACCTGGGAGTCGACCTCGAAGCCGGTACGTCATGAGTGCCCCGGCGACGGCGCACTTCGGCGCGGGCGGAGACGCTCCGTACGATGTCGCTCTACGCAACGGAGGAGGTGTGCTGCGGTTGGTCGAGGTGGCAGCGGGGGGCGAGCGACGCGTCGAGATCGGCCGGTTCCTCGCCGCTGCCGATGCCGCCGACGACTCGGTGGTCTCGAAGATCAGGGGCCCGGTGCTCGACGTGGGCTGCGGACCGGGGCGGATCCTGCATGCGGCGATCCGCTCCGGGCAGCTCAGTCTCGGCGTCGACGTCTCGCGGACCGCCGTCGAGCACGCGCGGGAACGAGGACTGCCGGCACTGCAGCTGTCGGTCTTCGATGCTCTTCCTCAGGAGGGTGCGTGGGAGACGCTGCTCCTCCTCGACGGCAACATCGGCATCGGCGGGTCACCGGCAGCGCTGCTCGAACGCTGCGCCGAAATCATCACCCCTTTCGGCAGCATCCTCGTCGAGGTCGATCCCGACCCGGAAGCCGACCGCGGGTTCGAGGCCACCGTGGTCGACGACGACGGACGATCAAGCTCCGCCTTCCCCTGGTACGACATCGGGGCCGCGGCGCTGCGGCGTCGGCTGCGCGGCTCCGCACTCGACCTCGTCGAGAGCTGGACCGTGTCAGGGCGCGCGTTCGTCCGGCTCCGCCGCCACGTCTGAGCGCCGCCCGGCGAGCCGATGGTGCGCGGCGCTGATCGCGGCCAGCAGCCCGTCGTGCACCACGACCACGGCGACGAGCCAGACCGCGACGCTGAACAGCTGGTCGACGGACTGCGCCGAGAGAAGGAGCCATCCTCCCCAGACGAGCACGAGCCCTCCGGCGATGAGCAGTACAGAGCGGATGTATCGCATCAGGCCACCTCGATGGACTCGAGCCACTTCGTCTGGAGCACCCCTGGTCGTCCAGGAGCGATGACCCGTGCGGGATACCCGTGATCGAGGTCCAGCGGCTCCCCGTTCAGGCGCAGGGCGATCAGAGTGCGCGGATCGCGTGCGTACGCGGCCGGCATGGTCGTCTCCCTGAACGCGCCGCGGCGCTGCATGCTGCGCAGGCGGATCGTCGCATCCTCGGGCATGCCGACGAGGTCGAGCAGATCGCGGAGCCGTACGCCGGTCCAGGTCGCATCGATCGTCCATCCCTCGACACAGGCGATGGGCAGCACCTCGCTCCGCTGCGGCAGGGCCTCGAGGTCAGTACGCTTCAGGGCGAGCGCACCGTCGCCGGCTCCGAGTCGCAGCATCCATCCGGGGTCGCTCGCGAGCTCGGTCACCTCAGCCTGTCGGGCGGAGCGATTGACCGTGACCCCTTGTGCGGCATACACGCGGGCCCGGGGTGCCTTCAGGCTGAACGGGCCGATCGGGGTGACCGCGTGTGCGAGCGCGGCAGCACCTGTCAGCGCGGAGGCGCCTCCGACGACTCCGAGGAACCGGCGCCGGGAGACGGCGGTCGCCGTCGGTACGCGGCGCCAGGCGCTGATGATCGCCGGCAGGTGCACGGCGATGTGCACGATCATCGCGCCGATGAGCACCCACGCGAGAGCGAAGTGCGTGCGGCGGAACGAGAAGTCCCACGGGTACCACTTCAGGGCGTTGAGCACTCCGGTGATCGGCTCCATCAGGGCGGTGGCGACGAGGATCGCCAGGCTCCCACGTTCCAGAAGGTGCGGGAGGCTCCGAACCGGAGGCCACGTGAAGAGCTGGGGGAACACGACCCAGAGCTTGGCCAACAGCAGGGGGATGAGCATCGCACCGACGACCACGTGCGTTCCCTGCGTCCACGCGTAGAGGTGGGCGGGCTCCGGCGGCAGGGACAGCCATGGCAGCGGACGCTGCAGCAGATTGCTGTAGATCCCGGTGAGGAAGCAGATGAGGAACGCTGCCCCGAGCAGACGGCCGACGACGACCGTCGTCCTGGTGGTGCGCAACGGGGACCCGAGAGCGGCGCGCGCCCGTTCGGACTTCTCTTGGAGCGCGTTCGAGAGGCGCTCGGTGACGGAGTCTCTCGTGCGGGGAGTGCCCATGGCCCCAGTATGCGAAGCAGACGCGGCGCGGAGTCGCCGATCCCCTTACAGAGTGATGACGGGTCAGATGTCATCGCGATGTAAGAAAATCGGGACACCGGACGGCCGCCGCTCGCGCACTCTGGGGTGATGAGTGATGCACAGCAGAACGCCAGCGACGTCGAGATCGAGTTCGCGGTGATCGGGGGATCGGGTTTCGAGAAGCTCGATCTCGCCGACCGGGTCGTGATCGCGCCGAGCGGATCACCGTGGGGCACGGTTCCGGAGATCGTGACCGGGCTGTTGAACGGGCGCCGGGTGGGATTCGCGCCGCGCCATGGTGTCGGGCACCGCGTGCCGCCGCATCTGGTCGATCCTCGGCCGCTGCTGTGGGGGTTGCGGCGCAGGGGAGCGCGGGTGCTGCTGTCGACGAACGCCGTCGGGGGTCTGGATGCCTCGCTTCGTCCGGGTGACTTCGTGCTCACCGATCAGCTGATCGATCGCACGAACGGCAGAGCCGACACGTACTTCGACGGCGTCGGAGGGGTGTCGGGGGTGCAGCATCTGCCGTTCGCCGAGCCGTACGACGCCGACCTGCGCCGGATCGCGTTCACGGCGCTGCAGGCGATGGGGGAGCGGGTGCATGCGAGCGGCACGAGCGTCGTGATCCAGGGGCCTCGCTTCTCGACCGCTGCGGAAGCCGACTGGCACCGTGCGATGGGAGCGCGGCTGGTCAACATGACGCAGCTGCCGGAAGCCGCTCTCGCCGCGGAAGTGGGCCTCGCCCACGTGAACCTCGCGATCGTGACGGACACCGACACCGAGCGGGGAGGGGCGGATGCCGACACCTCGGCGACCGCGGAACGGGTCTTCGCCGTGATGGCGGCAGCGCAGCCTCGCCTCAGCGCGGCGGTCGCGGCGATCATCGACGCGATCCCGACCGGACGCGCGGTCGTTCCCCGACTCTCACCCGACGTCGTCGACGCGCTCCTCCGTCGCGGGGAGCACGAGCAGGGGGAGCGGGTATGACGGGGCGGCTCCTCATCACCGGTGGGGCGGGCTTCATCGGCTCCGCGGTCGTCGACGCAGCGTTGAACGCCGGATGGCGGGTGCGGGTCCTCGACTCGCTGCGACCCGATGTGCACGCGGCGGTACAGCGCCCTCCGCACGGTGAGGTCGAGTTCGTGCGCGCGGACGTGCGTGACGAAGATGCTCTCGCCCGGGCACTGATCGACGTCGACGCGGTGTGCCACCAGGCGGCCAAGGTCGGTCTGGGCCTCGGCATCCGTGACGCTCCCGACTACGTCTCGTCGAACTCGCTCGGCACGGCGACGCTGCTCGCCGCGATGACGGAGGCCGGCGTGGACAGGCTCGTGCTCGCCTCGTCGATGGTCGTCTACGGAGAAGGGCTGTATCTCGACGACGACCGCGTCGTGCAGCCGCCGCCGCGCACGAGGGCCGACCTGAAGGCCGGACACTTCGACCCGCTGTCGGCACGGACCGGCGCACCGCTGCGACCGCTGTCGATCTCCGAGAACCAGCCGTGCGATCCGCGCAATGTCTATGCGGCGACCAAGCTCGAGCAAGAGCTGCTCGCCCGCTCCTGGGCGCAGAGCGGTGGAAGGGCCGCCCTTCTCCGGTACCACAACGTCTACGGGCCGGCGATGCCGCAGGGTACGCCCTATGCGGGTGTGGCATCGCTGTTCCGCTCGGCGCTGGAACGCGGCGAGACGCCACGGGTCTTCGAAGACGGGGAGCAGCGACGGGACTTCATCCACGTCCGCGATGTCGCCGGCGCCAACATCGCCGCACTCGAATGGACCGAGACGGCCGAGACGGAGACGGCGAGGGCGTTCAACGTCGCCACCGGCGTGCCGCACACCATCGGCGAGTTCGCCGATGGGCTGGCCGCCGCGTTCGGCAGCGAGCGGCCACCACGCACGGGCGAGTTCCGGATGGGCGACGTACGGCATATCACCGCATCCGCGGACCGCATCAGGGCGGAGCTGGGATGGAATCCTCGGGTCGGGTTCGAGGAGGGCGTGCGGGAGTTCGCGCACGAACCGCTGCGCGACAGGGCCGCGGGGTCAGCGAGGTGAGATCCCGCGCCGGTTCGCGGCTGGCGGTCTGGGGCGTCGTGGGGGCGCTTCTCCTGATCGCCGCCGCCATCGCCGTCCCCGCTCTGACGGGCTGGAACGTCCGGGTGAACTCGTTCCCGCCGCTGCACGCGGAATGGATGCCGCGGCTCGGACCCGGCACGCCACTCGCAGTCCTGCTCGGCATCGCAGCGATCGTCTGGGGTCCCCGCATCGCATCGTCGGCACGCTGGGGGCACCTTCTGCTGATCGCCTTCGGCGCGTCAGCGTTGTGGCTGTTCGCACTCGCCACGGTCGACGGCCTCGACGGGATCGGCACGATCCTCGACCACCGGTACGAGTATCTGGGCACCGCGCGGGAGATCGACGATGTCGGTGCCACTCTGCGCGAGTACGTCGAACGCATCCCCTACGCGCACGAGGACAACTGGCCGGTGCACATCGCCGGTCACCCGCCGGGAGCGCTGCTGTTCTTCGTCGCACTGGTTCGGCTCGGGCTCGGCAGTGGGCTCGCCGCGGGGTTCGTCGTGCTGGTGCTGGGTGCTACCACCGTGATGGCGGTCATGATCGCGCTGCGGGCGCTGGGGGCGGAGGAGTACGCGCGAAGGGCGGTGCTCTTCCTGGTGTTCACCCCCGCGGCGATCTGGATCGCGGTGTCGGGCGACGGCCTGTTCATGGCGGGCGCGGCGTGGGGGATCTGCGCACTCGCCCTGGCCACGGCGACGACCGGCGCGCGACGGGTGGTGTGGTCGATCACTGCGGGCGTGCTGCTCGGATACTGCGTGATGTTGTCGTACGGCTTGCCGTTGCTGGGGATCCTGGCCGTCGCGGTCCTGTGGGCGGGAAGGTCGTGGGTTCCGTTGCCGATCGCTGCTACTGCGGCTCTGGGGGTCGTCGGACTGTTCGCGATCAACGGGTTCGTCTGGTGGGAGGCATTCCCCGTGCTGCAGCAGCGCTACTGGGACGGCGTGGCATCGCGGCGACCGCCGGCGTATTGGCTGTGGGGCAATCTCGCCGCGTTCGGCGTGAGCGCAGGCCCCGCCATCGGTGCCTCGATCGCCGCCGTCGGCGCCGTCGCGGTCGGGATGCTCGGTGGACGCAAGCGCAGCATTCGCGAGAGCGGGAGCGAGTTCGCCCCGGACGTCGCGGTGGATGAGCGCGGGGGAGCGAAGTGCGATCCGCGCGTCGTGCTGCTCGTGCTGGCGGCGGCCGGGTGGTTGATGGTGCTCGCGGCCGACCTGTCGAATATGAGTAGGGCAGAGGTCGAACGCATCTGGTTGCCTTTCGTGCCGTGGGCGACGCTCGGCCTCGCGCTCTTCGGACCCTCGACGCGTCGATGGCTGCTGGGTCTGCAGATCGGATTCGCGATCGTTGTGCAGTCGCTGCTCAGCACCGGGTGGTGAGCAGCGGAAATGACCGACTTGGAGGCGGGAAGAGCCCTGCGATCCGCACGGCGCAGTGGGACGTACCTGTGTCCGGCTGGAATCAGGACGGGGACGAATGGCATCGTCGCGGGTGCGTTTTGGAGGCGCGCTGACCGGATCGATGCTGGCGAGCTTGACTACACCGCAGTGACCATCGAGGAACTCTTCGGGCTTATCGATCGATATCGCGGCGAGGACCTCGACGCGGACTGACCGGGCTTCGCGGCGATCGCTGAACCTTGACGTCCGCACCGAGAGGCTCAGAGATCGAGGGTGACGGACTCCGCTTCTGCGCGCCTCTCACTCGGATCCTCACTCCGACCGTCGACGGCGTGAACTTGGTTTGCCATGCGGGTGGTGTCGCGCAAGACGCAGCCATCGGGCGCGATGTCATCGTTACACGGGGCAGCTGCTCGGTTCGCCGAACACGTAGGTGAACTTGCCGTCCTGGACGATCCCACCTGCGTTGGGCATCGCCGGTTGACCGCCGGCCAGTGTCCAAACAGGCGTTCCGTTGAGGTAGCGGTTGCTCACCCAGACGCGGGACTGTGAATCGATGGCGAAGCTGAAGCCGCTGTTGCCGGATCCGGTCGAGTGGGCATCCACGATCGTCGCGGTCCCTAGTTGAGAAGCCGGGGGCGTGATGTCGGCGAACGGGTAGTTGTTCTGCAGGTCGGCGGCGTAGAGGCGTCCGCCGGTGACGACGTGGAGGATTGTGTTCGTCGTTGATCCGAGCGAATCGTCGGTGCGCAGGATCTGCAGATCGCCGAGCTGGCCGGCCAGCACCCCGCTGCGGTCGACGTTCTGCGAGCCACTGGAGCTGAACAGGTTCCCGTTGGCGTCCACGAACGCGGCGCCGCCGGTACCGCCATTCGCGGAGTCGGCGTGGTTTTTCGCGAAGTGGGACAGCGGCGCCACCCACGTCGCACCCGCGTTGCGGCGATTCGCAACGACGGTGGGGCGGATCCCTGTGCCGGAAGCGCTGGAGAACAAACCACCGTTCGCGTCGATCACCCACACGGTTTCCGAGTTGTTTCCACGGAGGACGAACCAGTCCTTCAACGGCGCCTGGAATCCGGTGATCTCGGTCCAGGTGCCGCGGGAGGCGCCGGTGCGCGGAGTGGACCACACGCGTCCATCGGCGGTCTCGGCGTAGTACGTGCCGACGCCGTTGATCGAGGCCAGCTGCACGGGCGCACCACTGGCCGGATTCGGCAGTGCGGCGGTGGTCGGGGCGGTCGACCAGGTTCCGGGGACGGTGACCGTGTAGAGAGCACCGCCGACCTGCACGAGGCTGTCGTAGACGTTCGGGCTGGAGCTTGCGAGCATCGACCCGGCATCCGCATCGAGGCCCGTGTCGTACCAGGCCATCGGACCAGGCACGGTACCCGTGGTGGGGTTCTCTCTGGCCACCCAGAGGCTCCCGTCACCCAGCGTCGCGAACACGGCCCCATCGGTGGCGTGAACGCTTCGGAACGCGTATCCGGTGGGCAGATTTGTCTCGGGAACGACGATGAAGTCGGGGTTGAAACTGATCGCGCCGACGTAGAGCCGGGTGCCGATAGGAGTCGTCACCGTCACCGGCGCAGCCGCGCTGACGGCACCGCTCGTTGCCGTAAGAGACATGCCCGAGGCGTTGAGCGGCGCGGTGATCGACGGCAACGTCACCTGCCCGTTCGCGTCGGCGGTCAGTACCAGGGGTGAGGCCTCGCCGCCGGTGAACGTGAATCCTGCTGGCAGCGTGATCGTGATCGGTGTGCCTGCAGCGACAGGAGTCGTGCCGTCCGTGGTGCCGGTGACCGTGACGCCGGTGAGCGCACTGCAGCCAGCCATTGTCAGCGTGGGCGTGCTGAAAAGAAGCGTCGGCGTGCCCGTCGACGCGGCGGCCATCGGAGTAGCGATTGCGGCCGCGATCACCGGAAGGGACCAGGCGCTTGCGGTCACCACCGTCCGTCGGGACACGCCTCGCGGTGTTGCGTTCTCTGGCCGGGCGCTGCCCCGCGCGTTGTCATCCGTCATTGGATTCCCCCCCCTGGGGTGTTGCACACGAATTATCAAGGCTATTACAGAGGTCGAGCGGTGACAATGCTCGCCTCAGAAACACGATTGGGCACCTGCTGGAAGTGCGTGGACGGGATGATCTGGTGGCCGGGATCCGCCTGCTGGGGACGCTGGTCGGGATCCCGACCCGCTACGACCACCTAGGATCACGGCCGCAACTTCGAGGCACTGGGGATGCCTCGCTCTTTCACCGTACGAAGACCGTACGGTGATGGGCAAGTAGTTGAAGTCTTGGCCGAACTTCGCTAACTGCGATGAAGTCCTCACCCGTCCCGCCTGTCCTCGCGCCTGCGACGATCTCGTCGCCGGCTTCGTGGCACGGGAGGGTTCCTCCCCGCCAGTTCATCGCGCTCGCGAAGTGTGGCGTGTATCAGCGGGCGGCTCTGATTCAGCGCCTGCTGCCCACGGCTGATGAGCTGGTCGTACTGCTCGTCGAGGGTCATCCCCAGTCTCCTCCGATGAAGATCTCCACCGGAAGGATCTGACGATTCGCGACCCATCGCTTCTCGTGCGAGCGGAAGGCCACTCGCACCCCCAGGTGAGATGACTCAATGCTCGCAGGCCTCGTCGCGGCCGAAACAGTACGTATGCGTACACGCCGAGATCGCTCTCCTTCCGGGGGGAGGAGCGGGTTCCGGCAGTACGCAGCCCCAGGTGCATATGTACGTACGTCTACGTATGTCGGGGCATCAAGCGCAGCGGGAGGATGGGTTCACACCAGCAGCTCCTCCCCAGTGGCTGCTGGCGGCCTGCGGTGTACATGGTCACCCCACATTGACCACGTGGTCGCTTTCGCGACCCGCACCGCAGGCCCTTCTTATGTCGCGGCGTGAGTCTCGGTCAGGATGCGTCGGCGCCGTGGCGAGCTGCGATCTCGACGGTGAGAGCTCGACGATTCGGCAGCCCAAGTTTCTTGAGGATGCGGGCGACGTGGACGCTCGCGGTCCGGGGGGAACAGCTCAGCCGCTCACCGATCTGACGGTCCGTGAAGCCCGATGCCACCAGTGCAGCGACCTCCCGTTCCCGCGTCGTCAGGGTGCCCGAGCGGTCATCTCGTCGTCGGAAGTCGAGCTTGGACAGGCGTGCTGCAGCGCGACGTGTGGTCTCCGGAATGTCTTTGGCCGCGTCGCGGATGAGTCGCAGCGCCAGCACTTTGCTGTCCTGCACCAGACCCGCTCTCTGGAGGTTCTGGAAGACGGTGATCATCCGGCGAACGTTCCGCGACTCGATGGCCGCTGCCATGTCGGCGATCAGACCCGGGAGGCCGTCCGGTGGCTCGGAGGTTGTCTGCATCTCGGCCAGCGCACGGAACATCGCCGACCGTCGTCCTTCGCCGAGTTCGTCGGCGAGCCGGTAGGTGGCCATGGCTCCCAGTAGCGGGAATTGGAGGCGCTTCGCCGATTCCGCTGCAGCTCGGTATGCATCGACGCCCTCCTCGTGTCGAGAGGGGTTCAACTGGGTCGCGGCGATCCCGCGGACATGCTGTGACGCGCCCGCGAGGATCGATGTGTGCTCGCCGTCAAGGATCCGCTCGTACTCTGCCCCGGCCCGAGCGTCAGCTCCGAGTTGGGAGCTTGCGATGGAGGCGATGCCGTGTGCGAGCGCCGAGAACCGCCGGCCCCGGTCGACGTCATCACCCAGCACGCGCGAAATGTCGAGCCACGCACTGGCCAGCCCGCCGTTGTAGATGGAGAGTGCGCCCGAAAGGATCGCTGTCATGCCGTCGGCGCTCCGCGGATCGCGAGACTCGACGAGTGCGTCCAAGGCACGATCGAGATCGGGAGCGAGCATGTGCGTCGTGAACTCGAGGAACACGCCGACGACGCGGTCTACAGCGAAGTCAGGTGACGCCGCGGAACTGGCGAGTATGGCGCGCGCGGCCACCGGGCGCCCATCACACCAGGCGCGTATCGCCTCTGCCATACGAAGGCGATGCGCGGTGGCAACGGACAAAGCACCCCCGTCCAGCTTGGGGTGCTGCGGGTCTGGGTCTAGCACCCGGCGCCAGGCGGCCACGACCAAAGCCGCACAGGACGACGGCTCGGATTCGGCGAGGAAGTCGCGAACGGCATCGGCGCAGCGACCGTCTGGGCCCTCGGCAACTATTCCGAGCGTCACTGCTAGCCATGCGGCGGCGGAGGCGTCGGCATCCTCGAGAGAGATCGACCGGGCGACCTCGATGGCGACTTCGCTGCAGTCCGTCGACACGGCGGCAAGGGCGATGTCCGCGAGTGCGCGTGAGCGTTCGGGGTCACCCTCGTCGAAGCCCTGCATGTGCAGCTCGAGGCCATCGTCGTGGCGGCCGAGGTCGACATACCGGCGCGCAGCTGCCGCCCGAAGCGTCACGGGCACGCTCACCTCGGATGTACCGCACCAATCGGCGAGGAGCGCAGCCTGACGCGGTTCCACTTCGACAGGGTCGAGCACATCGAGCATGGATGTCAGAAGGGTGTGTCTCGCGGCGAGCCCGAGCCGTGAAGCGACTTCCAACCCGATCGCCGGAGAACGCAGGCGGAGAGTACCATCGTCGCTAGCGACGATGAGGCCGGAGGTCTCCAGCGCAGCGCAGTGCTCCAATGCACCGAGCCGCTTCAGCTGTGTGAGGGAGAGATCCCCTGCGAGAGCGAGCATCTGGGCCGCTCGCTCGCCGAGAAGGGCGGGATCGATCGACCAGTCTGGCATCACCCGCAAGTCGCGAATCGGAGGGACGTCGACCCGCACTGCAGTGTGCTCGCGATGCACACCACGATGAAGACCGGCTACTTCGAGCAGCCAGATGAGCGAACGATAGGAACCCCCCGACCATGCGAGCAGCGCTGACGCGGTGAGCGGAGTCGGACGCGCCCCGCAGGCACGTTCCACGACATCGGCGAGGGCGCTTCGATCAAACGGCCGCAGGACCACTCGCGCGATGCGCACGGTTGCTTCGGAGAGCTGCAGCGCCGCGGATGAACGGTCGATGGTGGCGAGCAGCCGGATGTCCTGGCGGACGCGCACGAGCGCGGTGAGAACTCTCAGCGTGGCGGAATCGACATGCTCTGCATGTTCGATGATGAGTGTGGTCGCCGGCATCCGGGCAGCGAGCTTGCGCGCGATCGTCTCCGGCGAGGTCTCGGTCTCCCCTTCCTCCACGATCCGCAGCGCGAGAAGAGTCGCATACGGGGTGTGCTCGTCGGGGTAGCTGTGGACCCGCCGCACCGCCACGTCACCTGCGCGCAGACTCACAAGTTCATCGACGAGGGCGCTGCGCCCGGAACCCCGATCACCGGCGATGATCAGCGCGCGCTGCTGGTCCCATTGGCGCTCTATTTGCTTGACTTCATCGTCGCCCAAAGGCGTGATCTGCGATGCGTGACTCCACATGCGAGTGCCCTCCCCGGCAATTTCGCGGGGACATCACCATCAACCTAACTTCTCTCGAGCAAGCCCGGTCGCCCCGCGTCGAACTTCTTCGTTCTCTCCTCACTGTACGTCGGCGCCCGTCAGAAACGCGATGTCCTCGATGAGCCAAGGGCAGAGATCCTTGACCATTTCCGACTGTGCACGGGCGGTGACGTTCGTGTCTTCATCGTTCTCATCTGGCTATGTCGACCACGATGCGCGGTGGGTTGGAACATCCCCGCGGAGGCTTGCCCCTCCGGTCTGTCGAACGCCGTTTCCCGCTTCGCGGCGGCCCCGGGGCACAGGCGTTGCAGGGTACGTTCCGCTACCCCGGTGGTGAGCCGCACTTGGGGATCGGGGGTGAGAGTTCCGTGTTGAACACGATGCGCCGGAGCTCCAATGACTGCCTCCGCGAACGCAGGCAGTCACATCGTCGCCGCGCGGGGGCCTCGGTGGGGACAGCAGGTAGTCGGCCAGCGGCGTCTGCAACTCCACCCACGAAGGACCGATGCCACCGTAGAGGCAGAATCGATCCTTCTTTGTGGATGCTCGAGGGCACCTCCGCCGGCCCCACCTATCCGTCACTGACCGCACAGGACCGGCCGCATAGCGACGCTCAGGCGTCGCGGCCAACCTCCGGGAAGGTGCGCCGCACGAGGGCCCGTACTGCCAGGAAGCAGGGCAGCACGAGCGCAGACACGATGAAGCACCACCACAAGCCCAACCCCAGCGAGAACACCAGCGCTCCGGCAAGTGCTGCGAGAAAGCCCGCGGTGGACGTGCGCTTCTTGCTTTGCTCCGGTGACATCAGCAACGCGATCGCGAAGACCGCGGCCGCGGCGATCACAAGTACTCCGACGGTGCCCCACAGGAACGCGATGTTGTCGGCGGCCGAGGCGGCGAGAACCTCAGCCGTCACGGGCGCCGGGATCGTGTTATCCATTATTTCAGATCCTTCGCTGGGGGGGCATAGGAGACCAGCGCTGCCCCGTGGTGTTTCGCGATTCGTGGAAGTTTCGGGGAAACACGAGCCGACGCTTCCCAAGAGCAGGTGATGGGCGCCTCCCCGGGGAGGGGATGGGGAGGCGCCCCGGGGCGCAGATGCACGCCCGGCGTGACGGCGAGAATCCCACGTCTCGCGGCCGCCGAGATCATCGTCCCACAGAGATTCACCTGCCCGAGATGTACGTATACGTAGGCGCCGGAGCCCGCTTAATTATTTCGGAAAGTCGCGTAATGTAACGCGAACCACGACGTCTCCCCTAAGAGGATCGATTGATCTTTCATAGGCAGAAGGTGTCGGACGATGACTCTCGACGAGCAGTTCGCGACGTTGAGCCTTGGCCTAGTGTGGGCTGCGGAGGGTGCGATGGCGGGCCCGGAGATGGGCTGCGCGGTGTTGCGCGGCGTGAGGGGAAATCATGATGAAATCAGATCGTTCCGTGACTGAGTCAGGCGCGACGCCCGATGGGGCGGGGGGTGTCCGGCCGGGGGTTTCCCGGCGAAATGTTGTCGCGGCAGCCGCGTGGTCGGTTCCGGTGATAGCGGTTGCGGTCGCGACGCCGCTTGCCGCGGCGTCCGTTGCGACTCCGACGTTGCTCTTCAACTCTCCTGCGTTTTCGATGGCCGGGTGTGCGTCATTGACAGGCGTGACGGTGACGGGCACGACGGACGGCACTACTCCTGTTCCAGCCGGCACGCCGATCACTGTGACGCTGCCGGCCGGGTTCACTTTCGTTGGCGCGTCGACGTCGCCACTGACGCTCCTGGCCGGTGCAGGTGGGGCCGTTACGCTCCCTGCCATCAAGGCTCCCATTTCTGCGACGAGCGCGACGATCGCGGCTGTTTCGGGGGCAGTGACGGTCAGTAGCGTTGTCACCCTGACGCAGGCGCTGGGTTCCACGCTCTGGGGCGGCCCGCAACCGAACAGTATTACGGCGATCACCACAGCGGGTTTGCCTGCGGGGGCGCAGATCGTGAACGTGTACGGCACCTCGAGTGGCGTCGTCTTCGTCACTCTCGCCGACGGCACCGTGTACAAAGAATGGGAGAACCCTTCGAGTGGGCATGGCACAGACCCCTGGACCGCCGTTCCGCAGCTCAGTGGAGATGTGAGAGACAAGATCATCACGTCGGATGGCAGCGCGGTCGGGATCATCAGTTTCGTCCTCGATGGCGGCCAGCTGTATGTTCTCAACTCGTCGACGAATACGAACGTCGCGATTGGCAACCCTCCAGCCGGCCCCGCCGTACGCATCGGTACCTCGAACGGATACCTCCTCAGCGAAACAGCCGACGGACGGCTGTGGTGGCGGCTCCCGAACGAATACGGTGCCCCCTACACGACCTGGACAGAGATCACAGGAGCACCCACACCGGTCGTCGACTGGTCGATCACACAGGCATTCGGGCGCCTGGCTGTGATCGGTGGGGACGGGAAACTCTATGGGGTCGACTCGTTCTCGGCCAGTGCCACCGCACTGACCCCGAAACGCACGGCGAACGCGACGTGGACGGAACCGGCAGTCTCTCTCGCCAAAAGCCATACGACGAACAGCGCAGCGCAGGGTGGCACGCACTACGCAGAGTTCATCGATGCAAACGGAAACATGTACGCCTGGGCGCCGACGCTTCCCGCCGCGCAAGCCACCAACCTCGGCGGGGTACTTGCGGGCACGCTCCAGGACGCCACTGTGATCACGAATCCTGATGGTCAAGGCGACAACTTGGGTTTGTACCAGTACGTGCTCCGCGACGGGCGTGCATATCGTGCTGCTGCGGGCTCTCTCGGCGGGTTTATCGACATCACGCCCCCGGTCAGCGTGCTCGGCACCGCGACGGTAGTAGACGTTCACTCTCTCGGAGCGGGCGGTGGACACGGCACGAACGTGATCGACTCGCAAGGACGGATCTGGGCAAGCAACAACACCACCGGCAACACGGCGCCCACCACCTGGACGCTCATCGGGCCCGCAGGCTCGAACGCCACAGGCATCGTCCAAGATGGCACTCTCAGTTACACGCTGGCACCGCCCGCCAGCTGCCCCATCTGACCCGAAAGAGCGATGGTTCGCACGAGTTGCGAGGCCCGCGGCGTACACGCCCAGGCCTCGCAACTCGTCCCCGTCGTAGACAAGGCGGTACGTGCTACCCGGCCCATGCTGGGTCATTCGTTCTCGAACCGAACGTGACCGGTGTGAGCACCGGGCGTCAGCGATTCGTAGACTGAGGGGGCATTGTGAGAACCACGATGAGGGTCG
>NZ_SSDF01000002.1 GCF_004794515.1 Microbacterium sp. A20 | reverse complement strand
GTGCGCAGCACCCGCTGCAGCAGCTCGTTCACCGTGCGACACCCGAACCGCCCGCAGAACGCCGGCTCCCCCGACCCCGCCGGACGCCCATCGACCGACGCGACCGTCTCCACGACCACCGCCTCCACCCGCCGCTGCACCTGCCCCGCGACCCGCAACAGCTCCATCTTCGCGTCGTCACTCAGCGCCGCGACCATGTCCGCGCGCAGCACCACATCCAGGTCGGCGACGACCCGGTCCAGCACCTCCACGGGGTTGTTCATACCCCCAGTCAACCGAGGGCCACCGACATTCGAACC
>NZ_SSDF01000045.1 GCF_004794515.1 Microbacterium sp. A20 | reverse complement strand
TTCGACAGGCTCAGGGACCCACGGGTTGCTGAGCCTGTCGAAGCACTCGCCGACATGCACGTACAATTGAAGATTGCGTGTCATCGCAGGCCGTCTGTCGTGTAACGGCAGCCGGAACCTCATGAACAAAGGAAAACAACAATGACAATGACAGACCCGGTCGCAGATCTGCTGACCCGTCTGCGTAACGCGAACTCGGCGCACCACGATTCCGTGACCCTGCCGTCGAGCAAGCTCAAGACGAACATCGCTCAGATCCTCCAGCAGGAGGGCTACATCGCCGGCTGGGAGACCTCTGATGCACGCGTCGGACAGAACCTCACGCTGACGCTGAAGTACGGCCCCAACCGTGAGCGCTCGATCGCTGGTATCAAGCGCGTCTCGAAGCCCGGTCTCCGCGTCTACGCGAAGTCCACCGAGCTCCCCACGGTCCTCGGCGGTCTCGGCGTGGCCATCCTGTCCACCTCCTCCGGTCTTCTCACCGACCGTCAGGCTGAGCAGAAGGGCGTGGGCGGAGAAGTTCTCGCCTACGTGTGGTAATTCGAAATGTCGCGTATTGGACGACTTCCCATCGACGTTCCCGCGGGCGTGACCGTTTCGGTCGACAACCGCGTGGTCTCGGTGAAGGGCCCCAAGGGTGAGCTCACCCTGACGGTCGCCAACCCCATCGAGGTCGCGGTCGAGGAGAACCAGGTTCTGGTCTCCCGTCCCGACGACGAGCGCGAGTCGCGGTCGCTTCACGGCCTGACCCGCACGCTCATCAACAACAACATCATCGGCGTGACCCAGGGCTACACCAAGGGTCTCGAGGTCGTCGGCACCGGTTACCGCGTGCAGCAGAAGGGGAGCTCGGTCGAGTTCGCCCTCGGCTTCTCGCACCCGGTCCTGGTCGATCCGCCCGCCGGCATCACGCTCACGGTCGAGGGCACCACGAAGCTCACCGTCAGCGGGATCGACAAGCAGGCTGTCGGCGAGGCAGCTGCCAACATCCGCAAGATCCGCAAGCCCGAGCCGTACAAGGGCAAGGGTGTGCGCTACGCCGGCGAGAACGTGCGTCGCAAGGCCGGAAAGAGTGGTAAATAACCATGGCTCTCAAGTCAAAGTCTGACGCCCGCGCGCGTCGTCACGCCCGCCTTCGCAAGAAGGTCGTCGGCACCGAGGTGCGTCCGCGCCTCGTCGTCAACCGCTCGGCCCGCCACGTCTTCGTGCAGCTGGTCGACGACAGCAAGGGTCACACCGTCGCGTCGGCATCGACGCTCGAGACCGACCTGCGCTCGCTCGAGGGTGACAAGACCGCCAAGGCCCGCAAGGTCGGCGAGCTTCTCGCCGAGCGTGCGAAGGCTGCCGGCGTTTCCGAGGCAGTGTTCGACCGTGGCGGCAACCGCTACGCCGGTCGTGTCGCCGCCATCGCCGACGGCGCCCGCGAGGGGGGTCTGGCACTGTGAGTGACAACAAGGAGAACGAAGTGACCGAAACGGCTGCTGCCGCTCCCGAGGCGGCTGCTGTCGTCTCTGAGACGGCCGCCGGCACGACCCAGGCTGAGCCTGCTCGCGAAGGCCGCCGCGGTGGCGGTCGCGATCGCAACCAGGGCGGCGGTCGTGACCGCAACTCGCGTGACCGTGGCGACAACCAGTTCCTGGAGCGCGTCGTCACCATCAACCGCGTCTCGAAGGTCGTGAAGGGTGGTCGTCGCTTCAGCTTCACCGCCCTCGTGGTCGTCGGTGACGGCAACGGTCTGGTCGGCGTCGGCTACGGCAAGGCCCGAGAGGTCCCCCTGGCGATCTCGAAGGGTGTCGAAGAGGCCAAGCGCAACTTCTTCCGCGTTCCGCGCGTCGGCAGCACCATCCCGCACCCCGTGCAGGGTGAGGCCGCCGCTGGTGTGGTCCTGCTCCGCCCGGCCGCTGCCGGTACCGGTGTCATCGCCGGTGGTCCGGTCCGCGCCGTGCTCGAGTGCGCCGGTATCCACGACGTGCTGTCGAAGTCGCTCGGCTCGTCGAACACGATCAACATCGTGCACGCGACGGTCGCCGCCCTGAAGCAGCTCGAGGAGCCCCGTGCGGTCGCCGCGCGTCGTGGCCTCGAGTTCGACCAGGTTGCCCCTGCCCGCCTCGTGCGCGCAGAGGCCGAGGCCATCGCCGCACAGAAGGTAGGTGCCTGATGGCCGCGCGACTGAAGGTCACGCAGATCAAGTCCAAGGTGAGCGAGAAGCAGAACCAGCGTGACACGCTGCGCAGCCTCGGTCTCAAGCGGATCGGTGACACCACCGTCCGCCCCGACGACGCGCAGACGCGCGGTTACGTCAAGACCGTCGCACACCTCGTCAAGGTTGAGGAGATCGACTAATGGCTGAGAAGAACGAGGCCGTCGAGGCCGAGAAGGCCCCGAAGAAGGCTGCAGCTCCCAAGGCTGCCGCCGAGAAGAAGCCCGCCGCGAAGAAGGCTCCGGCCAAGACCGCTGCGTCCGCCGCCAAGGCTGACGCTCCGGCCAAGAAGCCGGCTGCCAAGAAGGCTGCGCCCGCGAAGGATGCTCCGGCATCCCGCCCCGGCGTGCTGAAGGTCCACCACCTGCGTCCGGTCCCCGGATCCAACACCGCCAAGACTCGCGTCGGCCGTGGTGAGGGCTCCAAGGGTAAGACCGCTGGTCGTGGCACCAAGGGCACCAAGGCGCGCAACACTGTTCGCGTCGGCTTCGAGGGTGGGCAGATGCCGCTGCACATGCGCACCCCGAAGCTGCGCGGGTTCAAGAACCCGTTCCGCGTCGAGTACCAGGTCGTGAACCTGGAGAAGCTCGCGGAGCTGTACCCCAAGGGTGGCGATGTCACCATCGGCGACCTGGTCGCCAAGGGTGCCGTTCGCAAGAACGAGAAGGTCAAGGTTCTCGGAAACGGCGACATCGCCGTGAAGCTCACCGTTTCGGTCGACAAGGTCTCGGGTTCTGCCGAGCAGAAGATCGTCGCGGCCGGCGGATCCGTCAAGTAACCGCACAATGAGAGGGGCCGGAGATTCTCCGGCCCCTCTCGTCGTTTCACACTCCGAGACCTCGCTCTGGGGCCGCATCCGGCGGGCCTGGTATCGGTGACGAATTCCGGGAACCCCGGATTGCGTTACCCTGGTCTTTCAGCCGTCCTTCGGGAATCGGCAACTTTTCAGGAGGAACGTCCTTGTTTAGCGCCATCGCGCGGATCTTCCGCACCCCGGACCTGCGTCGGAAGATCGGTTTCACCCTCGCCATCATCGCGATCTACCGTCTCGGCTCCAACGTCCCCGCGCCGTTCGTGAACTTCCCGAACGTCGAGGAGTGCCTCGCGGCGAACGCGGGCACCGACGGCCTGCTCGGACTGGTCAACCTCTTCTCCGGCGGTGCATTGCTGCAGCTGTCGATCTTCGCGCTCGGCGTCATGCCGTACATCACGGCGACGATCATCACGCAGCTGCTCCGCGTGGTCATCCCGCACTTCGAGGCGCTGCACAAGGAAGGGCAGGCCGGTCAGGCCCGTCTGACCCAGTACACCCGCTACCTCACCATCGCGCTCGCGCTGCTCCAGTCGACGACGCTCGTGACGGTTGCACGCAGCGGCCAACTCTTCGGCTCGACCGATCTCGCCGCCTGCCAGCAGCTCCTGACGAACGACGTGTGGTGGGCGCAGCTGCTCATCATCATGACGATGACGGCCGGCACCGGACTCATCATGTGGTTCGCCGAACTCGTCACCGAGCGCGGCATCGGCAACGGCATGTCGCTGCTCATCTTCACGTCCATCGCCGCGACGTTCCCCGGCGCCATGGGCCTCATCTGGCAGACCAAGGGCTTCGAGGTCTTCCTGCTCGTACTGCTGGTCGGAATCGTCGTCATGGGTCTCGTCGTCTTCGTCGAGCAATCCCAGCGGCGGATCCCGGTGCAGTACGCCAAGCGCATGGTCGGCCGCCGCACGTACGGCGGCACCAACACGTACATCCCGATCAAGGTGAACATGGCGGGTGTGATCCCCGTGATCTTCGCGTCGTCGCTGCTGTACATCCCGGCCCTGATCGCGCAGTTCAACACTCCGCAGGACGGATCGACGCCGCCCGAGTGGGTCAGCTGGATCACCGCGAACTTCACGACGGGCAACAGCCCGGTCTACATGGCCGCGTACTTCCTGCTGATCATCGGCTTCACCTACTTCTACGTGGCGATCACGTTCAACCCGGTCGAGGTCGCGGACAACATGAAGAAGTACGGCGGGTTCATCCCCGGCATCCGTGCGGGTCGTCCGACCGCCGAGTACCTCGACTACGTGCTCACCCGCATCACGCTCCCGGGCTCGCTGTACCTCGGTCTGATCGCCCTCATCCCGCTGATCGCACTGGCCACGGTCGGCGCGAACCAGAACTTCCCGTTCGGCGGCGCCTCGATCCTCATCATCGTCGGTGTGGGTCTCGAGACGGTCAAGCAGATCGACGCGCAGCTGCAGCAGCGACACTATGAAGGGCTCCTCCGATGACAGCATCCGCACGTCTTCTCATCGTCGGCCCGCAGGGCTCCGGCAAGGGCACGCAGGGCGTGCGCATCGCCGAGTCCTACGGCATCCCGGTCGTCTCGACCGGTGACATCTTCCGCGCGAACATCAAGGAGGGGACGCCGCTGGGCCAGCAGGTCACGGCGATCCTCGACAAGGGTGACCTCGTCCCGGACGAGCTGACGAGCGAGATCGTGCGCGATCGGCTGTCGCAGGAAGACGCGGCTCACGGGTTCCTGCTCGACGGGTACCCGCGCAACACCGCGCAGGTCGCACATCTGGAGTCGTTCCTCGCGGAGCGGGGGGAGTCGCTCGACGCGGTCATCCTCCTCGACGTCCCGCGCGAGGAGAGCCTCGAGCGTCTCACGCTCCGTGCCACCGAGCAGGGCCGTTCGGACGACACGCCTGAGGCCATCGGCCACCGTCTGGACATCTACGAGCGCGAGACCGCTCCGATCATCGAGGTGTACGGCGCCAAGGGCATCGTCGACCGCATCGACGGCACCGGCGCTCTCGACGACGTCACCGAGCGGATCACGGCGGCTCTGGCCGCTCGTGGACTCCGCCTCGCGGCCTCCGCCTCCTGAGATGTTCCGCCGGTCGATCTACAAGACCCCCGCTCAGCTGAGCGCCATGGTCGAGCCGGGGCTCATCACCGCCGCGGCCCTGGAAGCCGTCCGCCCGCTGATCAAGGCCGGCGTCACGACGCTCGAGCTGGACGCGGTGGCCAACCGCACCATCCTGGCCCGCGGCGCGGAGTCGAACTTCCAGCTGGTGCGCGGCTACCACCACACCACGTGCATCTCGGTGAACGAGCAGGTCGTGCACGGGATCCCGGGTGAGCGGGTGCTGCAGCCCGGTGACATCGTCTCGGTCGATTGCGGCGCGCAGTTCAAGGGGTGGAACGGCGACAGCGCGATCACGGTGGTGGTCCCCGACCCGCAGCGGCCCGAGCTGGTCGCACAGCGCGAAGAGCTCTCGCGTGTGACCGAGGGGTCCATGTGGGCCGGCATCGCCGCCATGGCATCCGTGTCGTCGATCGACGAGATCGGCGCGGCGATCCAGGACTACATCGAGGCCCAGGGGCCGTCGGCGGTGTCGGGGGAGCCGTACGGCATCCTCCGTGAGTACGTCGGCCACGGCATCGGGCGCAAGATGCACGAAGCGCCCAGCGTCTTCAACTACCGCACGCCGGACCGCGGTGAAGAGGTCAAGCCGGGCCTGGTGCTCGCGATCGAGCCCATGGTCACGGCGGGTGGGGATTCGACGTTCATCGAGGACGACGACTGGACCGTCACGACGGTGGACGGCACGGACGGCTCCCATTGGGAACATAGCGTCGCCCTGCATGATGGGGGTATCTGGGTGCTGACTGCGCCCGATGGCGGAAGAGCCGGACTCGCTCCCTTCGGAGTCGAGCCTCGAGAGATCGGAAAGTAATGGCAGCGGCGAAGAGCAACACCAACTGGTTCGCGATCGGCGTCTCCATCGCCGTGGTCGTGGTGCTGGTGGCGATCGGTGGACTCGTGGTGTTCCTCAACCAGCAGGCGACTTCGCCCGGTGCGGCACCCAAGGCCAACGACACGTTCAATTCGGAGACCGGTGCGATCTCGTTCGGCGACGGCGAGGACACGGTCGCGGTGTTCGTCGACTTCCAGTGCCCGATCTGCGCCAGCTTCGAAGAGCAGTACGGGGAGCAGCTGGAAGCGGCTGCCGCCGATGGTCGTATCACCCTCGAGTACCACCCCATCGCGATTCTGGACCGCTTCTCGCAGGGCACCGAGTACTCGTCTCGCTCCGCCGGCGCGGCATTCTGCGTTGCGGAGTCGAACCCGGATCTCTACCTCGATTACTCCAAGACGCTTTTCGAGAACCAGCCGGCAGAGAATTCCGCCGGTCTCACCACCGACCAGCTCGCCGAGTTCGCATCGCAGGTCGGCGCCGACGACGCGGTCTCGTGCATCACGGACGAGACGTACCGCAAGTTCGGAGCGGCGCAGGCGAAGGCCCATGACATCAAGGGCACGCCGACCATCGAGGTCAACGGCAAGCGCCTCGACCTGCAGGCCGGCGAGATCACCGAGATGGAGAAGCTGATCGGTTGATCCGACGGCTTCCCGCCGCGGACGGTCAAGTTGCCGGATGGCTCCGGAGCGTCTAACATAGATCTTTGGTGCTTTGTGCCTTGATTCGGCGTGTCCGTCGGCGCAGCACCACAAACCAATCACCCACCGCAGATCGACCGATCTGCAGAAGCGTCAGCGAGGCTATGGCTAAGAAAGACGGTGTCATCGAGATCGAGGGCGTGATCTCCGAGGCTCTGCCCAACGCGATGTTCCGCGTTGAGCTCAGCAACGGACACAAGGTCCTTGCAACGATCTCCGGCAAGATGCGACAGAACTACATCCGCATCATCCCCGAGGACCGTGTGGTCGTGGAGCTCAGCCCCTACGACCTGACCCGCGGCCGTATCGTCTACCGCTACCGCTGATCGGTCGAGAAGTAACGGCCTGCCCCTGCCTGGGGCGGTACGAAGACAGCGAACAGGAAACATCATGAAGGTCAACCCCAGCGTCAAGCCCATCTGCGATCACTGCAAGGTGATCCGCCGTCACGGCCGCGTCATGGTGATCTGCAAGAGCAACCCGCGTCACAAGCAGCGCCAGGGCTGAGTCCCCGGCGGGCCTGCCGATCCGATCGACGGGCCCGAGCTGCGCGGCATCGCTCACGCACATCTCATAACTGAAAACACAACGGCAGGATCAGAACTCGCGCAAGCGAGGGACACCTCGGGGCGGAGGCCCGGGCACCGATCCTGTTCCATACCTCCACAACACCCAGGAGAACCGCATGGCACGTCTTGCCGGCGTTGACATCCCGCGCGACAAGCGCGTGGTGATCGCCCTTACCTATATCTACGGCGTCGGCCGTACCCGCTCGGTCGAGATCCTCAAGGCGACGGAGATCGACGAGAGCATCCGCGTGAAGGACCTCAGCGACGACCAGCTGATCGCCCTCCGCGACCACATCGAAGGCAACTACAAGGTGGAGGGTGACCTGCGCCGCGAGGTTGCAGCAGACATCCGCCGCAAGGTCGAGATCGGCTCCTACGAGGGCATCCGCCACCGTCGTGGTCTCCCGGTCCGTGGTCAGCGCACCAAGACCAACGCCCGTACCCGCAAGGGCCCGAAGCGCACCGTCGCAGGCAAGAAGAAGGCCCGCTAAGCGCGGCCCCAGGGACTAGGAGAACACTTTCATGGCTGCACCCAAGGCCGCCGCGCGCAAGCCGCGCCGCAAGGAAAAGAAGAACATCGCGCTGGGCCAGGCCCACATCAAGTCGACGTTCAACAACACGATCGTCTCGATCACCGACCCGTCCGGCGCTGTCATCGCCTGGGCATCGTCGGGTGGCGTGGGCTTCAAGGGCTCCCGCAAGTCGACCCCGTACGCCGCCGGTATGGCTGCCGAGTCCGCAGCCCGCCAGGCCGCGGAGCACGGCGTCAAGAAGGTCGACGTCCTCGTGAAGGGTCCGGGCTCCGGCCGCGAGACCGCGATCCGCTCGCTGCAGGCCGCAGGCCTCGAGGTCGGTTCGATCCAGGACGTCACGCCCCAGGCGCACAACGGCTGCCGTCCGCCGAAGCGCCGCCGCGTCTGATACGCGCCTCGAGCCGCTCGGCCCTTCGGGGTCCGAGCGGCTCGACGCCCGCGTACGGGCATCGACTTCCACAACTCAAAACCTCACCCCACCACATGTCATATAGCGGGCATGTGATCGAAAGGAACACAGAGTGCTTATTGCACAGCGTCCCACACTGACCGAGGAAAAGATCGTCGAGAACCGTAGCCGGTTCATCATCGAGCCTCTGGAGCCCGGCTTCGGTTACACGATCGGCAACGCGCTGCGCCGCAGCCTGCTGTCGTCGATCCCCGGTGCTGCTGTCACCAGCGTTCGCATCGACGGCGTGCTGCACGAGTTCAGCACCATCCCCGGCGTGAAGGAGGATGTCACCGAGATCATCCTCAACATCAAGCAGCTGGTCGTCTCCTCGGAGCGCGACGAGCCCATCACGGCGTACCTGCGCAAGACCGGTTCGGGCGAGGTCACCGCCGCCGACATCTCGGCTCCGGCCGGTGTCGAGGTGCAGAACCCCGAGCTCGTCATCGCGACGCTGAACGAGACCGCCAAGTTCGAGCTCGAGCTCACGATCGAGCGTGGCCGTGGCTACGTCTCGGCGACGCAGAACCGCAACGAGTACGCAGAGGCCGGTCAGATCCCGATCGACTCGATCTACTCGCCGGTCCTCAAGGTCAGCTACCGCGTCGAGGCGACTCGTGCCGGTGAGCGCACCGACTTCGACAAGCTCGTCCTCGACGTCGAGACCAAGTCGGCGATCAGCCCCCGTGACGCCGTCGCTTCGGCTGCGAAGACGCTCACCGAGCTGTTCGGTCTCGCCCGCGAGCTGAACGTCGAGGCCGAGGGCATCGAGATCGGCCCGGCGCCGGTGGAGGCTGTGAACTCCAGCGAGCTGTCGATGCCGATCGAGGACCTCGACCTGTCGGTCCGCTCGTACAACTGCCTGAAGCGTGAGGGCATCAACACTGTTTCGGAGCTCGTCGCCCTTTCGGAGACGCAGCTCATGAACATCCGCAATTTCGGCCAGAAGTCGGTCGACGAGGTGCGCGACAAGCTCATCTCGCTCGGTCTGTCGCTCAAGGATTCGGTGCCCGGTTTCGACGGCGCCCACTTCTACGGCGGCAGCGAAGACGAGTCCTTCTGAAACCCGACCTTTCTGACCAGGAGTTAGACGATTATGCCCAAGCCCACTAAGGGTCCCCGCCTCGGAGGCGGCCCCGCACACGAGCGCCTCATGCTTGCCAACCTCGCGGCGGCGCTCTACACCCACAAGTCGATCAAGACGACCGAGACCAAGGCCAAGCGCCTTCGTCCGCTCGCCGAGCGTCTGATCACCTTCGCCAAGCGTGGCGACCTGCACGCGCGTCGTCGCGTGCTGTCGGTCATCGGTGACAAGGAAGTCGTGCACATCCTGTTCTCCGAGATCGCACCGCTCGTCGCCGAGCGCGAGGGTGGCTACACCCGCATCACGAAGGTCGGCAACCGCAAGGGCGACAACGCTCCGATGGCCGTGATCGAGCTCGTTCTCGAGCCCGTCACCCCGAAGGCGAAGTCGACCAAGAAGGCTGCTGCTGCGCCGAAGGCCGACAAGGCCGAGAAGCCCGCCGAGGACGCTCCGGCTGAGGAGACCCCCGCTGAGGAGGCTCCCGCTGAAGAGGCCACCGACGCCGGTGCCGAGTCGCAGGCCGAGGGCGAAGCAGCCGAGGCTGCCGCCGAGGACGCTGTCGAGAAGAAGTCCGAGTAAGCACTTCGCTCAGGAAGAAGCCCTCCGCCCCAATTCGGGGCGGCGGGCTTCTTCGTTTTCCGGGCCTGTGTCGTGGCGACGATCAGCGGAGTAGCTGACGATTCGCCGAACCTTTCGCCCGATTCCGCAGTGGATCGTCAACTCCTCGGTGGATCGTCCGGGGCGGTGGCGCGGACGTGGCCGGGATGGACGTCGCGACGGGATGGTGGCTGCGGGTCAGCGGGCGCGCAGATCCTTGCGGAGGATCTTCCCGGAGCTCGACTTCGGGATCACGTCGATGAACTCGACCTGGCGCACCTTCTCGTGCGGGGCGACGCGGGCGGCGACGTGCGCCATGACGGCATCCGCGTCGAGGTCGGCATCGGGCTGCCGCACCACGAAGGCCTTCGGCACCTCCTGGCCGTCTTCGTCGAGCGCACCGATCACGGCGGCGTCGGCGATGGCGGGGTGTTCGAGCAGCACGGCCTCGAGCACCGCGGGAGCGACCTGGTAGCCCTTGTACTTGATGAGCTCCTTGAGCCGGTCCACGATGCGGTAGACGCCGTCGGGGGTGACGGTCGCGACATCCCCGGTGTGCAGCCAGCCGTCGGCGTCGAGCATCTCCGCCGTGGCGTCGGGGCGGTTCAGGTAGCCGACCATGACCTGCGGGCCGCGCACCCACAGCTCGCCCGGCTCGCTGGCGCCCTCGGCGGGCACGGCCACGTCCTCGCCCGATTCCGGATCGACGAGCCGCGCCTCGGTGTTGGGTACGAGGGGACCGATGGCCGAGCGGTCGATGTCGGTGCGCGTCTCGGAGGTGAGGTTCACGGCCGGGCTCGTCTCGGTCATGCCGTAGCCCTGGGTGACGATGCACCCGAGCCGGTTGGCCACCGCCGACGCCAGAGCGCCGTCGAGCGGAGCGGCTCCGGAGAAGACGACCTTCACCGACGAGAGGTCGTACTGGTCGACGATCGGATGCTTCGCCAGCGCGACCGCGATCGGGGGCGCGACGAAGACCCAGGTCGTCCGGTGCTCCGCGATGATGCGGAGGAACTCGGGCAGATCGAACTTCGGCATCGTGACGAGTCCGGCGCGCTGACGGAGGGCGAAGTTCAGCAGCACGGTCATGCCGTAGATGTGGAAGAAGGGGAGCACCGCGAGGAGTCGGTCGCTCGCCCCGACGCCGAGCACCGGCCTGCACTGCGACACGTTGGCCACGAGGTTCCGATGCGTGAGCATCACGCCCTTGGGGCGCCCGGTCGTGCCGGAGGAGTAGGGCAGGACGGCCAGGTGCGTCGCCGGATCGAACGACACCTCCGGCGCGTGATGCCCTTCGCTCAGCAGCGCGGGCAGCGACGGATGGCCCTCCGCTCCGTCGAGGACGATCACGTGATCGGCGGCGAAGCCGAGCTTCTCCGCAGCCGCCTGCGCCCCGGGGAGCAGCGGGGAGACCGTCACGAGCCAGGTCGCCCCGGCATCGGTGAGCTGATTCGCGATTTCTTCCGCCGTGTAGAGGGAGTTGATGGTCGTCGCCGTCGCGCCCGCGCGGAGGATGCCGTGGAACACCGTCGCGAACGCGGGGATGTTGGGACACAGCACGCCGACCGTGGTCCCCACACCCACTCCGCGGGCGGCGAGGGCTCCTGCGAAGAGGTCGATATGCCCGACGAGCTGCCGGTAGCTGGTGGTCGCCCCGCTCACCCCGTCGATCAGCGCGATCGAGTCGAGCTCGGTCTCGTCGAGCCCGCCGAAGAGGAACTCGTGGATGGAGACCTCGGGGATCTCCACATCGGGATAGGCGCTGCGAACCATGAGATCTCCTTCGATCCGGGGATGCCGACGTCGTCGTCGAATGCGATCCAGTGTCGCACACAACGGCACCGGGTCCCAGAGATCGGAAAGGGTCAGACTGCACCGTTCAACCGGTAGCGCGTGCTCGGCCGGCCCTTCGTCGAGTAGTCGAGTGTGCGGATCGCTCGGCCGGTGCTCGCGAGATGCTCGAGATAGCGTCGTGCGCTGACCCGGGAGATGTCGACGTCCTCGCCGATCTCCGTCGCGGAGGCATCGGGGCGCGCTGCGAGCGCCGCGGAGACACGGTCGAGGGTCTCGGCGCTGAGTCCCTTGGGGACGCCGAACCGCTGACGGAACGCGATGATCGCATCCGCGGCCTCGACACGGCGGACGACGTCGTGCAGCTCGGTGTGATCCCGGAGCAGCAGGGTCGCCCCGATGCCGCCGCCGTCCGCGTCGCTGCCGGTGCTCCGCGCGACGAGCACGTGGGAGCCGATGATCACGGGCCGCCCCGCCGACTCACCCTCCCGGAGCACGGTCGTCAGCTCGGCGCCCAGCACCTCCGCGGCGGGAGCGCCGTCGAGGTCGGCGGCATCCCGGCCGAGGAATCGCGCGGCGGCATCGTTGACCAGTGTGATCCGCCCGGCTCCGTCCACCGTGATCACGCCTTCGCTGAGACCGTGCAGCGTGGTCTCCTGGTTCTTCACGAGCGCGGCGATCTGATGGGGCTCGAGGCCGTAGATACGACGACGGATGATCGAGGTCACCCACGCCGAGCCGAACACCCCGAACACGGCGGCGGCGAGCATCGCCGAGATCAACCAGGCGAGGTTGGCGGTGAACTCCTCGTTCAGCTCCGACTCGAGGATCCCGACCGACGCGGTGCCGATGACGATGCCGTCGTCGTCGCGGATCGGCACCTTGACCCGCCAGGACGTGCCGAGCGTTCCGGTCTGCGTGCCCACGAAGATCTCACCGGAGAGGGGTATCGAGGGGTCGGTGGAGACCTCCTCGCCGATGCGGTCCGGATTCGGGTGCGAGTAGCGGATGCCGTCCTCGTCGGCCACGACCACATACGCGAGATCGGATGCCTCGCGGATGACCTCGGCGATCGGCTGGATGGTGGTCGAGGGCTCCGGAACATCGAAGGCGTCCAGGACAGTCGGCAGCGCGGCCACCGACTGCGCCACCGCCTGCATCCGATCCTTGTAGGCCTCGCGGAGAGCCTGCTCCTGGAAGGCCCCGGCCACGATGCCGGTCGCCAGGGTCACCAGGAACACGATCAGCGCCTGGAGCAGGAGCAGCTGCACGCGGAGCGTCATCTTCGAGGCCACCTGATCATTGTCGCGCCTGCGTGAGGGCCCCGCGAGCCGGGGCGGAAACCGTCTCCGACCAATAGTTCCGAAACTCCGACCAATGGTTTCCGAAGCTTGAGCGACGGCGGCTGTCCTCCCAGGGTGGACGGACAGCAGCACGAACGCTCAAGGAGGAGCGCACATGAAGAACGCACGCATCGTCACCCTGACCGCACTCGCGGCGGTGGCCGCATTGACACTGACCTCGTGCTCGGGAGGAAGCACGGCCAACGGCGACGGCGACGGCGGTGAAGCCGAGGTCGCGGCTGTCACGGACGTCTCGATCGTCGTCCCCGCAGACCCCGGCGGAGGCTGGGACCAGACCGGTCGCGCCCTGTCGCAGGTGCTCACCGAGGAGGACATCGTCAGCTCGGCGCCCGTGACGAACGTCGGCGGTGCCGGCGGAACCGTGGGCCTGGCGCAGCTCGCGAACGAGAAGGATCCGAACACCCTCATGGTGATGGGGCTCGTGATGGTCGGCGCCGTCGAGACGAACGCCTCGGCGGTGCGGATCGAGGACACGACGCCGATCGCCCGTCTCACGGACGAGCCGCTCGTCGTGGTCGTCCCCGCGGATTCGAAGTACGACACGCTCGAGGATCTGGTGGAGGACGTCGCCGACAACGGGCAATCGGTCACGATCACCGGCGGCTCGGCCGGAGGCGCCGATCACATCCTCGCCGGACTCATGCTCGAGGAGGCGGGCCTCGACGGTGCGGAGATCGCGGAGAAGCTGAACTACACTCCGAACTCGGGCGGCGGCGAGGCGGTCCCGCTGCTCATCGGCGGCAAGGTCGCGGCGGGCATCTCCGGCGTGGGGGAGTTCGCTCAGCACATCGAGAGCGGCGACCTCCGTGCGCTGGCGGTGTCGAGTGAGGAGCCGGTCCCGCAGCTCCCGGACGTGCCGACCATCACCGAGGAGGGCTACGACGTGGTGCTCACCAACTGGCGCGGCGTGATCGCGCCGGGGGGCATCTCGGACGGGGAGAAGGACGAGCTGGTGCGCGTGGTCACCGAGCTGCACGAGTCCGAGGCGTGGGCCGAACAGCTGGAGACGAAGGGCTGGACCGATGCGTTCCTGGTCGGAGCCGAGTTCGACGAGTTCCTCACCGGGGACATCGAAGAGGTCACAGCGACGCTGAAGAACATCGGCCTGGTGCAGTGACATGACGGTCCCCGCATCGTCGGGGACCGAGGAGCGGGGCGTGCGAGACGGCCATGACGGCCGGCTCGCACGCCGTGCTCCCTCCGTCCCCATCGGCGAGCTCGTGTTCGCCGGAATCGTGGTCGCCCTCGGCGTCTTCGCCGTGGTCGGCATTTTCCTGATCCATGTCCCCGTCGGCATGAAGGCCGGGCCGACGGTCTTCCCGATCTTCGTCTCGGTGATCCTCCTCGCCTCGGCGGTCGCCGTCCTGATCGGTGTGCTGCGCGGGGAGCGCGGCGGGGCGGAGGAGGCGGAGGACGTCGATCAGAGCCTCCCGACCGACTGGGTCACCCTCGCCAAGCTCGCGGGGCTCGTCGTCGCGCACCTGCTCCTGATCGAGCCGTTGGGATGGGTGCCCGCGGCCGCCCTGCTGTTCGGCGGAGTCGCGTGGTCACTCGCCGCCAAACGGTGGTGGATGGCGTTCCTCATCGGGCTCGTCGTGGCCCTCGTGATCCAGATCGTCTTCGGCGGTCTGCTCGGCCTGTCGCTGCCCTGGGGTCCTGCCCTCGGTTGGCTCGGAAGGATGTTCTGATGGACAGCTGGACCCTGCTCCTGGAGGGATTCGCGACGGCGCTGCAGCCGCAGTACCTCGCGTTCGCCTTCCTCGGCGTCTTCGTCGGCACCGCGGTCGGCGTGCTCCCGGGCATCGGCCCCGCCATGACGGTGGCGCTGCTGCTTCCCCTCACCTACACGCTCGACCCCGCCGCCGCCCTGATCACCTTCGCGGGCATCTATTACGGCGGCATGTACGGCGGCTCGACGACGAGCATCCTCCTGAACACACCGGGGGAGTCGGCGTCGATAGTCACGGCGATCGAGGGCAACAAGATGGCTCGGATGGGGCGCGGCGCAGCGGCGCTCGCCACCGCGGCCATCGGATCGTTCATCGCCGGCACCCTGGCGACCCTGGGACTCACGATGCTGGCCCCGCTGCTCGCGCAGTTCGCGGTGAACCTCGGGCCTGCCGACTACGTGGCCCTCATCGTCATCGCGTTCATCACGGTCGGCGCACTGATCGGCAGCTCGGTCTCCCGCGGCATGCTCTCACTCGGCGTCGGCCTGTTCCTCGGTCTCGTCGGCACCGACTGGCTCTCCGGGCAGCAGCGGTACACGCTCGGACTTCCCGCTCTGTCCGACGGCGTGGACATCGTCCTGGTCGCCGTCGGCCTGTTCGCTGTCGGGGAGACGTTCTACATCGCCGCGCGACTGCGGCACGGCGGCGTCGATGTGATCCCCGTGACGCGCGGATGGCGGTCGTGGATGACGAAGGCGGACTGGCGTCGTTCCTGGAAACCGTGGCTGCGGGGAACCGCGATCGGCTTCCCGATCGGCACCATCCCGGCCGGCGGAGCGGATGTCGCGACGTTCCTGTCGTATGCGACCGAGCGCAAGCTGTCGAAGCACCGCGACGAGTTCGGACGCGGCGCGATCGAGGGCGTCGCGGGTCCCGAGTCGGCGAACAACGCGGCCGCCGCGGGTGTGCTGGTGCCCCTGCTCACGCTCGGCCTGCCGACGACGGCCACCGCGGCGATCATCCTCACGGCGTTCCAGTCGTACGGCATCCAGCCGGGGCCGCTGCTGTTCGAGGGGCAGTCGAACCTGGTGTGGGCGCTCATCGCGAGCCTGTACATCGGCAACGTCATCCTGATCGTGCTCAACCTTCCGCTGGTGGGCATGTGGGTGAAGCTGCTGCAGATCCCGCGGCCGTACCTCTACGCGGGCATCCTGCTCTTCGCCGTTTTCGGCGCATATGCGCTGCACAGCTCGCCGACCGACATCGTGATCCTCCTGATCGTCGGCATCCTCGGCTACTTCATGCGGCGCTACGGCTACCCGGTGGCGCCACTGGTGGTCGGGATGATCCTGGGGCCGATGGCCGAGGAGCAACTGCGCAAGGCGCTGCAGCTGAGCCAGGGCGACCTGAGCACGCTGGTCATGCAGCCGTTCGCGGCGATCGCCTACGGCGTGCTCGCGCTCCTGATCGTCGGCGGGCTGTGGCTGCGTCGAAGGCAGCGCCGGTACGAGCAGGCGCTGACCGAGTCGATCGCCGTGCCGATCAAGGCCGACTCGGAGGTCTGAGTTCGAGGCGGGCGGTTCGAGAGGAGACCGGGCCGCGAGTAGGCTGATCCGGTGAGCGACGTACAGGCCCCCGCACGAGGGCCTCGCGCCTACGCAGCATTCATCGGCATCGGCCTTCTCGCCGGTCTCCTCTCCGGACTCTTCGGCGTCGGCGGCGGCACCGTCATCGTCCCGCTGCTGGTGCTCCTGCTGCACTTCGATCAGCGACTCGCGGCCGGGACCTCGCTCGCGGCGATCGTGCCGACGGCCAGCGTCGGGGTCATCTCGTACGCCACGACGGGGTCAGTGGCCTGGATCCCCGCCATCATCCTGGCGGCGGGGGCCGTCGTGGGCGCGCAGATCGGCACGCGGCTGCTGCCGCGCATCTCGCAGACCGCGCTGCGGTGGGGCTTCGTCGGCTTCCTCGTCGTCGTGATCGTCAGCCTGTTCCTGGTGATCCCCTCGCGTGACGCGGCCTTCGAGCTCACCTGGCTGACCGGCATCGCGCTCGTCGGGGTCGGCATCGGCACCGGCATCCTCGCGGGGCTGATCGGCGTCGGCGGCGGCGTGATCGTGGTCCCGGTGCTGATGCTCGCCTTCGGCACGAGCGACCTGGTCGCCAAGGGGACCTCGCTGCTGATGATGATCCCGACCGCGATCTCGGGCACCGTGGGAAACCTCCGCAACCGCAACGTCGACCTGCTCGCCGCCGTGCTCATCGGCGTCTCCGCCTGTACGACGACCGCGCTCGGAGCGTGGCTGGCGACCATCGTCGACCCCACGCTGGGCAACATGCTGTTCGCGGCATACCTCGTCGTGATCGCGGTGCAGATGGCGATCAAGGCGGTCCGAGGGCGCAAGCGCGCCTGACCACCTGAGGATGAAAAGATCTTCATCCTCGGCTCATCTGCGCCTCATCATCGCCCGACATCATGGGGGGATGACCAGCCCCCGACGCCTCCTGATCCCCGGCGCCCTGATCGCCATCCCGGTGGCTTTCGCGGTCGGCAGCGTCGTGCTGGCGCAGATGCCGCCGTCGCCGCAGATACCGCCCGAGCCCGTGTCGGTGCAACTGGACCCGACGGCCCCGGTGCCCCCACCCGCTCCTGCACCGTCGGGTGCGCCGACGAAGAGCAGCCCGGTGCTGCCTCCCGCCCCGGCGCCGGCCCCCGCTCCCGCCCCGTTCGGCGGCGACGACGACGACGACGATGGCGGCGACGATGACTGACGCTCCCACGCTGCCGCTCGCGATCGGTGCGAACGAGAAACCGGCGGGACGCCAGCCGATTCTGCCGCCTCGCGGCCACATCGTCGCGGGAGCTCCATTGCGCACGCTCCGCCGGCGCACCCTCCCTGCGCGCTGGCGGATCACCCTGTGGATCATCCTCAGCACCGTGATCACGATCCTCGCCGTCGGCATGATCGGGCGGGGGATCTTCCTCGCCAGCGTCGAGCAGGCGGCGAATGCCGAGATCGAGCAGGAGGCGGCCGAATTCTCGCGCTTCGCCGCGGATGCCGCGGGGAGCGGACACAGCACAGCCGAGGCGATGCTGAGCGAGTACCTCGCCCACCAGTCGGTGCACGAGGACGAGGTCGTCATCGGGACGGTGGAGGGCGGGGTCGTCGCGATCGCGAACGGTCGTACGGCGGCGACCGACCCCTCCACGCTGTCGGCCGTGCCGGGCGGCGAGGCGCTCGTGACGACGCTGCTCGGTGAGACGGCAGCCTCTGGAGCGACCGAGACGCCGGAGGCCGGTCCGCTGCGATGGGGTCGGCTCGACTTCGAGGCGGGAGACCGCTCCGGGGCGATCCTGATCGTGCAGTACACGCAGGAGGCGCGCGCCCAGGTGGACGCGGAGTTCACGACGATCGCGTGGGTGGCGCTGGTGGGAATCCTCCTCAGTTCGGGTGTCGCCTGGCTCGTGGCCGGTCAGATCTTGGCACCGGTGCGGGAGGTCTACCGCGTCGCCCGCGACATCGGCGAGCACGACCTCAGCGCCCGGGTCCCGGTCGAGGGCACGGACGACATCGCTGCGGTGGCCACGACCTTCAACCAGATGCTCGACCGCCTCGAAGCCGTGCATGCGACGCAGCAGCGCTTCGTGGACGACGCCGGGCACGAACTGCGCACGCCCATCACGATCGTGCGGGGGCAGCTCGAGCTGCTCAGCGAAGAGCCCGAGGAGCGTGCTGCGACCCTGCGGCTCGTGAGCGATGAGCTCGACCGGATGAGCCGTATCGTCACCGACCTCCTCGTCCTCGCGCGGGCGGAGCAGCCTGATTTCGTGCGGGTCGCGAACTGCGAGGTCTCGGCGCTCACCCTCGACATCGAGGCGAAGGCGCAGAACCTCGGCGATCGTCGCTGGCAGCTCATGGAGGTCGCAGAGGGAGTCGCGCCGCTGGACCCTCAGCGGGTCACCCAGGCGGTGCTGCAGCTCGCGGCGAATGCGGTGCAGGTCACCGAACAGGGCGACCGCATCCTGATCGGCTCTCGCTTCGAGGGCGACGGCGCCGAGCGGCGATTGCGCCTGTGGGTTCGTGATTCGGGTCCGGGCGTCGCGGCTGCCGATGCCGAGCGCATCTTCGAGCGCTTCGCGCGAGGTGACAGCTCCGGCGTGCGGCGCGGGTCGGGACTGGGGCTGGCGATCGTGCGTGCCATCACCGATGGTCACGGCGGCTCGGCCTGGGTGGACAGCGTGTTCGGCGAGGGCGCCACGTTCGGGATCGACCTCCCCGCCGCCGCCGATGAGCGGCGGGATGCCGCCGCAGAGAGGAGCGTGTGAGATGCGCAGCATCCTGATCGCCGAAGACGACCCGCACATCACCTCGTTCGTCCGTCGTGGTCTCCGCGCGGCCGGCTACGAGACGGCCGAAGCCGACGACGGACACAGTGCTCTCCTGATGGCGCGCAGCGGCATGTTCGACCTGGTGCTGCTCGACATCGGCCTCGGGGGCATGGACGGCTTCGACGTCGTCGCCAACCTGCGCGGCGAGGGCGTGACGACTCCGGTCATCATCCTCACCGCCCGCGACTCGGTCATCGACACCGTGCGGGGGCTCGAGAGCGGTGCGAACGACTACGTCACCAAGCCGTTCCAGTTCGCCGAGCTCATCGCCCGCGTGCGACTGCGGATCGGTGACGGAGAGGGGCGCGCGGCGGGCCCCGTCCTCACTCACGACGACGTCCGGGTCGACGTCCGCGCCCGCACCGTCACCGTCGACGGGGAGATGCGCGAGCTCACCTCGCGGGAGTTCTCGCTGCTCGAGGTGTTCCTCCAGAATGCGGGGCAGGTGCTGTCACGGGACCAGCTGATCGGGCACGTGTGGGGGATGGACTTCGATCCCGCATCCAACGTGGTCGATGTCTACGTGCGGGCCCTGCGCGGCAAGATCGGCGTCGATCGCATCGAGACCGTCCGCGGGGCGGGATACCGATTCCGATGACCGAGCAGACGCAGGCGGAGTCCGCTGCCGACCTGGATCAAGGCCCGGGAGAGCGTGCACGCTTCACGACGGTGCCGCCGCAGCGCTACGCCCTGCCCGCCGGGCGACGTCCGGTTCGGGTCCGCTCGTCCGGGCGACGCCTCGCGGTGGCTCGACCGCGGCGAGGCACCGTCCTTCGCCTCGTGGCCCTCGTACTCGTCTTCGCCATCGGTATCGCGATGGCCCTGTCGTCGATCAGGTCTCCCTCGGGGCCGGGCTCGATCACCCTGCCGATCACGATCACGGTCACGGTGTTCCTGCTCGCGGTGTGGGCTTGGACATCCACGCGCCTCGACGACACGCTCGTGGCCTTCCTCGCGGCCATCGCCCTGATCGTCACGGGCGTGCTCCCGGCCAGCGACTTCTTCGCGTCGCTGGGGGATGAGACCATCTGGCTGCTCATCGGCGCATTCGTGATCGCGTCCGCCGTCTCGTCCTCGGGGCTCGCCCTGCGCGGAGCCTCGCATCTGCTCCGATTCGCGCGGGGACCGCGGAGCCTCTTTCACCTCACGACCGTCGCCCTCACCGTCACCGCTTTCGCGGTCCCCGCCACCTCGGGGCGTGCGGCGCTCGCCGTCCCGGTGTTCACGGCCGTGTCCGCGACCCTTCCCGGGCGCGAGCGCGTGATTCGATCCCTGGCGCTGCTGATGCCGACCGTGGTGCTGCTGTCGGCCGTCGCATCGCTGCTCGGCGCAGGTGCCCATGTCATCACGGACCAGCTGCTGCGGGCAGCCGGCGAGCAGGGCTTCACGTTCCTGAGCTGGCTCTGGTTCGGGTTGCCCCTGGCCCTCGTGTCGTCGCATCTCGCCTGCGAGCTCATCCTCTGGCGCTTTCTGCGCCCCGAGGACCGCGCGACGCCACTGCGCGTGGATGCCGCCGAGATCGGCCGTTCCGCCTCGACGGCGGTGACAGGACCACTCAGTGCGATGGAGCGGCGGGCGGCCCTGCTGCTGGGCGGCGTGATCCTGCTCTGGAGCACCGAGCCGCTGCACCACCTGCCTCCGGCCCTGGTCGCCCTCATCGGCGCCGTCGCCGCCGTCACACCCGGCATCGGCTGTCTCACCTTTCCGGCCGCGATCAAACGTGTGCCGTGGTCTCTGCTCCTGTTCCTCGCCGCCACCCTCGCTCTCGCCTCCGCGCTCACCACCACGGGCGCCGCGGCCTGGCTGAGCTCTTCGGCCCTCGCGCCGCTCCGCGGCCTGGGGGCCGCGGGAGCCGTCGCCTTCGTGATCGTGGTCATCGCGATCTCGATCGCCGCGCACCTGCTGATCCCGTCCCGGTCTGCGCGCTCGGCCGCGATCATCCCCGTGGTGATCGCCCTCGCCCCGGCGGTGGGCGTCTCCCCGATGGCGGCCGCGTTCGCCTCGACGGCCGCGGCCGGCTTCTGCCACACGCTGCCCAGCTCCGCGAAGCCGGTCGCGATGTTCGCCGACCCCGACATCGTCAGGGGAGGGTTCACGGCGCAGGATCTGCGTCGATTGTCGGTGCTGCTGGCACCGGCGATGTTCATCCTGGTCGCCGTCTTCGCGCTGTGGGTCTGGCCCCTCATGGGGCTGCCGCTGCTGCTCTGAGTCGCGGCGCTCGCCCCATAGCCCCCCGCAATCACCCGAGTGCGCCGTCGGCGCACCGCTGTTCGTCGTGCCCGAAGATCGGGCGGTCGTCGCCCGTTCGGGCGCAGAAGGAGGAATCATGTCGATCCACACCCCGCAGCGGATCCTGGTCGCACCGAGCGGCTTCAAGGAGAGCCTGAGCGCTGAGACCGTGGCGCAGGCGATCGCGGCCGGCGTCCGCCGGGTGATCCCCGGCGTCCAGGTGGACGAGTATCCGGTGCCGGACGGCGGGGAAGGCACTGCCGCCGCGCTCGCCGCGGCCACGGGCGGCCAACTGGTCACTGCGCGGGTCACCGGACCGGTCGGCGATCCGGTGGACGCGCACTGGGCGCGGCTCGGCGGCCACGCCAGCGATACTGCCGTCGTCGAGATGGCCGCTGCGGCGGGACTCCGGCTCGTGCCGCGGGATCGGCGCGATCCGGGGGAGACCACCACCCGCGGGGTCGGAGAGCTCATCGTCGCGGCGCTGGACTCCGATGTCGAGCGCATCGTCGTCGGGTGCGGCGACTCCGGCACGAGCGACGGTGGCGCGGGGGCGCTCGAAGCGCTCGGTGCGCGCATCCTCGACCGTGATGGGAAGCCGCTTCCCGTCGGCGGACGACACCTCATCGAAGCCGCGCACCTGGATCTCACGGACCTGCACCCGCGCATCGGCGAGGTCGAGATCGTGCTCGCGTGCAACATCCACAACGTGCTGTGCGGACCCCGAGGCGTGGCGAGGGTGTTCGGTCCGCAGAAGGGTGCGACCCCGGATCAGGTGGACCAGCTCGCGGACGCCCTCGACGTCTGGGCCGGTGTGCTGGAAGCGCAGAGCCCATACGGCGCGGCGATGGATGTGCGCACCGGCGGCGGCACGGGAGCATCCGGCGGACTGGGCGCCGGACTGGCTGCCGTGCTCGGCGCAGGCCTCGTTCCGCGCTTCGAAGTGCTGCTCGACGGCGGTCTGCTGCCCGAGGCGCTCGACGACCTGATGGCCGTCGCCGATCTCGTCATTACCGCCGAAGGCGCGATCGACTTCCAGACGCCCCGCGGCAAGGTGCCGGCGGAGATCGCGATGCGCGCCCGAGCGGCAGGTGTGCCGGTGCTCGGCATCGCCGGCTCCCTCGGCGTCGGGGCTCCGACCGTGCACGACATCGGCATCGGTGCCATCGCCTCGATCATCACGGTGCCCATGCCGCTGGAACAGGCAGTGGAGCAGGGGGAGGGGTTGCTCCGCGACGCTGCGGAACGCTGCATGCGGATGGTCCTCCTCGGATCGGCGGTGTCGGCGCGGGCAGCCTGACACCCTCGCGGCCTGGTTCACCGCCACCCCTCGGTAGGATCGAGGGGTGGCAGTGAACCAAGAACTGGTCGGCCGGGAGTTCCCGCCGACGGCCCCCTACCTCGTCGGCCGCGAGAAGGTACGCGAGTTCGCTCGCGCCGTCTTCGCCGACGCCCCTCAGCACACCGACGTGGAGACCGCCCGCGCGGCCGGCTTCTCCGACGTCGTCGCACCTCCGACCTTCGCGATGGTGATCCAGGACCTCACGCTCCAGCAGCTGCTGGCGCAGGAGGATTCGGGCATCGTGCTCGCCCGCACCATCCACGCCGAGCAGCGCTTCACCTACACGCGACCGATCGTCGCGGGCGATGAGCTCACCGCGCAGCTGCGCGTCACCGGCATCCGCATGATGGGCGGCAACGCCATGATCACCAGCGAGGCTGCGATCGCGGATGCCGCGGGAGCCCATGTCGTCACGGCGACGAGCGTGCTTCTGGTGGGCGCGGAGAGCACGGATGAAGGGGAGGCCGCCTGATGGGCTACACCGTCGGAGACGTGGTCGCCGAGCGCACCGTGCATCTCACCCGCGAATCCCTCGTGCGCTACGCAGGGGCATCCGGAGACTTCAACCCGATCCACTACCGCGACGATGTCGCCGCATCCGTCGGGCTTCCCGGCGTGCTCGCGCACGGCATGCTCACGATGGGCATCGCCTCGTCTGTGGTCGTCGCAGCCCTCGACCCGGCGACGAAGATCCTCGACTACGGGGTGCGCTTCACCAAGCCGGTCGTCGTCGACCCGGTCGACGGTGCCGACATCACCGTCGTCGCCACGGTCGGCGCGGTGGATGACGAGGTCGCGCGCATCGACCTCAAGGTCACGTTCGGCGAGACCACCGTGCTCGTCAAGGCGCAGCTGCGCGTCGCCGTCTGATGAGGACGCGGTGATGCGGGAGATCGAGCCGGTCCGACTGGCGGAGCTGACCACGCTGCGCACGGGCGCCGCACCCGAGCGGATGCAGGAGGCGACGACGACCGAGGGCCTGATCGAGGCGCTGCGTGATACCTGGGCGCGCGGCGACGAGTGGTTCGTCCTCGGTGGCGGATCCAACCTCTTCGTCGGCGACGAACCCTTCGAGGGCACCGTCATCCGGGTGCGCACCGAGGGGATCGAAGAGCTGCCGTCCCCGCACGCGGGCCGCATCCGTCTGCGCGCGCAGGCCGGGCACTCGTGGGACGACTTGGTCGCCTACGCGGTCGCGCACGGCTACGCCGGCCTCGAGGCCATGAGCGGGATCCCGGGTACGGTCGGCGCGTCTCCCGTGCAGAACATCGGGGCGTACGGGCAGGAGATCCAGGAGACGCTGGTCGAGGTCGAGCTCATCGACGAGTCGACCGGTGAGATCTCGACCGTTCCGGCGGCCGAGCTCGGACTGGGCTTCCGAACCTCGGTCCTCAAGCACCACCACGGCAGTGTGCCGCTCCGGCGTGCCGTGATCCTCTCCGTCACCGTCGACCTGGCGATCACCGGTGAGCGGGTGGTGCGCGGCGAGCAGCTGCGTCGTGCACTCGGACTGACCGACGAGACACCGGTCCCGCTGAGCTGGGTGCGCGAGCGCATCCTCGCCACGCGTGCGTCGAAGGGCATGCTGCTCGACGAGGCCGACCCCGACACCCACGGCGTGGGCTCCTTCTTCCAGAACGCGATCGTGACGGCGGCGGTCGCCGGTGCGCTGCCACCGGAGTGCCCGCATTGGCCGGTCGCCCCCGACCTCGATGCGGTCACCGTGATCCCCCTCGCCTCCTACGACGGCCAGGTCCCGCTGTCGAAGCCGACGACCGTCTCCGACGTGAAGGTGAGCGCGGCGTGGCTGATCGAGCAGGCCGGCATCCGCAAGGGGTTCAAGCTCCCGCGCTCCCGCGCATCCGTGTCGACGAAGCACGCGCTCGCGTTGACCAACCGCGGCGGCGCGACGGCGGGCGAGGTCGCCGAGCTCGCCCGGTTCATCCAGAGCCGGGTGCACGCCGAGTTCGGCCTCGTGCTGCAGCCGGAGCCGGTGCTGGTCGGCGTCGAGCTCTGAGGCGATCCGCCTACAGGGCGTCGGCGGTCGCGGCTACACTCGCGGGATGAGCGGACTGATCCCGTACCTGCTGTTCCCCGGCAATGCCGCAGAGGCGCTGCGTCACTACCGCTCGGTGTTCGGCGGCGAGCTGCAGCTGCTCGACTACGCCACGGCAGGTCGGCGCGACGGGCCCGACGATGCCATCGCGCACGGCCAGCTGAGCGGACCGGTCGAGCTCGCCGGTGCGGATGCCGGAGCCGACGACGACGCCGTGCAGATGAGCGGCATGTTCCTCTCGCTGCTCGGCACGGCCGATGCGCTGACCCTCACGGGGTGGTACGACAAACTTGCCGCCGACGGCCGAGTGATCGACGCTCTGCAGAAGCGCCCGTGGGGAGACTTCGACGGCACGCTCGTCGACCGCTACGGCATCCGCTGGCTGATCGGCTTCCACCCCGAGGACTGATCGCGGCCGGACAGTCTGGGCCGGACGTCGAAGCCCCGGGTAGATGCCGAGACCCCCTCCTTGCGACGCGCATAGGAGGGGGTCTCGGCGATTAACCGGGGCTTCGGCGCACCGGATCGGTGCTTCCGCGGATCAGGCGAACAGTCGCTGAAGGCGCTGCACACCCTCGAGCAGCTGGTCGTCGCCGAGGGCGTACGACATGCGGATGTATCCGGACGGACCGAAGGCCTCGCCGGGGACGACCGCCACCTCGGCCTGGTCGAGGATGAGGTCGGCGAGTTCGAGCGAGGTGGTCGGCGTCACGCCGCCCCAGGTGCGACCCAGCAGACCCTGCACGTCGGGGTACACGTAGAACGCGCCGAGCGGGTTCGGCACGACGAGTCCGTCGATCTTCGACAGCTCGGAGACGATGAGCTTGCGGCGGCGGTCGAATGCCTCGCGGAACTGATCGGCTTCGGTCTGCGGGCCGTTGAGCGCGGCGATCGCCGCCTTCTGCGCGACGTTGTTCACGTTGCTCGACAGGTGCGACTGCAGGTTGCCGGCGACCTTGATGGCGTCGGCGGGGCCGACCATCCAGCCCACGCGCCAGCCGGTCATGGCGTAAGTCTTCGCGACGCCGTTGACCAGGATGGTCTGGCCGGCGACCTCGGGCACGGCCTCGACGATCGAGGTGGCCTTGACCCCCTCGTAGGTGAGGTTCTGGTAGATCTCGTCGCTGATGATCCAGATGCCGTGCTCGAGTGCCCACTCGCCGATCGCGCGGGTCTCCTCAGCGGTGTAGACCGAGCCGGTGGGGTTCGACGGCGAGACGAAGACGAGCGCGGTGGTGCGGGCGGTGCGAGCGGCCTCGAGCTGCTCCACCGTGACCTTGTACTCCTGGTCGGCGCCGGCGAACACCTCGACCGGCGTTCCGTCGGCGAGGCGGATGGCCTCGGGGTACGTGGTCCAGTACGGCGCGGGCAGCAGCACCTCGTCGCCGGGGTTCACCACCGCCTGGAAGGCCTGGTAGACCGACTGCTTGCCGCCGTTGGTGACGATGACCTGGCTCGGTGAGACCTCGAGACCGGAGTCGCGTAGCGTCTTCGCGGCGATCGCCTCACGCAGCGCGGGAAGGCCCGGTGCCGGCGTGTAGCGGTAGCTCGCCGGGTCGGCCAGAGCCTCGGCCGCGGCATCCACGATGAACTGCGGCGTCGCGAAGTCGGGCTCACCGGCGGCATAGGAGATGACGTCCTTGCCTTCGGCCTTGAGGGCCTTGGCCTTGGCGTCTACCTTGAGGGTCGCGGACTCGGCGATGGCGGACAGCTTGCGGGAGAGAGGAGCGCGTTCGGTCACGACTACGAGCGTACTCGGGGGCGCGGGCGTCGTGCGGGCGAGGACGCCAGCAAGATCGTCGATTCTTTCCGCGGCGCCCCCGTGAGGGGTCAGGACATGCCGTATCGGGGAGTGGGCGTGCGGCGTGTTCTGACCCCTCAGGTTCGGCCGGCTGCCCGCGCCGCCCGGAGGATCTCCTCCTCAGAGGCCGTGCGCGCGGGCGACCGCGTCGAGCGTGATGCGTCCGCCCTGCACGTTCAGACCCCTCGCGAGTGCGGCGTCTTCGGATGCGGCGCGCTCCCAGCCCTTGCCGGCGATCGCCGAGACGTAGGGGAGGGTTGCGTTCGTCAGCGCGCGGGTCGCGGTCTCCGGAACGGCGCCCGGCATGTTCGCGACGCAGTAGTAGATGGAGTCGTGCACGGCGAACGTGGGGTCGTCGTGGGTGGTCGGCCGCGAGCCTTCGAAGCATCCGCCCTGGTCGATCGCGATGTCGACCAGCACCGAGCCGGGCTTCATCGCGGCGACCATTTCGTCTGTCACGAGCTTGGGGGCGGCCGCGCCGGGGATCAGGACGGAGCCGATCACGAGGTCGGCCGTCTTGAGTTCTTCGGCGATGTCGTAGCGGCTCGACGCCCGGGTCTCCAGCGCGCCGCCGTAGCGGTGTTCGAGCTCGCGCAGACGCGGCAGCGAGACGTCGACGACCGTCACCTTCGATCCGAGGCCGAGCGCGTTCGCAGCCGCGTGCTCTCCGGCGACGCCGCCTCCGATCACGACGGTCTTCGCCCGCGGAGTGCCGGCGATCCCGCCCAGCAGCATCCCGCGACCGCCCTGGGAGCGCAGCAGAGAGTGTGAGCCCATGACCACCGAGAGTCGTCCCGCGATCTCGCTCATCGGCACGAGCAGCGGCAGGCTGCGGTCGGGCAGCTGCACCGTCTCATAGGCGACGGCGGTGGTACCGGCATCCACGAGCGCCGTGGTCAATGCGCGGTCGGCGGCGAGATGCAGGTAGGTGAAGAGGGTGAGGTCCTCGCGCAGGAATCCGTACTCCTGCGCGATCGGCTCTTTGACCTTGATGACGAGGTCGGCGTCGCCCCAGGCCTCGGCGGCGGTCTCCACGATCTCGGCGCCGGCTGCGCGGTAGTCGTCGTCGGTGATGCGCGAGCCGAGGCCCGCGCCGGACTGCACGAGCACGCGATGGCCCTCGTGCACCAGACGATCGGTGCCGGCGGGGGTGAGGGAGACGCGGTTCTCGTTGTTCTTGACCTCGGTGGGGACGCCGATCTTCATTGATCCTCCTGGGTTGATGCGGTGCGGCACCAGGATCGCAGAAACATCGACGGAACAACAGAATCACTGAAGATGATTCGATTTGAGGCAGCATCCTGAATAATGCTTCGTATGGAGACGACTTCCGGAGCCTCAGAGCCGAATACCGTTCGGGCGCCCGCCCTCGACGCGATCGACGCGCGGATCGTGCAGTTGATGACGGCCGACGGACGCATGACGAACGCCGAGCTCGCCGGTCGCCTCGGCGTCGCGCCTTCGACTGCGCACACCCGGCTGCGGGCCCTCGTCGACCGCGGCGTGATCACGGGGTTCCACGCGAGTGTGGACGAGCGGATGCTGGGCGCCGGACTCCAGGCCGTCATCGGCGTCACCCTGCGCCCGAGCGGACGGCGCGAGAGCATCGTCGAGTTCGCGGACCGGGTGCGTGTGCTGCCGCAGGTGATCCAGGTGTTCTTCCTCGGCGGCGACGACGACTTCCTGCTGCACATCGCGGTCGCCGACTCGTCCGAGATGCGCGAGTTTGTGCTCGAGCATCTCTCGGCGCAGAGCAGCGTCGCCTCCACCCGCACGAGCATCGTGTTCGACTATCACCGCAACTCGGTCGCGGCCTCGTTCCGCTGACGGGGGTCGAAGGCCTCGAGTTCGGTTCCGGTCGCAGTTTCTGTCGCGTCGACGCGCGACATCCGGCAGAAAGTGCGACCGGAGTTGCGGGTGTGCGTTGCTCGAGCCTTCATCGGACGAGAGCCGCGAGGCGAGCGATTGCCTCCTCGACGAGGGTGTCGTCGAGATCTCCGTATCCGAGGACCAGCGCGTCCGGGCGATCGGCCGCGTCGGTGTAGCGGCGCAGCGAAGTGAGAGCCAGCCCCTCGGAGGCACCGGCGTCGACCACAGCGGAAGCCGGTAGATGCGACGGGAGCGTCAGCACCAGGTGCATACCGGCGGCGATACCTGCGACCGACAACTCGGGGAGTTCGATCGTCAAGGCGTCGAGCAGTCGCTGCCGACGGCGACGGAAGCGCGTGCGCGAGGCGCGCAGATGCCGCTCGAAGTCACCCTGAGTGACGAAATGCGCGAGGGCGGCCTGGTCGATCAGCGAGGGCGGCGCCGTCGAGACCGGGGGAGCGATGCCCGGAGGGAGCAGCATCCATCCGAGGCCCAGCGCGGGCGAGACCGACTTCGACAGCGAGCCGATGAGCGCGACGCGGTCCGGTGCGAGGCGCTGCAGGGCGGGAACGGGCCGGCGGTCGTAGCGGAACTCGGCGTCGTAGTCGTCTTCGATCACCAGTGCGTCGCTATCCCTGGCCCAGCGCACCAACTCCTCGCGGCGGGCGGGGGCGAGCGCCGCGCCGAGGGGGAACTGGTGGGCGGGAGTCACGAGGGCGGCCATGGCCCCGGTGCCGGATGCGAGCGAGCGCAGCTGCCCGGTGTCGATGCCGTCGCCGTCCACGGGCACCGGAATGGGGCGCAGGCCGTTGTCTTCGGCGACTGCGCGCAGCCGCGGCCAACTCGGATCCTCCACGAGAATCGTCCGATGGCCGCGGCGGTGCAGTTCCCGGGCGAGCAGTCCCATGCCGTCGGTGGCGCCGTGGGTGATCGTGATCCGGGTGGCGTCGGCGACCGCGTGCCGCGAGCGCGAGAGGTACGCGGCGACCGCCTCGCGCGCCGGTGCGTAGCCGGACGGGTGAGCGGCGGCGAGGTCCTGGTCGGGGAGCGCTGCGAGGGCGGCGCGCAGCGCTGCCGCCCACCGCGATCGGGGAGTGGCGCGCAGGTCGGGGATGCCCGGACGCAGGTCGTAGCGGATGGGCGGTGCGGATGCCGGCGCGGGGTCGCGCGGCACGGGATGTTCGATGCCCCGGGTGGCGTCCGGCATCTCCTGCCGCTCCGCCACGCGGGTGGCCGATCCGGTCCTCGCCTCCAGCACACCCTCGGCCACCAGCTGTCCGTACGCCTCGGTCACGACCCAGCGCGAGACCCCGAGCGTCTCCGCGAGAATGCGGCTGGGCGGGACGGCGGCGCCGGGGGAGAGGCGACTCTCGTCGATGGCGCGGCGTAGCGCGGTCTCCACTCGGTCCCGCAGCGGTCCGGCAACGCCGGAGCCGCTCGCCGGAACGACGTCGAGGAGCGTGTCCCACGCAAGAATCGGTCTGGTGTTCTGCATCGTGATTGGAGTGTATCCCCGAGCCGATCACTCCCTACCGTGGAGCCATCCCCGAGAAAGGAACACCATGCAGTACCGCACCCTCTCCGATGGCCGCACCTCGTTCGACGTCTCGACGCTGTGCCTGGGAGCCATGAACTTCGGCACCCGCACCGACGGGGACACCTCGCGCGCCATCCTCGACCGCTTCGTCGAGGCGGGCGGCACCTTCATCGACACCGCCAACAACTACAGTCTCTGGGCGGGTGGTGCCGGCCGCGACAGTGAAGATCTGCTCGGGCACTGGATGAGCGACCGCGGCAATCGCGACACGCTCCGCATCGCCACAAAGCTCGGCGCCGCGCAGAAGGACCCGTCGAAGCCGCTGTCGAACACACCGCCGACGAACTTCGAGGGCCTCTCGGCCGAGGTCATCCGTCGGCAGGCGCCGGAGAGTGCCCGCCACCTCGGCATCGACCACATCGACGTCCTCTACGGCCACGTCGACGACCGCGATGTGGCTCTCACCGAGACGGTCGGTGCCTTCGGTGAGCTTCAGGAACAGGGCCTCGTCGGCATCACCGGCATCTCCAACGTGCCCACCTGGCGCGTGGTCGAAGCGCGAATGGAGGCGCAGCGGCAGGGCATCGCCCCGTACGGTGTCGTGCAGCAGCAGTACAGCTACCTGTATCCCGCGCCGCGCATCGGGCGGAACAACTTCGTCACGCCCGACCTGCTCGACTACGCGGCATCCACCGGTACTCCCGACCGGCCGCCGCTCGCCATCACCGTGTACTCCCCGCTGCATCAGGGTGGGATCGCGCGTCTCGAAAAGCCGCTGTGGGGCGGGGTCGATCATCCGACCAGCCATGCCCGTCGTGCGCTGCTGCACGAGGTCGCGGCCGAGATCGGCGCGACGCCGAATCAGGTCGCGCTCGCGTGGCTCCTCGGTGGTGAGGTCCCGGTCATCCCCGTCGTCGGGGTGTCGTCGCTCGAGCAGTTGGACGAGGCGCTGGGGGCGGCCGACCTGGTGCTGGACGACGAGGTCCGCGCGCGCCTCGACGCCGAACCGGGCGACGCGCGCTGAGCGGGCTCGCGGATCAGGCTCCGTACGAGGCGGGCAGCGAGCAGTAGTCGGCGAACCGTCGCGCCGGATGCGCGGGGTCGCTCACGTCGACGATCGACCCGGCGACCGTGTGCGGCGGTTCGTCGCCGGCGAGCTGCCACACCGCGTAGTTCCACATGCCCCTGGTGCGCTCGCCGAGCAGGGCCGCCGGCCCGGAGACGAGCAGGACCTCGTCGCTCTTCGGGCCCTCGCGGAACGCGGTGACCACGGCGCGGAGCCCGGCTTCGTCACCTTCCGGCGAGTGCTCGCGGATGACCTGCTGCCCCGACGCCGTCAGCGCGCTCGTGAGGTCGTCAGCCGCCTGTCGCGAGCGCTCGGCATCCGCGCCGGCCACCGCGAGCAGCCGCCGGCCGCGCGGGTAGAAGTGCAGGAACTCAGTGGCGATGTCCGCCCAGGCGTCGGTCATGCCTCCAGGCTACGCCTGCCTGCCGACACGGGCTCCGGCGCCGGCTCCGGATGCGGAAGAGCCCCCGGACCCACGGCAGCAGCCGCAGCCCGGGGGCTCTCTCCGTGCGCTCAGTCCTCGTCGATCAGGAACCGGCTGTAAGCGCCGAGGGTGAGGAAGGTGGGGAACTCCTCCTTCAGGGCGACTTCGCGGAAGATCTCCGCCGCATCGTCGTACCGATCACCGTGACTGCGCGTCGCCTGCGCGAGCACCTGGGTGATCAGCCCCTCGATGTACTCCGCCGTGATCGGGGTGCCGTCCTGTGTGGTGCGGTCCTGGTGGATCCACTGCCACACCTGCGAGCGGCTGATCTCGGCCGTCGCGGCATCCTCCATCAGGTTGTCGATCGCCACGGCACCCAGTCCGCGCAGCCAGGCCTCCAGGTAGCGGATGGCGACCGACACGTTGTCCCGCACGCCCTGCGCGGTGATCGGCCGACCGATGTGCAGGTCGAGCAGGTCGCGGGCCTCGACGTGCACGTCGTCGCGCTGACGGTCGACCTGGTTGGGGCGGTCCCCCAGCACGGCGTCGAACTCCGCCTGAGCCGTGGGGATCAGGTCGGGGTGCGCCACCCAGGTGCCGTCGAAGCCGTCTCCGGCCTCGCGCTTCTTGTCGGCGGTGACCTTCTCGATCGCGCGTGCCGTCACCTCGGGGTCGCGGCGGTTCGGGATGAACGCGCTCATGCCGCCGATCGCGAAGGCGCCCCGCTTGTGGCAGGTCTGCACGAGCAGCTCGGTGTACGCCCGCATGAACGGTACCGTCATCGTGACCTCGCTGCGGTCGGGGAGCACGAAGCGGGCTCCGCGGCCGCGGTAGTTCTTGATGATCGAGAAGATGTAGTCCCAGCGGCCGGCGTTCAGCCCCGCGCAGTGATCGCGCAGCTCGTAGAGGATCTCGTCCATCTCGAACGCCGCCGGCAGCGTCTCGATCAGCACGGTCGCGCGGATCGTGCCGTGCGGGAGACGCAAGTACTCCTCGCTGAACGAGAACACGTCGTCCCACAGCTTCGCCTCCTCGCTCGATTCGAGCTTGGCGATGTAGAAGTACGGTCCACGGCCTCCGTCGATCAGCGCCTGCGCGTTGTGCAGGAAGTAGAGGCCGAAGTCGACCAGCGATCCGGATGCCGAGGTGCGACGACCGGCACGGTCGATGAACGCGATGTGCTTCTCGGGCAGGTGCCACCCGCGCGGGCGCATCACGATCGTGGGCGTGCGCTCGGCCGTCACGCGGTACTCCTTGCCTTCCGGCGAGGTGAACGACAGCTCGCCGCGGATGGCGTCCCGCAGCGAGAGCTGGCCCTCGATGACGTTCTTCCAGGTCGGACTCGTGGCGTCCTCCTGGTCGGCGAGCCACACCCGCGCCCCGGAGTTCAGGGCGTTGATGGTCATCTTCGGGTCGGTGGGCCCGGTGATCTCGACGCGGCGGTCCTCGAGGCCGGGCCCGGCACCGGCGACGCGCCAGTCGCGGTCCTCGCGGATGTGAGCGGTGTCTTCGCGGAAACGGGGGTCGTGCCCGTTGCCGATCTCGAAGCGGCGGCGCATCCGGTCTGCGAGGCGGTCGTGACGGCGCGACGCGAAGCGGTGGTGCAGCTCGGTGAGGAAGGCGATGGCCTCGGGGGTGAGGATCTCGTCGTACCGGTCGCGCAGGGCGCCGGTGACCTCGATCGCGGGACCCTGCTGGGTCGTCTGGATCGGAGCCGTGGTCGGGGGAGCGGTGGGAGTGGTCATGATCGAGTCCTTTACGTGTGCTGAGACCCCGGCTTGTCGCCGAGACCCCGGGCTGTGGATGCTGACAGCGCGGGGTCTCGACGAGAACCGGGGGTCTCGACGGATCAGTGGAACTGCGCGGCTTCGGTGGAGCCGGCGAGGGCGAGCGTCGCGCTGTCGGGGTTGAGCGCGGTGGAGATGACGTCGAAGTAGCCGGTGCCCGCCTCGCGCTGGTGCTTGGTGGCGGTGTAACCGTGGGCTTCGGCGGCGAACTCGGCTTCCTGCAGCTCGACGTACGCGCTCATGGCGCGATCGGCGTAGCCGCGGGCGAGGTCGAACATCGAGTGGTTCAGGGCGTGGAAGCCGGCGAGGGTGATGAACTGGAACTTGTAGCCCAGGTCTGCCAACTCCTGCTGGAACGTCGCGATCTCGGCGTCCGACAGGTGCTTCTTCCAGTTGAAGCTCGGCGAGCAGTTGTAGGCCAGGAGCTTACCCGGGAACTGCGCGTGGATGGCGGCGGCGAAGTTGCGCGCGAGCTCGATGTCGGGCTCTCCCGTCTCGACCCACAGCAGGTCCGCGTACGGGGCGAAGGCGAGGCCGCGGCTGATGACCGATTCCAGACCTGGGCGGATCCGGTAGAACCCCTCGGTGGTGCGCTCGCCGGTGGTGAACTGCTGGTCGCGCTCGTCGACGTCGCTGGTGAGCAGGTCGGCGGCGAGGGCATCCGTGCGGGCGATGATGACGGTCGGCACACCCGCCACGTCAGCGGCGAGGCGGGCGGCGTTCAGCGTGCGGATGTGCTGCTGGGTGGGCACGAGCACCTTGCCGCCGAGGTGACCGCACTTCTTCTCGCTGGCCAGCTGGTCCTCCCAGTGGATGCCCGCGGCTCCCGACTGGATGAGCGACTGCGCGAGCTCGTAGGCGTTCAGCGGTCCGCCGAAGCCGGCCTCGGCGTCGGCCACGATCGGCGCGAGCCAATCCTGCGTGGTCTCGCCCTCGGCGTGCTCCAGCTGGTCCTGGCGGATGAGGGCGTTGTTGATGCGGCGCACGACCGCCGGCACCGAGTTCGCGGGGTACAGCGACTGGTCGGGGTAGGTCTGACCGGCGAGGTTGCCGTCTGCGGCGACCTGCCATCCGGAGAGGTAGATCGCCTTGAGGCCCGCCCGCACCTGTTGCACGGCCTGACCTCCGGTGTAGGCGCCGAGCGCCCGGACGTAGTCCTCGGTGTGCAGGAGGTTCCAGAGGTTGTCGGCACCGCGGTGCGCGAGGGTCGACTCCTCCCGGACCGAGCCGCGGATGCGGATGACGTCGTCGGCCGAGTAGGTGCGCTCGACGCCGTCCCAGCGGGGATCGGTGTCCCAGATCTCCTGGAGCTCGGCGGCCGTCTGAACCTGGTCGCCGGCTCGCAGACCGGCGGGGCGGGGCGTCGGGGTGTGGGCGGTGTTCGTCATGGTGTCTCCTCGGTGGATCCGGCTGCGGTGCCGGGGTGGCGTGGTTCCACTGTGGGTGAAGTTCGGGATATCCGACGACCGATTTCGGAGAGAAGATCGTGCGAAATTCTGTTTCTGTGACAGAATCGCCGCCATGAGCCCATCGACGAGCTCAGGGACCCAGAGCTCTGAGGCAGAAGAGACCGACGCCCTCACGATCGGTCGACGGATCCGCCGGCTCCGTACGGCGAAGGGGATGACCCTCGACGACCTGGCCTCGGCCGTCGATCGGGCGCCGAGCCAGATGTCGATGATCGAGACCGGCAAGCGCGAACCCAAGCTCACCCAGCTGCAGGCGATCGCCCGAGCGCTCGGGGTCACGATCGACGCGCTGCTGGAGGGGGAGCCGCTCGACGAGCGCAGTGCCATCGAGATCGCCCTGGAACGCGCGATGAAGGGACAGACGTTCCAGGCGCTGGGCATCGAGCCGTTCCGCATCGCGAAGAGTCTGCCGACGGATGCTCTGAAGGCCCTGCTCGCGCTGCACGGGGAGATCGACCGGCTCAAGGACGAGCGCGCCGCGACGCCCGAGGAGGCCCGGCGGGCGAACGTCGAGCTGCGGCATCTGATGCGCCGGCAGGACAACCACTTCGCCGACCTCGAGGCCAAGGCTGCCGAGATCCTCGCGGCGGTCGGCCACCCCGGCGGGCCGCTGACCCAGCGCACCGCATCCGAGATCGCCGCCTACCTGGGCTTCACCCTGCACTACGCCCCCGACCTGCCGCAGACCACCCGTAGTGTCGCCGACCTCGCGAACGGCCGGCTGTACCTGTCGAGCAGCGTGCCCGCGAAGGGGGACGCCCGCACCGCGGTGCTGCAGGCGCTGTCGAGCCGTATTCTCGGCCACTCCGAGCCGCGCAGCTATGCCGAGTTCCTGCGGCAGCGGGTCGAGACCAACTATCTGACCGGTGCGCTCCTCATCCCGGAGGCGCATGTCGTCCCCGCGTTGAAGGATGCCAAGCAGCGGCGAGCGATCTCGATCGAAGACCTGCGCGATGCTTACTCGGTGTCGTACGAGACGGCCGCGCACCGCTTCACCAACCTCGCGACGCGGCACCTCGACATCCCCGTGCACTTCCTCAAGGTGCACGAGTCGGGCACGATCACCAAGGCGTACGAGAACGACGACGTGAACTTCCCGACCGACCGCCTCGGTGCCATCGAGGGGCAGATGTGCTGCCGGCGGTGGACCTCGCGCGTCGTGTTCGATGAGGACGACCGCTTCAACCCGTACTACCAGTACACCGACACCGGCAACGGCACCTACTGGTGCACCGCCCGGGTCGAGTCCTCGAGCGAGGGGCTGCACTCGGTGAGCGTGGGCGTGCGCTTCGACGACACGAAGTGGTTTGTGGGGCGCGACACCTCGCACCGCGGCGTCTCGAAGCACTCGGTCGAGGTGTGCTGCCGCCGGGCGCCCGCCGAGCTGGAAGGCCGCTGGCGCGAGAACTCCTGGCCCAACGTGAAGACGCCCCGCACGCTGCTCGCGACCCTGCCGACCGGCGCGTTCCCCGGCGTCGACACGACCGACGTGTACGAGTTCCTCGAGGCGCACACTCCGCGCTGACCCCTCCCCACCCCACCCCTCGCCTCCAGCCCCTCGCCTCCAGCCCCTCGCTTCCAGCCCTCGCCCCTCGCCTCCGGTCGCACTTTCTGCCGCCCGGGAGCCGCGAGCGCGACAGAAAGTGCGACCGG
>NZ_SSDF01000044.1 GCF_004794515.1 Microbacterium sp. A20 | reverse complement strand
CATCGAGAACATCATCGAGAACCCGACCACCGGCACCGCGAGGAGCAGCATGATCCAGAACAACCGGCGGAACTGCCCCACGTGATCCCCGTGGCCACCATGCCCGGCGTGCCCCTCGTGCCCGGTTCCGTCGTGCGGTGCAGCGTGGTCCTGGCTCATCGCCGTGTGGTCGTGTTCCGTCGCGGCCTCGCTCGCGTGGTCGTGCTCCGTCGTGGCCGCCGGCGTGTGATTGTGGTGCGCGGTATAATCGGTGCGTTCGTCGTGCTGGCTCATCGGGGACTCCTTGCTCGGATGCGCGCGGGTGACCGGTCGCGTCGGGTGCGGCTCAGACGTCGCTGGTCGGGAGGGCGTAGCCGGCCTCCTCCACCGCGGCCTTCACAGCAGCGGGATCGACCGGTGCGGTGCTGCGGATGGTCACCCGGGAGGTGCCACCCGAGTTGAGATCCACAGTGACAGACTCGACGCCGTCGACAGCGCTCAGTTCTTCGCTGACGCTCGACACGCAATGTGAGCACGTCATACCGTCGACCAGCACCTCGGCTGTCACCGCAGCATCACTAGGTGCGGATGTCTCCGCGCTCGATGGCGCAGCGCAGCATGCGCAACCAGCGTTTGCATCCTTCAGCCCGAGCTCGATGCGATCAGTCATGATGTCTCCTTCAATAAGACAGACGTGTGGTCATGAACGAACCAGGCGGGCAATCGCTTCGTTGGCCTCGCGCACCTTCTCGGCCGCGACCGCGCCGCCCTCCGCACTGGCTTCCGCGACACAGTGACTCAGATGGTCACTCAGCAGCGACAACGCCACCGTTTCGAGGGCCTTCGTCGCCGCAGAAACCTGCGTAAGGATGTCGATGCAGTACTTGTCCTCATCGACCATCCGTGCAATACCTCGTACCTGACCTTCGACACGGCTTAAGCGCTTGCGCAGATCCGCTTTGTTATCGTCATAGCTGTTCACACCCTCAGAATACCCCCTAGGGGTATATAACTCAAGGAACAGCGAAGGCAGTCCCGCTACGCCCCGTTGCCTCGGGTAACTGGTGCATCACGGATGACGTGGGGTGGCGATCACGGTTGGCAACGAGGGCAGGTCGTACGGCTGCCACCTGCACTACGAAGTGAAGCCCGACAGCGAGTGCGTGAAACCCGCAGACCTTCATGGAGTGCGTCGGCGTGACCTTGCTGCTCTAACGCGATGCCCCGCGAACTATTCAGCTACCTGGCCAACATCGTGACGGCCGTAGCCGGCGGTGACTCATCAGCCTACTTTGGCGCTACTGCCCTCAGGCTGCCAGAGTCCGTCACGACGTGCCCTGGAGAACATCGGAAGCGGCAAGCGAGTCGCGGGCGGTGGCCTGGTTCGGCGGACGCATAGGTGATGTGTATAGGGTGCGAAATGTGCGTCGAGACCCTCGCTTTCGTAAAGCTCGTGGTGCGGTCGGGGTCATGCTCGCTGCGGTGTTCGCGATCGGCCTAATCGGATGTGCGCCGGATCCGGTCAGCGATTCCTTCCTACGGGGCGAGAACACCGGCTATGTGGCCGCCAACGGCTCAATCGCCGAGATCCCGGTGGCCGAGCGGAGCGAACCCGTGGTCTTCAGCGGCGTAACTGAAACTGGCGATGATTTCGACAGCGCCGACAACTCTGGCAAGGTCACGGTGGTCAATTTCTGGTATGCCGGGTGCGCGCCGTGCCGCGTCGAGGCGAAGGATCTCGAGAGCGTTTGGCAAGAATACGGCGGCGAGGATGTAGCTTTCATCGGCATCAATACCCGCGACCAGGCCGACACTGCCCAAGCATTCTCTGAAGAGTTCGGCATCACCTACCCGAGCCTGATCGACGTGAACACGGCCGAGGCGAAACTCGCTTTCTCCGAAGTCGTGCCGATCCAGGCGACACCGACGACTCTCGTGCTCGACAAACAGGGCCGTGTCGCCGCCCGCATCATCGGACCCATCGACGGCACCTCGATCCTCTCGACACTCGTCAAGGACGCTCTGGCGGAGACACCATGAACGCCGACACCATCATCGGGTCCGGCGCGCTCTGGCTCGCAGTCCCCATCGCGATGCTCGCCGGTCTCGTGTCGTTCCTGTCGCCCTGCGTGCTCCCGCTGGTCCCCGGCTACCTCGGCTTTCTCGGCGGGACAGTCTCACCGAGCTCGAAAGGTGACGCGACAAACGCAGCCGCACCTGAGCGCCGACGACTCGTGTTCGGCGTGCTGCTGTTCATCCTCGGCTTCAGCGTCGTCTTCGTTCTCATCACTGCGCTGGGCGGAACGGCTGGCGTGTTCTTCCTACACTGGGGAGACCTGGTCACACGCATCCTCGGGCTCGTCGTCGTCCTCATGGGGCTCGTCTTCCTCGGGTTATTCAGTTTCGCCCAGAGGGAGGTCCGCTTCCACGTCAGCTCACGGGCCGGGATCGTAGGGGCGCCGCTACTCGGAGTGGCACTCGGTATCGGCTGGGCGCCATGCATGGGACCTACATTGGCCGCGATCATCGCGCTTTCATTCAATGCTGGCGACCCTGTCCGTGCCGGCTTCCTCGGCCTCGCGTATTCGCTCGGCCTCGGCATCCCGTTCCTGTTGGTCGCATTCGGGTTCGGTTGGGCGGCGAAGACGGTCGAGTTCCTCCGTCGTCACATCCGGGTGGTGAACGTATGCGGAGGCATACTGCTGATCGTCCTCGGAATCCTGATGGTGACAGGGCTGTGGACCGACATCATGTCGCGGCTGACGGCGGTGATGGGTAGCGTCATTCTCCCTCTCTGAGATCCCTAGCAAGGATGTCGCGAGTGACGACTGGAGCAGCCCTCTCTACCCAACTGGTCATTGTGGGTGGCGCCACTTCGTGCTCCCATGTCGGAGCCTTAGATATAGACGCCGCGGTCTTCCATGAATCGGACGGGGTTGGTGTAACCACCATTGATGTAGACCTCGAAATGCAGATGGCAACCGAAGGAGCGTCCAGTGTCACCCGCGTAAGCGATGACCTGGCCCGAATTGACCCATTGCCCCCTGCCAACGAGGATGCCACTGGGTTTGATGTGCGCGTACCCGGTGCTGACGCCCCCGCCGTGTTGGATGCGGACGTAATTGCCGTAGTTGCCGTTCGCGCCGGCGTAGTCCACTGTTCCGGAGTTGGCGGCGTAGATCGCCGCTCCGCAGCCATTGGCCATGTCCGCGCCGTAGTGGTAGCTCGAGGAGCAGCCCTGCGAACCGCAGATCGGGGTCCGCGGGCCGTAGCTTGAACTTCGGCCGCCCCCGTGGGGCCGGACCCAACCGCCGCTACCGGCAGAGCCTCCGCCGCCGCCGTTGCCGCCACCGTTGGCTGCCGCTTCCGCGGCTTCGCGTTCGCGACGGGCGCGCTCTTCGGCCTCGCGCGCGGCCACACCCGACTGGTAACCAGCGACAGTCTGCGTGGTGGTGTCTTTCAGCGCGGCGAGCTGCGCCTGCATCGTCTCGAGGTTCGCGGCTTGCTCGTCGAGCGCGGCCTGTGCGGCGTCGGCCGCTTCTTGTGCCGCAATCATCTTCTGCTCTGCGACCTGCTGCAGGCGGTCTCGTTCGTCGCGGGCAACCTTCGCCTGATCGGTCAGCGATTGGGCGGTGTTGCGCGCCGAGATTGCGCCATCGTAGACCGACCGGTTGTACTCGAGAAGCTTGTCCATGGTGCCCAGGCGTGACAGGAGCTCATCGGCGTTGGCCGCGGAACCGGAGAAGAACAGTTGCAGTGCTGAATCATCTCCACCGTTGCGATACAGCTGTGCCGCAACTTGACCGGCCCTGCGCGCAGAGGTTTCGGCAATCGCTGATTGTTCGTCCGCCTGCGCCTGCAGGCTCTGAGCTTCCGTGATCGCAGCGAAGTACTCCTGCTGCGCTGCATAGAACTCGTCGGAGGCTGTATCGGCAGCAACGTGAGTCTCAGCGACCTTCCGCGTCAAGGACTGGATCAGCCCTTCGATTCGGGTGATCTCGGCACCCTTGGCAGCTTCGTTGTTCTTGGCGCGTTGCACATCGTCCCAACTCGGGTACGACGCAGCGTACGCCGCTGAGTCGCCGGAGCCGATGCCGAGTGCAGCGAATGCAGCGACACCGAGCGCGCCGAGCCCGAAAGCGCCACGTCGAGTAACACTCAGCTTCCAGAACGAGTCGCGTTCGGCGGGCGTGGGTGCACAACCGCATTCTTCAGCCGCCTCCGTAGCCGCAGAGACGAGTCGTCCGTTCACTGTGCCCTCTCCTCGAGCTCGGCTTCGTGGATTCTGCTGCCATGGGCGCGCAGATTGGCCACGCTTGCATTGCCCGCCGTCTGGTCCATCGGCCGTACGTGGCCGCCGAAGTCGCGCCGACTCGCTCGTGATCTCTGATCAGTGGCCCATATCTGTCGCATCGAATTCGAGTTCGACTGTCCTGACACGAAGTTCACGCTTTCGGGTCCGTGTGGATGTCGGGGCTCACCTTGTTGTGTTTGTTCTTTTTCACTTGCCGTACGACAACGGTGGTGGCGATCACCGCGGCACCTATGACAGCCACGGCGATGATGAGCGGGATCGCGATCGAAGCCACCTCGTTCTCGCCTGCGGATGCCGCCGGGGCAGGGGTGTCCGCTGCGGGAGGTTCGGTAGTTGGCACAGCAGAGGGCGACGCCTTTGCCGGTTGCATCCGTGATTGTTCGTTCCCGCATGCTGGTTGGTCCCATCCCAGCCCTGGCTCGATGCCGGTGGGAGCGTACGTGAACGTGAAGCTCTCGGATATGGGGTGACCGTCGCTGGAGACGGCGTTCCAAAGCACGGTGTAGACGCCGGGTTCTCCGAGTGCGACCGGGGTGGTGAGGATGTTGCGGTCGATGGTGGAGCAGCTGGATTCGTAGAAGAGGCCGTCGGGTCCTTGCACTTGGGCGAAGCTTGCCTGGCTGAAGTCAATGAGTTCCCCGCTGAACGTGAGAGCGACGTCGTCGAGTTGGGTGACGGTTTCGTCTGCCCCGGGCACGGTGTCCAGGAGGTTGTCGTGCGCGAGAGCTGCGGGGGCCGGTGCGGCCACGATTCCCAGTGCGATGAGGGCAAGAAGTGTGCTGGCGAGCCAGCGGGTGCGGTGGGTGGAGGTCACGGGCGTGGGTCCTTTCGTCCGGCGGGCACGGGGGTGCTGTCGGTAGGTCTGTTGTTGCGTTTCGTGTGGAGGACGGAGAAGCCGGTGAGGATTGCGAGCATTCCCGCGATCATCAAGGTGGCGGCTCCGGCGAGGGCCTGGTCCTGCAGGGGGGTGGGTCCCCACGTCCGCCCCATGGCGCCAAACCACTCCGCGACGATGAGGTCGGAGCGAGCGATAGTGGCGATGCCGAAGAAAGTGGCCACGCCTGTGAGCGCAGTGAGTGAGGCCACACGCCACCGCCCCTCGGGAGTCGTGGACGCGTTCGGGGAAAGCGATCGTACGAAGAGGCACCCGGTGACGAGGAGCTGGCTGATCATCCATTCCGCTCCGAGCTGGTCGTAGAGCGACCATCGGAACAGGTCGGAGTAGTGGAACAACCACAGCGACGTGGCGAACAGGGACGCGGCGACGACGGGGCGACGAGTAAACCGGGCCAGGGGGCTGTGGGCGGCCCAGAGAAGCCATTCGCGCGGTCCTCGGCTTCCATCGTCCCGTGGGTGGATGACCAAGGTTGCGAGGGTGATCGGCGCCGCGAAGACAAGGAGCAAGGGGATCGCGAGACTGAGGAGAGCGAAGGCGAGGAATCGCATACTGATGAGCGAATCGTCATAGGCTGCGATCGGCCCACTGGTCGTCCACAGAAGCGCCCCCATCCCCGCAATCCAGCTGATCGTGCGCCTGGCTGGCCACGGATACCCGCGGCGCCGTGCGCGTCGGACGCCGACGAGGTAGAAGACGATTCCGAAACCCGCGACGAGCACCCAAAGGAGGTCGGGACTCCACGCCGTGAACCATCTCTGCAGGGTGAGTGCGACCGGGACGGGTGCGTCGGTGAGGATCTCCGCGGCGGTGGTCTGCGGCAGGGTGATCGCATCGGCGGGGGCGGCGGTGCGGGCGAGGGCGGCGGCGACCCCGCTCGCGACACCCATGAAACCGAGTTCGACGCACACGATCATCCAGAAGGCGCCACGGCCCTCGCTGGTCTTTGCGATGAGTCGGCGGCGGTAGGCGGCACCCAGGACGCCCATGACCAAAAGCGCGCCGATCTTTGTGAGAAGGAGGATGCCGTACGGTGAGGCCAAATCCTCCCACCGGCCGAGGGCTGTGAGCGTCCGCGCGTATCCCGAGACGGCGACGCCGATGAACGCGATGAGCGCCACCGTCGAGTACCGGCGGAGCAGGTTCTCGAGTTCGCGCGGCGAGCTGATCGGTCGCGCGACGACGAGCAGGATGAGCCCCCCGAGCCATACTGCTGCTGAAATGACATGCAGGACGAGGGACATGACAGCGGGATCGTGATTGGCGAGCTCACCCGAATGACCTTGGGTGGCCATGGGAATCAGACTGATGATCGCAAGCACGGTTGTGATCATGACCGCACCATAGCTGCGAACAGCGAATGCGAGGACTGTCACGACCGAAGCGAGGATCGCGGTGATGAGCCATGATCGTCCCAGCTCCGTGTCGAGGAGGAAGCGACCGAGCTGCGTGCCGAACTCGGCACTCAGGTTAACTTGCGGATTGAATGAGGACAGGAAGGTGAGGTAAGCCACCACCCCGCTTGTGAGGGTGAGGGTCGCGGCGCCGGCGGAGGCAATATCGAGCGCGACGGTGAAGGGCTTCCCTGCCGAGGGGAGAGCGAACACCGCCAGCACCAGGGGCCCGAGCATCGCCGCACCGGACAGATTGACGAACAGTTTCGCGGCCGGGAGTCCCCATCGCACGAGCGCTCCAGGGTCACTCGCGAGTCTTGGTGCAGCTCCTCCACCAATCACGAGCCCGATGACCACAGCGATGAGTGCGGCGGCAACGAGAATCGTCGGTCCAACGATCCGGAGAACAACGGGATTCATGGAGTGGTATCCCCTGTCTGAGCGCCAGCAGCGTCCGGGTCTTCCGTCACAGGTGCCGTGCATTCACCGGTCTTGGGGAGCTGCTGGATCGCCCCGGCAAGAGATTCGAGAACCGCGTCCGCCGACAGGGTGGTCGTGTCCACGTACACCTGGGCAGCTGGATCTCGGCCGTAGGTTGTGAGCCGCAGATTCGGGGTCTCCTCCTCGTCGACGATCCAATCGACGCCCCCCAAGCTGACACATTGCAGCGTGGTGGGGGCCGGGGGCTCCAACCCGCAGGTGAGGAGCACGCTACTGGGGGTGCCCCATCCTGCGGTGGCCTGAGCGTCCGTCCAGACGCGAGCCTGGTCGCCAATCGAGTCCGGTAATCGTACGGTGACCTCTGCGCACAGCGGGTCATTCGCGTTCGCTGCGGGCTCGAGGTGGACGGTGGGTGCGCAGCTGGTGAGCACAAGCAGTGCGCACAGCGCCGCGCCAGAGGTCAGAATCTTGAGCTTCACAACGTCATCCATCCGTCTTCCTGGGAGTCAGCATGCGTCCGTCGCTGTCGGATCGACATGACGAGCAGCGCTAGTACCGTTCCGATACTGAGCATCCAGCCGAGCCACGGCATCAGCACGACAGCGAGAGTCGTGCCGGCGCGGAGGGGGACCTCGGTGATCTTCGCCGCGGTCGTGTCCACCGCAACCTGAGCCAACACTTTTCCATCGCGGCCGATGACTTGACTGGTCCCGGTGGTGGAGACGTTCACCGCAGTTCTCCCTGTTTCGAGCGCGCGTATGCGGGCGATGGTCAGCTGTTGGAGGTTCTCGTCCGTGCCTCTGAAATCCGCATTGTTGGTTTGAAACACGAACATCTGCGCGCCAGAGGACGCGCTCTGGTGGATGACGTCGTCGTAGATGACGTCGAAACAGATCGCCAGACCGATGGGCACATCGCCAACGTTCATGAGGGGCGTGTTGGAGCCGGGCGTGTACTCGCGTTGTATCAACCCGATGAGATCGGGGGCGATGGCTTCGTAGAACCAACGGTCCGGCACGTATTCGCCGAAAGGGACGGGGTTGGCCTTGTCGTGGAGCTGCTGCGGCCCGGCGCTGGTCCACAGCATCGAGGTGTTGAACGTGTCAGCTCCGCGGGTGGTTGCCGCATTCACCAGTGCCGGAGCGCCAGCACCCTGCACGAGTCGATCAAGGCGGCCTGCGACGGCGGCATCGCGCAGGGGATCGGCGTCGACGGCCCCTTCTGGCCAGACGAGAAGGTCCATTTCACGCCCCAGGAGCGGAGCGGTCGCTTCTTCCTGTGCGCGCAGGATGTCACCTGTTGTCCTGGTGTCGAAGTAGCCGCTGGGACCGTTGCCCTGCACCCATCCGACGCGCATCATTCCCGCTTGCTCAGTCGGGAACAGAGGGACGGCCATCGCGGCAACGACGATGACCGCCGCTGCTGCTCCCGGCTCCCACCGGCGGAGGGTGAGGGCTTCCACGACGCTTGCGCAGACGAGGATTGTCAGGAAGGTCAGCCCGGTTGTCCCCACCCAGGAAGCGGCTTCCGCGAGCGGGCTCTCGGCAAGAGTGAAGCCGATTCGCGCCCACGGGAACCCGGTGTACGGCGCATTCCCCATCAGCGTTTCCCGCAGCACCCACACCCCGGCGACGAGCACAGGAGTGATCGCGTGATACCCGAATCCCGCCCGCGTGGTGGCGACACGATAGGCGAGTGCGATCAGCGCACCGCCGGCACCGAACAGCAGGGATTCCAAGCCAGCCAGCGCGACCCATGGGATGGGCCCCAGAAACCGGGTCACCCATACCAAGTGAGTGAAGTAGAAGGCCGTCCCGTAGACGAGGGAGATCAGGAACGCCCCGGGAACAGAGCGTCCGCGAAGCGTCCACAGCCCGATGGTTGCGCTCACGAACGTCGCGGGCCACCACCCGGACGCGGGGTAGGCGAGATCCAGCATGCCTCCTGCGATGGCGGACGCGACGATCGCTACGGGAAATGGCACCGCAGCTGCCAGGAGCGCATCGTGCGCACTGGCGTTGCCGCGCCGTGGTCGAACGGAGAGGGCGTGTCCCACCAACGGGTCAGCGGTCACGGTCATGAGTGCCCAGGTTTTTCAGGTAAGCGTTGTACGAGTCGAGGTCGGCGTTCCCGTGCACGTCGGCATACCGATCCGCCGCGGCAGCACGAGCGGTGTCGCTTCGGAACCAACGATGCATCACGTAGATCAACATCAGTACGGTCGGGGCTTCACCGTAGGACCATGCCAGAGCGCCGGCTAGCTGCTGATCGGCGAGGGGATCGATGCCCAGTGCTTCGGTGGGCGCGACGAACGAGCCGACCAGGATCGTACTGGCCATCATGAGAAACACCCCGAAGAATGCGTGGAGCGCGGCTTCGGCAAAGACGTCCAGTGCACGGGCACCGTGACCCAACCTGACCGGCAGCGGATCGGAGGACAGGATGGGGATGGTGAAGAGCACGCCGGCGAGGAGGAATCCGACCTCGAGTGCGACGTGACCCCCGGGGAGAGCGAGGATGGCATCGGCAGCACCCGCAAGGTAGATGCCGTAGAACGCGAACAGGTAGAGCGGGACAGTGGCCCACGGACTGAGTATCCATTTCGCGGCCGGGCTTCGAAGAGCACCGTGGGCCGCTGTGAGGACTAACCGTCCCGCTCCATGATGCGGTGTCGCTCGCAGAAGAAGGGTGCCGGGAGAGCCCAGGACGAGGAGCGGCGGCACCATCATCATCAGAGTGAGCTGCTGGAACATGAAAACGGACACCAGCGCCTGGCCGTAGGTTTCAACGCCTAGACCAGTGACCGCCGCGAGGAGAACACACCCGAGAAGGAAGCTGACCGTTCGCCACACGGGCCACCGACGCCCGCGCGTCCACAACCGGATCGCTCCGACCAGATACAGCACAGCGAGGATCCCCGCGACTATCGGTAACACCGGAAGCGGGATGTCCGCCGGTGCGAGGAACGCCTGCAAAGACGGGGGACTTTCGAGGATCTGGCCGCTCACACGCATGGTCGTGACAAGAAGATCGCGCTGTTCACTTCCGGATCACCTTGATCGTCGCCCCCGCTGCCAGGAACGCCACGGCCGCGATGGGCTGTGCTGTGGTCCACACGACACCGGAGAAGGGGAAGGGCATTACCGGGTTCCAGAGCACGGCGATCGCGAGGAAGACCGGGATCCACCACCAGTGGCGTGCCTGCAGCGCAAACCACGCGACGATCAGCCCGAAAATTGAGGCGATGAAGAGGACGAGGGGCGCCCAATTCGCCTGGAAGAGCGCCGGGGCGAGGAACAGGATCGCGGCGGCGACGAGGCTGGGGGCCAGGGCGTTCCGCTGGTAAGTGGAGGGGACACGTTCTTTGGGACTCATGGGTGAACCGTTTCTTCGGCGGGTACAGGGTCGACGGGATCGGGGCGGGACGAGGGGTCTGGCCGGCGACGGCTTATGCGCAGACCCGCGACGATGAGGAACACGGCACCGATGCCGAGAGCGACATCGGCGAGGTTGCCGATGAACAGGTTCCCGTAGGCAAGGAAATCGGTGACGTGCCCGATCCCGAACGCGGGCGGCGAGAATAAGCGATCGATGAGGTTCCCGATCGCACCGCCCACGATGAAACCGAAACCAACCGCCGACCACACGTTGCGGGCTCGGGTAGCGGCACCGATGAGGGCCGCGGTGACAGCGAGCCCGACGACGGTGATGACCCATGTGGAGCCTTCCCCGAGCGAGAAGATCGCCCCGGGGTTGAAGGCCAGTTGAAGACCGAGCCAGTCACCGATCAGCGGTATACGCGCATCCTGTCGCAACGTGTTCAGAGCAAGAGTCTTGGTGCCTTGATCGATCAGGATAACGATGGCGGCGACGATGAGCACCACGGCCGACCGGCGGACTCGATCACGCATCGGCGTCTTCCCCCGCGGCCGCGGCATCCTCAGCAACTTCGGCGCGATCCCGCTGGTGACGGCGGCGCCCGGCCATCATCACGCCCACAACCCCGACCCCCAGGATGATAGCCAAACCGGAGAGGAAGAATAGGGGCAGCATTTCGAAGGCACCGCCTCCGGATGGTGTGCCGCCGTACGTTTGTGCCGGCGATGCGGTTTCCGTTTCTTCGCTGCTCTGTGGTGAGGCTTCAGGGGTGGGGCTTGCGGTGGTTGTGCCGGATCCCGTGTCCGTCGCGGGTCTGACGGTGTACACGTACTCTCCGCTGATCGGATGCCCATCGGCGGAGACGGTCTTCCATCGGACAGTGAAGACACCGGTCGCGGCGTCCGGGGAGAGGTGCTGCGTGATAACGTCATCGGTCGCCTGGGGGGCGTCGACTGCGACGTTTGCTCCGGTTTCATCGACCACGTCGATGACTGTTGCGCCGTCACCATCCGGAAGCAGCCCGGTGAACATCAGAGAGATCTCGTCGGGAGAGCCGTCGACGGCCGAGTCGGCGTCGGGGTACGCCGAGACGAACTCGTCGTGAGCGGCGGCCGGGGCTGTGGTCCCCAGCACGACGGATGCCGACACCATCAGGGCGGCGGCGGCGAGGGCTGTGATACGTGCCGAGAGGCGTTTATGCATGGGTGTCGTGCTCTCCGGGGTGGGATTCGGGTTCGATCTGGAAGGTGGAGTGTTCGATGCTCACGGCGAAGTGCTCGTTGACGCATTGCTGAAGTGATGTCAGCAATGCGGCGGAAGCTTCCATCGTGACGGTGTCATCGACCACGACATGGGCGGTGAGCGTGGGGAGGTCGGTCGAGACTTGGGTCGCGTGAAGGTCGTGCACCGCGACCACGTGCGGAAGGGCAAGGATGTGGCGGCGGACATCCTCGAGGTCGAGGCCGGCGGGTGTGGACTCCAACAGCACCCGACCGGATGCTCGCAACAGGATAAGAGTGCGGGGAATGATGAGCAGCGCGATCAAGACGCCCGCGACGGCGTCCGCCTGATACCAACCGAAAACGGCGATGAGGATGGCGCTGGCGATGACGCCGACGGAACCGAGGGCATCGTTGACGACCTCGAGGAACGCGGCGCGCATGTTGAGATTGCGTCCGCGGCCGCTGAACAATACGAGCATGGAGGCGATGTTGGCGACGAGACCGACGATGCCGAAGAACAGCAGACTCCCCGATGCGATCTCAGGGGGCTCGAACAGCCGCCGTACGCCTTCCACGAGCGCGAAGATGCCCACCCCGAGCAGCAAAGTTGCTTGAGCGAGCGCACCGAGAACCTCCGTGCGTCGAAGACCGAAGGTGTACTTGGGAGTCGGGGGACGATTCATCAGATGCGCAGCGGTGACGGCCATCGCCAACCCGACGACATCGGTGAGCATGTGCGCCGCATCAACAAGCAGTGCGAGGCTGCCTGTGATGATTGCGCCGATCACTTCGACGATGAAGACCGAAGAGGTGATCGCGAACGCGATGACCAGGCGATTGCGGGGAGTGGCGTCACCGATACCGTGACTGTGCCCTGTGTCTGTCATGGTGCTCCTTTACGGCCGTCCAACGATGTGCCGGGCGACGATCGCCGCATCACGACCCGCCCCAGCGAGGGTGCCCGCATCTGCCCGGGAGTAACGCGGCATGCCAACAGTGAACAGTCCCGGGATGCGTGCATTGACGTGCAAAGGCTGCCCGGGCGGCTCCGAATCGGGCAGCCATGCGTCCGCCGGCCTGTACCCGGTCGCAAGGATCACGGAATGCGGCTTCACGGACGCCCCATCGGCGAACATCACGGTGTCTCCGTGTACCTCCGTCACGGCGGCGGCATGAGTGACGTCTGTCGAAGCTACGCGGGGGCGTGACTCAGACATCGGACCCCGACGTCGCAGCCTCGACCAGATGGGCCGCTCCGACACCTCTGAGGATTCCGCTCGAGTGGAGAGGGTGACGTCGTGGGAGGAAGCGAGCTCTTCTGCAATCTCCACTCCGCTGAATCCACCGCCAACGATCAACACGCGGCCGGGAGGTATCTGGGCGGGATAGAGGTACTGGCTGGAATGCAGCACAACACCGGGTACTGCCAGTTCCAGGCGCCAGCCCGGCACGCGCGGCACCGCGGCAGCTCCCGTTGCACAGACCACATTTCGGGTTTGCACTTCCCCGGCGGAGGTCGACAGATGCAGTGTGGATCCGTCGCCCAACCGGGTGATTCCAAGAGCACGAGTGCCCCACACGGTCTTCACACCGAGGGCGTTCTCCACCGAAGACAGGTAATCGGACATCTCATCCTTACTCGGATAACGGTCTCCATCGCCCGGGAAAGGAAACCCGCGGACGACACTGTGGCGGGCCGCGCTGCGTAGCTTCATCGACTGCCACCGTGTGGCCCAGCTTCGTCGACCGGGAGGTGCAGAATCGATGATCACGAAGTCCTTCTGCGGCTCAAGCCCGGAGGACCTGAGTGCGGCGGCTGTCGCCAACCCGGAGTGCCCGGCGCCGACGATGATGACGCGACGGTGCGATAGCGAACGCGCCATCATTCAGCACCGTTCACCGCGGCTTCAATGGTGTCCTCCAGGTCATTCCACGTCTCCAGCACGACAGGCTCCCCATCGATGAAGAACGAGGGGGTACTGCTGACACCGAGCTGCTCACCCTCGTCTAGATCGAACTGGACCCGTTCTGCAGTCGCCGGATCAGCGACCGCATCATCGAACGCGGCCATATCCAATCCGAGTTCCTCCGCAAATCCCCGGAACAGGTCCGCACGAGACTCTTGAGCCTCACCCCATTGAGACTGCGTCTCGAACAGGCGGTGATACATCTCTTCCAGCCGTCCCTGCTGCGCTGCGGCTTCGGCAGCGATCGCGGCATTCTTCGAGTTGAGATGACCCGGCAACGGGAAGTAGCGGATCACGTACGTGATCTCGCCATCGAACTTGCCACGGAGATCCTCGACGAGGGGATAAAAAGCACCGCAGGCCTCGCACTCGAAATCGAGGAACTCGACCACCGTCACCGCCCCATCTCCTCCGTCATCGAGGACATGCGAGTTCTCACGGACGACCTGTGGACCATCAGCGGCCCCCGTCTCGGGTGCGGCAGCTCGACTCTGATTGACAAGGACGAACACCAGCGCAACGATCAGCAACACCACGGCGAGAGCCACGGTGACAAGTACCGCTTTCATAGAAGATTTCATAGACACTCCAGACACACACAACGAACGAGGACGACCAGGGGAGCGCCATCGAAGAGATGGCGCCGCCAGATCAGGTTCGCGACAGAGAAAGCTGTGTGAGAGAAGGAGGCAATACGAACAGGCGCCCCGTCATGGCCGCCAGTGATGGTGCGCGCGGCAAACGTTCACGAACGCGAGAAGAGGGGACGTGACGGCGGAAGATCCGCGTGACGATGAGCACCAAGAAGCAGCAGAGGATACCCAAGAGGCACCCGGCGACGCCGATCATGATGTCGTTCGCAGTATCCCCAGCCACGACATGTTCCGCAGTTGCGCCGACACCGCTTTCACCCGAACCCGCCGCGACAGGGCCAGCAGAAGACGTACCTAGTGACGACGAGGATGTCGTGCTCAGATACGCAGTCGCATCCGTCGCGTCACGATGGCCGCCCGGCCACGCTCCGACGATGAGAAGAAGTGCCAATCCGAGGGCCGTAATGATCTTCGTTATCATGAACTCGTCGGCGCGGCTGTCGCTATTGCGAATGCGACCTTGGACGACCATGACCTCAGGATGGTACCAGCCCCACCAATCAAGATCTGTTGCGAACCCGAGAGCCACGCGCCCGAAGGTCAAACTGAAGTTACTGTCAGCGTCCGCGTCCCACAACCGAGCAACCCAGTTGATTTCGGGGCCTTCGAAAGTGGCTCCGTGGGAGCGGGGTAGTGCCGTCGAAGCGGGATGGTTCAGACCTGGGCGGGTACGGAGGTTGCGGCAGGTGACCGCAGGGCAGCAGGGCGCCGCGCCGCGCGCACCCCGTTGAGGATGACGAACACTTCCGCGATCTCGTGCACGAGAACTACACCGGCAAGCCCGAGCACGCCGAAGAGGGCGAGCGGGAACAACACGAGGATGATCGCCAAGGCGAGCACGATGTTGGCGGTCATGATCCGGCGACCGCGACGAGCGTGCGCGAGCGCGCCGGGGATCAATCGGAGATCGTTCCCGGTAAAGGCGACGTCGGCAGACTCGATGGCAGCAGCCGAGCCCTTCAGCCCCATGGCGATACCGACGGTGGCGGTCGCGAGGGCGGGGGCGTCGTTGATGCCGTCACCGACCATGGCTGTCGGGCGCGCGGCGGCGAGTTGTTCGATGACCGTGGCCTTGTCCGCAGGGAGCTGCTCTGCGCGGACGTCGGTGATGCCCGCCTGTGCCGCAATCGCGCGGGCGGTGCGTTCGTTGTCCCCGGTGAGCATCGTGATCCCGATACCGGCATCCTGCAGCAGTCGCACGGTTGCGGCGGATTCAGGGCGCAGCTCGTCGCGGATGCCGATGAGCCCGGCAATCTCGCCCTCGGCTTCAACGACGACCACGGTCATGCCGTCTTCGGCCATCTCATCAGCGGCCGAGTGGAGGACTCCGGGGGCGAGCCACCGGACGTTGCCGACGCGGACCAGGGTGCCGTTGACGCGGCCGGTGATGCCGTGGCCGGCGTCTTCGACGACGTCCACGGCTCCAGCTGCGCCGGGGGCGGCCGTGGTGATCGCGGCGGCGAGCGGGTGGCTGCTTGTCTCTTCGACTGCTCCCGCCCAGGTCAACAGCTCGTCCCGTGAGATGCCGGCTGCGGGGCGCACGTCGACGACGGCCGGCTCGTTGCGGGTGAGGGTACCGGTCTTGTCCAGCGCCACCGCCTGGATGGTGCCGAGCTGCTCGAACGCTTCCCCGGACTTGATCACGACGCCGAACTTCGACGCGGACCCGATGGCGCTGATCACCGTGACCGGCACCGCGATCGCAAGAGCACAAGGAGACGCGGCGACGAGGACGACGAGTGCACGCTCGATCCAGGTCGACGGATCTCCGACGATGAATCCGAACACGGCGACAAGGGCCGCGGCGATCAGCACCACGGGGACGAGGGGGCGGGCGATCCGGTCAGCAAGCCGCGCGCGGTCGCCCTTGCGGGCGTGGGCCTGCTCCACGAGGGACACGATCTGGGTGAGCGAGTTGTCGCGCCCGTCCGCGGTCGCCTCGATCCGCAGCGTCGATGCACCGTTCACCGAGCCCGCCGCGACCGCAGTGCCGGGATGCACGTCGACCGGGATGGACTCACCGGTGATCGCGGATGTGTCCAGGCTCGAACGCCCTTCGACAACAACACCATCGGTGGCAACACGCTCGCCTGCTCCAACGATGAGGATATCGAGCTCACGGACATCCGCGGCCGGGATCGTCGTGTCGCCGGCGAGACGAGAGACACGCACGGTCTCCGGGATCAGGGACAGCAGGGCACGCAGACCCTCTTTCGCCCGATCCATCGCACGGTCCTCGAGAGCCTCCGCCAGCGAAAACAGGAACGCCAAGGTCGCAGCCTCACCGACATGGCCGAGCAGAACCGCACCGATCGCGGCAATCGTCATCAGCAGCCCGACGCCAAGTCGACCCCGGATCAACCGGCGGATCGCACCAGGAACGAAGGTGTAGGCGCCGGTCAGCAGAGCAGCCCATTGCAGCACAAGCGCGGGGATTTCGATACCCGCCCACTCGAACGCGTACCCGGCGACCAGGAAAAGGCCCGACAGCGCGGACGGCAGTAGCGCGATGTCGCGCCACCACGGCGGACGCACCTCGATCTCATCGTCATCCACGCCTGCCTTGGACGGCAGCGCCGGTCCGCAGCAAGCATCGCCTTCCTCATGGGCCTCGGAGGACGTGGCATTTCGCACCGGGTCGGGCTCGCAACATGCGTCTCCCGTCCTGTGGGAACGCGTCAACTCAACGCGCTGAATCGTGCGAGCCTTCCGGGGCTCGTCTGGGCCGCAGCACTCTTCACTCATGCGCAGCACTCACACTTCTCGTCCGTGCACGGAAAACCCTCGTCAACGGCGACGACCGCTTCCAGCATGTGTCGTAGGCCCACTGCGAGATGCGGGTCCGCGATCTCGTAACGCGTGCGCCGGCCTTCCGGGGTCGCAACAACCAGACCGCACCCGCGCAGGCACGTCAGATGATTGGAGACATTCGTACGTGTGAGATCCAGTTCGCGAGCGAGCTCAGCTGGATAGCCAGGCACATTCAAGAGCGCAAGAAGGATCCGCGAGCGCGACGGGTCTGCCATCGCGCGACCGAGACGGTTCATCACATCAAGACGAGAAGCAATAGTCAGCACACGATGACTATACAGGCCAAGCTGACCAATCATGCGGCCTGGGCTGACCGTCGGGGAACCGCCTCTGCTTCGCGTCTGTGAACTTTCTAGCGCTTGCCGGTCGAGAATAGACTCACCCATAGTGCGGTTGATACCCCCCCCGGGAGTGCCGTGAAAGCTCCGATGAGGTGGAAGCTCGATATGGCGAGGACCGTGGCGCAGGCGATGAAGACCGGCATGCGTCCGGAGAGGTTGCAGCGCTGATCATGGCGACCGTTCTGGTGTGAGCCACCTACCGGACGGGGGCGAGGACGGTCGTGTCATCGGGTGCGATCTGGACGATGCCGCGGTCATCGACCACAACGAAGCTGTCGTCACCGATCGCGGTGAAGGCCTGGGCGGCCCCTTGGAGGGGGTCGAGGCGCTGCCATGTTCCTTCGGTGTTCTGAGACCAGAGGGCGCCGTCCGTTCCGACTCCTGCGAGCGTGCCGTCGGGTCGGACGTCGAGGGCGTAGAGCAGTGGGGCGTCCGCGACGGGGGCGAAGCTGGCGCCGTTATCGGTGCTGAGAAGTAGTCCTTCTTCTGCCGCCGCGTAGAGACCGTCGTTGGTGGCTGCGAGGTCTGCCGCGGCAAGTGTGGCGCCGCGGTTCCATTCGCGACCGTTGTCAGTGCTGATGAGCAGGTCGACCCCGTCAGAAGCGATCCCGTAGAGAGTGCCGTCCGGTCCAGCGGTGAGGGTATGGAAGTCCGTAGTGCCGGTGAGAGCGATCGGTGACCAGGTTTCGCCGAAGTCGTCACTGCGAATGACGCCCAGGTTTGGGGAGCCGAGCTCTGCGGGTGTCTGCGTGCCCGGGTGTCCGGATGCTAAGAGGGCATCGTCGAGGACGGTGAATCCCATCGCATCGAAGTCGTAGCCTCCGATGGGACCGGCGAGCGCACCTTCGGGTGTGAGGGTGAAGATTCCCCCGTGGGTGGCTACGAAGAGGTTCTCACTGTTTGGGTCAGCGGCGACACCGTGAATGTGTTCGATGACGGGGGGAACCGCATCGGTGCCGGAGGTTTGTGGTGCGGCGCATCCGGTGGCGGTGACGGCTATAAGAGCGATCGCAAAAGCGGGTAGGGGTGAGTAGCGGTTCATATGGCTCCGACTTGAAGAAGTGCGTGCGGGTACGCACCCGGGGTGCGCGAATGAGACACGCAGCGTGGCGTCACCGGTGTGATGGCGAGAGCTGCGGGGAAGAGCCAGCCGAGGGGTGCGGGAGGAATCCCGCACCCCAGGCGTGAATCAGAGCGTGGCGAGGAGGTCTTCCATCGTGGCGATCTCCGTGGTCTGCGCCTCGATGATCGTTTCGGCCAGAGCGACCGCGTCGCTGTTCTGACCGTTGTCGACCTCTTCCTGGGCCATCTCGACGGCACCCTCGTGGTGCTGGATCATCTGCTCGAGGAACAGGCGGCT
>NZ_SSDF01000043.1 GCF_004794515.1 Microbacterium sp. A20 | reverse complement strand
GGGCATGATGCGTGCGATCCAGGACCTGGACCAGCAGCTCGCCGGCAGCTGACACACAGACGGTTTTCGGGAGGGGTCGACGGTTCGCCGTCGGCCCCTTTCTCGTGCCCGTCCGATGGGCAGTTCTCCCCATCGGTGATCCGGAGGGCCCCCGATATGCTGATCAGGGCAGAACCGGGGGGTGGCCATGTCAGACGTCGAGATCGACAAGCAGGCGCTGGAGGGCGCGATCCTGCAGATCGGCCAATCGGTCGGCGACTATGTCACGTACGCGAACGACGTCGCCGCGCGTGACACCGGGGTGGGAAACCCGGTCGGGCGCACCGGGCTGCGGGTGATGCTCGAGAACGCGCTCGGGCAGGCGATGCTCGAGGCCCGGGCACAGCACCTCGCCGGCATCGGGATCACCGACCGCCTGACCACCATCAACGCGTCGTTCGAAGACCTCGACGTGTCGCTGGGTAGCGGATGGGATGCGGACTATGTCTCTGACCTCTCCTAACCGCGGGTGGACGCTCGAGAAGATCGAGTACGACAGCGGCCAGCTCGAAGGCATCCACGCCGATATCGGCACGCTTCGCGACGCGGGTGGCGACGCGAAGATCGTGCTGCGCAACATCGACGGCGGGCTGGAGGGCAGAGGGCAGAGCATCACTCTCGTGCAGAGCGAGTCCGGTGCCCTCGCGAGTCGGATGACCCCGACCATCGCCACTCTCGGACGCATCGCCGACGTCGTTCGCGCCTACGGCGAGGCCGTCGCCACGCATGCCAAGGCCGCGAACGACCTCATCGACGACATCGAGGCGGCGCATGCCGCGAACGAGGCGGCGGTCACGAACCTCGACACGGCCGAATCGCAGCAGCAGCTGTGCACCCCCGACGACGATGCGCGCACGCGGGCGACGGCGGAGCAGGACGTGACCGATGCGGAGAGCGTCCTCGCCTCCACCCGCAGCGCCCTCGAAGGTCTCTGGGAGAGCTGGGAGGCCGCGTACTCCCTGTGGGATGAGGCGTACGGCGCAGCGGTCGCCGCGCTCGTGCGCTCGGACGGCACGACCCTCAGCGAGTCGACCCTCTCGGCGATCGACGCGCTGGCCAACGCCGACAGCCCGGCCGCGGTGACGGAGATCTGGGACAGCCTCACCGATGCGCAGCGGGACGCGCTCCACCGGACGCACCCCGGGTTCATCGGGAACCTCGAGGGCGTTCCGTACCTCGACCGCATGATCGCCAACAAGGCGGCATGCGACAAGGTGATCGACGCGGGTCCCTACGGCGAACCGCTCGACACGCAGTTCGCCACGCTCGGCCTCGAGTTGACCGACTTCGACGGTCAGCTGCTCATGTTCAACCCCTTCGAGCAGCCGCAGGCCACTGCGGCGGTCATGTACGGCGTGAGCATCACGGACGAGAACGGGAATCCGATCGATCCGATGGAAGGGATCACGAACGTCAACGTGCTCGTCGGAGGGATGTTCTCGAGCCTGGAGGATCTCGAAGCCTGGGGGGAGAGCGCACGTAACCTCAACGGCTACGCCGACGACTACGGAAACGACGCCGGGGTGCGCTCGGCGACCATCGCCTGGTACGGCTACGACTCGCCGAACCTCCTCACGGAGCACACGATGGGCAGCGCCACGGAAGGCGCCGCGACGCTCAGCGCGACGCTGAGAGGGCTCGACAACGAAGTGTCGTCGAGCGTCACCACCTCGGTCATCGGTCACTCGTACGGCAGCACGACGGCGTTCCTCGCGGTGGGTGGATCACCCGACAACCTCGGCGTCGACAACCTGATCGCGGTGGGCTCAGCGGGTGTGCCGGACGGCTACCACCAGAACTGGACCGGCGATGACCCGATGGACTACTCCGGGACGCAGATCTACGCGTCGCGCGCCCCTGGTGATCTGGTCGCCCGCTACGGTGAACACAGCTCGTTCGGGCACGGCACCAACCCCGAGGAGCTGCCGGGAGCGATCAGCTTCGAGAGCGACGGCGGAACGGTGCCGAGGCTCGATGGCGGAACCGAGAACGGACTCGGGACCCCGGGTCACGCGTCCCATGATGGCGGCAACAGTGTCTGGGGCTGGTGGGAAGAAGACAACGGCTACCTCGCGAGAGACTCGGAATCCTTCCGTAACATTGCCAATATCGTGGCCAACGGCGAACCGCTGTGATGAGTAGGGCGACGTCGAGGCAGGCGGGGGAGCACGGATGAAGAAACGCTGGCAGACCATTGCGGCGACGGCGGTGTTGGCGCTCGCCCTCGCCGGATGCGCGAACGAAGGAGACGGCATGGCGACGCCCACAGGCGATGAGCTGGTAGCTCAGGCCGAGCAGCACTACCTCGACTACCGGGGCGTGACGAATGACGTGCAGGCGCTGATCTTCGACGGTCCGTGGTCGGCGGAGGTCGGTACCTTCGGGATGCAGCCGTCGGGGGCCGGCTGCCCGGACGGCTCGTACAAGTTCGACCTCGCCCGATCGACCGAGGTGGATCCGGCCGAGCATCCGGCACTGAGCGAGTCCGTGCGGGAACACCTCACCGACGCGGGCTACGACGTCGAGGGCCAGGAACTCGGATCTGGCGAGTCGAAGTCGACCGACGTGATCGTGCGCAAGCAGGGTGACTTCTCGTTGCTGATGGTGACGTTCATCGCGAACGGTTCCGTGTCGGTCACGGCGACGACCAGGTGCTGGCCGGGAGATCGCTACGAGCTGGGCGACCAGCTGTTCGGCGATGCCAACCTCTCGGAAGGATATCTTCCGCGCGAGGAGTCTCCGAGCGATCCGCTGTTCTTCGGTGTGACGCCGGGTGAGCCGGCCTTCGGCCCGACGCCGAAGCCCACCACGACGCCGTAGCGTCTGCGCGCGGGGCCGGCGTCAGCGCGCCGCTGCGTCGGCGAGGTGGCGGGCGTCGTGGCCGAGGACCTTCACGATGATGCCGTGACGCCGCAGCTCGGCGACCGTGCGCGCGCCCTCATCCGCGTCGCGACCCAGAGCCTTGATGTTCACGACGACCAGCACGTCGCCGTGCTTCAGCGTGGAGATGAGACGCGCGAGGCGGTCGTTCCAGCTCTCCAGGATGTCGGGCGCCGGGTGACGGAAGCCTTCGATCGGCACACCGAAGCGGGTGAGGTCGTCACGCTGCTCGACGACCGTGGGCATCCCCTCGCGCGCGACCACCAGACCGACCAGACGCGAGCCGTCGGGGCGTGCGGTCCAGAAGTTGCGGTTCTGCTGCAGCTCGGTGAAGCACTTCGGGCAGGTCGCGGCGTCGTGCGGCAGGTGCAGGGGACTCGTGAGAGCCTCCTCGACCGACGTGGCCGTCTTCGTGGGATCAATCGTCTCGCTCATCGCGCACCTCCGGCATCCATTCTGCCCTGTCGCAGAGTGCCGCGGTGACCCGATTCACAACAGGCCGAGTGCCTGAACCGTCTCGCGCTCCTGGATCAGTTCGGCAACGGACGCATCCACCCGCGCCCGCGCCCAGTCGCTCAGCTCGAGGCCTTCGACGATCTGCCACTCCCCATCCACGGAGCGCACGGGGAACGACGAGATGAGGCCCTCCGGCACGCCGTACTCGCCGTGCGATACGACGCCCGCCGAGGTCCATTCGTCGGTGCCGAGCACCCAGTCGCGGACATGGTCGATCGTCGCGCTCGCCGCGGAGGCCACCGACGACGATCCGCGCACCTCGATGATCTCCGCCCCGCGCTTGGCGACCCGCGGGATGAAGGTCGTCTCGAGCCAGGCCGGCACGTCGCCGACGATCTGCTCGAGTGCCTCTGCGACCGGCTTCCCGCCGACGGTCGCGTGCGAGATGTCGGGGAACTGCGTGGCCGAGTGGTTCCCCCAGATGGGCACCCGGCGCACGGTGTGCACGGGAACGCCGAGCGTCTGCGCCAGCTGGGCACGAGCCCGGTTCTCATCGAGCCGGGTCAGTGCGGTGAACCTCTCGGCGGGTACGCCATCGGCGGCCGCGGACGCGATCAGGGCGTTGGTGTTGGCGGGGTTGCCGACGACCGTGACGCGCACGCCGGATGCTGCGTTCGCCGCGATCGCCGCGCCCTGCGGGCCGAAGATGCCGGCGTTGGCTGCGAGCAGGTCGGCGCGCTCCATGCCGGGGCCGCGCGGGCGGGCGCCCACGAGCAGCGCGAGGTCGGTTCCGTCGAAGCCCACGGCGGCATCATCCGTCACCTCGACGTGCTCGAGCAGCCCGAATGCGCCGTCCTGCAGCTCGAGCGCCGCACCCTCCGCGGCGCCGAGTCCCTGCGGGATCTCCAGCAGCCGCAGCCGCACCTTCTCATCCGGTCCGAGCAGGTCGCCCGCCGCGATGCGGAACAGGAGTGCGTAGCCGATCTGTCCGCCCGCGCCGGTGATGGTGATCGTGGTCGTCATGCTCCGAGCCTACGACCGTTCGGCGAGCTCCGCGCGGAGTACCCTCGACGCATGACCTTCAATCCCGACGCCGACATCTCGGGCAACACCACGCGTCGCCGCGGCCGCAACGGAGCCATCGCGGGCGGCGTGGGCGTGGGCGTGCTCGGCATCATCGCGCTCATCGCCGGACCGCTGCTCGGCATCGATCTGACCGGACTGATCGGCGGCGGGGCACCGAGCGGAGGCGACGAGCCGGCCGGGGGATCGGTCATCGAGAACTGCGACACCGGCGCGCAGGCGAACGCCGACGTCGACTGCCGCATGGCGGGTGCGCAGCTCGTGCTCGACGAGTTCTGGGCCGACGAGGTCGAGGGGTACCGCAAGCCCGGATTCATCGTGGTCGACGGTGCGACGAACACCGCCTGCGGCACGGCATCCAACGCGGTCGGGCCGTTCTTCTGCCCGGGCGACGAGACGGTCTACATCGACCCGACATTCTTCCAGCTGATGCAGGAGCAGTTCGGCGCATCCGCTGGCGAACTCGCCCAGCTCTACATCGTCGGGCACGAGTGGGGCCACCACATCCAGTGGATCACCGGGGTCATGGACGACTACCCGAACAACGGCACCGGTCCCGGAAGCAACGGCGTCCGCACGGAACTGCAGGCCGACTGCTACGCGGGTGCCTGGATCGGACGGATCTCGGAGGAGAAGGACAAGAAGGGCGTCCCGTACCTCCAGCCGACCACGGAGAAGCAGCGCGTCGATGCGCTGAACGCGGCGTTCGCGGTGGGCGACGACCACATCCAGGAGCAGTCCGGCTTCTCGAACCCGGAGAGCTGGACGCACGGCTCCAGCGAGCAGCGGCAGCGCTGGTTCGCCGAGGGTTATCAGAACGGACTCGGCGTCTGCGAGCAGGTGCTGACGCTGCCAGCCGATCAGCTCGACCCGTAGTGCCGCACGCGAACCGCTACCGTTGACGAAGGAGTCAGCACGACCGGTTGGGGGACCGATGAAGAAGAAGACGACGGATGCACTGTATCCACCGATCGAACCGCACGAGACCGGGGAACTGCTCGTCGGCGACGGCCACCGTGTCTACTGGGAGGTCAGCGGCAACCCCGAGGGCAAGCCGGTGGTGTTCCTCCACGGCGGGCCCGGCAGCGGCACCTCGCCCTGGCAGCGCCGATTCTTCGACCCCGAGGTCTATCGCATCGTGCTGTTCGACCAGCGCGGCTGCGGACGCAGCACGCCGCACGCGAGCGCGCCCGACGCGGACTTCCGGTACATCACGACCGCGCACCTGATCGCCGACATCGAGCTGCTGCGCAAGAACCTCGGCATCGACAGCTGGCAGGTGTTCGGCGGGTCATGGGGGAGCGCCCTCGCGCTGGCGTATGCGCAGGCGCACCCGGATGCCGTGACCGAGCTCGTGCTCCGCGGGATCTTCACCCTGCGCCGCGCCGAGCTGGAGTGGTTCTACGAGGGCGGCGCCGCCGCGCTGTTCCCCGACCTCTGGGAGAGTTTCCTCGCGCCGATCCCGGTGCTCGAGCGTTCGCACATGATCGAGGCGTACCACCGGCGACTGTTCGACCCGGATCCCGCCGTGCACGTACCGGCTGCCGTCGCCTGGTCGAGCTGGGAGGCGGCGACCGTGACGCTGACCCCGGATGCCGCGCAGATCGCGGCGATGTCCGACCCCGAGAAGGCGACCGCGTTCGCCCGCATCGAGAACCACTTCTTCGTCCACCGCGGCTGGTGGGAGGAGGGGCAGCTGATCGCCGGGGTCGACGTCATCCGCCACATTCCGACCGTCATCGTCCAGGGGCGGCACGATGTCGCGACGCCGATGATGACCGCGTGGGACCTGCACCGCGCTTGGCCGGAGGCCGAGTTCGTCGTGGTCGACGATGCGGGTCACGCGGCCACCGAGCCCGGCACCCAGAAGGCGCTGCGCGCCGCGACCGACCGCTTCGCCCGCGCCGCCCGTTGAGTCTCGGCCTCAGGCCTGCAGTGCCTTCGTCAGCGTCTTCAGGAGTCCCACGACGCCGCCGTTCGCACGGTGGCGGGTCAGCCCCTCGCTCACGGCCGCTCCCGTGCGGGCCGAGACGAACCACGGCGGCTTCGGCAGGATCGTGAGGCGTCCGCCGCCGCCCTTCGACAAGCTCAGGGACCCAGCGATCCACCTCGGGAACGGGCGGAAGGGTCCGCGGAGCACGGAGCGCTCCACCCCGTCGAGCAGCAGCGCGTTGTGCACCACGCCGATGCCGCTGCCGACGTCGTCGATGGTGCCGCCCGGGAAGGCGCCCCAGGTGAGGGTCGGGGTGATGAAGCCGAAGGCGGTCCATCCGTTGATCGCGATCGAGCCGTAGTGCAGAGCCGTGATCGCGCGCTCGAAGCCGGCGCCGAGTGACTTCTCGGTCGCCGGATCGATCAGCAGGTTCGCGCCGAGCGTGCCCTGGAGCTTGTCGTTCGCGTGGGCGACGGCGGCGTCCAGGAACTCCTGGCCCGTACCGGGGACCGTGACCACGCCCAGCACCGGCGCGAAGTACTCGGTCGTCTCGAGCGCGGCGGCATCGTCGTCGGCGTCGATCTCGACGAGCAGTCGGTCTCCCAGCACGAGCGCGTCGGGGTAGGCATCGGTCGCGAGGTCCATCCGCGAGGGCGACCCCGGGTACCAGATGGGCCGCTCGGGGGCATTGGCGTACGCACGGCGCAGCGCGGCGCGGAACGCATCGGCCTGGTCCCAATCCGACGACATGATGACGACCTGCCCGGCGATGCAGTTGTGGCCGGAGTTCTGCAGGCGCATGGTCGCGATGTGCTCGGCCTGGTAGGTGAGGTCGGCATCCGTCCAGGCGCCGGGCACCACGATGATGGGGGAGACCCCGCCGAGTTCGGCCGTGATCGGCTTCTTCAGCTGCGGGCGGTTCTCGCGGCGGCGGCGCTTCGTCGCGGCAGCTCCATCGCCCTTCGACGGCCCCCAGACGATCGTGTCGAACGTCGCCGCCGAGCCGGTGATGTGCACGTGCACGAGACCGGGATGGGCGGTGAGGTACGCGCCGACCGCCGGGCCGCCGCGGACGATGCGCAGCAGTCCCGGCTCGATGAGGGGCGCCAGCGCGCGCTTGTACACCGGCACCAGGGCGTCCTGCGTGGGGTTCACCTTCAGCAGGGCGGTGCGGTTGTGGGCGAGCAGTTCGTACAGCACGTCGAGGACCGGGATGGATGTCACGTTGCCCGCACCGAGCACGAGTCCGACGCCGCCCGGCTCGGTGGGGGTGCGCTGCGCGAGGCCGGCACCGGCGCGCGCGGCGTTCGGGGTGATGCCGGGCTCGAGCCAGACCTCGCCGGTGAAGCCGGACAGCAGGAACCGGTCGATGCCGGTCAGGGGGAAGGCGTGCACACGCGTGCGCCCGCCCGGGGCGCGGTCGATCGTGATGCCGTCGAGCGGGTTCATGCCCTTCGCCAGGCGGGAGAGCGTTTCGATATAAGCGTCGAGGGCGCCGAGCACGCTGTACGGCCCGCTCAACCACTCCTCGCCGCGCAACGGGTGCTTCCCGTCGAGCCCCTTGGAGGCGGCGGCGGTGTTCGCCCAGTCCTCGGCCGTGGCGGCGACGCTCGTGCGCACCGCGCGCAGCAGGGTGACCCGCTGGGCGACGGTGAGGGCGGACCAGGTGCGCGATCCGGCCTGGAGGTCGTCGACCGCGGTGTCGAGGCGTTCCCGCTCGCCCTCGCTGAGCGACGCGGGCTGGCTCGTCGGCGTGCTCTTCGAGGCGGATGCAGGGGCGGGGGCTGTGCTCGCAGAAGTCATCGGCGTCTCCTTCGGACGGGATCCCAGCTTAGGCGTCGGAGGTTCCGACGGCCTCGATGTCGGCGCGACGCAGGCGGTAGCGCCGGAGCGTCAGCAGGCTCGCAGCCATCAGCACGGCGGGCAGGATGCTGAAGCTGAGCACGATGCCCGTGATCGCGGCCTCCGGCTGCTCGACCGTGGTGCCCGCGACGGTCGAGATATAGCCGGTCGCGGCGAGCGTCAGCGACACCACGGTGGCGCCGAGTGCGAAGCCGACGGTCTCGCCCGCGGTCCAGATGCCGGTGAACGTGCCGGCCTGTCCCGGCCCGGTGGTGCGCTCGTCGTGGGAGATCACGTCGGGCAGCATCGCCATGGGCAGCGACTGGAGCCCGGCGTAGGCGATGCCGGCGACCGCGACCGAGGCGTAGATCCAAGCGCCGGGCGCCCAGACCGCGAACACGAGGGTCGCCGCGGCGGCGGTGAACAGGATGCTGGCCATCGCGAACGCCCGCTCCTTGCCGACGCGCCTCGCGATGACGGTCCAGGCCGGTGTCGCGAGGAGCGCGGGTCCGACGAGGGCGACGAACACGAACGTCACGGCGTCCTCGCTGCGCAGCACCCACGTCGCGACGTACTGCGCGCCGGCGAGCATCGTCCCCGTGGCGAGCGCCTGCAGCACGAACGTGCCCAGCAGGGCGCGGAACGGCTGGCTGCGGCGCAACGCCCGGAAACCCGACATGTACTGATCGCGCCACGTCGAGCCGGCGATCGCGGCGGCCGGTGCCGCTTCGGTGCGCCGCGCGGCGATGGACGCCGTCCGGGCGGCGATCAGCATTCCGATCCCGATCACGATGCCCGAGGCGATGCCCATCAGGAGGTACCCCATGACGGGGTCGTCGCCGGCATTGCGCAGCGCGGGGCCGCCGGCACCGAACAGCAGGATCGCCGCAGTGAGCACGACCACGCGCCAGCCGAGCAGACGGGTGCGCTCGTCGTAGTCGCCGGTCAGCTCGGCGGGCAGAGCCACGTACGGCACCTGGAAGAGGCTGAACGCCGTCGCGGTCGCAAGGAAGGCAAGCAGCACGCTGATCGCCCCGGCGACCGGGCCCCAGGACGGCGGCACGGCGAACGTGAGCGCGAAGAACAGGGGGAGGGCCAGAGCGCCGGTCACCATGAAGCCCCGACGGGATCCGGTGCGGGCGAGCTGACGGTCGGAAGCCGCGCCGATCAGAGGGTCGATCAGGACGTCCCAGATCTTCGCGGCGGTGACGATGAGTCCGGCCGCCAGCGCGGCGACACCGAGGTTGTCGGTGAGGAAGTACGTCAGCACCAGCCCGGGCAGGGTGGCGTAGCCGCCGGTCCCCAGCGACCCGATCGCGTACAGCACGATCGTGCGCGGGGAGAGGCGGACGGATGCTCGTTCGGGCCGAGCCTCAGTGCTCATCGCGCCAGTGTAGCGGCGCGATGAGGGGCGCTCAGATCAGTGCGAGCTCGCGCAGCTTCGACTCGACGTCGGCGTTCGACGGCTCGACGTGGTGCGAGGCGTCGGGGTACACGACGACCGGGATGTTCGTGCGACCGGAGATCTCCTTCGCGAGGTCCGCGGCGGCGGGCTCGGCGACGAGGTCGATGTAGGTGTACTCGACACCGAGCGCATCGAGCTGCTTCTTGGTGCGGATGCAGTCGCGGCACCAGTCGGCGCCGAACATCGTGATGGTGTCGGAGGCAGCAGAAGTCATGCTTCCAGCCTACGGCCGCCGGGATGGGGTGGCGCTGAGAGCGGGCCGGGGTCTCGCGAGGGGGGGGCTCAGCCGAAGAATCGTCCGAGCGCTGCAGCGACGGCCGGAGCAGCCTCCTCCGCCATGTGATGTCCGCTGTCGATGGCGAAGCCGACGGGTTCCGTGGCCCAGTCGCTCCAGATCTGGAGCGGGTCGCCGTAGAGGGCTTCGAGGTCGTCTCGCTTCGACCACAGCACGAGGGTCGATGCCTGGACGCGGCGACCGGCGGTGCGGTCGGCTTCCTCGTGGTCGCGGTCGACGGTGAGGCCGGCGCGGTAGTCCTCGAGCATCGCGCGGACGACTCGCGGGTCCTGCACCGCCGTCATGAGTTCGGCATGGTTCGCCTCTCCCATGGTCGCCGGGTCGGCCTTGGGTGAATACCAGGCGCCGGGGTCGGCGCCGATCACGTGTTCCGGGATGTCCGGTTGGGCGAAGAAGAACCAGTGCCACCAGCTCATCGCGAACGTCGCGTCCACACGTCGGAGGTGTTCGCTGATCGGGATGCAGTCCATGACGGCGAGGCGGTCCACGACCTGCGGGTGATCCAGGGCGAGACGCAGAGCGACGTAGCTTCCCCTGTCATGCCCGGCGAGGTGGAAGTGGTCATGGCCGAGCTGTCGCGCGACCTCGACGATGTCCGTGGCGACGGCCCGCTTGGAATGCGCGGTGTGATCGGCGGTGGGTGCCGGTCCGCGGGATCGGCCGTAGCCGCGAAGGTCCGGGCAGATGACATGGAAGCCGCGATCCACGAGCAGCGGGGCGACGCGATGCCAGGTGGCCGAGGTTCGCGGATGCCCGTGCAGCAGCACCACCGGCGGGCCGGAGCCCCCGTGCCGCACGAAGATCTCCGCGGCGTCCGTCGTGATCGACGTCGTGGCGAAGCCCGGGAAGAGCGCGTCCTCCTGATCCGGGCCCGGGTGACTCATCGACCCCTGTCCACTTCTTCGGGCAGATGCTCCACGGGGATCACGACCACGTCCTGCATCTTCCAGTCGATGTCGGCGATCCCCTCCGCAGCGGCGGTGAGGTCGTCCAGTGGCACCTTTCGCCGATGGGGCACGACGAACGCCTCGATGTGGAAGACCTGACCCTGATCGCGCATCCGGACGCCGGCCTGCGCGACCCAGGGCCGACTCCGCAGGTACGACACGATGTCGGCGGCGAGCGGATGCGGGTGCTTGCTGTCGTAGGTGCGGGCGCGCTGATCCATGAGGTCCACCACGGCCGTCCTGGTGTTGCGGAAGCCGTCCCAGATGATGCCGAGGGAGATGAACAGGGCTGCCGCGCCGTCCAGCCACCACGCGCCGACGCCGATGCCGAGCACGCCGACGACCGACGCCACCGTGGTCTGCCAGTCCGCCTTCGCCATGTCCGCGTCGGCGTACAGCAGCTTGTTGTGCAGCACGGGAGCGAGCTTGGACTTCGCGGGGCCGTAGAAGAACACGGGCCCGATGATCACGACCACCATGACGCTCACCATGAGCCATCCGAGCCAGATCGTCTGCCCGAACAGCTGCACGGTGCCGATCGTGGGATGCTCGGCCGCGATCAGGCCGGTCACGGCCTCGACGGCGAGGTTCAGGCCCACGGCGAGCAGCGCCACTCCGGCGACGAGATGCCCGACGCCCATCGCCCGGTGCAGACCGTATGGGTGCTTCTTCGTGGGGCGGCGGCGCACGAAGATCAGCGCCGTCAGAAAGGCGAACTGCGGGATCAGGGAGAGCATGTCCTCGATCCAGGCTGTCCGCATGGCTTGCGACTCACCGACCACGAGGGCGATCACGGCGATCGTGATGGAGGTGTAGACGATCGTGAAGATCTCCCACTTGACCGCGCGACGAATCGCGCGCGCCTGCTCGGCGGGCAGGGTGGTGCGGCCGAACTGCCGGGTCTCGGTCATCCGCCGACCTCCTCGTCGAGGAAGGTCTCCAGGGTCGACAGGAAGGCGTTCTCGCCGAGCGGCACCAGCATCACGAGTTCGCGACCCTCGGCGCCCTCGATCCCGCGATAGCCTCGCGTGACGCCGGCCTTGTCGACCCAGGGGGTGTCGGGGGTGATGCCGCCGGCGATGAGGTCGAGCTCTCCCGCCTCGAGCTCTTTCACCAGCGTCTCCTCGGACGCGACGGTCCAGTCGGTCTCGGCGTCGATGCTGTCGGCGAAGCGATCCACGAGGTCGACGATCGCGCCGGAGGGGCTGTCGCCGCTCACCTCCACCAGCTCGCCATCCGGGGACGTGCCGACGCGGAGCACTCCGCCCGTCACGGAGTCCAGGGTGCCGTCGGGGTCGGTGGGAACGGTGAGCCCGCACCCGGAGAGCAGCGCGACGACGGCGACCCCGGCGAGGAAAGACACGGGGCGTCGAATGCGCCGTCGGTGCGGCATCTCAGATCTGTCCACACTCCGAGGGTGCTCTGCGCGGCATCGTCGTGCAAAGGCGTTGACGAGCGCCTTTGCCGACCGCTAGAGCCGCGCCGATCACGGACCATCCCTTGTGAGTAAGGGTACCCTTACCTATACTCGAAGCCATGAGCAGCGCATGCGAGCACCTGCAGGATCCCGACTGGGACGACATCGAAGGTGCCGTGCTCATCGCCGGCGACGCGGCCGATGCCGGCCTCATCGCGAGCATCGCGGCGCGGCTGCCGTGGGACGCGCAGGGCGTGATCCTCCTCGAAGCCGCGGCGCGTATCCAGTTCCGTCACATCGACGTGCCCGAGGGGGTGTCGGTGCGCTGGCTGGTGCGCGGTGACGGCATCCGTGCGCACACACGTGGCGAGCGGCTGGCCAATGCCGTGCATTCCTGGTGCGTCGAGTGGACCTGCTCCGAGCCGCCGTCGCAGTGGACGGTCTGGCTCGGGCCGCACACGCCGCCGCACGTCGCGCGGATGGCGCGCAGCCTGCTCGGCGTCGCGAACTGAGCGATCCGGGGATGTGCCCCGGGTGTCAGCGACTTGCGGCGAGGGCGGGCGCGCTCGCGCCGGCGGTGATCGCGTCGAGCGCGCGGCGCAGCGACGAGCTCGACGTGTGCGCCGTGTACGGGAAGTAGACGACCTCGACCCCGACCTCGGCGAACTCGCTCTCCAGGCGCAGCCCCTTGTCGGTTCCGCGCCAGTCATCGCCCTTGAAGAAGTGCGTGAACTGCACGTCGCGCCACGAGTCCATCTTCGACGGCGTCGTCTCGACGTAGACGTCGTCGACGAACGAGATGTGCTTCACGATCTCCGCACGCTCCGCGGTCGGGATGACGGGCTCGATGCCCTTCACCTGACGCAGCATCTCGTCGCTGACGACGCCTGCGATCAGAATGTCGCAGTGCTGCTTGGCGTGACGAAGTAGATTCAGATGCCCGACGTGAAACAGGTCGAAAGCACCAACGGCGTAGCCGATACGCGTCCCCATGATCTCCCCAGATCAGTAATTCCCCAGTAAACGGATCCCCATCCGCTTCGCGACTCCCACAGCCGCAGTTCGACAGTCTAGCAGATCTGGGTTTCGTTCCCCACAGCAACCCATGGAACGATGGAGGCCGCACGCGGTGCGTGCGCGGAACAGGGGGCTGACGTGGGGACACCGGTCACGGTCATCGTGCCGACGTTCAACGAACGTGAGAACGTCGCGGAACTCGTCGCCCGCACCGCCGCCGCGCTCGCCGGATGGGACGCCGAGGTGCTGTTCGTCGACGACAGCACCGACGACACCGCCGCCGAGGTCGAACGGGTCGCGGTCGACGCCCCGATTCCCGTGCGGGTCATCCACCGCACCGACAACAGAGGCGGACTCGGCGGGGCCGTAGCCGTCGGACTCGAGGCCGCGGCATCGGATGTCTGCATCGTCATGGACGGCGATCTGCAGCATCCGCCCGAGCTCCTTCCCATCCTGCTGGAGCGGTTCGCGCAGGGTGACACCGACCTCGTCGCCGCGTCCCGCTACATCGGCGGAGGCGACACGAGCGGGCTCGGCACGGCCGTGCGCTTCGGTGTCTCCCGCGTGGCGACGTGGCTGACCAGGGCGATGTTCCCCATCCGCCTCGCGCGCAGCACCGACCCGATGACCGGCTTCTTCCTCGTCGACCGCCGTCAGCTCGACCTGTCGGCGCTCCAGCCGCAGGGCTTCAAGATCCTCCTCGAGATCCTCGCGCGCAATGATCTGCGCATCGCCGAGGTGCCGATGGAGTTCGGCGAGCGCCGGCACGGCACGTCCAAGGCGAGTCTGCGCCAGGGGGCGACCTTCATCGCGCACCTCGCCCGCCTGCGCTTCGGGAAGATGTCGCTGTTCGCGCTCATCGGCGTGATCGGCGCGGCCGCGAACCTCGGCATCATGTGGGCGCTCACCGCCGCGGGTGTGCCGTACGTCTGGGCGGCCATCATCGGGGCCGAGGTCACGATAATCGGCAACTTCCTGCTGCAGGAGCGGTTCGTGTTCGCCGACATGCGCACGGATGCCCGCGCCCTCGGCATCCGCTTCGCCAGCTCCTTCGCGTTCAACAACGTCGAGGCCGCGCTGCGGATCCCGGTGATGGCGCTCATGGTCGAGTCCTGGCACATCTCGAGCGTGCTCGCGACGGCGCTCTCGCTGATCGTCGCGTTCTTCGCCCGGTTCCTGTTCCACTCGCTCGTCGTCTACGCGCCGCAGCGGCGGCGCAAGGGCGATGCCGCGGGGGCCGAGCCGCCGACGGATACGGCCGCCCTGCGGGTCATCCGCGCGATCGATGCCGAGGCGATGAAGCCGGGTGAGCTCTAGCTGCTCGCGGCGAGGTACGCCTCGAGGGCGGCGTCCGCGTCCCGCGGCGTCCATCCCGTCGCCTGGATGCGGTCGAGGTCCAGCACGCTGTTGAGCGGGCGCGGGGCGATGGGGCCCGTCTGATCGGCGAAGTACTCCGTCGTGGTCACGTCCGTCACGGCGGACGGGTCGTGCCCGGTCAGGCGGTACACGGCGCGCGCGATGTCGGCCCACGACCGCGGCTCTCCCGCACCGGTCACGTTGTAGACGCCGGAGGGCGCAGCGGTCGACAGCAGGTGCAGGATCGCCGAGGCCAGATCTTCGGTGAAGGTCAGGCGCCCGATCTGGTCGCCGACGACCCGAGGAGAGATGCCCCGCTCGGCGAGCGATGCCATCGTGCGCACGAAGTTGCGCCCCTCGCCGATGACCCACGATGTGCGGACGATGTAGTGCCGCGGAACCGTGGCGGCGACCGCGTCGCCGGCCGCCTTCGTCTGCCCGTAGACCCCGAGCGGTCGCACCGGGTCGGTCTCGGTGTACGCGCTCGACTTCGTGCCGTCGAACACGTAGTCGCTGGAGACGTGCACGAGGGTGATGCCGTTCTCGGTGGCGATGCGCGCCAATGCGGTCACGCCGGTGACGTTCGACGACCAGGCGTCGCCGCGTCCGTCGTCGGTCTCGGCGAGATCGACCGCGGTGTAGGCGGCGGCGTTGATGATCGCGCGGTAGTCGCGCCAGCGTCGCGCCGTGGCCAGGTCGTCGGCCCGCAGATCGAGCGTCTCCCGCGTCGTGTACTCCACGTGCTCGGCGTCACCGAGAGCTGCGCGCAGCGCGAGTCCGAGCTGGCCGGCGCCGCCGAGGACGAGGATCTTCTTCGGTCCGATCGGCGTCACGTCGGCGAGGCGCGGGTGCGCGAGGTCCTTGGCCGAGACCTCGACGTCGGCGAGCGGGATCGGCCACGCGATCGCCGCGGTCTCGTCCGCGAGGTTCAGGAACGAGTACTCGGCGTCGGGCGACCAGTGGTCGTTGACGAGGTAGGTGTAGGCGGTGTCCGCCTCGAGGGTCTGATACGAGTTGCCGACGCCGCGGGGCACCAGGATCGCGCGCGACGGGTCGATCTCCGTCGTGAAGACCGTGCCGAACGTGTCGCCCGCGCGAAGATCGACCCAGGCGCCGAAGATCTTCCCGGTCGCGACCGAGACCCACTTGTCCCAGGGCTCCGCATGGATGCCGCGCGTGGTGCCGACCGCATCGTTGAAGGAGATGTTGTTCTGCACCGGACCGAAGTCCGGGAGCCCGGCGGCGACCATCTTCTCGCGCTGCCAGTTCTCCTTGAACCATCCGCGAGAATCCCCGTGCACGGGCAGGTCCACGACGAGCAGGCCGGGGATCGGCGTCTCGGTGACCGTGAGCGCCTTGCCGAACTCCGTCATCACTGACCCTTCGCCGCGTAGAACGACTCGGTCGCGTCCTTCGCCGGCGCCCACCAGTCCTCATTCTCCCGGTACCAGTCGATGGTCGAGGCGAGGCCCGACTCGAAGTCGGAGAACTGCGGCGCCCAGCCCAGCTCGGTGCGGAGCTTCGTGGAGTCGATCGCATAGCGCAGGTCGTGACCGGCGCGATCGGTCACGTGGTCGTAGGCGTCCGCCGGCTGCCCCATCTGCGTGAGGATGAGCTCGACGACGGACTTGTTGTCCTTCTCGCCGTCGGCGCCGATGAGGTAGGTCTCGCCGATCTCGCCCTTGTCGAGGATCGTGAGCACGGCCGACGAGTGATCGTCGGCGTGGATCCAGTCGCGCACGTTCTGACCGGCGCCGTAGAGCTTCGGACGGATGCCGCGCAGCACGTTGGTGATCTGACGCGGGATGAACTTCTCGACGTGCTGGTACGGGCCGTAGTTGTTCGAGCAGTTCGAGATCGTCGCCTGCACTCCGAACGACCGCACCCAGGCGCGCACCAGCAGGTCGCTGCCCGCCTTGGTCGACGAGTACGGTGACGAAGGGTTGTACGGGGTGTTCTCGGTGAAGCGCTGCGGGTCGTCGAGCTCCAGGTCGCCGTACACCTCGTCGGTCGAGATGTGGTGGAAGCGGCGCTCGTGCCGGCGCGCGGCCTCGAGCAGCGTGTACGTGCCGATGATGTTGGTGTCGAGGAAGGGCCGCGGGTCGTGCAGCGAGTTGTCGTTGTGCGACTCCGCCGCGTAGTGCACGACCGCGTCGGTCTTCGCGAAGAGCGCGTCGACGAGCTCGGCATCGGCGATGTCGCCCTCGACGAGTTCGACCCGGTCGGCGGGGAGCCCGGCGAGCGACGCGCGGTTGCCCGCGTAGGTCAGCTTGTCGAGCACGGTCACGTGCGCGTCGGTGTGCGCCACGACATGGTGCACGAAGTTCGATCCGATGAAACCGGCGCCGCCGGTCACGAGCAGCCGGGTCATCGCTTTCCTCGTTCCAGGAGTTCGAGCAGGTAGGAGCCGTAGCCCGACTTCACGAGCGCCTCGGCTCGTACCCGCAGTTCGTCGTCGTCGAGGAAGCCCTGGCGCCAGGCGACCTCTTCGGGCACACCGATCTTCATGCCGGTGCGGCGCTCCATCGTGCGCACGTAGTCGGCGGCATCCGTCATCTGATCGAACGTCCCGGTGTCGAGCCATGCGGTGCCGCGGGGCAGCACCTCGACCTGGAGCTTGCCGCGCTCGAGGTACTCGCGGTTGACGTCGGTGATCTCGTACTCGCCGCGCGCGCTCGGCGCGAGGTCGCGAGCGATGGCGATCACGTCGTTGTCGTAGAAGTACAGTCCGGGCACCGCGTAGTTGCTCTGCGGTTGCTTGGGCTTCTCCTCGAGCGAGATCGCCTGGCCGGCGTCGTCGAACGCCACGACGCCGTACGCCTCCGGCTCGGCCACCCAGTAGGCGAAGACCGCGCCGCCGTCGATGTCGGCGAAGCGCTTGAGCTGCGTGCCGAGGCCCGGGCCGTAGAGCAGGTTGTCGCCGAGGACGAGCGCCACGCTGTCGTCGCCGATGAAGTCGGCACCGATCGTGAACGCCTGCGCGAGTCCGTCCGGCGACTGCTGCTGCGCGAACGTCAGCGAGATCCCGAACTGCGAGCCGTCTCCGAGGAGTCGTTCGAAGTGGGCGGCGTCGTGCGGGGTGGTGATGACGAGGATGTCGCGGATCCCGGCGAGCATCAGCGTCGACAGCGGGTAGTAGACCATCGGCTTGTCGTAGACCGGGATCAGCTGCTTCGAGACCCCCAGCGTGATCGGATGCAGTCGCGTGCCCGAACCGCCCGCCAGAATGATGCCCTTCATGATCCCCCTCGTGAAAACGTCGATGTCCATGGTGGCGTCACAGAAGGGACGGCCATCCCCTGCCGTCCGACGACCCCCACAGTCGTACGCTCGACTCTAGCGGGTCGCATCGCCGCATGGTGGGCGGATGCTGTGACGGCCGCGGGCTGAGCCGAGCAGCTGCCCTGCGGAAATCGACCCTTGTCAGGAATCGAGCCGGGGGTCCATAGTTGGCTCGTGGAATCCGAGGATGGGGCCTCGCTGTCTCTCACCTGGGCTCATCGCGCCGAACAGTCGGCGCCGGCCTGGGCGCAGAGCCATGCCAGGGGCGAGGTGCCGAGCGTGTGGCCGTACGGACTGGACGCGCTGCGTGATCATGCGGCCGTGAAGGTGATCGATCTCCCGCCGCCCGGTCGAGTTCCTCGTGTGCGAGCGCGGCTGGGCATCGGGCCCCGCCCTGTCGAGGGGCTGGCGGTGTCCTGGGACGAGAACACCGCCTATCGCCTGCAGGTCCTGCGTCCCCGCGCGCGATTCGCCACCGGCGTGATCTGGCTCACAGACATGGCGCGGGCCGGGTCCACACCGCCGCGCCTGCTCTCGATGCTGAGCGGTGCGGAGTCCGCGTGGGTGCTCAGCGAAGCACAGGTCGACCCGCTCCGGGACCTGCTGGGGACCCGTGGTCCGCGGGTGTTCGCGATCCCGTTCGGCATCGACAGCGAATTCTTCGGCGCACGCCCTTCTCCGACGCAGCCGCGGATCGTCAGCGTCGGCAACGATCGTGACCGCGATCCGGTGACGCTCTACGCGGCGCTCGCGCGGGTGCTGGCTGCGCGACCGGACACGGAGGTCGTGGTGCAGACCGCTTCAGACCTCGTGCCGCCCAAGGGGGTGCGGGTGGTCCGGCACATGCCGCATGCGGAGCTCCGAGATCTCTATGCGACCGCCAGCGTCATCGTCGTCCCGACCAGACCGAACCTGCACGCCTCGGGCATGACGGTGGCTCTGGAAGCACTCGCGACAGCCCGTCCGGTCGTCGTCTCCGATACGCCCGGCATGGCGCAGTACGTGAGCGAGGGGCGGACCGGACACCTCGTGCCGCCCGGGGACGCGGAGGCACTCGCGGGCGCCGTGCTGCGGCTGCTCGACGACCCGGAACGTGCGGCCGAGCTCGGGCGGAACGGACGGATCGAGGTGGAGCGCAACTTCACGACGCAGATCATGGTCGCGGCGCTCGTGCAGGGGCTGCTGTCCCGGGCATGACAGCGGCGGTCACGCACCGAGACCCGGGCGCGACCGCCGCCGGAGTCACGTCGTGGTCGGCACGTCGCTGATGACGTACTTCGTCTTGCCGCCCGTGTAGGGCAGCGCGTCGACGTACTCGACGGTCACCGGCACCTCGTTCGCGATCCGCTCGCGCAGCGAGGTGACCGCGCTCTCGATCTGATCCCGCGCCTGCGCACCGTCGCCGACGACGACGCGGATGATGATCGAGTAGTCGGAGAGCTGATGGATCTGGAAGAGCCGGACTGCTTCCGGGTGCGCGGCGAACATCCCCATGAGGCGATGCGCGAGCACGGTCCCGCTGGGCAGACGGATCAGGTCCGTCGTCCGACCCTGCGGCTGCTCCATGAGCGGAAGGGCGCGGCCGCAGCGGCAGGGTTCCTCTCGGAGGATGCCCTTGTCGCCCGTGCGATACCGGATCATGGGGAACACGCGATTGCGGAGATCTGTGATGACGAGGTCGCCCAGCTGGCCCGGGGCCGCGGGAGCGCCGTCTTCATCCACCACCTCGACACGTCGGACATCCGCGAACACGTGGAGCCCGTCGCGGTGGCCGCATTCGCCGGCGATCCACCCGAACTCGGAACCGCGGTACTCGTCGTAGACGGGCGCGCCGAAGACGGACTCGAGACGAGCGCGGACGGATGCCGTGAGCGGCGCAGCCGTCGTCGCGATCGCCGTCGGTGCGGGGACGGTCAGCTTTCGGCGTTCCAGGAAGTCGGCGAACTCCAGCATCGCTCCCACGTAGCCCTCGATCAGGCGCGGTCGGGTCGCCGTGAGCTGGCGATGGAACGTCTCCATGGTCTGCGCCGAGATGAGACCGGCGTCGAGATAGACCTGCTTGGTCGGCCACCAGGCCACGTCGTTCTTGAGGGTCGCCAGGCGGCCAAAGTTCCAGCGACCCACACGGGCGAGGTCGTCGGACGGCTCCACTCCCCACCAGGAGTACATCCGCCAGCTCAGCGCGAGCGACGGCACCCGGGCGTCGTGGAACGTGGCCAGCGGTTCCCCGGTGCTCCCCCCGGTCAGCGCCGGACGAGCGTTGGCGTCCGTCGCCTCGGCGGTGCGGAACTCCGCCGCGTGCTGTTTCACCGTGGCGCGATCGAGGATCGGCAGCGCCGCCCACGCCTCCGGATCGATCAGGGAGTTCGGGCGGATGCCGAGCTCGCCGTAGTGCCGGCCGTAGAACGGCGAGGACTTCATGGCGAACGCCGCGATGTCGCGTGCGAGCCCGTTCTGCATCTGAGCGAACTCGTCCGGCGAGAGGCGCTCGTTCGCCAGGAGCTCGCGGTGGAACGAACCCGCTTTCGCGCGCACGGTCGCTGCTTTCGCGCGGAAGAACGCGCGTCTCATCGGTGTGGACATCAATACAGCCTCTCGTCGTCGAAGGAAGCGCTCGTCGGATCCGGCTCAGTCGCGCCGTCGTTTGTGGACGACGGCCTCGCGGAACGCGTCACGGTGCGCGCGGCCGGCATCGGCCCACTCGCGGCGCGACAGGTCGGGCGAGCCCGTCAGCGTCGACACGGCATGCCACGCCTCGACGACCGTCGAGGCGTCCAGGTCGCCGTCGTACATGAGCACCCATTCCGGACCGACCTCGCGCGCGAGCGCCTCGTTCGCCTCGTTGCGCGGCACCAGCACCGGACGTGCCATCGACAAGGCGGCGAGGACGCTGCCGGAGTTGTGCATGAAGCGGTAGGCCAGCACGATGAGCTCGGACGAGGTCGCGAGTTGGACGAGCTCGGCATCGCTCAGGAAGTCGAGGTGCAGCTCGACACCCGGAAGGCCCGCGGTCCGGGCGCGCAGGTCGTCCCCGAGCTCGGGGGTGGACGGGCGTCCCCCGATCTTCAGGCTCAGTGTCGGCTCGGTCTCGACGGCCTCCGCGTACGCGTCGATGAACCCTTCCAGGCCCTTGTAGCGGCGGACCCCGCCGAAGGATCCGAGTCGTCCGGGCACGCGCTCGGCGGAAGGGAATTTCGCATACCAGTCGCGGTAGTGGCCGTGCAGGATCAGACTGTGCGGTGTCCCCGGAGGCAGCGGCGTCGTCTCGTTGATGAGGATCCGGTAATCCGTGTGGCGGTCGATGAAGCGCAGCAGCCACAGTCGCGGTGCGTTGTCGTCGGGGAGCTCGATGTTGTGCACGGTGCGCACCACCGCGATGCGCCGTGACAGGCGGTGCCGGGCGACGAGCGCCGTCGTGAGGAGGTACTTCCCAGTCGACTTCCACCAGCTCGAGCCGTGCAGCTTGGCCTCGGGCCAGTGCCAGTGGAAGGCGTCGTAGCGGCCGAAGAGGGCGGTCTTCCAGGAGAAGCGCAGGTGCACGAGCCCCTCGGTGGAACCCAGCGCCTCGTCGAGCATCTTGTTGTACGGGTTCGTCGTCGGGCGCGGCGCTCCGAGCGACTGCATCACGCGGATGGTCGATGCGGGGTCGGTCATGGTCGTGTCGTCCTCCGATGGGCGGCTGTACTCGTCATAGCGGCGGCCGAAGGCGGCTGCGACCATCCCGCGGCCGCGGTGCGCGATGCGGGTGCCTCTGGCGTGATGGTCGATGTTCGAGGTGACGGCGCCGAACGCCCGGCGAAGGACGCCGGCAACGATGCGGACAACACCGCCCAGGAATGCGCGTACGCGCAGTGCGCCTCGACGCAGCGCGCCCTCGGTCAGCTGCAGCTCGATCCGCGTGTTCGCGTTCGCCGAGCTGAACGCGCGCTGCGCGGCCCAGGATCTGCTGAGTCTCGCGGCGACGACGGGGTCCTCGGTCTCGGACTCGTTGCACCACACGATCAGGCCGCCTCGTCGCACCAGCTGCCGAGAGAAGAGGGTGTCCTCGCCGCCGCCGAGCCCGAGCGACTGATCGAAGCGGAGGCCGAGTCGACGGATGCAGCGGAGGTCGAGCAGGAGGTTCCCCGCCGCCGCGACCTCGAGCACGGTGCCGGTCTCCCGCGTGGGCCGACGAAAGGTTCCGGAGGTGAGCAGCCACGGGTCCACGTCCTCGTCGAAGATCGAGATCACGCGCCCCATCACCGCATCGGCACCGTGCTCGCGCCAGACCGTGAGGAGGGAGGAGAGCCAGTGCTCCCGCGGGATCTCGTCGTCGTCGATGAAGGCGACCAGATCGCGCGCCTCGCATTCGTCCAGGATCCGGTTGCGGGCCGCGGCGATGCCGGGGGTCGGTTCGATGACGTATCGCACCGGCAGACCTGCGCGCTCCGCGACCTCTCGAGCGGAGCCGGCGGCGTCGTTGTCGACGACCAGCACATCGATCTCGACCCCGAGCTCCCCGCATTCCGCGATGCGCGGCGGGAGCGCGAGGAGCAGAGCCTCGAGCAGCTCCGGCCGTCGATAAGTGGGTATGCCGATCGTCACCGCGATCATGTCGCTCGATTCCCGTCCCCTGGTCATCCGCACCATCCCCCATGGCAGTCGTGCCATCCCCATGGCAGTCGCGCGCCTGACTGCGACGCCGGCTCATCGTACCGCGAACCTCGGATTTCCTTCACCGCGTGGCCCTCTCGCGTATAGTCGTTCTCCTGGGAGTCGACGCCGGTCGCGACTCTGGGGAATTCGACCGGCGACCCGATGCGATCCGTGATGCGGATCCGGGGGGAGGATCACGTGTCGTTCGTCCACGGGCGCTTCGCCGTCGTCGTCGTGAACTATGCCTCGGCGGCGCTGCTGCGACGCAACCTGGTGGTCGTCGCGCGCGAGGCGCGAGCGATCGATCCGGACGTCTCGGTCATTGTGGTCGACAACTGGTCGAGCGCCGACGAGCGCCGTGCCGCCGAGGAGGTCGCCGCCGAGAACGACTGGCTGCTGATCTCGCCCGACACCAACTCAGGCTTCGGCGGAGGCGTCAACATCGGCGTGACCCGCGCGCTCGCCGAAGGGGCGACCGATGTCCTCGTCATCAATCCGGATGCGCACATCGACCAGGAGTCGCTGCGGCTGCTCGCCTCCACCACGGCGAACGCACGCACGACTCTCGCGTCCCCGCGCATCTCGGACTCCGAAGGACGGACCTGGTTCGACGGCATCGACCTGCTGCTCGACGACGGCACCATGCGCGCTCGACGCCGGCGCGTCGTCGGGGATGGTCGACCGTTCGAGCCCTGGCTGAGCGGGGCCTGCCTGTGGATCACGCGCGAGGTCTGGGAGCTCGCCGGCGGCTTCGATGACGACTACTTCCTGTACTGGGAGGACGTCGACTTCTCGAGGAAGGTGGTGTCGGCGGGTGGCTCGCTGGCGCTCGTCGAGGAGGCGAGCGCCGTGCACGACGAGGGCGGGACGCAGCGCTCCGGGCCGGAGCTGTCGCGAGCCAAATCCGAGACCTATTACTACTACAACATCCGCAATCGGATGCTCTTCGCCGTGCGTCACCTCGACGAGGCGGACGTGCGGCGCTGGCGTCGCTCGATCCCGCGGACGGCCCGAGAGGTGATCCTCCGCGGAGGACGTCGGCAGCTGATCCAGTCGGCCGCACCGATCCGTGCTTACTTCCGTGGAGTTCGCGAGGCGCGGCGGATCGCTCGTACGCAGGGGGCAGACCAGAAGGGCAGGAAATGGTCGTAGACGCTTACCACCGTCTCGCGCGTGCGCAGAAGGGGCACGCTCGCGGCGCGCCCGCGTACTCCGTATACGTGAATCGTCGGATCGGAAGAGTCCTCGCCGCCGTCGCGTACCGGATCGGTCTCACCCCGAACCAGGTCTCGATCATCAGCGCGGTGCACTCGTTCGTGGCCATCGGCCTCATCGCCTTCGGGCCGGTGAACGTGCCGATGGGCCTGCTGATCGCGCTGCTCCTCGTCCTCGGCTACGCGTGGGATTCCGCCGACGGGCAGGTCGCACGACTCCGGGGCGGAGGCAGCCCGCAGGGCGAGTGGCTCGATCACTTCATCGACACGCTGAAGATCGCGTCGCTCCATCTGGCGGTGCTGATCGGTCTCTATCGCGTGCTGCCCGACACCCCGCTGCTGCTGCTGATCCCGATCGTGTTCAGCATCGTCGCGTCCACGACGTTCTCCGGCATGCTCCTCAACGACCTCCTCAAGGGCAAGCACGCGGTGGCGTCGACCCACGAACGCGGCGGCGGCACGCTCGTTCGATCGCTCATCCTGCTGCCGACCGATTTCGGTCTGGTCTGCCTCGTCTTCGTGCTCTGGGGCTGGACGTCGGCGTTCCTCATCGGATACGGCCTGCTCTGCGCCGCGGCGACCCTGTTCCTCGCGCTCGCCGCGGTCAAGTGGTTCCGCGAGATCGGAAGGCTCGGTGCCGACGCATGACCGGGGAGAAGATCCTGGTGGTCTGCGCCGCGAACGTCTGCCGGTCACCGTTGGCAGAACTCGCGCTGAGACGAGGGCTGGGGCCGGATTCCTCCATCTCGGTCAGCAGTGCGGGCGTCCGGGCGAATGAGGGCGACGCGATCTGCACGCTGGTGTCCTCGCTTCATGACGACGAGGGCTGGGCGGCGCAGGTGGAGGCTCATCGAGCACGACCGGTCACCGTGGAGCTGATCGAGCAGTCCACCCTCGTCCTCGCGGCGTCGCGGGACATCCGAGGAGAGCTCGTGCGGCTCGCTCCACGCTCGCGCGACTGGATGTTCACGATCAAGGAGGCGGCGCACCTGGGAACGGGTTTCTCGTCTTCCGCGGCCGACCGGGTGGCGGAGTACGTCGCATACCTGGATCGCGCCCGCTCGCGATCGGTGCCGCTCGCCGTCTCGGACGGCGTCGGAAGCCGGGTCCGGCGGCTCTTCGGGAGCAGGGGCGCGGCGGATCCGAGCAGCATCGCGGATCGCCACGGCGGCCGCGGTCACCGGGAGACGGTCGCCGAAGTGGAAGCGGCGACGGCGAGTGTCGTGGCTCAGCTGGGCGGGCACCGCAGACACGCGTCCTGAGTCGGCTCTTGTGGTTTCGCGATTCCCGCACTACGATTAGCCGACGCCGCGTTCTGCGTGGTTGAGGGGACCGAAGCCGAGGGGGCTTCGGGATGGGGAATCTGGGTTCTGGGGAGCTGCAGTGTTCAATGTTTCATCATGCCGTTCTGGGGACGGCTCTTCGCGCTCGAGACGCGCGGTGTTCATCGCGCCTCTGGTGGCGCTCGCGCTCGTGACGGCAGGCTGCACCGCAGCCCCCGAGGCCTCCGAGACGCCGACGCCCGAGGGCACCAGCACCACCGACTGGACGCCGCCCGCTGACGACGAGGCCGCAGGGCCCACCGAGGCTCCGGCGCTGACGGAGGAGAGCGGCGCGCTCGACGAGCCGATCACCCTGTCCACAGACATGGTCGTCACCGTCGACGAGGTGTCGACCATCACCGTCGAACCCGAGACGCCGGGCGAGTACGCCGGTCCGGCCGTCGTCGTCGATGTCTCCGTGACCAACGACTCGGACCGGGCGCAGAGCGTCGATTCCGCCGTCGTCAGCCTGACGACGGACGACGGCGACATCGGAGTGGCCACCACGGCGGGGCCGAACGAGCCGCTGACGGGTGAGCTGGCTGCGGGGGGCGAGGCCACCGGCACCTATGTCTTCATGCTCGATCCGACAAAGGGACGCTCGGTCAAGATCAGCGTCAACTACGCCGCGGGAGAGCCGGTGGCGACGTTCGCCGGCACGCTGCCCTGACGAACGCGCTCCGGCGCACACATTCTCGAATCATCCTTTACAAGCACTTTCGTAATCTCACACATTCACAACACGTTCTGCGGCTGGGGAGTCACTAATGGGGAACACAACAACCACGAGGCGGGCGCTGGGAGCGCTGGCCTCCGTCGTGACAGCAGCGTTGCTGGTCGCGGGGATGACGACGCTGGGGGCGCAGTCGGCTTCGGCCGCAGACGTGTCGCCGCCGCCGCTTCTGCAGCGCGACGAGAACGTCGTGACGTCGGATCCGATTCCGACGGTGCAGATCGACAACGGCTACGTCTGGTCGCAGACCGTGATCGGGTCGACCGTGTACGCGGTGGGCAAGTTCGACAATGCGCGTGCGCCGCTGGCGGTGCCGGGGACGAGCCTGACCGCGCGGTCCAACGTGCTCGCCTACGACATCAACACGGGACAGCTGCTGTCGTTCGCTCCGCAGGTCAACGGTGTGATCAAGGCGGTCGCGGCCTCGCCCGACGGCAGCCGCATCTACATCGGCGGTTCGTTCAACTCGGTGAACGGGCAGGCGCGCTGGAACTTCGCGGCTCTGGACGCGGTGACCGGCCAGCTGGTGCCCGGGTTCAACCCGTCGATCGGCGGCAGCGGTGTCTATGCCATGGCCACGTCCGGGTCCAGTGTCTACGTCGGAGGCCTGTTCACGCAGGGTAACGGCACGGCGCGCAAGAACCTCGCGGCGTTCAACGCCGCCAACGGCGCGCTGCTGGGCTGGGCACCGCAGACCGACCTCCAGGTCGATGCGATGGTCATGGACCCCGCAGGCCAGAACGTCATCGCGGCCGGCCGCTTCTCGCAGGTCAACGGCGATCTGACGATGCGCGGCGCCGTTGCCCTCGACAAGTCGTCCGGTGCCGTCGACACCTCCTGGGCGCTGCCGCAGACCGTCAAGAACGGCTCGAACACGGGCGCGAGCTCGGGCAAGGCCGGCATCTTCGGGCTCGCCGCCGACTCCACCGCCGTCTTCGGGACCGGCTGGGTCTACGCCAGCGCCGACGTGGGCAACCTCGAAGGCACGTTCGCGGCTGAGGCCGGGACCGGCCAGGTGCGCTGGATCTCGGACTGCCTCGGCGACCACTACGGCGTGTACTCCACCGGCAAGGTCGTCTACACGACGAGCCACACCCACGCCTGCAGCACGCAGGGCATGCACCCGGAGCAGAACCCGCGCACGCACCGCTACTCCGAGGCGTACACGGCGGACGCCCGCGGAACCCTGGGCAATCAGCCCGCGGCGGGAAGCACCTACAAGAACTGGGCCGGTACTCCGGCGCCGTCCGCGTACGCCTGGACGCCGGACTGGGCTGTCGGTGTCACGACGGGCATGGGACAGGCCGGCCTCTCCATCACCGGAGCCGGCAACATGATCTCCATCGGCGGAGAGTTCCGGTCCGTGAACAACGGACGCTTCGAGGGCCTCGTGCGCTTCTCCACGACGCCGCCGGCCGGAGCGAAGGACGGCCCTCGGGTGTCCGGAGCGAACTGGACCGCCACGGCGCAGTCCTTCATCCCCGGGCGCGTGCGCGTCGCGATCCCGGCCAACTGGGATCGTGACGACCTGAAGCTCACGTATGAGCTGCGCCGCACGGGTACCGCGACGCCGGTCGCCACGACGATCGCCGACGGCACCTGGTGGAACCGTCCCACGATCAGCCTCGAAGACAAGACGGCGCCCCCGGGAACGCAACAGGAGTACACCGTCGTCGCGAGGGACGGCAACGGGAACGCGGTGAGCAGCCAGGCCGTGAGCGTGGCGGTGACGGCAGGAGCCGCCTCCGAATACGTCGATGCGGTCACCGCCGACGCCCCGCAGCTCTACTACCCGCTGGGCAATGCCGCACAGGACTGGGCGGGAACGAACACGCCGGTCTTCGGTTCGGGTGTCACGACGTCCACGTCCGGTGTCGAGAACACCGCGACGGGAGCATCGACCTTCACCGGCACGTCGTCAGGGCGGGTCGCGACCACGAACAGGGCAGCCGCTTCGGCCGAGTTCTCGACCGAGGTGTGGTTCAAGACCAACACCACCAACGGCGGAAAGCTGCTCGGCTACGGGAGCGCAGCATCGGGGGACTCCACCAGCTACGACCGTCACCTCTACATGACCAACAACGGTCGGCTCGTCTTCGGCGCCTATGACGGGAACACGCGGACGATCCAGAACAGCACGGCGCTGAACGACAACGACTGGCACCATGCTGTGGCGACGCAGAGCGCAGCCGGGATGAAGCTGTTCATCGACGGCACGCTCGTCGCATCCGACGCCTCCGCCACCACCGCGGAGAACTACCTCGGGTACTGGCGCATCGGCGGGGACAACCTGACCAGCTGGCCCTCGGCGCCGAGCTCCAAGTACTTCAAGGGAGCGCTCGACGAGGTCGCGGTCTACCCGTACGCACTGACCGCCGCTCAGGTGCAGACGCACTACGGCGTCGGCAAGGGCTTCGAGGCCCCGACCGCCTCCTTCACGGCGACCGCGACGGACCTCGATGTGGCCTTCGACGCGAGCGCTTCCGCTCCGGCCGGCTCGGCTACGATCACCGGCTACAAGTGGGACTTCGGTGACGAGTCTCCGACGGCCTCCGGGGCGACGGCGTCGCACACGTACTCGGCCTCCGGAACCTACACGGCGAAGCTCACGGTCACGGACAGCAACGGGCTGGCCGCGACGACGGAGAAGCAGGTCGTGGTCCAGGCGGCGAACGTGCTGCCGACGGCGTCCTTCGAGGTCACCGGCACGGGATTGTCGGTCTCGGCGGATGCCTCCGCATCCACGGATTCCGACGGCACCATCGCCTCGTACGCATGGAACTGGGGCGACGGGACCACATCGAGCGGTCAGGTCGCCAGCCATGTGTACGCCACGGCGGGCACGCGCACGGTGACCCTGACCGTCACCGACAACCGTGGCGGCACCGCGTCGACCACGCGTCAGGCCGTCACCACTCACGCCGACCCTGTTGCGACGTTCACGTCGACGGCTTCGGGTATGACGGTGAACGTCTCCGCCGCGGGGTCGAGTGCCTCCGACGGAGCCACACTCTCCTATTCCTGGAACTGGGGTGACGGCACTCCCGCCGGATCGGGAGCCACCGCCGGCCACACCTACAGCCAGGCGGGCGCGCACGACATCACTCTGACGGTCACCGACAGCCTCGGCGGGACGGCGAGCGTCACCAAGACCGTCACGACGCAGGCTCAGGTGTTCGCGGCGTCCGATTCCTTCGGCCGTGTGGTCTCGAGCGGCTGGGGAGCAGCCGATGCGGGTGGCACCTGGGCGCCGATGAGCGGTTCCGCTGCTGTCACCTCCGTCGCCGACGGAGTGGGCAAGATCACTCTCGCCCCGGGCGAGACGCGCGAGATGCTCCTGCAGGGGACGTCTCTCCTCGACACCTCGGCGCGCATCAGCTACACGCTGTCCGCCGGGCCGTCGACAGGGGTCGCCTACGAGGGGCTCGGCGCGCGGCGCTCCGGTTCGAACGGCTATCGCGCTCTCGCGTGGCATCGCGCTGACGGGGCCACGTGGCTCGTGATCCAGCGCAACGGCACGGCGATCGCCAGCACTGCGGTCGCGGGGCTCACCTGGACCGCCGGCAGCACGTTCAACCTGGCGATGGAGACGACCGGTTCGTCGACCACGACCATCCGCGCCAAGCTGTGGGCGGGAGGTGCCGCAGAACCCGCCGGCTGGCAGCTGTCGACGACCGACGCGACCGCGGCCCTGCAGGTCGCCGGAGCGCCGACGGTGTACTCGTACCGTTCCGGTACGGGCACCGGGAGCAACCTCGCGAGCTTCGACAACTTCACGCTGAAGAACCTCGGGGCCCCAGCGCCGGAGCCCGAGCCCGAACCCGAGCCCACCAACGTGGCGCCGACGGCTGCCTTCTCCGCCACCGCGGCGGCACTGACGGTCAACGTCGACGGCAACGCCTCGACCGACTCGGACGGCACCATCGCCTCCTACGCCTGGAACTTCGGCGACGGGACGACGGGGTCGGGAGCGACCAGCTCTCGCACCTACACCGCAGCCGGTACCTACACGGTGACGCTCACGGTGACCGACAACAAGGGGGCGACGCACACCGCCACCAAGCAGGTCACGGTCGCCGCGGCTCCCGTCGACCCGGACCCGGAACCCGAGCCCGAGCCCGCCCCGCTGGCCGGTGACGAGTTCGACCGGACCTCCGGTCCCGGGTGGGGCAGCGCAGCTGTCGGGGGTGCCTGGTCGATCGCCGGTGGCTCGCAGGCGGCGGCCACCGTCGCCGACGGACAGGGAAAGATGGCCCTGATCGCCGGGGACACGCGGCACGCCACGCTGAACACCACGTCCATCACCGACGCCGTGCTCCAGACGCAGTTCCGTGTCGATCAGGCACCGGCGACCGGCGGCGCCTACGTGGGTGTCATCGCGCGTCAGTCGGCCGCAGGCAAGTATCTGGTGCGTGCGTGGCTCCGTCCTGACGGGACGATCTGGCTCGTGGCCCATCGCGAAGGCACCGTGCTGCTGGCGCAGCCCGTGGCGGGGCTCGCCTTCTCGGCGAACACCTCGTACACGCTGAAGGTCTCCGTCACCGGCACATCGCCGACGGCGATCTCGGCGAAGATCTGGGCGACGGGCGGCACAGAGCCGGCCAACTGGCAGCTCAACACCACGGATGCGACGCCGTTGCAGGCGGCCGGGCCGGTCGGACTGAGCGGCAATCGCTCGGGGAACGCGACGGCGGCACTCGGCGTCTCCTTCGACTCGTTCCGGGTGACCGCCCCGTAGCAGCATCAGGCGACGCATGTGAGGTGCGTTCCCGGACGCCGGCATCCCGAGCCGGCGTCCGAGGGCGTGCCTCACTCGCCGTTGCCCGCTGACGTGTTACACATTGATCATGCCGCAGCCGGCGGGAGGGGAGGCTCATGAGATTCGTTGAGCGCAACCACCCCCGAGTAGGATCCTGACGCATGGCCACTGCTGTTCCGATCGTGCTCCTCGCAGTCGGAGGTCTCGCCGCACTGGCCCTCGTCGTCCTGGTTCTCCGGATGATGCCCCGAGCGGCGTTCGCCGTCTGGGCGTGCGTGCTCTTCTTCGTCCCCCTCTGGGTGGGGGTGAACATCAGCTTCTACTGGGCCGCGATCACTCTCCTCACGGCGCTGCTGATCGTCGTCAACTGGTCGATCGTGCCGTTGCGGGCGGCCGACGCCTGGGTCGCGGTGTTCATCGTCGTCATCGTCGGCCTGTACGCCTTCGGCTCGGTGGACCTCGCTTCTCTCGTCGCCGCACTGCTCGAATGGGTCATCCCGTACATCTGGGGCCGGGTGGTGCTCGCCCGGGTCGGAACCGCGTGGGTGACCTCGACGATCGCTGTCGTCGCCGTCATCGCCGCGGCGCTCGCCGTCGTGGAGTTCTTCACATCGTTCAACCCGTTCGTGCTCATCCCGGGGTCCGGGGTCGTCTACGACACCTGGAGCCCGTTGCAGGAACGCGGGGGAGTGCTGAGAGCGGAAGGAGCATTCGGACACTCGATCGCGCTCGGCGCGGCCCTGGCGATGTCGTCGGCCTTCGTCGTCGCGACCCGGTGGCGACTCCTCCCGAAGATCAGCGGGGTGGTGATCATCGCGGTGGCGACGGTCCTCACCTTCAGCCGCGTGGGTCTGCTCACGCTCGTGCTCACGCTCGTCCTGTCCACGTTCCTGATCGTCGGCGTCTCCACCCGCTTCCGGGTGACGGTCGCCGTGGCCGGCGCGATCGGAACGGCCATCGTCATCCCCATCATCGACACCGTCTTCGGAGCAGCCGGGGAAGAGGCGGGCGGGAGCGCGGACTATCGGACCGATCTGCTCGTGCTCCTCGAACAGGTGCAGGTCTTCGGCAACCCGGGCGACTGGCATTCCCTCGTCTCGGGCGACTACTACCTCGGCTACTTCGCCCGATCCGTCGACAACGCGCTCGTCCTCACCCTGCTCCGGTACGGGTACGTGCCGACCTTCCTCATCATGGCCGCGGTCGTCTGCGCTGCGTGGACGGCGCTGAGGCGTTCGACGCGAAGCCCGGCCGCGCTCGCGGTCGTCGGGCAGCTCCCGAGCCTGGTGGTCGTGGCCCTCATCACGCAGTACAGCATGTTCCTCTGGTTCTGCGTCGGTCTCGCCATCACCTGGGCCAGAGACGCGGCCAGGCTCGGGGGGACAGACGAGGAAGTCGCGGGCGTCGACATCGGTGCCTCGGAGGGGATGCGACTGCCGAGCAGTGCCCGGCCGTCGCATCCACAATCGTGAGGCTGGCGAAACGTTGACTCATCTAGAATCGAAATCTCAGGGGGAATGGGGAACCATGGGCGAGAGCCGGGTCAGTCTGCGCGTCATCGCGAGTTCGCTGCGCAAGTTCTGGTGGCTGATCGTGCTGACCGCTGTTCTCGGCGCAGCGGGGTCGTACGGATATGCGTCCCTGCAGACGCCGCTCTTCCAGGCGACGACCTCTCTGTACTTCGCTCTCAATCAGGGAACCAGTGCCTCCGATCTCAACCAGGGGTCGGTGTACACGCAGAGCCAGATGCTGTCCTTCGCTCAGCTCGCCACCAGCTCGCGGGTGCTCGAGCCCGTCATCGAAGAGCTCGACCTCGACACCACTCCGCGCGCCCTGGCCCGCGACATCGAAGTCTCGATCCCGCAGAGCACGGTCACGCTCCGGGTGACCGGAATCGCGGACGACGCGGAAGCTTCGGCCGATCTGGCGAACGCCGTCGCAGACCAGCTGATCGTCGCCGTCAAAGACGTGGCTCCCAAGGATCCGCAGGGCGAGTCCACGATCACAGCCCAGGTCATCGATGACGCGGTGGTGCCGGAGTTCCAGTTCACACCGAGCAAGCCTCGTGATGCCCTTCTCGGCGGCTTTCTCGGCGGGGTGCTCGGTCTGGCCGTCGCCATCCTGATCGGGGTGCTCGACACCCGAGTGCGCAACGAGGAGACGCTCACGCAGGCAGGGGGCGACCCCGTGCTGGGCGTCGTCTCGAAGTCCGCGCTGCTGGCGACGCGCGGCATCGCCGTGGCGCAGGAGCCGCTCGGACACACGTCGGAGGAGTTCCGCCGCATCCGCTCCGCGCTCGCCTACGCGAACGTGTCGTCGCGCGTGAAGGTGCTCCTGGTCACCTCTGGCATGCCGGCCGAGGGCAAGTCGACGGTATCGGTGAACCTGGCCATGACGCTCGCGGGCCTCCGCAACTCCGTGCTGCTGATCGACGCCGACATGCGCCGTCCACGAGCGCACGAGCACGCCGGCATCGACGGCTCGATCGGTCTCACGAGTGTTCTGCTGGACGAGGTCGAGTTCGAGGTGGCCAAGCACAGCGTCGCCGACAGCACTCTGGACATCCTCCCCGCCGGCACGGTGCCGCCCAATCCCGCCGAGCTGCTCACGTCGTCGCGCATGGCGCAGCTGCTCGATTTCGCCGCGGCGGAGTACGACTATGTCGTGATCGATTCGCCACCGACGCTGAGCGTCGCGGACGCGAACCTCTTCGCCACGCAGACCGACGGCGTCATCCTCGTCGTCGATGCGACCAAGACCCGCCGTGCTGCGCTGACGAAGAGCATCAAGTCGCTGGAATCCGGCGGTGCCCGCATCCTCGGGACGGTGCTGAACAGGGCTCGCCCCGATCGGCATCGCAGCGAGTACTACAGCGATTGACCGCGGAGCACGGTCCACGCCATCATGGCGTGTATATCGGTCGGAAGGCGCGGTCCGTTTGTCTTTGCCTCCCGAGCCGGTTACTCTTCATGAGTTGCGAGGGGGACTCGCACTTCACCGCCGGGGTGTAAACAGCGGCGAGGTGCTGGTTGATCGTAGAACCTGCCCCAGAAAACGGTGACATCATGTCCTTTCCGTTCCTTGTGCTCCCCCCTTCTCGGGGGACCTCCTCTCGGCTCCGACAGCGCCCCCGGCGGGCGGTCGCGGGTGCTCTCGCCGCCGTGCTGGGGGTCACCGCCGCGCTGACGTCGGTGCCGGCGTCCGCTTCGGCAGACGTCTCCCCGGCAGCGGCGCGCCCTGCAGCGGCGGCTCCGGCTCCCGTCATCGACGACAACATGGACCGCACCGTCGGTGCCGGATGGGGTTCGTCGGCCGTCGGCGCGTGGCGCGTCGTCGAAGGCTCCTCCAGCGTCACGGGAGATGTGGCGCTGCTCGCCAGCCGCAAGCCGGGGATCACCGCCCGTGCGAGCGTCGCCGGCGTCTCTGCTGCCGACGTCGACAGCCGATTCTCGCTCTCCATCCCGAAGCTCCCCGTCGGCGGGCCGCTCTATCTGGCCCAGGCGGTCCGCGTCTCCGGCAAGGATTCGTACGCGGTGCGGGTGCGCGTCCATCCTGATGGCTCGGCCTACGTGTCCGTCGTGCGACTCACCGACCTCACCGGAGTGCAGAACCTCGCTGAGCGCCGCCTGCCGTTGACCGTGAAGAGTGGAACCTCGCTCGACGTGGCGCTTCGCGTGACCGGTACCAACCCGGTCGCCCTCTCGGCGAAGGCGTGGGTCTCCGGTACCGCGGAGCCGACGGCGTGGCAGGTGTCGCACACGGATGCCTCCTCCACCCGCATCCAGAAGCCCGGTGGCTACGCCTTCGCGCTCTATACCTCTTCCGGGGCGAAGTCGGCGGTGCCCGTCGGTATCGATGACATCCGCGCCACCGCCGTCGCTGCTCCGGCTCCTGCGCCGACCCCGACCCCGAAACCGACGCCTGCCCCGGCCCCCGCTCCGGCCCCCGCTCCGGCTCCCGCTCCGGCTCCCGCTCCGGTCCCTGCTCCGGCACCGGCACCGGCCACGCCGGCAGGCGTGCGTGGCGAACCGGGCGCACGAGTCCCCGGCTCCCTCTCCTACGAGGCTCCGGCGACGGCGATCTATGCCGCGCCCTCGGGATCGGACGGCGCTGCCGGCACCAAGAACTCACCGGTCAAGACGATCGGCGCCGCGCTGCGTCTGGTCCCGAACGGCGGCACCATTGTTCTGCGTGGGGGCACCTATCACGAGCAGGTCGTGATCCCGCCGCAGAAGAAGGTCACCATCCAGCCGGCGTCGAACGAGGCGGTCTGGCTCGACGGGGCGAAGTCGGTCACCGGGTGGAAGGCATCAGGAAGCACCTGGGTGGTCGACGGCTGGACGACCAAGCTCGACTCCAGCCCGACCTACGTCAAGGGTGCCCCCGACTACACCCAGGCCGACTGGCGCTTCATCGACCCGGCGCGTCCCATGGCCGCTCATCCGGACCAGGTCTGGGTGGCAGGCGTGCAGCTGAGCGAGGTCGCCACCGCAGCGCAGGTGAAGGCGGGGACGTTCTACGTCGATGACGCGGCGAAGCGACTCGTGATCGGCACGAACCCCACGGGTAAGACGGTCGAGGCGGGCGTACTCTCGCAGGCCCTCTCGATCCGTTCGGTCGGGTCGGAGATCCGGGGGATCGGTGTCCGTCGATACGCCACCTCCGTTCCCGAGATGGGCACGGTGATCGCGGCGGCTGCCGACGTGTCGCTCACGGATGTGACGATCCGCGACAACTCCACGACCGGCTTCTACTCGTGGTCTCCGCGCACCACCCTGACCCGGGTGTCGTTGATCGGCAACGGACTGCTGGGTGGCGGCGCCTCCCAGGCCGACGGGCTCAAGGTGACGCAGATGCTCTCCACCGGCAACAACTCGGAGGGCTTCAACCACTCTCCGGTGTCGGGTGCATTCAAGGTCACGCGAACGCAGAAGGTGACCGTGACGGACAGCGCGTTCACCGGGAACAAGGGGCGCGGACCGTGGTTCGACGAGTCGGTCCTCGACATCGCCTTCACCGGTAACGACGTGATCGGCAACACCGGTCACGGCCTGATGGTCGAACTGTCCGAACGTGCGGTGGTCGCCGACAACATCATCGCCCGGAACGGAGACTTCGGCCTCTTCGTGCTCAACTCCGGCAATGTGAAGATCTGGAACAACACGTTCGTCGGGAACGCGAACCGCAACATCAGCATCGGGCAGGACTCGCGCCGCGCGTCCGACCCGAACGCCGCGGGGCACGACCCCCGCACGCGGTACGCGCCGCTGGCGCCCTGGATCGTTCGGAACACCGTGGTGTCGAACAATGTCATGGCGGAGAGCGCCGGCAACTGTCTCGTGTGCGTGCAGGACTTCTCGCTGGTGTTCACCGGTGCGCAGATGGTGTCGAGTATCGACGGCAACCTCTACCACCGTGCAGCGCCGGGCACTCCGCGATGGTTCTCGGCATGGTCCCGGGGCGCGGTGTCGAGGGACCCGGCGGTCACCGATACGCTCGCGGCCTTCACCGCAGCGACCGGGCACGATCGTCGGTCGCAGTTCATCGAAGGCCCGAGCATCGTCGGTTCCGGGTACGCGCTGCTGACCCCCCGGACGCCGGGTCAGGCATCGGGGGCGGTGCCCGTACCGGCGGATGTGGCCTCGGTATCGCGACTCCCCGCCAACAGCGCGACACTGGGGGCCCAGCAGCGGTGACGATGTAGGTATGGGTTCACTTCTCGCTGTCGGCGCCCGCGCGCTGACGATGGTCATCGCGCTTGTCTGTGGCGTTCTCACGACGCGCATGATCATCGGCGGCGCGGGCGTCGACAGCTTCGCCCTCTACACCTTGCTGATCACGATCCCCTCGCTGCTGACGTTCACCGACCTCGGCAGCGGGGCGGTCCTGGTCAACGCCGTCGCGACGAGCGACGATGTGCGCACGGACGAGAAGCTGAGGTATCAGCTCACCTCCGTCGGCCGGGTCCTGCTCCTCTTCGCGGCGAGTGCGATGGCGATCAACACCGTCCTCGTGCTCACCGGCGCGTGGGAGGTCGTCTTCGGAGAGGCCGGCGGACGCCCGGGGGCGTCACTCGCGGCGTTCTACTGCGTGACGATCTTCTGCCTCGGGATTCCGCTCGGTGTCTGGGCGCGCATCATGCTGGGCCAGCGACGCAATCACGTCGTGATCCTCCTCCAGGGATTGATCTCGCCGCTGACGATGGTGGGCGTGTGGTTGATCCTCACCCTGGGCGGAGAGAACCTGCACTCGTTCGTCGCGATCGCATCCTTCGCGGCGTCCTTCCTCGTCTCGGTGCTGGGCATCCTGATCACGGCACGCACGACCTCACCCCTCATCCCGGCGGCTGCCCGAATGGTCCTGCGTCCGCGGCGCTTCCCCGGCGTGCGCGTGATGGATGTCGGCTGGCCGATGCTGGCGCAGATGGTGACGTATCCGATCGCCGTGGGTTCTCAGCGCTACGTGATCGCTCAGCTCGGAGGGCCGACGGACGTCGCCGAGTACGGAGTGGCCGGACAGGTCTTCTTCGCTCTCAACGGGCTGGTGATGGCCGGTGGTCTGGCACTCTGGCCGCATTTCGCCCGCAAGCGCCACGACGGCGGTCTCCAGCGCGGTCCGTTCCTGCTCTCCGCGCTGTTCGCCACCGCCATCGCGGTCGCGACGTTCGTGGTCTGGCTGGTCGGGCCGTGGCTCTTCGGCTTCATCACACAGGGTGAGCTGACAGTGCGTCCGAGCACCATCTTCGCCTTCGGCCTCATGATCATGATGACCGCGGCCGTGTACCCGCTGGGGATGTTCATCATGGACAAGCCCGGCATCCGCTTCCAGGTGATCCCCACGCTGAGCATGGCGGCCGTGGGCATCGGCCTCTCGTTCGTCCTCACCCCCGTGCTCGGCATCGCCGGACCCCTGATCGGCGTGGCGTTCGCGTTGCTGGTGTGCCAGCTGATCCCGTTCTCGATCTACATCGTGCGTCACAAGACGCGGCTCACGGCCGGCAGTCAGGAGTCGGTGCCGCAGCCGAGCGACGACGTCGCGTAGACGGGCGTCCGCGTGCGGCGGCCGGGCTCAACGCAGGACGTGAGCGGTGATGCTCGAGCGGTACACATCGGGGGCGTGGCGGCGGAGCGCCTCGGCGCGGCTGTCGGCGACGGTGGAGACCATCTCGTTCCAGCGCGCATGGATGTCGGTCAGCGCGGTGGCGATCGACTCTGCGTCGCCGGCGGTGACCAGCTGGGCGGTGGCGTATCCACCTGCTGCCTCTCGGAGTCCGCTGCTGTCGCTCGCGATCACGGGCCGGAGAGCGAGGATGCCCTCGACGGCCGTGTTCCCGAACGGCTCGTCGACGCGTGAGGGGACGACGAGGACATCCGCTTCGGCGAGGAACGGCCAGATCTCGGAATGGAACCCGGCGAAGTCGACGGGCACGCCCGCCGCTGTGGCCTGTTCTCGAAGGTCACGCTCGAACCACTCGTACCCTTCGAAGACCGCGCCGAGAAGGGTGACGTCGACGGCCCGTCCCGCGGTGTGCAGCGCTGAGGCGGCCTCGATGACGAGGTCGGGCCCCTTTCGCGGCGACAGCCGGCCGATGTAGAGCACGCGAAGCGCGCGTTCGATGCGCGGACGGGGCGAGATCGGATGCGGAGGAGAGGCGACGCCGTTGTAGACCACGTGCGCACGTCGCGCGAGGATCGGCAACGCGGCGCGGATCGTGTCGAGGCTGAACCGGCTGTTCACGATCGTGCGCTCAGAGGCGAGATGCGGTGAGTAGAGGATGCCGTTCACGAGCCTGTTTCCGGACGCCTCGGCTTCATGTACGTGACTCACCGAGCGGGTGCGGCGCAGCCGGGCGATCAGCGGCCACTGGGGGATGATGATCGTCGAGACGTACACGGCGTCGGGCCGAATCCGCCCGATCAGCCGCCACGCGGCACCGAGGCCGCGGAAGGTGTCGCGGAAGAGGCGGGGCAGCCCGCGCGGGGTCAGCAGGACCTTTCGCAGGACGAGCATCGGGATGATGACCACCTCGGCACCGGCCGCGCGGAGCTCCGGGACGAGCAGGCCCGAACTCGGCAGTGCGACCACGACCCGGGCGCCCGCTTGGACCAGGCCGATCGCGCTCTCGAGCAGCATCCGGTCCGAACCGAACATCTCCGCGCCGGGGTGCACGAGAAGGACCGTGCGCCCTTTTCCGCCGCCGCTCATCGCGTTGCCGGATCGGCAGGAGCGGGGGACCAGTCGGTGGTGCGCCGCCGCGCTCGTCGCGCCGATCGATGGATGCTCGATCCCTCCGCGAGCCTGTGTGCGAGGGCCTCGTACTCATCCGCGACATCGTCCCAACGGAACCGGGTGCGCGCGATCTCCTGCACGATCTTCCCTCGTGAGGCGGTCAGGTCCGGGTCGGCCTCCGCGGCGAGAACCTGAGCGGCGACGTCGGCGGCATCGGTGAAGAACCATCCGTTGCCGTCGAGCACTTCGCGGTTGAAGGGCACATCGAAGCCGATCACCGCTGTTCCAGCACCCATGGCGCGCAGGAGCGAAGGGTTCGTGCCACCGACGGAATGACCGTGCAGGTACGTCATCGCGTTCGCATAGAGGGCATCGAGCAGCTCCTGGTCGTACACGCCGCCGACGAGTCTGATCCGTTCGTCGCCCTCGGCAACGCGCTGGATCTCCTGGGTGTACCCGGCGCTGTACGGCGCCGACCCGACGACGACGAGCGGGAGCTTCGCGTCGCTGTCGCGGTAGCCCTCGACGATCTCGAGTACGTGGTTCTCGGGCTCGAACCGGGCCACGACGAGGTGGTAGCCGCCCGAGGTGAGCCCCATCTCAGCGACGCCGCGTTCCGGCAGCTCCTCGAGGATCGGGGCGCCGTAGCGGATCATCTCCGTCGGGACGTCGAACTGATGGCGGTAGTAGTCCGCGATTCCCGGTGCGTCCGCGATCAGGGCGTCGGCGGTCCGGACGCCGAACTGCTCGGCCCACCGGTAGTAGGCCCTGCCGCGCGGGCCCCACTTCGAACGGCGCCATTCGAGGCCGTCCATGTGCAGGGCGACGGGGGCCCGGCGCAGACGGAGCAGCGGGAGGAAGGGGGAGTTGGCGGCGTTGAACACGAAGGTCGCGTCCGGGCGCCGCCGAAAGCACAGGTGAAGTGCCGAGAGCCCGGTGTGACTGAGCGTCTCGATCTGTTTCACCGGGACGGCGGGAAGGTGCACGACCTTCATGCCGAGGTACTCCTTCTCCCGATGCTCCGATCCGCGCGTGTAGACGACGACGTCGTGACCGCGATCCGCGAGACGGCGGCCGACTTCCTCAACCGCCGTCTCGAAGCCGCCGTACGCCGCAGGCACTCCTCGGGTCCCCACCATCGCGATGGTGAGGCGTTTCGAATTGCTCATCCGATCAGTATGCCCCGCTGGGCTGCACCATGACCTTGGCAGTTCGCCACATGATCTGCAGGTCATTCATCACGGACCAGTTCTCCACGTAACGCAGGTCGAGGCGCACGCTCTCGTCCCACGAGAGGTCGCTGCGGCCCGAGACCTGCCACAGACCGGTGATCCCCGGCTTGATGTAGAGGCGGCGGAAAACCGTGCCGTCGTAGGCGGTGACCTCGCTGGGCAGCGGCGGACGGGGCCCGACGACGCTCATGTCGCCCACGAGCACGTTCCAGAACTGCGGCAGCTCGTCGAGCGAGAGCTTGCGCAGCACGCGACCGATGCGGGTGACGCGCGGGTCGTCCTTCATCTTGAAGAGGAGGCCGGCGCCCTCGTTCTGCGCCTTGAGCGCGGCGAGCTGCTGCTCGGCGTCGGTCTTCATGGAGCGGAACTTGACCATCTTGAACCGGCGACCATCACGGCCGACCCGCTCCTGGAAGAAGAAGACCGGACCCGGCGAGTCCAGCTTGATCAGCAGCGCGAGCACGGGGGCGAGCAGACCGATCGGGATCAGCGCCAGCGTGGCGACGGCGACGTCCAGTGCCCGCTTGAGCAGGTGCTGGCCACCTTCGTATGTCGGAATCTGCACCTGGATCAGCGGCAGGCCTTCGACCGGTGCGAAAGAGATGCGCGGACCCGCGACATCGGTGAGGCGGCTGGAGAGCACGAGCTCGGCAGCGGTCCCTTCGAGCTGCCAGCTCAACTGCTTCACGAACTCCGGCTCACCCTCGGGTCGGCTCGCCACGATGATCGTGTCTGCGCCGACTTCGGCGGCGATCGACGACACGGAGTTCACGTTCCCCAGAACCGGGAACCGCGTGTCGTCGATCACGATGTCGCGCGCGTTGCCGTCGAGCAGCGTCGCGCCGACCACCTGGTACCCGGATGCGCCGATCGGGTGCAGCGTCCGGACCACATACTCCACGTCGTCCCTGTTGCCGACGACGAGGGTGCGGGAGGCGAACCTCCCCTGGGAGCGCTGCGTCTGCAGCCAGTGGCGCCACAGCCACCTGGTCACCAGAAGCGTCAGCACACCGACGGGCAGCCCCAGCAGCAGCGTCAGTTGCATCGACTTCCATGCGAGCAGGACCGCCACGATGGCGATGATCCCGAATGCGAGTCCGGTGGCGTGCACGACGCCGCGGTACTCGGTGGCGCTGGCGCGGAACAACGCGGCGTCCCGCGTGTGCATCGCGCTGAGCATGAGGTACCACAGCGCGGCGAGCGGAATGCCGTCGCGCAGGACCTCTGCCCCGGAGACACCGGTGACCAGCTGGATCGCTGCCGTCAGACCGAGCGCGAACAGGATGACGGCCGCATCCGTGATCCGCAACCGCATCCGATAGCGACGCTCCCACTGACGGCGCCGTTCCAGAGTCGCCGAAGCGCGCGGTGTGACCACCGTGCGCGTCACCGACTTGGTGGCTCGCGGAGCCGCGACCGGCACGAAGGCCGTACGAGTGATGCTCAGAGCATCCTCGACGGAAGTCATGCCGAGGCCCCTTGAGCCGTGAATGTACGCAAAAAACCCCAGTGCGACATGTGTTTCCCCAGTTTCCCCAGACCATGAACCCCACGTTCACGGCATCGTCTGCGTCCCGACCCCTCGGGTCCTGCTGAAACTCCCCGTGATTCCCACATCACGGAGTGCGTTCTCACCGTCCCACACGGTGATCGCTGACAGCAGGCACTGCAGACTTTCTTACTGTAGCGGAAGCTCCCTATGAATCGGAAGTATTTCTTACGAATGGATGAACTCGGCTTCCGAACGGGTGCCGCGCGAGCGCTATTCTGTGGCGGGTGACCGCCGATTCCGTCGCCTCGCGCTTCCAGCTCCGCACGATGTCGCCTCGCGATCCCTCGCAGCCGCATCGCACCGCGAGCACCCTCGAGCTGTTCTTCGACCTGGTCTTCGTGGTCGCGGTGAGCATCGCCTCCGCAGAGCTGCATCACGCGCTCGGCCACGCGGACTTCGTGCACGGCATCACCTCCTACGCGATGGTGTTCTTCGCGATCTGGTGGGCGTGGATGAACTTCACCTGGTTCGCCACCTCGTTCGACACCGATGACTGGCTCTACCGCGTCACGACGTTCGTGCAGATGGGAGGTGTCCTGGTGCTCGCGGCCGGTGTTCCCCGTGCCTTCGAGGACGGGGACTTCACCGTCCCGGTCCTCGGTTACGTCGTGATGCGTGTCGCGATGGTGGCGCAGTGGTTGCGTGCCTCGCGCTCGGCAGGGCCGCTGCGTTCGGCGACACGACGGTACGCCTTCGGGATCGCTGCGGTGCAGGTGCTGTGGATCCTGTTCCTGCTCATTCCGAGCGGCCCTCTGCAGCTGGTCGCCTTCGTCGTGTTCGCGCTCATCGAGATCGGTGTCCCGGTGTTCGCGGAGCACCGCCGACAGACCCCGTGGCACCCGCACCACATCACAGAGCGATACGGGCTGTTCACGCTGATCGTTCTCGGTGAGAGTCTGCTGGCGTCGGCCAACGCCATCATCGACGCGCTCGACGAGGTCGACTCCCTCGGCCCGCTGATCGCGATCGCGGTGCTCACCCTCGTGGTGACGGCGTCGCTCTGGTGGATCTACTTCTGGCCGCCGCATCACCGTGCGATCACGACCTTCCGGCGCTCGCTACGCTACGGCTACAGCCACTACTTCGTGTTCGCGGCCGCCGCGGCCTTCTCGGCCGGTATCGAAGTCGAGATCGACGTCCTGACGGGAGCCAGCCATCTGTCCACGGTCGCCGCCTCCTTCACGGTCACCATCCCCATCGCGATCTTCCTCATCGGCATCTGGTGGATAGCCATCCGCGAGAACGCCGACCGCGTCGTGAACACGGTGGTCCCGCTGGGTGCACTGCTGGTGCTGCTGGATCCCGTGCTCCCCATCCCCGTGACCCTGACCGCCGTGATCCTCGCCGGCATCGTCGTCGTCCTGGTGCTCCGGCCCCCGGTGGTGCGCGAGGACATCATCAACACATAGGCCGAGCAAAGGCCCCTGATCAGCTGCTCGGGAACCATGGTGGTCAACCACCACCGGTCCACTCGCGAGGAGCACGATCATGCGCATTCCCGAACCCACCCAGACCCCCGACGGCCCTGCATACGAGGGACGCCTGCTCGACCGCATCGACGAGGAGGTGGTCGATCAGGGCGCCGCGTTCGACATCCGCACGCTGATGAGCAGACGGGGCGTCCTCGGTCTCGCCGGCATCGGCCTCGGGGCCGTCGTGCTCGCGGCCTGCGCGCCCACGGCCTCGGGTGGCTCCTCGAGCGCGTCGACGCCGTCCGCGTCCGCCGACGGGAGCGACGCCGCGGCGAGCGTGGCGGAGATCCCCGACGAGACGGCCGGACCCTATCCGGGTGACGGGTCCAACGGTCCAGACGTACTCGAGGACTCGGGCATCGTCCGTCGGGACATCCGCTCGTCGATCGATGGCGCGGCGACCGCGGACGGGGTGCCGCTCACCTTCGAGCTGCAGATCCTCGATCTGGCCAACGGGGGCGTGCCCTTCGCCGGAGTCGCGGTCTATGCCTGGCACTGCACCGCCCAGGGCGAGTACTCGATGTACTCCTCCGGCCTGGAAGACGTCACGTATCTGCGAGGCGTGCAGGTGGCGGACGCCGACGGCACCGTGTCGTTCACGTCGGTCTTCCCCGGCTGCTACTCCGGCCGCTGGCCCCACATCCACTTCGAGATCTATCCGGATGTGGCGTCGATCACCGATTCGTCGACCGCGATCGCCACGTCGCAGCTCGCGCTGCCGGAGACGGCCTGCACGGACGTGTACGCGGAGGCGGCGTACGACGGATCCGCGCGGAACCTCGGGCAGATCACGCTCGCGAGCGACAACGTGTTCGGCGATGACTCCGGTGCCCTCCAGATCGCGACGGTCAGCGGGGGAGTCTCGGCGGGATACACCGCCACACTGACGATCGGTGTCGACACGACGACGGCACCCACCGCAGGCGCTGCACCCGGAGGCGGTGCGGGAGGACCGGGAAGCGGTGGGCAGCCGCCGGCGAACTGAGGGTGGCACTGCGGGATTCGAGCCCGAGAAGCCGATCTGCTATGCTGATGATGCAACGTGTGTGCTCGCCCCCTCTCGGCCGCCACGTCGCCACTGATCAGGGCCATCACGGACCGCGCACATCGATGCGTGCGGATTCCGCCCTCGATCTCACATCTTGCGGAGCGCCGATGCGTGTCCGCCACACAGCAATGAGCATCACCATGAGTATGACCACCTTTCCTCCGTCGGATCCGTTGACCTGGAAGCAGGCCGACGCCGACGTGCACGTCGCGACCCGTGCCGGCGAATTCGCCGGGTTCGTCGAGTTCGACGGCGCCACGCACCTCGTGCGCGACAACCACGGCACCGAGCTCGGCACGTTCGACGCCCTCGACGACGCGTTCCGCGCGCTCGAAGAGGCGCACGAGCCCGCGGGGCCGGGGCCCGCCTTCGCCCCGATCCTTCCGCGGGCATGGCGTCGGATGACGCGCCGCGCTCGCGCCTGAAACGAGGCTTCACGCACACCGGGAGCAGTCCGTCAAGGGGTGCGGATGTATTCCCGTAGGCGCATGGGGCCGGGGCTACTGTGAGGTAAGCGTTGGGCAATCGCCTTGGGCTTTCACAGCTCAAGGGCTCCGATCGTCAGGAGAAGATCATCTCCATCACACAGATCGAACCGACCGCGGCAACGCTGGGTCCGATTCGTCAGACGTATTCCGGCAACGCGGATTTCCCGCCCATGGCCAAGGCATACAAGCAGGTTTCGCAGGTGGTCAAGGAGACAGGACTCCTCGGCCGCACGCAGTGGTTCTACGTCTTCGTGGCCGCCGGCATCGCGGTCGCCCTCGGCGGCCTCATCACCGGTTTCATCCTGCTCGGCGACAGCTGGTTCCAGCTGCTCATCGCCGCCGGCCTCGGCATCGTCCTGACGCAGATCGCCTTCCTCGGACATGAGGCCGCGCACCGTCAGATCCTCACCACGGGTCCGGCGAACTTCAAGCTCGCCCGCATCGTGATCGCCAGCATCGGCATGAGCTACTCGTGGTGGGACTCGAAGCACACCAAACATCACGGCAACCCGAATCAGGTCGGCAAGGACCCCGATATCGAGGTCGACACGATCTCCTTCCTCGAAGAAGACGCCGCGAAGGCGAAGGGGCTCATCAAGCTCATCACCCGCAAGCAGGGCTGGCTCTTCTTCCCGCTGCTCACGCTCGAGGGATTGAACCTCCACTTCCTCGGTCTGAGATATCTCCTGACGACGAAGAACGTCAAGGGACGCTGGACCGAGCTGAGCATCATCGCGCTGCGGTTCGCCCTCATCCTCGTGCCCGTGTTCATGATGCTTCCGCTCGGAATGGCGTTCGCCTTCATGGGCGTGCAGTTCGCGGTGTTCGGCGTCTACATGGGCGCCGCGTTCGCTCCGAACCACAAGGGCATGCCGATCATCGAGCCGGGCGCTCGTCTCGACTTCTTCACCAAGCAGGTCCGCACCTCTCGCAACATCAGCGGCGGATGGTGGACGACCTGGCTCATGGGCGGCCTCAACTACCAGGTCGAGCACCACCTCTTCCCGAGCATGCCTCGGCCGCACCTGGCGAAGGCGCGCGAGATCGTGCGCGATTACTGCGCAGCGAACGACGTGCCGTACACGGAGACCAGCCTCGGTCGCTCGTACATGATCGTGATCGAGTACCTGAACCGTGTCGGACTCTCCGCCGGCGCCGACCCCTTCGACTGCCCCGCAGTGGCGCAGTTCGGTCGGCCGTAGCCCACAGGCATCACCGGGCCCGATCAGTCCGGGAACGACAGAGGCGCGAGCAGGAATCCCTGCTCGCGCCTCTGTCGTTCGCGCGTCTACTTGGAGGACTTCTTCTTGGTCTCCACCACGTCGATCGTGATCTTCTCGAGCGGGCGGTCGTCATCGAGTTCGTCTTCGAGCACCTCATCGCCGAGGAAGGTCTCCTCCGGCGTCTCGTCGGCGACGGCCTCAGCGGGGGCCGGGGCGACCGGTGCGTCCGCTCCGGTGAACTCCGCCGGCAGCGAGTCGTCGGAGAAGATGCCGTCGGGGCGGATGAGTTCCTTGACCTCGGCCATGAAGCTCGACAGCTGCTGCTGCTGCCACCGCAGCTGACGGGTGCGGTCTTCCGCGTCGTGCAGCACCGCCGTGGTGTGACCGGTGACCGAATCGACGATCTTCTGCGCCTTCGCGCGAGCGCGCTCGAGGGTCTCGCGGGCACGCACCTGGGCTTCGGCTTCGATCGCCTGCGCCTGCGAGCGGGTCAGGCGCTCGTAGTCTTCGGCACGAGCCGAGATGCGCTGAGCGTGCTCGAGGGACGCCGAGACCTGCTCGTTCGCGTCATTCGTGATCCGCTCGGCGTGCGCCACGGCCTGGTTGTGCAGCACGAGGAACTCCTGCTGCGCGTCGTCCTGGCGGCGGGTGAGGGTCTCTTCGAACTCCAGCACGCGGGCGTTCATGTCGCGGACATCGCGCTCGGCATCGGCGCGCAGCTGGGTGGTCTCGCGGGTGACGAGGGAACGCAGCGCGGCCGCGCCCTTCTCGGCCTCGGTGCGGATCGCGGTCGCCTCCTGGGCAGCCTGGTTCACCTTCTCGGCGGCGTGGGCGGCTTCGCGCTCGATGCGAGCCTCGTGCGCCGTGTACTCGGTGTCCATCTTCAGGCGAACCTGGTCGGCGTCGCGCTGCGCCTGGGCGGTGATCCGCTCGGCGTCCGCCTCCGCCTCGGCGCGCTGCGCGGTCACTTCTTCCCGTGCGGACGTCATCAGGCGGTCAGCCTGAACGGCTGCGTTCTGGATGAGCACGTTCGCCTGCTCTTCGGCGACCCGCAGGATCGCCTCGAACTGCTGACGCGACGGCGCCTCCTCGCCGTCGGCCTGAGGAGCATCGACGAGCTCGGACGTGAGGGTCGCGACCTGCTGCTCGGCATCTGACACCTTTGCCTGCGCGGCCGTCAACTCGCTCTCGAGGGCTTCGCGGGCCTTGCGCTCCTCTTCGCGCACCGCTTCGACGGCCTCCTCTTCGCGAGCCTGCGCCTCGGCGACGTCGGCCGCCGCCTGCTTGAGCTGATTGCGAAGGGTCGCGAGTGCGGCGTCGACCTCGCCCTTGTCGTAGCCGCGGAAACCGACGGTGAACGCGCCCTGCTGGTCACGGGGTGAGGTCTCGATCAGCTGGTCGAAGAAGTCCGGCGAGCGCTCGCCGTCGCGGTCGGCGGTTCCGGAGGATTCGCTCATGAGGTTCATGCCTTTCTGGCGTGGCCACACGGCGGAGCTGCGGCTCCATCCCGATGGACGGGATCGTGCGACCGGAGGAGGAGGTCGTCTGGGCTCACGCCACGACCGTGACCCGGCGGAGGTCCGGCAGGGCGAGGCGCGCCTCCCAGCCTAGTTGCGACGGCCGGATATTGTGTGCTCGGTTTCTGAGGACGGGCGTCAGATCGGAGCGATGAGGTGGTCCAGGACCAGTTCGCCGGAGGCGTTAAGGGACTTCATCATCTCGGCGACCAGCCGGGCATCGACGGCGGGCGGCTCGGCGTCGTCGAACCCGAACTGCAGGGGGATCGCGGGATGGATCCACACCGTCGCCCGCTTGTCGGTTCCGCTCGAAGGCCGCCACGTCATCATGAAGCTCTCCTGGCGGCGGAGCTTGGTCGCGATCACGATCTTCAGGTGCGCGAGGGTCTCGTCCTCGATGAGGATCGGCTCCGACGTGCCGTCATACCTGAGTCTTCCCATGACTGCACGCTACACCGTGCGAGGGCGCGGATCCGCCTCTTTCCCGGCGGCGTTCGCGGAAGGATCCCGCAGCACTGGTACGGTGACGACGGAGGGCATCACGTCCCTGGGGCCGCCGAGCAAGAGAGAACTTCGAGATGAAGCGACCGTCCCGTGTGCGCCTCGCCCGCATCGGGATCGCCACCGTGCTCGCGGTCGTGATCGGAGCCGTGGCTCCCTCCCTGTCGGCAAGCACCTCCGCGACCGCAGCTGTCAACGACCAGATGGTGTATCCGTCCTCGGGCAACATCCAGTCGAAGGTCGGCGACGGCTGTCGGGGAAACTACCGCGCGCACGACGGCATCGACATCGGCGGTGGGGGCGGCACCCCGATCGTGGCCTCTTACGGCGGAGTGATCAAGTCCCGCACAGCCAACAGCGGTTACGGCAACTACACCGACGTCGAGCATCCCGGCGGTTACGTCACGCGGTATGCGCACATGGCCTCGCCCGGCAAGTACGCCCCCGGCACCCGGGTGTCCCGCGGGCAGCAGATCGGCGTCGTCGGCAACACCGGGAACTCCCCGGCGTACCATCTGCACTTCGAGGTGCGGCTGAACGGCGCGGTGTACACGGCGATCAACAACGGGTTCACCTGCCTGTCGAACGTGGCCCGCGGCGGTGTTCTCCCGCTCTACTTCCCCGGACTCGGTTCTGGACAGGCGCCGGGCGTCGCTTCGGCCGACTACTCGGGCGACAAGAAGGCCGATCTGCTGACGATCGCAGGCAATGGCGACCTGCGCCTACGCGCGGGGAATGGTTCCGGCGGCTTCTCGGCGGCGAAGACCGTGTTCGGCGGGTGGGGCGGATCCCGCAGGCACCTCACCCATACGGACTTCAACAACGACGGCAAGGCGGACATCCTCGTCACCAGATCCGACGGCGGGCTGGAGTTCTACGCGGGCAACGGCGCAGGGGGATTCGCACCGGCCGCTGGCATCGGCAAGTTCTGGTACAGCCTTCTTCACGTGACGTCGGGCGCCGACTACACCGGAGACGGCAAGCAGGACGTGCTCGGGGTCTCGGCAACCGGTCTGCTCACCATCTACCGGGGAAACGGCACCGGTGCCTTCGGCGGATCGCACATCCCCCTCGGCGGAGGATGGCAAGGGTTCCATTTCCTCGTCGGCGGCGACTTCGACAACGACGGCAGCGGGGACATCATCGCGGTTGACGTGGACGGCGCGCTCCGGTTCTATTCGGGAGTGCCCGGGGGATTCCGCGCGATGCGGGTGGTCGGGACCGGATGGGGTGAGTTCACCGCCCTGACCGGAGGGGTCGACTACAACGGCGACGGTCACGCCGACCTGCTCGCCCGCACCGCGTCGGGACAGCTCTATCTCTATCCCGGCCTCGGGAACGGTGCATTCGGCGGACGAACCCTGGTCAGCGCCGACTGGGCGGACCACCTCGCCATCGAGTAGCGGCGAGCAGTCCGTGTCTCGTGAGGAGGCCCGGCGTATCGTTGGCGCATGGCCGACCCGACGTTCGAGGAGATCGCCGCCACGCTGTACAGCGGGCCGCCGGAGGCGTTCGTGGCGTCGCGGAAGGCCCGCGCGGGGAGCGTCGACGATCGTGAACTCGCGTCCAGGATCCTCGCGCTGCGAAAGCCGTCGGTCGCGGCCTGGGTGGTGAACGTGTTCGCGCAAGAGCGCGCCGGGCAGCTGGGGGAGGCGCTGCAGCTGGCCGCAGAGCTCCGCGAAGCGCAGGACGACCTGGATGCGCCGGCGCTGGCGAAGCTCGGCAGGGAGCGCCGTGCGCTCACGAGACGCCTTGCGGAGATGGCGGCCGAGCTGGCCGGTTCCCGCGGGGAGCGGATAACGCCTGCGACGCGGGATGCAGTCGAAGGCAGCATCTCCGCTGCCTTCTTCGATCCGGCGGCAGCGGGTGCTGTCGCCTCCGGCCGATTGGTTCGGACGATCGAGCCGACGGCGTCGACCGACGAAATCCGGGACGCCGTGGCGGGCGAGATCTCGGAGCTGGAGTCGGTGCCGCAGCGGCCACCGGATGAGCTGCAGGCGCGGCGCGCGCGCCGCGAGGCGGAGCGACTGCTCGCCACAGCCGAGAAGGAACAGACGGCTGCCGAGCGTGAGCTCGAGAAACGCGACGCGGCGCTTCGGGATCTGCAGGACAGGGCGACGGAACTCGCCGATCGGGTGTCGGAGCTCGAGGCCGAGCTCGCTCGCGCCCGCGCCGAGGCGGCTCGCGTGGGGGAGGATCTGCCCCCTGCGAAAGAGCGGCGTGCGGATGCCGCGAAGCGTGCGGAGACAGCGGCGGATGCCGCCGATCGCGCACGCCAGGCCGTCGACGCGCTGTAGCCCGGTCCGACGCCGGATCCCCACCGTGGCTGCGGACGACAGGTCCGGTGAACGGGTGAGAGGCAGGGTGAGAAGCCCTGGAACCTCGAGCGATATGCCCATATGCTGACCGCATCTCGGGCATGCTCAGGGGGGTCGCCATGGAACGGCAACGACGACGGTTCTTCGCGGGGTTCACCGTGGCCGCTCTGGCCGCTGCCTCGATACTCGCGGGCGCGGCGCCTGCGGCGTTCGCCGTCGCTGCGTTCTCGATGCAGAAGACAGCCGTCGAAACAGGACCGTTCGGTCCCGGTGATCCGGTGACCTACCAGATCACGGTCAACTGCTCCTCCACGAACGACCCGGGCTGTTTCAACACCGAGCTGAGCGACGATCTCCCGGAACCGCTCATCTTCAATCCCGCATTCCCGAATCCGGTCTCGGTGCAGATCAATCCGCCCGCGGGACAGCCGACCGGTGAGTACGACCTCCAGGTCGACGCTGCCGGCGGCAGTTTCACCGTCGCCCCCGGGCTCGACCCGGCGGCCGATCCTGTGGTGTGGCCGGCTGGATACAGCATGACGGTCACGGTCAACGCCCAGGTCGACCCCGCCGCCGACGGCACGTGGGACGGTGCGACCGTGACCAACACGGCTACCGCCACCGGTGACAACGCACCGACCACTCCCGCATCGGCCGACATCGTCCTCGACGTCGAGACGACGCTGGTCCCGAGCATCGCCAAAGCAGTCTCGCCTGCCAGCACCCTGCCGGCGCTCCCGGGTCAGCCTGTCGATTGGACGGTCACTCCCGGCAACGCCTCGAACCAGAACGTCGACACGATCATCGTGCAGGATCCGGTGACGCCGCCCGGACCGTTCGGCGGCTATCTCGACGTGACGGGATACGACATCACGGCTCCTCCGGGAACGACGGACACCGTCACCGAGTACTTCGTCGATGGCGCATGGACGACGACCGAACCCGTCCCCATCTCGCAGGCCCAGGGCATTCGCGTGACCTTCACCGGCACGTTCGCCCCGGGCGCGACCGGCGAGGTCGTGACCCACACCGTGACGAACGACACCGTGACCACGATCCCCGACGGGACCGACGTGGTGGTGACGAACGACGCGTCTTCCGCGGTCGAGCGCGGCGACGACGCAAGCGATCCCGTGACCGCCGACGCCGCCATCACGATCGCGCAGCGGTTGCCGGACGTGGCGATCGAGAAGTCCTTCGACGACAACACCCTGGTGAGCGGTCAGAGCACGACGGCAGACGTCACCGCGACCGTGGGCGCGCAGGACGTGCAGACGCTCACGATCACGGAGCCCTCTGCGGGCAGCGCGACGTTCTCCGAGCAGGGCCTGTCCTTCGACGGCTTCGGCGACGGTGTCGCCTGGCCCGTGGCAGCGACCGCGGCGGAGATCACATACAGCTACAGCGACTGCCCGGCCAGCACGGACTCGACGACGACCGCCGACACCCTCCCCGCACCGGATGACGGCTGCACCGTCGAGGGATTCACCGTCGTCTATTCGGCCGACGCCGACGGCATCGTGTCCGGCGCGTATGCGACCATCCCGATCGAGGTGACGGCGCTGCCGACCGACGACGCCGTCACCGCCACCAACGTCGTCGATACGGCCGTGGAGAACACCGGTGGGCAGACCGGCACGGATGACGCGGAGGCGCCGTTCTCCATCGCCCCGCTGACCCTCGACACCTCGGTGACGAAGTCGATCGCGCCCGACACGATCTGGGGGGCGCCCGGGACGGACGCCGACGTGACGCTGACCGGCAACGTCACCCCCGACTCGACGACGGGGTCGGAGAGACTCGTGATCTCCGATCCCCCCTTCCCCCAGGTGGAGACGGAGTTCTGGAATGCGTTCACCGCCACCGAGATCTCGAACACCGACATCCCCGAGTGCACCACTCTCACGGTGCGGTACTGGCAGAAGACCGATGGGCCATGGACCGATTTCCCCGGAGCCACCGAGGTCCCGGGGCCGGAGTCGCTGTGGTCCTACCAGATCCCGAGCGATCTGCAGGACGATGTCGGCGGAATCCAATTCGAATACCTCCCGATGGACGCGGAAGGGTGCCCTGCACTCCTGCCGCCGGGCTTCACCGTCGCCGCGCATGTCGGAGTGGAGCTCACCGACCCGGTCGACGAGGAGACCACGTTCGACAACGCGGCGCAATCTCTCGTGGACAACCCGGACGCCGGTGGCGAGAAGACCGACACCGCGACCGACGACATCGATGTGCTGCCGATCGACGGCGGCGGGCCCGGCCCGGACTTCCTCGACAAGCAGTGGCTGGAGGACGACGTCCCCGCGCTGTCGGCGGAAGAACGGACGGTGCGCCTGCTGTGGTCGACCGACGGGCTCGAGCTGACCTCGATGACGTTGACCGATGTCTCCGAGACTCAGGATCCCGCGGACACGGCGGCGTCTGTGTACGACGCGTGGGATCTCGTCGGCATCGATCCGATCACGACGGCCACCGATCCGCTGATCGCCGATGACGTGATCTCCGAAGTGTCGCTGTACCTCGAGGGCGACGGATGGACGGACATCACCGCCGATGCCTGCGCTGGCGGGTGCGACGGTGGATTCGGCGGCTATCGCCTCACGGACGAGCAGAGCGTCGACGCCCTCGCCGTGCGCATCGTGATCGCCGAGGGCGCCGACGGCACCGGGGTGGGCTCTTCCTATGACCGGCGGCCGCTCGACCTCGACTTCCGCGTGCGGGACACGCTGCGCAGCGAACCGGGACAGCCTGTGCTCGGCAACTTCCACCCGTACGCGTACAACACCGGCCAGCCCGGCCTGGTCGACAACACCGCCAGTGCGCACGGCGTCAACGACGACACCGGAGTGGACAGCACGGACACGGCGGACGACACGATCCTGATCGTCGACCAGCCGATCAACGCCACCCTCACCAAGACCTTCGATCAGGATCAGCTCGGACTCCCCGCGGTCGACCCCGCCGTGGATCCCGGCGACTATCCGCTCATCAGTGCGACGCTGGTCGCGACCAACATCTCGGCCGCCCGGGTCTCGGGCATGGTGATCGACGATCCCACAGCGGGTCAGCCCCTCACAGACACCGCTTTCGACACACTCGACCTGCACGACATCGATTCCATCGAACTTCCGGCAGGCATCTCCGAGGAGGAGACCGTCGTCACGCTGTCCCGCGGCGGTGCGACCACCGGATACACCTACGCCGAAGCCCTGGCGCTCGCCCCCGCAGCCCTCGCCGACGTCACCGGCATCTCGGTCGCCTTCCGTTCCTCCGACGGGACGCCGTCGATCCCGACGGGCGCCGTGGGACGCGTGACACTCACCTGGCAGCTGCGCGACGCCCTGCGCTCCGACCCCGGACAGCCGGTGACCGTGACTCCCGCCGGCGAGTCGATCGCCAACGACGCCCACGTGCAGCTGGAGAGCCCCGTCCTCGACGACTGCGCTGAGAACCAGTGCGGGACCGGTATCGCCGACGCCGTCGATGAGTTCGCCATCGTCGACGCCAGCTACGCCATCGAGACCACGAAGTCCATCACTCCGTCGTCGGTCTACGAAGACGAGTCCGCGACCTACGTCACCGAACTCGGCGGGCGCCCGGACGGCACCGCGAGGACGACATCCTTCACGCTGACCGACACCACGCCCACGTTCTGGAACGCGATGGATTTCGTCGCCGCGGAGATCGACGTGCCGGCCCCCGTCAACGAGGTCGCGATGGATGTCCTGATCGATGACGACGACGGCAGTGACATCGAGTACGCAGACGCCGCCGGCACACTCGTCGCCACCTGCAACGGGGTGCCCCTCGCGGGCGACTCCGACTGCTGGCGCGCCGGCGACTGGGTGTCCGCGCCGTCGCCCTCGAGCGTGACGCTGGATCCGCCGGCGTCGGTGGACGAGGAGACGATCGTGGGCGTGCGGTTCCGCGCCAGGCAGGTCGACGCCGACGGTGTCGTGCAGCAGTGGGAGCGGCCGTTCAACCCGCAGCTCGTCTTCGAGGTGACCACGGATCGCCGTGAGTTCCTGCGCAGCGATCCCGCTGTCCTCGTCGGGACCACCCGTCCCGACCTGCAGCCCAACCCGGGTGAGACCGAACTCGGTGTGATCAGCGACGACGTGCAGTCCGAGAGCACCGCCCAGTTCGGCCCTGACCAGACCTTCACACAGACCGGCGAGGCCGCCGACTCCACGATCGTGCTGCACCGACCGAACGAGGTCGAGGTCACGAAGACGCGCGGCGCCTCGTCTCTCATCAGCGCCTCCGGAACCATCCCGTATCGGATCACGGTCACCAACACCGGCGAATGGGACATGACCGGTTTCGAGATCACGGATCAGGTGGAGACGGATGACGAGGGCTCCCTCCTCGTCGAGCCCGCACCGCCGGCCTACGTCTTCACCCTGAGCGGGTCGGGTGCTCCTTCCGATGACCCGGGGTTCGCGGCGGACCTCGATGAGAGCACCGGTGTGCTCACCATCACCGCTCCCGACGACTTCGTCTTCGAGGCAGGGTGGACCCTGACGGTCGACGCGCCGCTGCTCTTCCGCTCCGACGTCACGCCGGACACCACGGTCGGCAACGAGGTCACGGTGGCCTCGGACCGACTGTTCGAGACCTGCGCGGGCACCACCGTGGTGGACGGAACCGACCTCACACCCAAGGCCCCCGAGTCGGGCGTCGAAACCTGTTCGGCCGACACCGAGATCACGCCGCTGGCCAGCGCGACGATCGCCGCCAAGAAATACGTCAAGGGCGCGCTCGCCGGCGATCCGGCCACCTCCGACGACGACCTCGGCGTGCTGAACGTCGACGGAGACGCCGCAGCGTGCGACCCGAGCACCCCCGGCGTCGTCGACGACGGCTTCTACTCCTACCCGTGCGCCCCGGTGACGCGGCCGGGTGGCGAGGCGACGTGGCGAATCGACTTCACCAACAGCGGCAACACCAGTGCCAGGGTGGTGGCTGCCGTCGACACGCTGCCGACGGTGGGGGACCAGGGCGTGATCGTGCCGTCGGGACGGGGGTCGCAATTCGACGTGACGCTCTCGGGCTCCCTCGCAGCCAACTTCGCGGAGCTTCAGGACAGCGAATACGCGACGTACGGCATCTATCTCTCCCCCGTCCAGCTGAGCCAGTCGTGCAACGACAATGCGATCAAGGTGTTCACGGAGGACGCCGCGCCTGATCCCGCATGCGACTTCGACTGGCAGCTGGCCGACAGCACCACTGCCCCGTCGGTGCTCGCCGCCGCACGCAGCATGCTCTTGATGCTCGAGTACGCCAATCCGGACGCCCTCTCCCCGGCGCCGGGTCTCCGGCCCAACGAGACCCTGCGCTTCACGTACGAGACCCAGACGCCGTTCGTCCTTCCCGCGGCCTCGGCCGTGCCCTCGGGGCTTCCCGTCGCCTACAACTCCTTCGCGACCGCGACCCGCTCGAACGCGACCGTGACCCAGCCCGAGCGTCCGTCCCTCGTGGTCGAGCCTCAGAAGGTGGGTGTGGCAGCTGCGACAGGGCAACTGCTCCTGTCGAAAGACGTCACCGCTCCCGATTACTCCGCCGACATCCAGTTGCCCGACAGCTACCCGCTTCTGGTCAGCTGCACTTCGGGTGGCGAGGACGTGACGCTGTTGCGCGCGGACGGGAGTGACGCGAGCCGGCCGTCGGTCGACGCCGACGGCACCGTGCTCGAGTACAACAGCGTCACGGGCCCGGTGAACCTTCCGCTGTTCTCCACCTGCACGGTGGTGGAAGATCCCGTCATCCCGGGCGTTACGGTGGAGATCGACCCCGTCGACGGCGTGACCGCGGATCGCGACTGGAGCGAGGAGCCCTCGGTCTGGAACGCGTACACCGGTGACCCCGAACAGGCATCCATCCTGATCTCCAACGAATTCGCCGCGGGCGGCTTCGAGGTGACGAAGGTCGTCGACAACGGCGGGGCGGAGACCGCGGACGGTGAGCCGATCGTCTACGACCGCAGCTATGCGTTCGAGGCCAGTTGCGCGTACCTCGGTCAAGAGGCGATCCCGGAAGCCGACCGTTCCTTCACTCTTCAAGATGGCGACACGAAGGTGTTCTCGGGCCTGCCTGCGGGCGCCGAGTGCACGGTCGCCGAGACCGACGCGGACGGTGCGGAGGAGACGAACATCGTCGTGACCGAAGACGGCATCGCGGGCGACCCGACCGCCGGAACCGAAGCCTCCTTCGCGATCCTGCCGTACGAGGACGGCTCGACCACGGCGCTGACGCTTCTCACGGTGGAGAACACGTTCGCGACCGGCGCCGTGGAAGTCACCAAGTTCGTCGCCGGCTCCGGGGCGGATCTCTGGGGCGACGGTCCCTTCACCGTCGAGATGACGTGCACGCTCGACGGTGCCAGCCCCGACCCGGTGTTCGAGGATTCTGCGACGCTCACTCGAGATGACCCGACGTGGCTGGTCGACGACCTGCCCACCGGCGCGGAGTGCATCGTGACCGAGACGGCCGATGGCGGCGCGAACTCCTCCAGCGGCACGGTGACGGTCGTCGTCGGCGATGACCCCACGGCGCCGGTGGCAGCCGATGTGACGAACACTTTCACGATCGGCGCACTCGAGGTGCGGAAGGCGCTCGAGGGAGACCCGGCGGCGAGCCTGGCGCCGGCGCTCGAGACCGACTACGAGGTCAGTCTCTCGTGCACGCGCGAGATCGATGGGCAGACCGTCCCCGTGGCGGTGCCCGGCGGCGCGACGCGCACGATCACCGGCGCCGGCACGGCTCTTTACGGCGGGCTTCCCACGGGAGCATCGTGCACGGTCACGGAGACGGATGCGGGACACGCGACCGGAGTCACGATCAGCCCCGACCAACCCGTCACGATCGGCGAGGGGACGACGCCCGTCGAGGTGACGGTGACGAACGAGTTCGCGAACGGCGCGCTGTCCGTCGTGAAGGCGATCGACGCGCCGGATGGGTTCCCCGTGCCCACGTCCTTCACCGCAACGGTGTCGTGCACCTGGTTCGGTGCCGATGTGCCCCTGGCGGACGACGGTGTCGTGACGATCACCCCCGGCGGCCCGCCCGCGGTCGTCTCCGGGATTCCCGTCGGATCGGTCTGCACCGTCGAGGAGGAAGACGCCGGCCAGACCGGGACGACCGTCGATCCCGCGTCGATCACGATCGAGGATGCCGACCAGACCTTCCTCCTGGAGATCGAGAACACCTACGAGTGGGCCGCGCTCGAAGTCGGCAAGGTGGTCGAATCGGACAGCCCGTTCACGCCCACCGACTTCGAGTTCGACGTCGTCTGCACCTTCCAGGGCGAGACCGTGGTCGATGAGACCTTCCTGCTCGACGGCGGTGAGACCGAGACGATCGCTCCCATCCCCGCGCGATCGGAGTGCACGGTCACCGAGACGGATGATCGTGGAGCGGACGACACGGTCACCGAGGCCGAGGTCATCGGAGCGGACGGCGCGCTGGCGCCCCAGGTCGACCAGGCGACGCGCACGGTGGTGATCCCCGAACTGCAGCCGGGCACCGACACGGTCGTGAACACGGTGACCTACACCAACCTCTACGACGCGACCGCCCTCCTTCTGGTGAAGGAGTTCGAAGGCGGCGGCGCCGAACAGTTCGGCATCGACGAGACCTTCACGTTCACGGTCACCTGCCGGTTCGAAGGCGAGGTGGTGCTGTCGGCGCAGGTCGAGCTGAACGCCGAGAACGGGTGGTCCTCGCCGATCACCGACGTCGTCGCCGGATCCGAGTGCACGGTCGTCGAGGACGACCTGAACGGTGCGGATGCCGTCGTGATCGAGCCGAACGATGGGCAGGACACCGCGACCGGCATCGGGATCGTCCCTGCCGACGGTGGACTGGTCACGGTGACCGCCACGAACTGGTACCTCACCGGCTCGCTGGAGGTGACGAAGTCGTTCGCGGGCGATGGAGCCGAGAAGTTCGGCACCGCGGCCTACGAGTTGCGGCTGATCTGCGTCAGGGACGGCGAGGTGGTCGACCTCGAGGGTGGCGGCGTGCGCGTGGTCAGCGCCGACACCCCGACCGCGCTGTGGGAGACCCTGCCCTCGGGATCCGAATGCCGTCTGAGCGAAGTGGACGACGGGGGCGCGAGCACGACCGAGATCCTCGACGCCGATGGAGACGTCGTCGCCGGGGACGGAGAGGCCTACACGTTCACGGTGGAGACCGACCCGGAAACTCTGAGCGTCGATGACCAGCCGCAGCCGGGGCTGGGGGTGCGCAACACGTTCGACTTCGCTCAGGTGTCCGTGACCAAGGCCGTCGATGACGGTGGCGCCGTGGACCAGGACGGCGATCCGATCACCTATGGACCGTTCGAGGTGACGCTCTCGTGCCTGTGGAACCAGGAACGGGTGGAGGCGCTCGAACCCATGACGCAGTCGATCGCCGACGGCGAGACGGTCACCTGGACGGAGCTGCCCGAGGGCGCCGAGTGCACCGTGACGGAGACGGATACGGCGGGCGCGGAGTCCACCACCATGGTCGTGACCGAGGGCGGCACGGAGGCCGAGGCCTCAGCGGGGACCACGACCGCGCTCGCACCGCTGCCCGACACGAGCGCGCCCGACCAGAGTTCCGTGACGATCACGAACTCGTACGGCGCGGGCGACCTGCGCATCTCGAAGATCGTCGACGGCACGGGGGCCTCCGCGGTGACGCGCACGTTCCCTGTCGAGGTGGTCTGCCTTCTCGTGGACCCGTCGCATCCCGACCCCGGCCTCGTCGTCCACGATGCGGCGTACGAGATCGGAGGTCCGGACGGGCTCACGGTCGAGATCGACGATCTGCCTGCCGGGAGCTCGTGCACGGTCAGCGAAACCGATCAGGGAGACGCGACCAGGACGACGATGACCGTCGACGGGCAGGAGCAGCCGGGTGCGGCGGGCACTGTCACGATCAGCGCGGGATCGGTCGGAATCGTCTTCACGAACACGTTCGTCGCACCGCTTCCCACCACCGGCGCGGATCCGGGGGCGATCGGGCTCACGCTGCTCCTGGGCCTCGGCATCCTCGGCGGCGGTGCGCTGCTGGTGGTCGCGGCCAGAAGGCGTCGTCTCATGCGATGAGGTCTGGTGGCCCGGGGGAGCAGCGGAGAATCCCGCTCTCTCCCGGGCAAAGCAAAACCCCCGCCATGTAGAAGCTAGGCGAGGGTTTCTGGGCTGATTGTAATGATCAGCCTTGTGGCTCCGACCGGCATCGATCCGGTGACCTTTCGATTTTCAGTCGAACGCTCTACCAACTGAGCTACAGAGCCGCGCGACCGGCGAACCTGTCGCGTCCTAGACGAAGAGCCCTCTCCGAAGAAAGAGCTCATCGCACGGAGCGACCCTGACGGGACTTGAACCCGCGACCTCCGCCGTGACAGGGCGGCACGCTAACCAACTGCGCTACAGGGCCATACTTGTTTTCAATTGTATCGGAAGGTGTGACCCCAACGGGATTCGAACCCGTGCTACCGCCGTGAAAGGGCGGCGTCCTAGGCCGCTAAACGATGGGGCCGAGTCAGTCCCGGGGGACTTCCTTGCCGACGCTCAAGCATAAGGGATGTTTCGGGCAAATCGCGAATCGAGGGCGCGGCGGCTTCCCCCGGGCGTGTTTCGGGGGGACGATGGACCTGTCCGGCGTGCGTCGTCGACCGTGCGGTCGACCTGGTGCTGATGTGAAGGTTGTTGTTAGTGTGGCATTTGTGAAACCGGCGGAAGGGGCCGTGTGAACGACGACCAGAACACTCTGGACGCTGCGGTCGCCGCGGCTTCAGACGATTGCGGCTGCGCGCCCAGCCCGACCGAACGCCGTGCGTTCAGCAAAGACGGCCTCAGCCGCCGTGGTGCACTCGGTCTCGGCGTGCTCAGCGTCGTGGCACTCAGTGCCTTCGGCATCTCCAACGGGGTCTCTGCCGCCTATGCCGCTTCGTATCCGAGCTGGGACGACGTGCAGCGCGCGAAGAGCAGCGAAGCCGCCAAGGCCGCCGAGGTCACCCGCATCGAGGGGCTCATCCAGTCGCTGACCCAGAAGGTCGCCGAGACGCAGGCGGTGGCGAAGGCCACTGCCGACGAGTTCTACGAGGCGCAGCAGAAGTACTTCGCTGCGGCCACCGAGGCCGATTCGCTTCAGGCCAAGGCCGACGAGCAGTCGGCGAAGGCGGACGAGTCCGCGAAGAAGGCCGGTCAGGTCGCCGCGCAGCTCTACCGCAACGGCGGTGACGACACCTCCCTCGAGCTGCTCTTCACCGGTTCTGCCGACAACGCCGACGAGTTGCTCGCTCGGCTCGGCACGATGGACAAGCTCTTCGAGTACAACCAGTCGGTGTACGACGATGCGGTCGCCGCCCGGAACTCCGCGCAGTCGATGAGCGACCAGGCAGTGGTCGCCCGCGACGAGCGCGATCGGCTGCAGAAGATCGCCGAAGAGAAGATGGTCGTGGCGCAGCAGGCCGCCGACGCCGCTCAGGCCGCGCTCGACGAGCAGTCCGCGAATCTCGCCACGATGCAGGCTCAGCTCGCGGCGCTCAAGGACGCGACGGCGAAGACGGTCGAGGCATACAAGGTCGGCGTCGCCATCGAGGAGAAGAAGCGCAAGGAGCGCGAGGCCCGCGAGGCCGCAGCGGCCGCCGCCGGAAACGGTGGCGGTGGCGGTGGCGGCGGTGGATCCCAGGGCAGCGGCGGGTGGTGCCGTCCGCACGGTGGGGGCAAGAGCTCGGGCTACGGTCCCCGCTCGCAGCAGTGCGGTCCGCAGGGCTGCTCCTCGAGCTTCCACTACGGCACCGACTTCGCGAACGGCTGCGGAGCCGCGATCTACGCCGCACAGTCCGGCACCGTCGATTACGCGGGCTACAACGGCGGCTACGGCAACTACATCCGCATCCAGCACGGCGGCGGGATCGGCACCGGCTATGCGCACATCCGCAACGGCGGCATCGTGGTGAGGTCCGGCCAGTGGGTCCGCTCCGGTCAGGTCATCGCGTACGCGGGCAACACGGGTCGCTCGTTCGGCTGCCACCTGCACTTCGAGGTCTACCAGAACGGCAACGCCGTCAACCCGGTGCAGTTCCTCGCCCGGCGAGGTGTCTCCGCCTGATCTCAGGCTCACCTCCTCTGACGAAAAGACCCCCGGACCGCTTCTGCGGGACCGGGGGTCTTTCGTGTCTGGCGATGCAGCGGGTCAGTGACCCTGTTCGCCGAAGCGGACGATCGCCTCGTCGAGGATGCGCTGCGCCTCGGCGGCGTTACCCCACTCGTCGACCTTGACCCACTTGTTGGGCTCGAGGTCCTTGTAGTGCTCGAAGAAGTGCTCGATCTCCTTCTTCGTGTAGTCGGCCACGTCGTCGATGTCCTGGATGTGCGCCCAGCGCGGGTCCTTCGACAGGACGGCGACGAGCTTGTCGTCTCCGCCGGCCTCGTCGCTCATCTTGAGCACGGCCACGGGACGGACCTCGACGACGACGCCCGGGTAGATGGCGTGGTCGAGCAGCACGAGCACGTCGAGCGGGTCGCCGTCCTCGCCGAGCGTGTTGTCGAAGTAGCCGTAGTCGGCCGGGTAGCCGAAGGTCGTGTAGAGCACGCGGTCGAGGTGCACTCGTCCGGTCTCGTGGTCGACCTCGTACTTCACGCGGCTGCCGCGCGGGATCTCGATGACGGCGTCGTGTGCGCCCATGCGTGTGCTCCTCAGGAAAAGTTCGGTTGGATGCCGCGGACTAGCCTACCCGCGGCTCGCTCGGCGCTTTCGGAAGAGGCGATTCAGCAGGCGGCTCATCGGGTCGCTCAGCAGCAGCAGGAACAGTCCCGCGTATCCGTTCGGTGAAGCCGCGACGGCGATCGCGAGCGCCGCGGCGAACAGGATGATCGCGGCGATGTCGCCGATCGCCCCCAGGCGGATGGTCTCGTTGGACACGGTGCCGAGCTCGGGGTGGCGTGCCAGGTAGAGCCATCCGGCGAGGGTCGTCACCTGCGTCATGATCAGCGTGCCGATGTACACCACCGCCTGCAACGGGTCGGTGTCCATCTGCCCGATCATCGCGGTCGGAACCGGCAGCCACACGATCGTCGCCATCCACGCGACGTTGATCCACAGCAGGGGACCGGTGACGAATTCCACGTCGCGGTACTGGCGGTGGTGCCCCATCCAGAACGTCGCGATCAGGAGGAAGCTCAGCCCGAAGCTCAGCAGCTGACCGGAGTGCTCGTGCAAGAACTCGGCCGTGCTCATATGGCCGGATGCGCCTTCGGACACCGACTCCATCAAGGGGAGTATGAGCAGCGTCATGGCGATCGCCACCACGGCGTCGACGAACGCCTTGAAGCGCTCGGTGCGGAACGGCCGCGTGCGCGGGATATCGGTCACGGCGTCAGGATAGACCTGCCGTCGTGCCGGCCGCACGGGGCGCGGGCGCGGATCCGGAGCGTGCCCTAGCGTGGAACCGTGCCATCACTCTCTCCCGCCATCGCCGAGATCCGCCTGGCCGTGCGCACAGCGCTCGCCGACCTGCCCGAGGGGTCGACCGTGATCGTCGCCCTCTCCGGGGGCGCCGACTCGCTGGCTCTCGCCGCCGCCACGGTGTTCGAGGCACGGGGCCGCGGGATCCGGGTGCTCAGCCTGACGGTCGATCACGACCTGCAGGAGGGGTCGTCCCTCATCGCCGGCGCGGCGGCGGTCGCGGCAGAGGGCATCGGAGTCGACGGCGCGCTGCAGACCCGCGTCGAGGTCGACGGGTCATCCGGCGCAGGCATCGAGGCCGCCGCTCGCGATGCCCGCTACGCGGCGCTCGCCGGTATCGCGCGTGCGGAAGGAGCGGCCGCCGTGCTGCTCGGACATACTCTCGATGATCAGGCGGAGACCGTGCTCCTGGGACTCGCGCGCGGCTCGGGTGCCACGAGCCTGCAGGGAATGGCACCCTCGCGCGAGGACGACGACGGGCTCCGCTGGGTCCGTCCGCTGCTCGGCGTCCGTCGCGAGACCACACGGGCGTTCTGCGCGGCATCCGATCTCGAGGTGTGGGACGACCCCCACAATCTCGACGAGCGTTTCGCCAGGGTTCGGGTGCGCGAGCGCGTGCTCCCCGTGCTCGAGGCTGAGCTCGGTCCCGGCATCGCGACGGCGCTCGCCCGAACCGCGGAGCAGCTGCGGGAAGACGCCGAGGCCTTCGACGAGATGATCCACGAGACGATCGAGGACATCGTCGAGCACGCGGAGGCGGGCATCTCGGTGAGCGTCGCGGCGCTCGCCGCCAACCCCGCGGCACTGCGCAACCGCATCATCCGCCTCGTCGTCGACAGCGAGTTCGGGGTGAGCCTCACGAGGACGCAGACCGTCGAGGTCGCGCGGCTGGCCACCGATTGGCGCGGTCAGGGGCCGATCGATCTGCCCGGGTGCTCGGCTGTGCGCCAGGGCGGACGCATCGTCTTCACCGCATCCGGCCGCTGAAGACCCTCCGCCGCAGCGCCTTCGCCTCGCGACCGGATGCGTCGGGCGACGTCTTACTTCTTGCCGCCGAAGAGGCCGCCCAGGATGCCGCCGAGGTCGATGCCCCCGCCCGAGCCACCGCTGTTGCCGCCGCCGAGGATCCCGCCGATCACGTCGCCGATTCCGCCTCCGCCCGCTGAGCCGCCACTGTTGCCGCCGCCGAGGATCCCGCCGATGACGTCGCCGATGCCGCCCGAGCTCTCGGCTCCGGCATCCGCCTTCGCCGTCTTGTCCTTCGTCGCGTTCGCGATGAGGCCCATCACGATCGGGGCGAGGATCGGGAGGAGTTTGCCGAAGTCGATGCCGGGAGTCGCCTTCGACTCGGTGAGCTCCTTCGTGACCTCCGTCTTCTTGGAGCCGAGGATGTGCGAGACGATCTTGTCGCCGTCGGCCTGATCGATGTCGTCGACCTTCGAAGCGCCGGCCCTGCCCTCGTGCTTCTTCAGCGCGTTCTGGATGGCTGCGGAGCCTTCGTCGGTCTCCGCATTCTTCGCGAGTCCGCCCAGCAGCACGGCGCCGCCCTGCTCGACAGCGACCTTCGCCTCGTCTCGCGAGACCCCCAGCTTCTCGGCGATGTCGTCGATCGGAACCTGCGTGAGGATGTCGTCAAGAGCCATGGTGAATCCTTCCGTCCGGGGCGTCCGCCCACATCACCGCTCACAGTAGTGCGGATGCGGTGGGGATGGGGAGATCAGGAGAACCTTGACCGGAGCACAGGGTTCCGTCACCTAAAATCGATCCATGCGCGCCGCGGAGATCCAGGACGACCTTGCTCAGATCCTCGTCACAGAGGAGGAGATCCTCGCCAAGCTCGATGAGCTGGCGACGCAGGTCGCCCAGGACTACGAGGGCAAGGACCTCGTGCTCGTCGGCGTCCTCAAGGGGGCCGTCATGGTCATGGCCGACTTCGCGCGGGCCCTGCCGTTCCACGCCCCGATGGACTGGATGGCGGTGTCGAGCTACGGCGCCAGCACCAAGTCGAGCGGTGTCGTGCAGATCCGCAAAGACCTCGACACCGATCTCAACGGCAAGCACGTCCTGATCGTCGAGGACATCATCGACTCGGGTCTGACCCTCAGCTGGCTGCTGGAGAACTTCGGATCGCGTGGCGCCGAGTCGATCGAGGTGCTCGCTCTCCTGCGCAAGCCCGAGGCCGCGAAGGTCCACATCGACTGCAAGTACGTCGGCTTCGACATCCCCACCGACTTCGTGGTCGGATACGGCCTCGACTACGACGAGCGCTACCGCAACCTGCGCGACGTCGCAGTGCTCGCCCCGCACGTCTACTCCTGACGCGCGGCACGCTACGCCGTGGGTGAACGTACAGCGACCCCCTAGGGCGCGCGCGATACGCTGATCCGATCATGGATGTGAAGAAGCTCACCCGGAATCCGCTGATCTACGTCGCGCTGATCGGCCTGCTGCTGTTCGGCGGCTTCCTGCTGATCTCGAATCTGGGTGCGCCCAAGCAGATCACGACGCAGGAGGGACTCAAGCTCCTCTCCGGCACCACGGTCACCGAGGTCGTCAACACCGACGGTGACCAGCGCGTCGACATGACCCTCTCCAAGGCGTTCGAGGGCTCCGAGAACGTGCAGTTCTACTACGTCGATGCCCGCGCCGACGAGGTCATCACCGCGATCAACGAGGCAGCTCCCAAGGACGGCTTCAACGACGCCGTGCCGCGTGCGACCTGGTTCGACGGCTTCCTCTCGCTCCTCCTCCCGCTCGTGCTGCTGGGCCTGCTGTTCTGGTGGCTGCTGTCGTCCATGCAGGGCGGTGGCGGCAAGGTCATGCAGTTCGGCAAGTCGAAGGCCAAGCTCGTCAACAAGGAGACGCCGACCGTCACCTTCGCCGACGTCGCCGGTGCCGACGAGGCCATCGAAGAGCTCCACGAGATCAAGGAGTTCCTGCAGGACCCCGCCAAGTTCCAGGCCATCGGCGCCCGCATCCCGAAGGGCGTGCTGCTGTACGGCCCTCCCGGAACCGGCAAGACGCTCCTCGCCCGCGCCGTCGCCGGTGAGGCAGGAGCCCCGTTCTACTCGATCTCCGGATCGGACTTCGTCGAGATGTTCGTCGGTGTCGGCGCCTCTCGTGTGCGCGACCTCTTCGGTCAGGCCAAGGAGAACGCCCCGGCCATCATCTTCATCGACGAGATCGACGCCGTCGGCCGCCACCGCGGCGCCGGCATGGGCGGCGGAAACGACGAGCGCGAGCAGACCCTCAACCAGATGCTGGTCGAGATGGACGGCTTCGACCCGAACGCGAACGTCATCGTGATCGCCGCGACGAACCGCCCCGACATCCTCGACCCGGCACTGCTGCGCCCCGGCCGCTTCGACCGCCAGATCGGCGTCGACGCTCCCGACCTCAAGGGCCGTCAGAAGATCCTCGAAGTGCACAGCAAGGGCAAGCCGCTCTCGAAGAACGTCGACCTCGAGGTCGTCGCCCGCAAGACCCCCGGCTTCACCGGCGCCGACCTGGCCAACGTGCTCAACGAGGCAGCTCTCCTCACCGCCCGCTCGAACGCGCAGCTGGTCGACAACCGTGCCCTCGACGAGGCCATCGATCGCGTGATCGCCGGACCGCAGCGTCGCACCCGCGTGATGCGCGACAAGGAGAAGCTGATCACGGCGTACCACGAGGGTGGACACGCACTCGCAGCGGCGGCGATGAACTACACCGACCCGGTCACCAAGATCACGATCCTGCCCCGCGGCAAGGCCCTCGGCTACACGATGGTGCTGCCGCTGGACGACAAGTACTCGGTCACCCGCAACGAGCTGCAGGACCAGCTGACCTACGCCATGGGCGGACGCGTCGCGGAGGAGATCATCTTCCACGACCCGACCACCGGTGCCTCGAACGACATCGAGAAGGCGACCTCGATCGCCCGCAAGATGGTGCTCGAGTACGGCATGACCACGCAGGTCGGTCCGGTCAAGCTCGGCAGTGAGGGCGGTGAGCCCTTCGCCGGTCGCGACATGGGTCGTGGCCGCGAGTACTCCGAGCGGGTCGCCGAGCGGGTGGATGCCGAAGTGCGCGCGCTCATCGAGCAGGCGCACAACGAGGCCTACGAGGTCATCAGCGCGAACCGCGACATCCTCGACAAGCTCGCGCTGGCGCTCCTCGAGGAGGAGACCCTCGACCACAACCAGATCGCCGAGATCTTCACCGAGGTGAAGAAGCTTCCGGAGCGTCCGCTGTGGCTCTCGAGTGAAGACCGTCCGGTGTCGGAGCGACCCCCGATCGAGGTGCCCAAGAAGGACGTCTCGCTCGCGGCATCCGTCGAAGCCCCCGCCACCACGCCGCGTGCGCAGCAGGGTTCGGCGGGAGCCGGGAACCCGCGACCCGCGACGGCGTGACGTGACCGTCGACAGGCACCGTGTCGAGCGACTCACCCGCGAGCTGCTCGAGGCCATCGGCGAAGATCCTGATCGACCGGGGCTGAAGCAGACGCCGTCGCGCATGGCCGAGCTGTACTCCGAGTTCTTCGCGGGCGTCGGGGAGGATGCCGCCGAGGCGCTCGCACGCACCATCAGCGTCTCCCGCGGACCCGCACCCGACACCCTGCCCTCGGGGGCCGTGCTGCTGCGCGACATCCGCTTCCGTTCGGTCTGCGAACACCACCTACTGCCCTTCGCAGGGCACGCCCACATCGCGTACCTCCCGGGTGAGCAGGTCGTCGGTCTCGGTGCGCTCGTGCGCGTGGTCGAGATCCTCGCCGCCCGTCCGCAGGTGCAGGAGCGCCTCGGCGAGCAGATCGCCGACACGATCGCGGAGCACCTCGACACCCGGGGAGTGCTCGTCGTGCTCGACGCTTCGCACGGCTGCGTCACGATGCGCGGCGGACGCCAGAGCGAAGCGTCGACGCTCACGATCGCGGCGCGCGGGGAGTACACGGATCCCGTCGCCAGGACGGAGCTGATCACGCTGATCGGCGCGTCGGCGGGGTCCGGAGCAGCGCGCTGATGACCAGCATCTGGGGCATCGTCAACGTCACGCCCGACTCCTTCAGCGACGGTGGCCGTTACCTCGACGTCGATCGGGCGGTCGCCCACGGCATGCGGTTGCGGGCCGAAGGCGCTGCGGTGCTCGACGTCGGCGGCGAGTCGACCAGGCCCGGCGCCGAACGCGTGGGTGCCGACATCGAACAGCAGCGCGTGATCCCGGTGATCGAGCAGCTGGCGTCGGCGGGCGTGCCCGTCAGCATCGACACGCTCAACGCGGCGACCGCCGCCGCAGCTGTGCGGGCCGGCGCGCGGATCGTGAACGACGTCTCCGGAGGGCTCGCGGATCCCGAGATGCGGGCGGCCGTCGCGGAGTCCGGCGCCGACTATGCGATCGGGCACTGGCGCGGATTCTCCGCCGACATGTATGCGAAGGCCGAGTACCGTCGCGTCGCGCGCGAGGTGGCGGGGGAGCTGCAGGAGCGCATGGGCGAGGCCGCGGCATCCGGGATCGCGCCGTCTCGGCTGATTCTCGACCCGGGTATCGGATTCGCGAAAGCCGGCGCGCAGAACTGGGACGTGCTGCGGGGACTCGACGAGATCGTCGCCCTGGGGCCTCGCGTGCTCATCGGCACCTCACGCAAGCGCTTCCTGGCGGAGGCACTTCGTCGGGAAGCCGGCGCGGACGACGAGGTCTCCGAGTCACGCCGCGATCTCGCGACGGCCGTCACCAGCGCCCTGGCGGCCCGCGCCGGAGTGTGGGCCGTGCGCGTGCACGACGTCGCCGGCACCCGCGACGCGCTCGCGATCGCGCACGCCTGGGCCGGCTGAACTCCCGCCCAGCCGATGTGGTGGGTCCCCCGTACGCTAGAGGCATGGATTTCCTCGATGAGATCGTCCTCTCCGGTCTGACCGTCTTCGGCCGCCACGGCGTCTACACGCACGAGCGGGAAGAGGGCCAGGACTTCACGATCGACCTTCGCCTGCGCCTGTCGCTGGATCAGGCGGCGGCCTCCGACGACGTGACCGACACCGTGCACTACGGCGAGCTCGCCGAGAAGGTGGCGGCCGTCGTCGCGGGCGCGCCGGTGAACCTGATCGAGACGCTCGCGGAGCGCATCGCCTCGGTGGCTCTCGAGGACGAGCGGGTGCAGAACGTGACGGTGACCGTGCACAAGCCGCACGCGCCGATCCCGCTGAACTTCGCCGATGTGGCGGTCACCGTGAATCGCAGCCGCCCGCCGCAGGCGCTCGAGGACATCACGATATGAGCCGCGACCTCGCGAAGGCGCCGAAGGTGCCCGGTGCCCGCCCGGCGCGCCCGGAGACCGTCGCCGTCGTCGCCCTCGGCGCGAATCTCGGCGATCGGCAAGAGACGATCCGCGCGGCGGCGCAGCGGATCGCACGCCTGCCGTTGGTGAGCGACGTGCGTCTGTCCGAACTGTTCGAGACCGTCGCCCTCCGCCTCGACGGACCGGATCCGGAGGCACCGGGGTACGTGAACGCGGTCGCACTGGTCACCACGCGTCTCGCCCCGGAGATCCTCCTCGGGATGCTGCATGCCATCGAAGACGAGAACGGTCGGGAGCGCCGGGAGCGGTGGGGCGATCGCACGCTCGACCTCGACCTCATCGCTTACGGAGACGTCGTCTCGGACGAACCGCGTCTGCAGCTGCCGCACCCGCGCGCCGCCGAGCGGCTGTTCGTGCTCGACCCGTGGCTCGACGTCGACCCGGATGCGGAGCTTCTCGGACGAGGGCGGGTGGCCGACCTCGCGGCCGAGCTGCGCAGCCAGGGCGAAGGATGAGGCGCACCTCTGCAGGGCTCCTGCTCCTCCTCGCCCTGCTCGCGGCCGGCGGCGGCTTCCTGCTGGATCATCTGCTGACAGCGGCGGGGCGCGTCACCTTCACGCCTTCGCTGCTCCTCCCGGTGCTGCTCGTGCTGATCGCGGCCGCCTCACTGGGCGTCGCCTGGCCGGTGCGGCGCAGTGTGCGCTCGGGCGTGCGCATCGACCCGTTCCGCGCACTGAGAGCGGCGACGCTCGCCCGCGCGTCCAGCCTGCTCGGCGCCATCATGGCGGGTTTCGGGGCGGGACTGCTGGCATTCCTCCTCTCACGGCCCGTCGATCCACAGGTAGGGTCGACTGTGGCCATGCTGGCCCTCATCGGCAGCGCGATCGTCCTCACGATCGCCGCGCTCGTCGCCGAACAGTTCTGCACCCTGCCGAAGGATCCTGATGACTCAGAACCCAGAGACCGCGCCCCTGAACCCGGCGGAGGGCACTGACCTCGCCGCCCTCGACCAGGGCACGTACTCCGAGCTGCGGACGGCTCGGAACGAGGCCCGGCTCGAGCTCGACGGCGCGTGGCACCAGATCTCGCCGCGCTACGTGGTCTCGCAGATCGTGCAGAACGTGATCTTCATCGTGATCGTCGCCGCCGCGGCGCTCGTGCTCAGCCTGGTGCTGGACCAGCAGTGGGTGTGGATCCCCGCCGGCATCATCCTCCTCATCACGGTGATCGCGCTCATCATCCTTCCGCGGCAGGCGAAGGCGATCGGCTACATGCTGCGCGCGGACGACATCGTGTTCCGCAAGGGGATCCTGTGGCAGCGCATGATCGCGGTGCCCTACGGCCGCATGCAGCTGGTGGACATCACCCAGGGCCCGCTCGACCGCGGCTTCGGCATCGCACAGCTCAAGATGGTGACGGCCGCCGCGACCACCGGTGTGCAGATCCCCGGTCTCACGCAGGAGGCGGCGGAGGCGCTGCGCGACACCCTCATCCACGTCGCCGAGACCCGCCGGACCGGCCTGTGAGCGAGCCGCAGCTCCCGCCGTCTCCGCCCGCGCAGGCGGGCGGCGACCCGTCGACGACCCTCGCCAACGGCGAGTGGCACCGCATGCACCCCCTCACCCCGCTCTTCAAGGGCGGACTGGCGTTGATCATCATCGCGGGCATCGTGATCGCGAACATGCGCGATCGCCTCATCGGGTGGGCTGTCGACCTCTTCGCGCCGGATGAGGTGAACTACGGCGACTACTCCGGCGGGGACCCCGTCGACTGGGTCCTCTCCAACAACCTGATCCTCGTCGCGCTGCTGAGCGTGCTGGGACTGGTGATCGTGCTCGTGCTGATCTTCTGGTTCGTCTGGCGATTCCAGCAGTTCCGGATCACGGGCGACCACGTCGAGGTTCGCAAGGGCATCATCTTCCGCTCGCACCGCCGGGCTCCGCTCGATCGGGTGCAGGGCGTCAACCTCACCCGACCGTTCCCGGCGCGCATCATCGGACTCGCGAAGCTGGAGGTCGTCGGAGCCGGAAACGATGCGAACGTCGAACTCGAGTACCTCGCGACGTCGCGCGCCGAGTCCGTGCGTGCAGACATCCTTCGCCTCGCCTCGGGTGCCAGGGCGGCGCGCAACGCCGCGCTGAACCCCGGATCGGCGGGTGCGCCTGCGACGGCCGCGCCGGCATCCGCACGCGCGCAGCTGGTCGGATCCGTGAACGCCGGTGTCAACGACCTCCTCGCGGGCGTCGACCTCGCCGACGTCGTCCCCGAGAGCGTCGTCAAGATCCCGACCGGTCGACTCGTGGGATCGCAGTTGATCTCGGGCCTGTTGTGGTTCGTGTTCTTCGGCGCGATCTTCGCGATCGCGTTCGGCAGTGCGCTGATCGGGTTGCTGATCGACGGCGATACCGACGGCGGAGTCGTGCTTCTCGGCCTGGGTCTGGGCATGGGCGTGCCGATCGTGATCGCGGTGGTCGGCATCACCTGGGCGCAGATCTCGAAGTCGCTCCGCTACTCGATCGCCCCCACCCCCGATGGTGTGCGCATCACCTACGGACTCCTCACCACCGTGACCGAGACGCTCCCGCCGGGGCGCATCTTCGCCGTCGAGGTGACGCAGTCGCTGCTGTGGCGCCCGTTCGGCTGGTGGACGATCAAGATCAACCGGATGAGCGGCAAGAGCGCGGCTCAGCAGTCCTCCGGCAGTGGGCAGCAGTTCAACGTGGTGCTGCCGGTCGGCAAGCGCGCCGATGTCGAGCGCGTGCTCGCGCTGGTGCTGCCCGATGTGCCCGTCGAGAGCATCCCCTCGCTCTGGGAGCACGGTGTCGTCGGACCGGTCGAAGGCGACGCGTATCGCTCGATGCCGCGGCGTGCGTGGTGGCGGCGTCCGTTCTCATGGAAGCGTCACGGATACCTGGTGGAGGAGTTCGGCCTCGTGCTGCGTCGGGGGATCGTCTGGCGCAAGCTCGCCGTGTTCCCGCTCGCGCGCCTGCAGGGCGTCTCGCTCAGCCAGGGGCCGATCGATCGGATGCAGCGGGTCTCCGGCGCGCAGGTGCACACTGTTCCGGGCCCCATCACGGGGTACCTCTCGGGTCTTGAGCGCGCCGATGCACTGGCGCTGCTCGACGACGTCAGCCGCGCAGCCGCCGAGGCCGCGTCGCGCGACACCACCCACAGGTGGAGCGAGCGGGCGGCCGCCGCGCCGGACGTCCAGCCCGTGGGG
>NZ_SSDF01000042.1 GCF_004794515.1 Microbacterium sp. A20 | reverse complement strand
CGCCGACCCGCGCCGACCCGCGCCGACCCGCGTTCGCGCTGCGCGTGGTCCACGCCTCGGGCGGAAATCTCGCCGTCGGGCGGACGATCGCGGGACACGCATCCGCCCATCGCCGAGAAGTCCGCCCCACCCCGAGGCGTGCGCAAAGAGACCCCGACCCGTACACGAAGAGGGCGTCGGAGCCGAAGCCCCGACGCCCTCTCGCGACGCGACTCAGAAGTCGAAGTCGCCGATGTTGTCCGCGTCGAACACGAACGGGTCGCCCAGCAGGACCACGCCGTCGGCGCCGACCTCGTACTCGCCGAGGTCACCCGCCTCGAACGTGTCGCCTTCCTTGCCGGTGATCTCGCCCCCGACCAACGCCTTGGCCGCGAAGGCCGACAGGTAGCCGAGGTCGGCCGGGTTCCACAGCGCGAACGAGGTGACGGTGCCGTCCTCGACGTATTCGCGCATCTGGTTCGGCGTGCCGAGTCCGGTCAATGCGACCTTGCCCTTGTAGTCCGACGTGGAGAGGTAGCGTGCCGCGGCGGCGATGCCGACCGTGGTCGGCGAGACGATGCCCTTCAGCTCCGGGTGGCTCTGCAGCAGAGCCGCCGTCTTGTCGAACGAGGTCTGGTCGTCGTCGTCGCCGTAGACCGTCTCGACGATCGTGATGTCGGGGTAGTCGCTCGCGACGTACTCCTTCATGAGCTCGATCCAGGCGTTCTGGTTGGTGGCGTTGGCCGATGCCGACAGGACGGCGATCTCACCCGCGCCGCCGATCTGCTCGGCGATCTGGTCGATCTGCACCTTGGCGATGCCCTCGGAGTCGGCCTGGTTGATGAACAGGTCGCGGCATTCCGGGTTGGTGTCGGAGTCGAAGGTGACGACCTTCACTCCCGCATCCCGTGCCTCGTTGAGCGCGTCGCAGATGGCCTTCGGGTCGTTCGCCGAGACGACGAGCGCGCCGACCGCCTGCTGCGTGGCGGTGTTGATGTAGCTCACCTGGGCGTCGGGGGTGGCCTCGGCCGGGCCGACCTCGGCGAACGTGCCGCCGAACTCCTCGACGGCCTTCTTGCCGCCCTCGCTGGAGGTGTCGAAGTACGGGTTGCCGAGGTTCTTGGGCAGGAACGTGATCGACAGGTTGTCGGATCCGCCGCCCTCTCCGGAGCCTGCGTCGCCCGACCCGCTGCCGGTGTCGGCGCAGCCGGTCAGCACGAGCGCTGCGGCGACGGCCACGGCGGCGAACGCCGAGACCCTCTTGCGTGCAAACGTCATTGTTCTTCCTTTCGTGATGATCACCGCGGGCGGATGCCGACGGCGAGAGGCTGCCTCATGGTGCGGGAGAGGCTGCGACGCGGGGTGGTGGTCCGGCCTTCGCACGGACGCGCTGCGCCCAGGCGAGGACGCTGGCTGCGACGACCGAGAAGATCAGCAGGCCACCGGTGATGATGTTGATGACGTCGGAGGTGACGCCGGCGAGACGGAGGCCGCTGCCGAGCACCCCGATCAGGAGCACCGCCGCGACGACGCCGTGCAGATGCCCACGTCCGCCGAACACCGACACCCCGCCGAGGACCACGGCGGCGATCACCTGGAGCTCGAGCCCGGTGGCGTTGTCGCCGCGGGCACTGCCGAAACGGAGCGTGTAGAAGATGCCGGCGAACGCCGCGACCACACCCGAGAGCATGAAGAGGATGAACTTCGTCCGCTCCACGTGCACTCCGGAGAATCGGGCCGCGTCCTTCGAGAGTCCGATCGCGTAGATGCCCCGGCCGAACGGAGTGAAGTGCAGCATCACGACGAAGATCGCGAGCAGGATCAGGAACGGGATCACGATGTAGGGGATCGTGGTGCCGGCGATCTTGGCCTTCGCCAGTGCCGTCCACATCTCCGGGAAGTCGGTCACGGCAGTGGTCCCGAGCAAGCCGACGGCCAGCCCGCGAAACAGCGCCAGGGTGCCGATGGTGACGGCGAGCGATGGCAGCCCGACGACCGTGACGAGGAAGCCGTTGAACGCTCCGCCGATGACGCCGACCGCGAGCGCGGCCAGCGCGGCGACCTCGAACGGCGCACCCGATTCGGTGAGCACACCCGTGACGACGCTGGCGAGGCCGACCATCGAGCCGACCGAGAGGTCGATCTCCCCCGTGATCATGACCAGGGTCATCGGCAGGGCGATCAGCAGGATCGGCGCCACGTCCAGCAGCAGGTAGTTGACCGTGATGGGCTGCGCGAACCCGCGGATCGACACAGCGGACACGAGCACGACCAGCACGAGCAGGCCGATGATCGCGAACTCGCGGTTGATGAGGATGCGCCGCCACAGGGGCTGGTCGTAGTCCCGGATCACGCGGACCCCCGAGGTGGTGGTGGTCGTAGTCATGATTCGTCCCTTGCCTCGATGAGCTGCCGTCTCTGTCGTACGGCGAGCAGCCGGTCGAGCACGATCGCTCCGATGATGAGCACACCCACCACGGCGCGCTGCCAGAAGTCGGGGATGCCGAGGATGGGCAGGGCCCGGTTGATGGTCATCAGCAACATCGCGCCGATCGCCGCACCCCAGACGGAGCCGACACCGCCGGTGATCGCGATGCCGCCGATGACGGCCGCGCCGACGGCATCCAGCTCCCAGCCCGATCCCACCTGCGAGCTCACGGAGCCGTACCGCGTCACGTAGAAGACACCGGCGAGTCCCGCCAGAGCCCCGGAGAGGACGAATGCGCTGAGCACCCGGCGAGTGGTCTTCAGGCCGTAGAGCTCGGCGGCTCCCGGGTCGGAGCCGATGGCGTAGTACTCGCGGCCGCCTCTCGTGTTGCGCATGTACCAGGCGGCGAGCGCGAGGACGATGATGGCGACGATGGAGAGCACCGGGATCGTGAGGATCTGCTGGGTACCCAGGCGCAGGAAGTCCTTCGGCAGATCGGAGGGGTGCACCTGGTCGCTGCCGGTCCACAGCACGTTGATGCCGCGATAGGCATACAGCGTGCCGAGCGTGATCACCATCGCCGGCACCTTGGCGAAGGCCACCAGCGCACCGTTGACCAGGCCCAGAAGGGCGCCGAAGATCACGGCGGCGATGACCACGATCGGGATCGGGATGCCGGGGACGTCGATGAAGAGCCGTCCCGTCAGGAAGGCGGTGAGCCCCATGACCGAGCCGACCGAGAGGTCGACGTTGCGGGTGATGATGACGATCGCCTGTCCGACCGCGACGAGCACGAGGATCGACGGAGTCAGCAGCAGGTCGCGCCAGCCGTCGGCGCTGAACAGGAAGTTCGGGTTCTTCACGGTGGCCGCGATGACCACCAGCACGAGGGCCGCGAAGATTCCGAGTTCGCGCGCGCGACCGATGCCGCCGGGCTTCTTCGCGAAAGTGGGGGCGGGTGTCGCCAGTGCCGTGGTGCTCATGCGTGCTGCTCCGATGCGTGCGTGGCGGCGAACATGACGTTCTCGCTGGTGGCGTCCTCCCGGTCGAGTTCGGCGGTGATCCGGCCCTCGCGCATGACGAGCACCCGGTCGGCCATCCCGAGCACCTCGGGGAGCTCGGACGAGATCATCAGGATCCCCATCCCCTCACCCGCCAACTGCGAGAGCAGCCGGTGCACCTCGGACTTGGTGCCGACGTCGATCCCTCGGGTCGGCTCGTCGATGATGAGCACTCGCGGATCGGTGGCCAGCCACTTGGCCAGAACGACCTTCTGCTGGTTGCCACCGGAGAGCGTTGATGACACGGTGTCGAGGGCGTGCGTCTTGACCTCGAGGCGAGACGCCCAGACCTTCGCCGCACGGTTCTCCATGCCGGTGGTGATCAGGCCCCACTTGGCGAGATTGCGGCGGATGGCGAGCGTGATGTTGCCGCCGACGCTCGCATCGATCACGAGTCCCTGTTTGCGACGATCCTCCGGGACGAGGGCGAGGCCGTTGCGCATCGCGGCGGTCGGACTGCGGCGCGGAACACCGACCCCGAGCATCCGCACCTCCCCCTCGCGGTAGCCGTCCACGCCGAACACGGCGCGGGCGACCTCGCTGCGGCCGGCGCCGACGAGTCCGGCGAGGGCGACGATCTCGCCCGCGCGGACCGTGAAGGAGATGTCGTGGAAGACACCGGGGCTGGTGAGCCCGCGCACCTCGAGGAGCGCATCGCCGACCTCGGCCTCCTGCTTAGGGAAGAGCTCGGTGACGTCGCGGCCGACCATCTGCCGAACGAGGTCGTCGACCGTGGTCTCGGCGATGGGCGTCGTGTCGATGTAGGCGCCGTCGCGCATCACGGTGACGGTGTCGCACAGGTCGAACACCTCGTCGAAGCGGTGCGAGATGAACAGGATCGCGCGGCCCTCGTCGCGCAGGCTCCGCGCGACCGCGAACAGCCGATCGACCTCGACCCCGCTGAGCGCCGCGGTCGGCTCGTCCATGATCAGCACGCTGGCGTCGAGGGAGATGGCCTTCGCGATCTCGATGATCTGCTGGTCGGCGATCGAGAGTCCCTCGGTGATGCGATCGGGGTCGAGCGCGACGCCGAGGCGGCGGAAGATCTGGTCGACCTCGGTGCGCATGGCCTTGCGGTCGATACGGCCGAGGGCTCCCGTCGGCTGCCGTCCCATGAAGATGTTCTCGGTGACGGAGAGGTCGGGGAAGAGCGTCGGCTCCTGATAGATCACCGCGATGCCCGCTGCCTTCGACTGGGCCGTGCTCGTGAAGTCGACGTCTTCGCCGTGCAGACGGAAGTCGCCCGAGTCGCGGCGGTAGAGCCCGGCCATGATCTTCACGAGCGTCGACTTGCCGGCGCCGTTCTCGCCGATGAGGGCGTGGATGGACCGCGACCGCAGCGTGAGGCTTCCGGAGCGGAGCGCGATCACGGGTCCGAAGGACTTCACGACACGGTGCAGCTCGAGCGCTGTGGGGGGAGCACTGCGGACGGGTGCTTCGTCGACCACTGGCTTTCCTCTCCGTTGAGGGGGATGATGTTCGGAATGAATCAACCTGAATCGATTCAGGTAGGTTTCAGGCTAGTGTATGTGATGCGGGCCGCAGGTCAACCCCTGATGCCCGAACCGTGATCCACCCGACGACGAGAGGACGGACGTGCCGGTCAGCATCCGCGATGTCGCCCTCCGCGCCGGGGTGTCCGTCGGCACCGTCTCGAACGTCCTCAACCGTCCGGAAGAGGTCTCCAGCGATTCGGTGGCACGCGTGAGCCGGGCCATCGAGGAACTCGGGTACGTGCGCAACGACGCCGCCCGAAAGCTGCGCGCGGGCATCAGCACGACCGTCGGCTTCGTGGTCCTCGACGGGCAGAACCCGTTCTACAGCGACGTGGTGCGCGGAGCCGAAGACGAGGCGTCCAGCCACGGCATCGCGATCCTCTACGGCAACACCGACGACGACCCGTCTCGCGAGAAGGTGTACCTCGACCTCTTCCGCGAACAGCAGGTGCGCGGTCTCCTGATCGCCCCGTACGGCGACGTCATGACGCAACTGCGCCGTTTCCGCGCCAGCGGCATCGCGACGGTGCTCGTCGACAGGTTCAGCGCCGACAGCGGCTTCTCATCGGTCTCCGTCGACAGCGTTGCGGGCGGGCGGCTGGCGGTCGAGCACCTGATCGAGGCGGGACGACGACGCATCGCCTTCGTCGGCGGGCCCTTCGACATGCGCCAGGTCACCGACCGGCTCGCCGGGGCGCGCGCCGCCGCCGAGAACGCGTCGGTGCACGTCGACCTCGAAGTCGTGCCCACCTCCGCCATGACGGTGGAGGAGGGGGCGTCCGCCGGCGCGAAGCTGCTCACCCGCCCGCGCCGCGAATGGCCGGACGCCCTGTTCGCCGCGAACGACCTGCTGGCGCTCGGCCTGCTGCAGTCACTCGTCGCCGGCGGTCGGGTGCTCGTCCCCGACGAGATCGCGCTCATCGGGTTCGACGACATCCCCTTCGCTGCGGCGGCCGCGGTGCCGCTCTCGTCGATCCGCCAGCCCAGCCGGATGATCGGGCGCACGGCCCTGCGCATCGTGCTCGAAGAGGCGTCCGACCCCGAGAGCATCCCCCGGCAGACCGTCTTCCCGCCCGAGCTGATCGTGCGGCGCTCGACCACCGGCTGAGCCGAGACCCCGCTTTCGCGTCGAGACCCCGCCCTGTCTGCGCAGAAAAGGCGGGGTCTCGACGCGAGTCGGGGGTCTCGCGAGGGCGTTACCCCTTCACCGCTCCCCCGAGGCCGGCCGAACGCAGGAACACCGACTGGAAGAGCAGGAACATCGCGATGGGGATCAGTGTGGCGATCGCGAGGGCCGCGAGGAACACATCGAGCTCGGTCTGCGACTGCACGGCGGGCAGCCGCACCGACAGCGGTTGCACCGACGGATCCGGCAGCACGAGCATGGGCCAGAGGTAGTCCTTCCAGGCAGCGATGATCGCGAACACCGAGACCACCCCGAGGATCGGCTTCGACATCGGCAGCACGATCGACCAGAAGAGCCGGAAGGGCCCGGCGCCATCGGTGCGCGCGGCCTCGAACACCTCGCGCGGAAGCGAATCGAAGAAGCGCTTGACCAGCAGGATGTTGAAGGCGTTCGCCCCCATCGGCAGCCACACCGCGAGGTAGTTGTTGAGCAGGCTCACGTCTCCGAGCAGCGGCGGATGCACGATCGTCAGATACAGCGGCACCAGCAGCACGATCCCGGGGATGAACAGCGTCGCCAGCACCAGGGCGTTCAGGATCGGCGCGTACTTCGGCTGCAGCACCGAGAGCGCGTAGCCCGCTGTCGTCGCGATGAACAGCTGCACGAACCAGGCGCCGAGCGCGATGATCACCGTGTTGAAGAAGTACTGGTCGATGTGGATGTCGTTCCACGCGGTCGACAGGTTCTCCCAGTCCATGCCGTTCGGCCACAGCGCGAACGGCTGCTGCAGGGTGTCCTGCGTCGGCGTGATCGCCGACTTCGCCAGCCACAGGATCGGGCCGAGACCGGCGACGACCAGACCGACCGCGAGGAACACGTGCGTGAGGGACATCCCGATGCGGATGCCGGGGCGACGGCGCTCCGAGTCGGAGATGACCGTGCGATCACCGACGGTGTCGGCGGCCTTCTCCGCCGCCTTCTCTGCGGCACGGGTCGAGAGGCGGGTGGTGAGGCTCACGTCGTGCTCCAACGGTCGGTCAGTTTGAAGTACAGCCAGGAGAGCAGGGCGAGCACGACCGCGAGCAGCACCGAGACGGCCGTCGCCTCGCCGTAGTCGCCACCCAGGCTGTTGCGGAAGGCCTTGTCGTAGATGTACAGCAGCACGGTCTTGGTCGCTCCGGCGGGCCCGCCCCCGGTGAACAGGAACGGTTCGAGGAAGACCTGCGCGGTGGCGATCACCTGCAGGATCAGCATGATGAAGAGGATGCCGCGCAGCTGCGGCAGCGTGACGTGCCAGACCTTCTTCCAGATGCCGGCACCGTCGACCTCGGCCGCGTCATAGAGCTCAGGCGGCACACCCAGGAGAGCGGCGAGGTAGATGATGATCGACCCGCCGGCTCCGGCCCATGTGGCTTCGAGCACGAGCGACGGCATGGCCTGCACCGCGTCCTGGATCCACGGCTGCGGCGGGATGCCGACGAAACCGAGCACAGTGTTGAACACGCCGGACGGGTCGGCGCTGTAGAAGAACTTCCACAGCAGCACCGCCACCACGGGCGGGATCACGACCGGGAGGTAGGCGAGGGCCGAGTAGATGCCCTTGCCGCGGCGCACCTCGCTCATCAGCACTGCCATCAGCAGCGGCAGCGGGAACCCGAAGAGCAGCGCGAGCACGGCGAACCACAGCGTGTTGATCACGGCGCGGCCGAGCTCGGGGTCGCCGATCACGGCGAGGTAGTTGTCGAACCCGACCCATTCGGAGACGATCAGGTTCGTCTTCTGCAGGCTCATGATCACGGACTGCACGATCGGCGACCAGGAGAAGAACACGAACACGAACAGCATGGGGAGCACGAACAGGAGGTTCGCGAGCCCGCCGCCGCGGAACCACGTGAGCGGTGAGCGGCGGCGAGAGGTGCGCACAGCGGGCGGCGGAGAGTCCTCCACCGCCGCCCGCTGCTCGGGGAGCGTCATCGTCATGAAGCGTTACTCGTCGAGCTTCGCCTGCGCGTCGGTCTGCACCTGGGCGAGCAGCGCGTCGATGTCTGCGTTCTGATCGGTGAGAACCTTCTGCACGACGGTGTCGAGGAGCGCGTAGACCTCCTGGGTCTTCACCTTCGGCTCACCGACCGGCGTCTGGTCCCAGATGCGGTCGCTGAACGGCGCCATCTGGTCGACGGGCACGTTGATGTAGTCGGCGATCCACTCCTGCGACTCGTCGTACAGCTCGCGGCTGAGCACCGGAAGCAGCGGGGTGCCGACGGCCTGACCGGACTCGTTCAGGGTCTTCGCGTCGAGCACCGCCGCGTCCTCGTCCATGAGCTTCTGCATGTAGTACCAGTCGATCCAGGTGACGCCGGCGGCCTTCGTCGCCTCGTCGACGGTGGGGCTGATCACGGCGATGTCACCGCCGCCGAGCGTGCCGGGGTCGTCGCCCTCCATCGGGACGACCGTCATCCCGTAGATCGCCGAGTCCATGCCGAAGTCGCGCACGAGCGCGGTGTAGATGTCGGAACCGGAGGTGTACATGCCGATGTTGCCGGCCGCGAACTCCTGGTTGATGGTTCCCCAGTCCAGGTCGACCTTGGAGCCGAAGGCGTTGTCCTCCCACTTGACGTCGTGCAGGAACTGCAGCGCGGCCTTGGTGGCGTCGTTGTCGATCGTGGACTCGGCGGTGCCGTCGCCGTTGTCGGTCTGCGTCCGACCGCCGCGCGCCACCGTCTGGGACGTCAGCTGCCACCCGCCGGTGTTGTTGATCGCCATCTGCGCGTAGCCGGCCTTGCCCGTGGCATCCGTGATGGCCTTGGCCGCTTCGCGGATCTCGTCCCACGTCTCCGGCGGGTTGTCCGGGTCGAGCCCTGCCTGCGTGAACAGGTCGCGGTTGTAGTGCAGCGCGGCAGCGTACGCCTGGCGCGGGAAGCCGTAGATCTTGCCGTCGTCGCCCGTGACGCCGTCGAGGATGATCGGGTTGAACTTGTCGGTGTAGCCGAGTTCGTCGACCGCATCGGTCACGTCCATCAGCTGGCCGTTCTCGAGCAGGGTCTTGGAGTCGGTGAACGGCACGGTGAAGACGTCTGGCAGGCTTCCGCCGGCGAGCTGCACGGCGAAGGTCGGCCCCTCCCACTCGTACTCGACGCCCACGATGTCGATGTCGGGGTGTTCCTTCTCGAACTGCTTCTCCTGTTCGGCGAATGCCTCATACGCGGCCGCGTCCGCTCCCGGGGGGAACGTCGCGACGCGCAGCTCGGTCTTGCCGTCGGCACTGTCGTCGCCTCCGCTCGACGTGCAGCCGGCAAGAGCGCCGACCGCCGTGAGCACGGCGACGCCGGCGACGAGGGCCTTCATCGGTGACTTCATTGTCTGTGTCCTTCCATGTGGTGCTGATCAGTGGTGCAGGGCTAGTCGGTCGCTCTCGGCGAGCGCCCTGGGGCGATGCGGAGCGCGAGCCAGGCAGTGGAGTCCGGGGGCAGCACGCCGTCGAGCGGAGCGCTGGAGAGGAGCACCTCGTGGTGGGCAGGAAGCGGCACGGGCACGGCGCCCAGGTTGGTGATGCTGACGGTTCCGTCGCCACGGCGGAACGCGAGGACGTCCGCTCCGAGTTCCAACCACTCCAGGTCGCTGCCGGCGAAGTCGGCGGTCCGCTTGCGCAGCGCGATCGCCGCGCGGTAGAGGTTCAAGGTCGAGGAGGGGTCGGCGTCCTGCGCCTCGACGGTGAGCGTCGCCCAGTCGTCCGGCTGCGGGAGCCACGGGGTGCCGCCGAAACCGTACGGGGTCGCCGCTCCCGCCCAGGGCAGGGGAACCCGGCATCCGTCGCGCCCCGGATCGACGCCCCCGGAGCGGAAATGCATGGGATCCTCGATCGCGTCGAGCGGCAGCTCGACCTCGGGGAGTCCGAGCTCGTCGCCCTGGTAGATGTAGAGACTGCCGGGGAGGGCGGCGACGAGCAACGACGCCGCCCGGGCACGACGCGCGCCTCGAACGGCATCCGTCGCGGTGCCGAACCGCTTGCGCTCGAACGCGAACGACGAATCGGCCTGCCCGTAGCGGGTGACCGGCCGGGTGACATCGTGATTCGACAGCACCCAGGTCGCCGGAGCGCCGACGGGGGCGTGCTCGGACAGAGTGCGCGTGATGGAGTCACGCATCGCCTGGGCGCTCCACGGCTGCGTCATGAATCCGAAGTTGAAGGCGGTGTGCATCTCGCCAGGGCGCAGGTAGCGGGCGAAGCGCTCCGCGTCGTCGATCCAGACTTCGCCGACCAGCACGCGCTCGCCGTCGTACTCGTCGGCGACGGCACGCCATTCGCGGTAGATGTCGTGCAGCTCGTCGCGGTCGATGTGCGGATGCCCTGACGTCGGCGCCGTTCCTGCGGGGAGGTCGGGCAGCGCCGGGTCCTTGACCGGGAGGGCGGCCGAGTCGATGCGCACGCCGGCCACTCCGCGGTCGAACCAGAAGCGCAAGACGTCCTCGTGCTCGCGGCGCACGTCCGGGTGGTTCCAGTTGAGATCGGGCTGCTGGGGTGTGAACAGGTGCAGGTACCACTCCCCCGGCGTGCCGTCCGCGTTCCGTGTGCGCGTCCACGTCTCGCCTTGGAAGCTCGACACCCAGTTCGTCGGCATCTGCTCGCCGTCCGCGCCTCGGCCGGGGTGGAACCAGAAGCGCTCCCGCTCCGGGCTCCCCGGCTCCGCCGCCAGTGCCTGCCGGAACCACTCGTGCCGGTCGGAGATGTGGTTCGGCACGATGTCGACGATCGTGCGGATGCCGTGTTCGAGCGCCTCGGCGATCAGCTGCTCCGCCTCCTCGAGCGAACCGAAGCGCGGGTCGATCCGCCGATAGTCCTGCACGTCGTAGCCGCCATCGGCGAGCGGGCTCTCATACCAGGGCGTGAACCACAGAGCGTCGACGCCGAGGCTCTTCAGGTAGGGCAACCGCGAGCGCACGCCGGCGAGATCGCCGATCCCGTCGCCGTTGCCGTCCGCGAAGCTGCGCACGTACACCTGGTAGATCACCGCCGTGCGCCACCATCCCTCACCCGCGGGCATGGTCAGCGTGCGTGCGGGTGCGGCCGTGCGCAGAACGTCGGTGTCCACGGATCTCCTCGTCGTCGGTGGCGATGAGTTGAATGTAGCTTTTCCAAGTGATTGACGCAAGAACTAAACAGATTGTTGGAATTTTGCAATGTCTTGCAGGCGCACAGAAGCCCTCGCCCATCGGGATCCGGTCAGGCCAGCGGACCCGTCGAGGAGCGCAGCACCAGCTCGGGCTCGAACAGCAGCTCGTCGCTCGGCTGGGAGGTGCCGGCGATCTGCGCGAGCAGCAAAGCGATGATCGCGCGCCCCATCGACTCGATCGGCTGCCGCACCGTGGTCAGCGGCGGTTCGGTGCAGCTCATCAGCGCCGAGTCGTCGAACCCGACGATGCTCACATCCCCCGGCACCGACAGCCCCGCGCGACGTGCGGCCCGCACGGCGCCGAGTGCCATCGGATCACTCGCACACACGATGGCCGTGGCCCCGGCGGCGAAGAGTCGCGCCGCACCGGCCTGCCCCGACTCGAGCGAGTACATGCCCCGCACGACGAGGTCGTCCGACAGCGGCGCTCCGAGCTTCTCGAGCAGTCGGCGGGCAGCGTCGAGCTTGCGCTGCGAAGGCACGTGGTCCGCCGGCCCCAGCAGCAGGCCGATGCGGCGGTGCCCCAGCTGGTGCATGTGCAGGACCGCCTGCTCGGCCGCGGCCGCATCGTCGGTCGAGACGGTCGCGAACTGCAGTTCGGGGACGCGGGCGTTGACGAGCACGGTCGGCAGGTTCACCTGGCGCAGCCGCTCGTAGTGCTCGTGCGCGGCGTCCGCCTGCGTGTAGTTTCCGCCGAGGAAGATCACGCCAGACACCTGCTGCGCGAGGAGCAGGTCGACGTAGTCCGACTCGGTCACCCCGCCGGCGTTCTGCGTGCACAGCAGCGGGGTGTATCCGTTCTGAGTGAGCGCGCCGCCGACGATCTCGGCGAACGCGGGGAAGATCGGGTTCTGCAGCTCGGGCAGCACCAGGCCGACCAGGCGGGCGCGTTCGCCGCGCAGCTTCGTCGGGCGCTCATAGCCGAGCACATCGAGCGCGGTCAGCACCGCCTGGCGGGTGGCATCGGAGACGCCGGGCTTGTCGTTCAGCACCCGGCTGACCGTGGCCTCGCTCACACCGACCTTGCGCGCCACCTCGGCGAGTCGCTTCGACATGGGGTCAGTGTACGCAAGTTCTTGCAAGACTGCGCAAACGCCTTGCGCCGTCTCAGTCTGGTGTCAGCGGACGTTGCCGTTGGAGCAGGTCTCCTGAGCGGCCGAGTTGCCCTTGATCGAGTCGGGCAGCGCCACGACGTTCTCCGGGGTCGCGGAGGGATCGGGGGTCGCCTCCTCGGTCGGCGCGGTCGGCTCCGTCGGTTCCTGCACGACGACACCGTCGTTGCTGTTGTTCTCGTGCGTGATCTGCAGCTGCGCGTTCGCCTCGATCGCGTCCCAGAGCGCCGCGGCCGCCTCCTCGTTGGGGACGACCTTGTTCGGGTCGGCGTAGTCGGCACCGGTCGGGTACTGCACGAAGACGATGTCCTCGAACGGGACGGACTTCACGGCGAGCGCGATCTGGACGAGCGTCATCGGGTTGTTCGCCAGCGATGTGCTGGCCTCGAGGTTGCTCAGCGCGGTGTTCGCCAGCTTGAGCATGACCGGCACGTTGCCCAGCACCTCGCCGCTGATCATCTTGCGCGCGAGACTCGACATGTACTGCTGCTGGTTGCCGATACGGCCGAGGTCACTGCCGTCGCCGACACCGTGACGGGTGCGAAGGAACTGCAACGCCTGAAGACCCTCGACCGTGTGCGTTCCCGCGGCCATGTCCAGGCCGGTGTAGCGGTCCTTGATCGGGTTCGCCAGGCACACGTCGACACCGCCGATGGCGTTGGTGATCTCGATCACGCCGCCGAAGGTCACGGATGCCGCGAACTGGACCTCCTGGCCGGTGAGCTCGGAGATCGTCTTGACGACGCAGTTCAGGCCGCCGTCCGTGTACGCCGTGTTGAGTGGCTGCTTGCTCATCGCCGAGTGGACGTTGCCCTCGTCGTCGGTGCACTCCGGGATCGGGAGCATCAGGTCGCGCGGGAAGCTGACGACGGTGATCCGACGGGGCTCCTGAGAGACGTGCACCAGCAGGTTGACGTCGTTGAGCGTGCCCTCGGCGTCGCCCCCGGTGCACCGGTCACCGAAGAGGTCCTTGTACTTCTCCTCGCAGGTGTCCACTCCCGTGAGGACGAGGTTGAAGCCGCTCTCGTACTCGCCGATGTCCGGCGGGACGACCTCCTGGCCCTCCAGATCGACGGCGTTCGCCGCGACGGTGCTCGAGAAGTCGTACGCGATGTAGACGCCGACGCCGAATCCGCTGACGAGCACCACGGCCAGGCCGATCGCGATGAACTTCAGCAGCTGGCTGAGCGAGCTGGGCGTCTCCAGCTGACCGTGCCGTGCGATGGTGCGGCGGCGTCGCGTGTTGTCGCTCACTCGTACCCTTTCGGATTCAGCACCGGTGCGGGGTCACCGTGCTCGCTGTGCGGAGGGTGTGGGATTCGAACCCACGAGACATCTCTGCCCACTGGTTTTCAAGACCAGCTCCATCGGCCGCTCGGACAACCCTCCTCGACAGACGCATCTGTCGACAAGGCGTGAGTCTAGCCGAGTTCTATTCTCCCGCGCTGACCTGGGCGGGTGCTGGAAGCGTGTCGAGCGCCTGCGCCAGCCCGCCGTCCTCGACGTCGGCGGTGACCTCGCTCGCGGCGTCCTTCACCTCGTCGGGAGCCTGCCCCATCGCCACGGCGCGCCCCTCGAGTGCGCGCGCCCAGCCGAACATGCCGATGTCGTTGCGCCCGTCGCCGGCGACCAGGATGCGCCCGCCGTCGAGCCCGAGCTCGGTGCGCACCTGCTCCAACGCGGTGCCCTTGTCGACGCCCTGCGGGGCGATGTCCAACCACGCGGTCCAGCCGATCGCGTAGGAGACCTCGTTGAGGCCGGCGTCCGCCACGAGGCGGTGGAAGTCGTCTTCGTCATGGCCGGGCGAGACGACCACGATGCGGGAGACCGGCAGCGCGCCGAGTTCTTCGAAGTCGACCTGCCGGCCGCCGTCGAGCGTCCAGTCGTCGAGCTGCTCGGTGAACAGCCGCTGCCCCGAGGCGAGTTCGACCATGTACCGGGCGTCCGGAAGACGGTCGCGCAGCAGTCCGAGCACCGGAGTCGGGTCGAAGGTCTCGACGTTCCAGCGCTCCCAGTCGTCGCCGTCACGGCGCATCGTCACGGCGCCGTTGGAGCACACGACGTAGTCGGCGGTGAGGCCGAGCTCCTCGACGTAGCGTCGCGTGGCCATCCAGCTGCGCCCGGTCGCGATCGTCACCACGTGTCCGGCATCGCGCACGCGCGCGACGGCCTCGGGGACACCCGGACTCATCGTCTCGTCCTGCAGCAGGATGGTGCCGTCGACGTCGAGCCCGACCAGCCAGGGGCCCGTCACCGAGCTGCCCGCCCGTCGCCGAGGGGCTGGATCACTTCGAGCCCGCCGAGGTACGGACGCAGCACCTCCGGCACGCGCACCGATCCGTCTTCCTGCTGGTGCGTCTCGAGCAGGGCGACGATCCAGCGCGTGGTGGCCAGCGTTCCGTTCAGAGTGGCGACGTGCTGTGTCTTCGCGGCGCCCTGAGCGGCAGCATCCGTCGCATCGACGGCGGGACGGTGCCGCACGTCGAGGCGGCGCGCCTGGAAGGTCGTGCAGTTCGACGTGGAGGTGAGCTCTCGGAACGCCCCCTGCGTCGGCACCCACGCCTCGATGTCGTACTTGCGTGCCGCGCTCGAGCCGAGATCACCCGCGGCGACATCGATCACGCGGTAGGCGAGCCCGAGGGAGGTGAGCATCTCCTCCTGCAGCGCGACGAGGCGCAGGTGCTCTGCCTCGGCCTCTTCTGCGGTCGTGTAGACGAACATCTCGAGCTTGTTGAACTGGTGCACCCGGATGATGCCGCGGGTGTCCTTTCCGTGCGAACCCGCTTCGCGGCGGTAGCAGGTCGACCAGCCCGCGTAGCGGAGGGCGCCGTCGGCGAGGTCGACGATCTCGTCCTTGTGGTACCCGGCGAGCGCGACCTCGCTGGTTCCGACGAGGTACAGATCGTCATCCTTGTCGAGGTGGTAGACCTCGTCGGCGTGCTCGCCGAGGAACCCGGTGCCCTGCATGATCTCGGGGCGCACGAGGGTCGGCGTGATCAGGGGCACGAACCCGTTCTGCAGCGCCTTGTCGAGCGCGAGGTTCATGAGGGCGATCTCGAGGCGTGCGCCGATGCCGCGCAGGAAGTAGAAGCGCGCGCCGGAGACCTTCGCACCGCGCTCCATGTCGATCGCGCCGAGGAGCTCACCGAGCTCGAGGTGGTCACGCGGCTCGAAGTCGAATGCGGGAACCTCGCCCACCCGACGCAGCTCGACGAAGTCGGCCTCGCCGCCGGCGGGGACGCCGTCGATGACGACGTTCTCGATGCGGGCGAGAGCTGCGGATGCCGCCTCCGCCGCTTCGTTCGACGCGTGCTGCGCCTGCTTCACGCGCTCGGCGAGGTCCTTCGCCTGCGCGACGAGGGCGGCCTTCTCCTCCTTGGGAGCCTTCGCGACCAGCTTGCCGAACGCGTTCTGCTCGGCGCGCAGCTCCTCGAACGCGGAGAGTGCGGCCCGGCGCGATCGATCGGCCTCGAGTGCGACGTCGACGGTGCTCTGGTCGTTTCCACGGGCAGCCTGTGAACGGCGGACGATCTCCGGGTTTTCGCGGAGGAGTGCGAGGTCGATCATCTCCCAAGTCTACGGTGCGGTGCCGCCGCGCCGAGCGGCCCCCTCCGCCTCACCCCATCAGGGTGAGCGACCCGGCCGCGTCCCGGTTTAGAGTAGCGCCATGACCACCAGCGCCCCCGTTCTCCGACAGGCGGCGCTCATCTACAACCCGATCAAGGTCGACGGCAAGCATCTGCGCGAGACCGTTCGCGATCTGTCGCGCGAGGCCGGATGGGACCACCCGGCCTTCTATCCGACGACGATCGAGGACGCCGGGCAGGGCGCGACCGCGCAGGCACTCGCGCGCAACGTCGACGTCGTGCTGGTCGCCGGTGGCGACGGGACCGTGCGCGCCGTCTCGGAGGCGATCGCGAACTCCGGAGTGGCATTGGCGATCCTGCCGAGCGGCACCGGCAACCTGCTCGCGCGCAATCTCGGCCTGCCGCTCGCCGATCCGGCCGAGATGATCCGTGCGGCCCTCGGCGATTTCCGGCATCCGATCGACATCGGTCGCGCGCGGCTGACCCGTGAGAACGGCGACGAGGAGGAGCACGCGTTCGTGGTGCTGGCCGGCATGGGGCTGGACGCCGACATGATCGCGAACACGCGCTCCGACCTGAAGAAGTCGGTGGGGTGGATCGCCTACGTCGACGGTGCAGCCCGCTCCCTCCCCCGCGCGAAGCCCTTCCGCGCCGTGTATCAGGTCGATGAAGGACGACTGCATTCGCACCGCGCCTACAGTCTGCTCTTCGCCAACTGCGGCACCCTTCCCGCCGGCATCGCCCTCATCCCGGACGCGTCGATCACGGATGCCGCTCTCGACGTCGCCGTCATCCAGCCCACCGGAGTGCTCGGCTGGTTCGCCGTGTGGCGCAAGATCTGGTGGGACAACTCCGTGCTGCGGCGCTTCCGCGCAGGTCGCCGTGTGCTCGAACGTCGCGGCAAGAACGCGTCGGTGCACTACTTCCATGGAGCCGCGGCCGAGGCCGCCGCTCCCGCACCGATCCCGATCGAGCTCGACGGCGACGAGTTCGGCGCCGCCGTGCGCATCACGTGCTGGGCCGACCCCGGCGCACTCCTGCTCGCGCTGCCGCCCGGCCACCCGGTGCACATGCTGTGAGGCGGGTGGCGCCCGTCAGCGCTTACGTCGCTTGATCGCCATCACCACGCTGATCACGGCCAAGAAGATGAGCGTGGCCCAGAAGATCACCACGGTTACCCGCAGGGGTCAGCGAACCTCGACCGTGCCGTCGAGTCCACCGCCGACCAGCGTCAGCGTGAAGGTGCCGTCGTCGTCGACCGTGTCCTCCCCGAACGCGAGCAGGGTCGCGCGGGGTGCCATGTCCATCGTGCAGACCTGATTCTCGTCGGTAACGAAGTACGCGGTTCCGGTGTTTCCCGCGCCCTCGAGAGACTCGATCTGCGGCAGGCAGGTCGAAGATCCCCAGGTGAGCAGCACGAGGCCGTCGTCGTCGAGCCAGGCGGCGGAGGGCTGGAACTCGGTCGTGGTTCCCGGGGTGCCGGTGGCGGCCGGGTCACCGTCGAGGTCGACGTCGTCGGTGAGGTCGCCGTATGTCACGTTCAGGGTGATGTCCGACTTCGGGTCGACGCCCTCCGGCAGCGCGCCGAGGCTCGCCCGCGGAGCGAGATCCTTCGTGCACGGCTTCGGCGATTCGCCCTCGGGGTCGACGAGCGTCACGGTGACGGTCTGCCCCTCGGCCGTGACCTGATCGACCTGCGGCACGCACGTCGACGAGCCCACGGTGATGACGGCGAACATGCGGCCGTCGTCGAGCAGCGCGCCCTCGAAGTCGTTCTGGTCGTCGACGTCTCCCGCACCGGGAGCCGGCGAACTCGACGGGGCGTCGGAACCGGGGCCGGCGGTGCATCCCGCGACGAGGAGCGCCGCAGCGACGAGACCGACGACGGAGGCGAGCGGACGGAGCACAGAGGTCATGCTCACAGGGTAGCCCGCGGCCAGATCGCCCCGGTAGCCCGGACGCGCCGTGCCGACTACTGCAGGGCCGAGGTCAGGCGGGCGAGGTTGTCGAGCACCGTCGAGCGCAACGGCTGCTGCATCCACTCCTCGAGCGTGAGTTCGCGGCTGAGCGAGCGGTACTTGTCCTCGACCTCGCGCATCTCCTTCACGAACTCCTCGCCGCGCACCAGCATCGAGACCTCGAGATTCAGACCGAAGGAGCGCATGTCCATGTTGCTGGAGCCGATGACCGCGACTTCGTCGTCGATCGTGAGGGTCTTGGTGTGCAGGATGTACGGTTTGCGGTACATCCAGATGCGGACGCCGGCTTTGAGCAGCACCTCGTAGTAGCTGCGCTGGGCGTGGTACACCATCGCCTGGTCGCCCTCTTCCGAGACGAAGAGCTCGACGTGGACACCGCGATCGACGGCCGCGGTCACGGCGAGCAGCAGCGCCTCGTCGGGGACGAAGTAGGGGCTGACGATCATGATCTTCTTCTTCGCCGCATACAGCAGCCCGAGGAAGAGGCGCAGGTTGTTCTCGACCTCGAACCCCGGACCCGACGGCACGACCTGGCAGTCGAGGTCCCCCGAGCCGATGTTCGCGTGGGCGATGTCGATCCCCTCGAGCACCGTGTCGGTCTCGCTGTACCAGTCGGCGACGAAGATCGCATTCACGCTCAGCACCACAGGGCCGTCGAGGCGGACCATGAGGTCGACCCAGTGCAGCCCGCGCTTGATGTTCTTCGGCAAGTTGTAGGTCGAGTCGGTGATGTTCTGCGATCCGAGGAACGCGATGTTGCCGTCGACGACGAGCAGCTTGCGGTGATTGCGCAGATCGGGACGCTGCATCTTGCCCTTGAGCGGCTGCACGGGCAGCATCAGATGCCAGTCCGCGCCCATCGCGTTGAGTCGGGCGATGGTCTGCTTGTAGCGCGGTTTGCCTCGGTTCGCCCAGTGATCCAGAAGCACCCGCACCTCGACTCCTCGAGCCGAGACCTCTTCGAGGGCGCGGAAGAAGTTGTCCGTCGACGTGTCGGACTGGAGGATGTAGAACTCGACGTGCACGTAGTCCTGGGCGGTGCGGATGGCTTCGGCCATCTCGTCGAGGGACTCCTGGTAGTCGGATATCAGGTGCGCGCCGTTGTCACCCGAGAGCGGAAGCGCCCCGAGCCTCTGATTCATCTGGACGATCGGACCGAACCAGGCGGGGGCGTTCGGGCGCAGCGTCCCGAAGTGCAGGTGCTCGCTCGTCTCGGCGATGTACTCGTTGATCTGGTCCTGTTTGCGTCGACGCGCGCGCGGCAGTCGCGGGTTTCCGATCAACAGGAAAAGGAAGACTCCGACGAACGGGATGAAGAACACGGCGAGGAGCCAGGCCATCGCGGCGGTCGGGCGACGATTGCGCGGGATGACGATGATCGCCGTGACGCGGATGACGATGTCGAGCACCAGCAGGAAGGCGGCGAACCACCAGCCCCAGGTCTCTGCCGTCATCGTGCACCCTCCCCACCGCGGTGACGATCACCTCGGGAGCGCGCCCATGCCGGCGCGCTGGCTTCACAGTAGCGGATGGGTGGGACTCAGACGCGCGGCGGAAGACCCCGGGCCGCGCGCTCCTCCGCCTCGATCTGGGCGTGGACCTTGCGCTCCGTGCGGTCGAAGCGGAGGATCCCGCGGAGCACGAAGACGAACACGACGCTCACCCCGATGGTCGGCAGAAGCGACCAGGCCGCGGCGAGCCAGAAGTTGTCCATCACCCCATGGTACGCGAGCCACTCCTCGTGCACATCGCCGCGCGTTCAGGTTCTGCATCCACAACGCCGCTTTTCCGACCCCGCGGGCTCGTGGCTCCGAGACACTCTCGGGATGACAACACTGCTTCGCGCCACCGATTCCGCCGCATTCCTCGGCATCGTCCCCACTCTCGCGGGTTTCACTCCTCGTCGGAGCATCGTGCTGCTGCCTTTCCACGGCACGCGCACCGACGGGGCCATGCGACTCGATCTGCCCCCTGACGGTGCCGATATCGAGGCATATGCCGACGCTGCGGTCAGCCTCCTCGCTCGCGTCCGGGGAACGGATGCCGTCGCCGTGGTCGTATACACCGACGAGGAGCCAGAGGCCACCCGCGACGGTCTCGTCCTCCCACATGCCGTGGCCGTCGACGAACTGCTCGGCTGCGCGGAAGACGCCGGGCTCCGCATCGTCGACGCGCTCTGCGTGACACCGTCGGGGTGGTCGAGCTATGTGGAGCGTGACCCGGACCTCCACCCGCTCGCAGAGATCTGCTGCCCATCCGAGGGTCCGGATGCACCCGGCATCTCGGAGGATCAGGCTGCGGGGGCCCGCCTTCCGGATGTGGATCTCGCCGAGAAGGAAAGGGTGGGAAGAGCGGCACTCGAGCTCGCGGCGCTGCTCGACGAAGACGGAGAGGCAAAGGGGCGGGTGACCGGGCGGGAGAATCCGCAGCTGATCGCCGCGCTCGTGCTGCTCGAAGACGTGCCCGCCTTCTTCGAATCGGTGCTCTCGGCACCCGATGCCCTCCCGCCGTATGCGACTGCGACGCTGCTGTGGTGCATGGAGCGACCGTTGCTCCGAGATGTCGCGATCGCGCAGTGGGCGAGTGACTTCGCGGGAGGCGTCCGCGCGCTCGACGCGCAGACCGCGTTCGCGAAATCGGGCGAGATGGTCCCCGATGAGCTCGGGCGACTGTTCCTTGGCCAGGGTCCGGCTCCGGACTTCGATCGGCTCCGCCTCGCGCTCGCCGTCGTCCGCGAGGCGGCCGCACGGGCACCGCGCGCTGCCCGACCGGCACCACTGACCGCGGCGGCGTGGCTGTCGTGGGCTCTCGGCCGAGCCAGCCACGCCGCTCGCTATCTGGAGCTCGTGCGCGAGATCGACCCTCGATACTCGCTCGCCGCCCTGCTGGAGACCATGATCGCCGGCGCGATGCTTCCGGAGTGGGCGTTCCGCAGAAGCTCGGCGGCATGACCGTCGAGCATCGAGACCTACTTGACCAGCGGGAAGAGGATGGTCTCGCGGATGCCGAGGCCGGTGATCGCCATCAGCAGACGATCGATCCCCATGCCCATCCCACCGGACGGCGGCATACCGTGCTCGAGCGCCCGCAGGAACTCGTCGTCGACCGGCATCGCCTCCACGTCGCCGCGCGCGGCGAGCTTCGCCTGCGCCTCGAACCGCTCGCGCTGGATCACGGGATCGACGAGCTCGGAGTACCCGGTCGCCAGCTCGAAGCCCCGGATGTACAGGTCCCACTTCTCCACGACGCCGGAGATCGAGCGGTGCTCGCGCACGAGGGGGGACGTGTCGACCGGGAAGTCCATCACGAAGGTCGGGCGAACAAGATCACCCTTCACGAAGTGCTCCCACAGCTCCTCGACGAGCTTGCCGTGGGTGGCCTGCGGTGGCAGGTCGACGTCGTTCGCCTCGGCGAACGCGATGAGGTCCTCGACCGAATCCTGCGGCGTGATCGTGCGACCGACTGCCGCAGAGAGCGATTCGTACATCGAGATGCGGTCCCACTCACCGCCGAGGTCGTACTCGGTGCCGTCGGCCCAGGTCACCGTCGTCGAACCGGCGACGGCGATCGCCGCCTTCTGCACGAGTTCCTGCGTGAGCGCGGCCATCTGGTTGTAGTCGCCGTACGCCTGGTAGGCCTCGAGCATCGCGAACTCGGGGCTGTGCGTGGAGTCGGCTCCCTCGTTGCGGAAGTTCCGGTTGATCTCGTACACGCGCTCGATGCCGCCGACGACCGCGCGCTTCAGGTAGAGCTCGGGCGCGATGCGCAGGTAGAGCTCGGTGTCGAACGCATTCGAGTGGGTGACGAAGGGGCGAGCGGAGGCGCCGCCGTGCTGCACCTGCAGCATCGGGGTCTCGACCTCGAGGTAGTCGTGGCTCGTGAACGTCGCACGCAGGCTGGCGTTCACCGCGGCACGGGCACGCACGGTGGTTCGCGCCTGCTCACGGACGATGAGGTCGAGGTAGCGGCTGCGCACGCGCCCTTCCTCACTGAGCTCGGAGTACGCGTTGGGAAGCGGGAGGATCGCCTTGGAGGCGATCGCCCAGCCGTCGGCCATGACCGACAGCTCCCCGCGGCGGCTGGAGATGACTTCACCGTGGACGAAGACGTGGTCGCCGAGGTCGACGTACTCCTTCCAGTCCGCGAGCGACTCCTCGCCGACGTTCGCGAGCGAGATCATCGCCTGGATGCGCGAGCCGTCGCCGGCCTGCAGAGTGGCGAAGCACAGCTTCCCCGTGTTGCGGCTGAACACGACACGACCCGCGATACCGACGACGACGCCCGTCTCGGCGCCGGCCTCGAGCTCGCCGTACTCCGCGCGCAGCGCCGGGATCGTGTGCGTGACCGGCACGCCGACCGGGAACGCTCCGCCGCCCGCATCCGTCCGCTTCTCGATCAGACGCTCGCGCTTTGCGAGGCGCACGGCCTTCTGCTCGTGGACGTCCTCTTCGGGAGAAGGGTCGGTCGAGGCCGATTCGGGCGCGGCAGACGCGTCAGTCATGTGGGGGCTCCTTGGAAGTCCTTCCCAGTTTACCGAGGCGGCGCGCGACCCCAGGGCACGCGCTGGGTAGCCTCGAAGAATGGCCCATCCACGGATCCTCCGCGCGTTCGCCGCCCTCTCGCTCGCGTTTGCCGCGGTCGCCACTCCCGCCACGGCCGCCGCCGACACCACGGCCGCCGCCGACGCCGGATCGGGACTCGGGCCGCACGTGCGCGCGGTGGCGGCGTCAGACGACGTGAACGACTTCTCCTACGCCTCGTGGGATGCCGTGTACGAAGTCGGGCTCGATGACGAGGGCCGCGCGCGGATGCACGTGACCGAGACCTTGGTCGCCCGCTTCCCGGAAGCAGACCAGAATCACGGCATCGTCCGCGGACTCACGACCGCTTACGAGGGGGCGAGCACCGAGACGCGAGTGCTTTCCGTGACCGATGAGGATGGCCAGGAGGTGCCCTATGAGACCGACGAGGAAGACGGGCTGCTGTACGTTCTCACCGGCGACGACGACAACTACGTGCACGGGCTCACCACGTACGTGATCGAGTACGAGATGCGCGATGTGGTCCTCGCGACGAAGCCGGCTGCGGGGTCCTCGACCCCGGCGGTGGACGAGTTCTACTGGAATGTGCTCCCCCTCGACAGCACGCAGCCGATCGAGCGGTTCCGCACCGACATCGCGTTCGATGAAGAGCTGGGCGCAGCGCTCACCGGATCGACGCGCTGCTACACCGGGCCATCGGGATCCCGGGCGGAGTGCGAGCTGCGGGGCCCCCAGACCGATGGCCGCGTGACGGTGTTCGGCGTCGAGTCGGGAGAGCGTCCGGCCGGCGACGGCGTCACTGTGGCGATCGGGTTCGAGTCGGGCACGGTCACCCAGCCCCTCGCGCGCACACCCGACCCGGTCGGCGACGTCGCCCCGTTCGTCGCAGCCGCGGGAGCCGCGGGGCTGTCGGTCGGCAGCTGGTTCGCGGTGTCGGCATTCACTCGGAGACGCCGGGTGGCCACCGGAATCGTCGTGGCTCAGTATGACGTGCCGGATTCCCTGCCCCCACTCATCGCGGCGACGGCCATCGCCGGGGCGAAGGACGTGATCCCCGCAGAGATCGTGCACCTCGCCGTGCGCGGAGCCCTGCGCATCGAAGAAGGCCTGGAGGCCGAAGAGCCGCGCTTGCGCCGCCTGCCGGAGGTGACGGGACCGGACGAGCTCGACGCGGAGGCGCTGGAAGCGCTGTTCCTCGACGCCGATGCCGAAGGCGTGGTCGACCTGCCGGCCGCCGATGAGGCATTCGCCGCTCGCATGACCGCCCTGCAGCAGAGCGGGACGACGGCTGCCGCATCCCGAGGCTTCACCGAGAGGGTGCGCAGTCGCGGCGCCGTGATCCTGCAGTGGTGCGCGATCGGTGTCGCCCTGATCGGACTGGGCCTCGGAATCTGGGCGGCCACCAGCGGCCGCCTCTCCGCGATCCCCGCGCTCGTCGTGATGTCGATCGTGGCCTTCCTCGTGTTCCTGTCGAGCGTGTACGCCTTCTCGAAGCACACCGTCCTCACGGCCGAGGGAGCGCGCGTCTCCGAGTACCTGCAGGGTGTGAAGGAGTTCATCCGCGTCGCAGACGCCGACCGTCTGCAGATGCTGCAGTCGTACAGCGGCGCCGAGCGCCGGCCGGAGGGCACGGCGGACGTCATCCACGTCTACGAACGGCTCCTCCCCTACGCGATCCTCTTCGGCTTGGAAGACGAGTGGGGCGACGTGCTCGAGCGTGCGTACGCGCAGGCTCAGCGAGGCGCTTCCTGGATCGGCGACCCGGCCTCGTTCGCTCTTCGCATGCAGCTGGCTTCGTTCATGGCCTCGTCGCAGTCCGCGGCGACGTACTCCGCACCGTCGACGGGCTCCTCGTCGAGCGCCGGAGGATCGTTCGGCGGCGGATTCTCCGGGGGTGGAGGAGGCGGAGGCTTCTCAGGCGGACGATGAGCCGCCGGCACTCTCAGAGCATGGGAGGGGAGTCGGATGCTTCGCGCAGCGCCCGCTCGACCGTCGACTGCACCAGCGCCGACAGGTAGCCGCCCGGGTTCTCCACGCCGAGCTCGCGCAACCGGGCAGTCGACTGACCGATGATCGACCGCGAGAACTCGGTGGCCGTCGCGATCGCGTCGGCATAGGCCGCTCGATCCGCCTCGGCGATCACGACCGGCTCGCACCCGATCTCCACGGCGAGCGCCTGGGCGATCGGCAGCACCGCGGCGGGAGCTGTGACCGCGGCGAAACCCGCCTGCAGCTGACGCAGGTCGATCGAGGTTCCGGTGAAGGTGATGGCGGGATGCACAGCGAGCGGGATCGCGCCTCGCTCTGCGGCCGGCTGCAGCACGTCGATCCCGTACGCGGGATCGGTGTGCAGCACGAGTTGACCGATCTGCCAGCCCCCGACCTCGGCGATGCCGGCCACCAGCGACGGCAGTTGCTCGGTGGGCACCGCGATGACCACGAGCTCGGCTCGACGCACGACCTCCAGCGCGTCGAGCACGGGCACATCCGGCAGCACGGCAGAGGCGCGCTCGTCATCGGAGCCGCTCGTGATCCCGATCACGGCGTGCCCCGCCCCGCCGAGCGCCGCACCGATCACCGGACCGACACGTCCCGCGCCGATGATGCCGACGCCGAGGCGTCCGTCCCGCGCCACAGTCACTCCTCCGGCTGATCCGACGGTGCGGGCGGAGGCGTCCTCCGACGCCGGAGCTGCGGCTCTGCGGGAGGAGCTGGTGGTTGCGTCGCGGCCGGCGCGGGCGCAGGTGCAGACGGGGCAGCGGCAGGTGCCGGCGGTGCGGCAGCCGGTGCGG
>NZ_SSDF01000041.1 GCF_004794515.1 Microbacterium sp. A20 | reverse complement strand
GGCGGCGTGCAACGAGTGCTGTTCGACCCGAACGGGCGCATCATCGGCATCAGCACCACCGACCGGATCTTCACCGCCCACCAACGCCGCGCGATCACCCTCCGCGACCGCGAATGCCTCATCCCCGGCTGCCACGTCCCCGCAACCTGGTGCGAGATCCACCACGTCCACGAACACGCCAGAGGTGGACCCACCCACACCGACAACGGCGTCGCCCTCTGCTGGCACCACCACCGCACCCTCACCACCTCCGGATGGGAAATCCGCATGGTGGACGGCACACCACACGTCCGCGGACCCGCCTGGTGGGACCCCACCCGACAATGGCGCACACCACGGCCGGCCTCGATGCGTTCGCGCTCGCGACGGTCGAGAGGCTGTTCGAGGTGGCATAGGTGCCGATGATGCAGAAGATCAGGATGATGCG
>NZ_SSDF01000040.1 GCF_004794515.1 Microbacterium sp. A20 | reverse complement strand
GGGGTTCGAGTCCCCTCAGGTCCACAACGAAACCCGCGAGAGATCGCGGGTTTTCTTGTCTCCGGAGCCTTCTGAGACGGAGACGATCACACGCAGCCGCGCGGAGCGACACCATCGCTAGCGTGCGACTTGACGGGCGTCAAGCCGGTTCAGTCCGCATGTTGCGGGTTCTAGCGTGAACGCACCTCGACGAAAGGATGCGATCATGTCGAACCCCATCATTCCTCCGGTGCCTCCGGTCCCCCACGACGACGACGCGGCCGGTGTACCCACCAGAGATCTCGACGGCGAGCAAGTCCTCGATCCGGACGCCGATGACGCGCTCGTCGACAGCGCGGAGGCCGATCGCATCGCTGCGGGAGCGGACGAGGACGGCGACGCCACCGCCGTCTGAGCGGATCTGGCCGCACCACCCCGCTTAGACTTGCTGCATGGCACCGGTGGCGGCGACGCGGTCCGGAAGGAGCTCATCGAGCATCTTCCGGGGTGTGCTGTCAGGCGTGCTACTCGTCGCCGCGCTCATCGTCGGACTGGTGGGCATGCACACTCTGAATCTGCACGGGACCGCAGCGGCCGACTCACCGGCTGCGGTGATGATGACTGCAGTCGAGTCCGCCTCGGCGCACCACGGCACGGCCCAGGGGCACCTCTCCGGAAACCCCACAGGGGCGGCCGAGATGTCCTGCGCCGGTTGCAGCAGCGATGATCACACCGGTGCGGCGATGATGTGCGTGCTCGCCCTTCTGCTCGTGCTCGTCCTCCTCATCGCGCCCGGAATGCTCCGCAACCGGTCGGGAATACTGCTCCAGTCGCCCCTCATCGAGATCCTCACGGCACGGTTCCTCCCCCGCGCACCCTCGCTTCACGTTCTCTGCATCAGTCGCACCTGAGCAGCTGTCGAGCCCGCGCTCTCGCGCCCGGCTCCACACTTCTCACACTCGCGCGCCGCCGCCCGGCGTGTGCGCAACGACTTTGCGTATTGGAGAACACCCATGAAGATTCGTGCTGCGGCCGCAACCGCGCTCGCCCTCTCTGCCGTCCTGCTGCTGTCCGGCTGTGCGACCGGCACCGATGCCGGATCCATGTCCGGCATGGACCACGGCTCGTCGCCGTCCGCCGGCGTCGATGATGCCGACGTCATGTTCGCGTCGATGATGATCGTCCACCACGAGCAGGCCATCGAGATGAGCGACGTCGTGCTCGCCGCGAGCGGGATCGATCCCGCGGTGACCGAGCTCGCCCAGCGGATCAAGGCCGCTCAGGGACCGGAGATCGAACAGCTCGAAGACTGGTTGGACGAATGGGGCGTCAGCTCCGATGACCGCGACGCGAGTGGGATGGACCACGGCGACGGAATGATGAGCGCGGAGGACCTCGTCGCTCTGCGGGACGCGGACGGGCCGGAGGCCTCCCGGCTGTTCCTCGAGCAGATGATCATGCACCACGAGGGGGCCGTCGAGATGGCGCAGACGCAGGTCGACGAGGGAAGCGACCCGGAGGCGGTCGAGCTCGCCCAGGCGATCATCGACGCGCAGACGGAGGAGATCCAGGAGATGACGGACCTCCTCGCCGCTCTCTGACACGTTTTCAGGGGCCGGTGCCGGCACATCGCGCCCGGTACCGGCCCCACTCCGCATGAAGGACCACACCATGAATCAAGACACGCCCGCCCTTTTCATATCGCCTCGACGCAAGCTTCTCTCAGTGCTCGCCACGCTGGCCGTCGCCGGCATCGCCCTGGCCGGATGCACCGCGCCCGCGGCGGACGCCGACCCGTCAACCGCGACGGCGCAGAAGATCCTCGCATCACATGATCTCGCCCGACTCGACGTCGAAGAGGTCATCGAACGACTCGACACGATGCCCGTCGCGGACCGACCGGATGCTCTGATCGCATCGGTGCAACCCGATGCTCTCATGCTCCGCGAAGAGAGCGGCCGGGAAGGCCGACTGCCGATGCCCCGAGATTCGGTGTACCTCTCGATCGCACCGTTCCGCGAACAGACGCACGAGTGCCACTTCCACAGCCTCACGACGTGCCTCGGTGAGCTCTCCGACCCCGATGTCCGGGTCATCGTGACCGCGGAAGACGGAACAAAACTCGTCGACGAGACCCGGCCCACTGCGGACAACGGCTTCATCGGCATCTGGGTGCCTCGGGACATCGAGGCGACGCTGACCGTCGAGAGCGAGGGTCTCACGGGGTCAGTGCCGCTCTCGACCACGTCGCCGGATGATCGGACCTGCATCACCGATCTGCGGCTGCTCTGAGCGGAAGCTGCTCTGACCGGCGACTGCGCTTCGGGGGGCCGCCCTAGCGCGAACGCCAAAGCGCACCTCCTCGATCATCGAGGGGTGCGCTTCGGTGTGTGACAGCGGGAAGGTCAGGTGGCCATCAGGGGCGGCCGGTGGGGAATGGCGATCGGACGGGTCGCCCGGCTCGAATCACGCATCCGCTCGACATCCTCGAGCACCTCGAATGCGGTCCCGTAACGGGTGGCGAGGGGCAGATCGCGAAGCCACGTCACTTCGACCTCGGTCTCGGCGAGCTCGTAGACGCAGGCGACCACATGACGCGGATCGTTCGGCGAGTACCGAAGGTCGTTGATCACCCATTCCGACGCGGTGATGCGATTCAACATGAAGCGCGGGTCGGGGAGTTCAGACATGTGGGGGCCCTCCAGGACTCTCTCAAGAAGAGCCTGCGCCATCCGCTCTCCCGAAAGAAGCCCCTTGACATCCCCCGCGGAGGATGCCGGGACGACTCAGCGTCCTGGACGCACCGTCAGATCGGTGATCTCCGCGTCACGCGGAAGGTCGAGCGCCGTGAGGATTGTCGTGACGACCGCCTCCGGTGTGGCGAAGCGGTCCGGGTCGTACGCCTGCCCCTCCTGCTGGTGCACGCGCTCCTGCATCGGTGTCGCCGTGCGACCCGGGTAGATCGAAGTCACGCGAACTCCGTGCGCGGCCTCCTCGGCGCGCAGCGCATCGGCCAGCGCCCTGAGACCGTGCTTGGACGCGGCATACGCCGACCATCCGGCGTTGGCGCGCAAGCCTGCGCCGGAATTCACGAACAAGACCTGCCCCTGAGACACGCGCAGCACAGGAAGGAGGAGCCTCGTGAGCTCGGCCGGAGCGACGAGGTTGACGGCGAGCTGCTGCTCCCACAGAGCGGCCGTGAGATCAGCGACGTCGCCGAGGTCGACGACACCGGCGACATGCACCAGCGAGTCGATGCGCTCGGGGAGCTGCTGCTTCGAGAGCGCCCACGACAGGCGTCCCGGCTGAGCGAGGTCGCCGACGATGACGGACGCACCGGGAAGGTCCGCTGCGATCTGCCGGGCGCGACCCGCATCGCGAGCCAGCGCCACGACCGCATCGCCACGGTCCAACAACCGTCGGGCGAGAACAGACCCGATGCCGGAGCCCGCACCGGTGATCAGGTGCGTGCTCATGTCAGCTGGCGTCTGCGGCGGGTTCAGCCACGTCGATAGGAACGACCGGGCAGTCCTTCCAGAGGCGCTCGAGTCCGTAGTAGACGCGCTCCTCCTGGTGGAAGACGTGCACGATCAGATCGCCGAAGTCGAGCAGCACCCAGCGAGCCTCGGCCCGCCCCTCGCGACGCACGCGCTTGTGCCCCGACTCGATCAGTCGGTCTTCGATCTCGTCGGCGATCGCGGCGACGTTGCGCTCGCTGTTTCCCGTGACGAGCAGGAAGATGTCGACGAGCGGGAGTGGCTCGGAGACGTTGAGCGCGACGAGATCCTCTCCACCCTTGTCGATGGCGGCTTGGGCTGCGAGACGCAGCATCTCTTCGGCAGTTTCAGGTGATTGCATCAGATCATTTTCGTGGTGAAGGCGATGACGAGAACGACGCCGATCGCGAGGGCGAGTCCGCCGGCGATGATGGCGAGCGTGACCATCAGTCGGTTCCCCTTCTCGGGGGCCGGAGGCCGGATGACTTCTCCGGCTGGTTTGATGGTGCTGACGGCCGAGCTCGCGGCGATCGGCGTCGGCGAGGATGCGGGGGGCAGCTCGCCATCGATGAGGACGGCGTCGACGTCCTTGCCATCCGTGGTCCCGAGCGCGTGGCCCTGTGAGCCCATCCCCTGCGGCAGCTCATAGGAGCCGGTGACGAGGATCTCTCCGGTGGACGCGACCGGGCCCGAGAGGGAACCCTCTCCCGGCGAGGGGGTGAAGATCAGCGCGTTGGGAGCGGAATGCTGGGAGCCGGTCGAATCTCCCACGCCGATCAACTCGTCGAAGGACGGACGGAAGGGTGCGTGGGCGTCGGGGGCGTCTGCGAGAAGCCCCTCGCCGAAGGACGAGTTGACGGTCGGACGAACGGTGTCGTCGTCATCGTGGTCTTCCTCGGCATCGTGCACGTCGGCGAGGACATCGTCGTCTGCGGCCGCATCGCCCGCGTCGGCGGGAAGGCCCAGGACAGCCTCGAGGTCTTCTTCGCCGTCGGTCGCTTCAGCGGAGGGCTCGACCGCTTCGAGTGGGACCTCGCCGACCGTGTCGGCGACGACGGATGCACTGACGGGTGCGACGGCGACCTCGTCATCCACATCGTCGTCATCATCATCACCGGCGTCGACCGTCCGAGGGAAGTCCGGGATCCCGGAGACGATCTCGCCGGAACCCTCTGCAGGAGCCTCTGGCGCGGCCTTCGCGGGAGCTTCCTCCTGCTTCGGCGCCTCATCGGGCTGCTCGGCGGGTGATACAGCAGGCTCTTCGACCTGCTCGACGGCCGACGCCGCCTCCGCCTCGTCGGCGCCGATCACAGAGACGGAACCGGTGCGGGCCTTCTCCTGCTCGCGAACCTGACGACGGGTCAGCGGTGCATCGCCGTTCGCCTCTTCGGCCACGGGAACCGGCAGCGGTGCCGGCTCGATCTCGACGGGTTCGGCGGCACGTGGAAGCGGGGGCGCTGGCGGCGCCTTCTCGGCTGCCGCGGCTGCCTCCTCGCTGGAGATCACAGGGTTAGATCCCGTCAACCGGATCTCCCGCAGCTGCTTGCGCGTCAGCGGACCGTGCCCTTGCTGATCCGATGTACTCATGCCTTGCTCCGATACAGATGATGCTTCGCGATGTACTGAACGACCCCATCGGGGACCAGGTACCAGACCGGCTGATCGTCACGAACCCGCTCGCGGCAGTCCGTCGACGAGATCGACAGCGCCGGCACCTCCAGTTGGCTCACGTTGTCGCTCGGGAGGCCGTCTGTGCTCAGGACATGTCCAGGACGTGAGACCGCGACGAAGTGGGCCAATTCCCACAACTCATCATGGTCCCTCCAACTGAGAATTTGCGCCACGGCGTCGGCTCCGGTGATGAAGAAGAGCTCAGCGTCGGGTCGATCCCGTTTCAGGTCACGCAGCGTGTCGATCGTGTAGGTCGGGCCTTCGCGATCGATGTCGACCCGACTCACCGTGAACTGCGGATTCGAGGCGGTCGCGATGACGGTCATCAGATAGCGATGCTCGCTCGGTGAGACGCCCGACTTCTGCCACGGATGTCCGGTCGGCACGAAGACGACCTCGTCGAGGTCGAAGGAGTTCGCGACTTCGCTGGCTGCGACGAGGTGGCCGTGATGGATGGGGTCGAATGTTCCGCCCATCACGCCGATGCGCGGGGGGCGCGTGGTCGCAGCGTCGTTCATGCGGGCCTAGTGGCCGTGTCCCGCCTCGTGGCCGTCCTTGCCGTGCTGCGCGGCCCAGGCCTCAGCCTTCGCCGAGTGACGGTTGGCGACGTTCTTGTAAGAGAACGTCACGAGGCCGAGCGCGCCGAACACGATCGCGGCGATGACCCCGAAGATCAGCGTCTCGAGCGCGACGTTGCCGTGGTGCTCGGTTTCGGCAGCGGCCATCGCGATCTGTGCGACGAGGTTCATCCTGGCTCCGTTTCGTGGCGTGCTGTTCGGGATCCTGTGGGGTTACAGCGTCCCCCAGTCTAGCCCTCAGCCGCGCGTCTGCCCCGACCCACGCGCGAGCCATTTCGTGCTGGTCAGCTCGGAGAGCCCCATCGGACCCCGCGCATGCAGCTTCTGGGTCGAGATGCCGACCTCTGCGCCGAACCCGAACTCACCTCCGTCGGTGAATCGCGTGGATGCGTTCACCATGACGACGGCTGAGTCCACCTCGGCGAGAAAGCGCTCGGAACTGCGCGTGTCCGTGGTGATGATCGACTCGGTGTGTCCCGTGCTGTAGCGCCGGATGTGCGCGAGGGCCTCATCGAGCGAGTCGACGACCTTCATCGCGATGTCCAGGCTCAGGTATTCGGTCTCCCAGTCCTCCTGGGTGGCGGGAATCACGTTCGACATGAGCCCGACGACCATGTCATCGCCGTGGATCGCGACGCCCTCGCTCTGGAGAGCACTGGCCACCAGAGGCACGAGCCGCGGCGCCGCCTGACGATGCACGAGGACCGTCTCGACCGCGTTGCACACGCTCGGACGCTGCACCTTGGCGTTCACGACGATGTCACGAGCCCAGTCGTCGGGAGCGGTCTCGTCGAGGAAGATGTGGACGTTGCCGGCCCCGGTCTCGATGACCGGCACGGTCGACTCCGTCACCACGGTCTCGATGAGGCCCGCACTCCCCCGCGGGATCAGGACGTCGATGAAACCGCGACCGTGCATGAGCGCCTTCGCACCGTCGCGCCCGAAATCGTCGACGGTCTGGATCGCTTCCGCCGTGAGGCCGGCGCTCTCGACCGCCGTACGCATGATCTCCACGAGCACGGCATTGGAGTCGCGAGCGGCGCTGCCGCCTCGCAGGACCACGGCATTGCCCGATCGCAGCGCGAGTGCGGCGATGTCGACGGTGACGTTGGGCCGAGCCTCGTAGATCGCGCCGACCACGCCGAAGGGCACCCGCACCTGCTCGAGCGCCACGCCGTTGGGCATCCGATGACCGCCGACCACACGCCCGACGGGATCGGGAAGCGCGGCGACCTCGCGGACGGAGGAGGCCAGAGCCGCCACCCGCTTCTCGTCGAGCCGCAGTCGATCGATCAGGGACTCGCCGATGCCCTCCTGCTGCCCGCGAGCGATGTCGCGACCGTTCGCCTCGATGATGCGCGGTGCGTCCGCCAGGAGCGCGACAGCGATCGCTTCGAGCACGCGAGCCTTGGCATCGCTGGTCAGGGCTGCGCTCGCGCGGGAGGCCTCTTTGGCGCGCTCGAGGCGCGCCTGCGGGGTCTGGTCGGTCATCCGTCCAGTTTATGAGCTGGCGGGTTCGAACCAGGTCCCTATTTCGGCACCGGAGAGCGCCTTGTCCACCAGATCTGCGCTGGTGACGAGCACGCCGATGCCGGATGCCGCAGCCAGTCGCGCCGCCGAGACCTTGGTGGCCGCCCCGCCGGTGCCGACGCTGTTGACCACGGTCGAACCGAACTCGAGCCCGGCGAGATCGGCGTCGTGCGCGACGATGTCGATGGGCTCCGCCCCCGGGTCTGTCGGCGGCTTCGTGTACAGCGACTCGATGTCGCTGAGGAGGATGAGCGCGTCAGCCTCGATCAGCTGCGCGACCAGGGCGCCGAGGCGGTCGTTGTCTCCGAACCGGATCTCCTGCGTCGCGACCGTGTCGTTCTCGTTGACGATCGGCAGAGTCCGCAGGCCCAGGAGCCGCTCCATCGCGCGACGGGCGTTGGAACGAGACGTGGGGTTCTCCAGGTCGCCTGTGGTGAGGAGGACCTGGCCGGCGACGATGTCGAACGGGCGAAGCGACTCCTGATACCGGTACATGAGGATGTTCTGCCCCACGGCCGCGGCCGCCTGCTGGGTGGCGAGGTCGTTCGGCCGGGAGTCCAGACGCAGGAACGGGATCCCGGAGGCGATCGCGCCGGAAGAGACCAACACGACCTCTGTCCCGCGTGCGTGCGCCGCGGCGAGGGCCTCGACGATCACGGGGATGCGCCACGAGGACTCCCCGCTGATCGAGGACGAGCCGACCTTGACGACGATGCGTGACGCGGCCGCCAGATCAGCGCGCGTGCGTGCGGTCACTCGCCATCCTCGCGGTACGCGGCCAGGCGCTGGGTCTCCACCTCGGCGCGCGCTTCAGCCTTGGCGTCCATGCGCTCGTAGTACTGCTCGCGTCGCTCCGACGTCGTACGGCGCGCGTTGGGTGCGAGACGGGGGTCGGTGCCGCGCGGCGCGCTCATGAGCTCCGCCGCCGAGGTCATCGTGGGCTCCCAGTCGAAGACGATGCTGTCGCCCTCGCCGATCACGACGGTCGATCCCTGCACCGCACCGAGGCGGAAGAGCTCATCCTCGACGCCGAGCTTCTCGAGGCGATCCGCGAGGTAGCCCACGGCTTCCTCGTTCTGGAAATCGGTCTGCTGAACCCAGCGCACCGGCTTCTCGCCCAGGATCCGGTAGACGTTGCCGTAGGTTCCACCCTCGACGCGGATGGTGAAGCCCTTCTTGGAGCCGCGCGGGCGGATGACGACCCGCTCCGGCGGGGTCTCCAGCGCTGCTTCGGCGCGAGCCTTCTCGACGAGCTCGCCGAGCGCGAACGTGAGCGGACGCAGGCCCTCGTGCGAGACCGTGGAGATCTCGAACACACGGAAACCGCGCGCCTCGAGGTCGGGACGGACCAGCTCGGCGAGATCGCGCGCCTCTGGTACGTCGATCTTGTTCAGGGCGACGAACTGCGGGCGCTCGAGCAGCGGAGTCTGCCCCTCGGGCACCTCGTAGGCGCCGAGCTCTGCGAGGATCACGTCGAGGTCGGAGATCGGGTCGCGCCCGGGCTCGAGCGTGGCGCAGTCGAGCACGTGCAGCAGAGCCGAGCAGCGCTCGACATGGCGGAGGAACTCGAGTCCGAGGCCGCGGCCCTCGCTCGCGCCCTCGATGAGGCCGGGCACGTCGGCCACCGTGTAGCGGAAATCTCCCACCTGCACGACACCCAGGTTGGGGTGCAGAGTGGTGAACGGGTAGTCGGCGATCTTGGGTCGCGCGGCCGAGATCGCACCGATCAGGCTCGACTTGCCCGCGGACGGGTAGCCGACGAGCGCGATGTCGGCGACGGTCTTCAGCTCGAGGACGACGTCGCCCTCGTATCCCGGCGTGCCCAGCAGTGCGAAGCCGGGAGCCTTGCGCTTCGGGGTGGCGAGAGCCGCGTTGCCGAGCCCGCCCATCCCGCCCTTGGCGACGACGAACCGCTCGCCGGGGATGATCATGTCGATCAGGACCTCGCCCGCGGTGTTCTTCACCACGGTGCCCACGGGAACCGGCAGTTCGAGCGTCTCACCGAGGAAACCGGAGCGGTGGTCGCCCATGCCCGGACCGCCATTGCCCGAGGAGCGGTGCGGCGAGTGGTGGTACGAGAGCAGCGTGCCGGTCTGCGGGTCGGCGACGAGCACGATGTCGCCGCCGTCGCCGCCGTTTCCTCCGTCGGGGCCGCCGAGGGGCTTGAACTTCTCGCGGTGCACGGAGACGCAGCCGCCGCCGCCCTTACCCGCACGCAAGTGCAGTGTGACGGTGTCGACGAACGTGACCATGTGCGGGTTCCCCTGGGTTCCTGTTTTATGACGGTGTGCAGATACACGGACGGGGCGAGCCGAAGCCCGCCCCGAACCGGATGATTAGTGTCGCGCTGAGATCACTCAGCTGCAGCGACGATGTTGACG
>NZ_SSDF01000039.1 GCF_004794515.1 Microbacterium sp. A20 | reverse complement strand
GAGCGGGGACAGCCGTGGCTGCGGGCGGTGCCGCTCCGGTGGCCAGCGACGGCGGCACGGCCGAGACCATCGAGTCGATGGCCGGCGAATCGGTCTGCTCCGGGGGCGCGCCCGGGGCGGTGCGATGCGCACCGATGACCCCGCCGGAGAGCCGTGCGCTCGGGATGTACTCGTCGGGAGCATCGCGATCGACCGGAGTCGCGAGGGAGGGCAGCGGCGCCCGCTCTTCATGCTCGGGCGTCTTCACGCGTTTGCGCGCGATGCGCATGCGCTTCTGGTCGTACGGATTCAGACCGCCGCGCACGTCCACGAACCACGTCGCCGCCGCGAGGTCGAGCCATCCCCGTCCGCGCCGCTCGATGTCGAACAATGGGGAGAGCATGATCACGAGGACCGGGCCGATGAGGGGAACGAGGAGGGATGCGCACGCCACCAGGTAGCGCACCACCGCGCCCCGCCAGAAGCCGGGACGCTCGAGGGTCTTCACGTTCACGGAGCGGATGCCGCAGATCGCCTTGCCGAGCGTCACGCCCTTGCGTCCGTGCAACACGAGTTGGACCACGGTGTACGCGATCATCAGCCCCTGGGAGGCGGCAGCGGCCACGATGAGCCACACCAGGTCGTCTCGGGCGAAGAATTCGGCGGGCTCGAACCCCCCGGAGACCGTCTGAACGAGCACCGGCGTCAGAGCGATGACGGCGGGCAGGGCGATGATCACCGCCACGGCCAACTCCACGAGCGCGGCGAGCACACGCGAACCGCGTCCCGCGGCGCGCAGCCCCAACGCTTCGGCGTATGCCGGATCGGGGCGTCCGTGCGCGTCGAGTCCTTCGATCTCGGGAGCGCCGTCGTCGATCTCCCAGATCACTCCTGCTCTCCCTCGGCCTCGTCGAGGGAGTGCGCGGTGTCGAGCAGGTGCAGGTCGCTCTTGCCCACCATTCGCGAGGCGATGACATGCTCGACCAGCCGCGCACGCCGGTTGGTCGCGAAGCTGCGCTGACCTCCGCGCATCCCCGGGACGCCGATCCGGTCGAGCTTGTCGCAGACGTTGTCGAGTTTGCGGTTGAACCGGGTGACCGTCCATCCGAGGCGCTCGGCCGCCTTGGCCGACGTCGGGATCTCGCTCATCCCGGTGCCGTCGCGGCGCAGCTGCGGTTCGGCGAGCGCGAGGATGAGCAGCTTCTGGCTGAGAGTCAGCGGCACGTCGCCGATGGTGGAGTCGCCCCCGTCGTCATGCTCGCGCCTGGTCGCATGGAACGTGGGTTCCGCCGCGTGCAAGGTGAGCTCGTACGTCGTGGGACCTGCGCTGAACACGATCGTCGTCTTCTCGAACACGAGCGGGAGGCGCGCACCCGGTGCGAGCCAGGCCTGCACCCCTCCGGCCGAGTCGGTCACCGTCGCCGTGAGGCGGGTGCCGACGTTCGACAGCCACCACAGGCCGTCTGCGTCGGTGATCTCCAAGAAGTGCCGATGCAGGAACAGGTTGTCGTCGAGCTCGAGGTCGCCCTCGCGGCCCACGATGAATCGTCCCCCGCGCTGGACGGGGAAGTACTCCCCCGCGAACTCGACAGTCACTCCTCCACCGCTCACTTCACGCACCCCCGCGTCGTCTCGGAGGCGCGACCGTCGTCGCGCCGCAGCATCACGTCGATGCAGACGGTCTCCGCCTCGGCGGGAACTGTCGCGGTCGCGTCCGTCGTCTGGATCGGAACGACCTCTCCCGACACCTCGACCTTCGACCAGATGAACGAGTCGCCTTCGAGTGGTGCCGCATTCGTCCAGGTGAAGACCACCTGATCGCCCTGGCGCGTACCGGCGAGATCGGCGACCTTGGGCACCATGTCGGTACCGACATCCTGCGGATCCACCGCCTCTGCGGTCTCCTGCGCCTCGGGCGTGATGCCGGCCACCAGGGCGTTCATCCCGATGACCGCTCCGATCACGACGACGACGGCGGCAGCGGCGAGAGTGATCCACAGGCCCTTGCGGCTGCGCGGCGGCGTCGGAACGGCTGTCGGTGCGGCCGAGGCGGGCGCGATCGGCGCGGAGGCGCCCGGAGCGGGGGCATCGGGGGCTACGACCCGCGGCGCGCGCGCGATCGTGCGGTCCTCGGCACCTGGCGCGGGCGGCACCACCGTCGGAGCCGAGGGAGCGCGCAGCTGCGTCTGCTCGACGGCCGATTCCGTGGGTGCGGGAGCGTCGAAGCGCGGGACGCCCGACAGCACCGCCGGCGGTTCCTTCCGTTGCGTCGTGGCCGAGGGGCGCGTGAACGCGTTCAGGTCCGGGTCGATGCTGACGATCTCCCGCACGCGGGTGAGACCGTCGCCGTCGTCCTCCTGCTCTTCGGCCGGCGGGTGCTCATCGACGATGTCGATCGGCGTCACCGAGTGCGAGAGTTCGATCTGCACCTTCTGCAGCGCCCGCGCGAACGCCACCGCGCTGGGGTAGCGATCGTCCGCGTTCTTGGCCATCGACCGTTCGAGCAGCCGCTGCAGGCTGTCCGGCGAATCCGGCCTCTTCAACGAGGGCAGCGCGGCACGCTCGATGCGCTCGATCAGGTCGGCGCTGGAGTTCCGCTCCCCCGGACGCTCGAACGGCGAACGACCGGCCAGCAGCGTGTAGAGGGTGGCACCCAGCGCCCAGACATCCGTGCGCGGCCCGCTCTGCGGCGGCTCGGTGAACGACTCCGGCGGCGACCACGGGATGGACATGCCCGACGCCTCGCCCGTGGCCCCCGTCGTCGACGCGATCCCGAAGTCGGTCAGCGCCGGGCGGTTGTACTCGGTGACGAGGATGTTCGCCGGCTTGATGTCACGGTGCAGCACCCCCGCACGGTGCGCGGTCTCCACCGCTCCGGCGACCTGGATGCCGACTCGGAGGGCCTCGGCGACCGAGAACGGCTCCTTGCGGGAGCGGATCTGGAGGTTCGGCCGAGGACAGTACTCCATCACGAGGTACGGGCGCCCGTCGCCGGCCACACCCGCCTGGTAGATCGTGACGATCGCGGGATGCGTGGACAGCATCGCCATGACGTTCGCCTCGTCGGCGAACTCCTGCGCAGCGCTGCTCGAGATGCGGTCGGCGAGCAGCACCTTCACCGCGACGCGGCGGCGCGGCATCTCCTGCTCGTAGAGGAACACATCGGCGAAGCCTCCGGTCCCCAGCGGCTCCACATACGTGAAGCCGGGCAGATCGGGCGGCGGCGAGGGACGACGGGTCACGGCAGATCCTCGAACGCGACGGTCACTCCGTCGCCGAGATCCACCACGTCGCCCGAGAGGACGAGCGTCTGCTCCCCGGGGTGCAGACGCACCGGGTCCGCACCCGGCCGGAGCAGCGTGGAGCCGTTCGTGGTGTGCAGGTCGATGATCACGACCGTGTCGCCCTCGGGCCGCACCTCCAGGTGGCTGCGCGAGATGTCCTGCTGCGGGCTCTCGACCGCGATCAGGTGCGGAAGGTTCGCTCCTGACGCACGGGTCGAACGCGGGCGGCGCCCGATGATGACGGTGCGATCGAGTGCAGCGACCTGCCCGGTGGAGAGGCGGATGCGTCCTGCTGATGCCGCGCCCTGAGCTGCAGCCACATCGAGCACCTCGGTCGGCGCGTCGTTCGGAGCCGGCGGCTGCTGACGCAGCGCACGGAGTTCGGCGGCCGAGACCGTCGACCCGTCGTGGTCGCCCTCCGGAGCGCTCGGGGCCGGCGGGGCCACAGGAGGGGTCCCGCCGGTGTGCACGGTCGCCCCCCACAGCTGATCGAAGTCGTCGTCGACGATGGGCGCGAGCGTGACCTCGGTGGGCGGGAGGAAGACGTCTTCGATGGGAGGGAGCGGTTCTTCGACGGGCTCCGGCTGCGGCTCGGGCTGCGGCTCGGGCTCCGGCTGGGACGCGGGTTCCCCCGCGACCGGCTCGGCCGCCGCGGTGCCGGCCGCGGATTCGCCCACGATCGGAGCGGGTCCGAGCGCTGCGGTCAGGGGTTCGGCGTCGCTCGGCTCGAGCTCGGCGCTCACGCCCGCTGCCCGCACGATGCCGCTCTGCACGGGCAGTCCATCGGCGTCCGCCGCCGTCTCCACCGTGATCTCGATCTTCGTCGCGCCGCCGAGGAAGCGCTCGTTCCAGGTCGTGACATCCTCGCCGGAGAGCTCGATCGACTCGGTCGCGCACTCGACGTGCGCCGACACGGCGCCGCGCAGCGCGATGCGGAGGTCGGCTCCCTCGGCGACCGCAGCGACGAAGGACGGCAGTGCGGCGAACGAGCCGCCGACATGCGTCGTCAGGACGTCGACGACGGTGGCGAGCGTCTTCTCCTCCGGCATCCGCTCCCACAGGCGCCCGACGACGTCGCCGGGGACATCGGGGGGCAGGGCGACGAGCGCGCCGGGGATGACGATCAGGAACCACTGTCCCGGTCGGTAGATGGTCTGCATCAGCGAACCCCTCCTGCTGCGGCTTCTCGTGGACGCGTGTCCAGGTCGATATCCGTGTCGTCGGTGGCCATGAGCGTCCCCGGCCTGGACGCCACCGAGACGGCGTCCACGACGATGACGGTGATGTTGTCCCGGCCGCCGGCGTTGACGGCGTCGTCGGTCAGCATCTCTGCGGCCTTCTGCGGATCGGGCTCGGAGGTCAGTACCTCGCGGATGCGGGCATCCGGCACCTCGGAGGTGAGACCGTCGGAGCACACCATGATCCGGTCGCCGAGCTCGGCGGGGAACATCCAATAGTCGGCATCGCCGGTGCTGCTCGCGCCGATCGCCCGGGTGATGATGTTGCGGCGGCTGTCGGAGATCGCATCCTCGGCGGTGAGCTCACCGGATTCGATCAGCTCCTGCACCACCGAGTGGTCGACGCTGATCTGCTCGAGCTCGCCGTCGGCCAGACGGTAGGTCCGCGAATCGCCGATGTTCACCGCGAGCCAGTACCCCATGCCGTCGACCGAGGCGATGACGACGCCGCTGAGGGTCGTTCCCGCACGGCCGTTTCCCGACGTCGACAGATCCTCGACGTTCGTCCGCGAGACCGACAGCGCCTGACGCACGTCGTCGAGTTCGAGCGCAGGACGACCGACGTAGCGGGAGAACTCGGCGATGACCGCCGCACTCGCACGCTCGCCCGCCTCATGCCCGCCCATTCCATCGGCGACGAGGAAGACGGGCGCCGATGCGAGGTGCGCATCCTCGTTGAGCAGGCGACGGAGCCCCGGATGCGTCGCAGACCCGGTGGAGACGATCAGTCCGGCCCTCATGCGTAGCCGCCGATCGTCATGATGCGGTCACCTATCTCGATCGCGTCTCCCAGACGCACAGGCACGCGCTGCCCGGCCGGGCACGCGATGCGCTGCCCGTCTCGGACGATGGTCATGCCGTTCGTGGAGTGCCGATCCAGCACCCAACCGCCGGACGTCTCGGCTGCGGCCTCGAAATGTGTCTTCGACAGCGAGAGCGTCTCATCACGCACGGACACGATCGTCGCGCCCTCTTCCGGGGAGGGATTGCGGCCGAAGACGGTGCGCCGAGAGACGGGCACGCGCGTGCCGTCGTCCCACGTGAAGACGAGTCGGTGCCCGGGAACACTGATCCTGGTGGCCTCCGGATCGTCGTCCGCGTCGTCGGCCTCCGCCGCACGCGCCGTCGCTGCCGGAGCAACCGCAGGTGCAGGTGCAGGTGCAGGTGCAGGTGCAGGTGCAGGAGGTACGGGAGGCACGGGAGCCGCGGCCGTCGCGAGAGGTGCGGGAGGCGCGGGAGGTGCCGCGGGTGCCGAGGAGGGCGAGGGATGCTGCTGGATCGTCGCGTCGAGCTCGGACTCCAGGGGCGGGGCGGGGCGCGGGGGCGCGTCCTGCGTGATGCCGGGCACGAAGGCGATCAGCGATCCGGTCTCGGCGACCGGAGCCGCGGGCCGGGGCGGCACGGGTGCAGGAGGCGCCGCGGGTGCCGGCGCAGGCGCGGCAGACGGAGCCGCCGGCTGCGGAAGCCCGGGGATCGCCGGCGCGGAGGGCACCGTCGAGAGGCCCGACTGCGGCTTGGCCGACGCATCCGCACGCGACGCCGTCGCGGCACCGGGGGCGGGCGACCAGCCGGATGCGGCCACCCTGGCGTCGAGCATCAGCGACGACGCGACCTTGTCGTGCCAGCCCTGGAAACGGCCCGAGCCGTCGAACAGCGGGCTGAAGTAGCCGACGACGATGGCTCCGGCGAGGCCGAAGATGATGTTGCGCAGCAGGGCGCGCCCGAAGCCGAGCGGGCTCCCATCCGCCGCCGACACGAGCCGCAGCCCCTGCGCGCGCATGCCGATGGAGCCGTTGCCGGCCTGCATGACGGTGTAGACGACGAACCAGGCGAGCAGCACCAGGCTCACGACGGGGCCGCCGATGAGCAGCACGGCGATCGAGGCCTCGAGCCCACCCGAGAGCGTCGAGGCGAGCAGCAGACCGCCGCCGAGAAGGATGCCGAGTCCGCCGGCGATCAGGGCGTCGATGACGTAGGCGACCGCGCGACGGGAGATCGGCGCGATCTGATCGAGCGCGGGCTGCGTCATGGGGTCTCACTCTCGGAGGACGGGGGCGTCGTGCTGTTCTTGATGGTGCCAGGTTCGCGGCGAACGCGCGCGGTCGCCGCATCCTTCAGACTCTGCAACCCGTTCGACATGGCTGTGCCCCCGAGCAGGGAGCGCATGCTCAGCCGGGCCTTCGTGCGCTTCCAGAAGCCGGCCTCCGCTCCGAGGCCGCCGACGATCTCATCGACCTCGTGCCAGAACGACTCCACGTCCTGCGGGCTGGGTTCCGTCGGACCGAACACCTCGGCGTCGGCCCGCTCGGCCAGCGCGGTGACCTGCGGGACGGTGAGCGAGGATGCCACGACCGCGGCCTCCTCGATGCGGGTGCCGCCGGGTGCCAGACGCGCACCGTAGTCGACGGCGCGGTCGGTCAGCTCGTCCCAGCCACCGCTGATGCGGTCGGAGGTGCGGGCTGCGGCGCGACGCGAACGGCGCTTCGCGGCCTTCCAGGCACCGATCACGATGAACGGCGAGGCGAGCACAGCGATCACCGCGAGCGAGATCCCGCCGATCAGCAGGATCGCGCCGATGATGCCGGCGAGGTTCAGGCTCTCGTCCTCCGACTCGCGGTCGTCGGGCAGAGTCGGCGGCAGGTCCACGGGCTCCTGCGGCGGGGGCGGGGGCTGCAGCACCTGCGGCTTCGGGTCGACGCGGGGCTTGGTGTTCTGGTCGTTCGGGACCTGGTCCTCGGGCGGGGTCGGGTTGAACGTCATCCATCCGACGCCCTCGAAGTTGACCTCGACCCAGGCGTGCACGTTGTCGCCGGTGGCGGTGAAGATCGCTTCTCCCGCCTGCTCGTCGTCGGGGTAGTACCCCATGACGACGCGGGCGGGGATGTCGAGCTGTCCGGCGAGCAAGGCCATCGCCACGGCGTACTGCTCGTCGTCGCCGATCATCTGGTCGGCGCCCACGAGCGTCGAGATGCGCTCGGCGGTGTGGCCGGCACGCGACAGCACCTCGCCCTCGAGGCCGTGGCTGAAGAAGCCGCCCTCGGAGAGGAAGGTCTCCAGTGCCCGCACCTGCTCGATCGGCGTCTCGGCGCCCGCCACGGTCTCCGCGGCCAGGGAGGTCAGCTCCTCCGGCACGTTGCTGGGCTTGGGCATCGCGACCTTGCCGAACGCCACCTCGGCCAGCTGCTCGTCGTCGGGCTCGCTCGGCATCACGGCGTCGACCACGTACTCGTCGCCCGCACTCAGCTTCGGGGTGGCCACCGCGGTGCCGGTCACCGTGTTGACGAAGGTGCCGCGGCGCAGGTCTTCGGCGCGGTCGCCGTCGAACCGGATCTCCGACAGCTCTCCCGCCGTCGGCATCCACACGCCGCGGTACTCGTCGATCGCGAACTTCAGCGTGACGGGGACGCCTTCCGCCTCCGGCGCCATGTTCGACCGCAGCGGGGCGAACGCGCTCGACGAGGTCGGGCCGCCGTCGGTGACGTTGTAGACCATGCCGTCGAACTGGTCCATCACGGCCGTGCGGATGCGGGCGCCCTTGGGCAGACCCTGCACGGTGAACAGCGTCTCCTCGGCCTCGTCGCGCACGTTCTTGCGGAACGCCTGCAGCGGGCTCGGGTAGTCGCGGATGTCGAACGGCGGGATGATCACGTCGCGGAACACGTGCCGAGGCTGTGCGGGGGTCGCGACGGCGGCCGTGGCGACACCGGCCCCACCCGCGACGGCCAGCACGGCGACCCCGGCCAGCAGACGCCGGGTGCGCATGTGCGCCGCACGGGATGGGTCGACCTCGCTCACCGAGACGGCCATGTTCTGCGGCGCCCAGAGCTGACGCAGTGCCAGCCACGACATGCTCACGACAGCGAACACGAGCCCCTGCACGAGAGGGAAGGCCGGCTCCGGGGTGCCGAGAGCGATCACGAGCATGAGCAGCACGCCGGCCGGCAGCAGCGCCCAGGCGACCTGCGACAGGCGCAGCGCCAGCGAGGCGGTCAGCGTCGTGACCACGAGCGCCAGCAGGAACGGGACGATCAGGTGCCCGTCGGCCGCCGCCACGGGGGCGACCGTGGTGAGCATCTGCTTCCAAGCCGTGACCGTGCCCAGCGCGAGTTTCTGCAGCGTCTCGAGGGTGGGGATGAATCCGAGGATCGCGGTCTGCGGCAGCGCGAACGCCGCGCCGAACACGAAGTACGCGGCGACGGTGAGCCCCGCGATGATCAGGATGCCCCAGCGACGCCACGTCGCGACGGCCGCGATCGCGAGGCCGAGCAGGATGCCGCCGATGACGGCCGGGAGGAACGAGGGCCCCGCGAAGGTGGGCCAGAACCCCACCATCGCCGTCGCGACCAGGAGCGCCGTCGCCCCGAGGTCGAGGATCCAGCGACGAGGGGCGAGCGTGGTGGACGCGGCGGGCGCGGTGGCGGGCGCGGTCATGCGAGCACCTTCTGCAGAGCGAGGGGAACCTGTTCGAGCGCGCCGACCGTGACGACGTCGGCGTCGCCGATGCGCCGCAGCGTCGGCGCGGTCGCGGTCGTGTCGGTGACGACCGCGAGCACCTTGGCCCCGAAGGGCAGGCGCGAGCAGGCGAGGCGGAGGTCGTCGGAGGGCACGCGGGAGCCGCACACGAGCACCACCACGCTGGCCAGCGGCATCGTGGCGGAGACGATACCGGCGAGGTCGGCGATGCCGCCCTCCTTCGCCTTGCTGTTCTCGACCGCAGCGAGGGAGTCCAGCAGTTGCTTGCCGGTGCCGGCGGGCAGCTCGCGGCCCTGCACGCGCACGTCGACGCGCTGCGAGTCGCGGAGTGCCCGAAGACCGATCGAGCCCGCCGCCGAGATGCCGAGCTCGAAGTCGTCGTCGGTGGCGTAGTCGCCCGCCGAGCGTGAGAGACCGATCACGAAGTGCGAGCGACGGGTCTCCTCGTACTGGCGGACCATCATCGTCCCGGTGCGGGCGGTCGAGCGCCAGTGCACGTGGCGCAGGTCGTCGCCGGGCTGATACTCGAGCAGTGCGTGGAAGGAGACGTCGTCACGGGAGAGATCCGCGGCCGGAAGCCCCTCGAGGTCGCGCAGGTAACCGAGCGACTGCCCGTCGAACAGCACGGTACGCGGGTGCACGAACAGGTCGACCGGATCGTCACGGCGGTGCGCGCGCTCGAAGAGACCGAGCGGGTCGCCGCGGACGACGCTCACCGGACCGACCTTGACCACACCGCGCCGCTGCGTGGGGATGGCGAAGAGCTCCTCCGCCTCCTCCCCCGGTGCGAGGCGCTGGATGCCGAACTCGCCGCGACCGGAGCCGACCGGGAGCACCACGCGCGAGGGCAGGATCGCTCTGCTGCCGCGGTTGGCCAGGGTGAGTGCGCCGACTGCGCGCTCCCCTACGACCACGCGGGTGCGGGCGAGGTCGAGCGAGACGTCGTAGGCGGTGCGTCCGATCAGGAACAGCGCGCAGACGCCGACGGCGATCGCGATCACCGCGGCCGCGATCGTGAACTCCGCCCAGCCGGCGACCTGCCCGATCACCCAGAAGCCGACGGCGATGGCCATCAGCACCCAGGCCAGCGGGCGGATCGCCGCGGTGATCTTCCGGAGGCGCGTCAGAAGGCGCGCGCCGATGACGGCCGCGACGTCACGCCATCCGGCGTCGCGTTCCGTCTGCGGCGGCGCCGCCTGAAGAGCCTCCGCGGTCATCAGGCCGCTGCTCGGGCCTGGGGTGCCGCGACGCCGTCGAGCACGCGGGCGATCACGGTGTCGCTGCTCGTACCGGCGAACTCCGCCTCGGCGTCGAGCAGCAGGCGGTGCTGCCAGACCGGTCGTGCGAGGGCCTTGATGTCGTCGGGCAGCACGAAGTGGCGGCCCTGCGCTGCGGCCCACACCTTGGCGATGCGGATCATCGCGATCGCGCCACGCACCGAGACGCCCAGGCGGATCGCGCCGTCTTCACGGGTCGCCTCGGCCAGCTCCGCCACGTAGCGCAGCACGGCCGGCTCCACGTGCACGGTGGCGGCGAGGTCGGCCATGTCGGCGACGGCGCTCGTCGTGATGATCGCCGAGAGCCCGGCCGACGGGTTGCGATCGGATGCTCCGGCGAGGATGCTCTCCGTGACCGCGAGGTCGGGGTATCCGATGGAGGTCTTGATCAGGAAGCGGTCGAGCTGGGCTTCGGGGAGCTTGTAGGTTCCCGCCTGCTCGATCGGGTTCTGCGTGGCGATGACGAGGAACGGGCGACCGGCCTCGTGCGTGACGCCGTCGACCGTGACCCGCGACTCCTCCATGACCTCGAGCAGCGCCGACTGCGTCTTCGGCGACGCACGGTTGATCTCGTCGGCCAGCACGATCGACGCGAAGATCGGTCCCTTGTGGAACTCGAACCGGTGCGACTGCTGGTCGTAGATCGTCACACCCGTGACGTCGGACGGCAGCAGGTCGGGCGTGAACTGGATGCGTGCGCTCGTGCCCTGCACGGTCGCCGCGAGCGCCTTGGCGAGGCTCGTCTTGCCGGTGCCGGGGGCGTCCTCGAGGAGCACGTGGCCCTCGGCGAGCATCGACGCCATCACCAGACCGACGATCTCCTTCTTGCCCTGCACCGCCTTGTCGACGTTCTCGACCAGACGCTGGAAGGTGCCCTGGAACCAGGCGGCCTGCTCGGGGGTCATTGTCATGAGTGTGGGGTTCCTTGTCGTGTGGGAGTTCGTGTGCCGGGAGCCGCCGCCGTTACGGCCACGTGGTGCCTTCGGACCAACCGACGCCTTGGATATCGGCCTGCAGGGTCCTGCCCATGCCGCCGTGCCAGCAGGAGAGCGTGATCGTGCCGTTGGCGGGCACGTTGTACCGGTTGTAGGTCGAGGTCTGTCCGGACGACGAGCGGTACGGCTGCCCGTTGTCGAGGCAGCGGATCATGTACGTGCCCGCGGGGACGTTCGCCGTGTTCAGGTTCAACTTGTAGCACGTGTCCGGGCTGCAGTTGCGGGAGTCCGGGCCCTGCGACGCCCACCAGCGCGGTTGCGGTCGGTCCTTCGCGGTGGCGCCCCTGGTCGGGCTCTCGTCCGACCACGCGCCGGTGTTGTCCATCGCCCGGGCCTTGATGCTGTGGTGCTCGCTGTAGGTGCCGACGTTGACCGAGCCGACCATCCCCACGTTCTGCCACCCGCCCCCGTCGACGCTGATCTGCACGACCTGGATGTCGCGCCCGTTCGGCGACCCGTTGGCATTCCAGTTCAGGCGCACCTGGCTCTCGAGCGACTCGGCGCTCACCGCCGGAGGACTCGGCTTCCCGTGCGGGTTGCCCTGCGCGGCGTTCGAGACGGCGCCGGCGTAGCTCGACCCCGCGAAGTCCGTTGTGAGGAGGCGGGTGATGGCCCGCACCTCGACGGTGTAGTTGTGGCCGTTGGTGAGTCCGCCGATGGTCTTGTTGCCCGGCAGAGCGTTCCAGCCGCCGCGGTCCAGCCGGTACTCGTAGGTGATCTCGCCCGCAGACGCGCCACCACTCGACCCCGGACGGAAGTCGATCACCAGCGCACGGTCGCGTTCTTCGACGACCTTCAGGCTCGTCGGCGCTCCGGGCGGAACCACGCCGCGTCGGGGCGCGGAGGGCGGGCTCATCTCGCCCCAACCGGCCTTGTTGTAGGCCTGGATGCGATAGGTGTACGCCGTCTCCGACGGGTCGACGACGACCGTCTGGCTCCTGGCTTCCGGCCCGGGGGTCATCGTGTCCACGACCTGGCCGCCCCGCAGCACCTCGAGTCGGTAGCCGCGGATGGCGTCGCCGTTGTTGTCCTGGTTGCCCCAGTTCACCGACATCTGCGCGCGACCGTTGACCGGCGCGAGCTCGGATGTGGTCGGAGCCGCTGCCGGAAGCGGAGGACCGGCGGGGATCTCGGATGACGACCAGCCGCTCCAGCTGGAAGGGTCGGGCGCCCTGTTGTGCGCCTGCACCCTGACCTGGTAGTCGGAGCCGTTCTCGAGACCCTCCCACGTGGTGGAGTTGCCCGTGACTTCCTTCTGCGTGATGCCGGAGGGCGGCGCGGGCGAGATCTCGAGCGTGTAGCGGTCGACCGGGGAACCCGGCGTCGACGGGGTGGTCCACGCCACCTTGAGCGACTTGTCGCCGAAGACCAGGGTCGGCGGGATCGGGGTGTCCGGACGAGCGTCTGGCCGTGCGGGAGCCGACAGCGCGGACGGCTCGGACTCGCCGACGCGGTTGGTCGCGGTCGCCTGGAAGGTGTACTCGACGTTGTTGGTCAGGCCGTCGAGCGTGCAGGTCGTGGACTGGCACTCCTTGCTGTACGAGCTGCCGCCGACCGACTTCACGGTGTACTTCGTGATCTCGGCGCCGTTGTTCGAGGGTGCCGAGAACGACACGACGACCGTCCGGTCCTGCACGCTCGCGATGACCGGGACGCCGGGCGCATCCGGCACATCCTGCACGGTGACGACGATCTGGCCGTTGACCTCGCGGTCGGCATCCTGCGTCGCATCTTGGATGCGGTAGCGCACCACGAGCGTTCCCACGAACGACTCGTTCGGCGTGACGGTGACCTCGCTGTCCGTGAACGTGACCTCGCCGGAACCCGACTCCGCGACCGCGGTCACGATCTTCAGGGGCGTCTCGGGGAACGGGTTGTAGTCGTTCGCGAGCGCGGGCACGGTGATGGTCTTGCCCGCATCCGCCTCGGCGATCGTGTCGGTGTTCGCCGCCGGCATCGACCTCGTCGAGGCCGTGACCATGACCTCGACCGTGCCCTCGACCGGTTCGGTCGTGCCGTCGGAGATGCGGATCTTGAGCGTGACGGCGGTGCCCTTCTTGGCGTTCGATGCGGCCTCGACGACGAGCTTGTCGTCGCCGTCGATCCGGGCGGAGACGCCCTTCTCCTCGCCGCCGACGAGGGAGTAGTCGTGCTTGCCCTCGTCTTCGGGGTCGGGGTCGTCGGTGAGGGCGGCCAGATCGAGCGAGGTCGCCGGCTCTCCGGGCGCGACGTTGACCTGTCCCTGCACGAAGGTGGGCTGCTGGTTCTCGGGCGGCAGCACGTTGATCGGGATGCTGAGCGTGGCCTTGCGCCCCTCGGGGTCGTCGGGTCCGTCGCCGTCGGTCACCTCGAAGGTGAGCGAGTCCGGTCCGAAGAATCCCTTGGCCGAGGTGTAGACGAGGGTGCTCTCGTCCTTGAGCAGGTCGGCGCCGTCGGCGTGGTTCGCGCTGATCCTCTCCTTCTCGGTGATCACCACGTCGCCACCACCGGCGACGGTGACGTACTCCGACAGCGGGATCTCCTCGGTCTCGCCGCTGACCACTTCGAGCGGCTTCGTCGAGGTGAGCGTCGGGCGCAGATCGGATCGCGAGGGCACGAAGATGAAAGCCGATGCCCGCTGATCGTCGCGGTCGACGAGGGTGTAGCGGATCAGCTGCAGCTCGTCGGTGACGGTGACGCGCACCTTGCCGTTCTCGAGCTGCGTGCCGCCCTCCCCGACCTCGACGGTGAGGCTGTCGGTGGTGCCGTCGGGGTCCTCGTCGTTGGCGAGGATCTCCAGGTCGGCGCTCAGGCCGCCGTCTTTCAGGTCCACCGGCTGCAGGCGGTCGTCGCGGGCGACCGGCGCCTGGAGCGGAACATCCTCGTCGACCGTGATCTGCAGCGTCGCCGTGGCTTCGGCCCCACGGGCGTCGACCGCGGTGTACTGCAGGGAGGTCTCGGTCGGGCCGTTCGGCGCCTGCACGAGCACCCGGTCACCGGAGACGCGCGCCTCCAGGCCGTCGGGAAGCTCGAGGCCGTCCTTGAGGAGCGAGACCTTGTCGCCCTCGGGGTCGGAGTCGTTCGCGAGAACGGGCACGGCGATCTCGCGACCGGGTCGCACCACCACCGCATCCTTCACCGCGTAGGGCGGCTGGTTGGTCTGCTCGGTGGGAGCGATGCCGACGCGGATGGTGGCGATGCCCTCCTTGCCGAGCCGATCGCGCACCCGGTACTTGAACACGTCGACGCCGGATGCTCCGTCGGAGGCCTCGTAGGTGAAGTAGTTCGGCCCGTTGGTGATGCGTCCCTTGGTGGGGCTCGACTCGATGCCCACGAGCTCGACCGAGTCGCCGTCGGTGTCGATGCCGTCGAGCGGCACCGCGATGTTCACCTCGGTGCCGGCGAGCGCGCGGGCGACGAGGTCCTGCGGACGCGGTGCCGCGTTGTTCTCCTCGTCGATCGGGAGGATCTGGATCGTGACGTAGCCGGCGGCCTTCTGCTGGCGCGAGTCGGAGACCTCGTACGTGAGGTACACCGTCTTGGCCTCGGGGCCCGCCTTGAAGCGCACCGCATCCTGCGACACGAAGGCCTCGCCGTCTTCGGGGTCGACGAACGGCTCGATGAGCTCGGGCTCGACGTGCATGACGTCGTCGCTCGGGTGGGTGTCGTTGTCGAGCACAGGGATCGTCACGACATCACCGACGCGGACGGTCGCCGTGTCGGGGTTGGCGATCGGCTGCAGGAGCTCCTCCGGCGCGGGGATCGGGATGACCACCACCTCGCCCTCGGCCGACTTGGAGCCGTTCGAGATGCGGTACTTGACGCGCACCTGCTCCTCGAGCGCGCCCTGATCCGTGATCCGCAGCGTCTCGTGGTTGAGGACCGACACCGAGATGCCGCTGCTCGGCTCCAGCGACACCGACTGCACGACGAGGATGCCGCCGGCGGGGTCGGTGTCGTTGTTGAGCACGCCCAGCAGCACGTCGCCGCCGGTGGGCAGCAGTGCGACGTCGCGGACGGCGACGGGTGGGAGGTCGGTCTCCGACTCGGGCATCACGTCGACGCGGACGATGCCCTCGCCGTTCTTCGGACCCGTCGTCACCTGGTACTGCACGTAGTAGACGCCCGGCTTCTCGGCCATGAAGGAGAAGGTCTTGTTGGCCGTGTTCGGGACGATCGTGGCGCCGGGGGTGTCGAGCACCCGGCTCAGACGCAGCTGCTCGCGCGAGGTGCTGGTGTCGTTCGCGGTCGGGGCGACGGTGACCTGCTCGCCCGCCCGCGTGATCACGTGGTCGGCGTTGGTCTTGGGGTTCGTCGAGCCCTGCGGGCGCACGTCGAGGGCGATGGTCGAGGTGCCGAGCTTGCCGAAGGCGTCTGCGACGGTGACCTGCACGTCCTTCCGCCCCTGCAGGCTCGCGGTCGCCTTGTAGGTGATCTGGCCGTCCTTGCTGAAGTCGACCTCGTCGCCCGGGGCGGCGAGCACCTCCTTCAGGTAGATGTCGTCACCGTCGGGATCGATCCAGTCCGGGAGGATGTTGTACGAGATCGTGCCGCCGGTCTCGACCGCGAGTGAGGTCTTCCGCTTCGACGTGGGGGCGGCGTTCTCGTTCCAGTCGTGCACCGCGAGCGACACGACCGCCGTGTCCTTGCCCTTGCGGCCGTCGTCGACCTCGTACGTGAAGCTGGCCGTGCCGGAGGCATCCTCGCCGACGGTGATCTGCAGCGAGCCGCCGTTGTTGATCGGCTGCACGGTGCCGATGGACGGCTGTGCCTCGGCGAGCGCCGCGACGAGCACGTCGCCGTCGGGATCGTTGTCGTTGTCGAGCACCGGGAGCAGCGTCGTGGCGCCGGGGCGCACGCCGTACGAGTCGTCTTCGGCGATCGGAGGCGTGTTCTCCTCGCTGCGCTCCGGGAGCGTGGTCTCGACCGTCTCCTCGGTCGAGTCCTCCTGGTTCTCCGTCTCGCCCTCGGGCGGGGTCAGGTCGTTCCAGTTGTCGACGCGCTGCAGGCTCTCGTTCGCCATCCAGGCGGCGCCGCCGACCGCGTCGTTGAGGATGATCACGTCGCGGTTGACGCGGAACGTCAGGCTCGCGGAGTCTTCGGCGCCGTCGATCGGGGAGTTCACATCGTTGCCGTCGCCGGGGCATTCGCGGATGAAGGTGGCCGATCCCGCCCAGGCCCCGTAGGTGCAGCCGCGGAGCCAGACCGGCGCCGCCGCAGTGCCGTCGCCGCCCGCCGAGGTCTGCTCCGGCTCACCGCCGTCGAGGGGGACGCGCACGAGTGCCGTCGGGGTGGCGATCGCGACGGCATCGGTCTCGGCCGACGCCTGCTGCAGCACGGCGTCCGCCGCGCCCTTGAGCTCGGTGCGCAGGCCTCCGGGAGTCGTGACGACCCCGGCCGCCTCGTCGAACACGACCGGCGTGCGTCCGACGGCGGTGATGGTGGGGCGCACCGACAGGTCGAGTTCGCCGACCGACGCGGCCGATGCCTCGCCGGGAGCACCCTCGTTGTCGACGGGGACGGTGACGACCTCGCCGCGTTCCCCGGAGAGCGCGAAGACGGTGCCGTCTTCGGCCACCGTCACATCGGAGTTCTCGCCGAGTTCGACGATGGGCTCGGCCGCCTCGATCTCGAACGAGGCGATGCCCTGCACCGGCACGACCCAGAGGTCACCGGACTTCTCGTCGAGGATGGCTGCCGTGTTGGCGCCCATCGCCACCTTGGCGGACGAGGGGATGATCGTGGAGTCGCCGAGCGAGACCCTGGCCGGATCGATCGCGGTGACCGTGGATGCGCTCTCGTCGACGACGAGCACGTTGGCAGCGGCCTGGAGGATGTCGTAGTTCTCGCTGGTGGTGCGCAGACCGCCGTCGAGGATCGTGGATTCGTTGTTGAAGTGGCCGACGAGCAGGCTCGACGTCTTGGTGATCCAGACGCCGCCGTCGTTCAGGTCGACCTTGGTGGTCGGGAACCCCTCATAGGTGAAGGCCATGGTCGTGATGGCGATGACGCCGACGGTGACGCCCGCGGCGGACGCCAGCGTCTTGGGTCGCGCGCGCATCCATGACAAGGCCTTCATGCCCGGTTCCCCCCCAGGGTCACACTCTCCGATTACTCGTGCGCGGGCCCGACTGGCCGCTGAGCACTCGTACATCCTAACCGTGCACTGATATTCCGCTCGATGGGGAGAAGTCCCCACGGCAACCTGCTAGGCGCGCCAGCACCCCGCGATGTGATCGCCGACCATCCCGGCCGACTGCATGAGGGCGTACATGGTGGTCGGCCCCACGAAGCGGAACCCTCGTCGACGCAGTTCCTTGCTCATCGCCGTCGATGCCGGGGTGACGGCCGGAACCTCCGCGAACGACGCCGGACGGGTGGCGGATGCCACCGGGGCGAACGACCACATCAGCTCGTCGAGCTCGCCCGGCGCCATCGCGCGCACGAGACGGGCGTTGCCGATGGTCGCCAGGATCTTGGCGCGGTTGCGGATGATGCCGGCATCCGCCATGAGTCGCTCGACATCGGCCGCATCGAACTCCGACACCACCTCGGGCTCGAAGCCGGCGAACACCTCTCGGAACCGCGGACGCTTGCGCAGGATCGTGATCCACGAGAGCCCGGCCTGGAAGCCCTCGAGCGCCATCTTCTCGAACAGTGCGCGGTCGCCGTGCAGGGGCACACCCCACTCCTCGTCGTGGTAGCGGCGGTACTCGTCGTCGTCGCCCACCCAGGCGCAGCGGTCGCGGGCGTCCGGGCCCGTGAGAAGAGAGGTCATCGTGTCAACGTATCGGCCCCCACCGACGTCAGTCGGCGAAGGTGGCCGCGTCGATCACGAACCGGTACCGCACGTCGGAGGCGAGCACGCGCTCGTAGGCGGCGTTGATCTCGGAGGCCGGGATCACCTCGATCTCGGCGGCGAGACCGTGCTCGGCGCAGAAGTCGAGCATCTCCTGGGTCTCGCCGATGCCGCCGATGTTGGATCCGGCGAGCGAACGGCGTCCGCCGATCAGCGACATGACACCGACCGACAGCGGTTCGGCGGGAGCGCCGACGCACACCAGCGCGCCGCCGACGTCGAGCAGGCTCAGGTACGAGCGCACATCGATCACCGCGCTCACCGTGTTCAGGATCACGTCGAACGACGAACGCAGCTCGCGGAACGTCGTCGGGTCGCTCGTCGCGCGGTAGTGGTCGGCGCCGAGTCGCAGGCCGTCGTCCTTCTTGCTCAGGGTCTGCGAGAGCACGGTGACCTCGGCGCCGAGCGCGTGCGCGATCTGCACGCCCATGTGGCCGAGGCCGCCGAGACCCACCACAGCGACGCGGGTGCCCGGACCGACGTTCCAGTGCCGCAGCGGCGAGTACGTCGTGATGCCGGCGCAGAGCAGGGGAGCTGCGGCATCCAAGGGCAGCGCGTCCGGGATCCGCAGCACGAACGCCTCGGTCACCACGACCTGCTCGGAGTAGCCGCCCTGTGTGACGGTGCCGTCGCGGTCCGTGCTGCCGTACGTCTGCACCGCGCCCTCGGTGCAGTACTGCTCCTCGCCGCGCAGGCAGTTGCGGCACTCGCCGCACGAGTTCACCAGGCAGCCGACGCCGACGCGGTCGCCGACCGCGTGCCGGGTCACGGCCTCTCCCACGGCCGCGACGGTTCCCGTGATCTCGTGTCCGGGTGCGAGCGGATACCTCTGCGGCCCCCAGTCGCCGCGCACCGTGTGAATGTCGGAGTGGCAGATGCCGGCGTACGCGATGTCGATGAGCACGTCGAGCGGTCCGAGCTCCCGCCGCTCGATCACGGTCTTCTCCAGCGGGGCGGCTTCGCGGGGTGCGGCGTAGGCGTGGACGCGGGTCACGGGGACTCCTTCTTCTGGTGGCGGCATCCACCCTACGCATCGCGTGCCGCCCGTCCTACCCGTGAGGGGCGTCCACCCCGGTCCGTCAAGGCCCCTGACGGTCCGTGCGGGCACTCCGTACCCTCGGCACATGAGCATCGACATCGAACGCATCGACGGGTACCTCGGCCGCTATGCAGCGTCTCTGTCGGATTTCGACGCCGAGGCCGCGGTGGCGCTGTGGTCGACGCCCGGGATGATCGCGGATGACCGGGTCTCCGGCGTCCTGGACACCCGGGAGGAGATGATCGCGGGGCTGAAGCAGTCGTACCCCCTGTACCGCGAACTCAGACTCGCGTCCGTCAGCCACGAGCTCCTCGACACGAACGAGCTGTCCGAGCGACTCGTCCTGGTGAAGGTCCGGTGGCTGTTCCGCGACGCCGCGGGAGAGCTGCTGACCGACGCGAACAGCTACTACCTGCTGCGCGACGAGGACGACGCGGGACTACAGGCGTGCGTCTGCGTCGAGACGGATTCCGCAGAGCACCTCCGGGCGCTGGCGGAGGAGCGCGGCATCGACCTCACGAAGTGGTCATCCTGACCGGCACGGTCTCGCCGGACTCGGTCAGCATCCGGCTCGCTCGGTACACCGGACGGGAGGATGCACACCTGTCGGGAGGATCGTGCGGATTCGTCCTGCACCTTGCACGATCTCCTGACAGATGAACTGCACCTGAACGGTCAGCGCTGCTGCTTCTTGAGCGCCTTCTCCTGGATCGGCGCCTTGCCGGTGGCGGCGAGGTCGGTGTAGTAGGCCCGAGCCTCGTCCTGCCGCTGCTTCTCGATGCCGCTCGCGATCGGCGCCCGCACATGCTCGGGCTCGTAGCCGAACGCGTTCACCAGGTCGAGGGCATGCGGGCGCAGCCGCGCGCACAGCCGGTCGATGTAACTCGACACGGCCGCGGCACGCTGGGTCGACAGGCGTCCGTGGATCAGGTGCCAGGCGAGGTGCTTCTCGATGAGCTGCAGCCCGAACAGGTCGCGCAGCCACGTGAGCACCTTCTTGGTGTCGGCGTCGTCGATCTGGTGCACGGCATCGGTGAACGCCTCCCACTGCAGCAGCTCGCCGTGCGCGCGGGCGGCCTCGATCAGCTCGGCCTGGTTCTCGTTGAACAGGCGGGCGCCGAGGGCCTTGTCCTTCGCGCCGGGACGCAGGCGGGAGGCGATGTCGGCGACCATCTGCTGCACGCGCCCGGCGAGCAGATCGTGCTGCTGCTCCTCGCGGAGTCCTCGCTCGACCGAACGGCTCACCTGCCCGAAGTCGGAGACGGCCTGGCCGAGCTGACGGAGCCCGGCACCGTGGAACAGCTTGCCCGCGGTCATCCCGACCGCGAACTTGGCGAGCGCCGCCGCATCCTTGCCCTGGAACTGCTTGGCGTAGTCGGTCAGCAGGCGCTTGCCGACGAGCTGCAGCAGCACGTTGTTGTCGCCCTCGAACGTGACGTAGATGTCGAGGTCGGCGCGCAGGCCCACCAGACGGTTCTCGAACATGAAGCCCGCACCGCCGGTGGCCTCGCGGGCCTCCTGCAGCGTGTCGAGAGCGTGCCAGGTCGACAGCGGCTTGAGGGCTGCGGCGAGCGTCTCGAGGTCTTCGCGGTCGGCCGGGGTGTCGGTGCGACCCGAGAAGACGCCGTCGAACTTCTGCAGGAACTCGTCGTGCGCGAAGATCTGCGCGTAGGTGGTGGCCAGGCGCGGCAGCAGGCGACGCTGGTGCTTGCCGTAGTCCATGAGCACGACCTCCTGCCCGTCCGCGCCGTCGAACTGGCGACGCTGGGTGGCGTAGGTGATCGCGATGTGGAGGCCCAGAGCGGATGCCCAGGATGCCGCGCCGTCGAGGGACACGCGGCCCTGCACCAGGGTGCCGAGCATCGTGAAGAACCGACGCCCGGGGCTGTCGATCGCGCTCGAGTAGGTGCCGTCGACCGCGACGTCGCCGTAGCGGTTCAGCAGGTTGGTGCGCGGGATGCGCACGTGGTCGAACGACAGGCGGCCGTTGTCGATGCCGTTGAGTCCGCCCTTGAGGCCGTCGTCCTCGCGGCCGATGCCGGGGAGGTCCTTGCCGTCTTCACCGCGCAGCGGCACGTAGAAGCAGTGCACACCGTGGTTCACGCCGTTGGTGATGAGCTGCGCGAACACGGTCGCCGCGACACCGTGCAGCGCCGCGTTGCCGAGGTACTCCTTGGTGGCGGCCCGGAACGGGGTGTTGATGACGAATTCCTCGGTGGCCGCATCGTAGGTCGCGGTCGTCCCGACGGCCGCCACATCCGAGCCGTGGCCGATCTCGGTCATCGCGAAGGCGCCGGGGATGGAGAGGTCCATGATGCCGGGGAGCCATTTCTCGTGGTGCTCCGCCGTGCCCAGCTGCAGCACGGCCGAGCCGAAGAGACCCCACTGCACGCCCGACTTGATCTGCAGGCTCGGGTCGGCGACCACGAGCTCCTCGAAGCCGGCGATGTTCGCCCCGTTGTTCTCCTCGCCGCCGAGCGACTTGGGGAACGCGCGGTGCACGGCCTTGTTCTCGACCAGCAGGTGCAGCTGGCTGAGCACGCGCTCGCGGTGCTCGTCCTTGCCGAGCTCGTCCTTGCGCCAGAATGCGGAATCCTTGATCATCTCGCGCGCCTGGCGGCGTACGTCGCCCCAGGTGCCCATCAGCGCCTCGTTCACTCGGGCGACGTCCATCTGCGGGGCGAGCGCGGTCGCGGGCGTTTCATCGGGTGTCGTCGAAGGACGGACGGCAGCGTCGACCATGGCATTCCTCCAGGAAAGTAGGGGTGCCCCCATGGTAGGTCTGCGACAAAGCCGGACGAAGTGCGCTGTGAGCATCCTCCAACGGCGTGCGGGGATATCCCATCGTTCCGTTGTCGCCTCGCGACAGGGCGACCGCGACAAAGGCTCAACGAGCGCGGAGATGTTCCCGCAAGCCGGGGATCGCGAAGTCGACGCGACCGTGGCCCGCCGGTTGGACCAGGCCTGCAGCGATGAGCCGCGCGCGGTAGTTACCGACCGTGTTCTTCTTGTCACCGAGACGACGACCGATGTCTGCCGCGGTCGCGGGGACATCGTCTTCGGCCATCGCCCTCAGGAAGTCGAGGTCCTGTCAACTCTTGTGTACCCAGTGAACTTCGGTGTCCTTGCCGCTCTCCCGACCGCATACCTTGTGCCGACGCGAATGTGCCGCGACGGTCAGGCGGCGGCGATGACGGCCAGCACGCCTTCGCCGTAGGCCTCGCGCTTCTTCGCACCGATGCCGGTGATGCCGTCGAGGTCGGCGAGGGAAGCCGGACGATGCTCGGCGAGGGCGCGGAGCGTGGCGTCTCCGAACACGATGTACGCCGGCACCCCCTGCTCACGAGCGGTCTCGGCCCGCCAGGCGCGCAGCGCCTCGAACAGCCCGCGGTCACCGGCATCCAGCGCGTCGGCGGCGCTCGCCTTGCGCGCCCGCGACGACGAGGTCGGGCGCCCGATCGTGTCCTTGCGCAGCGGCACCGCGGTCTCGCCGCGCAGCACGCCGGCCGCCTGTTCACCGGGAGCGAGGGTGCCGTAATCGCCCTGAGCCACGAGGATGCCGCGGGCGAGGAGCTGCCGCACGACGCTGCGCCAGTCCTGGTCGGAGAGGTCGTTGCCGATGCTGTACGTCGCGAGCTTGTCGTGCCCCTGCTGGCGGATGCGCTCGGTCGAGGCTCCCCGCAGGATGTCGATCAGGTGCCCCGCGCCGAACGCCTGGTTGCGCTCGCGCTTGAGCCGCACGATCGTCGAGAGCAGCTTCTGCGCCGGGACGAGGCCGTCGAACGTCTCGGTGTCGTCGAGGCAGGTGTCGCAGTTGCCGCAGGGCTGAGACTCCTGGCCGAAGTACCCGAGCAGGTTCTGCCGGCGGCACTCGACCGTCTCGCACAGGGCGAGCATCGCGTCGAGGTGCTGCCCCATCCGCATCTTGAACGTGCGGTCGCCGGGGCTCTGGTCGATGAGCCGGCGCTGCTGCACCACGTCGCCGAGTCCGTACGCCATCCACGCCACCGACGGCTCGCCGTCGCGGCCGGCACGACCCGTCTCCTGGTAGTACCCCTCGACCGATTTCGGCAGGTCGATGTGAGCGACGAAGCGCACGTCGGGCTTGTCGATGCCCATGCCGAACGCGATCGTCGCGACCATGACCACGCCGTCTTCCCGGAGGAAGCGCGCCTGGTTGGCCGCCCGCACCTCGGCGGGAAGGCCCGCGTGATACGGCAGCGCGTCGAGCCCCTGAGCGGCGAGGTAGGTTGCCGTCTGCTCGACCGACTTGCGGCTGAGCGCGTACACGATGCCCGCGGGCTGGGTGCCGTCGTCGCTCGCCGGCGTCTGCGACTTGATGAAGGCGACCAGCTGCTTGCGCGGATCGACCTTCGGCACGATGCGGTACTGGATGTTCGGGCGGTCGAAGCTCGCGACGAAGTGCGCAGCCCCCTCGAGGTGCAGCCGCTCGGTGATCTCCTTGTGCGTCGCGGCCGTCGCGGTGGCCGTGAGCGCCATGCGCGGCACCCCCGGGAACCGCTCGCCCAGGTCGCCGAGCGCCAGGTAGTCGGGGCGGAAATCGTGACCCCACTGCGACACGCAGTGCGCCTCGTCGATCGCGATGACGCTGAGCGTTCCGCGCTGCAGCAGGGCCGTGGTCTGCGCATTCGACAGACGTTCGGGGGCGACGTAGATGAGGTCGAGCTCGCCGGCGACGTAGGCCCGTTCGACCTCGCGGCGCTCGTCGATCGCCTGGGTCGAGTTGAGGTACGCGGCGTTGACGCCGTTCGCACGCAGCGCGTCGACCTGGTCGTGCATGAGCGCGATGAGCGGGCTGATGACGAGCCCCGTGCCCTCTCGCACGAGCGCCGGCACCTGGTACGTGATGCTCTTTCCGCCACCGGTCGGCATCAGCACGACGGCGTCTCCCCCGGCGATGACCTGCTCGACGATGTCGGCTTGGTCTCCGCGGAACTCGTCGTACCCGAAGACGGTGTGCAGCGCCTCGCGTGCGGTCGGATAGCGGCTCGGGGTGGCTCGGCGCACGGCGGGCGCACGGCCGGCGGATGAAGAAGGCGCCACGGGAGTGACCGGCCCCTGCCCCCAGTCGAGCGGCGGCTCGTAGCCCGCGCCCTGCGGCTCCCAGTCCATGGGCTCGGGCGGTGCGGACGACTCCCAGCCGTCGTCGTAGGGCTCGTCGGCGTACGGCAGATCCGCGTACGGGTCACGGGGAGTCTGCGGCATCCCTCCAGCGTAACGACCCCCGCCGACGCGGGCGGCGCGTCATCCACAGCCGACGAGGTTCAGCCCGCGGTCGACCGGTCGTAGGCGCGGATGAGGTCGTCGAGGAACTTCGCCACCGTCGCTCGTTCCTCGTCGCTCATGGCGGCGATCTGCGCTTCGACCTCGCCGATGAGCGGTTCGATCAGGCGCTCGGCATCGGCTGCGGCATCCTCCGACGCCGTCACGATGAGCTTGCGCCCGTCGGAGGGATGCCGGTCCCGACGCACGTGCCCCCGGTCCTCGAGCCTGTTGAGGACAAGGGTCATGGCGGCGGTCGAGATCTCGACGCGATGAGCCAGCTCGGTCGGAGTCGTGGGGCCACGCGAGATGAGATGGTCGAGCACCTCTAGGCCCGGCGCATCGAGTTCGAGCTGCTTCGCGATCGATCGCTCGAAGCGTTGCTGCCTCATCGTGAGCTGCTGCACGCGGGTGCGGATGTCGCTTTCGTGAATCTCGCCAGCGTCGTGCCGACGTGACGGATCGTACGCCGAACCCGCCTCCGGCGCCCGCTCGGGCCGTTTGACATCCATGCGTTCCATGGTAATACTTCTTATTGCTAATTTGATTGATAATCAAGAATTGAGATGAAATGAACAAGGCCACCGAAACTCCGTATCGCTGGCGCTGGGCGATCCTCGGGGTGATGCTCGCCGCCGAGATCATGGACATGCTCGACGCGACGATCGTCAACGTCGCCGGTCCCTCGCTGGAGTCCTCCCTGGGGACGAATGCCCTGGGGCTGCAATGGGTCATCGGCGGCTATGCGCTCGCACTGGGAGCCGGACTGATCCTCGGCGGTCGCCTCGGTGACCGCTACGGACGTCGTCGAATGTTCCTCGTGGGGCTGGCAGCGTTCACCGTCGCCTCGCTGCTCTGCTCACTCGCCCCGACCGCCGAGCTGCTGATCGCGTTCCGCCTGATCCAGGGCGCGGCCGGAGCCCTGCTGCTCCCCCAGGGCCTCGGTCTGCTGCGCGAGAACCTCTCCGGCACTGAGCTCGCCGTCGCGTTCGGCATCTTCGGTCCGGCGCTGGGCCTCGGAGGCATCCTGGGCCCCATCATCGGCGGCGGGCTGATCGAGGCCGACATCCTCGGTCTCGGATGGCGATCGGTCTTCCTCGTGAACATCCCCATCGGCGTCATCGCACTGATCGTGGCGTGGCGCATCCTGCCGCGACGATCCGGAGATCGTGCCGTCCGAATCGACATGCTCGGCGCGGCCGTCATCGTCGCGTCCTCCGGCATTCTCGTGCTCGGTCTCACCTTCGGCCCCGAGCTGGACTGGCCGGTGTGGGCGTGGGCGTGCGTGGCCGCGGGTCTGGCCGGCTTCGTCATCTTCGGCTGGCAGCAGCGACAGCTGCTCGCCCGCGGCGGAGTCCCGCTCGTCACGGCGACCATGTTCACCCGCCGCGCCTACACATTCGGACTGGTGGGCATCGCCCTGTTCTTCAGCAGCCTGACCGGTACCCAGCTGGTGCTGACGCTGTTCCTGCAGGTCGGCAACGGCTTCAGTGCGGGTGAGGCGGGGTTGGGCAACCTTCCGCTCGCGCTCGGCTCCGCGGTCGGCGGTGCGATCAGCGGCGCGTGGCTCGCGGAGAAGATCGGCCGATCCGTGCTCCAACTCGGCGCGGTGACCCAGCTGCTGGGCGCTGGGCTGCTGTGGTTCGAGCTGCAGCAGCCGGGCGACTTCAGCATCTGGACCATCGCCCCCGGCATCGCCCTCTTCGGGGTCGGTGGAGGTGCGATCATCGCCGCACTGTTCAGCACGATCCTTGCGGCGGTGAAGGATGACGAGATCGGTTCGGCCTCCGGCGTGCTCACGGCCGTGCAGGCCATCGCGAGCGCGGTCGGCGTCGCGATCTTCGCCTCGGTGTTCTTCGAGGCCGCAGGGTCGGGCACGGCGGCGCAGGCTTATCAGCAGACCTTGATCGTCCCCGCGATCATGCTCGTCGCCTTCCTGGCGCTGACCTTCCTGTTCCCCAAGAAGAGCCGGGAGGATGCGCACGGAACCTCCGTGATGGAGAAGGTCGGCTGACCACCCCCACCCCCGACGGGCGGGCGTAGGTTGGAGGCACCCCGTTCGAAGGAGCAGCCTATGGCCGACATCACCGTGACGCGCGACGACGAAGAGTCGCGCTACGAGATCCGCTCCGACGACGTGCTCGCGGGCTTCGCGGTGTTCGACCTGCGCCCCGGGACCATCCGCTTCCTCCACACCGAGGTCGACCCGGCGTTCCAGGGACACGGACTGGCGGGAAAGCTCGCGGCGGCCGCGCTGGCGGATGCCACGGAGCGCGGTGAGGCGATCGTCCCGCTGTGCCCCTACATCGCCAAGTACCTCGAGACGCACGAGGTCCCGGGCGCGGAGATCCGCTGGCCGAAGTCTCCCTCCGGACCCGTCGGATCCGCAGGTGAGGACCCGACGGGCCGAGCCGAATGATCGGACAGCGCCGCCTCATCCTCGAGCCGCGCGAGGTGCCGCTCGGCGGAGTGCGCGGCATGAACGTGCTGCGGGCACTGCCGCACCGCAACCTGCCGACGATCGGAGCCTGGTGCTTCCTCGACCGGTTCGGGCCCGCCGACACGAAGATGCGGGTCGAGCCGCATCCGCACATCGGACTGCAGACGGTGACCTGGCCGCTGGTCGGTGAGATCCGCCACCGCGACTCGCTCGGCAGCGACGCCGACCTGCGCCGCGGTCAGCTCAACCTGATGACGGCCGGCAACGGTATCTCGCACTCCGAGTACTCGATCGGCGACGGACCGGTGCCCCTCGACGCCCTGCAGTTCTGGGTCGTGCTCCCCGATTCCGCCCGCCACGGTGCGGCCGGGTTCGAACGGCACACCGAGCTGCCCTCCGTCGCACTCCCGGCTGACGATGGAGCGGATGCCGAGGCCACGGTCGTGCTCGGCGAGTTCGCCGGCGTGCGCTCCCCCGCCACGGTGCACACCCCGATCGTCGGAGCGGAGATCGTGCTCGCGCCCGGGTCGCGGGTGCGCCTGCCGCTGCGCGCGGACTGGGAGCACGCGCTCATGCTCGTCGAGGGCGATGCCGTGGTCGCAGAGCATCCGCTCGACCGCAACGGGCTCCTCTATCTCGGCGATTCCCGCGAGGCGGTCGAGGTGTCGAGCGTCGAGGGCGCCCTGCTGTTCCTGCTCGGCGGCGAGCCCTTCGAGGACGACATCGTGATGTGGTGGAACTTCGCCGGACGAACGCACGACGAGATCCTCGCGGCGCGGGAGGAGTGGGAGGCGGAGTCGGCGACCGGCGCGGCATCCCCCCGCTTCGGCGCCGTCGAGGGACACGATGTGCGAATCCCGGCCCCGCCGCTCCCCGACGTGCGGCTCATGCCACGGAGCCGGAAGCTCTGAGCCCGATGCCAACGTCGAACATCTTCCCCGGCGCGCTCGCGCCGATGCCGGACGCCACGACCTCCGCCATGCTGATCTGGCCGAGCGTCGAGCCGGCCGCGGCCCCGCGGTTCGTGGAGGGCTTCGAGCCCTTCGAGGACTTCGCGCGCGTCGCCGGCGCGGAACCCGCCGCCCTCGCCGCCGACTTCAGCGCGCTGTGGGACTTCGTGGGGGCGCATCCCGCGCTCCTCGATGCTCCCGAGACGGCGGAGGCGACGGCGCGGTTCCTGGGGAATGCGATCGCCGTGGTGCATCCGGCGGCGGGGTGGCGCTTCATGAGCGAGCCGGAGGTGGGCACCTCGACCATGTCGGTTCCGGTCGCCGGTCTGCTGCGGGGGATCGTGGAGCACCCGGAGCAGCGCGAGGCGTTCCTGGAGATGCTCGCCTCCTGGCCGCAGGCCGACCGCGACGCGGAGGAGCTCGCAGCTCTCTCGCGCGACGAGGTCGACATCGACTTCGTCGTCGCCCCGGTGCCGTTCACGCGTCCGGCGCTCGCGATCCCGGAGTTCGTCGACGAGTCCGGCCGGGTGATCGAGTACGGGTCCCGCTGGGGCGACGATTCGCCGCCGGAAGACGCCTACTCGCGGGTCTCCCATCCGGAGCGGTTCGCCCCGGTGGTGTCCGTCGTCGACGCGCTGGTCGACCACCTCGCGACCTGGTACGAGGTCGACGTCGATCGACGGACCGACGAGTCGGGAGAACGCGTCTGGCACCTGCGCCCGACGACAGGGGCCACGGTCATCCTCACCGGGCCGGCCGAATCCCTCCGCCTCGAGGCCGGAGCCCTGACCCGGGAGATCGTGCCCGGCTGCACCTGCGACGCGTGCGACGAGACCGCCGAGTCCGTGGCCGACCACCTCGAGGAGACCCTGCTCGCGATCGCCGCCGGCGGCCTGCGGGAGGTCTTCCCCGTCGGGCAGCGGCGCTGGCTGCACACCGAGCTGCGCACTCCGAGTGGTGGCGGACGCTCAGGCGGCGGCGAACCCGACCCCTCGCTTTCGGCGGCGCAGCTCGACGATGCCGCAGACCTCCTCGCGCGTCTCCCCGACGGTTGGTGGCCGGCCTGGACCCTGCGGTCCGCCCAGTCCTGACTCAGCCGCGCGCCGCGTCCCGCCCCTCGCGCCCCACGCCTGCTCCGGTCGCACTTTCTGCCGCTGAGGCGCGCCCAGAGCGGCAGAAAGTGCGACCGGAACGAGGGTCGCCGGGCTCAGCCGCGCTCGGGCGTGTGCACGCGCGCAAGGAACCGCTCCGTGCGCGGCGACGGTCCCCGCGGGTCGAGGAGCGACACCGCGACCGTGACCGCCGTGGCGAGCGGGATGGTCCAGGCCGCGGGCTGCGCGAGGTAGGGCGCCGCGACCCCCACTCCCCCGACCGCCGCGTGCACGAGCAGCGCGAGGCCCGCGGCCAGCCCGCCCGACACCATCCCGGCCACCGCTCCTCGAGCCGTGAGCCCGCGCCACCACACGCCGAGCAGCACCACGGGCGACAGCGTCGACGCCGCCACCACGAACACCACGCCGACGCTCGATCCGAGGCCCGCCGGAGCCGTGAGCAGCGCGACCGCGAGCGGCACCACGGCGCAGAGCACGGCCGACAGCCGGAACGACCGCACCGAACCGGAGAACACCTCCTGGCTGATCACGCCCGCGAGCGACACGACGAGTCCGGCCGAGGTCGCCAGGAATGCCGCGAACGCCCCCGCGACGATCAGCGCGGTCAGCAGCTCGCCGAGCAGCCCGGGGAAGACGCGGGAGGGCAGCAGCAGCACCACCGTGTCCGCCACCCCGGGGACGGCGAGGTCGGGAGCGGCGATGCGGGCCAGCAGCCCCATCGTGCTCGACACCGCGTAGAACGCGCTCACCATGCCGATCACGATCACCGTCGTGCGACGCGCCGACACCCCGGTCGGGCTCGTGTAGAACCGCACCAGGACGTGCGGCAGGCCCATCGTGCCCAGCAGCAGTGCCAGCAGGAGGGAAGCGGTCTCGTAGACGTCGAACCCCGAGGGCCCCGCCTCGACGGGGAACACGAGTGCCGGATCGAAGTCGTGGGGCCCGCCGCTGAGCGCGAAGGCGATGAACACCACCGGCACCAGGAGAGCGGTGAGCTTGAGCCAGTACTGGAACGCCTGCACATACGTGATCGCCCGCATGCCACCGGCCGCGACCGCTGCCGCCACGAGCACCGCGACGGTCACCGCTCCCACCCACTCCGGCAGACCGGCGACGACCAGCAGGGTGAGCCCGGCTCCGTGCAGCTGCGGCACGATGTACAGCCAACCGATGACGAGCACCGCGATGCTCGTCACGCGCCGCGCTGAGGTCGACTCCAGCCGGGCCTCGATGAAGTCGGGGATCGTGTAGGCGCCGCTCCGCCGCAACGGGGCGGCCACGAACACGAGGACCAGGAGGTAGCCGGCGGCATAGCCGATCGGGAACCAGAAGCCGCGCGCACCGTCGAGCAGCACGAGTCCCGACAGGCCGAGGAACGTGCCCGCCGAGAGGTACTCGCCGCTGATCGCCGAGGCGTTCCACACCGGGCGCACGGTGCGCGAGGCGACGAAGAAGTCACCCGTCGTGCGCGAGATGCGAAGACCGTAGATGCCGATCAGCAGCGTCGCGACGATGACGAGCGCGACCCCGATGAGGTCGAGCACCGCGTTCATTCGCGGTCCCGCAGCGCCCGGTACCGGCGCTCGTTGCGGCGGGCCGTGCGCACGTACAGCACCGCGAACACCACGATGATCGGGTAGAACGCGTACGCCTGCAGCAGCCAGGACAGCGGCAGACCCCACACCAGGATGCGGCCGATCTCGGGGATGAGCGCGATCGCCAGGGTGAGCGCGACGACCACGACCACGAACCCGGCGACCGTCCCCAGTGCGAGGCGGAGCTGGCTGCGCATCAGGGCCCGCGCGTACACGGCATCCGCTTCGTCCACGGGAGCACCGGGCAGTGCGATGCCGCGGGTGAGGGTCGCCGGACGCCGATCGGGGAGGTCGGCGGTGACGCGGACCCGCTTCGGCTTCTCGGTCACCCCGCGCCCTCTCCGCGCAGCAGCGCCTCGCGCACGGCCGGCACCATCCGCCGACTCACCGGAAGCGAGAGCCCGCCGATCGACACGGCGGCCTCCGCGCCGGAGAGACGCGCCTCGGTCACGGCGGAGACGCGCACGAGCGACGAGCGGTGGATGCGCAGGAATCCGGCATCCGTCCACCGCGTCTCCAGCTCGGAGATGGGGATGCGCACCAGATGGCCCGCGCCGTCTCCGGTGTGCAGCCGGGAGTAGTCGCCCTGCGCCTGTACCCAGGTCACGTCGCTGCGCCGCACGAACCGCACCGCGGATCCGACCGTGACCGGCAGCACCTCGTCGTCGCCGGATGCCGTGGCGTCGCCGACCTCGACCACCCGGTCGACCGCCTGGCGCAGCCGCGCGGCCCGCACGGGCTTGAGGAGGTAATCGGCCGCGCGCAGCTCGAACGCCTCCACCGCCTTGGCATCGTCGGCCGTGACGAAAACGACCGCCGGCGGCACGGCGAGAGTCATCAGGGCCCGCGCGAGGTCGGTGCCGCTGAGCCCCGGCATGTGGATGTCGAGGAAGGCGATCCGCACCGCGCGCTCCGACATCAGCCGCAGCGCCTCGGCCCCCGACGACGCCGTGAGGATCACGCCGATGCGCGGATCGGTGCGCAGCAGGTGCACGAGCTCGTCCAGGGCGGGGTTCTCGTCATCCGCGACGAGGACATCGACCGGCAGCGCGCTGTTCGTGGGCATCGTCATCGTCGTCACTCGGTGTCCGGATCGTGCTGCGGTTGGGACTTCGGGACCCGCATGCGCACCAGGGTACCCGCGCCGGTGTTCGTCTCGACCACCAGACCGCCGTCGGCACCGTAGAGCTGGCGCAGCCGGGTGTCGACGTTGCGGAGGCCGACGTGCACGCCGTCGTCGCTCGCGGTGAGCGTGGCCCGCAGGGCCTCGGGGTCCATCCCCACGCCGTCGTCCTCGACGGTGATCTCGGTGTGCGTGCCGTCGTCGCGCGAGGCGATGCGGATCTCTCCCCCGCCCTCGCCCGGTTCGAGCCCGTGCCGCACCGCGTTCTCGACGAGCGGCTGCACGGAGAGGAAGGGGATGACCGTCGCGAGGGTCTCCGGCGCGATCTGCAGCGTCACCCGCAGCCGGTCGCCGAAGCGCGCGCGCTCCAGCTCGAGGTAGGAGTGGATGCTGCCCAGCTCCTCGGCGAGCGTGGTGAACTCCCCCTGCCGCCGGAACGAGTAGCGCGTGAAATCGGCGAACTCGAGCACCAGCTCCCGGGCACGTTCGGGGTCGGTGAGGATGAACGAGGCGATCGCGGTGAGGGCGTTGTAGATGAAGTGCGGCGAGATCTGCGCCCGCAGCGACCGCAGCTCCGCCTCGGCCAACTGCGTCCTCGATGCGTCGAGTCCGCCGAGCTCGACCTGCGCCGCGCACCAGTCGGCCACCTCTTCGGCCGCCCGCACGAGTGCCGCCCCCACGGGTGCCGCGAACGCCACGACGACGCCCACGACCCGGCCGTCGACACGGATCGGCGCGCCGACGGCTTCGAGGGCGTCGTCACGGCCCGATGCGGGGAACACCTGCCGACGCCCGGAGGCCCTGACCTGCGCCGCGATGCGGACCGCCGCCGACTCCAGCCCGTCGGATGAGCCGTCGAACGAGACGGTGTCGTCGGAGCCGACGATCGCCACCGCGGCACTGCCGAGCAGCACCCGCAGATGGCGCGTGGCCTTGACGACATCGGGGCCCGCGAGCCCTGCGCGCAGGTGCGGAGCGGCGAGGCTCGCCTGATGCAGAGCCGTGAGCGCCGCCTGCTCCGCGTCGCTGCCGAGGTAGGTCGCCCCGCGCGCGAGCCGGCGGGCGAGCAGCAGCAGCAGCGTCAGGACGACGCCGCCGAGCACGCCGAGGACCGCTGCGGGGACGACGTCGGTCATGGGTTCAGCTACTTTCGACCGGCCGCGGCCACGAGGTCGAGCCTCGGTGCGACCGATTCATCCATGCGTGAGATCTCCTTCTCGGAGATGCGATTGCGTCGCGCACGATCCGGCCACGACGAGAGCGTCTCGGACACCCTCGCCAAGTGCTCCCGCGCCCTGCGCTGCGTCAGGTCGCAGTCGTCCGCGAGCGCGAGAAGACCCTCGATCTCCGTGTCATACGTGTCGGCTCCGGCGATCGAGGTCGACCGGCTCCTGGCGAGATCCGGATTCGGATTGACGTCGAAGGCGGGGCTGAGCGTCCAGGCGTTGCCATCGCTGAGGAAACCATGGTTGCGCAGGTGGTCGTCCGTGTTGCCGAGAACGACGTTGGCGATCACTCTGTCGTAGAGGTCGGCGAGCCCGGCGCGAGGCGAACGCGCGATGTCGCGGATGGCGTCGGCGATCTCGACGTAGTCATGGTGCTCGCCGTCCGCGGCGCCGATCGCCGTCATGGCGCTGATGTATCCGACGCGCTGCTGCGTCGCGTCCCGGTCGAAGCGGCGCAGGATGAGAACGCAGCGTTCCCCCAGTCGTGTGAGACGGAACTCCGGCACGGCGATACCGCAATCCGACAACAGACCGAGGCTGGTCGCCTCCCAGGCCATGACGTCCCAATCGTCGCTGGAATGCGGGAATTTCGCGAACCCGAGAGACCCGTCCTCGAGTCGCACCGATGCCTTCGGCCGCGCGCCTCCCAGGCCGGTGGTCCCGGTATCCAGCAGTTGCTTGACCGCCTCGGTGTAGTCGTCGTCGCCGGCGAGCTCGTCGCTGCGGCGCAGGAGGTTCGGAAGTTCGACGATCGCCGGGACATGAGCTTCCGCACCGAGGAAGTTCTCCGTCCCCACGGCGCGGAAGCGCAGCGCGCCCTGGCGGGTGTCGTCGCTGACGCCTGAGAGGTAGCTGACGTCGTCGAGGCTCCGCGGAGCCCGACCGGCCTCGCGGGCGGCTATCCGCTCGGCCTTGTCGATGAGGTTGCGGCCCCAACGGTCTGGCGAACTGTCCGAGAACGCCCGCAGCATCCCCGGCTGATACTGGGGGCCGGGAACGAGCTGCAGCGACGGATCGATGTTCACGCCGCCACGTGAGAGGTACGCAGCGTCATAGAGGAAGGTGGTGGCGAGCGACCTGCCCGTCGTGAAATGCGCTTGTCCGACCAGCTGCATGTCACCACGGTCGTCGCTGTAGACCTCGTAGTCGCTCATCGCGCGCGTGTCTTCTCGAGGCTCGATGCGCGGAGCCGACCGATGTCGGTGCTCAACGGGTCGGCGGCGTTCACGACCGCCTCGAGGATGCCGAGCGCCCGCAGCACCTGAGCGACGTTCTCGAACGTCACCGACGCGTTGCCCGTCTCGATCTTGCGCAGCGTGTCCCGGGAGATGTTCGCTCGCTCCGCGACCTGCTGGGCCGTCAACCCCAGCACCATGCGCCATCCGCGGACGTGCTCGCCGAACGCCTCCATGTCCCGCGTGATGCGATATCCGGCCATGCGTGCCACCTCCTCGACGTTGCTATGACGAACATACTAGCCATAACGCGGAGTTATGACCAGAATGTTCGTCATAGCTTGCCTAGGGCGCCGCCGCAGATCTCAGCAGCAGCGCGCACCGGGGTTGCGGTCCTGGTCGTCCATCCGCTGCCGCCAGAACTGCCGCTCGGTCATCGGCTCCTCGTCCGGGTGCACGCGCCGCTGATGGGCGACATAGGTCGCATAGGCACTGTCGCCCATCAGGTTCGTCATGTACCAGCGGATGCCGCGGCCCACCCGCCCCACGGCGCCCAGCAGCGTCCGCAGGAGGGTGGTCGCGGCATCCGTCCGACTCATGGTGTCGGCCATCTCAGTGCGACGAGGCCTTGCGCTCGTCGGCGAGGATCGGCTCCCACTGCTTCTCGAGCTCGCGCTCCGCGGAGCTGGGCAGGAACCCGGCCGGGGCGAAGCGGCGCGAGGCGACCGGCTCGTCTTCGGTGTTCTCGCCGCCGCCGTTGCGGATCGCCTTCACCGTGGCGATCACGGCGGTGACCATGACGACGATCGCGAGCGTGACGAAGATGATCGACAGGGTGCCCTGGACGGCCGTGTTGCGGATGACGGCGTCGAGCACCTCGGGCTCACCGAGCGCGGTGTCGCCCGAGTCACGGGCGGTCACGTACTTGAAGTGGTTCGCCCAGTAGCCGATGGCCGGCACCGGGGACGCGATCTTGTACAGCGACGCCGTGATGGTCACGACCGCGGTGAACGCGAGCGGCAGCGCGATGATCCACAGCCACTTGAAGTAGCTGCGGCCGCGCTTGGCGACGATCGCCAGCACCACGGCGAGCGCGATCGCGGCGAGCAGCTGGTTCGCGATGCCGAACAGCGGGAAGAAGGTGTTGATGCCGCCGAGCGGGTCGGTCACGCCGAGGATGAGGATCGCTCCCCAGCCGGCGACCATGATCGCGGTGCAGATCCAGACGCCGGGACGCCACGAGACGTCACGGAACTTGGGGAACCACGCGCCGATCGAGTCCTGCAGCATGAAGCGCGCGACACGGGTGCCGGCATCGACCGCGGTGAGGATGAACAGCGCCTCGAACATGATCGCGAAGTGGTACCAGAACGCCATGAGCGCCTGGCCACCGAGGGCCTGCTGCATGATGTGCGCGAGACCGAGTGCCAGGGTCGGAGCCCCACCGGTGCGCGACACGATCGACTCCTCACCGACCAGCGTGGCCGTGCCGGTGAGCATCTCGGGCGTGAGGTTCACCCCCGTCAGGCCCAGAGAGTTCACGAAGGCGACGGCCCCTTCGACCGTGCCGCCCGTCGCCGAGGCCGGCGCGTTCATCGCGAAGTAGATGCCCTGGTCGATCGAGATCGCGGCGACGAGGGCCATGATCGCGACGAACGACTCCATGAGCATGCCGCCGTAGCCGATGAAGCGCGTCTGGCGCTCTTTCTCGATGAGCTTGGGCGTGGTGCCGGATGCGATCAGCGCGTGGAATCCCGACAGCGCTCCGCACGCGATCGTCACGAACAGGAAGGGGAAGAGGGGACCGGCGAAGACCGGCCCCATGCCGTTCTCGCCGAAGATGCTGATCGCCGGGACCGTGATCTCGGGGCGCACCAGCACGATGGCTCCGGCGAGCATGACGATCACGCCGATCTTCATGAAGGTCGACAGGTAGTCACGCGGGGCGAGCAGCAGCCACACCGGGAGCACGGCGGCGATGAAGCCGTAGATGATGATGCCCCAGGCGATGGTGGTGCGGTCGAGGTGGAAGATCGCCTGACCCCAATCGGTGCCGGCGACCCAGCCGCCGCCGATGATCGCGGCCATCAGCAGTGCGAAGCCGATGATCGAGACCTCGGTGACCTTGCCGGGACGCAGGTAGCGCAGGTAGACGCCCATGAAGAGCGCGATCGGGATGGTCATGGCGACCGAGAAGACGCCCCACGGGCTCTCGCCGAGCGCATTGACGACGACGAGGGCGAGGATCGCGACGATGATCAGCATGATCAGCAGCGAGGCGATGATCGCCGCCGTGCCACCGATCTTGCCGAGCTCCTGACGGGCCATCTGGCCGATCGTGCGTCCACCGCGACGCATCGAGAAGAAGAGGACCGTGTAGTCCTGTACGGCACCGGCGAGCACGACGCCGACGATGATCCAGATGGTGCCGGGGAGGTAGCCCATCTGCGCGGCGAGCACCGGTCCGACGAGCGGTCCGGCGCCGGCGATGGCGGCGAAGTGGTGGCCGTAGAGCACGCGCCGGTCGGTGGGGACGTAGTCCTTGCCGTCCTGCTTGACCTCGGCGGGCGTGGCCCGGCGGTCATCGGGCCGCGTGATGTACTTCTCGATCACCTTCGAGTAGAAGCGGTAGCCGATCAGGTACGTGCAGACCGCGGCGAACACGAACCAGATCGCGTTGACGGTCTCGCCGCGGACGATCGCGAGCATGGTCCACGCGACGGCACCCAGCAGGGCGATCGCCGCCCAGAGGATGATCTTCGGCAGGGTCCAGCGGTTCGCCTTCTCGTGATGCTCCTCGGTGAGGGCGACGGAGGGGAGTTTCGGGTCGGTGACGATGACGGGTTCGGTGCCCGGTGCGGTCATGGCAGTCTCCTCGGGATACGCGACATTGCGTTCCCCCACGTTAGGAAAGTGCGGAGGCCGGACACGGAGCCGGAAGCGGATGCTGCGACGAGCGGCACCGATCACGCGATGAACGGATGCCCGTGCGCACACAGCGCCCCGCGGAAGGGAGACCGCGGGGCGCTGTGCTGTGGGGGCTACTCCGGTTTCGGCGTCTCCGGTGCCCCGGTCTCCGGTGCCGGAGTCGGCGCCGGGGTCTCCGGTGCGGGAGTCTCCGGGGCCTCCGCCTCCGGTGCATCCGTCTCCGGTGCCGGGGTCTCCGGCGCCTCGGCCGGCGGCGTCTGCTTCTCCGCGTCCGGCGTCGTCACCGTCACGACGGTGCGGACGGCCGAGTCGCCGTACTGGACGAGTCCGAGATAGCGGGTGCCGGCGGTGAGGCCGGTCCAGCTGAGGTCGTAGCTCGTCTTCTCACCGCGGACGGCGGGGATCGGATTAGGCGTCGCGGTGAACGCGCCCTCGCCGCCCGGCTGCACGTTGGCGTAGGACATGTCCCACGTCATCGGCCCCGTCGTCGAGTACACGTTCGCCACCACCAGGTACGTCCCGGCGGTCGGTGCCGGAACCGTGACCTGCTCGTCTGCCGAGCCGGTCGCCGACTGCCAGTTCTCGTAGTACCGCAGGTCGTCCGGGCTCACCACGCGGTACACGGTGAGGTCGAGGTCGCTGCCGTCGTCGTCCGACGAGTCGAGGTCGAACCGGGAGAGCGTCGTCCCCTCCGGCACGTCCACGATCCAGGCGACGTCCTTGTTCGCATCACCCGAGTTCTCGTCGCCCGAGTGCCCCTCGACCGGGTTGTCCGGGTCGCTGAGCAGCTCGTAGGCGGTGAGGCCCGAGAGGTTGAGGGCCAGGTCGCCGTCGAGACCGGGGATGATCTCCACCGACGTGCTGCCGTCGACGCCGGTGCCGGTGACCTCTGCCGGAGCATCCGCCGTGACCGGGAACACCGCGATCGGCGAACGCACCGAGTTCTTCGCGCTCTTCCAGGTGAGCGAACCCGTCGCCCACTCCTCGACCGGCGCGCTCTTGTTGTCGAACGTGACGGTGAAGGACTTGGTCTGACCCGGCTTGTCGAACTTCAGCTGCTGCGGGGTGACCTTGACGTCGACACCCGGGACGGAGGCCTTCGCGGTGAAGGTGCCCTTCTCGGTCGACGTGACCGTGCGGGTGACGGTCTGCGCGCTGGCGAGGGAGCCGATCGAGATCGACGCCTGGTTCAGATCGCTGCCGTCGATGGGCTCGATCCCCGGGAAGTCCGACAGGCCCTTCCCATCGAGGAACGCCGCCCAGTCCTTGACCCCGTTGAGGTACAGCAGACCGGGGTTCAGGTACCGCTTCGGGTCGACCTGACCTGCGCCCTGCTCGAACGGGTCGGTGTTCTTCGATCCGTCGGGCAGCACGGTGTCGTAGGCGGTGGTCATCATCGCCGACCGGATCTCACCTGGCGTCGCCTTCGGGTGCTCACCGAGGTACAGCGCGCCGAGACCGGCCACGTGCGGCGAGGCCATCGAGGTGCCGGAGAGGATGCCGAAGGTCGGCTCCTCATCGGGTCCGTTGTTCGTCGCCGCGAGGATCGCGACGCCCGGGGCGGCGACATCCGGCTTCAGCACATCGCTGCCGTCGGCCAGCATCGGCCCGCGGCTCGAGAAGCCGGCGATCTGCGGGGTCGGGGTGGTCACACCGGTGGTGTTCTCGCCGACGAGGGTGATCGGGCGGTCGACGCCGCCCTGCACGTAGGCGAGCACGGCGGCGCGGTGCACGGCGTTCAGGTGCACGGTCGGGACGGCGTGGAAGTCGTTGTCGAGCGAGTCCGCTCCACCCGGCACGTTCACGAGGACCATGCCGATGCCTCCGGCGTCCTTCACGACCTGCGACTTCTCGGCGCGCGCGTTGCCGCCGCGGTCGCAGACCACGATGTGTCCGGCGACCTTCGCGGGGTCGAGGGTGCCCGGCAGGCAGAGCTGCGGGTCGACGGCTCCGGCCGCGGCGGCATCCACCGCGGCGATCGACGGGCCGGTGACGCTCTCACCGAACGGCACGCTCACCGATGCTCCGGCCTGCTCGAACCCGTCGAACTGCACCGTGCCCTCCCAGGTGGGGATGGTCGATGCGGCGACGGTCGTGTACCAGGGCGAGGCATGGTCGGCGGTGACCGGGTCGGGGCCGTCGTTGCCGGCACTCGTCGCGACGAAGACGCCCGCAGCCGCGGCGTTGAAGAACGCGATGTCCTCCGGCGCCAGCACCGTGCTCGCAGCCCCGCCGCCGATGGAATAGTTGATCACGTCGACGCCGTCGGCGACGGCCTGATCGATCGCGGCGACGAGGTCGCTCAGCGCGCAGATGTCGTCGGTGGTGACGGTCGTGTCCGGGCCGACGTAGCAGGCCTTGTAGGCCGCGACCTTCGAACCGGGCGCGACGCCCGAGACCGTGCCGAAGTCGACGTCCTCGATCGCGGCGTCGACCTTGAAGTTGCCCGCCGCGGTGCTCGCGGTGTGCGAGCCGTGGCCGTCGCCGTCGCGCGGCGAGAGGTAGTCGTACTGGAAGTCGAAGCCGGCAGCCTCGGCTCCGGTGTAGAAGTACTGTCCGCCGATGAGCTTCGAGGAGTAGTCGCTCTTGTCCCAGTCCTGGCCTTCGACCATCGCACCCTGGAACTGCCCGCCGTCGGACTTGTCGAAGTACACGTAGGTGCCGTCGGTGTAGGGCTGGTTGCCCTTGTGCCGGCTCTGCTGCTTCTTCTGCTTCTTGATCTTCTTGCCCTCGAAGGAGGGGTGCTCCGGCGCGATGCCGGTGTCGATCACGCCCACCACGACGCCTTCGCCGGCCTTCTCGACGCCGCCGGTCTGCTGCCACACGCCGCCGCGACCCTTGCGGTCGTCGCCGAGCCCGAGGAAGTCGGTGGACGTCTGCGCGTCGGGGTGCCTGACCTCGTCCGGGTAGACGCCGAGGACATCCTTCGACGCACGGAGCGCATCGACCTGCTCGCCGGAGAGGTCGGCGCTGAAGCCGTTGAGTGCGACCTGATAGGTGTTGTCGGGCGTGACGCCCACATCGCTGATCAGGTCGGTCTGCTGGGTCTGGAGGTGCTTGACGTAGCGCTGGGAGTCCTGCGACTGCGTCTCGAGCTGATCGCCCTCGGCGGGCTTCGTGGCCTTCAGGCCCTTGACGTCGCCCTCGTAGCTGGCGAGCGGATCGGCCTTCATGACCACGATGTAGTGGCCGGGGGTGCCCGCGACCGGGACAGGATGCGTCACCTCCTCGGTCGCGGCGTAGCCGGTTGTTGCCGTCGATGCGATGAACAGAGTCGCCAGGGTGGTGGCTGCTGCCATCCGGAGGGGTGTTCGACCCATGTGCTGCTCCCGATGATCACGGTGCAACCGCGTTGCTGCACCGCGGCCAACATAGCCCCGCTCTTCGCCGCCGGAGAGAGAACTGGTCGATCGGCCAACCGGCCTTCGCCGATCGGCCAGGGTTATGCACGGCCGCCCTCCCGATAGGTCGACAGTAAGCTGGAGAGGTGGCCCGCACCCCCGTCCTGACGACCCGGGTACTGCTCGTCTGCGCAGCGATCGGCGTCGCCACGGGCATCCTCGCGGGCATCGCCGGATGGGTGACCCCCGTGCTGCTGGCGAGCCCCCTGCTGTTCCTCTACGGCCTCGTGCTCGGCTCGCATGTGCTGCCGGGGATCATCGCCCAGGAGGTGCTGCGACTGCCGCTGGTCGCCCTGATCACGCACGTGTTCGCGGCGCTGATCGCGAGCACCTTCAACCCGGCGTGGGCACTGCGGTTCATCGGCACCGCCCTGCTGTTCGGGCTCATCCAGGAGGGTGTCGCCGCCCTCACCCGCTACCGGTCCTGGGGGCCGTGGCGCTTCTCCATCTCGGCGGCCGTGATCGGTGTGATCGTCGCGGTCGTCGTGTTCTTCGCCGCGCACCTGTCGGTCATGCCCGTGTGGGCGCAGATCCTGTACCTCGCGATCTCGGTGCTCGGCCCGATCGCGTGGACCGCGGTGGGGCTCGCGATCGGCTCGGCGCTGCGCAGGGCCGGGGTCGCTCGCCGCTGACCGCCGGGTTTCTGGTCGATGGCGGATCAGGTAAGGCTCAGCTAAGTTAGACGGGTACGATCCGTCGACCCGGGACTCCGCCGTGCGCCCATCCGCGCCCCTGCTGAGCGTGCGTGAGCTCTCGCTCACCCACGCCGATGCCGCGCACCCCTCGCCCCGCGACGTGACCTTCGACATCCGCCCCGGCGAGGTCGTGCTGCTGCTCGGACCATCCGGCTCCGGCAAGTCCACCCTCACGCTCGCCCTCAACGGGCTGATCCCGCACGCGCTGCCTGCGACCATGACCGGCACGGTCGAGGCCGGCGGAATCGACACCGCCACCGCGCAGCCGGCCACGCTGAGCACCCACGTCGCCATGGTGTTCCAGGACCCGGATGCGCAGATCGTCACCGGCACCGTCTACGACGAGGTGGCGTTCGGGCCGGAGAACCTTCTGCTCCCGCTCGACGTCGTACGCGGCCGCGTCGAAGCGGCGCTGCGCCGGGTGGGAGTCTGGGATCGGCGCGACGAGAACCCGGATCATCTGTCCGGCGGAGGGCGGCAGCGACTCGCGATCGCCTGCGCCCTCGCGATGGGCTCGCCGCTGATCGTGCTCGACGAGCCGACGGCCAACCTCGACCCGCAGGGCATCGATGACGTCTACGCGGCCCTGGCCGATGTGGTGGCCGCCGGAGACCGCGCGATCCTCCTCGTCGAACACAACCTCGACGCGGCGATGGATTTCGTCACGCGCACCATCGTGCTCGACCGCGACGGCAGGGTCGTCTTCGACGGGCCCGCGGCCGAGATCATCCGTGCGCATGCCGACGAACTCGTCGGGATGGGCGTCTGGCTGCCGGCGGCGACGCTCGCCACGCTGCGGCTGCGGGATCAGGGGTTCTCCTTCGATCCCCTGCCGCTGACTCCGGACGAGCTCGCCGCCGGGCTCGCGGAGGGTGCCGCCTCTTCCTCCTCCGGTCGCTCGACGAGCGGAACATCGCCTCGGTCGTCGAGCGAGGAGCTGCACGATGAGCGGGGCGAGAAGCGGGGCGACGAGACGGAACGCGCCACCGAGGCGATCATCCGTGCCCGCGGGCTGACCGTGCGGCGCCGACGAACCGAGATCCTGCACGGGATCGACCTCGACCTCGAGTCGGGGAGCCTCACCGCGATCGTGGGCGCGAACGGTGCCGGCAAGACGACCCTGATCCAGGCTCTCGCGGGCGTCGTGCCGCCGCCACGGGGCCAGGTGTCGGTCGACGGCATCGATCCGGGCACGGCCTCGCCCCGCGACCTCGCCGCGCGCATCGGCTTCGTGTTCCAGAACCCGGAGCACCAGTTCATCGCGCACACGGTGTTCGACGAGCTGGCGCACGGGTTGCGGCTGCGGCACGTGCCGGATCCGGAGATCGCCTCCCGCGTCGAGGAGATGCTCGTGCGGTTCGGCCTCGAGCACAAGGCGGACGTGCACCCGTTCCTCCTGTCGGGCGGAGAGAAGCGACGCCTCTCGGTCGGCACGGCTCTGATCACGCGGCCGCGCGTCCTCGCGCTGGATGAGCCGACGTTCGGGCAGGACCGCGCGCGGGCGGCCGAGCTGCTCGATCTGCTGCAGAACCTCCGCGCCGAAGGCACGACGATCGTGATCGTCACGCACGACCTGCAGCTCGTGGCGGAGCACAGCACGCACGTCGTGCTCCTCGCCGACGGGCGGGTGCGGGCGGCGGGACCCACCGCGTCGCTGTTCCGCGATCAGCAGCTGTTCGCCGACGCCGGGCTCCGCATGCCGGCGCTGCAGCGCGTGCTGGCATCCGCAGGCCTCGAGGTGACACGGTGAGCGCCGACGTCACGGGCAGCGCTGCCCGCCGCGTTCCCGACGCCGCCGGAGATCGTGCGTTCGATCCCTATGCCCGGATGACGGCGACCTCGCCGCGCCAGTTCCTCTATGCCCTGAATCCGCTCGCGAAGGTGGCGGGCTTCGCCCCGGCGATGGTGCTGCTCGTGTTCGTCCGCGACCTCGCCACCCCGGCCGCATTCCTCCTGCTCGCGTACGTGCTGACCCTGGTCGGCGCCCGCCTCACGCGTCGACTGCTCGCTCTGCTGCTGCTCGGACTCCCGGCGGGCATGCTGCTGGTCGCGGTCGGATTCTCGCTGTGGGTGGATGCCGGACTCGTCGACGGCAGCACGCCGCTCGTGCGCATCGGCGACTGGACGCTGTACAGCGGCGCTCTGGTGATCGGGTCGGCGACGGCGCTGCGCCTCGGCTCGATCATGGCGCTCGCCCTCGTCGGCGGACTCACCACCAGCGGTCCGGATCTCGTGCGGGCGAGCGTGCAGCAGCTGCGGGTGCCGTACCGCGTCGGGTACACGGCGCTGGCAGCGTTCCGGTTCGTGCCGAGGTTCGGGCATGAGCTGGCCGTGATCCGCGCGGCCCACCGTGTGCGGGGATACCACGGTGGGCGTGGGCCGTTCGCCCGCATCGCTCGCGGCTGGGGCTACATCGTGCCGCTCCTCGCCGGTGCCATCCGCCATGCGGAGCGCGTCGCCCTGGCGATGGATTCCCGGGCCTTCGGCGCCCATCCCACCCGCACCGAGCGGCATCTCGTGCCGTTCCGCACGCGGGACACCGTCTTCACCCTCACGACACTGCTGGCGTCCGCCGCCATCTTCGTCGCCTTCTTCCCCTGGCAGCTTCCCTGAAAGGCGCCCCATGGCATACAGCAAGCTGGTCAAACCCGAGACCACCGAGCTCATCCATCTGACGGTCCTGCGCACCGAGCGGCTTTCGGCGCACTGGATCCGCGTGACTCTCGGCGGCGGTGAGATCGAGAAGTTCCGGCCGATGGGCTTCGACCAGTGGTTCCGGCTGTTCCTGCCGATCGGCGGCGATGCGGGCCTCGAGCGGGTGCCCGCGAAGGCGAACAAGATGTTCGGGTATCTGAAGTTCCTGCGCATCCCCGACGGCGAACGGCCCGTGATGCGCAACTACAGCGTGCGCGCGTATCGTGCGGCGACAGCGGAGGCCGGCGCCGAGATCGACGTGGACTTCGTGCTGCACGGCTCGGCAGCCGACGGCACGGCCGGTCCGGCATCGCGCTGGGCGGAGACCTGCCAGCCGGGCGAGCATGTGCTGATCATCGATGAGGGGCTCACCTTCAACCCGCAGCGCGGCACGGATCGCGTCGTGCTCGTCGGGGACGAGACGGCACTGCCGGCGATCGCCTCGATCAGCGCATCGCTGCCCGTGGATGCCACCGGCACCGCGATCATCGAGGTGCCGAGCGAGGACGATGCGCTGGGGTTCCCGCATCCGTCCGGTCTCGAGGTCGTCTGGATCGTGCGCCCTCACGATGTCGCCCCCGGTGCGCTGGCGCTGCAGACGCTGGGCCGCACCGCGCTGCCCGATGCCCCGTTCCACGCGTATGCGGCCGGTGAGCAGGCGCTCGCCTCGGGCGCCCGCAAGCACCTGGTGGGCGAGCGTGGTGTCGACAAGAACGCCGTGAGCTTCTGCGGGTACTGGAAGATCGGCGCGGCTTCTCCGGCATCGAAGGCCGCTCGCGAGGCGGCAGCGGAGCCGCTGGCATGAGTGGCACGGACGCGGCGGTTTCCCGGCGAGGATCGGGCGGTACCGCGCGAAAGCCGGGTGGGCGGTTCCGCTTTCCCACGGCGATCCTGCTGACCTGTGCCGCGCTCGGTGTGGCGGGCGGCCTGCTGCTGGCGCCGGCGAACTGGTTGTCGACGCTGCTCTTCCCCGTGGCGCCCTTCGCGAGCGTGGCGCTGGCCGGACTCTGGATGCTGCCGTCGGTCATCGCGCTGCGTCTGCTGCGACGCCCGCTGGTCGGGCTCCTGGTGGGCCTGCTCGCCGGCCTCGTGATCGTGCCGTTCTCGGGATACGGGTTCGGCAGCGTGGCGACGAATCTGTGGTGGGCGGCGTTCACCGAGCTGCCGTTCCTCTTCGTGATCTGGCGGTACTGGGGCACGTGGATGCACTATGTCGGCGCTGTCGTGGTGAGCTTCGTGTATCCGGTGCTCGCGTGGGCGTCGTTCGATCTGGGCAGCTTCCCGCTCGCCGTGCAGGCGCTGTTCTTCACGATCACGCTGGCCAGCTGCGTCGGTACCACCGCCCTGGGAATCCTCATCGCCGATCAGCTCCGCAAGGCTGGTGTCGGCGGGCGTCGTTCGCAACGATCCTGAGGTGACGCCGGCTGCGACCGTTCCCCGGCGCCCCGCGCCCGGTCTGCGCGGATGCATGGTCATGCGGCGATGTCGAAGCGGGCGCGTCCGCCGAGTCGTGGGGTGCGGGTGGGGTC
>NZ_SSDF01000038.1 GCF_004794515.1 Microbacterium sp. A20 | reverse complement strand
CCGCCTCGAACGATGACGACGGCGTCGCGCAGGTGATCGAGCGACTGCTCGGCTGACGCCTTCGCCTCAGCTCTCCGCGCGGCGTCGATGCACGAGCAGTCCACCCATCACGGCCAGGAGGAAACCGATCGCGATGACCGCGGTCGGGGTCTCTGCTCCGGTGTTCGCCAGCCCGTCGCCCGGAGCTGCGGCGCCGCCGGTCTGACCGCCGCTTCCGGTGCCTGGGCCCGCAGCCGCGGTCACGGTCAGCGCAGCGCTGGCGACCACAGTGGAGCCCGACAGCGCGACCAAGGTGTGCGCGCCGACAGGCGCAGTCGCCGGAATACGCAGCGTCCCCTGGAGCACGCCGTCAGCGTCGGCCGTCAGCACTCCGAGCGCGATCGGGTCGGAACGCAGCTCGAAGGCGATGGTCGCGCCCGGCGTGAACCCGGTGCCCGAGACCGTGATGTCCTTGCCCGCGCGGATCGATCCCGTGGACAGGGACAGCGTGGGCGTCGGTTGTGGCTCCGCGCACTCCTCAGCAATGTCCAAATCGATGCCGCCTGCGGTTTCGCCGGCACGGAGCGTGAACGTCTCGGCATCGCCGAGGGCGGAGACGCCACCGTAGTACTGGGTGCAGTAACCGGCGGCCTCGACACGCACCGTGTACGTTCCCGCGGGCAGCGAACCCCCGGGAGCCGAACCATCCGGCCCCTCACGGAAGGTGTAGGCGCCGGAGCTGTCGACAGAGGCGACCTCGTGCCACGTCCCGGCGCGCTGAAGCAGCACGGTGACCCGCGCATCAGAGAATGCAGACCCGTCCGCAGTCGAGATGGTGCCGGCGATGTTGCCACCGAGCGCGAGATCGAAATCGACTCCGGCTCGATCAGAGGATGTGGTGAGAGTGATCGGCGTGGCCTGCGAAGCCAGCGCGACACCGTCGAAGTACTGCGGTGCATAGATCGGGTCGTAGACCTGAGCCCGCGCGCGGAGCGTGTAGGAACCGACCGGGAGGGAGATCTCATACGAGCCGTCCGGCCGGGTGTAAGCCATTCCTGCCGGCTTGCCGCCCTGGAAAGCCTCGACGAGGGCATCACCCGATGGAGTCCCCGCCGTCTCGACCACACCGGAGATCACGCCGTAGGAGTCGAGCACGCCATCGACCCCGGTAACGATCTGCCCCTGCGCGACGTCGACCGCAGTGGCATCCTCCACGCGAAGCGCATCGTCCCAGTACTCGGCGATACCTCGACCGCCACTGGGGGTGAACACCACCTCATACTTTCCCGGAGGTACGGTGAGTACGTAGCTGCCGTTCGGTGCGATGTCCGCCTGCACTGTGGTGGACGTGCGGGGGTCGTGAGCCTGCACCCATCCCGGCACCGGCGAACCGTCCACCGCGAGAACCACCTCTCCGCTGATCGTGCCCGCTTCGGCGAGGAACGCATCGATCGCCGCGCTCTCCTCACCCGATGCCACCGTCACGGGCGCCGCCATGCTGACGTCGTACGCGTCGTCCCAGTACTCGTTCGAGAAGGTCGCGTCGTCCGGAGCGAAACTCACGATGTAGTCGCCGCCGCGCAGACCCGGAATCCGGTAGACACCGTCGCTGTCAGTCGCGACCGACGCGGTGCTCGAACCGTCCGGTGTGCTGGCCCGCACCGTGACGCTCTCGAGCGGTTCGCCGTCGCTCTGCCGCATCACGCGACCGGAGATCGAGCCGCCCAGGTCGAGCGCCGCGTCGATACCCTCGACACCCTCACTCTCGGTGAGGGTGACCCGCTGCGCGCTCTCCCGGTCGGCGGCGTCGTTCCAGTACTCGGAGACGAGATCGGTCCCGTCGGTCTCGAACCGCACGGTGTACTCGCCCGCCGGCAGGCCTTCCATCCGGTACTCGCCGTTCTCGTCGGTCACCGCGAATCCGGACTCCGTGAAGTCTTCGTTGCTGGCGTGGACCGAGATGAACGGTACGGGCGCTCCGTCGGCGGAGGTGACCACCGTGCCCGTGATGGCGGCGGTCGGTTCTGCCGCGACCGCCGCGGTCGCACCGCCCCAGGCGAGCGTGAGCGCCGCCATTCCGCCGAGTACAGCCTTGATCGTCGCGCGTCGTCGCGTCATCGTCCCACCCCGTGAAGGAGTCCGCCCGCGCAACGATCGCGCTGCCGCGGCGGCCTCGAATTCCGTGCCGATCATGCGGCAACGTCCAGCTCGAATCTAGGGGGTAGCAGCGTGGAAAGGGAATAGTCGATTTACTCGATCAACCCCTCCGTGCGCTCACCCGAATGTCCCGACCTCCGGCACGCGATCGGTGCGCCCGTAGTGGAGGAACGTCACGCCGGCCTCGTCTGTGGCCGGCGGCCGCAACAGGCGCAGCACCGACGGCAGTGCCCCGTCGTCGAAGACCTTCTTGCCCGCGCCGAGCAGGATCGGATAGACCCAGAGGTTCAGCTCGTCGAAGAGGCCCTCGGCGAGAAGGGTGTGCACGAAGTCGATGCTGCCGATCACGTGCACCTCGCGGTGTGCCGTCCGCATCGCGGCGACCTCGGCGGCGAGGTCATCCCCGACCCGGGTGCTGCCCTGCCAGTCGAGCGCGAGATCTGCATCCCTCGTCGCCACGTACTTCGGGACGCGGTCGAACAACCGGCCGATATGGCCGTCGGGACCATCGGTGTGGTGCGGCCAATATGAGGCGAAGATGTCGTAGGTGCGACGGCCGAGCAGCAGGGCGTCGAGGCCCCGCATCCCGTTGTCGACCTCCTCCCCCATTCCGGGCGAGGGGTACCCCGCCTGCCAGCCGCTGAAGCGGAATCCGCCGGACGTGTCTTCGCCCACTCCGCCCGGCCCCTGCGCGACGCCGTCGAGGGTCATGAAGAGGTCGATCAGGATGCGCCCCTCTGCCGCATCCTGCAGGTCATCAGTGCTCATGTCATGCTCCCTACTGTCATCCGTGCGATGTGGAAGGTGGCCGCGAATCCATCCAGCCGCGACTCCTCGCCGCGGACGACCGCGACGATGTCCTGCGCGAGCGCCTCGTCCGGCGTGATCTCCCCGCCGATCAGTCGCCGGATGCCGGGACCAGCGACGATCACCGCGTCCGGCTCCCCCTCGGGCAGCCGTCCGCCGACGGGTGGCGCCGGGGGCGCGAGCTGCGCGACCCGGAGTTCGCCGTCACGCACCGAGGCACGCAGGGCGACGTCGCCGACGTGCAGCTCGTACTCGGCATCCGTCGCCGCATCCGCCTGGAACGCCGTGCGCAATGCCATGGTGAGCGAGTCCGGGGTGACCACGTCGCCCTCCTCGGGGTCGCCCATCGCCTGGAAGCCCCACCGGCCGAGCGCGAGCATGATCGGCTCGAACGATCGGCCGTAGGGGGTCAGCTCGTAGACGAGGCCGCAGTTCAGCAGGGGCACGCGGCGGACCACCCCGCCCTCCTGCAGCTCCTTCAGACGCGTGGAGAGGATGTTGGTGGGAATGCGCGGCAGGCCCTGCTTGAGGTCGGTGTATCGCCGCGGCCCGACGAGCAGATCGCGGACGATGAGAAGACTCCACCGTTCGCCGATCAGCTCGACGGCCGTCGTCACACCGCAGTACTGGCCATAGCTGCGCGCCGCCATGTCAGGCCGAGGCCGCGTGGTCGGCCACGTGATCCGGACCGTTCTCGACCGCCTCGGGGGTCATGTAGAGGAAGCCGAGGGAGTTGCCGTCGGGGTCATCGAGGTCGCGCGAGTACATGAAGCCGTAGTCCTGCACGGGCTTCGGCTCGACGCCGCCGGCGGCCAGGCCCTTCGCGAGGATCGCGTCGACCTCTTCGCGCGAATCCTGGCTGAACGCGACCGACACCTGGGCGACCTCGTTCGGGTCGGCGATGGGCTTGTCGGTGAAGGTGGCGAAGAACTCGCGCTTGAGGACCATGAAGTAGATGTCCTCGCTCCACACGATGCAAGCCGCGTTCTCGTCGGTGAACTGCGGGCTGATCTGACAGCCGAGCGCCGTGTAGAACGCTTTCGCGCGCTCGAGATCGCTGGTGGGCAGGTTGACGAAGACCTTGGTCATGATGACTCCTTTGTCGAGGTGATGACGACGATACTTGCAAATAACAACCATGCTTGTCAATAGCAAGTTGTGCGCCTGCCGAGCCCTCCGATCCACCGCGCGGGGGATGCCACGATTCAGCCGTCGCCCTACGGTGGAGGGATGCCTGCCACTGCGTTCACCCGCACGCCGACCGAGCGACAACGACGATCCGATGTCATCCTCGCCGCCGTCATGTTCGTCGGCGCGGTGCTGAGCGCAGGACTGTCCTCGATCGCCGAGATCTACGGTGACGAGCAAGCCCCGCTGTGGTGGGCCCTGGTGTACGCCGTCGTCGCCACCGCTCCCCTGGCATTCCGCCGCCGCTGGCCGGGCACGGCCGCCGTGATCGTGGCCGTGGCCTACTTCACGGCCGTCACGATCCGCGTTCCGGAGATCTACGTCGGCAACATCGTGATGTTCCTCACGCTATACACGGTGGGCGCCTGGATGAACGACCGGCGTCGCGCGATGCTCGTGCGGGTCGGGATCATCGTCGGCATGTTCGTGTGGCTGATCATCACGATGTACCGCGACGCGATCAGCGAGGCGGACAAGGCCGACGTCGCCGCCGGCGCCATGTCGCCCTACGTGGCCTTCATGCTCATCCAGCTGCTGCTGAACGTGTTGTACTTCGGCGGCGCGTACTACTTCGGCGAGCGCTCCTGGGCGGCGGCCGAGCAGCTGGCCGTGCTCGAGCAGCGCACGACCGAGCTCGAGCGTGAGCGCGAGGTCACCGCGGCCCAGGCCGTCGCTCTCGACCGGGTGCGCATCGCGCGCGAGCTGCATGACGTCGTCGCGCATCACGTCTCGGTCATGGGGGTGCAGGCGGGCGCCGCGCGTCTGGTGCTCGAACGCGATCCCGCGCAGTCGGCGCGCATCCTCACCGGCATCGAGGATTCGGCGCGCGACGCGATCCACGAACTGCGTCAGCTGCTGGAGACCCTGCGCACGCCCGGCGGCGAGACGACGGATGCGGCGTCCACCCTCGCGCTGGACGACATCGCCGAGCTCGTCGAGGCATCCACCGAGGCCGGGCTGCCGACCGAGTACGCGGTGATCGGGGAGCCGGTGCCGGTGCCGTCGCTCGTCGCCGTGAACCTGTACCGGATCGCCCAGGAGTCGCTGACGAACGCCCGTCGTCACGCCGGCAGCGGGGCCACCGCCGACGTCCGCGTGCGCTACGAGGACGACGGTGTGGAGGTCGAGATCGTGAACACCGGACGAGCGGTCACCCACTTACGTCCGGGGCTCGGCCAGCTGGGCATGCGGGAGCGGGCCGCCGCATCCGGGGGCACGCTCGAGGTCGCGCCGCGGCCGCTCGGCGGGATGCGGGTGCGCGCCCGAGTGCCGCTGCCCACGGCGACCGGATCGAGCGTGCGATGAGCGACCCGATCCGCGTGCTGCTGGTCGACGACCACGCGTTGCTGCGCGCCGGCTTCCGCACCATCCTCGACACCCAGCCCGACATCACGGTGGTCGGCGAGGCTTCGTCGGGGGCAGAGGCCGTGGCGCAGGCATCCGCTCTGCGTCCCGACGTGATCACAATGGACGTGCAGATGCCCGACATGGACGGCATCGAGGCGACCCGTCGCATCGTCGCCGACCCCGCGGTCGGGGCCGCCATCGCGATCGTCACGACCTTCGACAGGGACGACTACCTATACCAGGCGCTGGATGCGGGAGCCAGTGGCTTCCTGCTCAAGAACGCGGGTGCCGAGGACCTGATCGCCGCAGTGCGCGCTCTGGCCGCCGGCGACGGGATGCTCGCGCCCGAGGTGACCCGCCGGGTGCTCGCACGGTTCGCCGCGACCCCCGCGCCGCCACCCTCACCGGCACCGGCGGCCGTCTCGATCGAGAGCGCCGCGATCCTGAGGGTCACCCTCGCCGAGCCGCTCACCGACCGCGAGGCCGAGGTGTTGACGCTGCTCGCCGATGCGCGCAGCAATGCCGAGATCGCGCGGGCGCTGTTCATCGGCGAGGCCACGGTCAAGACGCACGTCTCCCGCATCCTGCAGAAGCTCGGCGCCCGCGATCGCGTGCAGGCCGTGGTGCTCGCACACCGCATGGGTCTCGCGTAGGCGCCCCGACGCGCCTGCGCGATAGCCTCGGAGCCATGCCCGAATCGCCCTCCCTGTCGCGCCCGATCCTGGCGGGGGTGGTGACGGCGCTGGTCGGATTCACGAGCTCATTCGCGGTCGTGCTGACCGGGCTCGATGCGGTCGGGGCGGATGCGGCGCAGGCGGCCAGCGGGCTCCTCGCGGCCAGCCTCACCATGGGCCTGGCGTGCGTCGTGCTCGCCTGGCGGTACCGGATGCCGATCACCGTCGCGTGGTCGACCCCCGGCGCCGCCCTCCTCGTCGCGACCGGGACCGTCGAGGGAGGGTGGCCGGCGGCGGTCGGGGCGTTCCTCGTCACCGCCGCACTGATCCTGCTCACGGCGCTCTGGCCCGCGCTCGGCGCCCTGATCGCCCGCATCCCGCCATCGATCGCGCAGGCGATGCTCGCCGGTGTGCTGCTGCCGCTGTGTCTGGCGCCGATCACGGGCATCGTCGAGAATCCGTGGGGCGTGGTGCCGGTCGTGCTCACCTGGCTGGTGTTCGCGCGCCTCGCGCCGCGGTGGGCGGTTCCCCTCGCGTTCGTCGCGGCCGCCGTGGTCGTGGCGGTCTCCCTCATCGGCGAAGGGGCTCCGTTCGACCCCGCCATGCTCGTGCCCCGACTCGAGTTCACCGCTCCGACGTTCACGGTGGGGGCGCTGGTCGGCCTCGCGCTGCCGCTGTTCATCGTGACGATGGCCTCGCAGAACGTGCCGGGCATCGCGATCATGCGCAGTTTCGGGTACGAGGTGCCGTGGCGTCCGGCCATGCTGGTGACGGGTGTCGGCACTGCTCTCGGTGCGACGGCCGGAGGCCATGCCATCAACCTCGCCGCGATCAGCGCCGCCCTGGCCGCATCACCGGACGCCGACCCCGACCCGAAGCGGCGGTGGGTGGCGGGCGTCTCGACCGGGGTGTCATACCTCGTGCTCGGCGCGTTCTCCGCCGCCTTCGCCGCACTCGTGGTGCTCGCGCCCGCCGCCGTGATCCCCGCGGTCGCCGGTCTCGCGCTGTTCGCCGCGTTCGGGTCTGCCGTGCAGCAGGCCATCGACGATCCGGGCGAGCGCATCCCCGCGGTCGTGACCTTCCTGGTCGCGGCATCCGGCATCTCGGTGCTCGGGGTCAGTGCCGCGTTCTGGGCACTCGTCGCCGGGCTCGTCGTCCGCACGGTCCTGCACACCCGCCGCCCCTGACCCTCCTCCTCCTCCCCCCTCCCCGTCGCCGAGCGCACGGCTTCCCGTCGAACGCACGGCTTCTCCACGCGAAGATGCCGTGCACTCGGCAGCATCCCGTGCACTCGGCGCCGTCGGGCGGGGAAGGGGCGGGCGACGCGGGCCGACGCGGGTCAGCCGCGGGACGGACGGGAAGGAGTCCGCCACAGGGGGGATGCCCGGGGCCGCCCTGCTCCGTAGCGTGAGGGTATGACGACAGGAATGCTCGAACTCTCCGGCATCACCAAGAGCTATGGCTCTCGGCGCGTGCTCGACGATGTGTCCTTCACGGTGGCTCCCGGCCGCCTGACGGGGTTCGTCGGCGGCAACGGCGCCGGCAAGACCACGACCATGCGGATCGTCCTGGGGCTGCTGTCCTCGGACGGCGGCCGGGTCGACCTCGACGGCGCGCCGATCACGGCCGAAGACCGCCGCCGCTTCGGGTACATGCCCGAGGAGCGCGGTCTCTACCCGAAGATGAAGGTGCTCGAGCAGATCGTGTACCTCGCCCGGCTGCACGGCTTCGGCAAACAGGAGGCCACCGACCGGGCCACGGAGCTCCTCACCGAGTTGGGCCTCGGCGAACGGTTGAACGACACGATCGAGTCGCTGTCGCTCGGCAACCAGCAGCGCGCGCAGATCGCCGCCTCGCTCGTGCACGACCCCGAGGTGCTCATCCTCGACGAGCCGTTCTCCGGTCTCGACCCGCTCGCGGTCGACGTGGTCGCCGGAGTGCTGCAGTCCAGCGCTGCGAAAGGCGCATCCATCCTGTTCTCCTCCCACCAGCTCGATGTGGTCGAGCGCCTGTGCGACGACCTCGTGATCCTCGCCGGTGGCACGATCCGCGCCTCAGGCTCCCGCGATGCGCTCCGCGCCGAGCACGCCCGCGACCGCTATGAGCTCGTCTCCGCAGGCGACGCGGGATGGCTGCGCACCGAGCCGGGGGTGACGGTCGTCGACTTCGAGGGCGGCTACGCCCTGTTCGACGCGGACGGCCCCGAGACCGCCCAGCGTGTGCTCCAGTCGGCCGTGCAGCGCGGCGACGTCGCGAGCTTCGCGCCGAAGCATCCGTCCCTCGCCCAGATCTTCAAGGAGGTCATCCAGTGAGCACCCCCGCCCCCGTCCGCAGCAGCAACGGCATCTGGCTCGTCGCCGAGCGCGAGATCGGATCGAAGCTCCGCAGCAAGGCCTTCCTGATCTCCACCGGCATCCTCCTGGTGCTCGCGCTCGCCGGCATCATCCTCGGCGGCTTCGCCAGCAAGAACACCGACACGACGCCGATCGCCGCGACGGCAGAGACGGCATCCGTCGTGTCGGCGATCCCCGGAGTCGAAGTCACCGAAGTGGCCGACCAGGCCGCCGCAGAAGAGCTCGTGCGCGACGATAAGGTCGACGCCGCGGTGCTGGAAGGCGATGGTCCCTCGGGCTACACGATCATCGCCCTGCAGGATGCCCCGGGCTCGATCGTCTCGGCGCTGTCGATCTCTCCCGAGGTCGTCATCCTGGAACCGGCGACCACCAACCCGCTGCTGCGCTACTTCATCGCGATCGCGTTCGGCCTGGTGTTCATGATGGCCGCGGCGACGTTCGGCGGCACGATCGCCCAGAGCGTCGTGGAGGAGAAGCAGACGCGCGTGGTGGAGGTGCTGCTGTCGGCGATCCCGGCGCGCACGCTCCTCGCCGGCAAGGTCATCGGCAACACGGTGCTCGCGATGGGGCAGATCCTCGCCCTCGCGGCGGTGGCCACGATCGGGCTGATCGTCACCGGTCAACGCGAGGTGCTGACGACCCTCGGAGCGCCGATCATCTGGTTCGCGGTGTTCTTCCTGTTCGGCTTCATCCTGCTGGCGGCCATGTTCGCGGCCGCCGCCTCGATGGTGTCGCGCCAGGAGGACATCGGCTCGACGACCACGCCGATCACGATGCTGATCATGGCGCCGTACATCCTGGTCATCGTCTTCAACGACAACCCGCTGGTGCTGACGATCATGTCGTACGTGCCGTTCTCGGCCCCGGTCGGAATGCCGATGCGCCTGTTCGTCGGCGAGGCGCAGTGGTGGGAGCCGCTGCTGAGCCTGGTGATCCTGCTCGCGAGCTGCGTGGCCGCGATCGTCATCGGCGCGAAGATCTACGAGAACTCGTTGCTGCGCATGGGCTCCCGGGTCAAGCTCAAGGAGGCGCTGCGCGGCTGACGCGCCGCGTCTCGCGTCTCGCCCCTCGCGCCGAGACCCCGCCTTCACGCCGAAACCCCCTGTTGCGGATGTCTGCAGCAGGGGGTTTCGGTGGTTACTCGGGGTTTCGGCGACAACCGGGTCTCGGCGGACAAGTACCGGTCAGATCACGCCGTCGGCGAGAGTGGTCGGGTTGCCGAAGCGGTGGTTCGTGATCGACACGGCCTGCTCGTGCAGGAACGGCAGGATCTCGACGCGGCCGGCACCGGTCACGGCGTGCGACCACACCGCCACGTCGGGGCTCCCGTCGAGCGCCTCGTGCAGTGCCGCGGCGTCGCCGCCGACGAGACGCACACGGTGCCACGAGTTCGCCGCCTTCGCGTAGCGCTTGGTCCACGCCGCATCCGACTCGTGCTTCACGGTGACCCCGTGCGCCCGCAGCGCCTTCTCGACGCGCGAGGGCAGCGCCGGCGCCGACACCGTGAACGGGCTGCCGCTGCGCAGGGCGGCCGCGAGCACGCGGATGCCGTCCGCCAGAGGCGCGTTCTCGGCGATGCGCACATCGACCGCGACCGGACGGTAGCGGAACAGGTTGCGCTCGACTCCGAGGCCCGACTTGTCGCTGACCGCACCGAACTCGTCGACCCAGGCGCGCTCGTCGGATGCCGCGGCGCGGTGCAGCCATTCAGCTTCGGCCGCGTCGACCTCGGAGGCGGCAGCATCCAGCAGCGCGCCGACCACCGGCACGACGGCCGCGCTCGGCGCTCCGGCCGGAAGCTCGGCCGGAGCCCAGTCGCCGAGGCCGAAGAGGTAGTTCGGTCCGCCGGCCTTCGCGCCCGCACCGACGGCCGAGCGCTTCCAGCCGCCGAACGGCTGACGCTGCACGATCGCCCCGGTGATGCCGCGGTTCACGTAGAGGTTGCCGGCCTCCACGCGGTCCAGCCAGGTGGCGACCTCGTCGGAGTCGAGCGAGTGGATGCCCGCGGTCAGGCCGTAGTCGACCGCGTTCTGCAGGCGCAGCGCCTCGTCCAGGTCCTTGGCGTGCATGATGCCGAGCACCGGGCCGAAGAACTCGGTCAGGTGGAAGTACGAGCCCTCGCGCACGCCGGTCTTGACGCCGGGCGTCCACTGCTTGCCCTCGTCGTCGAGCTTGCGCGGCTTGACGAGCCAGCGCTCGCCCTTCTCCAGCTTCGTCAGCGCCGTGAGCAGCTTGCCGTTCGCGGGCTCGATGATCGGACCCATCTGCGTGGCCGGGTCGTCGGGCAGCCCGACGCGCATCGAAGTCACGGCATCCACCAGCTGACGCTCGAACCGCTTCGAGTCGGCGACCGATCCCACGAGGATCGCCAGCGACGCCGCGGAGCACTTCTGCCCCGCATGACCGAAGGCACTGCGGGCCACGTCGGCGGCCGCGAGGTCGAGGTCGGCGGAGGGAGTGACGATGATCGCGTTCTTGCCGCTGGTCTCCGCGAGGAGAGGCAGGTCGGAGCGGAACGAGCGGAACAGCTGCGCCGTCTCGTACGCCCCGGTCAGGATCACCCGGTCCACCGCAGGGCCGGCGACGAGCCGCGTGCCCAGGTCGCGCGAAGCCAGGTCGACGAGCGCGAGCAGGTCACGCGGCACACCCGCGGCCCACAGCGCTTCGACCATCACCGCACCGCAGCGCTGGGTGAGCTTGGCCGGCTTGATGATCACGGCCGACCCAGAGGCCAGACCGGCCAGCACTCCACCCGCGGGGATCGCGACCGGGAAGTTCCACGGCGGGGTGACCACGGTGACCTTCGACGGCACGAACTCGGCGCCCGAGACGGTCTCGAGGTCCTTGGCGCGCTCGGCGTAGTAGTGCGCGAAGTCGATGGCTTCGCTGATCTCGGGGTCGGCCTCGGCGATGGTCTTGCCCGCCTCGTGGGCCATGATCTCGATGAGCTGGCCGCGGCGCGCGGCGAGCTCGTCGCCGGCGCGGTGCAGCACGGCGGCGCGGTCGGCGGCGGGCAGGGCGGCCCACTTCTCGGCAGCGGCGCTGGCGGCGGTGAAGATGCCGTCGAGCTCGGCATCCGTCTCGACCTTCGCGATCGCGATGGTGTCGAGGCCCAGCGTCGATCCGACCGAGCGGCCGAGGATATCGCGCCCCCACGCCCGGTTCGCGGCGATGGCGGGGTCGGTGTCGGCCTGGTTCTCGAATCCGTTCGTGGTGCCTGCGGGAGCCTCCACGGTGCGGTCCTGCACACGGTGGGGTGCCGGGACGTACTCCGGAGCATCGGTCTCCAGCGCGGCCAGCGAGCGCTCGAAGCGCTCCCGCTCGCGAGTGAGCAGCGTCGGGTTCGAGGCGAGCTCGAACACGGCCGACATGAAGTTCTCCGGGCTGGCGTTCTCTTCGAGGCGGCGCACGAGGTACGCGATCGCGACGTCGAACTCGGCCGGGTTCACGACCGGCGTGTAGAGCAGCAGGCGTCCGACGTCCTTGCGGACGGCCTCGGCCTGGCCGGTCGCCATGCCCAGCAGCATCTCGTACTCGACGAGGGGCTCCGCCTCCCCCTGGGTCCCTGAGCCTGTCGAAGGGCGCGCCACCCCGCGCGCCTGCGCGAGCAGCCACGTGTAGGCGATGTCGAACAGGTTGTGGCCCGCGACGCCGATGCGCACGGCATCCAGACGCTCCGGGGTCATCGCCCAGTCGAGCACCCGCTTGTAGTTGGTGTCGGAGTCCTGCTTGGTGCCGTAGGTGGCGAGCGGCCAGCCGTGGATCGCGGCGTCGACCTCTTCCATGGCGAGGTTCGCACCCTTGACGACACGCACCTTGATCGGCGCTCCACCCTTCGCCCGGCGGGCGGCAGCCCACTCCTGCAGGTGCTGCATCGCGCCGAGCGCGTCGGGCAGGTAGGCCTGCAGCACGATGCCGGCCTCGAGGTTCTCGAGCCCCGGCTGGTCGAGGATGCTGGTGAAGGCCGCGATCGTCAGGTCGAGGTCGCGGTACTCCTCCATGTCGAGGTTGATGAACTTGGCCTTGCCCTTGGCTTCGGCCTTCGCGGCGAGCTCGTAGAGCGGGGTGAGCTTCTCGACGACATCGGCCACGGCCTCGTCGAACGACCACATCGACAGCTGGCTGACGACGCTGGAGACCTTGATCGACACGTAGTCGACGTCGTCGCGGGCGAGGAAGTCGCGGGTGCCCTGCAGGCGGTGCCCGGCTTCGCGCTCGCCGAGCACGGCCTCGCCGAGGAGGTTGAGGTTGAGGCGGTTGCCGCTCTTGCGCAGCTTCGCGATCGCGGGGCCGAGCTTGGAGGGCGTGGCGTCGAGCACGAGGTGCCCGACCATGGCGCGCAGCACGCGGCGCGAGATCGGCACGACCACGCCGGGCAGCTTCGGCGCCCAGAAGCCGCCGGTCTTGATCGCGGCCCGGAGGTAGCCGGGCAGCAGGCTCGGGGTGATCTCCGAGATCTCGGCGAGCTTGCGACCCGCGACACGCAGGTCTTCGGGGCGCATGACGCCGTCGACGAAACCGACCGTGAACGCGAGTCCGTTCGGGTCTTTGAGCACCTCGGACAGGCGCTGGGCGGCCGGTTCGACGGGGTGCGTCTCACTCTCGGCGAGCCAGCGCTGCACGAGGGCGGCGACGTCTTCTGTGCGGGGAATGGTGGTGTCGGCGGCGACAGGCATCGGGGGACCTTCCAAGAGAGCGCACACCGGGGTTTCGTGTGCGGCTGGATCATTGTCCTTCCCCTCGGTAGGCTCCGTCTATCAACCGATTTGCGTGGATTCTGTTCACTCAAGCTGAACGAATGGAGCGACCGTGCTCGACGTCAATCGCCTGCGGATGCTCGTGGAGCTGTCACGCCGCGGAACCCTCTCCGCCGTCGCCGACGCCCTCTCGTACAGCAAGGCCTCCGTGTCGCAGCAGTTGAGCGCCCTGGAGCGCGATGTGGGGGTGCCGCTGCTGCGCCGAGTCGGCCGCGGCGTGCAGTTCACCCCGCAGGGGAATGTGCTGGTCAGCCAGGCCATCGGCATCCTCGATCAGCTGGAGCACGCCGAGGTCGCCGTCGCGGAGTCGCTCACCGAGGTGACGGGCACGGCGCGCATCGCCGTGTTCCAGTCGACCGCGCACTCCCTGCTGCCGCGCGCGCTCGAGTCCCTCAAGGAGAGGCATCCGGCCCTGCGGGTCGAGGTCACCGAGTGCGACCCGGAGACCGGGCTCGTCGGGGTGTCCAGCCGCGACTTCGACCTGATCCTCGCCGAGCAGTATCCGGGGCGGACCCGCCCGATCCACGCCGACCTCGACCGGGTGATGCTCGCCCACGACGCGATCGCCCTCGCCCGGCATCCCGGAGCGCCCACGCACGCGGATGCCGTCGCCGCTCTGTGGTCCACCCGCGAGGAGCCGTGGGTCCTCGAGCCCGAGGGCACGGCATCCCGCGCCTGGGCCGAGCAGCTCTGTCGCACGGCCGGGTTCGAGCCCGACGTGCGGTTCGAGATCGCCGACCTCACGGCGCACGTGCGGCTGATCCACGCCGGGCTCGCGGTCGGACTGCTGCCCGAGCTCGTGTGGGCCGGCGACACCCCGACCGTGGATCTGGCGCCGCTCCCCCGCGAGCCGCGGCGCGAGATCTTCTCCTCGGCACGGCGCGTGTCCGCCGCCGCCCCGTCCATCCGCGCCGTGCGCAACGCGCTCGCGGACGCCGCTTCGCACAACCTGCCCGCCTGACGAAGACACGCACCCACTCGGGAATATGCATGCACATGCATCTGTTCTGTCCCGTGTACCCGGACGAAGGAGTCCGATCCACTCCTTCTGAAAGGCACTTCCGTGAGCACTCCCGTCATCGACCGCACCGCCCCGACCGAGCACCCCGTCCTCGACGTCCTCGCCGGCCGCTGGAGCCCCCGCGCCTTCGACGCGCAGAACTCGATCGACGAGGCCAAGCTCGCCACCGCTCTCGAGGCCGCCCGCTGGAGCCCGTCCGCCAACAACACCCAGCCGTGGCGCTTCATCGTCGCCCGCCGCGGCACCGCCCTGCACGCCCAGGTCGTAGACGCCCTGATGGGCTTCAACCAGGCATGGGCGGGCAACGCCGCTGTGCTCGTGGTCGCGATCGCCGAGACGGCCACGGCCGACGGCACGCCGATCACCCACGCCCTGTACGACCTCGGTCAGGCCGTCGCGCACTTCTCGGTGCAGGCCCACCACGACGGCCTCGTCGTGCACCAGATGAGCGGCTTCGACCCGGAGGTCGTCCGCGAGTTCGCCGACCTCGAAGCCCGCTTCGTCCCCACCACGGTCTTCGCCGTCGGCGAGTTCGGCGACATCGAGGCGCTTCCCGAGGTGCTGCAGGAGCGCGAGGTCGCTCCGCGCGTGCGTCGCCCGATCGACGAGACGGTCGTCCTCAGCGCCTGACCCGCGCCCACCCTCCGCTGTCGACGGGGCCCCCGGATTGTCCGGGGGCCCCGTTAGCGTTTCCGGATGGATACTCTCCGCATCACCGGCGCGCGGACGAACAACCTCCGCGATGTCTCGGTCGACGTTCCCAAGAAGCTGCTCACCGTCTTCACCGGCGTCTCCGGATCGGGCAAGTCGTCGCTGGTGCTCGACACGATCGCCGCCGAGGCGCAGCGGCTCGTCAACGACTCCTATTCGACGTTCATCCGCGCACGGCTGCCGCAGATGCCGGCGCCCGACGTGCAGTCCATGGACGGCCTGACCTTCACGGTGCTGATCGACCAGCGTCGGTTCACGGGCAACGCGCGCTCGACGGTGGCGACCGCGACAGACCTGGCCTCTCTCGTGCGCCTCGTGTTCTCGCGCGTGGGCGAGCCTTCGGCCGGCTACTCCCCCGCCTACTCGTTCAACGATCCCTCCGGTATGTGTCCGACCTGCGAAGGACTCGGCACGGTGTACGACATCGACATCGACGCCCTGATCGACCCCGAGAAGAACATCGACGAGGGGCCGGTGCGGTTCAGCCTGTTCCGCCCTGGCGTGTATCGGTGGAAGCGGTTCGCCTACTGCGGGCTGTTCGACCGCGAGAAGCCGCTCAAGGACTACACGGCCGAGGAGATGGATCAGTTCCTCTACGCCGACAAGCTCAAACTCGACGACCCGGACCCGCGGTTCCCGCAGAGCGCCCGGTTCGACGGCGTGATCACCCGCATGCGCGACGTGTTCCTGAAGCAGCGCCCGGTGAAGATGTCGCCCCAGGTGCGTGAAGAGCTCGACCGGCTCGTGACCCATCACACCTGCCCGGACTGCCGGGGCGCGCGAGTGAACGAGGCGGCGCGGGCGAGCCTCATCGACGGGCGATCGATCGTGGACTGGATGCGGATGCCGGTGGCCGAGCTGCACACACTGCTCGACGCCTTCGACGATGCGCGGGTGGCACCGGCGGTCGAGGGCATCCGTCATGTGCTCGACGCCCTGCTCTCGGTCGGCCTCGGCTACCTCACGCTCGACCGCGAGTCGTCGACCCTGTCCGGCGGCGAGGCGCAGCGGGTCAAGATCGTGCGCCACCTCGGCAGCGCCCTGACCGACGTGACCTACGTGTTCGATGAGCCGAGCACCGGGCTGCACCCCGCCGACATCCAGCGCCTCGTCGCCCTGCTGCAGCGGCTGCGCGATGCGGGCAACACGATCCTCGTCGTCGAGCACCACCCGCAGGTGATCGCGGTCGCCGATCACGTGGTCGACCTCGGGCCCGGGGCGGGTTCCGCGGGCGGCATAGTGCAGTTCGAGGGCACGCCCGCGGCGTTGCGCGGCAGCGACACTCTCACGGGACGAGTGCTCGCCGAGCCGCTGACGATCCGCGAGACGGCACGGGAACCCTCGGGTCGCATCACCGTGAAGGATGCGCGATCGCACAACCTGCGCGGGTTCGACGTCGATGTCCCCCTCGGCGTGCTCACCGCGATCACGGGGGTCGCGGGTTCGGGAAAGAGCTCTTTCGCCACGGTCGAGCTGCCGCGCCAGCATCCCGAGTTCACGGTCGTCGGGCAAGACCCGCTGCGCGGCGGAGCGCGGTCGACGACGCTGAGCATCCTGCGCATCGCCGACACGGTGCGCGAGGTGTTCGCCGCCGCGTCGGGCCTCGACCCGTCGTGGTTCAGCTTCAACTCGCGCGGAGCCTGCCCCACCTGCCATGGGCGCGGGCACATCACGACCGAGCTCGCGTTCCTCGACGACGTCTCGCTGCCCTGTGATGCCTGCGGCGGCCTGCGCTTCAACCCGAAGGCGCTCGGCGTGCGGGTCGACGGTGCCTCGATCGCCGACGTCCTGGCTTCGACGCCCGCCGAGGTCAGCGCGCTGTTCTCCGCCCACCCCGATGTGGTCTCGGCGCTGGAGTGGGTGCAGCGCACCGGTCTGAGCTACATCCCGGTGGGACGGTCGCTCGACACGCTCTCGGGCGGCGAGAAGCAGCGGCTGCTCCTCGCCCGGCATCTCAGTGATCCGCGGCGCGACCCCGCCGACCGGATCATCCTCGACGAACCCACCTCGGGCCTGCATCCGACCGACGTCGACACGATCAACACCCTCTTCGACGATCTGCTCGACGACGGCGCGACGCTGGTCGTGGTCGAGCACAATCTGCGCGTGGTCGCGCGCGCGGATCATGTCATCGACATCGGCCCCGGTGCCGGCTCGGACGGCGGGCGGCTGATCTTCGCCGGCACTCCGGCGGCGATCGTGCGCGACGCCGCGTCGCTCACCGGCCGAGCCCTGGCCGCAGCCTCCGAGGGCTGAACACCCTCGGGCCGGAGGGCAGACGCTGGAGCGCCGTTTGTGAGGGGTGCGGCGCGATGCTCCGATCTACAATCGTCGGCATGGCAATCCAGAGAAGGATCAAGTCCGTCGAACAGTCGATGGCAGAGACGCACGACGAGAAACGGTCCCTGAAACGCTCCCTGGGCGTGTGGGATCTCGCTGTCATGGGCGTCGCGGTCGCCGTCGGTGCCGGCATCTTCTCGGTCGGTGCCGAGGCGTCCGCGCGGCATGCCGGCCCGGCCGTCATCGTCTCGTTCATCATCGCCGCGGCCGTGTGCGGGCTCGCGATCCTCTGCTACGCGGAGTTCGCCTCCTCAATCCCGGTCGCGGGTTCCGCCTACACCTTCACCTACTCGACCCTCGGCGAGTTCCTCGCCTGGATCATCGGCTGGGACCTGATCCTCGAGATGCTCATGGCGTCGGCCGTGATCGCGAAGTACTGGGGCGTCTACCTGGGCGATGCGGTGTCCCTGTTCGACCTCGAGATCCCGATGACCCTCCAGATCGGGCCGCTCAGCTTCGACTGGGGTCCCGTCGTGATCGTCGCGATCTTCACGCTGCTGCTCGCCCTCGGCACGCAGCTGTCCAGTCGGGTCAACAGCGTGTTCACGGTGATCAAGGTCGCGATCGTGCTGTTCGTCATCGTCGTCGGACTGTTCTTCATCAACGGCGCCAACTACTCCCCGTTCGTGCCGCCGGCGCAGGAGGGCGCGGCATCGGAAAGCGTCTGGACGCAGTCCCTCTTCTCGTTCATGACCGGCTCCGACCCCTCGATCTACGGGGTGTTCGGCATCCTCAGCGGCGCGGCCCTGGTGTTCTTCGCGTTCATCGGCTTCGACGTCGTCGCCACGAGCGCCGAGGAGACCAAGGATCCCAAGCGCACCGTCCCGCGCGGCATCATGCTCGGCCTCGTGATCGTGACCGTCCTGTACGTGCTGGTCGCGATCGTCATCACCGGCATGGTCTCGTACACCGAGCTCGCGAAGCTCGAAGAGCCCTCCCTGGCGAGCGCGTTCGAGCTCGTCGGGGCGACGTGGGCGGCGCAGGTGATCGCCATCGGCAGCCTCGTGGGACTCACGACCGTGGTGATGGTGCTGCTGATGGGCCTCGCCCGCGTCGTGTTCGCGATGAGCCGTGACGGCCTGCTGCCGCGCTCGCTGAGCGTGACGAACGCGAAGCGCGGCACCCCGATCCGCATCCAGCTCATCGTGGGCGTCGTGATCGCGATCATCGCCGGCTTCACGGATGTGCAGGTGCTGGGCGACATGATCAACATCGGGACGCTGTCGGCCTTCGTGCTGGTGAGCATCGGTGTGCCGATCCTCCGCAAGAGCCGACCCGACCTGGAGCGCCCGTTCACGGTGCCGCTGTCTCCGTGGCTGCCGTGGATCTCGGCGCTCGCCTGCTTCTGGCTGATGCTGAACCTCAGCACCGAGACCTGGGTGCGCTTCGCCATCTGGCTCGCGCTCGGCCTGGTGATCTACTTCGCATACTCGCGGCGGCACTCGCTGATCGGACGGGAGCTCGAGAAGGACGCTCTCGGCGGGCTGCACCGCCCACCCCTGCGGTAGCCGCGGCGCGCCGCCTTGCGACCATCTCCCGAAATGAAGGAGAACTCACGCTTCGAAGGATGCTGTGCAGCATCCGCTCCTTCATAGCGTGAGTTCTCCTTCATAACGTGCGGCGGTCGGGTGCCCGGCGGCGCAGCGGGACGACTCAGTCGTCGAGCAGTTCCGCCTCGATCACGTCGTCGTCGACGGGCGTAAACCGATACTCCGGCACTCTCGTCGTGCACCCCCGCCGTCGTGAACGAACGCCCATTAGCCTCGTGGACTGTGAGTTTCGACGAGTTCCGACGCGATATCACCCGGGTTCTGAAGCACGCGACGCCCATGATGCTCGCCCAAGTCATCCCCCTCGGGGCGTCGTTCGCCCTGATCGCGGTAGCACTCGCGCTCGGTCGAGCCGACTTCGCAGCGATCATCGGAACGGCCGCGACGATCAGCGGGCTCGGCACCCTCATCAACGTCGGCGTCGGGATCGGCACTCTGCGCGAGCTGGCCGCCGCCCGCACCGACGAGGGCCTGATCACCTCCGCGATAGCGACGAATCTGCGACTCGCGTCGGCAGTGTCGTTCATCGTGATCGCGGTGAGCGCCGCAACCGCCGTCACGCTCAGCCTTTCCGCAGCGCCGACATCGTCTCTCGGGATGGCGCTCTGGATCGCGTTGATCCTCCAGCTTCCCGCCAACGCCCTGTCGTCACACACCAGTGTGCTCGCCGCCGCCTTTCAACACCTCGGGCGCGAGAAGGACAACCTCGTCATCACGCTCACGCGCACGCTCATCGGCCTGGCGATCGGCCTCGCGATCGTCATCCTGGTCCCCGATCCGCTCGCCGCGATCGCCCTGCAATCGGTCGTCGCCTCGCTCATGGTGATCGCCATGCTCTGGGAACGTCGGCGGCGACTACTCCGAGCCGGAATCCGGGTCCGCGTTCTCCTCGCCCCCGACTTCTCGCCCCGCCGCATCGGGGATCGCGTCCTGAACTCCCTCGACGGCGCCGTCTTCATGGTGCTGTTCATGGTCGCGCAGCTGGTCGCGGCCAGCATCTCCGCCGAAGTCGCAGCTCAGGTCGCCGCCGGTGTCGCGCTGTGCCGGACCGTCATCATCCCGCTGAAGATGGTGGGCCAGACCGCCGGGCGGATGACGCTTCAGGACGGCGGTCGGGAGCCTGCGTACCGCGCGGCGTCGTACGGCGTCGTCGGCATCTTCGTCGTCCCCCTCGCGCTGTCGCTCACCCTGCTCTCCGCGTTCGGCCTGAGCCCGGTGGGTGATCCGGCACTGGGTCTGCTGATCGCCCTGCAACTCCTGCTCGAGCCGTTCTCCGGATCCCTGTTCGCCTACATGAAGGTCACCTTCGGCGCCACAGCCGGATTGCTCGGACTGATCCTCACGTATCTCGCGCTCGCGCCTGCCGCGCTGATCATCTGCAGGTTCACGGCCCCGAGCGCGGTAGGCCTGTGGGCCGCTCTGCTCCTCGTCAGGCTCCTCTTCAGCGTGGCGAACCTCGCTGCGCTCCGGACGCTCCTGCGCTCACAGCTCCACCCGCCCACCCTCTCGAAATGAAGGAGAACTCACGCTTCGAAGGATGCT
>NZ_SSDF01000037.1 GCF_004794515.1 Microbacterium sp. A20 | reverse complement strand
TCGATCGCGCGGTCCCGCTGACGGGCGTCCGGCCAGTCAGGGAGCACGAGTGCCAGGGATCGGTGGTTGGGCAGTCTTCGCGAGAGGTCGCCGAGTTCCAGGAGTACGACTTCGTGGACTGAGGGTTCTGCGTTCGGGAATGAGCTCGGTGATGTCGTCGCGCGGTGTCACGAGACCGAATGCTTCCCCCGCATCCGGCTCGCCACATGGCGCGTGTGCTGCGATGCCCACTCGGCATCCACGACGAGCGTGAGGAGACGTTCCGCCTCTTCCTTGGAGGCGATGTCCGGCAGCCATTCCAACGCGCGCAGAGCCCAATGGTCCATCCGAATGTCCACGGCAAGTCGTGGCAGCGCGCCGAGCGGCACTCGGCCCAGGAGTTCTCCGGGCCGCAGCCCCAGTTCCGCCTCGCGCACGTTGAGCTCGTCCACGACGTCTCGGTACGGGCGTTCGAGGCAGGGGAGGAGACCGACGGGATTAGTGACGTCGACGTCTCGTTTGGGTGCGATTCGATCGCCGAGCGCGAGCGAGTCGTCGCGAAGCCCGAGCCACACGTCAGGGCCGATCGCGAGAATCGGAGTCCAGGAACCTTCAGTTGCTCGGGTCATGCGCGTTCGCCATTCTCCATAGTTGCGAACTCAGGTCCCAGTAGACCTCGAGATCCGTCAGCGAGAGGTTGTCGGCGGTGTCGCTGCCCCCGAGGAAGAGCGGCACGTAGTAGCCGGCGCATTGCGATCTGAGGATGGGTGCGACTGCGGAGGGCTGGCTGCTGAGCCACTCGCGATGCAAGGAGCTTGCTACCGCGGCGTCGGATTCCACGACGAGCTCCACGTCATGGAACTCTGTGAAGTTGACGGGTACCTCCAAGGCCTCGCCAGCGCCGGGATCGATCAGCAGAACTTGTGGTTCATCGCGCACCTGGCGCCGGAAGTCGCACAGGAAGTGTCGCCCCAACCAGTCGTATCCGAACGGCAGGGTACGCTCCGAATACTGGGGGAATGTCTGGTTGATGAACGTCGCCGCAAGTGCGGCCGAGTGCTCATCGTGGAACCGATACAGCCCACCGTTGAACGACGCACCGGTGAACTCGTCCGCGAACTGATCGAACCCCTTGATCCTGTCGGAGTCTTGAGGTCGCCACAGGTCAGTCTCCGCGCCTGGCTCGCGGGGATCGACTTGATACGCCGACCGGAACTGATCAAACATCGAGTCTCTCTCGGTCTCTGTAGTAGCCGCGCAGTAGTTCAAGGGTTTCGTCGCTGGCCGGTTCGAGAGGTTGTTCTGGTGATATCGGAGATCCGTACTCTCCTCTATCGGTGAGCCAGGTGAGCACTCCGCCTCCCCATTTCACGACATCGATGTGCGTGGTCGTCGGGACATGGTGGGGGAGCGCGGCACGCGCGTGGCTGGCCATCCTATTCGTACACTCGAGCGGCAAGAAGGGACTGCGCGATCAGCTGCCATGAAGCTCCCTGGGGGATATCCTGTCCGCTGTTCAGGAAGTATCCATCCATATCGCTGATCCATCCCGCCCATGCTCGAAGGAAATCAGGAACGGAAGCGTTCTCCCACGCCTCGGGCGTCTCTTGCGCAGAATTCGCCAGCCGCACGAGAAATCGGGTGAACTCGTCGCGATCCATGTCCTTGAGGTCGACACGTTCACCCTCCATGCTGGCCCCTTCCGCTTCGAACTCCCAGTCTTCAACGGCCTCAAGCGCCTCATTGAGCGAGTTGGCCAGCAGCATGAGCTCATTCCTCGTGGCCACAATCGTGACTTCTTCTTCGCCGATACGGTGCTTCTCGGCGTCACGACTATCGGGTTCCAAGAGTTTCATCTCATCGTCTCCTCAGCTCACTGATCAACTACAGGCTCGTCTCGCCGCCTTCGCTCGACGAGATGTACTCGCTGAGGTTCGGCGGCATGAATTCATCCTCGACAAGGCCGTCGATGTCTCGATGAATCGCGTCCACAAGGCTCCGAGGAACACTGGCTTTCTCCGTAACGATGGCCCACGCCAGCTGGCATAGTCCTTCTGGGGCCTCGCCGTGCTCGATCATGCTCCGTGCATAACGCAATGACTCCGACGGAAGGTATTCCGCTGCCTGACGCAACGTTTCCTGCACCCGGACGAGGTATTCCTCCATTCCTGGTCGTAAATCACCATCATTCGCGCTCCCGGACGGAGGTGCTCCGCCACCAGGTAGTCTGCGCTGAATCCCGCTTGCACAGCCGCCGTCGATGTTCTCAGTCATTCTCTGGCAAGCGCCTCTCTCACGTCCTTGCGAATGAACCCGGTGCGAAACTCGCCTCGCCGAAAGGCGGAGCGCACCGAATCGAGATCCTCCCTGGCCTGTACGTAAGAGTGCACAGCTGCCGCAGCCATCACGATCACGACCTCGCGCTCGTCGACACCGAGGTCAGAATCGAGCCGCCCGGCCCGGCTGACCTCGATGCGATCGGTGCCCGCTGCCTCAAGCGCATCGTCCAGACCGGTAAAGGTCTCCAGGTACAGGACTATCGGAGAGTCGTCCGCGCGCGAAAGAACTTCGTGGGTCAGAGGATCGAGGCCGATATCCAGGGACACCTGTCGCCCCCAGTTCGAGACGCTGATCTGACAAGTCCATTGAAGGTCGTGGCCCAGATAGCGCCACACCGAACGTCGACCCGTGAACCCTGCTTCTCGCAGTGCTCGCGAGTACGCCTTACGAAGTTCAGTTGACGTGGTCATCGTCTCATCGAGGTCTTTCGGTCTGGATGGGCGAGCAGTCCACGGAGAGTTGAGCGACGACCGCGCGAATCTCTCGCAACCCCTCGGGGAATCTACTCGACACGACCTTGTCGGCTTCGTCCACCGCGGATACGAGCAACGCCAACAAGTGGGCTCTGGCGTCATCGACCGGATCCTTGGTAACACCCACATCGACGACCAGGAGGTTCCGTTTGGCGTTGATCCTTCGCGCGCGGACTCCGTGGAACTTGATCGGCCACAGTCGTCCATCGATATGGAAGATCACATTCAGCCGCACAGGACTGGACAGATCGGTAGCGAGAGTTCGAACTTCCTTTGAGAGGTTCGTGGTGGAACGCTTCCAGCCGAGGCTCGTGGAATCCGAGTCCCCGAGAACTGTGCCGACCGCAAAGACCCACTCCGGAGCACTCATCCGATCGGTCCGTCCGCGGGGTTGACGCTGGACGGGACAGTGGTCCCATATCCAGCAGCCGCGAGACCCGGCATCACCCCTTCGAGCAGGGCGTAGATCTCTACGCTCGCGCCAGCAAGCGTGGATTCCCACCTGGCGGATCGTCTTTTCTCTTCTGTCGACGCGATCGCCAGGCCCTCGCTTGTCGAGACGGCATAGACATCTCGCGCCACGAGAAGGTTCTCGTACTGAAAGCTGCCTTCGAAACCAAACCAGAGGAATTGACCACCCAGCGCGAGTATCTCGCTCGAGATTGTCTGGATGGTCTGATCCAGCGGCGCCGGGAAGGTCGAGAAGTAGAAGTCGAGTTCGATGATCCCCGAGGGCTTATCTGCTACGTCCGTGGGTCCGTACAGCACATAGGGCTCCACACGGTCCGGGGACGAGGCAGATGCCGCCAGCCGGTCTGCCGTCACTCGGCCGCCCACGTCGAAGACGAAAGCAATGAGGATCCAGTGCTTATCGTCCCAACCCAGATACTCCCTCATCGGTCGGACTCCCCGTAGCCGATCGAGCGCAGTGCACGGTGAGCTGCGACGCTCCCGTGTGCTTCGGCCTGCTGCCACAACGACAAGGCCTCGGCGATTTCGCCCCCGTCGAACATGGTCCGGGCAACTTCTGCCAACGCATCCGCACTCGCCTGACCGTTGCTCCGTTGCAACATCGCCCGGGCGTGTTCCGCTGCTCGCCGCGCGTCCGGAGACGGCGCCCCTTGCACAGCAGATGCAGTCAGCAACTCCGCACCGAAGACCTCCGATACGGCACCTGCCGGCACCGACACAGACCTGCGTGGAACGTCCGACTGCTGCTGTCCAGCTCCCGCGACACCAGCGGTCAACTCGGAAACCTCCTTTACGGCGAAGTCCCGAGGACTGGCCGTCGCGAGCGCCTCTGCCAGCTCTCTTCGCACAAGAACTTGACGGAATGCCTTCCAACCAGCCCCGAACCACTCCGGGCTCGCCACGATGTCGTAACCACCGAGAATCGACGTGTCGACGAGAGGCGGGAGCTTTCCCCACCACAGGGGCATCCAACGCCAGATGCCGCACGTTCCGCACACGGCACCGGCCTTACCATGCAGGCCAATAGCGTTGGCGGCCAGGGCTTCGCCCTCGAACCACTTCTCCGTCGTCGACGGGATCACGATCTGAACCGCATCACCAGGCGAGCTTCTCGCCCATTTCACTTCACGCGTTTCGATGTCGAATCGCGAAGAAACTTCCTCCGCCACATCCCGCGCCATGCAAAGAGTGTCGAATCGCCAGTTCGGCATCCACGCGCCGCTCACGGTCAGTCCACGCTGCTGGAGGATGAGCGAGCCCTGCTGCTGACGACTCGGCACACCACAGGCATGACACCAACCGTCCTCGCCATACATCGGTGTCAGGCCGAACGACCTCTCCGGCCACGGCCACCCGCGGTTCCTTTTGGCGAACAGATCGACAAAATCACTCATTTGCTCAGCCTGCTTGGTTTAGGCTGCGCCAAGGCAGGCTCGGTTACGGACAGTCGCGCGACGATCGCGCGAATCTCCGCGAGGCCGCCGGGGAATTTGCGGGAGGCTACGCGGTCGGCTTCGCTGACGGCGGCGGCGAGCACCGTCAACAAGTGTTCCCGATAGTCCGGCACAGGTTCCTCCACAATCCCCACGTTGACGATCAGCAGCTTGTACTTCGCACTCATTCTCCGAGCGCGAACTCCCTGATATTCGGGGGACCACAACCGACCCGCGACGCAGAAGACCACGTTCACGCGCATTGGGGTCTCCACATCCTGCGAGAGGATTTGGACCTCTTGTCCAAGGCTGGCAATAGCACGCTTCCAGGTGAGACTCGCGGGGTCTGAGTCGCCGAGCGCCCCGCCGACCGCGAAGTCAAGACCAGGTGCATTCATTCGATCGATTCCGTTGCTCGCTGTGCAGATACGACCTCGAGTTCGATCTGGATGGAGACGACCAAGTTCTGAAAATCTGGATCTCCATCCCCGTCGCTGCACCGAAGCACGACCACGCCGTCGCCTACTTCTTCAACACGAAAGCCGGAGTTGCCCGTCCACGCATCTGTGAGGCCGTTGCGTTCCCAACAGTTCCACACGCGCAACGACCGGTCGGAGGCGCCGTGCCATCTCACCAAGACTTCGACATCACGGGGCGCGGTGTCCTCCCAGAGCACGAGATCCCGTGCCGTGTGACCATTCACTACCAGGCTCCCGCTAGAGATCTTCAAGCAAATCCCCTGACGCAACCTGGAGCTCTGCGACCGGAAGGACAGGCGCAACGCCGAAGATTCCGTAGGCAGTGGGTACAGGCCATAAAGCGGGCCGTCCCATTCGATCCGGCTCGAACGAGCGGCGGCGAACACTTCCGAAAGGATCATCGAGGATCGAATCCATATCCCCCTCGTCGGGGTTGAATCGTTGGGCCGCTCGCCCGGTCGCTTCGCGGTCGATCGAGATCCTATCGTCGAACATGCCATCTATGCATCGTCAGTCCGACAATCCGCCGACGAACGCTATTCTGAGCGCAGCGTGGCGGAAGCCGGCGCTGAAGAGGAGAACGGTGCAACGACTCCAAGGAGGGCGCTACTGTCCGGTTGACCCTTCCCTCGGGGTATCGAGGAGCTTGACCTCCAGAATGGTGTTGATAGTAGATGGTTCATCAGGAAGCAGTGCACCGCGAGCCTGTGTGGCGTGAGCGATCGGATTTTGTCATCGGAATCCCGATAGCCCCGGGGAGTACTGATGTAGCGACTGAGCAGTTGTGGGCGAGAAGAATATCGGAGTCTAGATTCGAAATCTGCTGCATACCTTTTTTCGCGTATGACATTGCCCTGGGCGGCGTAGTCGAAGTAGACGCGTCCCTCACAGTCCAACGCGTAGTCGAGCACTCGGGTCGATATGTCTTCCGAGTTCACTTGAAGAATTCGACCTCCTCGGGCGCCCCGGATGTGGTTCGTCCTATCGAAGCGCTAGGCGGGTTGGTCGAATGGTCGTCCCCGATCCTATTCGCGATCGACGCCGACAAATACGTCATGGCTCAGGAGATTGCCAATTTGCTCCAGCAGATGGAGGCGCGAGGAGTCCTTGTGTTTGAGACTGGTAGAACTGCATGAGCGGGAGGTGTCGCTCACTTCAAAGGCGCAACCACGGCGACGTATTTTCGTCGGAGATCAGGGAATTTCCCAGGTCCTGAGCAGCATCACGGGGTTCCCGATTCAATGACAACAGAACTTTCACCCGAGCAAGCAAAGGCACTCTTGCGGCAGGCGCTGCGTGCAACACCCGGGCTTCCTGCCGAGGACTACGAAAACGTACAGTCGCTGATCGATGTCGGAGAGACGCTGGTCGCCTTTGAAACACTGTGCACGCAGATACACGAGTGGGAGATTTCGTTGCGTCCTGAGACTATTCGGGGGCTCGAAGTCATCGGGTCTGCTCTAGGAGGAGATGCGGCGCTCACGAATCACCTCTGGGAGGACTCGACCGAATGAGTTGTGTTCGCATCTCGCGTGTGAAGAGGAGTTGAGATGGTCGGAGTCAATGACCGCGAGGGCAAGTGGTTCGCTGTGCCGCTTCGCGAGGGTGGCGGTTACGCGATCGGGATCGTCGCGCGCGCGAGCCGCGCGGGCATCCTTGCGGGCTACTTCTTCGGACCCCGACATGACTCGCTCCCCACGCTCGCCGACGTGAGCGATTTGACTCCCGCGACGTCGATACTCCAGGGGAGGTTCGGCGACATGGGATTGAGAGAGCGCACGTGGCCGATTCTCGGTCGCCAAGATGGTTGGCGCCGGGAGGAGTGGCCGATGCCGATCCTGTTCCAGCAGGAACCGCTGAGGGGCATCATCATGCGGGTGATCTATGACAGCGATGACCCCAGCAAGTGGCTCCGGTCGGAAGTCATGCCCAAGGGCAGCCCGACCACTCCCGAAGACGGCATGATGGGTGCCGGATTCGTGGAGTCGGTGCTCACCAGGAAACTCAGCTCGTGAGCTCGCGCAACCGCACCAGACGCTCGTGCCCGGTCTCTTCGAGTTCCGCGATGTCGTCGCGCGACTTGAGGAAATCGGAGAACGAGCGGTAGCCGAGGGCCTTCTCGCTGAACGAGGGGTCCATGCGACGCATGTGCGTCTTCACGGCGGAACTGTGCAGCCACTCGTCGGCATCGGCCTTGTCGTGGCCGAGACGCAGGGCGCGCTCCAGCAGCTGCGTCGCTTCGCCCTGCTCGTCGAGCTTGGGCTCCTCGACCTTGGGTGCGGCCGCCTTCGACCTCGCGCGGCGCGGGGTCTTGGCCTTCGGTGCATCCGCCGCGTCGGCCGCGTCCGGCACCGTCTCGGGTGCGGGCTCCGCGACGGCCTCGGCCTTCGCAGCGACAGCGGGAGCCGCCTTCACCGGACGCACGACGCCGGGCAGCGAGTCGTACGACTCGAACTCGTCGCAGGCCGCGGCGAGCGACTTGGCCGTCGAACCGGAGACACCCACGCCGATCACGTAGCGTCCGAGACGCTTGCAGCGCTGCGCGAGCGGCACGTAGTCGCTGTCGCCGGCGACGATCACGACGTGCGTGAGGTCGGGCAGGCGGAACATGTCTTCGACCGCATCCACGGCGAGCCGGATGTCGGCGCCGTTCTTGGCGTAGGCCGCGGCGGGGAAGAGCTGCACCAGGTCGACGGCACGCGCCACGAGCTGCGAGCGGTAAACGGCGTTCACGGGAGACGACCAGTCGGCGTACGCGCGCGTCAGCACGAGCGTGCCGAAGGACGCGGCGTAATCGATGATGGCGCCGACCTCGATCATGGCGCGGCTGAGACGCTCGACGACGTCGGGGTCGTTCGGGTTCTCGGTGATCCGCTGCCTGTCTTTGCCGTAGGCGTTGCGCCCGTGCACCCGGTCGTACCAGGAGATGACGATGTTGTCGAAGTCGAGGTAGACGGCGACGCGGGCATCGGTGGCCTCGGCCATGATCAGGCCTCCTCACGGGGGTAGCGGACGCCGATCTGCGCCCTGATCTCATCGAGAGTGCCCATGATGGCGACGCTCTCGGCGATCGGAAGGAGGTCGCCCTCGAGGATGCCGTCGCGCACCAGGCGCTCGGCGGCGAGGGCCTGGTACTGCATGCCGCGGCCGTCGACCTCGGACACGTATTCCTCCTGCACGGTGCCGTCCGGGAGGATGACGCGGAACGTCGTGGGGGTGTACCAGACGCGGTCGATGTCGATCCGCGCCTCGGTGCCGATGATGCTGGCCGCATTCGGGCCGGATGCCCGCGAGGAGGAGAGCGTGGTCGAGATCGCGCCGCCCTCGTGCGTCATGACGGTGGCGACCTCGGCGTCGGCGCCCGTCTCGATCAGGCGCCCGACGGCGCGGATGTCGGTGGGAGCGCCCAGGATGTCCCAGACGAAGGAGATCGGGTAGATGCCGAGGTCGAGCAGCGCGCCGCCGCCGAGCTCCAGGGCGTTGAGCCGGTGCGCCGGGTCGGAGGGCAGCAGCTGGGTGTGATCGGCGCTGACCGCGCGGATCTCGCCGAGGGCGCCATCGGCGATCAACTCGCGGATGCGGACCATGTGCGGCAGATACCGCGTCCACATCGCCTCCATCACCAGGAGGCCCTTCTCGGCGGCGAGCGCCTGCAGGTCTTCCGCCTCGGCGCGGTTCAGAGTGAACGCCTTCTCGGCCAGCACGTGCTTGCCGTGCTCGAGCGCGAGCCGCGCGTTCTCGTGGTGCATCGGATGCGGCGTGGAGACGTAGATGATGTCGACGTCGGGGTCGGCCACCAGTGCCTCGTACGACGGATGTGCGTGCGCGATGTCGAAGCGGGCGGCGAACGCGTCGGCCGACTCCTGAGAACGCGAGCCCACCGCCACGAGGTCGAGCCCCGCCGTGCGCAGATCGGATGCGAACGCGCCGGCGATGCCGCCGGTCGCGAGGATTCCCCAACGAAGACCAGTCATGGTCTCAGCGTACGGGGTGGGGTGCGCATGACGGACTGTTACACCCGATGACCCCCGGCATCGGTCGCGTGGCCGGCGGTGCGCATGCGCTCCTACCGTGACGAGCATGACCGAACCCCTCATCATCGGCGCCATGGTGCGCACCCTGGGGGCGTACCCCTCGGGCTGGCGGCAGCCCGGCGCGCACCGCGATCCCGCCGCCGACGCCGCCATCCTGCGCCACATCGCTCGCGAGGGGGAGGATGCCGGACTCGACTACCTCTTCTTCGGCGACTGGCTCGCGACCGGCCCCGATCTGGAGTTCCGCGACCCGTACCTGCTGGCGCGCATCGACCCGGTGAGCGCGGTGCTGTTCCTCGCCGGCGTGACCTCGCGCATCGGCCTGATCGCCACGGTCAACACCACCTACGCCGACCCGTACACGACTGCCCGCTCGCTGGCGTCGCTCGACGTGCTCACCGGTGGGCGTGCGGGCGTGAACCTCGTCACGGGCGCCGAGCCGCGCGCGGCGGGCAACCACGGACGCGACGCGCACGCCGACAACGAGACGCGATACGACCGCGCCGAGGAGTTCGTCGAGGCGCTCCGACGCCTCTGGGACTCGTGGGACGAAGACGCCTGGATCGCGGATGCCGCCCGCGGCGTGCTCATCGACCCGCAGGGGCTCCGCGCCGCCGACCTGCAGGGCTCGCAGGTGCGGGTCACCGGTCCACTCAACGTCGCCCGCCCACCGCAGGGGCAGATCCCGATCGTGCACGCCGGCACGTCTCCGCGGTCGCGCGCGCTCGCCGCGACCGAGGCCGACCTCGCGCTGACCGCTGCGCCGACTCTCGCCGACGCGATCGCCACCCGCCGCCTGCTGCGGGACATCGCCGCCGAGGCCGGGCGATCTCCGGATGCGGTGAAGGTGATCGCCCCGGTGCTGCCCGTCGTCGCCGATACGGATGCCGACGCCCGCCGCATCGTGGAACGCCTGCTGGCACTCGTGCCGCTCGCCGAGGGGCATCAGGCCGCCCGCACCGCGTTCCCGCCGAACCGCACGGTGGCCGCGCTCGCCGACGCGTTCGACGTCGCCGCGGATGATCCGCTGCGCACTGCCGCATTCGACCGTCCCGTGACCGCCGCCGAGGCCGTGCGGCTGGGGGAGCGGGGTGCCGCGCTCATCGAGCGGCTCGCCGGGATCGCCGGCCTGCGCGTCTCGGAGTCCGGGAGCGCGAGCGGCGATCCGCTCACCTGGCGACACCTCGTGGCTGCCAACGCGGTGCCGGCGGCCTTCGTGGTCGGCGATGCCCGCACGATCGCGGACCATTTCGAGACCTGGCGCGACGAGGGCGCGGCGGACGGGTTCAACGTGCTGTCGGCCTTCCAACCCGCCCAGTTCGAGGCGTTCACGCGGCACGCCGCCCCCGAGCTGCGCCGCCGCGGGCTGCTGCGAGACGCGGCGGAGGGCGAGGGCGAGACCCTTCGCGACCGCCTGCGCATTTCCTCGTATGTCGACGCGTGACCACACGTGTCGTCGCGCGACACCCGGTGTCCGCCGCCTCGCGGCACGGCCGCTCCGATTCCTACCGTGAACACATCCCGACACCCGAAGCCCAGGAGACCCTCCGCATGAACCGCCGTCTCATCCGTGCCGCCGCCATCGCGGTCCCGCTCGTCCTCGCGGGCAGCCTCGCCGCCTGCGCATCCTCGCCCGCCACCGGGAACGCCCCCGCCGAGGGCGGCGACCCCGTCACCGGCGGCACGCTCACCTACCTCGAGCACCAGGCATACACGAACCTGTACCCGCCGCAGGCCGGCTTCTACCCGAACGGCTGCATCGTCAACAACATCGCCGCCCGCCTGACCTGGCAGAACCCGGAGACGCTCGAGATCGAGCCGTGGATCGCCTCGGACTGGACCGTGAACGCGGATGCCACCGAGTACACGTTCGACCTGAACCCCGACGTCACTTTCTCGGACGGCACGGCGCTCGACGCCGCGGCCGTCGCGAAGAACTTCGACACGTACGGTTTGGGCGACGCGGACCGCGGCCTCACGGTCTCTGAAGCCATCAACAACTACGCCAGCAGCGAGGTCGTCGACGAGGACACCGTGACGTTCCGCTTCAGCGCTCCGTCGCCCGGCTTCCTGCAGGCGACCTCGACCATCAACTCGGGTCTGCTGTCGCCCGAGACGCTCGACGGCACGATCGAGGACTTCGGCGCGGGCAACGCGGCCGAGATCATCGGCTCCGGCCCCTTCACCGTCACGGACGAGAAGCTCGGCACCGAGTACACACTCACCGCCCGCGACGACTATGACTGGGGCCCGGACAGCGTCGACAACGCCGGGCGCCCCTACCTCGACGCCGTGCACGTGCTGATCACCCCCGAGGACTCGGTGCGCATCGGCTCGCTGCTCGCGGGTCAGGCCGACTATGTCCGCTACGTGCAGGCGTTCGACGAGGACCGCGTCGAAGGCGCCGGCTTCACGCTCTACGCCCCGCAGACCCGCGGCGTGAACAACTCGATCGCCCTGCGCCCGGAGAACCCGCTGCTGGGCGACATCCGCGTGCGCCAGGCGCTCATCGCCGCCGTGGACGCGCAGGAGGTCGTCGACACGCTCTTCACCGAGAACTACCCGGTGGCGACGTCGGTGCTCTCGTCGCAGGCCGTCGGCTACAAGGACGAGTCCGCGCACTACGCCTACGACCCCGACAAGGCCGAGGAGCTCCTCGACGAGGCGGGCTGGGAGCCCGGCGCCGACGGCATCCGTGAGAAGGACGGCGAGCGCCTGTCGATCACGGTCTACGAGGCCAAGCCGCAGCCGCTGTCGAAGCAGACGCTCGAACTCGTGGCGCAACAGCTGGCGAAGGTCGGCGTGGAGCTCTCGGTCAAGCCCGGCGACGCCGGCAGCGCGGCCGAAGACACCCGTGATCCGCTGAAGACCGGCTTCTACCACTCGATGGTCGGCCGTGCGGACCTCGACGTGATCAAGAGTCAGTACTTCACGAAGAACCGCGACGTGCTGATCTCGAAGGACGCGAAGCTCGACGAGCTGCTGCTCGCCGTGGCCTCCGAGCCCGACGCCGACAAGCGCATCGCCGCCTCTCAGGCCGTGCAGGACTACATCGCCGAGCAGGCGTACGTGATCCCGCTGTTCGAGGAGCCGCAGGTCTACGGCACCGCGACCTACGTGCACGGCGTCGCCTTCGAGTCGGTGGGGCGGCCGACGTTCTCCGGCGTCTGGCTCGCCGAGCACTGAGAGCGCCGGTGACACGATGAGCTTCGTCCTCCGACGAGCCGGGCAGGCCGCGATCGTTCTGATCGCGGCCTTCACGGCCACCTTCTTCCTGCTGCAGCTGCTGCCGGGCGATGCGATCCTGATCAAGTTCTCCGACCCCAGCCTCGGGCTGTCGCCGGACCAGCTCGACAGCATCCGCGCCACCTACGGCGCAGACCTGCCGTGGTGGGAGCAGTACGTGCACGCGGGCCTCGGCTTCCTCGCCGGGGACTTCGGGTTCTCGACCCAGTTCGGCACTCCGGTGCTGACGATGCTGGGCGAAGCGCTCCCCGCGACCCTGCTGCTCGCGTCGCTCGGACTCGTCGTGGCACTGATCCTCGCGGTCCTCATCGCGGGGCTCTCCTCCCTCGCCCCGTTCGCGTGGCTGAGGGACGGGCTGCGCCAGGTGCCGGGGCTGTTCGTGGCGGTGCCGGTCTTCTGGCTCGGCATCCTGCTCATCCAGGTGTTCTCGTTCGGGCTCGGCTGGGTGCCGATCGTCGGAGCCGACCCGGTCAGCGGACTCGTCCTGCCGGTGCTGACCCTGGCCGTGCCGATCTCGGCACCGCTCGCACAGGTGCTGGTGCGCTCGATCGACCAGGTGCAGGCGCAGCCGTTCGTCACGGTGGTGCGGGCGAAGGGCGCCCCGCCGCTGTGGGTGCTCACCCGCTCGGTGGCCCGCAACGCCGCCGTGCCGACCCTGACCATCGCCGGTGTGCTGTTCGGCGAGCTCGTCGGCGGGGCCGTGGTGACCGAGACGGTCTTCGGCCGCACGGGCATCGGCCGCCTCACCGAGCAGGCCGTGGCGAACCAGGACATCCCGGTGCTGCAGGGCGTCGTGCTGCTCTCGGCCCTCGGCTTCGTGATCATCAGCTTCGCGGTCGACCTCGTGACCCCGCTCATCGACCCCCGCCAACGCACCGTCGCCCGCGCGTCGACGCGGCGCACACTCCAGGAGGCGACCGCATGACCGCTCCCGTGATCATCGACCCTGTGGTGGGTGCTGACCCGGCCGCGCCGGCGCAGCCGGCGGGGCTCCAGCCCGAATCCACTCCACGGCGCCGACTGCGCGGGCGCGCCTGGGGCCTCTACCTCGCCTTCGCCGTCGTCACGGTCGCCGTGCTCTGGGCCGTCATCCCGGGGGTGTTCGCCCCCGGCGACCCGCTCACCGGCGTCCCGGCCGACAAGCTGCTGCCACCGAGTGCCGCGCACTGGTTCGGCACCGACACCCTCGGCCGCGACCTGTTCGGTCGGGTCGTGCACGGCGCGGTGCACTCGCTCTCGGGAGCGCTCATCGCCGTCACGGTCGGCCTCGCCCTCGGCACGCTGATCGGCGCGGTCGCCGGCGCCGTCGGGGGTGTGGTCGACGACGTGCTGATGCGGGTCGTCGACGTGCTGCTCGCGATCCCCGGGCTGCTGCTGGCCCTCACCGTCATCATCCTGCTCGGCTTCGGCACCGTGAACGCCGCGATCGCGGTGGGTCTCGGCAGCGTCGCCGCGTTCGCCCGGCTCATGCGCGCAGAGGTCGCCCGGGTGCGACGCACCGAGTACGTCGAGGCCGCCTTCGGCAGCGGCGGCACGTTCTTCACCGTCCTGCGACGGCACGTCCTGCCGAACTCGCTGACCCCGATCGTCGCGCTCGCCGCCCTGCAGTTCGGCACGGCGATCCTCGCGATCTCGACGCTCGGGTTCCTCGGCTACGGGGCACCGCCGCCCACGCCGGAGTGGGGCCTGCTGATCGCCGACGGCCGCAACTACGTGGGAACCGCGTGGTGGCTCACCGCCCTCCCCGGTCTCGTCGTGGTGATCGTGGTGCTCAGTGCCAACCGGATCAGCCACCGCATCGGAAGGAGTGCGAAGTGAGTGCCGTGATCAGCGCCACCGACCTGCGGATCTCGTACGCCGGGAAGCAGGTCGTGCACGGCGTCTCATTCGAGATCGCCGAGGGCGAGACCCTGGCGCTCGTGGGGGAGTCGGGTTCCGGCAAGTCGACCACCGCGCACGCCCTGCTCGGGTTGCTGCCGGAGGGGGGTCGCGTCGACGGCGGTCGGGTGCTTCTCGGCGACCTCGACATCTCGGGCTGGTCCGACCGTGCGCTGCGCGGCATCCGCGGTCCCGAGATCGGCCTCGTGCCGCAGGATCCGACCACCTCGCTCGATCCCGTGCGCACGATCGGCGCGCAGGTCGAGGAGATCCTCCGTCTGCACGGACACCGGGATCGGCGTTCGCGGCGGGCGCGGGCCATTGAGCTGCTCGACCGTGTCGGCATCGACGACCCCGACCTGCGGGCGCGCCAGTATCCGCACGAGCTCTCCGGCGGCATGCGTCAGCGCGTGCTGATCGCCACGGCGATCGCCCTGCGGCCCCGGCTGCTGATCGCCGACGAGCCGACCAGCGCGCTCGACGCCACGGTGCAGCGCAAGGTGCTCGACCTGCTCGACGAGCTGCAGCGCGAGGAGGGCACCAGCATCCTCCTCGTGACCCACGATCTCGGCGTCGCGGCCGACCGGGCCGAGCGGCTCGTCGTGCTCAAAGACGGGCGGATCGTCGAGCAGGGCTCTAGCGAGGCGGTGCTCGCGGCTCCGTTCGACCCGTACACGAAGCAGCTGCTCGCCGACGCTCCGGCGTTCGCGACAGGTTTCCGTCGCCCCGACGCCCCGCCGTTCCTCCGGGATGCCGCCGCCGTCGCCGCCGAGAACCCCTGGGCGATCGTCGCGGACGGACTCGTGAAGGAGTTCCGCGTGGCCGGGCGCGAGCGCTTCCGTGCCGTCGACGACGTGTCGTTCCGGGTGCGCAAGGGCACCACGCACGCTCTCGTGGGGGAGTCGGGCTCGGGCAAGACCACGACGGCGCGGCTCGTCACCCGCTTCCACCAGCCGGATGCCGGGACCATCGAGGTCGACGGTGACGACGTGACCCACGCGAAGCGCGAGCAGCTGCGGGTGCTCCGCCGCCGCATCCAGCTCGTCTATCAGAACCCGTTCGCGTCGCTCGACCCGCGCCAGCAGATCGCGGACATCGTGGCCGAGCCGCTGGTGAACTTCGACGTCGGGAACCGTGCCGAGCGCCGGGAGCGTGCACTCGCCCTCATCGATCGGGTGTCGCTTCCTGCCGATGTCGCACGGCGCACTCCGCGCGAGCTCTCTGGCGGTCAGCGGCAGCGCGTCGCGATCGCCCGCGCGCTCGCGATCGACCCGGACATCGTGGTGCTCGACGAAGCGGTGTCGGCACTCGACGTCACGGTGCAGGCCCGCATCCTCGAGCTGCTCACCTCGCTGCAGGCCGAGCTCGGGCTCACCTACCTGTTCATCTCGCACGACCTCGCGGTGGTGCGGCGGATCAGCCACACGGTCTCGGTGATGCGCCGCGGCCGGATCGTCGAGGAGGGGCAGACCGAAGACCTCTTCCGCGACCCGCAGCACGACTACACCCGGGAACTGCTGGCCGCAGTGCCCGGCACCAGAGAAGTCTCCGGCACCAGAGAGGTACCCGCATGACCGCACCCACCGTCGCCTTCTTCACCCGTCTGCTCGACGATGCCGCCCCCGCCGAGCGCTACGCGTTCGCTACCGCGCAGATCCAGCAGGCCGAGCGCCACGGCATCGGGCGGGCCTGGGTCGCGCAGCACCACTTCCATGCGGCAGAGGGCGGGCTGCCGTCGCCGCTGGTGTTCCTCGCGCACGTCGCGGCCGTGACCTCGACCATCCGCCTCGGCACGGGAGTGATCACCCTGCCGCTGGAGGATCCGGTGCGGGTGGCGGAGGATGCCGTGGTCGCCGATCTGCTCTCCGGGGGGCGCGTGGATCTGGGACTCGGCAGCGGCGGCACCCCGTCGTCGTTCGTGCCGTTCGGGGAGGACGTGCGCGACAAGGCGCCGACCTACGACCGGAAGCTGCGGACCCTGCTCGACGGTCTGGCCGGGCGTGACGTCGGTGCGGGCAACACCCTCTATCCCGATGCCGGGGACCTCGCCGACCGCGTGTGGCAGGCGACGTTCTCCGCTCCGGGTGGGCATCGCGCCGGCATCCACGGGCACGGTCTGCTGCTCTCGCGCACGCAGCCGCGCAGCGCCGACCGGCTGCACGCGCCGCTCTCCGCACTGCAGGATCCGATCATCGACGCCTACCTCGACGCGCTGCCGGAGGGGGTGGCGCCGCGCATCACCGCCTCGCGCACCGTGTTCGTCGCCGACGACCGCGCCGAGGCGCTGCGCTTCGCCGAGGTCGGTCTGCGCCGGGCGGCCGAGGGCTTCCGCCGTCAGGGCCAGACGATCCCCGGTGACAGCATCGACGAGCTGATCGCCGCGCTCGACACGCACCTGGGCACGCCCGAGCAGGTGGCGGAATCGCTCGCCGCCGACACCACTCTCGCCCGGGCGACCGAGGTCGCCTTCCAGGTGCACTCGGTCGACGCCCCGCACGAGCACGTGCTGCGCTCGATCGCACTCTTCGCCGACGAGGTCGCCCCGGCCCTCGGCTACGCGCTCACCCCGACACCCGACCGCATCAGCACCGACCAGAACCTCACCCTCAAGGAGAACGCATGACCGACGACATCGTGGATCGGATCGCGGAGGTGACGCCGGAGCTGGATGCCCTGCGCCGCCGCCGTCCGGTGACCAGAGAGCAGCTGCAGGCGAGCTTCGACGCCCTCTTCCGTCCGGTGAGCGTGGAGCACGTGTCGCAGGCCGAACGCGAGCTCGTGGCTGCCTTCGCCACCGGTCTCGCCGGCGCCGACGACCCGACCGCCGCGTTCTACGCCGCGCGTGCACAGGAGGCCGACCCGCAGCCGGCCACCGTCGTTCTTGCGGAGGCTGCCCAGGCAGCGACCGCCGGACCGTTCGGCACCTACACCGAGCTGGGGTTGCAGGCCGAGAACACCGATGGCGTGCGCTACGTGCCGTCCGACGCCGTCATCGCGAGCGTGGGCGAGCGTCTCGCCGCCGCTCTCGCCCACACGCACCTGCTGGTGTTCCGCCCCCGCGAGGCCGCGGGCGCCGACCTCGGTCGCCTGCTCGACGCGGGCTGGTCGGCGGACGGCATCGTGACGCTGTCGCAGCTGGTGTCGTTCCTCGCCTTCCAGCAGCGCGTCGTCACGGGACTCCGCGTGCTCGTCGCTGTGGGCTTGACCGCCGAGAACTCCGAGGAGGAGGCCGCATGACCGCCGAACAGAGCGTGCTGCAGCACGACGACGCTCCGCACCCGCACGCGTTCACCCGCGGTGAGGTCGGGTGGGTTCCGCACCTCGAGCCCCTCGCCGAGGACGAGCTCACCGAGCGTCACTACGACGGTCTCGTCGATGCCGCTCGTGCGAAGAACGACTACTTCCGCCTGCTGGCCCGCGACCCCGAGGTGCTGAAGGCCCGCACGCTGGTCGACAAGGACATCTTCTACAACGCCGCGGAGGGTCTGCCCCGCGCCGATCGGGAGCTCGCGGCGACCGCGGCCTCCCGCCGCAACGGCTGCGTGTTCTGTGCCTCGGTGCACTCGCGCTTCGCCGCGCACCACAGCAAGCGTGTCGACGACGTCGACCTGCTTCTCGACGAGGGGGTGGACGCCGACCTCGGCGAGCGCTGGAACGCGATCGTCGCGGCATCCGTCGCCCTGACCGACACCCCGAACGTGTTCGGCGAGGACGAGATCGTGCGGTTGCGTGCCGCCGGACTCGACGACCTGGAGATCTCGGACCTCATCCACGGCGCCGCGTTCTTCAACTGGGCGAACCGGCTGATGCTGTCGATCGGACGGCCGGTGGCCCCGGCCTGATGGACCTCTAGGGTCCCGCTGTCAGGGGGCCAGGATGATCTTGCCCGAGGCGGCGCCGGACTCCATGAGCTCATGGGCCTGCGCCGCCTCGGTCAGCGGCAGCTGGGGGCCGAGCTCGATCACGAAGTCGCCGGCGTCGAGGAGGGCGATCGTCTCGGGCAGAGCGTCGGCCCGCCAGGCGAGCTCCTCCTCGGTCAGGGGAACGGGTGAACCGCCGGAGAAGGCGCGGATGCCGAAGGATGCGGCATCCGGTCCGCGCACGATCGTCGCGATCCGGTCGCGGTCGGAGATGAGTGCGAGCGACGTCTCGATGGCCTCGTCGGTGCCGGCGCAGTCCAGCGCCACGGTGACGGCCTCGGGGGCGGTGTCGCGCACGCGGTCGAGCAGCCCGTCGCCGTAGGCCACGGGGATCGCGCCGAGCTCGCGCAGCTGGTCGTGGCGGGCGGGGCTCGCCGTCGCGATCACGGTCGCGCCCCAGGCCACGGCGAACTGCACCGCGGCCTGTCCGACCGAGCCGGAGCCGCCGTGTACGAGCAGCACGTCGCCCTCGGTCACCCCGAGCGAGCGCAGCGCTTGGTAGGCGGTGCCCGCGGGGATACCGATCGCCGCGCCCTCGGCGGTGGTGACCGAGTCGGGGAGCGTCGCGACCTTCTCGGTCGAGATGGCGAGCGCCGACGCATAGGTGCCGTGGCCGTCGCGGATCGCCACGCGGTCGCCGACGGCGAAATCATCGACGCCCTCGCCGAGCAGCTCGATGACGCCCGCCCCGTCGAAGCCCACCGGACGCGGCTCGGTGATGGGAGGTGACGGCCGCTTGCCACTGCGCAGCTTGGCGTCGATGGGATTCGCCCCCGCCGCCTCGATGCGCACCACGACTTCGCCGCGGGCCGCGACGGGATCGGGGATCTCCATCAGGTGCAGGACATCGGGGGAGCCGAGCTCGGTGTAGACGATCGCGCGTGCCATGGATTCAGGCTACCCGCGCCGCACGCCCGCCGTCGCGGATCAGCGCCCGGACAGCACCTTCATGATCCGCTGCGGCGACACCGGCTGCGCGGTGCCGAGACGCTGCGCGAACACGCTGACGCGGTACTCCTCCAGCAGCCAGCGCACCTCGACGAGCGCGGGGGGAGCGTCGCGGGTGAGGGGGATCGTGCCCCCGGCATCCTCGAACGCCTTCGCCATCCGCTCGTACTCGGTCATGCGCGCGCGGTCCTTGCCCGGTTCGCTCCCGAGCGTCTTCAGCCGGTCGAGCATGCCTTCGAGGTACCGCGGGAAGTGCGCGAGACGGTCGACGCCGGCGGCCGAGACGAAGCCCGGATGCAGCAACCCGCTCAACTGCGTGCGGATGTCGTTCAGCGGGCCGAGCAGAGCGAGCGAGTTCTGCGACTTGATGCCGCGTTCGACGTCTCGGGACTTCGTGAGGATGCGGGCCACCAGCGAGACGCACGCGAAGAGCTGATCCACCAGGACGGCCGAGACCGCATCGCGCACCCGCGCGAAGTCGGCTTCGCTGCGCACGATGCCGCCCGGCGCCGCCTGCTCGATGACCTGCCGCGCCACGGCCGCGCGGCAGTCCTCGATGAGGGCGGCGGCGGACTGGTAGGGCGAGGCGGCGAGCGCGAGCTTCTCCTGGCTCGTCAGGTGCTCCTGCACGTACGAGGAGGGGGAGGGGACGCCCAGCAGCACGAGCCGCAGCACGCCGTCGCGGGTGGCGGCGACCGCGGCATCCGGGGTCGACTCGACCCGCACCGACACGCTCTTGCCCTGATCGACGATCGCCGGGTAGCCGCGCACGACGCCGCCGGCGACGCGGGTGTCGAGCACCTCGGGCAGGTCTCCCAAGGTCCAGGCCGTGAGGCCGGTCTGCTCCAGTTGCGGGCGCTTCGGCGCGCTCAGAGCCCCCGGCTGCACGGGCCCCGACTTCGGTGGCGCGGCGATCGAGCGGGCCACGCTGCTGCGCGCACGGTCGGACAGCTGCGTCTGCAGTGCCCGCAGGTCACGCCCGGACCCGACCACCCGACCGCGCTCATCGACCGCGCGGAAGTTCATGCGCAGGTGCGGCGGCACGCGGTCGTCGTCGAAGTCGGCGGCGGACACGAGCTGGTTGGCGAGCGGCTGGATGAGTCGGGCCAGCGCCTCCTTGAGCGTGCGCGGCGGCAGGCCGCCGTGTGATTCGGGCCCCTGCTCGGCCAGCTCGGCCCCGAATTTCTCGGCCCAGTCCGCGGCGGGGACGACGTGGCGGCGGATGGCCTTGGGGAGGGCGCGCAGCAGACCCGTCACGAGCTCGGCGCGCAGGCCCGGGACCTGCCAGTCGAATCCGCGGTCCTCGAGCTGCGCGAGCAGGGGCAGTGGCACGACCACGCTCACACCGTCGTCGTCGGCGCCCGGCTCGAACCGGTACGCCAGCCCCAGCACCTGGTCGCCCTGCGTCCATCGTGTCGGGAACTCGCGCTGGTCCGCGCGCTCCTCGTCGTCGATCAGGTCGCTCTCGCGCATCACGAGCAGCTTCGGCGTCGTCGCCATGGCCTCGCGCCACCAGCTCTCGAAGGAGCGCACGTCGAACACGTCGGCGGGGATGCGCTCGTCGTAGAACCGGAACACGGCCTCGTCGCCGGCGAGGATGTCGCGGCGGCGCTCGCGCTCCTCCAGCTTCTCGAGGCGCTTGCGCAGCTCGGCATTGCTGCGCCAGAACGCGCTCACCCGCTTGTCGATCCGCGTCGGATCCCACTCGCCCTCGACGAGCGCGTGGCGCACGAAGAGCTCGCGCGAGGCCGCCCGGTCGATGCGCGCGAACTGCACGCGGCGACGCGGGATGATCTCGAGCCCGAACAGCGTCACCTTCTCGAACGCGACGGCGGCACCGGCATCCTTCGACCAGTGCGGCTCGGTCACCTGCCGTTTGGCGAGGTCGCCGGCGAGGGACTCGGCCCAGGCCGGATCGATCGCGGCGACCGTGCGCGCGAACGTGCGGGAGGTCTCCACGATCTCGGCTGCGATCACCGCCTGCGGGCTCTTCTTGCGCAGGCCCGAGCCGGGGAAGATCGAGAAGCGGATGCCGCGGGCGCCCCGGTACTCCGCGATGCGTCGGCCCTTCGGCTCCTTCGCCGGGGAGTGCGACTTGCCCGCAGGGGCGGTGCGCTCGTCGAGGATGCCGATCTGCGAGAGCAGGCCGGCCAGCAGGGCGCGATGGATGGCGTCGGGGTCGCTCGTGCCACCGGCCTCGCCCTCGCGGCCGGACGTCTTCACGAGCGTGCGCAGCTGGCGGTGCACGTCGAACCACTCGCGCACCCGCACGTAGTTGAGGTGCTCGGAGCGGCACAGCCGGCGAAACGCGCTCGATCCGAGCTCGCGCTGCTGTTCGCGGAGGTGGTTCCAGAGGTTCAGCAGGGTCAGGAAGTCGCTGGTCGGGTCGACGAAGCGGGCGTGCAGGCGGTCGGCCTCCTCACGGCGCTCCTCCGGCCGCTCCCGCACATCCTGGATCGTCATGCCCGACACGATCGCGAGCACGTCGCGCGTCACCGACGAGTGGGTCCCTGAGCCTCCGCCCTGGGTCCCTGAGCCCGTCGAAGGGCGCCCCGCCTCGATCAGCATCCGCGCGAACCGCGGGTCGATCGGCATCCGCGCGATGTCGCGGCCGGTGCGGGTGAGGTGCGGGGATCCTTGATCCGGTCCCTGAGCCGGCCGAAGGGCGACCGCACCGAGCTCGGTGAGCAGGTCGAACGCGGCCTTCACCCCTCGCGAGTCGGGCGGGGTGAGGAACGGGAACGCGGTGATGTCGCCGAAGCCGAGCGACAGCATCTGCAGGATGACGGAGGCGAGGGAAGTGCGAAGGATCTCGGGCTCGGTGTACTCCGGTCGCCGGTCGTAGTCCTCCTCCGAGTAGAGGCGGATCGCGATGCCGTCGCTGGTGCGGCCCGCGCGCCCGGATCGCTGGTTCGCCGAGGCCTGCGAGACCGCCTCGATCGGCAGTCGCTGCACCTTGGAGCGATTGCTGTAGCGCGAGATGCGCGCGGTGCCGGTGTCGATCACGTACTTGATGCCGGGGACCGTGAGGCTCGTCTCGGCGACGTTCGTGGCGAGGATCACCCGGCGGCGCACGCCCGCCACCCGGCTGCGCTCGAACACGCGGTGCTGATCCGCGGCGGAGAGGCGTCCGAACAGGGGAAGTACCTCGGTGGGGGCGCGGTCGTTCGCGTAGGCGCCCCTCACGGCGTCGGCCGCATCCCGGATCTCGGCCTCGCCGGGGAGGAACACGAGCACGTCGCCCGGCGCCTCGCGGTCGAGCTCCCGGAGGGCGGCGACGATCGCCGAGACCTCGTCCTCCGGTTCGGCCGGTGCGCTCTCGTCGTCCGCATCCTCGACCGGACCGCGGTAGCGGATCTCCACGGGGTAGGTGCGGCCCGAGACCTCGATGATCGGCGCCGGTGTGCCGTCCGGGGCGGCGAAGTGCTTCGCGAAGCTCTCCGGATCGATCGTGGCCGAGGTGATGATCACCTTGAGGTCGGGGCGCTCCGGCAGGATGCGGGCCAGGTAGCCGAGCAGGAAGTCGACGTTCAGGGAGCGCTCGTGCGCCTCGTCGATGATGATCGTGTCGTAGCGGGTGAGCAGCCGATCGCGGTGGATCTCGTTGAGCAGGATGCCGTCGGTCATCAGAGCGATGCGGGTGGCATCGGAGACCTTGTCGGTGAAGCGCACCTTGTAGCCGACGAGCGTGCCCAGCTCGACCTGGAGCTCTTCCGCGACCCGCTCGGCGATCGTCCGCGCGGCGAGGCGGCGGGGCTGGGTGTGCGCGATGCGCTCCCGACCCAGCTCGAGCGCGATCTTCGGCAGCTGGGTCGTCTTCCCCGAGCCCGTGGCGCCCGCGACGATCACGACCTGGTGGTCGCGGATGGCGTCGCCGATCTCGCCCCGGGCAGTGCTGACGGGCAGCTCCGGGGGATAGGAGATCACGGGGGAGGACATAGCCCTCCATCGTATGACGGGAATCCCCCTCTACGATCATCTGGTGATCACCGCGCTCGCCCCCGTCCGCTGGTTCCGCGACTTCGGGCGCCCGCCGCGCATCCTCGGCCTGGACGTCGCTCGGGGACTGGCGATCCTCGGGATGGCCGGCGCGCACATCGGCGAGACCGAGGCCTTCGAGTGGCTCGACCCGACGACGTGGACCGACCTCGTGCACGGGCGGTCGTCGATCCTCTTCGCACTCCTCGCCGGGGTGTCCATCGCCCTGATGACCGGACGCAGCGTGCTCCCCGAGCGCGAGCGCCTCCCGAGCATCCGCCTGAACCTGGTCGGGCGCGGGGCCGTGATCTTCCTGATCGGACTGGCCCTGGAGATGCTGAACACCCCGATCGCGGTGATCCTCACCCTGTACGGCATCCTCTATGTCGCGGTGATCCCGTTCCTCCGGTGGCATCCGTGGCAGCTGCTGCTCGCCGCGGCCGTGCTCGCGCTGATCGGCCCGGCGCTGCTCGCGTTCCTCGGTGCCGTGATGCTGCAGCCGTTCGGCACCGGGATCGGCTTCGTGCTCTACGGCACCTACCCGATCACGGTGTGGCTGGCCCTCGTGCTGGGCGGCCTGGCGTTGGGGCGGATGCAGGTCGAGCGCGTGCGCACCGCGGTGATCGCGCTCGCCATCGGCGTCGTGCTCGCGGTCGTCGGCTACGGGCTCGGGGGCATCGGCCAGGCAGCGGGTTTCAGCACGCCTGCGGAGGACAGCAGTTCATCGTTCGTCGATTCCTCGTTCAGCGAGAGCTCCTTCGATGGGTCGTTCCCCGAGAGCGATGGCGGCGCGGTGTCGACGCCGAGCGGGTGGGAGGGGTATCCGCAGGCGCTGGCGGCCTCCGACCCGCTGGGCGCGGTGCTCGCTGCCGTGTTCGCGGTCGAGCCGCACAGCGGCGGCACGGCGGAGGTGCTCGGTTCCGGCGGCTTCGCGCTGGCGGTGATCGCGCTGTGCCTGCTGCTGAGCAGGCCGCTGCGGTGGGTCCTGCTGCCGCTGGGTGCGCTGGGTTCCATGCCGCTAACGGCATACAGTGCGCACGTGCTGTCGATCGTCCTCGTCGGCGGCCCCGGAGGCTTCTTCTCCAGCAACGCGCTCTGGGCGGCGACCGCCATCGGACTGCTGGTGGCGACGACGCTCTGGTCGATGTTCTTCGGCCGAGGACCGCTGGAACGACTCGTCGGTCGCGGGGCGGCTGCGATGGCGGCCGTCCCGCGGCGCTGACTGCCTGCCCTGACTTCTTTCTTCACCCGGCGGCCTCGACGTCGGATGCCGGTCATAGGCTGGAGCAATGAGCATTCCTGCACTCGAACTGAACGACGGCAATTCCATCCCGCAGCTCGGCTACGGCGTCTTCAAGGTGCCGCCGGCAGAGACCGAGCGCGCGGTGAGCGAGGCGCTCGAGATCGGCTACCGCCACATCGACACCGCCGCGATCTACGGCAACGAAGAGGGCGTCGGTGCCGCGATCGCGGCCTCCGGAATCGCCCGCGACGAGCTGTTCATCACGACCAAGCTCTGGAACGACCGCCACCACGACGACGAGCCGCGCGCGGCCATCGGCGAGAGCCTCGACAAGCTCGGCCTCGAGAAGGTCGACCTGTACCTGGTGCACTGGCCCACCCCGGCCAAGGACGACTACGTGCACGCCTTCGCGAAGCTCATCGAACTCCGTGAGGCGGGTCTGACCCGCAGCATCGGCGTCTCGAACTTCCTCGTGCCGCACCTGGAGCGCACGGTGAAGGAGACCGGCGTCGTGCCGGCCGTGAACCAGATCGAGCTGCACCCCGCCTACCAGCAGCGCGACGTGGTCGCCTGGGCCGACGCGAACGGCGTCAAGATCGAGGCCTGGGGTCCGCTCGGTCAGGGCAAGTACGACCTGTTCGGCACCCCCGCGGTGGCGGATGCCGCAGCCGCGCACGGGGTCACCCCCGCGCAGGCCGTGCTGCGCTGGCACCTGCAGAAGGGGATCATCGTGTTCCCGAAGTCGGTGCGCGCGGAGCGCCTGCGCGAGAACCTCGACGTCTTCGGCTTCGAGCTGACCGACGCCGAGATCTCGGCGATCGACGCCCTCGACCCGCTCGACGGCTCGGGCCGTGTCGGCTCGCACCCGGACGAGGTCAACTGACCCCGGTCGCCCATTCCGGCCCTCGGGCCCACATGACGCCCCGTGTCGCTCCGCGCGACACGGGGCGTCGTCGTGAGTAGCTTCGAGGCATGACAGCTCCGTTCCGCGTCGTGGCCGTGTCGGGATCCCTGCACGAGCCGAGCAAGACGACCGCCCTCGTCCGCGCGATCACGGACGCGATCGCCGATCGTGCCGAGGTCGAGTCGCAGCTCATCGAGCTCACGCAGATCGGCCCGGGACTGGCCGGCGCGCTCCAGCGCGACCAGTTGCCGCCCGAGGTCGAGGCGCAGCTGCAGGCCATCGAGTCGGCCGACCTGCTGATCGTGGGCAGCCCCGTCTACCGCGCCTCGTTCACCGGACTCTTCAAGCACCTCTTCGACTTCGTCGGCCAGTACGACCTGGTGGGAAAGCCCGTGCTGCTCGCGGCGACCGGCGGCGGGGAGAAGCACGCGCTGATCATCGAGCACCAGCTGCGGCCGCTGTTCGCGTTCTTCCAGGCGCTCACCCTCCCGGTCGGGGTCTACGCCAGCAACACCGATTTCGACGGGTACGAGATCGCCTCGGATGTGCTGCAGGCGCGCATCGCGCTGGCCGCCGAGCGTGCCCTGCCGCTGGTCGGCTACGCGGCTGCGCGCCCGGTCGAGCTTCTCGTCAGCTGACCGCGCGCCCTCCCTACGGCGTAGCGTGAGGGCATGACGAACCGGCTCGCCGACACGCTCAGTCCGTACCTCCGCGCTCACGCCGACAACCCCGTCGACTGGTACCCGTGGGGTGAGGAGGCGTTTGTCGAAGCCCGGCGCCGCGACGTGCCGCTGCTGATCTCGATCGGCTACTCGACCTGCCACTGGTGCCATGTTATGGCGCGGGAGTCGTTCGCCGACCCCGACACCGCCGCCCTCATCAACGACGGTTTCGTGGCGGTGAAGGTCGACCGCGAGGAGCATCCGCACGTCGACGGCGCCTACATGGCCGCGGCCTCCGCCTTCACGCAGAATCTCGGCTGGCCGCTCACGGTCTTCACGACGCCTCGAGGTCGCACGTTCTATGCCGGCACTTACTGGCCGCCGGAAGCCCGTGGTCAGATGCCCGGGTTCCGCGACGTGCTCGCCGCGGTGCGGGAGGCCTGGACGCTGCGGCGCGCGCAGGCCGAGGAGTCGGCGGATGCCGTGACCGACGCCCTCGCTCGCGCGGCGAACTCCAGGCCCTCCGACCTGCCCGACGTGGTGGCGATCGCGACGGCGGCGGAGGCGATCGCGCAGCGGGAGGACCGCGTCTACGGCGGCTTCGGCGGCGCCCCGAAATTCCCCGTCGCCACCACGCTGCGGTTCCTGCAGCATCCGGTGGTGCGGGAGGGCGCTCCACAGGCGGCGGCGTCGGCGGCACGGGCGCTCGCTGCGATGGCGGGTTCCGACCTCCGCGATGCCGACGGCGGCTTCTTCCGCTACGCCACCCAGCGTGACTGGACCGTGCCGCACTATGAACGGATGCTCACCGACAACGCGCAGCTGCTCGACGTCGCGCGGGACGCGGGGGAGGAGTCCACGGTGCGAGGAATCGCCGCCTTCCTGGTCGACGTGCTGCGGCGCGACGGCGGTGGATTCGGTGCCGCGCAGGATTCCGAGTCGACGATCGACGGCGCCCGCAGCGAGGGCGGCTATTACATGCGTCCCGTCGCCGACCGGACGGGCCTGGAGCCTCCCGCCGTCGACGGCAAGGTGATCACGGGGTGGAACGGGCTCGCGATCGGCGCCCTCGCCCGGGCGGGGGCGGCCTACGGCGCACAGGGCTGGATCGACGCCGCCGCTGCCGCCGCCGACCACGTGCTGCGGGTCAATCGGAACGCCGCGGGTGCGCTCGTGCGCACATCGCTCGACGGCCGCGCATCCGCCGCCGTCGCGACGCCCGCAGACCTCGGGCTCCTCGCCGACGGCCTGTTCGCGCTCGCCCTGGCGACCGGGGACGCCGAGTGGGCCGTGACCGCACGCGGCATCCTCGACGACGCTCTCGCCGGCACCGGTGGCGACGATCCACTGCTCTCGGCGCAGGGGATCGCCACCTCTCCCGACCAGACCGACGGTGACCTGCCGTCCGATGCCGCAGCCGTTGCCGGGGCCGCGCTCACCGCTTGGTGGCTGGGTGCAGGAGACCGCTATCGCGAGGCCGCCGCCGCGACCGTGAGCGCCCTCGCGTCGCGCGCGATCGAGCAGCCTTTCGCCCACGGCACGCTGCTGCGGGTGGCGGCGGGCCTCGCCCTTCCGCCTCGGCAGCTCGTGGTGACGACGGCCGACCGCGACGGTGCGCTCGCCGCAGCAGCCCGGGCCGCGGATGCCGAGGCCATCGCCGTCGTCACTCCCGCGCAGGCGCAGGCGTTCGCCGCTGCCGGGTTCGAGCTGTTCGAGGGCAAGGACGCGTCCGCAGAGCGCGCCTACGACTGCCGTGCGTTCGTGTGCCGCCTGCCCGTGAGTGACCCGGCGGAGGTCTCCACCTCCCGCTGACACTCCGGCCGCGGTGCACAATCTGCACAGCGATTCCCCCGCAGGCACCGTCCGGTTGCGCGGGTTGCGCAGCATCCAATGAACCGATTGCCCAGTGCCCGGCATCCGTTCTACTGTTGCGCGACCCCACCCGCGATCACAGCAAGGATGCTCTGACGATGCCCCTCCCCACCCGCGCCGGACTCGACGCCGTTCCCGCGTACCGTCAGGGGCGCTCCGCCCCGGCCGGTGCGTCGAAGCTCTCCTCCAACGAATCGCCGCATCCGCCGCTCGCCTCGGTCGCACAGGCCGTGCGTGACCGGATCGACGGTATCAACCGCTACCCGGACATGAGTGCCGCCGCCCTTCGTGAGCGCCTCGCCGCCCGCTACGGCGTGGATCCCGCCGAGGTCACCGTCGGTGCGGGTTCGGTCGAGATCGCCGCGCAGCTCATCCACGCGGTGGCGGGCGACGGCGACGAGGTCGTCTTCGCCTGGCGGTCCTTCGAGGCGTACCCCTCGCTGGTCCGCATCGCCGGGGCCACGCCGGTGGCCGTGCCGCTCGACGCCGACCACGTGCACGACCTCGACGCGATGCTCGCCGCGATCACCCCGCGCACCCGCCTGATCTTGGTGTGCAACCCGAACAACCCCACCGGGACCGTTGTGGGCGCCGACGAGCTGGAGCGCTTCGTCGCCGCCGTGCCGCACGACGTGCTCGTGGTGATCGACGAGGCGTACGTGCACTTCGACACGACCGAGAGCCGCGGTGCCGGCATCGAGCTGTTCCGCCGCCACCCGCACGTGGCCGTGCTGCACACCTTCTCGAAGGCCTACGGGCTCGCCGGGCTCCGCATCGGCTATGCGATCGCCCCGGCTGCCGTCGCCGAGAACCAGCGCAAGGTCGCCGTGCCGTTCGGCGTGACCGACCTCGCCCAGACCGCCGCCCTCGCCTCGCTGGATGCCGAGGACGAGCTGGCCACACGCATCGGCGAGGTCATCGAGCAACGAGAGCGCCTGCACGACGTGCTCACCGTCGCGGGCTGGCCCGCCGTCCGCTCGCAGGCGAATTTCGTCTGGGTTCCGTCCGGCGGTCGCACCCCGGAGCTCGAGGAGCTGCTGCAGGCGGGAGGCGTGATCGCGCGGGCCTTCGCCGGGGAGGGGATCCGCATCTCCTCCGGCTCCTCGACCGACATCGATCGCGTGGAACAGGCGCTCACCGCATCCACTTCGGAGGCTGCTGCATGACTACCGAACTCCCGCCCACCACCACGACCACCAAGGGTCTGCATCCGGGGCTCACCCGTCGCCAGATCTCGATGATGGGGCTCGGCGGCGCGATCGGCGCCGGCCTGTTCGTCGGATCCGGGCAGGCGATCAGCATCGCCGGTCCCGCCGTCCTGGTCTCCTACCTCGTCGCCGGCGGCATCGTCGTGCTCGTGATGGCGATGCTCGCCGAGATGGTCGCGGCACGACCGAGCTCCGGTGCCTTCAGCTCGTACGCCCAGAAGGCGATGGGGCGCAGCGTCGGCAGCGCGGTCGGATGGCTCTACTGGATCCAGCTCGTCGTCGTGATCGCGGCCGAGGCGACGGGCGCCGGTGCGATCGTGGCCAACTGGACGCCGGGCATCCCCGCCTGGGTGTGGGTGCTGATCTTCGTCGTGGCGCTCACCGCGGTGAACCTGTTCGGCGTGCGCAACTACGGTCGCTTCGAGTTCTGGTTCGCGGCGATCAAGGTCGCGGCGATCATCGCCTTCCTCGTGGTGGGGGTGTGCGCGATCGTCGGGCTCATCCCGGGGTGCCCGCGACCGGCATCGCGAACCTCGTCGACAACGGCGGCTTCGCCCCGAACGGCATCGCCGGCATCGCGGGTGCGCTGCTCATCGTGGTGTTCGCATTCGGAGGCACCGAGGTCGTTGCGATCGCCGCCGCCGAGTCGAACGACCCCGCACACAACATCCGCCGCATCGTGCGTGAGGTGCTCGTGCGCATCCTCGTCTTCTACGTCGGGTCGATCTTCGTGATCGTCGCGGTGCTGCCGTGGAACGACCCCGCGGTCAAGGACGGCCCGTTCTCGGCGGTGCTCGAAACCCTGAACGTGCCCGGCGTCGGCCTCGTGATGGACCTGATCGTGATCATCGCGCTGCTGTCGGCCATGAACGCGAACATCTACGGCGCCTCCCGCATGGCGTACTCGCTGGGGGAGCGCGGCCTCGCTCCGCTGGCCGCCACCCGCACGAGCCTCAAGGGCGTGCCGTTCGTCGCCGTGCTCGCCTCGGTCGCCTTCGGCTTCGTGACGGTGGGACTCAACTGGGCGTTCCCCGATGTCGTCCTGCCGGCCCTCCTCAACGTCGTCGGCTCGACGCTGCTCGTGATCTGGACGGCGACGGCGATCGCGCAGATCATCCTCCGCACTCGCGCGGACCGCGCGGGCGAGGAGATGCCGATGCGGATGTGGGGTTTCCCGTGGCTGTCCTGGTTCTGCCTGGTGCTGCTCGCCGCGGTGATCGCGCTCGCGATGATCGATGAGGCGGCGCGCATCCAGCTGCTGTTGACCCTCGCGCTCACCGGTGTGCTGCTCCTCGTCGCCCGGGCGACCAGGGGAGTCGCCCGGCCCGGCGTACCCCGGGAGTAGCCGATGCGCATCGATCGCCTCGACGCCCAGCTCATCCGGCTGCTCACCGAGTCGCCGCAGCTGCCGATCCTCGAGGTCGCGCGGCGGCTCGGGATCGCCCGCGGCACCGCGACGAGCCGTCTCGCGCGCCTGCATGAGGGCGGGGTGATCGAGGCGATCGTGCCGCGCGTCGACCCGGCCGGCTTCGGCTACGGCGTGGTCGCCTTCTGCCTGGTCGAGATCGATCAGAAGGTCGGGCACGACGAGGTGGCGACGGCCCTCGCCGACGCGGTGCCCGAAATCGTCGACATGCACACGGTCACGGGGGCGAGCGACATGCAATTGCGGCTGGTGGCGCGGGATGCCACGCGGCTGCAGGAGGTGCTCGACCGGGTCGCGCTCGTGCCCGGCGTCGCGCGCACGGCGTCATCGATCGCGATGCGCACGCACCTCTCCGGGCGCGTGCTCCCGCTGGTGGATCACGTCGCGACAGACGATCCCGCCTAGCGCCTCACACCCAGCCGGGCAGCCAGTTGTGCAGCAGCCAGAACTCGTACGGCACGCTCATCCCGGTCCACAGCGGCAGGAAGAACGCCGAGACGAGCACGACGAACACGAGGAAGATCATCACCGTGCGCTCGCCGGACTGCCGCCGGTACAACGGGTCCTCGCGCTTTCCGGCGATGACCCGCAGCGTCATCGCCAGCGCGAGCACGAGGAACGGCATCATCACGACCGTGTAGAACTGGAAGATCGTGCGCTCGGGGAACATCAGCCACGGCAGGTAGGTGACGGCGAGTCCCACGAGCGGAACGGTCAGCTCCGGCCCGACCGGCTGTCGCGTGATCCAGCTGCGCACCAGCCGGTAGATCAGATACACGGCCGCGGCGACCCCGCCGTACCAGATGAGTGGATTGGGGACGGCGGAGATCACGCCGATGCAGTGATCCGTGCCGCATCCCGAGGGGGAGGGGTCGACCCAGACGGCGGTCGGGCGCAGCAGCAGCGGCCACTCCCACGCCGGGCTCGCATAAGGGTGCCCGCGGCTCAGGCCGACGTGGAATCCGAGCATCGACTCGTGGTACTTCCACAGCGCGAGCAGGGGGTTGGCGTCGCTCTTGCGGTCGTATCCACCGGCGGTCACGAGCCAGCCGGTCCAGCTGACGAGGTAGACCGCGAGAGCCGGGAAGACGAGGAGCACGAAGGAAACGGGTCCCTGGCGGAATGCGGCGGCGGTCGGCCAGAGCACCACGCCCGCGCGGCGCCGAGCGAGGGCGTCCGTGACCACGACGTACAGCCCGAAGCCGGCGAGGACGTAGAGTCCCGACCACTTCACCGCGCACGCCGCGCCCAGGGCGAGCCCCGCGGCGACCAGCCACGGACGCCGCCACAGGACGGGTCCCCAGAACGGGTCGGGTGCGTCGGGGTCGCGTTGCTCGAGCACCGGGATCGTCCGCTGCCGGTCGATCAGCACGAACAGCACGCCGAGCAGGATGAAGAAGGTGAGGATGCCGTCGAGCAGGGCGATCCGGCTCATCACGATGCTGAGCCCGTCGATCGCGAGCAGGGTGCCGGCCACGCTCGCGACGACCACCGAGCCGCTGAGGCGTCGGGCGATCAGATACACCAGCAAGACCGATGCCGTGCCGAAGAGGGCCGTGGCCAGCCGCCAGCCGCCGCTGTTCTCCGGGCCGCCGATCGCCATGCCCAGCGCGATCAGCCACTTGCCCAGCGGCGGATGCACGATGAACGCGCCCTGATCGGAGAGCGGAAGATCCTCGCCGCTCGGGAACGCCTGGTTCGCGCCATCGCCCCACGTGCCCTCGTAGCCCAGGGTCCACAGCGACCAGGCGTCTTTGACGTAGTAGGTCTCGTCGAACGCCAGCTCATGTGGATGGGCGACGCCGATGAGGCGGAGCACGGCGGCCACGGCGGTGATGACCAGCGGCGCGAGCCAGCGGATCGCGCGGCCCCAGTCGGGGTCGAGGAGCACGCGATCGCGGAGTCGTCCGTAGCGCGTCAGCCGTGCCTCGGGGGCGGGGAGCAGGGGCACGGGCGCGGTCACCGGTCCAGCCTAGACAACGCGCCTAAGCTGGGCGGGTGATCATCCTCGCCGCCACTCCGATCGGAAATCTCGGCGACGCGTCCCGCCGCCTGGTGGAGGTGCTGGAGAACGCCGAGGTCGTCGTCGCGGAAGACACCCGCACCACGGTGCGACTCCTGAAGGCGCTGCAGATCGAGAACCGTCCGCGCCTGATCGCGCTGCACGACCACAACGAGAAGCAGAAGGCCGCCGAGCTCGCCGCCCTCGCTGCGGAGACCGACATCGTCGTGATGAGCGACGCCGGGATGCCGACCGTGAGCGACCCCGGCTACGGGCTGGTCGCCGAGGCGGTGGCGCAGGGCGTGACGGTGACCGCGATCCCCGGTCCGAGCGCCGTGCTGATGGCACTCGCGATCTCCGGCCTCCCCACCGACCGCTTCACCTTCGAGGGCTTCCTCCCGCGCAAGCCGGGAGAGCGCCGCTCGACCCTTCGCGCTCTCGCCGCCGAACCGCGGACCATGGTGTTCTTCGAGTCACCCGCCCGCCTCGCGAGCGCGCTCGCCGACATGGGGGCGGCGTTCGGAGACGAGCGCCGGATCGCGGTGTGCCGCGAGCTCACGAAGCTGTACGAGGAGGTGCGCCGCGGCACGGCATCCGAGCTGGTCGCCTGGGCCGAGAACGGCGTCAAGGGCGAGATCGTCGTGGTCGTCGAGGGTGCAGCCCGCCGGGACGCCTCGCCGGAGGACGCGCTCACCCAGGTGCAGAAGCTCGTCGCCGACGGCATCCGCCTGAAGGATGCCGCCTCGGAGGTGGCCGCGCTCACCGGCCTCTCCTCCCGCGACCTCTACCAGGCCGCGCTCGCCGCCCGCTCCGGAGGGGCATGACCGTGAGCAAGGCGGCGACCGTGTACGACGTGGCCGATCGGGCCGGTGTGTCCATCGCCACCGTGTCGCGCGTGCTGCGCTCGCCGGATGCCGTGCGCCCGATCACGCGGGAGCGCGTGCTCGACGCCGTCGCCGCACTGGGTTATGTGCCCAGCGGCAGTGCCCGGGGGCTCGCGGAGCGCCGCACCGGGGTGCTCGGGCTGTATTTCCCCGGCTTCGACGCCGCCGAAGACGCTCCGCCGCTGGACGCGCTCTCCGCCGCCGATGCACCACCGTTCGCGCTCGTCCGCGATGACGCGGATGCCGACGACGGGCACACCTCGATGCTCTTCCTCGACGAGGTGCTCCGCGGTGCGGAGCTGGAAGCGTGGAAGCAGGGCTTCGTGCTCATGGTCGGCGTCGGACGCGACGATCCCGACCGATCGACGGTGCGAGACATGGCCGGCCGTGTCGACGGTCTGATGGTGCTCGCGAGCAGTGTGCCCGACGACGTGCTGGCGCGCCTCGCGCGACGCATCCCGGTCGTGGTCCTCTCCGGCCCCCCGCGCGGCGACCACTACGACCACGTCACCGTGAGCAACGCCGAGGCGATGGCCGAGCTGACCCGGCAGGTCCTGGCCCAGGTGGGGGACGGACGGCTCGCCTTCCTCGCGGGACCGGCGGACTCGCCGGACGGCCAGCAGCGGTTGGAGGGGTTCGCCGCGGCGGTGACGGCTGCGGGCCGATCCCTCGACGACGTGAGCGTCCTCCGCGGCGACTTCACGCGCGGATCCGGCCGCCGTGCGGCCGAGGAGCTCGCCGCATCCGCTGCACCGGCGGCCCTGATCGCCGCGAACGATCAGATGGCGCTCGGCGCGCTCGACGTGTTCCGCGGCGCCGGGATCCGCGTGCCAGAAGACGTCCTCGTGACCGGGTTCGACGGCATCGAGGCGGCCGCGCTGTCGCGCCCCCCGCTCACCACGATCCGCCAGCCCATGATCGACCTGGGGCGAGCGGCGGTGCAGGTGCTCGCGCGGCGTCTGGAGAGCGTGGACGCCGAGCCGGTGCTGGCTCGCCTGCCGCTGCAGATCATCCTGCGCGAGAGCTCGCAGCGCCCTTCCTGACGCCCCGCGGCACGGCGCCACGCCGGTGTCAAGGGGTTGCTTTCGAAAAATGTATGCGCTTACAATCACTGAGGCGGCGCGGGCCGCCGGTCATGACAGAGACGACATGAGGTGGCAGATGTCCGGTGGCAGAACACCGAGAGGGCGCGTGATCCAGCGCTGGCGCAGAGCGGCGATCGTGGGCCTCGCGGCAGCAGCGGTCGCACTGAGCGGCTGCAGCATCCAGATCACGTCGCAACCCGATCCGTCGATCGGCGACGACACGATGCTGATCAACGCCGACAAGGGAAACCCGTTCTTCACGAAGAACTTCAACCCGTATCTCACCAACACGCGCACGGCGTCGCGGTGGATCTACGAGCCGCTGATCCTGGTCAACCCGCTCGACGGCACCCAGAACCCCTGGCTCGCCTCCGAATGGAGCCAGCCCGACGCCCGCACCATCGTCATGACGATCCGAGACGACGTGGAGTGGAGCGACGGCGAGGCTCTGACCCCCGATGACGTGGCCTTCACGTTCCAGCTGCTGAAGGACAACCCCGCGCTCGACATCAAGGGCGCCTGGCAGCACCTGGAGAGCGTCGAGACCGAGGGCGACGACGTGATCATGCACCTCCAGACCGAGGATGCGCCGTCGCTGCCGATCCTCGGCCAGACCATGATCGTGCCGGAGCACCTCTGGTCCGACGTGAAGGACCCTGCCACGTACCGCAACGAGACACCGGTCGGGACCGGGCCGTTCGTGCTGGGCAACTACAACGACCAGCAGTACTCGATGGACCGCAACGCCGATTACTGGCAGGCCGACAAGATCGAGATCGAGCACATCATCCTGCCCGCCACCAACTCGCAGCTCGACACCGTGAGCCGCGGGTACGACTGGGCCTACTCGTTCATCTCGGACGTCGAGGGCACCTGGGGTGCCGCGAGTCCGGACAACAAGTGGTGGTTCCCGCCGGGCGGCGTGATCGCGCTGATGCCGAACCTCGAGGTCGCCCCGTTCGACGACGTGAACGTGCGCCGGGGCATCGCGCTCTCCCTCGATCGCGAGGAGATCGCCGAGACCGCCTCCGAGGGCTACATGAAGCCGGCCGGTCAGACCGGACTCATCCTCCCGAACCAGGAGGAGTACCTCGACCCGAGCATCCCCGACGGCGGCATGATCACCCAGGATGCGGACGCCGCGCTCGAGGCCTTCGAGAAAGCCGGCTACACCCTCGACGGCGACCGGCTCGTGGACGCCGACGGCGAGCAGCTCGAATTCGCCCTCACCACGGCCAACGGCTTCACCGACTGGACCAGGGCCGCGCAGACAGTGCGCAGCCAGCTCGCCGAGGTCGGTGTGAAGGTCACGCTCAAGCTCCCGCAGCCCGCGGGCTACCAGAGCGCGATCAGCAACGGCGACTTCGAGATGGCGATCGGCGGCATGGGCAACGGCGACGTCTACCAGGCCTACAACAACCTGCTCTCGAGCGAGTTCTACGTGCCGTCGGGCGAACCGACCGCGAACAACTTCGAGCGCTACCGCTCGGATGACGTCGATGCGCTGCTGGCCGAATACCGCGAGACCGTCGACACGAACCGCCAGGCGGAGATCGTGAAGGAACTGCAGGGCATCGTCTACGACGAACTGCCCGTGATCGGCCTGTACTACGGCGGCATCTGGGGTCTGTTCAACGACGCCAAGTTCACCGGCTGGCCCAGCGAGGAAGACCCGTACATGATTCCCCAGAACTACGACTCCGCGCCGCTGGGCATCTTCACGCGGCTCGAGCGAGTGAAGGAGGACGACAAGTGAAGTACGTGCTCCAGAAGTTCGGCCTGTTCGTGCTCACCCTGTGGGCCGCGGTCACCCTGAACTTCTTCCTCCCGCGCATGATGCCGGGCTCGCCGGCGGATGCCGCCATCGCCAAGCTGTCCCAGAACGGGCCTGTGTCGGATGCCACGCGCGCCGCCATCGAAGCCCAGCTGGGTGTGCCGACGGGTTCGCTGTGGGATCAGTACATCGCCTACCTCGGTCAGGTCGTCCGACTCGACTTCGGCGTCTCCTACACCTTCTATCCGCAGTCGGTGTCGAGCATGGTCTCGACCGCGCTGCCGTACACGATCGGCCTCGTCGGCATCGTCACGATCCTCGCGTTCGTGATCGGCACGCTCATCGGCGTGGCGGCCGCCTGGCGCCGCGGCACCTGGCTCGACACGCTGCCGACGCTGACGGGCTCGTTCCTCAGCACGTTCCCCTACTTCTGGACCGCGCTGCTGCTGCTGTTCTTCTTCGGCTACGTGCTGCACTGGTTCCCGACGACGGGCGCCTACTCCGCGACGACGACCCCCGGATTCACGTGGGAGTTCCTCGGAGACCTGCTGAGCCACGCGTTCCTGCCGGCCCTCACGATCCTGCTCACCTCCCTCGGCGGCTGGATCATCGGCATGCGCAACGCCATGATCAACACGCTCGGTGAGGACTACATCACCTTCGGCGAGGCGAACGGCCTGCACGGCCGCACCATCGCCCTCCGCTACGCCGCGCGCAACGCGATCCTGCCGAACCTCACCGGCTTCGGGCTCACGCTCGGCGGTGTCGTGGGCGGATCGATCCTCGTGGAGCAGGTCTTCGGCTATCCCGGCATCGGATACCTGCTCTTCAACGCCGTGATCGGGCAGGACTACCCGCTCATGCAGGCGCTCTTCCTGATGATCACCGTGAGCGTGCTCATCGCCAACTTCCTCGTGGACATCCTCTACGGGGTTCTCGACCCGAGGACACGCCGATGACTTCCACCATGAACGTCAAGATCCCCGCCGAGCGCATCGCCGCGCCCAGCCCGTGGCGCGCCTTCGGGCGCATGGTCGCCACCCTCTGGTCGAACGGCAAGGCCCGACTCGGCCTCTGCATCCTCGCCTTCTTCGTGCTGGTGGCGGTGTTCGCCCCGGTGCTCGCTCCCTACGGCGCGAAGGACAACGGCTTCGAGCGCAACGCCGACGCGTCCTGGGAGCACTGGCTCGGGACGACGGCCGCGGGGGAGGACGTGCTCAGCCAGCTCATCTTCGGCGCGCAGGTCAGCCTCCTGGTCGGCTTCGCCGCCGGCATCCTCTCCACCATCGTGGCCGTACTGATCGGCCTCAGCTGGGGGTACATGCGCGGTTTCCTCGGCGAGGTGGTCGGCTTCATCGTCAACCTCTTCCTCGTGATCCCGGGCCTGCCTCTCATGATCGTCATCGCCGCGTACCTGCAGAACGGCGGCATCCTGATGATCATCGCCGTGATCGTGGTGACCGGCTGGGCATGGGGCGCTCGCGTGCTCCGCAGCCAGACCCAGTCGCTCCGGGGCAACGACTTCGTCACCTCGGCGCAGTTCTCGGGTGACAGCCGGACGCGCATCGTGTTCCGCGAGATCCTGCCGAACATGACGTCGATCATCGCCGGAACGCTCTTCGGAGCGGCGACGGCGGCGATCCTCGCCGAGGCGGGGCTGGAGTTCCTCGGACTCGGCGACTCCAGCATCGTCAGCTGGGGCACCATGCTCTACTGGGCGCAGAACTCCAACTCCCTGCTCACCGGGCAGTGGCTGCTGCTGTTCGCCCCGGGTCTGTGCATCGCACTGCTGGCTCTGAGCCTGACACTGATCAACTTCGGCGTGGACGGCATCTCCAATCCGCGCCTGCGAGAGGGGAAGGGCCGATGACCGCCATGGCACCCGAGACGACAACCACGGGCCACGACATCCTGCTCGACGTGCAGGGCCTCTCCGTCGAATACGCCTCACCCGGAGCGACGCCGGTCGCCGCCGTCCATGACGTCTCGTTCTCGCTGCGGCGTGGCGAGTTCGTCGGACTGGTCGGCGAGTCGGGGTCGGGCAAGTCGACCCTCGGCTTCGCGCTCACCCGGCTGCAGAAGCCGCCGGCGCGCATCAGCGGAGGCCGCATCCTCTTCGGCAGGCGCGACATCCGCGAGTTGGATGCCGAGGAGCTGCGTCGTCAGCGTCAGGGCGGTTTCGCCATGGTGCTGCAGTCGGGCATGAACGCACTGAACCCGGTGCGCACGGTGGGCAACCACTTCCGCGACATCTTCGCCGCCCACGGCCACGTGCCCAAGGGCGAGCGGGATGCGCGGGCCCGCGAGCTCATCGGCAAGGTCGGGCTCGACGCATCGGTGCTCGCCCGCTACCCGGGGGAGCTCTCCGGCGGTATGCGCCAGCGCGCCTCGATCGCGCTCGCGCTTTCGCTCGAACCGCAGCTCATGGTGTTCGACGAGCCGACCACCGCGCTCGACGTGCTCGTGCAGCACGCGGTCATGGACACGATCAAGGAGCTGCAGCGGGCCGAGCAGTTCACGGCCATCCTGATCAGCCACGACCTCGGCATCGTGCTCGAGGCGACCGACCGGGTGATGGTGATGCACGAGGGACGCATCGTGGAAGACGCGCCGAGCATCGACATCCTGCAGCGGCCGCAGGACGAGTACACGCGGATGCTGCTGAGCCACTACGCCGACCCGCGGGCCAAGACCCTGTCGATCCCCGGCTTCGTCGACCTCGGAACGCGGCGCAGCGAAGGCCGTGCGCGCACCGATGTCACCGAGACCCTGCCGACCGTGTCGTCGCGGGATTCGCGCCGTGCGGATGCGGCGATCGTGGTCGACGGGGTATCCAAGCACTACCCGGCTCCGCGCCGTGGGCAGGAAGCAGTGACCGCGGTCGACGACGTGTCGTTCCGACTGGAACCGGGGGAGGCGCTCGCGCTCGTCGGCGCGTCCGGCTCGGGAAAGTCGACCATCGCGAAGATGCTCACCGGCGTCGAGAAGCCGACCTCCGGCACGGTCCGCTTCGGCGACACCGACGTGGCCACGCTCAAGCGCCGGGGGCTCCGTGATCTGCGCAAGGACGTGCAGATGGTGTTCCAGGACCCGTATGCGGCGCTCAACCCGCTGCACACGGTCGAGTACGCCCTCACCCGCCCGGTCATGAACTACACGAAGCTGCGCGGACAGGAGGCGCGGGCTCGGGTGCTCGAGCTGCTGGAGACGGTCGGCCTGACCCCCGTGGAGCAGTTCGCGGCGAAACTGCCGCATCAGCTCTCGGGTGGACAGCGGCAGCGCGTGGTGATCGCCCGGGCGCTCGCGAGCGACCCGCAGGTGCTGATCGCCGACGAGCCGGTCTCGATGCTCGACGTCTCGCTCCGCGCGGGCGTGCTGGCGCTGCTGGAGGATCTGCGCGAGCGATGGGGCATCAGCATGCTCTACATCACGCACGATCTGCTGAGCGCGCGACTGGTCACGCAGAACATCCTGGTGCTCAACGGCGGCCGCGTCGTCGAACGCGGAGAGACCGCCGAGGTGCTGCAGCATCCGGAGGATCCGTACACGATCCAGCTGCTGGACGCCGTGCCCAACCCGGCACGAATTCACTGATCCTCCCGACGACATCCACAAAGAAAGGAGCACTCGTGCTCGCATTCCCCGACGGCTTCCTGTGGGGTGCCGCGACAGCGGCCCACCAGGTGGAGGGCAACAACACCACGAGCAACTGGTGGGCGATGGAACATGCGCCCGGCTCGCCCATGGTGGAGCCCTCCGGTGACGCCGCCGACCACTTCCACCGCTACCCGGAGGACATGCGGCTGCTCGCCGCCGCCGGGCTGAACTCCTACCGGTTCTCGGTGGAGTGGGCGCGGATCGAGCCCGAGCGCGGTTTCGTCTCCCGGGCGATGCTCGACCACTACCGCCGCATGATCGACACGGCGCGCGAGAACGGGCTCGACCCCACGGTCACGCTCATGCATTTCACGGTGCCGCAGTGGTTCCAGAAAGACGGCTTCTGGCGTGCGGATGACGCGGTCGACCTGTTCGCCCGGTACGTCGAGACCGTGCTCCCGATCCTCGACGGCGTCGAGTACGTGTGCACGATCAACGAGCCGAACATCGCCGCGATGCTGGCCGGGGGAGAGGATGCCGCGAACCTCGTGGCCTTCGGCCTCCCGAACCCCGACCTCGCCGTGGCCGACACCCTGCTCGATGCGCACCACCGTGCCGCCGAGATCCTGCACTCGGTGTCCGGGGTCAAGGCCGGCTGGACGATCGCCACCCAGGCTTTCCACTCCACCGGTGAGCCCGGCGCCGACGAGATGCTCGCCGAGTACGGCGACCCGCGCGACCACTGGTACCTGGATCAGTCGGCCGGCGACGACTTCGTGGGTGTGCAGGCCTACACGCGCACCTTCATCGGTCCGGAGGGGCCGCGGCCCGTGTCGCCCGATGTCGAGACGACACTGACCGGCTGGGAGTTCTTCCCCGAGGCGCTCGAGATGGGTGTGCGCAGCGCGTGGGAGCGCAGCGGCGGGGTGCCGGTGCTCGTGACCGAGAACGGCATCGCGACCGCCGACGACACCCGCCGCATCGCCTACACGCAGGGTGCGCTCGAGGGGCTGCACCGCGCGATCTCCGACGGCATCGACGTGCGCGCGTACCAGCACTGGAGTGCGCTCGACAACTACGAGTGGGCCAGCGGCTTCGCCCCCACGTTCGGCCTGATCGGCTTCGACCGCGAGACGTTCGAGCGCTCGCCGAAGCCTTCGCTCGCCTGGCTCGGGGAGGTCGCGCGCCGCAATGCGCTCTGACTTCTGAGCATCCGCGTCCGCTGGTGCCCGCACCACTTTCGGACAAACGCGCTTCCCTCGGCCGATTCCCCGCAATTCGGCCGAGGGAAGCGCGGAAGGCCGAGGCACGCGCGCGAACCGGATGCGGCGCGCGAACGCGCGCCGGGGGTTACCCTCGGGACATGACCCCCGCGATGCACGCCAGGCGATCGGATACGCTCCGGGCCGCGGCCGCCGGCCTGGTCGCGGCCCTGGTCGCGGTCGGCCTGGCCGAGCTGGTCGCGGCGATCGTCGAGCCGAGCGCGAGCCCCTTCGCCGTGATCGGCAGCGGACTCATCGATCTCGCGCCGAGCTGGGCGAAGGACACGGCGATCGCGCTGTTCGGCACCGGCGACAAGGTGGCCTTGATCGTGGGCGTCGCCATCGTCCTCGCGGTCGTCGCCGCGCTCGCCGGCATCCTGGAGCTGCGGCGTCCGCCGATCGGGGCCGTGATCCTCGCCGCCCTCGGCGCGCTCGCCGTCGTGGCCGCGCTGATCCGCCCCGGCGCCGGGCCGTTCGCCTGGCTCCCCGGCCTCGTCGCCGGTCTCGTCGCGGTGATCGCCCTGCGGATGCTGGTGCAGCGGCTCCGGCCGGTCGCGGGCCTCGCCCCGGACGAGATCGACCGGCGCCGGTTCCTGATCTGGACGACGGGTGCCGCGGCGGCCGGACTCGTGTTCCTGATCGTCGGGAACGTCGCGCGCGGGGCCACCCGTTCGATCGAAGCGGTCCGCGATGCGCTGCGGCTGCCGAAGGCCGCGCGAACGGCGGCACCGATCCCCGCCGGTGCGGACCTGAAGATCCCCGGACTCGCTCCCGTCGTCACCCCGAACGCCGAGTTCTACCGCATCGACACCGCACTGATCGTCCCTCGGATCGATCCGGTCGACTGGTCGCTGCGCATCCACGGCATGGTCGAGCGCGAGGTGCGCCTCACGTGGGACGAGCTGCTCGCCCTGCCGATGCAGGAGTCGGACGTCACCCTCGCGTGCGTGTCGAACGAAGTCGGCGGCTCGCTGATCGGCAACGCCCGCTGGCTGGGCGTCCCGGTGCGGGAGCTGCTCGCCCGCGCGGGCGTCGACCCCGACGCGGACATGGTGCTGTCGACCTCGTCCGACGGCTTCACGGCATCCACACCGATCGAGGCCCTCACCGACGACCGCGACGCCCTGCTGGCCGTCGGCATGAACGGTGAGCCGCTGCCGATCGAACACGGCTTCCCGGCGCGACTCGTGGTCCCGGGGCTCTACGGCTACGTGTCCGCCACGAAGTGGGTCACCCAGCTGGAAGTCACCCGCTTCGACCGCGCCACCGCGTACTGGACCACACGTGGATGGTCTGAGCGCGGGCCGATCAAGCTGCAGTCCCGCATCGATGTGCCGCGGCGCGGCCAGTCGGTCCCGGCCGGTGACACGGTGATCGCGGGGATGGCGTGGCAGCAGCAGGTCGGCATCGCGGGGGTCGAGGTGCGCGTCGACGACGGGCCGTGGCGTCGTGCCGAACTCGGGACCGCCATCTCCGCGGACACCTGGGTGCAGTGGAGCCTGGACTGGACGGCGGAGAGCGGATCGCACACCATCGAGTGCCGGGCGCTCAGCGTCGACGGGGAGACCCAGACGTCGGATCCGGCGCCACCTGCACCCGACGGTGCACAGGGATGGCATCGCATCGACGTCTCGGTGGCCTGAGCGCGTAACCACCCGTGCCCGGACACCTAGAATTGCTCCATGCCCGCAGGCGAATCCTTCTACATCACCACGCCCATCTACTACCCGTCCGACGTGCCGCACATCGGCCACGGGTACACGACGGTGGCCGTCGACACGCTCGCACGGTGGCACCGCCAGGCGGGGGATGACACCTGGATGCTCACCGGCACCGACGAGCACGGTCAGAAGATGCTGCGTGCCGCGGCGGCGAACAACGTCACTCCTCAGGAGTGGGTCGACAAGCTGGTCAGCGAGAGCTGGTTCCCGCTGCTGAAGACCCTCGACGTCGCGAACGACGACTTCATCCGCACGACGCAGGAGCGCCACGAGACGAACGTGCAGACGTTCTTCCAGCGGCTGTACGACCGCGGCTACATCTATGCGGGCGAGTACGAGGCGCTCTACTGCGTGGGCTGCGAGGAGTTCAAGCCCGAGTCGGAGATCGTCGACGGCACCGGTCCCTTCGAGGGGCTGAAGGTGTGCGCGATCCACTCGAAGCCGCTGGAGCTGCTGCAGGAGAAGAACTACTTCTTCAAGCTCAGCGAGTTCCAGGACCGCCTGCTCGAGCTGTACAAGACGCAGCCCGACTTCGTGCGCCCGGACTCGGCGCGCAACGAGGTCGTGTCGTTCGTGAGCCAGGGCCTCAAGGATCTGTCGATCTCGCGCTCGACCTTCGACTGGGGCATCCCGCTGCCGTGGGACGAGTCGCACGTCATCTACGTGTGGGTCGACGCCCTGCTCAACTACGCCACGGCCGTCGGCTACGGCTCCGATGAGGAGACGTTCGAGCGCCGGTGGCCCGCGTACCACGTGGTCGGCAAGGACATCCTGCGCTTCCACGCGGTGATCTGGCCCGCCCTCCTGATGGCGGCCGGGCTCGACGTGCCCAAGGGCGTCTTCGCGCACGGCTGGCTGCTGGTCGGGGGCGAGAAGATGTCGAAGTCGAAGCTCACCGGTATCGCGCCGACCGAGATCACCGACGTGTTCGGCTCCGACGCGTACCGCTTCTACTTCCTCTCGGCGATCGCGTTCGGCCAGGACGGCTCGTTCTCGTGGGAAGACCTTTCGGCCCGCTACCAGGCCGAGCTCGCGAACGGTTTCGGCAACCTCGCCTCGCGCACCACGGCGATGATCGAGAAGTACTTCGAGGGCGTCGTGCCGCCCGCGGCCGAGTACACCGAGAAGGACCTCGCGATCCAGAAGATCGTCGCGGACGCCGGGTCGAACGCGGATGCCGCTGTCGCGCAGTTCCGCATCGACGAGGCGATCTCCTCGATCTGGACGATCGTCGATGCGCTCAACGGCTACATCACGGAGAACGAGCCCTGGGCGCTCGCTCGCGACCAGGGCCAGCGCGCGCGCCTCGGCACCGTGCTGTACACCTGCGCCGAGGGCCTGCGCGCGCTCGCAGTGCTGCTCTCGCCCGTGATGCCGCAGTCGACCGAGAAGCTGTGGGTCGCGCTCGGCGCCGCCGAGACCCTAGGTCGTCTGCAGGACCAGCCGCTCCGCGAGGCCGGAGCCTGGGGTGTGCTGCGCCCCGGCACCAGCGTCAACGGCCTCGCGCCGCTGTTCCCGCGGGTGGAGTCCACGGCCTGAGCCAGGTCGGGGACGGAGAGGTCGGGCACGTCTATGTCGGGCACGTATGTGCAGCGCCGTGACGGCGACGGACGCAAGGATCTGAAGTATCCGGCCGCTCCTGAGCCGCTCACGGTCCCGGTGTACGACAACCATGCGCATCTGGAGATCGTCGACGGTGACGACCCGCTGTCGCTGACCGAGCAGCTCGATCGGGCGGCGGCCGTGGGCATCGCCGGCGTCATCCAGGCGTCGGGCGACATCGAGTCGTCGCGGTGGGCGGTCGAGGCCGCGGCATCCGATCCGCGCGTGCTCGCCGCCGTCGCCATCCACCCGAACGACGCGCCGACCTATGCGGAAGAAGGGCGCCTGGATGAGGCGATCGCGGTGATCGACGAGCTCGCGGGGCACCCGCGCACCCGGGCGATCGGCGAGACGGGACTCGACTTCTTCCGCACCGAGCCCGAGCGCCGGGCGCCACAGTTCGCCTCGTTCGAGGCGCATATCGCGCTGGCGAAGAAGCACGGCATCGCGATGCAGATCCACGACCGTGACGCGCACGATGCGGTGCTGGAGACCCTGACGCGCGTCGGCGCCCCGGAGCGCACGGTGTTCCACTGCTTCTCGGGCGACGACGCGATGGCCCGCATCTGCGCCGATGCCGGGTACCACCTCTCCTTCGCGGGCAACGTGACCTTCAAGAACGCGCAGAACCTGCGGGATGCGCTGAAGGTCACCCCGCTCGACCGCATCCTCGTCGAGACGGATGCGCCGTTCCTCACTCCCGTACCGCTGCGCGGCCGCCCGAACGCGCCCTACCTCGTGCCGATCACGGTGCGCTTCATGGCGGCCGAGCTCGGCATCGAGGTCGATGAGCTGTGCGCCCAGCTGGCCGAGAACACCCTGCGGGTCTACGGCTCGTTCGCCGACTGACTCTCCGGTTCGTCCACCGGCTTCGCCGACACGATCTGCGAGATCGGCTTCCACACCAGCAGCAGCGTGAGCGCCGCGCCGACGAAGGCGAACCACCAGGGTGCCGTGAGCCCCCAGACCTGGGCGATCACGCCGCCGAGCGCCTGGCCGACGACCATGCCGCCGAACACCCCGACCATGTTCACCGAGGCGACGCGCCCCTGAAGCTCGGCGGGGACCAGCCGCTGCCGCACGGTCGTGGAGATCGTGCCCCACACGAACGCGTAGGCGCCGAAGAAGAACATGATGACCAGGGCCACCCAGCCGGTCGTGGTGAGCGCGAACGACAGGTGCATGAGCACTTCGAGTGAGAGCACCACCCGCATCAGTGTCGCGAACGACACGTGCCGCTCCAGCCAGCCGAAGCTGAGGGTGGCGAGGATGCCGCCCGCCGCGGATGCCGTCGTGAGCGCTCCGTAGCCCACAGCGCCCATGTGCAGGTGTTCGGTCGCGTACAGCACGAGCACGCCCCAGGGCGCCGCCCAGGTGATGTTGAAGACCAGGATGATGAGCACCAGCATGCGCACCGGTGGGTTGCGCCACAGCCAGCGGATGCCCTCGGCGATGTCGGTGTGCACGGGCGGATGGGTGTCGCTCTCGCGGGGCGGGACGGGCGTCTTCGCCATGCGCGAGATGAGGACGATGGCGAAGCTCACGCACACCACCTCGAGCAGGAAGGGCCACGCGGAGCCCGCGGCGAACAGGAACGCGCCCAGCGGCGGGCCGGCGAACTGGTTCGCGACCAGATACCCGGCCTGCAGTCGTGCGTTGCCGATGCCCAGGTCGGCGGGCTTCACCAGCATCGGCAGCAGCGTGCTGCCGGCCGTGTCGACGAAGACCTCGGCGGTGCCGTAGAGGAACGCGACGGCGAGCACGATCCAGATGTTCGCGACGCCCGTGACGAGGAACACGCAGAGCGCCGCGAGCACGACGGCTCGTGCGGCGTTGGCGAACATGACCAGTCGGCGTCGGTCGAAGCGGTCGGCGATCGCCCCGGCGTGCAGCCCGAACAGCAGCCAGGGGAGGAACTGCAGGATCGCGCCGGCCGCCACCAGGATCGGCGACGAGGTCATCGAGGCGATCAGCAAGGGTGCCGCCGCGAGCGCGACGCCGTCGCCGATGTTGCTGGTCCACGACGACGCGAGGAGCCAGCGGAAATCGCGGCCCATGCGGCGGGGCGCGATCAGTTCACCGAGGGAGGGCACCAGAGAAGACTACTGACGGCGGGGGACATCGGCGGGCGGGGGACACCGCGAGAGTAGGGGACAATGGCAGGATGACCGTCACCCTGCTCGGCGCCACCGAGATCCGCCGACTCGCCGCCGAGCTCGACGTCACCCCGACCAAGAAGCTCGGCCAGAACTTCGTCACCGACGCGAACACCGTCCGCAAGATCGTGCAGGCGGCTCGTGTGCAGCCGCACGAGCGCGTGGTCGAGGTCGGTCCGGGGCTCGGCTCCCTGACCCTCGCGATCCTCGAGACCGGGGCTTCCGTCACCGCCGTCGAGATCGACCACCGCCTCGCGGCACGCCTCGCGCAGACCGCCGCCGAGCACGGGGTCGAGGCCGACCGGCTCACGGTCGTCGACGCGGATGCGCTCCGCATCACCGAACTGCCGGGGGAGCCCACCGTGCTGGTGGCGAATCTGCCGTACAACGTCTCGGTCCCGGTGCTGCTGCACTTCCTCGAGAACTTCGCGTACCTGCAGCGCGGCGTCGTGATGGTGCAGGCCGAGGTCGCCGAGCGGCTGGCCGCCAAGCCGGGTTCGAAGATCTACGGCTCGCCCAGCGTCAAGGCGGCCTGGTACGGCGAGTGGAAGCTCTCCGGCAACGTCTCGCGCCAGGTGTTCTGGCCGGTGCCGAACGTCGACAGCCTGCTCGTGGGCTTCGACCGCTCCGAAGGGGAACGCGGCACGGAGGAGGAGCGGCGTCGCACGTTCCAGATCGTCGATGCGGCCTTCAACCAGCGTCGCAAGATGCTCCGTCAGGCGCTGTCGGGCATCTTCGGCAGCTCGGCGGCCGCCTCCGAGGTGCTGATCGCCGCCGGGGTCGCGCCGACGGCCCGTGGTGAAGACCTCACGGTCGAGGACTACCAGCGCATCGCCGCACAGGCACCAGGGACTAATCTGGCACCGTGACCGACTCCCCCCGCTTCCGTCCCGATGTCCCCGAGCTGCACCGCCCGTACGCGGCGGACGAGAGCCGTTACCAGCAGTTCTCCTACCGCCAGGTCGGCACGTCCGGTCTGTACCTGCCCCCGATCTCGCTCGGGCTGTGGTGGAACTTCGGCGACAACATCCCGCTCGACAACCAGCGCGCCCTGCTGCGCCACGCGTTCGACCGCGGTATCACGCACTTCGACCTGGCGAACAACTACGGCCCGCCCTACGGTTCGGCCGAGAAGAACTTCGGACGCATCTTCGCCGAGGACTTCCGCCCGTACCGCGACGAGCTGATCATCTCGTCGAAGGCCGGCTGGGACATGTGGCCCGGGCCCTACGGCGACTTCGCCAGCCGCAAGTACATCCTCGCGAGCGCCGAGCAGTCGCTGACCCGGATGGGCCTCGACTACGTCGACATCTTCTACTCCCACCGTGTCGACCCGGTCACGCCGATCGCCGAGACCGTGGGCGCGCTCGACACGCTCGTGCGCCAGGGCAAGGCCCTCTACGTGGGCATCTCCTCCTACAGTGCCGAGCGCACGGCCGAGGCCGTCGCCGTCGCGAAGGAGCTCGGCACGCCGCTCGTCATCCACCAGCCGGCCTACTCGATCCTGAACCGCTGGGTCGAAGACGGCCTGACCGACACCCTCGAGCAGTCGGGACTCGGCGCCATCGCCTTCACCCCGCTGGCACAGGGGCTGCTCACCGACAAGTACCTCGGCGACGGCACGGCCGAGCGTGCGCAGAAGCGCGGCTCGCTGCCGGACGGCCGCCTGACGGATGAGGCCGTGCAGACCCTGCGGTCGCTGAACGACGTCGCGCAGGGGCGTGGCCAGTCGCTCGCGCAGCTGGCGCTGCAGTGGACATTGCGCAATCCGGTCGTCGCATCCGCGCTGATCGGGGCCTCGCGTCCGGAGCAGCTCGACGAGAACATCGCGGCCGTGAACGGCCCGGCCTTCACGACCGAGGAGCTGGCCCGCATCGACGAGCTCGCGGGTGCCATCGACGTCAACCTGTGGGCGAAGTCCTCGGAGCTGTGACCCCATCATGAGCCACGCCGCGTTCACCGATTCCGTGCACGTGCGCGCCCCGGGGAAGATCAACGTCTACCTCGGGGTCGGCGGGCGGCACGACGACGGCTACCACGCACTGGCGACGGTCTTCCAGGCGGTCTCGCTGTATGAGGACGTGATCGCGCGCCCGGCCGACGACTTCTCGGTGACGGTCACCGGAGTGGAGGACATCGACTCCGTCCCGCTCGACGACCGCAACCTCGCGATGCGCGCCGCCAAACTCCTCGCGCTCGCCGTCGACCATCGGGGCGGCGTCGCGCTCGAGATCCGCAAGAGCGTTCCGGTCGCCGGCGGCATGGGCGGTGGGTCGGCGGATGCCGCGGCCGCTCTGGTCGCCTGCGACGCGCTGTGGGGCACGGGGCTGTCGCCGGCGCGGTTGCACGACCTCGCCGCCCGTCTCGGCGCCGATGTGCCGTTCGCTCTGCACGGCGGCACGGCGGTCGGCACCGGCCGTGGCGATCAGCTCAATCCGGCGCTCGCACGCGGCCGCTTCGATTGGATCCTGGTCCCGAGCGACCAGGGACTCTCGACGCCGGTGGTTTATGAGCGTCTCGACCTGATGCGGGAGGAAGAGGGCGCTCTCGCCGACGACCCGCCGCTGTCACTCGATGTGCCGATCCCGGTGCTCCAGGCCCTGCGGACGGGCGACCCCGCCCAGCTCGCCGACACCCTGTACAACGACCTGCAGGCCGCCGCGCTGTACGAGCGGCCCGACCTCGCCGAGACGATCCGTCAGGGAGTCGCCGCCGGGGCGCTCCAGGGCATCGTGTCCGGATCCGGCCCCACGGTCGCGCTGCTCTGCCCGAACCCCGAGACGGCGCAGGACGTGCAGTCCTCCCTGCGCGATATCGGCCTCGATCCGCTGCACGTGCACGGTCCGGTGCCCGGCGCCCGCATCATCGGCTGACCGCCGCGCACTACTCCGCGTTCAGCAGTGCGCTCACTCGGTAGGGGATCACTTCGCGCAGGAACAGGCTCGTCGAGGTGCGGAGGATGCCGGGGCACAGTCGCACCACCTCGGCCACCCGGTAGAGGTCGTCCGGGTCCTTCGCGACGACCCGCAGCAGCAGGTCGGTGTCGCCGGCGGGGGCGAAGCACTCCAGAACCTCGGGTACGCGACTGAGCGCGTCGATCGCGGCGGTGATCTTGTGCTGATCGAGCTCGACGAGGATCGAGGCCGCGACGCCGCGGCCCAGCGCCTGCGGGAGGATGCGGGAGCTGTGCGCGCGCAGGTATCCACCGGACTCGAGTCGATCGAGCCGTGCGTGCACGGTGCCGCGGGCGAGGCCCAGATCCTGGGCGATCAGGGCGACCGGACGCCGGGGGTCCGTGTCGAGGACCCCGAGGATCCTCCGGTCGGTCTCATCGAGAGTGGCCATTTCGATCACCGTCGCCTTCCTCGCGCGGTCAAGATTGATCGGATCGATCAATCGGAAATCACTCTATGGTCTGAATGCGCATCTCGTGGTGAGATATCTGTCAGAACGCAGGATGCCGGCCACGAGCGGGCATCACGCGCACTCGACGGAAGGCCACAAGCCGCACACGCCGGGTGTCGACGGCGACGGGCCACGAGCCTCAGCCGGCCCCGTCTCCTCAGTCGCCGGGCACGAGCAGCCGCAGCTGCACCATCGCGGAGAACCGCGCCTCCGGGTCGGTCAGGTCCAGCCCGCTGATCTCCGACAGCCGGCGCAGCCGATACCGGAACGTGTTGGGGTGCGTGTACACCCGGCCGGCCGCCACCGCCACGTCGCCGAAGGCGTCGAGCCAGGCCCGCAGAGTCTCCACCAGGTGAGTGCCCTTCTCCCGGTCCTGTGCCAGGAGCTGTGCGACGGGGCCGGTCGGCTGGTCGCCGCGGGCGCGGACCAGGTCGCCGAGCTCGACCAGCAGGGCCTCCATCTGCACCGCCGTGAAGCGCGCGACGGGTTCGCGCGACGGCGCC
>NZ_SSDF01000036.1 GCF_004794515.1 Microbacterium sp. A20 | reverse complement strand
GGGATCGGAACGCCGCGGCCTCCGACGTTGGCCGCCGGGTCGTAGCCGGAGCCCTTCACCACGATCTCGTCGCCGGCCTTGAGAGCCTTGCCCGTCGCGGGGGTCTTGCCGTCGGCCAGGAAGACCTCGATCGCCGGAGAGAACGGCGTCTCGCCCGGGTCGGTGCCGGGATCCGTACCCGGGTCCGTGCCGGGGTCGGTGCCGGGATCGGTGCCGGGATCCGTACCCGGGTCCGTGCCGGGATCCGTACCGGGGTCGGTCCCCGGATCAGTGCCGGGGTCCGTGCCCGGGTCGGTTCCGGGGTCGGCGCCCGGGTCAGTGGGCACGGGTCCGAACACGGCGTTCCACTGCCCCGCGGAGATCGCGACGTCGCCGCGACCGTAGATCGTCGTCTCGTTCGGGTTCGAGTGCTTCTGCCAGACGAGCACCTCGTAGGACTTGGTCCGATCGAGCGAGCCGGCGGGCGCATCGAGAGTGAACGTGCTCGCCCCCGCCGCGACCGTCGGCATCACGAACGCCGCGTATCCGCCACTGCCGCTGAGTCCGGCCTCGGTGCCCTTCACGATGAGGGCCGCATAGGCGCCTTGGACCTCCGGCAGGCCGCTCACCTGCACCTGCGCGCTCACGCCGGAGGTGGTCGCAGAGGCGACCGTCGCTGTGACCGCGGCTCCGGCGGCATGCGCGGGCGGGACGATCACCGCACCGGCGGCGACGAGGAGGAAGGAGACGAAAGCGGCGAGCAGCACGCGTATGCGGGTGCTCCCTGAGGATGCTGTGGCTGTGGCGTTCACGGTTCTCCACGGCTCCGGGCACGCAGAAGAGCACGCGCGCCGGCGGTGCCGCAATGCAGTCGGGCGAAGGGTCGGATGTTGGTTAGGCTTGGCTAAGCAAGCCGCCGTTCCTGAGCGTAGAGGTGCAAATCAGCGCCCGTCAAGTTTTAGGATAGCCTTGCCTAATGCGTCGCGTCTTTGCCGTCTTCTTCGTCGCCGCTCTCGCCATGGGTCTCACCGCGTGCGCCGAGCCCGGAGCGACCGCCGCACCACCCGCCGCCGCAGAAGACACCTGCCCGCAGGCATCCACTCCCCTCGCCTCGCTCGACGTGATCGACGACGTCCGCGGGCATGAGGGCCCCTCCACCGCGTGCCTCTCCAGCCGCGCGATCGAGGCAGTCGATGACGACACCGCGCCGACGCTCCCGGTGACGGTGACCGACAGCGAGGGCCGAGAGATCGAGATCACCGACGTCGACCGCATCCTCCCGATCGACATCTCAGGCACGATCGCCTCGACCGTCTTCGCCCTCGGACTCGGCGACCAGGTGGTCGGGCGCGACGCGTCGACGGTCTTCGCCGGCACGGAAGACCTCCCGGTCGTCACGAAGACCGGTCACACGCTGAACGCCGAGGCGATCCTCGAACTCGCGCCGACCGTCGTCCTCACCGACACCACGATCGGTCCGAAGGAGGTTCGTCAGCAGCTGCGCGACGCGGGCATCGCGGTCGTGGTGATCTCCAGCGACCGGCGGCTCGACACCACCGACGAGCTGGTCACCGAGATCGCGACGGCCCTGGGGGTGCCGAGCCGGGGCGAGGCGCTCATCGCGCGGCTCGACGCCTCGGTCGACGAGACGCTCGCCGAGATCGCCGAAGTCGTGCCCGCGGATGAGGCCTATCGCGCGCGGATGCTCTTCCTCTACGTGCGCGGCAGCGCGAACGTCTACTACATCTTCGGCGAGGACTCCGGCGCCGACTCCCTCATCGACGCGGTGGGCGGGGTCGACGTCGCCGCCGAGATCGGCTGGGAGGGCATGAAGCCCATGACCGCGGAGGCCCTCGTCGCCGCGCAGCCCGATGTGCTCGTGATGATGACCGACGGACTCGAATCCGTCGGCGGCATCGACGGGCTCATCGAACGGATCCCCGCCGTCGCCGAGACGCCCGCCGGAGCGAACCGTCGCGTGATCGACATGGCCGACAGCGAGATCCTGAGCTTCGGCCCGCGCACCGCCGATGTGATCGGCGCCCTGGCCCGCGCCCTGTACACCCCCGAGCCCGCGAAGTGACCGGGGAGGTCGTCACACCGACGCCGACCAGGCACCGGGGGCTGCGCTTCGCCCTGGTGACGGCTGGCCTGGTCGTCGCACTCGCGATCACCTGCGTCGTCTCGATCACGAGCGGGCAGTACGACCTGTCCCCCACCTCGCTCGTCGGCGTGCTGCTGCGCGGCATCGGTATCGACACCGCCTGGGCGCCCTCGGCATCCACCGACTACGGCGTGATCTTCAACCTGCGGATGCCGCGCATCGTGCTCGGGCTCCTCGTCGGCGCCGCACTCGCCGTCTCGGGCGTGCTCATGCAGGCGATCTTCGGCAACCCGCTCGCGGATGCCGGTGTCGTCGGCGTCTCCTCGGGCGCGGCACTCGGCGCGGCGGCGAGCATCACGTTCGGCCTGGCGACCTTCGGCATGTGGACCACGCCGGCATTCGCGTTCGCCGGCGGGCTGATCGCGGTGTTCTCGGTGTACTTCATCAGCCGATCCGGCGGCCGCACCGAGGTCGTGACACTGCTGCTCACCGGCATCGCGATCAACGCGATCGCCGGCGCGGGGTTGGCCTTCTTCACCTTCCTCGGCACCACGTCGACGCGCGAGCAGATCGTGTTCTGGCAGCTCGGGTCGCTGAACGGCGCGCTGTGGTCGAACATCCAGCTGGTCGCACCGCTGGTCCTGATCGGCGTGGTCGTCGCACTGATCGTGGCACCCAGCCTCGATCTCTTCGCCCTCGGCGAGCGCACCGCGCGGCACCTCGGCGTCAACGTCGAGCTGCTGCGGATCGTGGTCATCGTGACCGTGGCCCTGCTCGTGTGCGCGGCCGTCGCGTTCGCCGGAATCATCGGTTTCGCAGGACTCGTCGTGCCGCACCTGATGCGCATGCTGATCGGCCCCGCCCACCTGCCGTTGGTGATCGCGTCGGCCCTCGGTGGCGCGCTGCTGATCGCCGTCGCCGATCTTGTCGCGCGCACGGCCGTTCCGCTCGCCGACCTGCCGATCGGCATGATCACCTCGCTCGTGGGCGGGCCGTTCTTCCTCTGGCTGCTCGTGCGCACGCGCCGTCGCTCCGGAGGATGGGCGTGACCGTGCGGCTCCGCGGGGCGGGGCTCACGGTGCGCGTCGGTGAGGGGCGGATGATCCTCGACGACGCGTCCATCGAGATCCACGCCGGGGAGATCCACGCACTCGTCGGCCCGAACGGCGCCGGCAAGTCCACCCTGTTCGGGGTTCTCGCCGGCGATGTCAGCGCGCAAGCGGGCACGGTCGAGATCGACGGTCAGCCCATCGAACGCGTGAAGCCCCGCCTCCTCGCCCGGGAGCGGGCCGTGCTGCTGCAGGAGAACTCCGTCACGTTCCCGTTCAGCGCCGAGCAGGTCGTGCGCATGGGGCGGACGCCGTGGGCACGCACGCCCGCGGCCGACGAAGACGACGAGCTGGTGTCATCCGCGATGGCGCAGACCGAGGTGACCGCCCTCAAAGCCCGCGCGGTGCCCTCACTCTCCGGCGGCGAGCGCGCTCGCGTCGCCCTCGCCCGCGTGATCGCCCAGAGCACCGGCATCCTGCTGCTGGACGAGCCGACCGCCGCCCTCGACCTCAAGCATCACGAAGACGTCATGCGGCTGATCCGCGGGCGCGCGGATGCCGGCATCGCCGTGGCGATCGTGCTGCACGACCTCAACGCCGCGCTCGCGCACGCCGACCGGGTCACACTGCTCTCCGACGGCCGGGTCGCGGCGACGGGGCCGGCGGCCGAGGTGCTCACGGCCGAACGGATCGAGCAGGTCTACGGACAGGCGGTCGACGTGTTCCCGCACCCCGCGACGGGAGTGCCGCTGGTGGTCGCGCGGCGCTGAGTGGTCGACTAGGGACGCACCGGGAGCACGTCGCTGAGATCCGCGCGCGTTCCCGAGGCATGGATGCGGCCCGCTGTTGCGGCATCCGCCCAGGGCTCCATGCCGGTGGCCACGGCGATCCACGTCGCGGCATCCATCTCGACGACGTTCGGCGGGGTGCCGCGCGTGTGGCGGGGGCCCTGGATCACCTGCACCGCGCCGAAGGGCGGCACCCGGACCTCGACACTGTTTCCCGGAGCCTTCTCGTCGAGCAGCTGCAACAGGTAGCGCACCGCCGTGGCGAGGTCGGTCCGCTGCGGCTTCGCGCCGGCGGCATCGGCAGCGCGAACGGCATCCAGCGCCACCCGCCCGTCGATGATGTCGATCTTCCTGGCCATTCCCCCAGCCTAGAACCGGCCACGCGCTCCCGACGCGTCCTAAGCTCGGACGCATGAGCATGCATCCGCAGGGCGCCCGCGCCGAGCTGCTCGCCGCCGTCGCCGACCACTCCTGGGGCGTCCGGATCCCGCCCCTCGCCGACCCGCACAACGCGCACGATGCCGCGGTGCTCATTCTGTTCGGGGTGCTGGACCGCACGCCCGCCGCGACAGCCGACGCCGCCGTCGCCCGCGACCTCGACGTACTGCTGCAGCGGCGAGCGCCCACCCTCTCCTCCCATCCGGGACAGGTGTCGTTCCCCGGAGGCCGAGTCGAGGCGGACGATGCGGATCTGGTCGCCACGGCGCTGCGCGAGGCCGAGGAGGAGACCGGGCTCGATCCGGCCGGCGTCGAGATCCTGGCGACGCTGCCCGTGATCCCCCTCGCTGCAAGCAACCACCTCGTCGCACCCGTACTCGCCTGGTGGCAGTCGCCATCGAGGGTCGTTGCCGTCGACCATGCCGAGACGGTCGAAGTGTTCCGGGTTCCGGTCGCGCAACTGCTCGACCCCGCGACCCGGTTCACCTCGACACTCACGCGGATGGGCCGCACCTTCCGCGGACCGGCGTTCGACGTCGATGGGACGATCGTGTGGGGCTTCACCGCGATGGTGCTCGATGCGCTGTTCGACGCGGCGGGATGGACCGTTCCCTGGGACGCATCGGTGGAGCGTGTGATCGAGCTCTGAGCCGGTCTGCGGCGCGGAGTCTCGGCCGCTTCCCGTTCATAACTCCTCAAGAACGTGCCAATCGGGCCCGACACGCCGCTGCCGGCCGCCGACCGGGCGAGTTTCTCCTGAGTTGTGAACGCGCCACGCGCCGAAACCCGGAGCGCGAGCCTCGGTAGTCTGGACGCGTGAAGATTCTCGTCCTCGGTTCCGGTGCCCGTGAGCACGCGATCATCCTCGCCCTGCGGGCCGAGCAGACGGAGCACGAGATCTTCGTCGCTCCCGGCAACGCCGGCATCGCGCAGGATGCGACCCCCGTCTCGGTCGACCCTCTCGACGGCGGAGCGGTCACCGCTTTCGCCCACGAGCACGCGATCGATCTGGTCGTCGTCGGGCCCGAGGCCCCCCTCGTCGCCGGAGTGGCCGACGCCCTGCGCGTCCGCGGCATCCCGGTGTTCGGACCGGGCAAGGCCGCAGCACAGCTCGAGGGCTCGAAGTCGTTCGCGAAGCGGGTGATGGATGCCGCCGGAGTGCCGACCGGACGCGCTGTCCGCGCCGCCAGCACGAGCGAGGTCGAGGCCGCATTCGACGATCTCGGCGCACCGTACGTGGTCAAGGCCGACGGCCTCGCAGCCGGCAAGGGCGTCATCGTCACGTCCGATCGCGCCGAAGCCCTCGCCCACGCCCAGCAGTACCTCCCCGCCGGCCCGGTGCTCATCGAGGAGTTCCTCTCGGGCCCCGAGGTCTCCCTGTTCTTCCTGAGCGACGGCGACACCGTGCGCGCGCTCAGCCCCGCCCAGGACTTCAAGCGCGCACTCGACGGCGACGCCGGACCCAACACGGGTGGCATGGGCGCCTACTCCCCGCTGCCCTGGCTCGCCGACCAGTTCGGCAGCGAGCAGGCCTTCGTCGAAGAGGTCACGCGCGACGTGGCGCTCCCCGTGGTGCGCCAGCTCGACGCGGAGGGCACCCCGTTCATCGGGCTTCTCTACGCGGGCCTGATCCTGACCCCGGCGGGCGTGCGCGTGATCGAGTTCAACGCGCGCTTCGGCGACCCCGAGACGCAGATCGTGCTGCCCCGCCTGGTCACCCCGCTGTCGCAGCTGCTGTTCGCCGCGGCATCCGGCACCCTGGAGGACCAGCCGGAGCCCGAGTTCAGTGATGACGTGGCGATCACGGTCGTGCTGGCCAGCGAGGGCTACCCCGAGGCACCGCAGACCGGGCGCCCGATCGAGGGTCTGGCCGACGCCGCGGCCGTCGAGGGCGTCCGCCTCGTGCACGCCGCGACCGCGAGCCCGGATGCTCCCGGCGGATCGCTCATCGCGACGGGTGGGCGCGTGCTGAACGTTGTGGCCGTGGCCTCCGACTTCCGCACCGCGCGCGACCGGGCGTATGAGGCGATCGCCCGCATCCGCCTCGACGGTTCGCACTACCGCACCGACATCGCCGCCCGCGTCGCGGACTAGCCCGCGGCGCCCCGCCGCCCGCACGCCCTGCACCTGCGCCTGCACGCCTCGCCGAGTGCACGGCTTCGCGACTCTGCCGCCTCGGCGAACGCACGGCTTGTCCGCGACAGCACGGCATCTCGACGAGAACGCCCCGTGCGCTCGACAGTATCCCGTGCACTCGGCATCCGGCGCCCACGGCAGCGGTGGCGCGTGATTTCGGACGAATCCCGACGCGAATCCTGCCAACGTCGAGGTCGCGGTTGACGCGGCGAGCTTTCTTCAAGAAAGTGGATGGATGCCGCTCCGCTCCGACTGGTCGTCCTCGACCTGCCCGATCGCTCACTCCGCCGATGTGCTCGCCGACCCGTGGGTGCTGCTCATCCTGCGCGAGCTCTTCTCGGGTCGCACCCGCTTCGAGCAGCTGCGCGAGGCGACCGGCGCGGCCGACTCGGTGCTCTCCCGGCGACTGACCGCGATGGGCGAGGCCGACCTCGTCGCGCGCGAAGAACCCGACGACGCCCGCAGCGGCTACCGGCTGACGGACGCGGGGCGCCAGACGCTCCCGATCCTGCACGCCTACGCACGTTTCTCCCGCATCACCGACCCGAGGGGGTCCTGGGGCCTGACGGTCAGCTGCAGCCGGTGCGGCGACGTCTCGGAGTCGGTGGACTGGTGCGCGACCTGTGCGGCGCCGCTCGACGCCGACAGCACCCGCTGGGCACGACGCAGCATGGGCGGGGAGCCCTTCGCGCTCCACGCCGGGCGCGCGGCATGACCGCCGAATCGGTGGACGAGCCGACCGCCGAGCCGACCGCCGAGCCGACCGCCAAGCCCGTCCGCGCGCGTCAGCGCCGCTTCCACCCGGCGTGGACCGTGGCCCTCGTCGCCCTCATCGCCCTCATCGGAGCCGCCGGATTCCGCGCAGCCCCCGGCGTGCTCATGGTGCCGCTCGAAGAGGAGTTCGGGTGGAGCACGGCCGAGCTGTCGCTGGCGGTCTCGATCAACCTGCTGCTCTACGGCCTCATCGCCCCGTTCGCCGCCGCCCTCATGCAGCGCTTCGGCATCCGCGCCGTCACGGTCGTCGCACTCTTCGTGATCGGGGCGGGCGCGGCACTCAGCGTGTTCGTCGCCACACCCGGACAGCTCATCCTGACCTGGGGTGTGCTGATCGGGCTCGGCACGGGATCCATGGCGCTGGTGTTCGCCGCGACCATCACCGACACCTGGTTCGCCACTCGGCGCGGACTGGTCTCCGGCGTGCTGACGGCGGGCAGTGCGACCGGACAGCTCATCTTCCTGCCCGTGATCGCGGCGGCGGCCGAAGACGTCGGATGGCGCGGGGCCTCGCTCATCATCGCGGGTGGTGCCCTCGCGGTCATGCCTCTCGTCTGGATCTTCCTGCGCAACCGCCCGAGCGACATCGGTGTCGCCCGCTATGGGGAGACCACTCCCACCGTGGCGCCGGCGCCGGTTCTCCGCGGAACGGCGTGGGGAGCCGCGAAGCTCGCCCTCACCACGCTGCGGGAGGCCGCGCGCACGAAGACGTTCTGGGCGCTGGCGATCGGCTTCGCGATCTGCGGTGCGACCACCAACGGACTCATCGGCACGCACTTCATCCCCAGCGCGCACGACCACGGGATGGCGACCACGACCGCGGCAGGTCTCCTCGCGGTGGTCGGCATCTTCGACATCGTCGGTACCGTGTTCTCGGGCTGGCTGACAGACCGCGTGAACCCGCGCATCCTCCTCGCCGCGTACTATGCGCTGCGCGGGGTGAGCCTGCTGTTCCTGCCGAGCCTGCTCTCGGCCGAGGTGCAGCCGAGCATCATCGTGTTCATCGTCATCTACGGCCTCGATTGGGTCGCCACCGTGCCGCCGACCATCGCGCTGTGCCGTGAGGTCTTCGGCGACAAGGGACCGCTCGTGTTCGGCTGGGTGTTCGCGGCGCACCAGATCGGCGCGGGCATCGCCTCCGTGCTCGCGGGGATCGTGCGCGACCACACCGGTCAATACACGTTCGCGTGGTTCGCCGCCGCGGGCCTCTGCGCGGTCGCGGCGCTGGTCAGCGCGACGATCCGTCGACACCCCACCCCCGCCCGCGCCCGCGAGTAGTCCGTCCCGTTTCCCCACCGTCCCGGCATCCGCCCCGGGATCCGCCCCGGCATCCGCCCCGGCGTCCCCGCGCCATCATCCCCGTCGCCTCCGGTGCACGGGATGCTGCCGAATGCACGGCCTGTTCACGTGAACTGCCCGTGCACTCGGCGCGAACCCGTGCACTCGACGGAGGCGAAGGGGCCGCTCGACCCCCGGGAGGGAGGGTCAGAGCACCTTCGAGAGGAAGTCCTTCAGGCGCTCGTTCTTGGGGGCACCGAAGAGCTCGGCGGGCGGGGCCTCCTCGACCACGACGCCGCCGTCCATGAAGACCGTGCGTCCGGACACCTCGCGGGCGAAGCCCATCTCATGCGTCACCAGCACCATCGTCATACCGCCCGAGGCCAGGTCGCGGATGACCTGCAGCACCTCGCCGACCATCTCGGGGTCGAGGGCGCTCGTCGCCTCGTCGAACAGCATGATCTCGGGATCCATCGCTAGCGCACGGGCGATCGCCACGCGCTGCTTCTGACCACCGGAGAGGGATGCCGGCTTCGCGTCCGCCTTCTCCGACAGGCCGACGCGCTCCAGCAGCGCCAGCGCACGCTCGCGCGCCTGAGCCTTGGTCATCTTGCCGCACTCGACCGGCGCGAGGGTGATGTTCTCGAGCACGGTCATGTGGGGGAACAGGTTGAAGTGCTGGAACACCATGCCGATGCGCTGACGCACCTCGTCGAGCTTCACGCTCTTGTCCGTGAGGTCAACGCCGTCGATGATGACGTGCCCTGACGTCGGCTCCTCGAGCTTGTTGAGGCAGCGCAGCAGCGTGGACTTCCCCGACCCCGACGGACCGATGACCGCGACGACCTCGCCGTCTTCCACCGCCAGGTCGATGCCCTTGAGCACCTCGTTGTCGCCGAACGACTTGTGCAGGTTCTGCACCACGATCTTGCTCATGCGTTGAACGTCCTCTCCAGGCGGTTCGCGAGCAGCGTCAGCAGCGTGATCACGATGAAGTAGATGATGGCGACGATCGTCAGCACCTGGGCCGAAAGATACGTCGAGGCGATGATCTGGCGCGACACGAACGTCAGCTCCGCGAGGCCGATGACGCTGATCAGCGACGTGTCCTTGAGGGTGATGATGCCCTGGTTCACGAACGACGGGATCATGATGCGGAACGCCTGCGGGAGCACGACCTTCTGCATCGTCTTCCAGTGGCTGAGGCCCAGCGAACGCGAGGCCTCGTTCTGACCGGGATCGACCGCCTGGATGCCGCCGCGGATGATCTCGGTCATGTACGCACCCGTGTTGAGCGAGAGCGTGATCGCGCCGGCGACGAACGGATCGAACTTCAGATCGGGGATCAGCTGCGGGATCGCGAAGAACACGAAGAACGCCTGGATGAGGATCGGGGTACCGCGGAAGATGTAGACGTACGCGGTGGAGATCCAGCGCAGGGGAGCGAACTTCGCGAGACGGCCGAACCCGAAGATGATGCCGAGGATGAACGCGGCCACGATCGCGACGATCGTCGCGAGGATCGTGAGCCAGAGCCCCTGCATGAGCGCGGGCCAGTACTCGACGGCCACCGAGATGATGTCGGTCGGCTGCGCGGACTCCTCGCCGCCGGACAGGTAGGTGTCGACGATCTCGTCGTACTCGCCGGAGGCCTTCAGGTTCGCGAGACCCTCGTTGAACATCTCGATCAGCTCGGGGTTCTCGCCCTTGTTGACCGCGAAGCCGTACTCGCCACCCAGCTCGGGCTGGCCGATCAGACGGAAGCCGGAGCCCTGCTGGATGCCGTAGGCCAGCACCGGGAAGTCCTCGAAGTAGCCGACAGCCTGGCCCGCTTTCACGGCGTCCACCATGTCGGTCGTGTCCTGGTACGGAGTGACCTTGAAGCCGTACTCGTCCTTGTTCTCTTCGGCGAAGGTCTGACCCTGCGTGCCGGTCTTCACGGCGACGGCCTTGCCGTCGAGGTCGTCGAGGGACTGGATGTCGCTTTCCTCGAGCACGCCCAGCTGGATGCCACTGGTGAAGTAGGGCTCGCTGAAGTCGAAGGTCTCCTGCCGCGCCTCGGTGATCGACATGCCGGCCATGACGGCGTCGACCTGGTTCGACTGCAGCGCCTGCACGGCGGCGTCGAATCCGAGCTGGCGGATCTCGACCTCGAAGCCCTGATCCTTCGCGATCGCACGGAGCAGGTCCATGTCGATGCCGACGAGGTCGCCGTTCGCATTCGTGAACTCGAACGGGGCGAACGTCGTGTCGGTGCCGATGACGTACTTCTCGCCGTCATCGGCGGCGGTGGCAGGGGCGGCGCCGGCGAGCAGCGCTCCCACGGCGACGAAGGCGACGAGTGCGGCCGCACCGGCGCGGCGCACAGATCGGCGCAGGCGGCCGGTCGCGGCGGATGGATTTCGGATCACGACGTGTGCTCCTCGGGATCGGATGATGCGACCGGACGATCGCCGAGCATCCACCTTAGTCGCCGCCTCGGCGCGCGCCCGCCTCCGTCGGGCGTCGGAGGCGGGCCGGGTACCGGGCATGCGCCGCTCAGTCGGAGGCGATCCGCCTGCCCGTCTCCACGTCGAAGCAGTGCAATCGAGCACCTTCGTGGACGATCATCACGGCATCACCCACACCGTAGGATCCGAACCCAGGTACACGCACCAGGAAGTCGAGGTCACCGACCGCGACGTGCACATCCGAGACGTTGCCGAGGGGCTCGACAGCGACGACATGCCCGTGCGGCTGCTCGCCGACCGACGGCGCACGGACCCCGCATTCCTCCGGACGGAGGCCGGCACGGATCTCCGCCTGAGCGATGTCACCGACATCGAGCGAGAGCGTCGTGTCCAGCAGGACGTAGCGCCCCGCCTCCTGCCGCTGCACGGTGAACAAGTTCATGCGCGGTTTGCCGACGAACGACGCGACGAACTCGGTCGCCGGCTCGTGGTAGACCTCGAACGGGCTGCCGTACTGCTCGAGCCGGCCGCGGCTCATGACGGCGATCCGGTCGGAGAGCGTCATCGCCTCCTCCTGATCGTGCGTCACGTACACGCTGGTGGCGTTGAGCTCTCGATGCAGCATCTTGAGCTCGCTGCGCGTCTGATCGCGCAGGAGCGCGTCGAGGTTCGACAACGGCTCGTCGAACAGGAATACCGCCGGACGCCGCGCGATCGCTCGCGCCAGGGCCACGCGTTGCCGCTGCCCTCCGGACAGGCTCTTCGGCTTCACGTCCAGCACGTGGCCGATGTCGAGGCGGCCCGCCGCATCAACGACGCGGCGGTCGATCTCGTCCTTCGCGACGTGCCGCATCCGGAGCCCGAAAGCGATGTTCTCGTAGACGCTCATGTGCGGGTACAGCGCGTAGTCCTGGAACACGAAAGCGAGGTCCCGCTTGTCCGGATCCAGGTCGTCGACGCGTCGCCCGTCGATGAGGATCTCGCCGCCGGAGATGTCCTCCAGACCGGCGATCATGTTGAGCGTCGTCGTCTTGCCGCAGCCGGATGGCCCGAGAAGGGAGACGAAGTGCCCGTCCTCGATCACATAGCTGAGGTCGGAGACCGCTTTTCGCGCCTCCTGACCCCGCTTCGGGCGTCCGTACGACTTCTCGACGCCCACCAATTCGATCTGTGCCATTATCAGCCCTTCACCGCACCCTCGGTCATGCCGCGGATGATCCATTTCTGTGCCACGAGCGTCAGGATCAGGACCGGGATGGCCGTGATCACCCCTGCCGTCGCCGCGGATGTGTAGTCCATGGCGAACAGCCCCTGGAACGCCGCGGTCTCGACCGGAAGGGTCACCGCATTGTTCGAAGTCAGCACCTTCGCCAGGAAGAAATCGCTCCAGCTCGTGATGAACGCCAGGATCGCGGTGGCCGCCATGCCAGGAGCAGCCAGGGGGAACGCGATCCGGTACATGATCTGCAGCCTGTTGCAGCCGTCGATCCGCGCCGCCCGCTCCAGGCTCGGCGGGATGTCCTCGAAGAACCCCACGAGCATCCAGATCACCAGCGGCAGGATGAACGCCGTGTAGGTGGCGATCAGTCCCAGAAGCTGGTCGTACAGGCCGACCGAGCGGAGGAGGATGAACAGCGGCACGGCCAGCACGATCACCGGGATCGCCTGCACCGTCATCATGCTGAGCAGGAGCGGCTGACGACCGCGGAAGCGGAACCGCGCGATCGCATAGGCGCAGGCCGCCCCGACTGTCATGCAGATGATGGTCGTGGAGAGCCCCACGATGGCCGAGTTGGCCATCGGGGTGAGGAAGCTCCCGTCCGACAGCAGCCGGGTGTACGAGTCCACGGTGAGCAGTGACGGCGACAGGTCGGGGGTGCCGCCCTGCAGCGCGCTGGCGGGATAGACGCTGAACACGAACATCCACAGGAACGGCGCGAGGAAGAACGCCATCACGAGGATGAGCAGCACGGCGCACACGATGGCCGTGAGGCGTCGACGTCCGCGGCGCGACACCCGCCTGGCACGGGGGCGGTCGGTGGTCACCAAGGCGGTGGTGGTCAGGTCAGGCATGCGCCTCTCCCCTCTTCCGACGGAATCCGCCGAACAGCAGGATCCAGAACACGGCAACGACGAGCACGAGGATCATGATCCCCACCGCCATCGCCGAGCCGTACCCGCGGTCCAGGTTGCTGAAGTTCACCAGATAGGCGAGGAAGTTGATGGTGGTCGTGCCCTCCGCCGGCCCGCCGGATCCGCCCGTGAGCACGTAAATGGTGTCGAAGACCTTCAACGACCACATCGACTGCACGATGAGGGCGAACATCAGCGCGCCCCGCATGTTCGGCAGCGTGATGCGCCAGAAAGCCCGCCAGGGCCCCGCGCCGTCGATCGCCGCCGCCCGGTAGAGGTTCGACGGGATGCCCTGGAGGGCCGCAAGCATCAGGAGGCAGAGGAAGGGCAGCAGCTTCCACATCTCCGCGAACACCAGGATGTTCATCGCGATCGCCGGGTCGGACAGCCACTGCACGTTCTGGTCGGTGAGGCCGAGACCCCGGAGGATCGTGTTCGCTACACCGGTGCTGCCATCGAAGATCAGCTTCCACATGATGCCGTTGACCACCGGCGGCACGGCCCACGGAACGAGGAGCAGCACGCGGGCCAGTGTCCGCCCGCGGAACTCCCGGTTCAGCAGCACCGCGATCGCGACCGCCAGCGCCACGCCCCCGATCACCGTGATCACGGAGAAGTACGCGGTTCGCTCCATCGCCCTGTGGACAGCAGGATCCGTCAGCAGCTGACCGTAGTTGTCGAGCCCGATGAACGGATGCTCCATCCCCAGCTTGTCGTTCCACTCATGGAACGACATGAACACCGCGTACCCCATCGGATAACCCAGCAGCATCACGATGATGAGCACCGCCGGGGCGATCAGCATCAGGCCGAAGCGCAGGTCGCGCCGTCGGCTCCTTTCGGCGAGGTTCACGCCCATCCCTGTTCCGCCCCTACTTCAGGTACTTGTTCACGAGGCCCTCTGCCGTCTTCTGTGCACTGGCGAGAGCCTCCTTCGGAGAGGTCTTGCCGTTCATCGCGTTGATGAGCTGCACGGAGAGTGCCTGATCGAGCTCGTTGGACCAGGGGGTCCCATAGCGCTTGGTGACGTACTCGGTGGACTCCTCATAGGTGGAGAGGATGGGCAGCGCCTCGCGTGCCGCCGGGTCGGCCAGCACGGTCTGCGAGACGGGGAACCAGCCCTCCTTCTCGACGATGTCGGTCTGCACATCACCGGTCGTGACGAACTGCAGCCACGCCAGCGCGGCCTCCTTGTTCTTCGAGAACTTGCTGATCGCGAAGCCCTCGGATCCGTCGATCGATGCGGAGCGCACCGAGATGCCGGGGAGCAGTCCGTTGCCGACCGTCGACGCGCTCGTCGCCGCGCCGTCGGCCGTCGCCACCGCGTACTGGAACGGCCAGTTGAACACCATGCCCGTGTTGCCCCGCGCGAACAGGTCGGCGAGGTCGGAGGCGTTCGTGATCTGCAACGACGAGGGGTCCATCACTTTGTGCACCTGCAGCAGTTCGACGAGCTTGGTGAGTGCCTCGACACCCTCATCTCCGGCGAAGGTCGGTCGGTAGTCGGCGTCATAGAACTCGCCCCCGTTGAGCAGAAGCATGCGCAGGAAGTTCTGGTACGCGCCGGCCGGGTTGCCCATGTCGCACGCGTACCCGTACCGGTCACCCGTGGTGAGCGCCTTGGCCGCGGCCACGAACTCGTCCCAGTTGGCCGGTCCGACCTCGGGATCAAGTCCGGCCGAGCCGTAGAGGTCCTTGTTCCAGAACATGGTCTGGGCGCTGACGAACTTCGGCAGGCCGTAGACCTTGCCTCGCCAGGACACGGCATCGAGCGCCGGCTGGATCAGGTCCTTGGGGATCACGGACTTGTCGAGTTCCTCGAGCCAACCCGCCTGCCCGAACTCGGCCGACCACCCCGCCCATGTCATCACGACGTCGAACGATGAATCCTGGGCGGCGAACATCGTGGCCATCTTGTCGTGCAGGTCGTTGAAGTTGCCCTGCTGATAGGTGGCGACCTTGATACCCGTCTTCTTCTCGAACTCCGCGATGGCGCGGGCCTTGAAGACGCTGTTGGTGTTGTCGTCGAGGATGCTGATCTGGCCGGACGGCTTTCCGCTGCCGGCGGTGAGGGGGCCTGAGCTCTGCTTCTGGCCTCCCGGGGTGCAGCCGGCGAGCGCGATCGCGCCCACGGCCAGCCCACCGAGCTGGAAGACCTGGCGCCGGGAGAAGCCCTGGCTCATCGACGATGATGCGTTCATTTCCTTGCTCCTTCGTGAAGTTCCTGTCGGGGTATCGCGTGTGTTTCGGGGTGACGCGGTGTTGCGGGATGAAGGTGTTGCGGGATGAGGAGGAGGTCAGACCGAGATCTCGACGACCTGTCCGGTCTCGAGGGCGGTGTGCACGGCTTCGATGGCTGCCGTGATGAGCAGACCGTCGCGGGCGTCCGGCACTGAGACGTCTTCGCCGCGCACGAGGCGGACGAAGTCGGACACCATGTCGATCGGCACGCCGTGGATACGTCCACCGCGCTCGTGCACGGCGGACTGCACGAGCTGCCCGCGCTCGACGCCGTAGTCGATCACGCCGTCGTCGGCGCCGTCGATGTGCACGACGTGCTCCGCCGCCTGGATCTCATACCGGAAGTCGAAGACAGAGGGCATGGACTCCGGCAGCACCCAGGACGAGTTGAGGGCCACGTGGGAGCCGTCCGCCATGGTGAAGATCGCGTTGACCCGGTCCCAGGTGTCGATGCCGCCAGCCGCGAGCCGGTCGCGCGCGCCGACTGCGTAGACCGACACCGGACGAGTGCGGCCGATCCAGCAGGCCAGGTCGAGGGAGTGCGGCATGAGGAACCAGGCCGGAGAGCTCTTCGCCGACCAGGACAGCATCTCGGTCGGCACGAACACCGTGTCGTTGAGGTGGATGATCTGGGCGCTGATGCGCGGATCCCCGTCTGCCCCGAGCCGGTCCCGCACCGAGGAGTAACGCACGTTCCACCGGTTCTCGAAGCCGACCATGACGCGCGAGCCGGACTCGGCGGCCGCGTCGAGGATGGCACGCGCGTCGCCGACCTCGGTAGCGAGCGGCTTCTCGATCATGAGGTCGAGCCCGGCGCCGGCGCTGAGCACGGCGGCATCTCGATGCGCGAAGTCCGGGGTGGCGATGACCACGGCGGTCAGTTCCGGGTGGGCGGCGAGCATCTCCTCGGTGGAGGAATACCCGGGGACGCCGAGCTGGTCGACCATCATCGACAGGACGGCGGGGCTCCGGTCGCAGATCGCCACGAGCTCGGCATCGGGATTCTCCTGGAGCGCCCGGGCGAACATGCCGCCGCGGATTCCGCCGCCGATGACTCCGACTCGTGCTGACCTGTTGTGGTTCACTGCCAACCCCACTTCTTCATGGATTCACCCGCGTGCCGCGAGGTATGTATGACACTAAACCATACATTCTTCCTTGTAAACTGATCCGCAGACGGAGCATCGCCGCCACCCGTCGCGAACGGAAAGGCAGGTGCGATGGCACCGTCCCGCAGATCTCAGTCCGACCTGGCGTTCTCCGACCAGTCGGCGCGGAAGCCCCTCATCACCACCAGCGCCATCGGCGCTGCGAACCGGCGTCGAGTGCTCGAGACCCTGCACCGCCTCGGCCCCTCCAGTCGAGCACAGCTTGCCCGATCACTCGGCGTCAACCGCGCGACGATCGCGACCATCCTCCAGCCGCTGCTCGACTCGGCCACCCTCGTCGAAGGCGAGCCCGTCGCCCCGTCGGAAGCGGGAGGGAAGCCCGCCCGCCCGCTGTGGTTCCGCAACGATGGACCCTGGCTCGGCGCCGTGCACCTCTCCCCCGACTTCGTCGTCGCCGCGCGCATCGCGTTCGACGGCACGATCCACGAGATGCACCACGCGGCATACAGCCGCGACGCCTCCGCCGAGGAGATCATCACCTCCCTTCACCAGGTCACCGACGGGTGCTTCGCCGGCCAGCAGCTGGTCGGGATCGGCGTCGCGGCGGCCGGCATGGTCGACACCAGCACGGGCAGCGTCATCTCGATGCACCTCACGCCCGGGCTCAACGGCCTCCCCGTCGTCGCCCTTCTCGAGAAGCGCTTCGGCGCCACGACCCTGATCGACCACCACCCCCGCGTGCAGGCGCTCGGGGACCGCTGGTTCGGTCTCGGACGCGAGATCCAGGACTTCGCCTCGGTGTACACGGGCGAGGCGCTGGGCTTCGGCATCATGCACGGCGGCGAGGTGCTGCGCGGCGAGAACGGGGCCGGCGGGGAATCCGGACACACCATCGTGCAGATGGACGGCGCTCTGTGCCGCTGCGGACGCCGCGGATGCTGGGAGACGGTCGCGACGCTCGGCTGGCTCCGCGATCGTGCAGCCGCGGCGAAACTCCCCGAGGCGGAGACGCTCGACTCACGCGCGCTCGCGGCACTGGTCGAGTCGGGATCGGAGGACGCGGCGACCCTGCTCGACCTGTATGCCCGGAACCTCGCGATAGGCATCGCGAACAACGAGCAGATCCTGGCACCCGGCCACTACATCATGCACGGCGACGCCTGCACGGGGGGCGACGCGATGCGCATGGCTCTGCAGGCGTGGGTCACCCAGCTGGCACCGGAGCGCGGACAGCCGCCAACGGTCATGTTCGCCGAAGACCCCGATCAGATCACCCTTCTGGGCGGGGCCGGGCTGGTGCTGTCATCGGTCTTCAGCACGCAGGCCTGATCCGCGGGCGACCGGGGATCCTCAGGCCGGCGACAGCTCGATCCAGTACTGCCGCACGCGCGGCTGCCCCGACTCCGAGGCGTCGATCACGCCCTCGAGCTCCCCGCCGGCGCCCTCGATCGTGTGGATAGAGCCGACGTTGTCGTCGTCGCAGGTGAGCATCACGCGGTCGTAGCCTTCGGACTTCGCGAAGCGGAGCACGAGGCGGAGGGCTTCGCGCACGATTCCCTCCCGGCGCCGCGACGGGATCGTCGAGTAGCCGATGTGGCCGCCGAAGCGACGCAGCCACTCGTTGAGCTCACGCCGGAACGCGATGAACCCGACGACGCGGTCGCCCTCGGTGATCCAGAAGAAGTCGCACGGCACGTGCCCCTCGGGCAGCACCGCACCCGGAGTGGCGTACAGCTCCGCCTTCTCGACGAACGCTTCGCATGCGGCACGGTCGGGCACGAACCCCTGCTCATAACCGCCGCCGTCGATGTGTCCGCCGTCGAACTCGGCCACGGCCGCGGCCCAGGAGTCGAAGAGGTCGATGGTCGGTCGAACGAGTGCGATCGTCATCGCCCGATGACATCACATTCCGCGATACCCCGCAAAGCGCGTCAGCGGCCTCGGAGCAGCGCGGCGATGGAGAGGTCTTCGTCCAGCTGCCGCCAGTGGACACCCTCCCCCGCGCCGATCAGGCGCCAGTCCGCTCGCTCATCGGCGCTCGCGTCGACAAGGCGCGGGAACCAGTCGAGAGGAACACTGATGGTGCGTCCGTCCTTCATGTGCACGTGCAGCTCGCGGTCGTCGATCAGGACTCCGGTCGCGACAGCGTCATCCACCGAAGTGATCATGCCACGCCTCCTTCTACTCCGGCTGCGCGGCCGAGGGAGCCGCGGCATCCGCCTTGTCGTAGCGACCCAGGAACAGCGAGGCGATGAGCGCGATCACCATGACGCAGGCCGGCAGCAGGATCGCCTGCGACATGCCGGCCGCGAACCCGTCGGCCACCTGCGGAGGCAGCGTCCCCCCGGTCGAGATGCCGGCCGGCGCATCGGCGAGACCGGGCAGGTTCGCCTCGAGCCGGGACTGCATGAACGCGGCGATGGATGCCGAGCCGATGACCGACCCGATCGTCCGGGTGGTGTTGTAGATGCCGGCTCCGGCACCCGCCTGGCGCGGCGGCAGCTTGCGCGTCGCGGTGGTGGCGAGAGGGCCCCACATGCCCGCGTTGCCGATGCCCATCAGAGCCGAGGGCAGCAGGAACATCAGGATCGGGGTGTCCATGTTGATCAGGACCGAGTACCAGACGAGCGCGCCGGCGACGCAGAGCAGACCGGGGATCAGGATGATGCGCGGATCCACCCGATCGAGCAGCTTGCCCGCCGCCGGGGCGAGCACACCCGACAGCACCGCCATCGGGATCAGCAGCAGCGCGGCCTCGGTCGGGGTGAGCCCGCGCGCCGACTGCAGGAAGAACATCATCGGCAGCGACATGCTCGTCACCGTGAAGCCGACCGCGGCGATCGCGACGTTGGCACCTGAGAAGTTGCGGTCGCGGAACAGCTCGAGCGGAACCAACGGCTCGCTGCGGGTCTTGGCCTGCTGCACGATGAACAGCCCGAGCACGATGAGGCCGACGATGATCAGACTCCACACCGAGATGGGACCCCAGATCACGCCCCAGTCGTACTTCTCGCCCTCCTGCAGTCCGAAGACGATCAGGAACAGTGCCACGGCGCTGAGCACGACGCCCACGATGTCGAAGCGGTGCGGGTGGGTGGCGAGCTTCGGGACCAGACGCCAGGCGAGCACGAACGCGACGATGCCGACCGGGATGTTCACGAAGAAGATCCACTCCCAGCCGAAGCCGTCGACGAGCAGGCCGCCCACGAGCGGACCGACGAGTGTGGCGACACCGGCCGTCGCACCCCAGAGACCCATGGCGGCGCCGCGGCGCTCGGGCGGGAATGTCCGGGTGATCACGGCCATGGTCTGCGGGGTCATGAACGCCGCTCCGAGACCCTGCACGGCGCGGGCGACGATCAGTCCCTCGAGCGAGTTCGACAGTCCGCACCACAGCGAGGCGAGCGTGAAGATCGCGAGGCCGATCAGGTAGATGTTCTTCGGGCCGAAGCGGTCGCCGAGGCGTCCGGTGATCAGCAGCGGCACCGCGTAGGCGAGCAGGTAGGCGCTGGTGACCCACACGACGTTGTCGAGGTTGTTCGTGTCGGGGTCGAGCGCGGCCTTGATGGCCGGGTTCGCGACCGACACGATCGTGGTGTCGACGAGGATCATGAAGAAGCCGATGACCAGAGCCCAGAGGGCAGGCCACGGACTCGTGGGCTTGTGCCCGACGGAGTAGGTGCCGGTCGAAGGACCGGATGTGGCGGGCGCGGACACCGGTGGGCGGTCTCCGTCGCGAGGAGTGTCTGTCATTGCTGTGCAGCCTTTCGCTGAGCGCGGTAGCGGTCTGAGTTCGGGAATGCCGTGGGACCCCACGGCAGGACTTGGGCCTCGAGGCGGTCGAGGAGGGAGTCGAGCCAGCGGAGCTCTGCGTCCAGCAGGGCCTCCTGCCGTTCGATCTCGACGAGCACCTGTTCGGGCACGTTCTTCTGCCGGGCCTTCGCGAGGCCGTCGAGGTGTCTGGCGTGGTCCTCGACGAGCGCCGCACGCCTCGCACGCAGGAGATCCAGGACCTCCGGACGCTCGAGGTTGTGCGCCTCGGCGAGCGCGACGCGGAAGTCGGCCGGGCGATCGATGCGCGGCAGCTCGCGCTGCACCCACGCGACGACCGCATCGCGCCCGGCATCCGTCAGGGCGTAGGTCGTGCGCTCCGGACGGTTGCCGTCACGATCGATGCCGAGCTCGTCGATCAGCCCGGCGCGGTGGAGTCGAGAGACCGTGTGGTACAGCGTCCCGTTGGTGATCGTGAGCAGTCGGTCGTCGTGCCTGGCACGCATCAGACGCACCATCTCGTAGGGGTGCATGTCGCCCTCGCGCAGCAGCGCGAGCACCATCACCCCCATCGGGGTGAGCCGATCGACGGCATCCTTCTTCATATCACCTCAAATAGTCCATGTGGACTATACGCCCCGCGGGGGGCAGCGACAAGACCGACCACCGAGCGGCCGGTCGGTCGGCCAGCCGAGCAGCAGGTCAGCCGGTCGGTCAGGCGGTCAGCCGGCCGGTCGGTCAGCCGGTCAGCCGAGGGCGGCCGCGAGCTGCATCGGGGTGAGCGGTCGATCTGCGTACACGAGCCGCATCACCGCCGGATCGGGGTTGCCGACATCCGGTGCCCGATGCACGAGCTCGAGGCCCAGTTTCTCTGCGACGTGCGCCGACGCCCGGTTGTGCTCCACGAGATAGGCGATCACGGGGCGATCGGGCGCGATGATGCGCGCCTGCTCGATGCCGGCGCGTGCCAGCTCGGTCGCGTACCCGTGTCCGTGATGGTCGGCCGCGATCCGGTAGCCGACGTTCCACACCTCATCGCGGAGCAGCGTGCACCCACCGTTTCCGATGATCTCGCCCGTGTCACGCAGACGCGCGACCCAGGATCCGAGTCCCGCCAGCTCCCAGCTGCGCTCCCAGCGCTCCATCATCTCGAGGGTCGTCGCGGGGTCGGCGTGTCGAAGACTCGGAAAGTGCGTCCACACCCGCGGATCGTTCTGGATCGCGAAGACCGCATCGAGGTCGGACGGGGTCGACCGCGAAAGGCGGAGCCGGTCGGTGAAGATGTCAGCAGTCACCCCTCAACGCTAGACAACCGCTCCGACACCGGGCGGCGCGACCCACGACCGACGGCGTTCGCGGTCGGATGGAACCGGGATAATGGGCGGGTGAGCACTCCTTCAGAAGGCACGGCACAGAGCATCCCCGGCTGGCGGCACATCTACTCGGGCAAGGTCCGCGACCTGTACGCCTCGGAGGATCCGGCGGACACGCGCATCCTGGTCGTGGCCTCCGACCGCGTGAGCGCCTTCGACTTCGTGCTCTCCCCCGGCATCACCGGCAAGGGCGCGCTCTTGACGCGGCTGAGCCGCTGGTGGTTCGCACAGCTCTCCGACTTCCCCAACCACATCGCCGAGGGCGAGCTGCCCGACGAGGTGGCCGATCACGCCATGCTCGCCCAGTCGCTCGAGATGCTGCCGATCGAGTGCGTGGTGCGCGGCTACATCACCGGTTCCGGCTGGGCCGAGTACCAGGAGAACGGCACCGTGTGCGGCATCCCGCTGCCCGCCGGCCTGCAGAACGGCGACCGTCTGCCGGAGCCCCTGTTCACGCCGGCCTACAAGGCGCCTATGGGCGAGCACGACGAGAACATCACGTTCGAGCGCACCGTCGAGCTGGTCGGCGCCGAGCGCGCGGCCGAGCTGCGCGATACCTCGCTCGCGATCTACGCCCGCGCCGCCGCGATCGCCGAGGAGAAGGGTCTGATCCTCGCCGACACCAAGTTCGAGTTCGGGACGGATGCCGAAGGCACCCTGCGCCTGGCCGACGAGGTGCTCACCAGCGACTCCTCGCGGTACTGGGACGCCGAGGCCTGGCGCACCGGCAGCACCCCGAGCGCACGCATGGCGAGCTTCGACAAGCAGATCGTGCGCGACTGGATGGCCGCGAACTGGGACAAGCAGGGGGAGCCGCCCGCACTCCCCGACGACGTGGTCGAGCGCACCGCCGACCGCTACCGCGAACTGATCGACCGCCTCGGCGCCTGAGTCGTCAGGCGAGCTCCACCCGACGCACGTCGGTGTGGATGAAGTCGTCGCCCTTGAAGAGCAGCGGTTCGTCGCGACTGATCGCGAGCGCGTAGGAGAAGCAGTCGCCGTAGTTCAGGCGCGCTGGGCTCCCGGAACCCCGCCCGTACGCAGCATGCCCACGACTTGCACTCCTGGCCTGCGTTTCATCGACCGGGATCACGCCGACGCCTCCTTCACGGAGGAGCCGGTCCACCTTCTCCACGCCGGGCTCACCCAGCCGCCGGCGCATCACGATATGCGACTCGAGCAGCGTCGCCGCCGAGATCACCGGATCCGCCTCCTCCGCCAACAGGCGCTGGAACAGAACTCCGTCGGGTTCACTCGTCAGGATCGCGACGATCACGGATGAGTCGAGGATCATCGAGGAAGGCCCATCTCGTCATACATCTCGTCCATGATCTCCTCATAGCTCGGCCCGATGACCGGTAGCTTCCGCGCTTCCTCCACCACAGCGGCGATCGCCGCACGCTTGCGCTCTATCTCCGCCTCACGCGTCTCCTCCAGCTCGGCGAGACGCCGCCGCACCGCATCCTCCACCGCACTCGTCTGACTCTGACCGGTCAACGCCGCGAGTCGGCGCACGAGCTCGTGCGTCGTCTCGTTCTTGATGTTGAGGCTCATGTCTACCATTCTACCGTCGCGTCTACCATGGTAGAAGCGCTCAGGGAAAACTCAGGAATCGATAGTGTTGCTCCAGCACTCCCGCCATCCCCCGAACCCTGAGGAGCCCGCATGGCCCTGTGGAAGCTGCACGGAAACGGCCGGACGGTCGAGCCCGGCGCCGTCGTCCGTCCCGACGAGCGCCTGAACTGGCCCGCCACGATCGCGATCGGACTCCAGCACGTCGTCGCGATGTTCGGCGCGACGTTCCTGGTGCCGATCATCACCGGCTTCCCGGTCGCCACGACCCTGCTGTTCAGCGGCGTGGGCACGATCCTGTTCCTCCTCGTCACGCGCAACAAGCTGCCCAGTTACCTGGGCTCGTCGTTCGCGTTCATCGCTCCGGTCACCGCCGCCACCGCCTCCGCGAACATGGGCACCGCCCTGGCCGGCATCGTCGCGGTCGGTGTGCTGCTCGCCATCATCGGCGTCGTGGTGCACACGGTCGGCGTGAAGTGGGTCGACCGCTTCCTGCCTCCGGTCCTCGCAGGGACGATCGTCGCCCTCATCGGATTCAACCTCGCGGGCGCCGCGCACAACAACTACGCCGCAGCCCCCGTGACCGCGACGTTCACGCTCGCCATCACGATCCTCTTCGCCGTCGTGTTCCGCGGCTTCCTCGGACGCATCTCGATCTTCCTCGGCGTGATCGCGGGATACATCTTCGCGGCGTTCCGCGGCGAACTGGACTTCTCGGCCGTGGAGAAGGCCGACTGGGTCGGCCTTCCCACCTTCCACTTCCCGAACTTCACCGAGCCCGGCACCCTCACGGCGCTCGCGATGTTCCTCCCGGTCGTGCTCGTGCTGATCGCCGAGAACGTCGGACACGTGCGCGGCGTCGCGACCATGACCGGCGACGCGAGCGTGAACCAGCAGACCGGAAAGGCGCTGATCGCCGACGGCGTCTCGACCACCCTGGCCGGCTTCTTCGGCGGTTCGGGCACCACGACCTACGGCGAGAACATCGGCGTGATGGCTTCCACCCGCGTGTACTCGACGGCCGCCTACTGGGTCGCTGGAGCCGCCGCGATCCTGCTCAGCCTCTCGCCCAAGTTCGGCGAGGTCATCAACTCCGTACCGGCCGGTGTGCTCGGCGGCGTGACCACTGCGCTGTACGGCCTCATCGGCGTCATCGGCATCAAGATCTGGGTCGACAACCGCGTCGACTTCTCGCGCCCGGTCAACCAGTACACGGCAGCCGTGGCGCTCATCATGGCGGTCGGCGGCTTCATGATCAAGGACGAGGCATCCGGCTTCGAGCTCGGCGGCATCGTCATCGCCACGGTCGCGGCGATCCTCATCTACCACCTGGGCAACCTGATCGCCCGCCTGCGCAAGACCGGCGCCGACGACCCGAAGCCGCTCGAGGCGGTCGGCCCGCTCGGCGGCGACCCCGCCTGAGCGGTCCCGCAGCGTCGGGTGCTTCACCCGTCGCGTTCACAACTCCTCAGAAACCAGCCCGCACGGCTCTGTACGGCGGTATCACTCCGGATCGGTGCAGTTTTCTGCGGAGTTGTGAACCGTCCGACGGCGGAACTCAGCCGGCGGACGGCACCCGGAGGGTGAACCGAACGCGCACTCCCGGCGGCAGCTGACCGGCGAGATCGAGGCTGCGGTCGGTCAGGGCGCCGATGATCGGGTACCCGCCGGTGAGCGGGTGGTCGGCGAGGAAGAGCACCGGCTGCCCGTCGGGCGGCACCTGGATCGCACCGGTGACCGCACCCTCGCTGGGCAGCTCGCCGTCGACGGAACGCTCCAGCGGCACCGCGCCATGGAGGCGGATGCCGACGCGGTCGGAGCGCGGTGTGACCGTCCACTCCTGGGTCGTGAGCACCTCGAGGGCACGGGTCGTGAACCAGTCGTCACGAGGGCCGAGCGTGATGTCGAGCTCGACGAGGTCGCCGGGGGCCGGGAGGTCGCGCGGCACGGCCCCGGGCTCGACCAGGTTCGGGGCGGCATCGCCGATCGCGAGGAGCGCACCGGCGGTGAGCGGCTCCGGCCCCAGCCCCGCGAGGGTGTCGGCCGCACGACTGCCCAGCGCGGGCGTCGCCTCGATTCCGCCGCGAACCCCGATCACGTACCGCAGACCACGGTCCGGATGGCCGAGGGTCAGTTCGTCGCCGTCGATCGTGGCGAAGGGCTCGCCGTGCACGACCGGACGGACGAGCCCCTCGGCTCCGCTCAGGGTGAGCGCGCCGACAGCCCCGATGACCACCGCGACGCCGGCCCCGTGGAACCGGAGCACCGCTCCGCCGACACTCTCGAGCACAGCAGCCGTGGGGGCGTTCCCCACGGCGCGGTTCGCATCCCGCATCGCGCGTCGGTCGGCGACTCCGGATGCCGAGACCCCGAGCGCCGCGTAACCCGGGCGCCCGGCATCCTGCACCAGGAGCTGCAGCGACGGCCGGATGACCTCGACGGCGGATGCAGCGCCCGCGGATGCCGCGCCGAATCCCGGATCATCCGCTTCCGCGTCGGCGAGTCGCTCGACGGCGCGCCGGGCGTCCGCCGGATCATCTCCGTTTCGGTCCGGCTGAGCCGCACCCGGCTGAGCCGCACCCGGCTGAGCCGCGGCCACAGGAGCATCCGCCCGCACCCGCTCGAACCGCACCGCCGTCCCCGGAGACAGGAGCGCCGGCGGGTCGCGGTCGATGTCCCACATCACGGCATCCGTGCGGCCGATCAGCTGCCACCCACCGGGGCTCTCGCGCGGATAGACACCCGTGAACGCCCCGGCGAGCGCGACCGACCCGGCAGGCACATGCGTGCGCGGAGACGAGCGGCGCGGCACGTCGAAGAGCGGATCGTCGCTCACCAGGTAGCCGAAGCCGGGGGCGAACCCGGCGAAAGCGACCCGCCAGTCCGCGGCGAGATGCCGGTTCACGAGCTCCTCCGCCGGGACACCGAGCAGCGATGCCGCCTCGTCGAGGTCCTCACCGTCGTAGTTCACGGGGATCACGACCTCCCCGGTGCCCGGGAGGGATGCGGCATCGACTCGGGTCGCCGCCAACGTCTGCGCGAGATCGGCGGCCGATACCCGCAGCGGATCGAAGCGCACCAGCACGGTCCGGGCACCCGGGATGCGCTCGACGATGCCGGGCACGCCCTCCCACGCCCGGTTCAGCCGCATCGCCTCGTCGAGGTCGTCCGCCTCGACGAGCAGTGCGCGATCGGATGCGGTGAGGATGCGCATCAGCCGACCTGCGCCGGCTGTGTCATCGGGGGCCCGCGAACGGGGCGATCGTGATGCCCGCGTCCTGCAGCATCCGCTTGGTCTGGGCCGCCATCGCCACCGAGCCGGGACTGTCGCCGTGCACGCAGATCGACTGCGCCGTCACCGGCACGTCGGAGCCGTCGATCGCCCGGATCACGCCGTCGGCCGCGAGACGCACCATGCGCTCCGCCACCACGGCCGGGTCATGCAGCACGGCTCCCGCCTCGGTGCGCGGCACGAGCTGCCCGTCGGGTTGATAGGCCCGGTCGGCGAAGGCCTCCGCGGCGACCGCCAGCCCGGCCCGTTCGGCGACGTCGAGCACGACACCCCCGGCGAGCCCCAGCAGCATCAGGCTCGGGTCGATCGCGCGGATCGCCGCCACCACGTCCTTCGACTGCCGCTCGTCGCGGGCGATGGTGTTGTAGAGCGCCCCGTGCGGCTTGACGTAGGAGACCGTGCCGCCGACCGCGGCGGCGAGACCCATGAGGGCACCGAGCTGATACTCGACATGCGCCTGGAGCGTGGCCGAGTCGACGTCCGCCATGGTGCGGCCGAAGTTCTCGTAGTCGCGGTAGCCGGGGTGCGCACCGATCACGACGCCACCCTCGACGGCGGCGGCGAGCGTCTCGCGGATCCCCTCCGGGCTGCCCGCGTGGAATCCGCACGACACGTTCGCGCTCGTGACCAGGCGCAGCATGCTCGCGTCGTCGCTGACGATCCGGTCGGCGACGTTCTCGCCGAGGTCCGAGTTCAGGTCGATCGACGTCATGCGATCACGCCTGCCGCCCCGAACCCAGCGCCGCCGTCGCGCGCGGGCGCGGTTCGCCGTCCCGGAGCGGAACCGGCGGAGCGATGGGTGTCGTCGGCTCGGGCAGTCCGTACCGGCGATGCACCCAACGCCGGGCGTCCTCGAGCGGATAGGTATCGCCGAACACGGCGAACTTCACGAAGACACCCTCGAGCGTGCTGCGGAGCATGACCTCTTCCAAGGCGGGATCTTCGGCGCCGCGGGCGCGGAACAGCTGTCGCACGGCATCCTCCGCCGCAGTGGCGCGCGCTTCATGACGAGCCTCCGATTCGGCGAACAGTCGATGCGTGGCGGGCTGCTGCTGCATCGCCAGCACCGCCCGTTGCAGCGGGATCGCATAGGCGGTGGCGGTGAGGGCTCCGTCGATCACGGCCGCGAGCATCTCGTCCGGGGTGCCTTCCACGCGCGCGAAGCTGAGCACCGTCTCGAACCATCGGTCGATGACGGCGGCGACGAGCTGCTCCTTGCCGCCGAAGTGGTAGTTGACGAGGCCCTGTGCGACGCCCGCCCGCTTCGTGATCGCGGCGATGCTCGCGCCGGTGACGCCGCGTTCGCTGAAGACCTCGATCGCGGCCTCCAGGATGTTCTCCCTGGCGCGCTGACGGGCCAGTCGGTTCTGCTCGTCGGAGCGTGCCACGCGGCATCCACCTCCTGAGTTCAGCCGGTCCGTTTTCCCGAATGCGCCCCCTGCCGTATAGATTACTCACTGAACGTCCGTTCAACCTATGAATGGATGCGATCTTCGGCTGACCAGATCAGCCGAGCACAACTTCGGAGATCCGGGGCGACACGCCGCGGCATCCGTGCCTTCCACCGGCGGTTCGCCGCCGATCTCCGAAGTTGTGCTGCAAAGACGCACGGGTGCGTCCCTGGCCAGGAGGGGGCGTCAGGGGCGCGCCCGTGTTTCCTCCCGGCTCCGGACGAGACGCCCGGGCCGAGGTCGACCCCGGACGAGACGCCCGGGCCGAGGCGTGCCGGCCGAAGACCGACTCAGGCCGAGGCGCGGACCACGAGCTCGGTAGGCAGGATGGTCGTCTGCGGCGGATCCTCCCCCGCGAGACGCGACAGCAGCACGCGGGCCATGGTCTCACCCTGCGCGTACATCGGCTGCCGCATCGTCGTGAGCTGCGGGTCGGTCGTGAGCGCGACCGAGGAGTCGTCGAAGCCGACGAGGGCGATGTCCTCCGGGACGCGCACACCGGTGGCACGCAGCGCGGTCAGCGCACCACGCGCCATCAGGTCGCTGGCCACGAAGATCGCATCGGGGCGACCGGCGGCGAGGATGCGCCGCACGGCATCTGCGCCGCTGGCCTCGCTGTAGTCGCCCTCCTCCTCGGCGAACGGCGTCAGCCCGGCATCCGCCAGCGCCGCCCGGAAGCCCTGGATGCGGTCGCCGGAGGAGACCATCGTCAGCGGGCCCGAGATCGTCGCGATGCGTGTGCGCCCGATGTCGATGAGTCGACGGGTCGCCGCGCGTGCCCCCGCGACGTTGTCGACGTCGACGACGTAGTCGCCTTCGAGGCGGCGCACCGGCCGACCGCCGTAGACCACCGGCACGGCATCCGCGACCCGGTCGATGAACGCGTCGCTGGTGTGATGCGAGACGATCAGCGCGCCGTCGACGCCGCCGTTGCGCACGAAGCCGGTCATCTTGTCGCCCGGGTCGTCACTCGCGATGAGCAGGTTGAGCAGATAGTCGGAACCGCCGAGCGCACCCGTGATGCCGGCGACGATCGCGGCGAAGAACGGGTCGCCGAAGAAGCGGTTCGTGTCTTCAGGGACGATCAAGGCGATCGCGTGCGTCTGGCGGGAAGCGAGCGAACGGGCGGCACGGTTGGGCACGTAGTTCAGCTCATCGATCGCGGCGCGCACCGCGGCGAGCGCCTCCGGACTCACCGCCGTCGACCCGTTCACGACCCGCGACACGGTCGACCGGGAGACACCGGCGGCCGCGGCCACCTCTTCGATGGTCGCTCGTGGCGACATCAACGTACGCACTCTTCCATCGCCCTATTCTCACTGACGTCCTGCTTCGAATCGCGCAAGTGGTCCCATCCCGGCCCCGGATGGGACCATTCGCACGATTCGGAAGCCGGGGAGGGCTACAGCGACCGGGCCTCGATGATGCGGGCGTACTCCCGGGCGGAGTCCTTGAGGCTCCGCTCCTGCGTGTCGTAGTCGACGCGCACGATGCCGAAGCGCTTGTCGTAGCCCCAGGCCCATTCGTAGTTGTCGAACATCGACCAGTAGAAGTAGCCCCGCACGTCGACACCCGACTCTGCGGCATCGAGCACCGCACCGAGGTGCAGGCGCAGGAACTCCGTGCGGTCGGCGTCGTGCACGCGTGTCTCGCCGTCTTCGACCACCACGACGTCGTCATAGGCGGCACCGTTCTCGGTCATGTACAGCACCGCGCCCGCGGGCTCGGCGTACTCGCTCCAGACCCGCTGCAGCACCCGGGTGAGCCCCTCGGGCTGCACCTCCCAGTTCTGCGCCGTGCGCGGCAGCCCGCGCTCGACCGAATGGATGCCGTCGCTGGACGGGTAGGGGCTGCGGACGGGGCGCTCGGTGGCGGGCCCTCCGGACACCGGCGCCTGGGCCGGAGCCGTGCCCGACAGGAAGTCGCCGTGGTAGTAGTTCACGCCCTGCGTGTCGATGTGCTGGGAGATGGTCTCGAGGTCGCCGTCGTGGACCGCGGCCTCGAACTGTGCGACGGCGTCGGCATCCACCGCGCGGATGTCCTCGACGATGTCCGCCGGGTAGCTGCCGCGGTAGATCGGGTCGAGGAACCAGCGGTTGAACTGCCCGTCCACGCGGCGGACGGCATCGACGTCGGCCGGGTTCTGCGGGTCGGCGGGGTCGGCGACCGTGTGGTTCAGGGTGATGCCGAGGTTCAGCGACGCATCGCGGCCGCGCAGCTCCTGCACCGTCTTGCCGTGTGCGAGCAGCAGGTGGTGCGAGGCGAGCAGCCCCTCGGCGACGCTGGTGTGCCCCGGCGCGTGCTCGCCACCGGTGTAGGAGAGGAAGGACGAGCACCAGGGCTCGTTGAGCGTCGTCCACACGTTCACCCGGTCGCCGAGCGCGTCGTGCATGGTGCCGGCGTACTCGAGGAACCGGTCGACCGTGTCGCGGTTCGTCCAGCCACCGGCATCCTGCAGCGCCTGCGGCATGTCCCAGTGGTACAGCGTCAGCCAGGGCAGGATGTCGGCGGCGAGCAGCTCGTCGACCAGGCGCTCGTAGAAGTCCACGCCGGCCGCGTTCACGGCGCCGCCGTCCGGTCGCACCCGCGACCACGACGTGGAGAAACGGTACGTCTGCAGGCCGAGCTCGGTCATCAGGGCGACGTCGTCGCGGTACCGGTGATAGTGATCGCAGGCCACGTCGCCGTTGTCGCCGCCGATCACGGCACCGGGCACGCGGGCGAACGTATCCCAGATGGATGCCGTGCGTCCGTCCTCGAACGCCGCCCCCTCGATCTGGTACGCCGCCGTCGCGGCGCCGAAGAGGAAGTTCTCGGGGAAGGAGCGGGTCATAGGGGTCATCCTTTCACCGCGCCCGCCATGATGCCACTGACCAGCTGACGACCCGCGACCACGAAGAGCACGAGCAGCGGGAGGGTCGCGAGCACCGCACCGGCGAGCACGATCGAGTAGTCGATGTAGTAGCCCGACTGCAGTTGGCTGAGCGCCGTCTGCAGTGTCGGGTTCTGCGGGGAGAGCACGATCAGCGGCCACAGGTAGTCGGTCCACGCCGTCATGAAGGTGAAGAGTCCGAGGATGGCCATGGCCGGTCGAGCCGCGGGCAGCCCGACGGTCAGGAACGTGCGGAACTGGTTGGCGCCGTCCATACGCGCCGCCTCGATCAGCTCGTCGGGGATGACGTCGACGAGGTACTGCCGCATGAAGAACACCCCGAATGCGGTGACGAGGGTCGGCACGATGACCGCGCCGATCGAGCCGGTCCAGCCGAGCTCGCGCATCAGCATGAACAGGGGGATGATGCCCAGCTGCGTCGGGATCGCCATCGTCGCGATCACGAAGACCATCAGTCCGTCGCGTCCCTTGAACTTCAGCTTCGCGAACGCGTAGCCCGCGAGGGTGGAGAACGTGACGACCGAGATCGTGATGATGCCCGAGATCAGGAATGAGTTGCCGAGGGCGAGCCAGAACGGGATGGCGTCGAACACCTTGGCCGCGTTGGCGAAGAAGTTGCCCCCGGGGATCAGCGGCAGCGTCTCTCCGCGGGTGGCGTTCGTGCCGCTGGCGACCACGACCGACCACCACAGCGGATACACGCTGCCGATGATGAACGCGGCGAGGAGCCCGTAGGTGAGGAAGCCCGGGCGGCTGCCGATGCCGGCGGTGCCTCCCGCGGCGCTGCGCCGACGGCGGATCTTCTCGGGCACGCTGAGTGCCTGGGTGGCGGTCATCGCGCGTTCTCCTCGGTGGTGGTGGCGATCGTCGTTCCCGCGGCGGCGGTGGCGGCCGTCGTGTCGGCGGTGCGGGCGCGTCGGCGGGCGGCACGGTTCTTCGGCCCGTCCCCGGTGGAGATGCGCCGGGAGATCAGGAAGTTGATCACGCCGATCCCGACGATGAGGAGGAACAGCAGGATGGCGACCGCGGACGCCTCGCCGAGGTCGCGGCGGAAGAATGCGAGCTCCCAGAGGAACAACACGGTCGTCTGGAACTGTCGATCGCTGCCGCCGATGCCGCCGGCCGTCGAGACGTCGAACAGGCGCGGCTCGGCGAAGATCTGCAGGCCGCCGATCGTCGCGGTGATGATCACGAAGATCAGGGTCGGCCGGATCGTCGGGATCGTGATCGAGAAGAACCGACGGGCCGCGCCTGCCCCGTCGAGGGCGGCCGACTCGTAGAGATCGCGCGGCACGGCCTGCATCGCGGCGAGGAGGATCAGGGCGTTGTACCCGGTCCAGCGGAAGTTCACCATGACGGCGATCGCGATGTGCGACAGGGCGGTGTTGTGCTTCCACTCCTGGTCGGCGATGCCGATGAGGTTGAGCAGGTTGTTGGCCAGGCCGTCGGCCTCGTTGAAGATGCTCGAGAAGATGATGGCGACCGCGACAGGGGTGACGACGAACGGGATCAGCACGCTCATCCGCCAGAAGGTCGGGGCGCGGAGCCCCCGGTCGAGGAGATAGGCGATCACGAGCGCGACGGACAGCTGCGGGATCGCGGAGAGCAGGAAGATGCTCAGGGTGTTGCCGATGGAGTTCCAGAACATGGCGTCGCCGAGGATCTCGACGAAGTTGCCGACGCCGACGAAGTCACCCTCGCCCTTGAGCAGGTCCCATTCGTGCACGGCGACCCACACCGTGTAGAGCAGCGGGAACAGGCCGACCAGCCCGAACAGCAGGAAGAACGGAGAGATGTAGAAGTACGGGGAGGCGTTCTGGTCGAACCGCGAGACGCGGTGGCGCCAGGAGCGTTTGGCGGGCGCATCCGTCTTGTGGGCGGATGCCGCGGCCTGCTGCTCCGCGGGCGGGGCGGTGAGAGTCATGGAGGGGTCCTTGTCCCGGGGTTCCGAGGGTTCCGGTCGCAGTTCCTGCCGCCGACCGTGGGGTGGAGGCGGCAGGAACTGCGACCGGAACGGGGGTGTCAGTCGACGAGGTCGTTCAGCAGGCCGATGGCCTGATCCCAGGCGCCCTGCGTGTCGGTCTCGCCGCGGTCGAGGCTGCTGAGGGCCGGGCCGAACACGTTCTCCTGGATGACCGAGTCGTCAGCGCCCTTGAACTGCGCCACGACGCCCTTGGCACGCTCGGCGAGGATCGCCCCGGTGGGAGCGTCGTTGAAGAACTCGTTCGGCGTCGCGTCGGCGGCCAGAGTCTCCTGCGCCTCGATCGTGGAGGGGAAGTTGCCCGCGGCGGCGGACTGCTTCACCTGCTGCTCGGGCTGCGTCAGCCAGTCGGCGAGCTCGGCGGCCGCCTCCTTGTGCTGCGAGGACTCCGGGATCGACAGGAACGCGCCACCCCAGTTGGCTGCGCCGCCGGGGAACACGTCGGCGAAGTCCCAGCCAGTGGAGGCGTCTCCGCCGCCGGCCTCGACCTGACCCTGCACGACACCGAGCATCCAGCCCGGGCACACGAAGGTCGCGAAGGTGCCGTCGACGAACGACTTGCCGCCGTTCCAGTCCCAGGCCGTCTGGGCAGCCGACTGGCCGCCCTCGGTCGCCGCACCCAGCAGCTCGAAGCGCTCCTTGAGTTCGGCGTTGTCCTCGACGTTCAGCTCGCCGTCGGTGGTGTAGTAGCCCTCGTCGAGCTGGTTGACCATGGCGTTCCAGACGAAGCCGGAGTGGTCGTACCAGGCCTTGCCGGTCTTGGCCGTGTAGTCGGCGCCGACCTGGAAGTAGTTCTCCCAGTCGCCGTTCAGCAGTTCGGCGACGGACTCGCGGTCGCTCGGGAGGCCGGCGGCCTCGAACGCGGCGCCGTTGTAGCAGATGCCGCTCGGGCCGATGTCGGTGCCGTAGCCGATGACGCGGCCTTCAGCATCCGTCGCCTGTCCGTACTTCCAGTCGACCCAGTCGGCCTTGCGGTCTTCGATGCCGTAGTCGCGCAGGTCGACGAAGGTGTCGGACACGTCCATGACGGCTCCGAGCCAGCCCTCTTCGATCGCGACGATGTCGCTGAGGCCGGAGCCGGCGGCGATCTTGGTGAAGGCGTCGGTGCGAGCGTTGCCACCCGTGTCGATGTTGGTCGCCTCGATCTTCACGTTCGGGTGCGCCTTCTCGTATTCCTTGTAGAGGTCGTCGTAGCCGAAGGTGCCGAACGTGGTGACGGTGAGCGTCACCTCTTCGTCGGCGCTGCCTTCGTCGGCACCGCCGGCGTTACCGGCACAGCCGGCGAGGGCGAGGGCGGAGACGGATGCCACGGCGGCGATCGCGAGGATCCGGTGGCGGGCACGTGTGTTCACGGTTCACTCCTTTGTGTGGTGGGGGTCGTGCTGTGTTGCTGCTTTCGGGACGCCGTGGGAGCGCTCCCACGAACTGAGCAGTCACTCTATGGGAGCGCTCCCACGGTGTCAAGCCGGTCTGGTTGCCGACGATCTGCCGAGGTAGGGACGATTCCCCGAGGGGATGCCGGGAAACCCTCGGCCGATCGTCGCCCTGTCGGCGAATCGTCAAGGCCGGGTCGAGCGGCGTACCCTTGTCCGGTGCCCGAAGCCGCCCTGTCTCCTGCCCTCGTCCGTGCCGAAACCCTGATCCGCAACGTGCCGGACTACCCGCAGCCGGGCATCATCTTCCGCGACATCACGCCGCTCCTCGCCGATGCCGAGGCACTGCGGGTCACGACCGAGGCGATCATCGAGCCCTTCGCCGGCCAGTTCGACGTGATCGCGGGCATCGAGGCGCGCGGCTTCATCCTCGCCAGCGCCGCCGCGATCGCCGCCGGCGTCGGCCTCATCCCGATCCGCAAGGCCGGAAAGCTGCCCCGCCCCGCGGCATCCGTCGACTACGCCCTCGAGTACGGCACCGCGACGATCGAGATGCACGACGACCTGCCCGCCGGCTCCCGCGTGCTGCTCATCGACGACGTGCTGGCCACGGGAGGCACGCTCGCTGCCGGGCGCGAACTCGTCGAGCGTCTCGGCAGCCACGTCATCGGCATCTCGGTGCTGTTCGAGATCGACGGCCTCGGCGGTCGCGAAGCCGTCGGCGACCTGCACACCGTCTTCCACTCCGCGTAGCCCGCACTCCCCGTCGCCCGCACTCCCCGTAGCCCGCACTCCCGTCGCCGAGTGCACGGCTTCTCGCCGAGTGCACGGCCTCGGCGCGTGAACAAGCCGTGCGCTCGCCACCAAGGCGTGCACTCGGCGAGAAGCGCGCACGGGCGCGCGGTGCACGGCAGGGGCGGGAGGGGCAGGGCGGGGACGGTAGACTGGGTGCGCCCGTCCGCCCGCGACTCTTGGCGTTTCGACTCCTCGCTGCGCTCGTCGCTCAATGACCGATAGCTGTGGCCTGCGGCCACTGGAGGATCTTCATGCCCACCATCGTCGTCGACGTCATGCCCAAGCCCGAACTGCTCGACCCGCAGGGCAAGGCCGTCTCCGGCGCCTTCGCCCGCCTCGGCGTCGAGGGCTTCACCGACGTCCGCATCGGCAAGCGCTTCGAGCTCACGGTCGAGGGCGAGGTCACCGACGAGGTGCTCGCCGAGGCCCGCCGCATCGCCGACGAGGTGCTCTCCAACTCCGTGATCGAAGACGTCGTCGGCATCGAGGTCGCGGAGTGACCATCCGCATCGGCGTCGTCACCTTCCCCGGCTCGCTCGACGACCGCGACGCACAGCGCGCCGTCCGCATCGCCGGCGCCGAGCCCGTCGCCCTGTGGCACGGCTCGCACGACCTCGAGAGCGTCGACGCGCTCGTCCTCCCCGGCGGCTTCAGCTACGGCGACTACCTGCGCGCCGGCGCGATCGCCGCGCTCTCGCCGATCATGTCCGAGGTGAAGGATGCCGCCGCCAAGGGCATGCCCGTGCTCGGCATCTGCAACGGCTTCCAGATGCTCGTCGAGGCGCACCTGCTGCCGGGCGGACTGATCCGCAACAACCACCAGCACTTCGTGCGCCGCGACCAGCGCCTCACGGTCGAGAACTCCGACACCGCCTGGACGAACGCGTTCCGCAGCGGCCAGGAGATCGTGATCCCGCTGAAGAACGCCGACGGCGGCTACATCGCCGACGAGCAGACCCTCGACCGCATCGAGGGCGAGGGCCTCGTGGCCTTCCGCTACGCCGGTGTGAACCCGAACGGTTCGCTCCGCGACATCGCCGGTGTCACGAACGAAGCGGGCAACGTGGTCGGCCTCATGCCGCACCCCGAGCACGCCACCGAAGCCGGCTTCGGCCCCGACACCGCAGCCGCCATGCGCAGCGGTGTCGACGGACTCGACTTCTTCACGAGCGCGATCGCCGCCGTCGCCCGCGTCGCCGCGTAACCACTTCGCCCGCGTCGCCCGACAGCCCGACCCGACCCACCCCATTCGGTTCGAACGGCCCCTTGCGTCTGCACGCACAGGGCCGGCTCGTCCTCAAGAGGCCGGGTCGACCGGCAGCACGAACGGGTTGTCCTCCGCTGACGCGAGCAGGTACCACGCCGTCGCTCCGGTGTGCAGGCTCGCGTAGTAGAGGTCGCCGAAGCCTGAATCGAGACCGTCGTTCGAGGTCGCGACGATCCCCTTGCCGTCGCCGTTCGGCGCGTCGCGCTGCGCCAGGCGGATGCTGTCCAGCAGCATCTCCGCCGTCGCGGCGTCCTCCGAGCCGTCGCGCAGCCGGAGGGCCAGCGCCAGGTGCCCGCTGCCCTCGAACCACGCCTTCGACACGTCGACCTCGCTGATCGACGGACCGGTGTACGGGCCGTCCGTCGCGATCAGGTTCTCGAGTGTCCAATCCAGCGCTGTCCCGTACCGCGGGTCGCCGGTGGCGAGTGAGCTCCACGTCTGCGCGTCCAGCGGGATGGGCCGGGTGTTGATCGTGGAGCCGTCGAGGCCGGTGCCGGTGTTCACGTGGCCGTCCGCGCTCTGCATCGCCGCGACGAAACCCGCGGCAACGGCTGCGCGATCGGACCACACCGCATCGCCGGTGAGCTGCGCCAGTTGAGTGAAGAACCCGGCCACGTCGGCGTTGTGCTCCGTGGACTTCCAGGTCAGCGACGTTCCGTCCTCGAGCTGGCCGCCGGTGTAGCCGTAGGGCGCGCGGGCCATATCGGCCGTGTGGTCCTGGATCCACCGACCGACACGCAGTGCCCCCTCGAGGTACCGCGGATCCCCGGTCGCGTGCGCGAGCCGCGTGAACGCCATCCCGACCCAGGCCTGATTCCCGGTGAACGTGCCGGGCCCGGTGATTTCCACCCGCCCCTGCCGGATGCCGTGCGGCTCGTACGACGCGCGGGTGCGGCCGTCGCCGATCGGGTCGTTCTCCTGCACGAAGAGGAGCGCGTCGCCGATCGTCCGCGCGCGTCGGATGTCGTCCGGCAGACCTCGGGCGGTGTACGCCATGATCACCAGTGCGTCGTCGTAAACGAACGACGGCGTGAAGTCCCAGCTCGGCGTGGTGAAGAACCCGCCCTCATAGCTGCGCGGCAGGCAGCGGCCCGCGCCGTCGCAGAACTGGTCCACGCGCGCGTCGAGGAACTCGTAGGCCAGGGCCACCGAGCGCGACGGGTCCGGTGCATCGCCCCCGGATGCGGAGCCGTCGGCCGCGGCGAAGGCGCCCGAGACGGCGGGCACGGCGGCCGCGAGCGCGGCTGCGACGAGCGCGGCGGTGACCACCGACGGCATCCTTCGGCGCGACGAACCGGACATCGGAATCCCTCTGGCAAGACCACGGTCCGGGTGCGGTCCGCGGGCGGCCGGACGGCCACGATAGGAACATTCGCATATCGCGGAGCCCCGCAGAAGTGGCGAAGGTCTAGATTCCGTCGCCCGTGATCGCATCTCACAGGGCTTCGTGGCTCAGCTCAGCGGATGCCGAGTTCCTCGGCGATGACGAGAGCCGTGCCGCCCAACAGCACGATGTCGTCCCCGCGCACGGCCACGCGGATGTCGAGCGCGTCGGTGACGATCGCCAGGGTCTGCTCCTCGATCGTCGCCCTGGCCTGTTCGAGGAACACGCCTCCCACGATGTCTTCCGGACCGGACAGGACCACCTGCTCGAGCCCGAGAGCCGTGACGACCGGAGTCAGCACCCGCCCCAGCGCCCTCCCGGCGGCACCGAGGACCTCGGCGGAGGAGGCACCCGGTTCGGCCAGCAGCTGCCGGACGTAGGGGACGGCCGCGACGACTTCCAGGCAACCGCGGCGACCGCACCGGCACCGCGCGCCGTCATGGTCGATGAGGACGTGGCCGATCTCTCCTGCGGTGAACCGGTGGCCGGTGACGAGCGTGCCCCCGACGACGACACCACTGCCGATGCCCTGCCCGATCCGCACGAGGACGAGGTCGTCGACGGCCGGTTGACCATAGGTCCGGGCGGCGAGGGCGGCGGCGTTGGCGTCGTTCGCGATGTGCACCGGCACCGGGACCACCGCGGCGATCGCGGACCCGACGTCGAGATCGTGCCAGTCGAAGGCGACCGCCTCGCGCACGACTCCCGTGGCGTCGACGACGCCGGGCGACCCGACGCCCACTCCGAGGACCCGGACGGTGGAGCGCTTCACGAGCGCCGACGCCAGCGCGCATACCTTCTCGAGGAGTGCGGGTCCCGTCGCCCCGTCCATCGGCACGCTCATGGAGTGCACCACGTCGCCGTCGAGGCTCATGATGGCGCCCGTGAGCTCGGCGTAGGCGGAGAGATCGAGGGTCACCACGTGGTAGGCGTGGGGGTTCAACGCGATGGAGGTGCTCGGCTTGCCGACGCGGCCACCGGAGCTCGGCTCGTGCTCCAGGACGAGCCCCTCGGCGATGAGGTCGTCCACGATGCGCGAGACGCTGACCCTGGTCAGCCCGGTGACCCTGGCGAGATCCGCACGGCTCATGGCCGCTCCGTGGAACAGCGTGCGCAGGATCAGCGAGCGGTTCACCTGACGGGTGTGCTCCGGAAGCGCCTTCTCGGTGCCGCGGCTCGCCACGATCGCATCCGCTTTCCTCGACCCCATCAGGCACGCCCCCGCTCATGACGGCATCCGACCCCCGTGGTCACGAGATGCCCAGCTCCGCCGAGAGTACCGCGACGGCCGCCCCCTGCAGGCCGAGCAGCCCGCCGTCGGAGCCGATGTCCACGCCGATCGGCCGCGTCGTGGCGGGGAGTGTCCGGGCGGTCAGGCATCGCTGCACCGCCGCGGCGAAGTCGTCGTCGAGGACGTCTTCCGGCCCGGCGAGCACCACGCGCGTGGCGCCGAGCACAGCGATGATGGGCGCGACGGCTGCGGCGATGGCGTCGGCGGCGTCCTGCACCACGCTCTCGCGCGCCTCCCCCTCGTCCATCCGACGACGCAGCTCCGGGATCGCGACGATCGATTCCAGGCATCCGCGCCGCCCGCACGCGCAGACCTTCTCCCACTGCGGAGCCACGACCACATGCCCGATCTCCCCCGCCGCGAAGTCCTCACCGACGATCAGCTTCTCGCCGACGATCAGGCCCGCGCCGACGCCCCGCTGGATGGTGAGGATCAGGATGCTCCGACCGTCGTTTTCGCGGAAGGTGTGCACGGCGAGCGCCATGCCGTTGGCATCGTTGACGATGTGCACGGGCACGCCGAAGCGTTCGTTCAGCGCGCCTCGCACGTCGGCGTCGAACCAGCCGAGGTGCGGGGCGTAGCGGACCACGCCGTCACGATCGACAAGGCCGGGGCTGCTCACACCGATGCCGAGCACGGGCGCCGGCGCTGCGCCGATCAGCTCGTCCACCATCTCTATGACGCGGGCGATCGTGGCCGCGGCGTCGCGTCGGTCGACTTCCCCGTCGAAACGCGTCAGTGTCGAGGCCTGTCCGCGCAGGTTCATCACCGCTCCCCGGAACGCCTGTTCATCCGACAGGTCGAGGCTGACGATCGACCGCGAGTCGTCGTCGATGGCGACCAGGGTCGCGGGCTTGCCCACGCGCACGGCGGCGGAATGCCCCGCGTCCACGAGGATGCCCTGCTCGATGAGCTCGCCCACGATCGCCGACACCGTCACCTTGTTCAGTCCGAACAGGCGCGCGATGTCGGCCCGGCTGCGCGGTCCGTCGTGGAACAGCGCCTGCAGCAGCATCGCGCGATTGCGGACGCGGCCGTGCTCCGGGAGGGCCTTTGTCGTGATGCGGAGTTCTGCCACGGCTCCATCCTCCCTCGTCCGGATACCGGCTGCGACGGACGGTTCGGCGTCAGCCGCGGGCACGTCGTCGCCGGGACATCAGCACGGCGCCGATCGCTGTGATGACGGCCGCTGCAGCGATGAGGCCCACCGGGGTCGCGGATCCGCTCTCTGCGAGGGCCTCCCCGCCACCGTCGGACACCACCGGAGCGCCGGTCGGAGCGCCGGCGCCGGGGCTGGTGGGCGGTTCGGCGTCGGCGGCCAGTCGGAACGGGTTGTGACCGGTGACGGCGAGCAGATACCAGGACGTCGCCCCGGTGTGCAGACTCGCGTAGTAGAGGTCGCCGAATCCGGTGTCGAGGCCATCGCTCGACGAAGCGACGATTCCTCTGCCGTCGCCGTTCGCCGCCTGCCGCTGCGCGAGTTCGACGCTGGAGAGGATCGTCTGGACGTACGCGGCATCGCCTTCGCCGCCGCGAGCGCGCAGGGCCAGAGCGAGCTGACCGCTGCCCTCGAACCACACCTTCGAGACGTCCGCGCTGCTGAACGAGGGCCCCTGGTAGGGCCCGTCCACGGCATGCAGGTTCGCGACCGTCCAGGTCAGCGACGACGAATACCGGTCGTCGAGCGTCGCCAGGTAGCTCCAGGCCTGGGGGTCCTCGGGCGTCGGGTAGTAGTTCGTCGTGACGCCGTCGGGGTTCGTCCCCGTCCAGAGGTGCCCGTCGTCGTCCGCCTGCATCGCGGCGATGAACCCCTCGGCGATCGCGGCCCGACCCGCCCACACCGTGTCGCCGGTGAGGGTCGCGAGCTGGGTGAAGAAGGCGGTCACATCGATGTTGTGCTCGGTGGACTTGAACGTGAAGGGCGTGCCGGCGGCATCCTGCCCACCGGTGTAGCCGAACGGAGCGCGGACCGTGTCGGCCGTGTTCGTCTCGATCCACTCACCGAGGCGGAGGGCGCCGTCGAGGTACTTCTGCTCCCCGGTCATGTCGAAGAGCCGGGCGAGCGCCATCCCCACCCACGCCTGGTTGCCGGTGTACGAGGCCGGGGACCCGATCTCCACGGCACCGTCGCGGAGGCTTCCCGGCTGATACGAGGCGCGGGTGCGCCCGTCGGTGTAGTCCGGGTCGTTGGCCTGGACGAAGAGCATCGCATCGCCGATCGACCGCGCGCGGCGGATATCGTCCGGCAGGCCGCGCGCGGCGTACGCCATCACGGTCAGGGCGTCGTCGTAGAGGAACGACGACGTGAACTCCCATGTCGGCGTCGAGAAGAACCCGCCCTGATAGCTGCGCGGCAGGCACATCCCGTCGGCGCTGCAGTACTCGTCGACCCGGCTGTCGAGGAACTCGTACGCCGCCGCGGCGGACCGCGCGTAGTCGGTGGTTCCGTCGGGGCCCGTGAACCAGCCGTTCTCGGCCGTCGCCGCGGCCCCCGACGCTGCGGGCGCGACGCTGACCGCGATCGCCGCAGCCACGACGGCAGTGGCGAGCACACGACGCAGGGATGTTCCCGATGATCTCTTCATGATGCTTCTCTCTCCGTTGAGGTGCACGTTGTCAGCCCTTGACCGCGCCGGCCGACATGCCGGTCACGAGGTTCCTCTGGATGATCATGAAGAACACGACGACCGGCAGCGCGAACAGCGTGGCCGCGGCCATCTGCCCGCCGTAGTCGGTGCCCATCTCGCCGCCCACCGAGACCGTGAAGGAATTCAGCCAGACCGGCAGCGTGTAATTCGCCTGGTCCTTCATGAACGTGAAGGCGACGATGTAGTCGTTCCAGGCGGCGATGAACGCGAACACGCTGCTGGAGATGATGCCGGGCATCACGAGCGGGAACAGCACCTTCGTGAGCACCTGCCAGGTCGATGCGCCGTCGATACGCGCGGCTTCGTCGAGTTCGATCGGGATCGCGAGGAAGAATCCGCGCATGACCCAGATGGAGAAGGGCAGCACACCCGCCACATAGGCGAATATCAGCCCCCAGTACGTCCCGAGCAGCCCAATCGAATTGAAGATGAGGAATTGCGGGATGAGCAGTGCGGTCGCCGGCAGCATCTGGATGATGAGGATGAGCACGAGAATCGGCCGCCGCCCCCGGAACCGGAAGCGGGAGAGGGCCGCGGCCGCGAACAGTCCCAGCACGATCGAGAAGATCACCGCGCCGGCGACCACGATCACCGAGTTCTGGAGGTAGACGAGGAACTGCCCCTTGCCGATCGCCGTGAAGAAGTTGTCGAGCGTCGGCGACTCCGGCAGGAAGTGCGGGGTGCTGCTGAGCATCTCGGACCGCGGCTTGAACGCCGTGTTGACCATCCAGTAGACGGGGAACGCCCACACGATGCAGAAGAGGATCGCGATGGTGCTGCTGATCCAGGGCAGGCGCCGGCGGCGGCGACGCGTCCGGTGGGTGGTGATGGTCACAGGTCTTCTCCCGAACGCACGAGGTTGCGGATGTACAGGGCGCTGAGCGCCACGAGGATGAGCGTCGACGCGACCGCGATGGCCGATCCCGCCCCGATCTGCAGGTTGCCCGAGAAGGCGGTGGTGTAGGTGAAGACGCCCAGTGTCGATGTCGCCCCGTCCGGACCGCCTTCGGAGATGAGCCAGATCTGGTTGAACACGTTGAAGTCCCAGATGATCGAGAGCATCGTCACCAGCAGCATCGTCGGCGCGATCGAGGGGAGCACGACGACCCGGTAGATGTTCCATTCGGATGCTCCGTCCAGACGCGCAGCCTCTTTGAGCTCCGGCGGCACCTGCGTCTCGGCGGCGTAGAGGGTGAGGGCGATGAACGGCACGGCCTGCCACACGACGAGGAGCCAGATGCACACCCAGGCGAGCGTGGGATCCGACGCCCAGTCGACGCTGGTCATGTCTCCGAAGAGGCCGGTCTGCGTCAGCATCCAGTTGATGACGCCGTACTGCGGCTGGAACAGCCAGGACCAGACGATCGAGGAGGCGACGTTCGGCATCGCCCAGGCGAGGATCAGGACGACCGTCGTGAGGTAGCGCAGCGACGAGGGCAGTCGCGTCATCAGATGGGACATGCCCGCACCGATGACGACACTGCCGCCGACCAGAGCGGCCGTGAAGAGGACGGTCCGCAGGAGCGACCACCAGAACTCCTGATCGGAGAGCACGGCCGCGTACTGGTCGAGTCCGACGAACGAGAAGGCTCCGGTGAAGAGGGTCCGCTGGTTGTAGTCGGTGAACGACGTGAAGACCAGGAACCCGATCGGGAGCAGGGTGACGAACACGATCATCAGGCCCGCGGGCGTCAGCAGCCACAGGGGCGCGGTCGATCGGCGCTGTCCTTTCCGTTCGGACGGCCCGGAGGGGCGGGGAGCGACGGTCTGCGGGGGCGGAGGTGCGGCAACAGCGGTGTCGACCAAGGGCTCGCCTTTCGTGGGATCGGGATGACGACGTCGGGGCGCGGTCGCCCGCCGGATGCGGGGTGCCGTGCGACCGATCGGGGGCGATCGCACGGCACCGGCCGCGCTACTTCGTGTTGAGCGCCTTGTCGGCGGCGGCGTCGAAGTCGGCGGCGGCGTCCTCGACGGACTTCGAACCGGAGGCGATCGACGAGAACAGGCCGTTGACGTCCTTGTTGCTCTCGATCGTCGTCCAGTTGGCGTTCGCCGGCGTGGCCTTCGAGCTGAGCGCGGCGGTGAAGAAGCTGACCTTCACGTCGTCCAGGGATTCCTGGGCGAACTCGATGCCCTCGGTGCTGTTGGGGATCCAGCCGTCGACCCCGAACACGTAATCCTGCTGGATCTCGGGGCTGGCGGCGATCTTGACCCAGTTCAGCGCGAGATCGCTGTTCTTCGACTTCACCGGGATCGCCCAGTCCGAGCCGCCGAGCATGACGGGCTGCGCCTCACCGGAGAGTCCGGGGAAGGGGAACGTGCCGAGGTCGTCTTCGAGCTCCGGGTCGATCTTGAGGATGGCGCCGGTGTTGGTGTTGAGGATCGCGGAGGTCTTGCCGTCGGCGAAGATCTGGCTCTGGTTCGGCTCCAAGGTGTCGAGCGTCGAGGACGCTGCGGAGGAGTACTCGTTCTGGAAGGACTGGAACGCCTCGAGCCCTTCGAGGGACTCGTCGGTGCTGAACCCCGAGGTCCACTCGCCGTCCTTCTCGCTGGCGATGTCGCCGCCCGCGTCCCAGACGAACTGCAGTCCCGCGTACCAGTACTGCCCCGGCAGGTAGAACGCAGAGAAGTCCGGGGTCTGGGCGTTGGCGGCCTTGACCTTGTCGAGCGCCACGGTGAACTCCTCGTAGGTGGTCGGCGCCTCGGTCACGCCGGCTTCGGCCCACATGGTCTTGTTGTAGATGACGGCACGAGCGCCCGCGAAGCCCGGAACGCCGTACAGGCTGCCGCTGATCGTCGCAGGGTCGACGAGTCCATCGAGCCACGTCTGCCCCTGAGCGAGGTCGTCCTTGTAGGGGGTGAGGTCGAGCAGACCGCCGTTGGCGCCGTAGCTGGCGACCTGCGTGTTGCCCACGTCGAGAACGTCCGGAGGCGTGTCGGTGGCGAGCGCGGTCGTGATCTTCGTGGTGATCCCGTCCCAGGTCTGCACCTGGAGATTCACCTCGGCCCCGGTGACCTCGGTGAACTTCGCGTTGATCGCGTCGAGGGTCTCGGGGGTGTAGTCGCCGTCCATGACCCAGACGGTGAGCTTCTGTCCCTTGCCGTCGACCTCGGGGACCTTGCCGTCGGTGGGTGCGGCTCCTTGACCGGCACCGGCGGAACCGGAACATGCGCTGAGCGCGAGAGCGGTCACGACGCCGAGTGCGCCGATCGCTGTCAACTTCTTGATTGCCACAGAACTCTCCTTGGTGAATGGGAACCGCAATTGACACGTCGATGTGTGTGGCGGTGAACGTTAGTACACCTCTGTTTCATATCCCTTGTCAATCATTTCCTTGCGAGATGTGGAACTGTTATATTTCTGCGCGATGACGGTGTTGTTTCCAAATCGACCGTGATTAGCGTTCTGCAATTAGGTCACTTTATTTACTAACTATTAGGCCATGAAACCAACGAATTCAGGATTGCCTCCCATGCATTCAGCACACATGCCCTCGCCGACTCTCCTTCCCCGAGCTCAGAGCCGGAATTCGACGGAGGGGGAGTTCGAACTCACGTCCCAGACGACGGTGTCGACGCATCCCGCGCTGCTGCAGCCGGCGCTGCGTCTGCAGGAACGGCTGCGCGCCGCGACCGGCCTCGTCCTGCCGCTCACGGTCGACGACGACGGCTCGCGCGACCAGGGCCGGGGAATCCGGTTCGACCTCGACACGGAGCTCGAGCCGGAGGCATTCGATCTGCAGGTCACCCCGGCGACCGTGCGCGTCTCCGCATCCGAGGCACGCGGGGGTCACTGGGCCATGCAGACCCTGCTGCAACTTTTCCCGCCGGCGATCCATCGACACTCCCCCGCACGCGGCATGCGCTGGGCGGCGCCGGCGACGCACGTGCGCGACGCACCGAGATTCGGTTGGCGTGGGGCCATGCTCGATGTCGTCCGCCACTTCACTCCGGCCCGCGAGGTGCGGCGCTTCATCGACCTGCTCGCCATGCACCGTCTCAACACGCTGCACCTGCACCTGACCGACGACCAGGGCTGGCGCATCGCGATCGACCGCTACCCCCTGCTGACCGAGATCGGCGGCTGGCGCCCGGAGAGCCAGGTCGGCGCCACCCACGGCTCTCCCGGCGACGGTCGGCCGCACGGCGGGTTCTACACGCAGGACGACATCCGCGAGATCGTCTCCTACGCGGCGGATCGCGGGGTGACCGTGATTCCGGAGATCGAGCTGCCGGGGCACGCGCAGGCCGCGGTCGCCGCCTATCCGCACCTGGGCGTCGGGCAGAACGCGCCGGCCGCGCCGTGGACGAAGTGGGGCATCAACCCCGCCGTCTTCAACGCGGAGGAGACGACGATCGACTTCCTCACGAACGTGCTCGACGAGGTCATCGATCTGTTCCCCTCGGAGTACGTCTGCATCGGAGGCGACGAGTGCCCGAAGGTGCAGTGGCGCGAAGACCCGCGCACGCAGGAGCGGATGCGGGAGCTCGGCCTGCACGACGAGGAGCAGCTGCAGAGCTGGTTCATCGGCCGGATCGCAGAGCACCTGCGCTCTCGGGGGAAGAAACCGCTGGGATGGGACGAGATCCTCGAGGGCGGCCTCGTTCCCGGGGCGAGCGTGCTGTCGTGGCGGGGGCGGGTCGGCGCACTGGCGGCTGCGCGCGCCGGGCACGATGTCGTGGCATGCCCCGAAGACACGGTGTACCTGGATTACCGCGAATCGGCGCTGCCGACGGAGCCGATCCCGGTGGGCACGGTGACCACGCTCGAGACCGTCTACTCGTTCGATCCGGTGCCCGCAGAGCTCGATGCCGCAGAAGCCCGTCACGTGCTCGGCGGCCAGGCGAACCTGTGGACCGAGCACATCGACTCGGCACGCGGTCTCGACTACCGGGCCTTCCCTCGGCTCTGCGCTGTCGCCGAGGCGCTGTGGACCGACGGCGAACGCGACTTCGATGAATTCGAGCCGCGGCTCATCGAGCATCTCGCCCGACTGGATGCGGCGGGCGTGGAGTACCGGCATCCGGACGGCCCGCGCCCGTGGCAGCAGCGACCCGGCGTCGAGGGGCGCCCGTCGTCGGTCGAGGAGTCCGCCGCCCACCTCGCGGCCATCACGGCGAACATCGGCTGACGTCGAGCGACGCCGGGCTGCTCACCCGTATCAAAGGGGGCGGAGGCTGACAAGGGTTTTGCCTGCGCCCCCTGACCGCGCGCACGATGGCCCCATCCGCAGCCACTGTCGAAAGGACGCCTCATGCCCCGCGACCAGTACACCTTCACCAACCCCGCCGAGCTCTATGCGGACATCGAACCCGAGAAGCAGCACATGCCGGAGCCCGGTCTCGACGCCGACCTGGCTCCAAAGGCCGACCTCGGCGAGGAGAGCTACCGCGGCACCGGACGCCTGACCGGACGCAAGGCTCTGATCACCGGCGGCGACTCCGGCATCGGCGCGGCCACCGCGATCGCGTTCGCCCGAGAGGGTGCCGACGTCGCGATCTCGTACCTGCCCGAGGAGGAGAAGGATGCGAGCCGCATCGCCGGCATCCTGCGCGACGCCGGCGTGAAGGTCGCCGCTCTGCCGGGAGATCTCCGCGACCCCGAGTACTGCCGGACCCTCGTCGCCGACGCGGTGGCCTCGCTCGGCGGGCTCGACATCCTCGTCAACAACGGCGGGAAGCAGGTGTATCAGGAGTCGCTGATCGACATCACGGACGAGCAGTTCGACGACACGTTCAAGACCAACGTGTACGCGATGTTCTGGATCACGAAGGCGGCGCTGCCGCACCTGCCCGCCGGCTCGACGATCATCAACACCACGTCGATCCAGGCGTACTCGCCCTCCGGCATCCTCGTCGACTACGCCTCGACCAAAGCGACCATCAACGCCTTCACGAAGGGACTGGCCGAGCAGCTCGCCCCGAAGGGCATCCGCGTGAACGCCGTGGCGCCCGGTCCGATCTGGACCCCCCTGCAGCCCAGCGACGGACAGCCGCAGGAGAAGCTCGACAGCTTCGGCGAAGACACCCCGCTCGGCCGGATGGGACAGCCCGCCGAACTCGCCCCCGCCTACGTCTTCCTGGCGTCGGCCGAGTCGAGCTACGTGGCCGGTGAGACGCTGAACGTCAACGGCGGCATGCCCACGCCGTGAGCAGACGGGGTCGTCGACGGGCTCCCCGCCGACGACCCCGTACGACCTAACCCAGTGCCGGCGGCCAGACGCCGATCAGCACGGCCATCACCACGACCGTGACCAGTTCGTGCGCGATGTTCAGGGTCGTCAGCCTCGTCGAGCGGCCCTCGAAAGCGTCGTGCGTGATGAAGCGCGCGGCGGTGAACCCCGCCCACAGCGTGACCGCCGTGACGATGGTGCCCCAGAAGAACGGACCGCCGTAGAAGTGCCAGGCGATGGCGGATGCCCCGGCGAGCACCCAGGCCGTGATGAAGCTCACGATGACGGTGGTGATGATCGGCCACATCGCCGTGGCGGCCGGACGATCCATGTCGACGTTCGCGAGCTTCGACCACCGTGTGCCGAACACCTTCGGGGCGTACCAGATCGAGCCGACGAGCATGCTCGACGCGGTGGCCAGCAGCACCGCCCAGTAGTTGATCTCGGGAACCATGATTCCTCCACTCATCGGATGCCGTCAGGCTACTCCCCCGATGGACGCCCGCCCGGGATCGAACCGATTCGATGCCCGCTCTGGCAAGACTGTAAGCGTTTGCAGTAGCCTGTTCGCATGGCACAGCTTGAGCAGATCGCAGCCCCCGGTTCCGAGTGGTGGCGCAGCGCCGTCATCTACCAGATCTACCCCCGTTCTTTCGCGGATGCCTCCGGCGACGGCATCGGCGACCTCCCGGGCATCACCAGCCGCCTCGACGCGCTGCAGGAACTCGGCGTCGACGCGATCTGGCTCAGCCCCTTCATGACCAGCCCGCAGCGCGATGCCGGCTACGACGTGGCGGACTACCGCGACGTCGACCCGCTGTTCGGCACCCTCGCCGACTTCGACGAGATGCTCGCGCAGGCACACGAGCGCGACATCCGCGTGATCGTCGACCTGGTCCCGAACCACTCGTCCGACCAGCATGTCTGGTTCCAGGAAGCCCTCAAGGCAGCACCGGGCAGCCCGGAGCGCGCGCGGTACATCTTCCGCGACGGCCGAGGCGAGAACGGCGAGCTCCCCCCGAACAACTGGGAGTCGGTGTTCGGCGGCGGCATGTGGCAGCGCGTGACCGAGGCCGACGGCACCCCCGGCCAGTGGTACCTGCACATCTTCGATGCCACGCAGCCCGACTTCGACTGGAACAACGAAGAGGTGCAGGAGGAGTTCCGCTCGATCCTGCGCTTCTGGCTCGATCGCGGTGTCGACGGCTTCCGGGTGGACGTCGCCCACGGCATGATCAAGACCGAGGGCCTCCCCGACTACACGCCTCCCACCGACTCCGACTCCATGGGCGGCGGCGAGTCGAACGTGCCGTACTGGGGCCAGGACGGCGTGCACGAGATCTACCGCGACTGGCACAAGGTGCTCGCCGAATACGACGGCGACCGCGCCCTGTGCGGCGAGGCCTGGATGCCGACCCTCAAGCAGACGGCTCTGTGGGTGCGTCCGGACGAGATGCACCAGACCTTCAACTTCCCGTACCTGATGACGCCGTGGGACGCACAGCGACTGGGTGACGTCATCCGCGAGTCGCTCGACGAGTTCGGCGGCGTCGGAGCGCCCAGCACCTGGGTGCTCTCGAACCACGACGTCGTGCGGCACGCCTCGCGCCTCGCGCTCACGGCCGACAACCCCCAGGGCGAGGGCATCGGACCGAACACCCCGAACAAGCCCGACATCGTCATCGGACTGGCCCGTGCCCGCGCGGCGACCACCCTCATGCTCGCCCTGCCGGGCTCGGCCTACCTTTACCAGGGCGAGGAGCTCGGGCTCCCCGAGGCGATGGAGATCCCCGACGAGTTCCGTCAGGACCCGACCTGGTTCCGCACCGAGGGCAAGCGCTACGGACGCGACGGATGCCGCGTGCCGCTGCCCTGGGAGGCCGAGGCTCCGGCCTTCGGCTTCAACGAGACCGGAAAGTCCTGGCTCCCGCAGCCGACCGAGTGGGCGACGTACGCCCGCGACGTCGAAGAGGTCGACCCCGGCTCGACGCTCGCGCTGTACAAGCGACTGCTCGCCGCCCGCCGTGAGCACGGCTTCGGCAGCGGCTCGCTGATCTGGGAAGACGCCGGGGCCGAGACGGTGGCCTTCCGCCGCGGTGATGTGCACGTGGTCGCGAACCTCGGCACCGAGCCGATCGAGCTGCCCGCCGACGCGACGGTCATCCTGCAGAGCCAGCCCTTCGACGGAGCGGCCATCCCGGTCGACACCGCCGTCTGGTACACCACCGCCGCCCAGGTCTGACAAGCCCCTTCCGGTCGCGATTTCTGCCGCTCACACCCGCGTGAAGCGACAGAAATCGCGACCGGAACACTTTTCGAAGAGGAACACATGGCCAGCATCGATGAGGTCGCCCGCCTCGCCGGGGTCTCCACCGCGACCGTCTCGCGCGCCCTCAGCGGTCGCGGCCACGTGTCCGAGTCCGCCAGGGAGCGGGTGCAGGCCGCGGCGCAGTCGCTCGGCTACGTCGTCTCCTCCCGCGCGTCGAGCCTCGCGTCGGGGCGCACCCGCAACATCGGGGTCGTCGTCCCGTTCTTGGACCGGTGGTTCTTCAGCACGGTGCTCTCCGGTGTCTCGGCCGCGCTGATGCGCGCCGGCTACGACATCACGCTCTACAACATCACCGCCGACAAGGACGTGCGCCGGCACGTGTTCGACACGTTCCTGCGGCGGCAGCGCGTGGATGCCGTCATCGCCGTGTCGATCGAACTCGACGCCGACGAGACGCAGCACCTGCTCGACCTCGGCCTGCCGGTGATCGCGATCGGCGGCCCGAACCCGAAGCTCGACACCCTCACGGTCGACGACGTCGCGGTCGCCCAGCTCGCCACCGAGCACCTGATCGGCCTCGGCCACACCGACATCGCCCACATCGGCGCGAACCCCGAGTTCGACATCGACTTCCACATCCCCACCAACCGCCGCCTCGGGTTCGAGAAGGCCCTGGCGGAGGCCGGGATCCCCCTCAACCACGCCTTCCTCGAGCCGGCCGACTTCACGGTCGAAGGCGGTTATCGCGCGGCGAAACAGCTGCTCGGACGACCGGGTCCACGACCGACCGCGGTGTTCGCGGCATCGGACGAGATGGCGATCGGAGCCCTGCTCGCCGCGCGCGACCTGGGCTTCAGCGTGCCCGAGGAGCTGTCGATCGTCGGCATCGACGGGCACGAGCTCGGGGAGTTCTTCCGCCTGACCACGGTCGACCAGTTCCCGCTCGGACAGGGCGAGCGCGCGGCGGATGCCGTGCTGGCGAAGCTCACCACGCCCGACGAGGTGCACATCCCGTCGGCGCTGCCGTACGAGCTGAACGTGCGCGGGACGACCGCGCGCCTGATCTAGCTCGACCCATCGAACTCGACCCACCGAACTCGACCCGGCCCGTTATGTGCGACCGGGCCCCCTGCGGACGTCCGGAACGGGCCGGGTCGCACCAATGAGGCCGGGTCGAGCAGAGTACGGGAGGCTCAGCCCGCGACGATCAGACCCGCGGTCGCGGTGCGGGCGGCCTCGAAGCGGCGCTGCACGTCGGGCCAGTTCACGAGGTTCCAGAACGCCTTGACGTAGTCGGCGCGCACGTTGAGGTAGTCGAGGTAGTAGGCGTGCTCCCAGACGTCGAGCTGCAGCAGCGGGGTGACACCGAGCGGCGCGTTGCCCTGCTGGTCGAACAGCTGGAAGATCACGGGACGAGCGCCCACGCTGTCCCAGGCGAGCACGGCCCAGCCTGACCCCTGCACACCGAGTGCGGTCGCGGTGAAGTGCGCGCGGAAGGCTTCGATCGATCCGAACGCGTCGACGAGCGCGGCCTCGAGCTCACCCTCGGGAGCGCCGCCACCCTCGGGCGAGAGGTTCTGCCAGAACACCGAGTGGTTGATGTGGCCGCCGAGGTTGAAGGCGAGGTCCTTCTCGAGCTTGTTCACGTTGGCGAGGTCACCCGCGCTGCGGGCGGTCGCCAGCTGCTCGAGTGCCGTGTTCGCACCCGTCACGTACGCCTGGTGGTGCTTGGAGTGGTGCAGCTCCATGATCTTGCCGGAGATGTGCGGCTCGAGGGCCGAGTAGTCGTAGGGCAGCTCGGGGAGTGTGTAGAGAGTGGACATGGCGTCTTCCTTTCGATGAGGGTCAGTGGTCGGTGTCGTGCGGGAGGGAGTGGAAGCGGCGGTCGAGGTACACGAGCGGACGCCCCTGCGGCCCCGCCAACACCTCGAGGACCTCTGCGATCACGACCGTCGACGAGCCGACGGCCACGGTCTGCAGGGTGCGGCAGCGCAGGGCTGCCCGCGCCGAAGCGAGGTGCGGCTCGCCCGTCTCCAGGGCCGACCATCCCTGCTCGGGGGTGAACCGCTCGGAGCCGCTGACCGCGAAGCTCTGCGCGAGATCGGAATGCTCGTCGTCGATGAGGTGGACGACGAAGGTGTCGGCGCCGAGGATCGCGCCCGCTGAGCCGGTCGCCCGAGTGACCGAGAACACGATCGCCGCCGGGTCGACCGCGACGGACGCGACACTCGAAGCGGTGAGCCCGACCGGGCCCGCGGGGGTGGATGCCGTGATGATCGCCACTCCGGCGGGGTGCGTGCGGGGTGGGTACTGGTATCGCGGTCATCGGCCGGCCTCCGTCATCTGTTCCTGTTTCGCGTGCACGAGCATCTCCGCGCGTTCGACGATCTTGGTGCGCTCCCGTCCGCGTTCCGCTCCGGCCCCACGTTCGGCGGCGTCGATGCGCAGCCAGCCGGCGAGGTCGACGGCGTGGTCCACGTGGGCGAGCGGGTCCTCGCCGGGTGCGGCCGGCTCGGCGTCGGCGAGATCGTCGACGAGGTGCCGAACGGTCTGCGCGGCATCCGACTTGGTCGAGCCGATGAGCCCGACCGGACCGCGCTTGATCCAGCCGGTGGCGTACAGCCGCGGGATCGGCGCGCCCTCCGCATCCACGACCCGTCCTTCGGCGTGCGGGACCACTCCGAGCTCTGCGTCGAACGGCATGCCGGGAACCGGGGTCGAGCGGTAGCCCACCGCCCGGTAGACCGCTCCGACGTCGTAGCGCAGCAGCTCGCCGGTGCCGACCATCCGGCCCAGTTCGTCGGATGCGGTGCGCTCCATCTCGATGCCGGTCACGCGGTCCGTGCCCAGCAGGCGCACGGGGCGCTGCCGCAGGTGCAGGTGGATGCGCCGCGAGGCCGTGCGCGTGGCGGGGTCGCGCGCGGCCCACTCGGTCATGGTGCGCACGATGATGCGGCGCTGCGAGAACTGCGCCACCATCCGCTCGGCGTGCTCATCCAGGGCGAGCTCCTCCGGGTCGACGATCACGTCGACGTCGTCCTGTTCGGCGAGCTCACGCAGCTCCATCGCCGAGAAGCGCACATCAGCGGGGCCGCGCCGGGCGAACAGGTGCACGTCGCGCAACGGGCTGGCGGTGAGCTGGTCGAGCACGGCATCCGGGGTGTCGGTGTGCGTCAGTGCGGAGGCGTGCTTCGCGAGGATCCGCGTGACGTCGAGGGCGACGTTGCCCGCACCGAGCACCGCGACCGACTCGGCCTCGAGCGGCCAGGTGCGCGCGACATCGGGATGCCCGTCGTACCAGGCGACGAACGCGGCCGCGCCGAACGAGCCCGGCAGATCGATGCCCGGGATGTCGAGTGCGACGTCGAGGTCGGCGCCGGTCGCCACGATCACACCGTCATAAGCCGCACGCAGTGCGTCGATCCCGACGTCGACGCCGATCTCGACGTTGCACAGCAGCCGGATGCGCGGGTTCACGAGCACGTCGTGCAGGGCATCGGTGATCTTGCGGATGCGCGGATGGTCCGGGGCGACGCCGTAACGGACCAGCCCGTAGGGAGCCGGAAGCTTCTCGAACAGATCGATCGACGCGGTCGGGGCGAGCCCGAGGAGGATGTCGGCGGCGTAGATTCCGGCCGGCCCTGCTCCGACGATGGCGATGCGCGGTTCGGTCACGGTCATGCGTGTTCCCCCTGGGGTGCGAGCGCGGCGATGATCGGGTGATCGAAGGGCAGCATCCCCGTCTTGGCGGCGCCGCCGGGCGAGCCGAGCTCATCGAAGAATTCGACGTTGGCCTTGTAGTAGTCCTGCCACTCGTCGGGCAG
>NZ_SSDF01000035.1 GCF_004794515.1 Microbacterium sp. A20 | reverse complement strand
TGGGGAGACGGGGAAGGGGGAGGGGCGGGGGCCGTGGACACGGGTGTCCGGGCGGGGTTGAATCGAGGGCATGACGAGCTCGCTCCCGCAGATCCTCGCTGACCACGTCGTTCGGGGCATCGCGCCAGGAATCATCGGCGTGCTCGGCTCTCCGGGCGGGAAGGTCGAGATCTTCGCGACCGGGGACCTGCCGCCGGATGCGATCGTGCGCATCCAGTCGATGACGAAGCCGATCCTGGCGGTTGCCGCGCTGCGGTTCGTGCAGGAGGGCCGCCTCGGTCTCGACGATCCGGTGGAGCGGTGGATGCCCGAACTCGTCGACCGTCGGGTTCTGCGCGCGCCGGACGCCACGCTGGACGATGTCGAGCCGGCGGCGACGCCCATCACGGTACGGCATCTGCTCACGAACACTTCGGGGTACGGAGTGCAGGTCGCACCGACTCCGTTGGCGGAGGCGATGATCGCCAACCGGACGGCAGCGGGCCAGGAGCCCGTGGCGCTCGGCGCGCAGGAGTGGTTGGACGCGCTCGCGGCACTGCCGCTCACCTTCCAGCCCGGAACCGGATGGCGTTATCACCACTCGTTCGGCCTTCTCGGGATACTGCTCTCCCGCGTCGTCGGCGGCACGCTCGAGGAACATCTGCGGCGTGACCTGTTCGGCCCGCTCGGCATGGTCGACACCGGGTACACGGTTCCGCTCGACCAGGCGTACCGGCTGCCCGCCGCGTACCGGCACGAGGACGGCCGTCTGGTCGAGATCGAGCCTGCAGCCGGAGGATTCTCGCTGGCGCCCGCACCGTTCGACCTCAGCCATTCCGAACTCGTGTCGACGGCGTCCGACTATGCGGCGTTCGCCGGGATGCTGGCGGCGGGCGGGCGCCACGACGGGAAGGTCATGCTCGCCCCCGAACTGCTCGCGCTGATGCGCACCGATCAGATCCCGTCGATTGCGAAGACACCGGACAGCTTCTTCCCGGGATTCTGGGAGGGCACGGGCTGGGGTTTCGGTGTCGCGGTGCAGACCAGAGGGGACGCAGCCGGCCGATACGGGTGGTCCGGTGGACAGGGAACCGACTTCTCCATCGACCCGGACGGCTCGTTCCGGATCGTGCTGACCCAGGTCGAGATGGGGCCCGAGGTCATGGGCCTGTTCGCGGGAGTGCAGGAGAGCGGACTCGCGGACGCCAGCGGCGACACTTCTGCCGAGTGATGCGACGACGCGTGGGACACGGCCGCCGATGGCGGCCTTGCAACGGCGTGAGCACTGCCGTGCGGCTGGCGGGGCAGGCGGTTGCGCTGACCGTCTCGGCCTACGGTGCCCGCCGCTGCCTGACTCTTTCGTGGATAAGTGCGAGGTTGGGTCTTTTGTGGAGGAGACGTCTCCGGGTGCCCTGTGGCGGCTTCCTGCGGAATTCCAGGATGTGATACGGAGATAACTTCGAATGTAGCGTGTTACTCGGTTAGAATGAAGCATGTCCACTTTGACCGGGTTGCACGAGGCGA
>NZ_SSDF01000034.1 GCF_004794515.1 Microbacterium sp. A20 | reverse complement strand
CGACCCTCATCGTGGTTCTCACAATGCCCCCTCAGTCTACGAATCGCTGACGCCCGGTGATCGGGCCTTACTCGTTCGTCCTCCGGCGACCCGCGTGATTCGTCGATTCCCGTATTCGAACGCGGTCAGGCGTCAGGCGCTGCTGAGGGTGGCGGCCGGTCGGTTGGGCCGCCACCCTCAGCAGTGCTGTGCTTAGACGGGGCAGGTGTTGGAGCCGACCTGGATGACCTGATAGAACGGGCCGTCGTTGACTTCGTAGGCGGTCAGTGGACCGGTGAGTGCGACCTGGCTCCACCCGTTCTGCGTGGAGTGGGTCCATACCCGTCCCAGCGAGTCGACGGCATTCAAGCGGAGCTGATTCGATCCAGATCCATTAGCGTCCCACGCATCGACGATCGTGGCACCGCCGAGTTGCGCTGGGCTGGGCTGGTTCTTCGTGAGAGGGGTGAGGATTCCGCTGGAGTTTCTGGCGTAGTACAGCGCGCCGTCAACGACTCCCAGCACGTAGTGGCTTTGGGCATTGCTCGTGTACAGCAGCCCGCGGAGGTCGACGCCGGCCAGTGCGCCCGAGGCGTTGACGATGTCCTGGTTGTTCTGGAAGTAGAACGCGCCGGCCTCGTTGACGAATCCGCGCGATACCCCCTGAGCGTGAATCTGCGGTGAGTACCGTGAGGTGATGTATCCGGCGATCGGTTCAGCAGGACTGGTGAGGCCTGCTGGCTGCACTCGGGTCGCGGTCGTGGAGAGCGAGTTGCTCAGAGAGTATGCGAGACCATCCGCCCCGATAAGTGTCGTGCCGCCGCCGGTACCGAGGGCGCCTACCCAGCTCTTGATCGGTGTCGGGAATCCGGTGATCGCCGTCCAAGATACGCCCTTGTTGGTCGACAACCACAGGCGCCCATCGGCGGTCTCCACCTGGAGCGCGCTCCAAGAACTGGTTGTGACCATCGCGGCACGGACGATTGCTCCGCCTGAAGGGGGGTTCGGAATAGAGGTGGCGGCGACCGGTTGGGCCTCAGCGTCGTCAGATCGGATGTAGTACCCCTGCCCGTTTAGGACGAGGTAGCTCCCGGTGTAGTACGGGGATTCTCCTCCGTAGTTGCCACTCAAGATATCCAGATCGGCGACAGAGCCCGTGAGCCCGGTGTTCTGAAATTTGAGGGTATCTGACGTGTATGCGCCGGTTGAGTGCGTGCGGTTACTCGCCACCCAGATCGTGTTATCAGCGAGGGTGACCAGAACCTGCGAGCCCGCAACACGGTAACTCTTCACCTTGAAGTTCGCGGGCAAGCCGATCGTTCGCATCGGCACAGCCGTGATGGGCTGGATTTGATTATTCGGATCCGTGGGGAACAGCACGTAGAGGTCCCCTCCGTTGCCCGCGGCAGAAGCCGTGACCGCCGTCGCCGCCGAAAGCGCGTTCCACTGCCCAGCGATCGAAAGCGGACCACTGGACGCGGGCGCCTTGATCGCCGGCAGGGTGATCGAGCCCGAAGGATCCGTGAGCAGAACTCGGGGCGAGGGCTGACCATCGACGAACGTGTACCCGGCGGGGAGCGCTATGGAGACGGCGGTGCCCGCCGGAGGCGGTGTCGTTCCGTTCGTGGTCGCGGTGACGACGACATTGTCCAGCGTTCCGCAGCCCGACACCGTATATGCCGCCATCGCGAACTGGAGAGTGGGCTCAGCCGTGGAGGCGGCCGCCAGTGGCGTGGCCACGGCGACCGCGACAACGGGTAGCGCCCATGCTGCCCCGACCACGACCGTCCGCCTGAGCACACCACGTCCCTTCGGTTCTGCGTCCTGCGGCAACCTCGTTTGCGTCAATTCCTCAAGCACGTCTAATTTCCCTGTCTCGCATGTGTGGAGACGGCCGGTTACGGTCGCCTGCGGGATACATGCGTGTCGTTGATGAATGTTGGCGGGTCGCGCATTCATCTCATCGAGGAATGACGAGATGCATACCGCGTCGTCACGAAGGTCGTCGGCCTCGCTCTGCATCCTCTGCCTGCAACTCCGCCTGCGCTTGTCCTATAGTCCATGCCGTGGTGGACATTAGTCATAAGTAGAACTACGTACGGCTGGGTCCAGCACAGCACAGGCCCACCAATGAGACGCGACTTCCTCCGGTTCATTACGCGGGTCCTCGGATGAGGTGCCAGGCACCCCGTCGTGCGGGTGAATCGCCGGGTCGCTCGCTCGCTCGCGTTCGTCTCGACGAGCGGCATCGTCGCGGAGCACGTCCCGCGTGCGTTTTGGGCATAGACAGTCGCGTCCGCTGCGGCCCGCGCTGAGGGCGGTAGAGTCTGCGGTGACGTGCGCGCTAGGCACGCGACTCTTGAAACGAATCGAACCGGTTTCTGGCACCTACGTATACGTACGACCCCCACGCGCAACCGCGCGTGTGACGATGAATTTCGCGGCGGTGAGACATGGGATTCTCCTCGTCGCGCTGGGCATACACGAGGCCCAGGGGCGCCTCTTCATCTCCCTCCGGAGAGGCGCCCACCCTCATTCTTTCGGGAGCGCAGCCCCGCGATCCCATGAAGACGGAACGACTCGCGTAATACACCGAGCCGGCACGCGTCTCCGCACAAGGACGACCTTGCGTCCGGCCAGCGAAGGAGCTGATTCATGGATGACGCGACCCCCGATTGCTCGCGAAGGGAACTCTGCCGACGTCCAGGCGTCTTCGAGAGCGATGGGCAGGACATCAAGGTCGCGAGCGTCTTCTTGTGCGAAGACACCGGAGGTGTGCAGTTCCAGAAGCGCGTATGGGAGGTCATTGCGTCCCGGCAGGACCGCGACACCTCGAGTTGTTGAGTTCCACTCGGTGAGCAGTTCGCTCCATCGTTCCCGCGACCTGCGTACGAGGACCTTCTGATTCATTGTGATCTCCCCTGCGTTGTGGTGATGATGTCGATGCTCGGGTCCGAATGCCGGGCTACTTACCTTCTATGCGCGGTCGACCCTGGTCACCTGCGCCACTTCGCCTCGCGTGCGAGGTTGATCGGCGAATGCTCGTCGGCGGCGCTTCTTCCTGTCGACGCGCGTTAGAGGGCTTCCTGACCTCGCGTCAGAACTCGATGTCATCCTCCGTGGGCGGTCGCAGAGCAGGATGGGTCTGCGCAGCGGGCGCCTCGACGTACTCGTCGAGAGTCCACAAAGCAGTTCCAGAGGTGTGCCGGTGGAGGTAACCAATCCGTAGCGGCTCACAGAATCCCACTCACGGTCGCGGTCGGTGTACGGGATGTGCTGAGTAGCGAACTCGGCCAGCCGCGTTGCCCACGTGGTCGGCAGACCCGAGGGGATTCGGAGTTGCACGCTTGCGTAGAGTTCCTGCTCGTTGATGAGCGTGCGGACGCCGTAGTCGCTCCATTTGCCGACGCTGACCCGCGCGCAGGACAGCCGCTCAGCCAGTCGGGCATTGTCGAGGCGTTCGTTTCCGTCGAGTTCGTCGACCTCGGGCATGTGCGGAGCACCGATGTGGCATTTTGGTCTGATTGAGCGGGTCAGTCATCTTCTTCGTTCCGGGGGTGAAGTGGTTGTTGTGTGATCGCCCTATGCGCGGCGACCAAGCGACTGCATCGACGGTCAGATCACAGCGGCCGCCCCAATCGGTCAGGACGGCCCTGCCGCGGAGGTCAGCGCGTGTAGGCCCAGGCCGCGGTCGGTCCGAGGCGGCGCTTCACCGCATCCCAGAACTCGACATGGTTGTCGGCGAAGGGTCCGTCGAACGACTGCACCAAGATGTGGATGACGGCGTCGCGGTGCACACGGATTCGCGAGTCTTTAGCGGGCACACAACGTCCGAAGGCGTCGACGGAGGGCGCGGCCGCGACGAACTCCCGCTGGAGGGTCCGAGATGCCAACGCGTGGATGGCCTCGCGGCGGTCGATGCCACGCAACGAGAAGTCGAGCGCGGCCGCCCAGCGGTCGAGAACTCGGGTGGCGACGAACTGGTCGGCATCGGCCATATCGGAGAGGTCGAGGATGAGGTCACCCTCACCGATGAGCCGGTCACCGAGGTCGCCGTGGTGTCGGACCCAGGCTGGGACGCCTTCGTCGGAGAGGACGGCGGCGTGGCCAGGGACGGCATCGGCGATGACCTTCGTCAAACGGGCGAGGCGGGACATGGAAACCTTCTTTCGTCGGGGCTGCGCTGTCTGCGCTGGCCGCTAACGTGTCTATGCGCGGTCTCGCCCGCTCATGTGCACCGCCGACAGCGCAACGAGTGATAGGCGCTCGATGAGCAGGAGGGCTGTGGACTAGTCCGCGTTGAACGCGCCTAGAGCATTGCCCGCATAGGTGCCCGCATTGCTGCCCTCATTGCATTCGTTGCTACAACACGACGTCGTCTTCAAACTCGCCGCAGACCCAGTCAACGAGGGCATCAGAGGGGTGAAACGGGATAGCCCGGGATACTCGAACCGAAGTCAGGGGGTCAGGGGTTCGAGTCCCCTCAGGTCCACAACGAAACCCGCGAGAGATCGCGG
>NZ_SSDF01000033.1 GCF_004794515.1 Microbacterium sp. A20 | reverse complement strand
GAGAGGGAGGGAGAGGGAGGGAGAGGGGGATTTGGGGGACGGGAGCGGGTGGGGTAGAGTTGTGGCAACCGAAGACCGCTGGTCATCAGGCGTGCGCAAGCACGCAGGATCGAAGCTCTGCACAGCAGGGGCCCGCGCAGGACACGAACTTCTCAAAGCTCCGTGCGCTTGCGCCGGAGCTTTTTTCTGTGCAGGTGGTCCAGGTCGGCGCCCCACCACCGTGCGGCGCCTCGTACACACCAAGGAGTGACCATGGCGCAGAAGGATGCATCGGTCGCCGAGCTCACGAAGTCATTCGAGAACTCGAACGCCGTCCTGCTGACCGAGTACCGCGGTCTGACGGTTGCCCAGCTCAAGGAGCTGCGCAACAGCATCCGTCAGGACGCTGAGTACGCCGTGGTGAAGAACACGCTGACCAAGATCGCCGCCAACAAGGCTGGCATCTCCGCGCTGGACGACGACCTCAAGGGTCCGTCGGCTGTCGCGTTCGTGCACGGTGACTTCGTCGCCACCGCCAAGGCTCTGCGTGACTTCGCCAAGGCCAACCCGCTTCTCGTGATCAAGTCCGGCATCTTCGAGGGCAACGCCCTCACCGCGGACGAGGTCAACAAGTACGCCGCGCTCGAGAGCCGTGAGGTTCTGCTGGCGAAGGCTGCGGGCATGATGAAGGCGACGATGGGCAAGGCTGCCGCCACCATCGATGCTCTTCGCGAAAAGCTGGAGACCGCAGAGGCCGCGTAAGCGACCTGCGATCTCGTCTACAAACCCCATCTATCTAGGAGATACATCATGGCTAAGCTCACCACTGAGGAGCTGCTCGAGCAGTTCGCCGGCCTGACCCTCGTCGAGCTCAACGACTTCGTCAAGGCGTTCGAGGAGAAGTTCGAGGTCACCGCTGCTGCTCCCGTCGCCGTTGCCGGTGCTGCGGGTGGCGCAGGCGCTGCTGAGGCTGAGGAAGAGAAGGACTCCTTCGACGTCATCCTCGAGGCTGCTGGCGACAAGAAGATCCAGGTCATCAAGACCGTCCGCGAGCTCACCTCGCTGGGTCTCGGCGAGGCCAAGGCTGTCGTCGACGGTGCCCCGAAGGCTGTCCTTGAGGGCGCCAACAAGGAGACCGCCGAGAAGGCCAAGGCTGCTCTCGAAGAGGCAGGCGCAACGGTTACCCTCAAGTAATCGCGACGCTCACGCGTTTCTGATCGAAGGCCCCGGGTTCGCCCGGGGCCTTCGTGCGTCTCCGGCGCTTCCCGAGCGGGTCAGCGCGGCGGAGCGGTGGAGTTGCGCACCACCAGGGCGGATGCTGCGGCGAGGTGATCGAGCGGAGCATCCGGCCGGTCGATCCGCTGCATGAGGAGTCGCACGGCCTCGTGCCCCTGTTCGCGGGGTGATTGGCCGATCGTGGTCAGGGCGAACATGTCGGCGTGCTCATGGTCGTCGATGCCCACCACGCTGAGTTCGGTCGGCACAGCGATGCCCAGGCGGCGAGCGGCGATGATCGCGCCGATGGCCGCCTCGTCGCATACCCCGACGATCGCGGTCGGGCGGCTGCGACGGTCGCCGAGCAGGCCGGCTGTCGCCGTGAACCCTCCCGGCATGGTCGGCGCCGCGCCGACGATACGCGCGTGGGCCGCGAGGGCGGCGGCCTGCATGGCATCGTTGTAGCCGGCCAGACGCCGGGCGTCCCCGAAGCTCTGCTCGGTGCCGTCCCCGGATCCGCCGACGAAGGCGATGTCGGTGTGGCCGAGTTCGATCAGATGCTCGGTGGCGATGCGCGCCGCAGCCGTGTCGTCGATCGAGACCGCGCTCGACCCGTCGCTGTACGGGCCCACGCTCACCAGCGGGCGCCCGGTGCGCTGCAGGCGTTCGAGCTCGCGCGCGCTGGGCTGGATGCCCACCGCGATGATGCCGTCGAAGCGGCGCCCCGGCAGTACGTTCTCGAACAGCCGCTCCCGGGTCTGCGAGCGCTCAGGTACCCCGTAGAGGGAGAGGTCGTAGTCGAGCGCGAACAGAGACTCCTGGATCCCCGCCAGCAGCTCGGCGAAGAACCAGCGGTCCACGGGCGGCATCACGACGCCGACGGTCTGCGTCCGACCGGTGGCCAGGCTCGTCGCGGAGGAGTGCGCGACATACGACAGCTCGCGGGCCGCATCCGCGACGCGGGCACGGGTGTCGTCCGAGACGTAGCCGCGTCCGCTCAGTGCTCGACTCGCGGTGGCCTTCGACACCCCGGCACGCGCAGCGACGTCTGCGATCGTGCTCATCGGTCCTCCTCGACCTGTTCACGCGGTTGCGTGGGTGGCGGCGCGGTGGCCGCGCCGGGTGACAGCGTAGTCGCCGAGGCGCTCAAAAGGAACCGGTTCCACACTGCGCGCGAGGGAGCGCTCCCACCGACGTCATGGAGGAGAGTCGAATGGTTGTGAGCTTGTGACCCTTCCGTGTTGTGTCGGGATATCGATCGCCAGTAGGTTGGCCTGGAATCGGTTCCCTACCGATGCCGCGGGGTGGCATCGAATCAGGTCGGGACCCTGTACTCGAAGAGGAGAATTCACATGGCTCTGTCACAGCGTTCCCGGCGTTACGCGCCGCTCGCCCTGCTGGGGGTCGCGGGCATCGCGCTCGCCGGATGCGGGGCTCCCGGTGGGACCTCCGGAGGCGGCGGAGGTGGCGGCGGAGACAACACCGTCACGATCTACGGCACGATCGTCGAGGGCGAAGCCGAACTCCTCGCGGAATCCTGGGCGGATTTCGAGAAGGAGAACGACATCGAGATCAAGTACGAGGGAAGCCAGGACTTCGAGACGCAGCTCGGCACCCGCGCGCAGGGCGGCAACCCGCCCGACATCGCGATCTTCCCGCAGCCCGGTCTGTTCGCGGACTACGCCTCGCGTGATCTGCTGAAGCCGGCTCCGGAAGCGGTTAAGAAGAACGCCGAGGAGTACTGGACGCAGGGCTGGGTCGACTTCGGCACCTACGACGGCACGTTCTACGGCGCACCGCTGATGGCGAGCGTCAAGGGCTGGGTCTGGTACTCGCCCACCAAGTTCGCTGAATGGGGTGTCGAGGAGCCGACCAGCTGGGACGAGCTGCTGACGCTGACGCAGACCATCAAGGACAAGAGCGGTGCCGCCCCCTGGTGCGCCGGCTTCGAGTCCGGTGTCGCGACCGGGTGGCCGGGTACCGACTGGATCGAAGACCTCGTGCTCCGCAACGCGGGCCCCGACGTCTACGACCAGTGGGTCAAGAACGAGGTCCCCTTCACCGACCCGCAGATCAAGGAGGCGTTCGACGCCACGGGTGAGATCCTGCTGAACCCGGAGTACGTCAACGCCGGCTTCGGTGACGTGCGCTCGATCAACTCCACCGCGTTCGGTGACGTGGCCGCGAAGGTCGCCAGCGGCGAGTGCGGGCTGACCCACCAGGCCTCGTTCCTGTCGGGCTTCTACCCCGAGGGCACGAACTTCGCCGAGGACGGCGACGTCTGGGCGTTCCTGACGCCGAGCCCGAACCCGGATGAGACCCTCATCACCGGTGGTGGCGAGATCGTGGGTGCATTCAGCGACTCCGAGGCGACGCAGAAGGTGCTCGAGTACCTGTCCAGCCCCGAGTGGGCCAACAGCCGTCTCGCCCTCGGTGGCGTGACGTCGGCCAACAAGGGCGTCGACCTCGACGTGGTCGAGGACCCGATCCTGCAGGAGTCGATCAAGCTGCTCCAGGACGACTCGGTGACGTTCCGCTTCGACGGGTCGGACCAGATGCCGGGTGCTGTCGGATCCGGCACCTTCTGGAAGGGCATGGTCGCCTGGATCAACGGGACCTCCACCGATGAGGTGCTGACCCAGATCGAGACCGGCTGGCCTTCCAGCTGATCGGATGAGGAGGGCCGCCCCGATGGGCGGCCCTCCTTCTCACACCCGGTCAGCGCATCGCCGCGCCGACCGCTGATCAGCTCCGTCTCATGAAGGGGATTCCATGAACGCGACTGTGTTCTTCCAATGGATCGGGACACTCCCGCCGATCCTCCAGGCCGTGGCCGTGGTCATCGCATTCGCGGTGGTCGTGGTGATCATCCTGCTGCTCGTCGACATCGCGCCGCGCAAGGGCGCGCTCTACACCGGCATCCGTCTCGCGATGTGCCTGCTCATCCCGCTCGCGGTGATGTGGTTCTTCAACTCCTACTACTGGGCGATGGGAGTCGCGGTCGCCGTCGGCGCGCTGTTCTTCTTCCTGGACTACCGGTCCCGCGACGGCGCGGGATACCTGATCCAGCTCGTGGCTTTCATGGCCCCGGCCATGCTGCTCCTCCTCGCCGGACTCATCCTGCCGTCGATCCAGACCGTGTACGCGTCGTTCTGGAACTCGACCGGCAGCGACTTCGTCGGCTTCTCCAACTACCTCTGGATCTTCACGCAGTCCGACGGCGTGACCGCGGTGATCAACACGATCGTGTGGGTGCTGCTCGTCCCGACGCTCTCCACCATGATCGGCCTGGCTTATGCGGTGTTCATCGACCGGACGCGCGGCGAGAAGATCTACAAACTGCTGGTCTTCATGCCGATGGCCATCTCGTTCGTGGGCGCCAGCATCATCTGGCGATTCGTGTACGCCTACCGCGGCCCGGAGTTCGAGCAGATCGGTCTGCTCAACCAGATCCTGGTCTGGTTCGGCGGTGAGCCGCAGCAGTTCCTGTTGAACGGTCCGTGGAACAACCTGGCGCTCATCGTGGTGCTGATCTGGGTGCAGACCGGTTTCGCGATGGTCGTGCTCTCGGCGTCGATCAAGGGCGTCCCGGCCGAACTGCTCGAGGCGGCTGAGCTCGACGGCGCCAACGCCTGGGAGCGCTTCAAGTCGGTGACGATCCCCTCGATCCGTCCGGCGCTCATCGTCGTGCTGACCACGATCTCGATCGCCTCCCTGAAGGTGTTCGACATCGTCCGCACGATGACCGGTGGAAACTACGGCACCTCGGTGCTGGCGAACGAGATGTACACCCAGTTCTCGAAGTTCGAGGCGGGTCGCAGCGCTGCGCTGTCCGTCATCCTGTTCATCCTGGTGCTGCCGATCGTCATCTACAACGCACGCCAGATCAAGAAGCAGCGGGAGATCCGATGACCGACACCGTGAAGACAGACACCGGCGACAGCACGCGGGCCATCACGACCGCAGGCCGGTTCGATGCTTCCGCCGGACGCGCGCGCAAGCGCCTCAGCCGGCCCTGGGCGAGTGTCGCAGCGATCATCATCGCCGTCATGTGGACCGTTCCGACGCTCGGGCTCTTCATCTCGTCGTTCCGCGAGCGGGACGCGATCGAGACCACCGGGTGGTGGACGGTCTTCACCAACCCGCAGCTGACGCTGGACAACTACGTGGCTGTGCTGCAGTCCGGCACCACCCAGCTGACGATCCTGGAGTCCTTCTTCAACTCGATCGTCATCACCATCCCGGCCACGCTCATCCCGTTGATGATCGCGGCGATGGCGGCGTACGCGTTCTCGTGGATCGATTTCAAGGGCCGCAACGCGCTGTTCATCTTCGTGTTCGCGCTGCAGATCGTACCGATCCAGATGGCGCTCGTCCCCCTCCTGTCGTCGTTCTCCCGCGGGATCAACCTGTTCGGCGTCCAGGTGACGGAGGGACTCGATGTCGCCGGCGGCTATGCGCAGGTGTGGTTCGCCCACACGATGTTCGCGCTGCCGCTCGCGATCTATCTGCTGCACAACTTCATGTCGGAGATCCCCGGCGAGATCATCGAGGCCGCGCGCGTCGACGGAGCCTCGCGCGGACAGATCTTCTTCCGGGTGGTGCTGCCGCTCACGATGCCGGCGATCGCGTCGGTGGCGATCTTCCAGTTCCTCTGGGTCTGGAACGATCTGCTCGTGGCCCTCGTGTTCGCCGACGGAGCCGCGTCGCCGATCACGAAGGTGCTCGCCGAGATCACGGGTCGCGGCGAGGGCTGGTACCTGCTGACGGCGGGCGCGTTCGTGTCGATCATCGTTCCGCTGATCGTGTTCTTCGCACTGCAGCGCTACTTCGTCCGCGGGCTGCTGGCGGGATCGACGAAGGGCTGACGCATCGAAGGACTCCGGTCCTTCCACGAGAACGGATGCCGCGGGCGGGTGAAACACAGCCCCGCCCGCGGCATCCGCGCGTCTACCCTGAAGTCATGAAGTACGCAGACTCGATCGTCGACCTCGTCGGCGACACGCCCCTCGTGAAGCTCACGCGCGTCACCGAGGGCGTCGCGTGCACGGTGCTCGTCAAGCTCGAATACCTGAACCCGGGTGGGTCGTCGAAGGATCGCATCGCCGCGCGCATCATCGATGCCGCCGAGGCATCGGGCGACCTGAAGCCCGGTGGCACGATCGTCGAACCCACCAGCGGCAACACCGGAGTGGGTCTCGCGCTGGTCGCTCAACAGCGCGGATACAAGTGCGTGTTCGTGCTGCCCGACAAGGTGGGCGAGGACAAGATCGACGTGCTGCGGGCCTACGGGGCGGAAGTCGTCGTGACCCCGACCTCGGTTGCGCCGGACAGCCCGGAGTCGTACTACAGCGTCAGCGACCGACTCACCCGTGAGATCCCCGGCGCGTTCAAGCCGAACCAGTACGAGAACCCGAACGGCCCTCGCAGCCACTACGAGACCACCGGGCCGGAGATCTGGCGCGACACCGAGGGGAAGGTCACGCATTTCGTGGCCGGAGTCGGTACGGGCGGCACGATCACGGGCACCGGACGATACCTCCGCGAGGTGTCGGAAGGCCGCGTGCGCATCGTCGGCGTCGACCCGGAGGGCAGCGTCTACAGCGGCGGCACCGGTCGCCCCTACCTCGTCGAAGGCGTCGGGGAGGACATCTGGCCCGGTGCCTACGACCCGACCGTCCCGCACGAGATCGTGGCCGTGGGCGATGCGGACTCGTTCGCGATGACGAGGCGGCTGGCGCGCGAGGAGGGGATCCTCGTCGGCGGATCGAGCGGCATGGCCGTCGTCGGCGCGCTGCGCGTGGCGCGGGATCTGCCCGCGGATGCCGTCATGGTCGTGCTCCTTCCGGACGGTGGCCGCGGCTACCTCGGCAAGATCTTCAACGACGGGTGGATGCGGTCCTACGGATTCAGCGACGTGGAAGAGGGCGAGACCGTCGCCGACGTGCTCGCCGCACGGCCGTCGCGCCAGGGGGAGGGGATTCCCGACCTCGTGCACGCGCACCCGACGGACACGGTGCTCGAGGCCATCAGGATGATGACGCAGTACGACGTCTCGCAGCTGGTCGTCCTCAGCGCCGAACCGCCCGTCATGATGGGCGAGGTTGTCGGCACGGTCGACGAGAAGGGACTGCTCGACCTGCTGTTCCGTGGCGACGCGAGTGCGACGGATGCCGTCGGCGCACATGTGGGGGAGCGGCTTCCGCTCATCGGCATCCATGCCTCGGTCGCCCAGGCGAAGACGGCGCTCGCCGACGCCGATGCGCTGCTCGTCACGGAAGACGGGAAGCCGCACACCGTCCTGACGCGCCAGGATCTGCTCGGGTACCTGTCCCGCTGAGCGTCGGGCGGCCGATGACCCCGGGCGTAACGGGAAGGCCGCCGTTGCGAGGGCGGTCGTAGGCTGAGGGCATGTCCGACCACGCCTTCGCCACCCGCGCCATCCATGCAGGACAAGCTCCCGATCCGACGACGGGGGCGATCATCCCGCCGATCTACCAGTCCTCCACGCACGTGCAGGACGGCATCGGCGGGTTCCGCGAGGGCTACGAGTACAACCGTGCCGGCAACCCCACGCGGTCGTCGCTCGAGACGCAGCTCGCCGCGCTCGAAGGCGGTGCGAGCGCCCTCTCATTCGCCTCGGGACTTGCCGCCGAAGATGCGCTGCTGCGCGGCATCCTGAAGCCCGGCGACCACGTGCTCCTCGGCAACGACGTGTACGGCGGGACCTACCGACTGCTCACCAAGGTGCTGGCACCGTGGGGCATCGACACGACGACGGTCGAGCTCTCGGACGTGGATGTGCTCCGCGCCGCGATCCGCCCCGAGACCAAGATCGTGTGGCTGGAGACGCCGAGCAACCCCCTGCTGAAGGTCGTCGACATCGCGCTGATCGCCGAGATCGCACACGAGTCCGGCGCGATCGTGGTCGTGGACAACACGTTCGCCTCGCCCGCGCTGCAGCAGCCGCTCGCACTCGGGGCCGACCTGGTCGTGCATTCCACGACGAAGTACCTCGGCGGACACTCCGACGTGCTCGGGGGCGCCGTCGTGTTCGGCGACGACCGCTTCTTCGACCAGGTGAAGTTCCAGCAGTTCGCCGTCGGTGCGGTGTCCGCGCCCCTGGACGCCTGGCTCACCACCCGCGGCATCAAGACGCTCGCACTGCGGATGCGGCAGCACTCCGAGAACGCGCAGGCGATCGCGGAGTGGGCGGCGGCGCGTCCCGAATTCGCGCAGGTGTACTACCCCGGACTCGCCTCGCACCCCGGTCACGAGATCGCCGCGAAGCAGATGAGCGGATTCGGAGGGATGCTCTCGCTCGGGCTCGCCGCGGGCGCCGACGCCGCGCGGGCCTTCGCCGAGAGCACCTCCCTGTTCCAACTGGCCGAGTCGCTGGGCGGTGTGGAATCCCTCATCGGGTACCCGCCGGACATGACGCACGCGTCGGTGCGCGGCACCGAGCTCGCCGTCCCCGAGAACGTCGTGCGGCTCTCGGTCGGGATCGAGGACATCGGCGACCTGATCGCCGACCTCGAGCAGGGGCTGGAGCGCGTCGCGCGCTGAGCTCCCGCATCACGCGGCTCCGAGAACGCACCTCCGGCACGGTCGGGGTGCGTTCTCGATCCAGGCGAGGGATGGCGACGCCGCTGCGGCGGTAACATGGGTGCTTCCCCTCAGGCCGAATCGATTCGACCGCGCGCACCCGAACTCTGGAAGGACGTCGTGTCCGACGCTCCCCGCACTGACTCCATCCCCACCTCGCGACCCGACGGGTCGGACGCCGTTCCGTCCGCAGAACCCGAGCGCACCGCCACCGGCAGCATCCGCACCTCCACGGCCACCGGCGCCATCCGCACCCTCGGTGCGAACCCGGCGACCGCCCCGATCATGCTGCACCCGGGGGACGCGATCCCCGTCGGTCGCCGGACGCTCTACATCATCCTGCTCGGCGCGCTCACGGCGCTCGGCCCGTTCACGATCGACCTCTACCTCCCGGCCTTCCCGGTGCTGGAAGAGGACTTCCAGACCACGGCCGCCGCGATCCAGCTGACCCTCACCGGCACGATGATCGGCTTCGCCCTCGGGCAGCTCGTCGTCGGTCCGCTCAGCGACAAGGTCGGCCGCCGGGTGCCGCTGATCGCGGTCACGGCGCTGCACGTCCTCGCCAGCATCGGCGCCGCCTTCGCCCCGGACCTCGCCCTGCTCAGCGCCGCGCGCGTGCTCATGGGAGTGGGGGCCGCGGCCGGTGGCGTCGTGGCCATGGCCATCGTGCGCGACCTGTTCGGCGGCCGCCGCCTGGTCGTGATGCTCTCGCGGCTCGCTCTGGTGTCGGGTGTCGCCCCCGTCATCGCGCCGCTCATCGGCTCGTGGCTCCTCACCCTCATGCCCTGGCGGGGGATCTTCGTAGTCCTCGCCGCGTACGGCATCGTGATGCTCCTCTCGGCGATCCTGTTCATCCCCGAGACGCTGCCCGTCGCCCGCCGGCAGGACCGCGGGGGCGCGACCATGCTGCAGCGCTACCGCTCGGTGCTCACGGACCGGGTATTCATCGGTGTGCTGGTGATCGGCGGCATGACCTTCTCCGGCCTGTTCTCCTACCTCTCGGCATCGCCCTTCCTGTTCCAGGAGACGCACGGGCTCGATGCGCAGGAGTACGGCCTATTGTTCGCCGTGAACTCGCTCGGCGTGGTCGCCGGCGTGCAGACCGCGTCTCGGCTGGCCGCGCGCTTCGGACCGCAGTGGGTCATGGCGTACTCCACCGGGGTGCTGCTGCTCGCGGGCGTCGCGATCATCGTCACAGACCAGCTCGGGCTCGGGCTCTGGGGAACGGTCATCCCGCTCTTCGTGTTCATGACCGCCTGCGGCTTCACGTTCCCCAATGTGCAGGTGCTCGCGTTGGATCGTCACGGGAAGGCGGCCGGCACCGCGGCCTCTATCATCGGCGCGACGAACTTCGGTGTCGCCGGGCTCATCTCCCCGGTCGTCGGATGGCTCTCCCACGGCTCCGGGATCACCGCGACCACCATGGCCTCGGTCATGGTGGGCTGCGCCGTCATCGGCATCCTCTCGCTCTGGTTCGTCGTGCGACCGCGGACCGTAGGGATGCTCAATCCCTGATCGGCGCCGCGTCGTCCCGCAGAATGGGACGATGGACAGACGGATGCTGCTGTGGTGGGGAGTGGGCCTGCTCGCCCTCGCGACGGCCCTCGGTGCCGTGGTGGTGTTCGTCTATCCCGAGACGCCCGGCTTCGACCACTGGTGGAACGAGATGGTCGCGGGTATCCGGGGCGACTGGCTGCTGCAATTCGCGTTGGTCATGGACTGGATCGGCGGGGGCTGGGTGGCGATCCTCGGGGTGCCGCTGTTGGCGATCCTCGCTCTCCTGCTGGCGCGCCGGTGGCGTAGCGCGGTGTTCGCGGCCGTGTGCTTCGCCGCGAGCGCCGGCGCCGTGCAGCTGCTGAAGCAGCTCTTCGGGAGAGCGCGGCCCGAGGACATGCTGGTGGTGAGCGACTACGGCTCCTTCCCGTCGGGTCACACCGCGAATGCCGCGACGATCGCCCTCGTGATCTGGGTGCTGTTCCCGCGCGTGTGGACGGCGATCCTCGGTGCACTGTGGGTGCTCGCGATGGCGCTCTCGCGCACCTTCTTGTCGGTGCACTGGGCCACCGACACGCTCGGCGGTGCCCTCGTCGGCGCCGGCGTGGTACTCGTGCTGGCGGCCTGGTTGCTGCCGTGGGTGCAGCGGAAGAAGTCCTAGGTCGACGCGCCGATAGGCTGATTCCGACCGTTCAGTCAGAGGAGCCTTCGTGTCGCGCATCCGTCCCTACCGCCCCACCGATCGTGCCGCGCTGTACGACATCTGCGTGAAGACCGCCGATGCGGGAGGCGATGCGACCGGCATCCTCCCCGACGACTCGCTGTGGGGCGACCTGTTCGCCGTTCCCTATGCCGAACGGCACCCTGACCTCGCCTGGGTCGTGGAGAGCGACGACGAGCGGACGATCGGCTACATCGTGGCGACGGATGACACCGACGCGTTCTACGCCTGGTTCCGGGACGAGTGGTGGCCCACGCTGCAGGAGCGTTACCCGCGGCCCGCGGAGCCCACGACCCGCGAGGACCGCATGGTCGAGTACGGGTACGAGCGCGCTCCCGGCATCGAGCCGAACGCCGCGGAGTACCCCGCGCACCTCCACATCGATCTGCTGCCGGAGACGCAGGGGCAGGGGCTCGGGCGTGGGCTCATGGAGACCCTGTTCGCCGAGCTCACCCGCCGCGGGGTGCGCGGCCTGCACCTGGGGATCGACCCGAACAACGCCGGAGCGGCCGCGTTCTACGAGCGGCTCGGGATGACGCGGCTCCCGGCGGCGCCCGGTGGGCAGATCTACGGCGTGCGCTTCGACGGCTGACGGCTGATCCCCGGTACTCGAGAGAAACGCAAGAAGGGCCTCCGCTGGTGCGGAGACCCTTCTTGCGTTTCTGGCGGTGACGGCGGGACTCCGGTGCTCGCTGCGCTCGCTCCTCCCCGAATCCCCAGTGCTCGATAGACACGCAAGAAGGGCCCCCGCTGGCGCGGAGACCCTTCTTGCGTTTCTGGCGGTGACGGCGGGATTCGAACCCGCGGTTGCTTGCACAACACACGCTTTCCAAGCGTGCTCCTTCGGCCGCTCGGACACGTCACCAGGAACAACCTGTCCATCCTATCCGATCGGGGGAGGGCGGCGTGACAGGGTCGTCGCGCTCAGCGATGGCCGCTTCCGACGGACCTGTGGACGGAATATTGCATGTCACACGTCGCGTGTATAACCTCAGATGAGGACACATCATCTTCAAACGGGATTCGTGCTTCTGGGGGAAACATGCAAGACAGCTCGACCACGGCGTCACGGCCCGGCCACCGCACGGCGACCGCTTTCGAGCAGTACGTCACCGGGAGGCGAGGGATCGTCGAGGGTGCGGTGTTCTTTCTCGAATCCGGAGACCACCTCGACGAAGTGCTTCGTGTGGCAGAGCCCTGCGACGTCGTGATCGCCCCCGCCGCCGCCCTCGCACCACATGCGGATCCCCGGACCATCGGATACGACGGTTCTTACATGGAGCCTGGCGACGAGATCACCCTCGATGGGCGGCACACCTTCGAGCTGCAGGACTACATCGCCCTCCCGTTCCTCTCCGTCGTCGGACCGACCGTCGTCCGGCAGCGCTCGGCAGCAGCCATCGCCGCCTTCCTCAGCGATGCCGACACGGCGTGGGAGTCCGGGGCCTTCATCGGACAGCTCCTGAGTGCCGACGTGCGGTTGGATTCCCGGGACTCCTTTCTCCCGGCTGACTCCGCCGGCGATTCGCTTGTACGAATCCATGTCACGCGTCGCGGCGAGTATCGAGACGGACCCGATGGGCTTCTCCTCGGGAAAGTGGGGGAGGAACGGGCCGACGTCGAGTCGGAGGCAGCGTCGAGGGCGGGGCGCGGCCGATCATTCGCCGGGATCGTCGACCCGCGAGTCCTCGAGGCGGACCTCGACGACCGCCCGTGGTTCGAGCGCTATCTGGCGGCTCTCGACCTGCTGCGACTCTGGGGGAGCGCGCCCGAGCGCCCCGCCATTTCCGGCTTCGGTGGCCACCTTGTCGCGGCGCTCGACGAGGGCGGGTCGTACCCCGCGGCACTGTCGGCACGCGCACCCTTCCTCGTCACAGGGGACGGCGATGAATACGTCCTGGTCGATCGGATCAACCGCAGACGCATACGTCTCACCGTCGATTCCGCGAGGGCGGCCGAATGTCTGATCGCCACGTCTGACGAGTCGGAGGCCGCGGCACTGCTTGCGATCGAACTCGGGAGCCGGGTGAGCAGTGTGACTCCGTTGGTGCGCGAGCTACGAGACAGATTCGCGGCGGCAGGGCTCGACCTCACGGCGATGCGGCGGGATGGAGCATGACGCGGGACGAGGCGGCAGGCGTGGAGAGGGACGCCGTCGGAGCCCGGGCGCTGCGGGAGTGGATCACCGGATCGCGTGAACAGTACCCGCGGGTCTTTCTCGTCGAGAGCGGAGCTTCGGCGCGGAGCCTGAACACGGTGGCGGGCAAGGGCGACGTCGTTCTGTTGCCGGCGGACAGCGAGCCATATGCCGGACCCGCCACGGCCGTCCATTACGGCGGAGCGCTTCATGATGTCGGTGACGAGCTGTTCTTCGGCGAACGCAGAGTCGAGCTCCAGGACTATGTCGCAGCCGACTACGTGCAGATCGTCGGACCCACTGCAGTGTGCTTTTTCGACATGTCGAGTTGGCGTGCCTTCCTCGACGACGCTGAGCTCGCCCGCCAGACGGGCGTCTTTCCCTCAGCGTTGATCGACCCCAGGATTCTCCTCGCGAACCGCGCAGCGGTCGCCGACCCCGGTGCTCTCGAGGCTCCGAGTGCCATCCGAGTGAGTCCCGATGGCAGCGCCAGCATCGGTGTTCGAGGGCCCGTCATCGGCCACGTCGACGACCTGCACCGCTTGCTCACGGTCCCGCTTCCCCATGTTGCTGTGTGGGAAGACATCGCACCCAGGGAGGTCTTCCTCGCTGATCTCGCGAGTCGGAGATGGATCGGTCGATACCTCAACGCAACGGATCTCATGAAGATACTCCGGCTCGCCAACGGTGCGGCGAGGATCGCGGGGTTCGGCTGGTCGCTGATCGACGATGCCCTCGACGATGCCGAACCGCAGGCGAGCGATCCATTCTTGCTCGAGACCGCAGACGGCTTCCTGCTGGCAGACCCCACCACCCGGAGGCGCCAGCTGCTGTCGCCCCTGACCGCCTTGGTGGTCGCGGTCGTGCAGACCTCGAGCGCTCAGCAGCTCGCGGCGGAGCGCGTGGCGCGGCAGCTCGGCATTCCCGTGCCGGAGGCGGGATCCCTGTGCGGTGAGGCCCTTGCGGCTCTCGGCATACATTTCGGCAGCCGCGCTGCCTCCGTACGACGCACCACGGGAGTCGACGCATGACCGACCCGCACGCGCTGTGGACCTCGATGCTCCCGGCAGACGCGACCTTCACGAGTGACCGGATCGCCGTCGGCGCGGCCGGAAATCGAATCGAGTTCGCAGACGGCTCGACTCGGCTCTGCGCGACGAGTGGGCTATGGAACGCTCCACTCGGCTTCGGCAACCCCGCGGTCGCCGAAGCAGTGAGCAGGGCGACACATGATGCCTCGTACCTCTCCCTGTTCAGAGCGCCGCACAGGTACGCGGAAGTCGCGGCGGAGGCTCTCGTCGAACTGGCGAACCCGAGCAGGTACGGCCGTGTCATCTTCTCCACATCGGGCGGAGCAGCGAATGATGCGGCCGTGAAGCTGACACGGCAGTACTGGGCACAGAAGGGGGCCGGATCCCGCTCGCTCGTCGTCGGTCTGAAGGGCAGCTATCACGGCACCATGTACGGCAGTCACGCGCTGAGCGGCGATGACCTCCTCCAAGCGGTGTATTCGGTCGACCGCAGGTCAGTGCGGCACGTCTCGCACAGCGACGACGGGGAAGAGCTGGCGACATTGCTCTCACGCGAAGGCTCGCGGGTGGCCTCGGTGGTCGTCGAGCCCGTCCTCGGCAGCGGGGCGTACGCGCTCTCCGCTGCCTTCGTGTCCCGTCTTCTCGCTCTCCGAGAGGAGTACGGGTTCCTGATCGTGGCCGATGAGGTCGCGACAGGATTCGGCCGCACCGGGACGATGTTCGCCACTGACCGCTGGGCCGCCGCACCCGACGTCCTCATTCTCTCCAAAGCGCTGACGAACGGCGCGATGGGCGCCGCCGCACTCCTCATCGGGCACCGACTGGCCTCCGAGTTCGTCCGAGGAGGCTGGACGTTCGTTCACGGCGAGACGCAGGCGGGCACACCCGCGTGCGCGGCGGCCATCGTCGCCGTCATCGAAGAACTGCACCGCATCGACGTGGAATCGGTGACCACGTCACTGGCCGACGACTTGTCGCAGCTCACGACGCGGTTGGTGTCGGACGGTGTCGTCGACCGGGTCGCGGGACGCGGCTGCTTCCTTGGACTGGAACTCCACGACCGAGACGGGAATCCGCTGTCCGGCCCCGAGGTTCTCCGCGTCGTCTCCGCAATCGCGGAGAAAGGCGTCGTGGTGCAGCCGGGGCCGAGCTGCATCGAACTGATTCCCGCGTATGGGTTCACCGCTGCCGAACTCATCGAGATGGATACGGCGGTGCGTGCGGGTGTCGTGCAGGCGTGGGAGCTCTCCGCATGACCCGGGAATCTGCCGAGCGCATTCCCACGCTGTGGCACGGGACAGGGCTGGCGCGCGAGAGGGTGGTATCCCTCACGGCAGGGCGCGAGACTCTCGTGATCGCGGATTCGGCCGTCACCGTTCCCCTGCTGGACGACTACGGCGCGCGGATGATCGCCGTCGACGCACTCGCGGTGGATGTCACGACGGTGACGGACATCGCACGCGAGATCGTTCGTCGTCCTCCCCGAGTCATCGTGGCGGTCGGCGGGGGTAGCATTCTCGATGCGAGCAAGATCGCGGCCCTGGCGCTCGCCCCCGGACGGGTGTTCGATTACGCCGTCGGGCATGCATCGAGGTCAGCGCTGACCTTCTTGCCCGATTCGCCGCCGCCCGTGGAGATCGTGGCGGTGCCGACGACGCTCGGCACCTCGTCGGAGACGAACAGCGTCGGCATCCTCAAGAACGAAGGAGGCTACCGGCTCATCGTCGGGCGCTCTCTGAGACCGCGTCACGCGATCATCGATCCGTCCAACCTGATCACCCTCTCGCACGCCGCAGTCAGGGAAGGGGCGATGGAGGCGTTCCTGCGTCTGGCGGGTGCGTCGACGAGTTCTCGACGAAGCGCCAGGGCGAACGGCGACGCCGTCGCCCTCGGCAGGGCGCTCCTCGAAACGGCCGCTCGCGACTCGGCGTCCGCCGCGGGGAGGCTGCGTCTCGCTCGCTTGAGCGCAGCCACGCAGCGCACGGCGGCACTGCGCGGTGACCCCTACAGCGCGCGCCACTGGTACCTCGCGAACGAGGTCGCCTTCCTGCTCGAGGTGCGCAAGATGGTCGCCACAGCCGCGGTCATCGCTGCGATCTGGCGCCGGATCTGCTCGGGAGACGCGAGGTGGGGCGATCGGGAGAGCCTTGAGGACTTCTGGACGAGGATCGCAGGCGGGGTGGCACTGCCGCTCCATCCACCCGCCGGCATCGCTGCGCTCATCGACCGCTGGGGGATCCCGTGTCCACGGCGGCCGAGCGCTCACGATATCGGCCGCATCTCCGCTGCCACAGAACGAGCATGGGGAAATCACCACCCGATGCTCCCAGGTCTCGTCGCACAAGACTTCTGCGACGTGCTCCGCGATTCCTGCTGGAGCCCTCAGCCGGTCGGCAACGCGTGCCGACCATCGACATTCGCATCGGAGGAGGTGAATTGAATGAACCACAGCACGGAAAAGCAGATCCACTTCCAAGAGCTGGAGGAGATGGATGCCCCCGACTGGGAGAGCTTCTACCGGGGCGTCGGAAGCGCTCTGATACTCATCGGGATCGGCGCGGCCGCTGCCACGTGATCTCATCGGCCGGATCAATCGACAAGAGAAGGGAAGGCAGCATGCAAGCCACAACCCCGAAGCTCGAGTTCACCGAACTCGAGGCTATGGAAGCACTGAACGACGCTGATGACTACATGCGGGGCTTCGCCGTTGGCGTGATCATCGGAATCCTCGCGCTGACGTAGGAGTCGCATTCGCATGTCGACCCAGGAGGTATGAATTGCAGACGAAGTCGCTGGAGTTCCAGGAACTCGAACAGATCGACTCGCCACTCGAATGGTGGGAGCACGCGAGCTACATCATCGCCATCATCGGCGGTGCGGCCGCGATCGCGACCTGACCGAGGGGTGCGGGCGCATCGCGCGCCCGCACCCCATTGCTCCCCGCTGAAAGGCGATTGTTGAATGTCAGGTTTCATCACCGAAGCCATGTCGGCGCGACTGGAGATGGTCGGCGCCGTCCCCCAGGAGCAGGACCTGTACGCGGGCACCGGCACCGACTTCTACGAGCGGCTGGTCGGTTCCGATCGCGCAGAGATTCGAGAAGTGCTAGCGCTTGCAAGAGACACCGCCGGTCCGATCCTCGATGTCGCGGCTGGCAGCGGGAGGCTGACGATCCCGCTGGTGAGATCCGGTAATCGAGTCACCGCCGTCGACCTCTCGGACGACATGCTCGCCCATCTTCGTCGTGCCCTGCCGGACCAGTCGGCATGGGAGTGCGTCGTCGCGGACATGCGCGACTTCTCCCTGGGACGTCGATACGGGCTCGTCATCATCGGCGCGACATCCATCACGTTGCTCGACCGCGTGGGGAGATCGCTTCTCTACGCGAACGTGCAGCGTCACCTCGCGCCCGGAGGGGTGTTCGCCTTCACGGTCGCCGCAGGGGCGTCTGCGCACAGCCTTGCCGTGCCGAGGGAGCAAGAGATCAGGGTCCCCGGTGCAGGCCAAGACGAGATCTATCTCTTCTCGCAGCAGGTGGAACCGGACGGCGCGGCGCGGGTGGTCAACTGGGTCCGTGCCTCTGACCTGACAGACGGGGGAGAAGTCACCGTTCTCACGAGCAGATTGCAGCTTCTCAGCCACGAAGTCCTCTCGAGAGAACTCGTCGAAGCCGGTTTCGACGAGCCCGCTGTATCTCCCGTTCGAACGCACCTCGGCGCGGAGATCCTCCTTCTCAAGACTTCGTGGCCGGCAACCCCGGGGCTGGCGGATGGCGATGTTTCCGACTAGCTCGCTTCGGGGGCGGAAGAGATCCACGCCGACTCCGCTCACTGCAAATGCGTGTCCGCTTCTGTCGTCCGGAGTCACGTTCGTGGGAGCCGACGATGAACCGATGGCGATAGCGGTGCTGCACGGCGTGCCTTCATCCCGGGTCTCGCCGCCGGTCATCGCCCTGCTGTCGGCGATGGACGGCACGACCTCGCTGCAGGATCTGCACCTGCGCTTCGCCGCATCCGAGTCGTCGGAGGCTTTCCTGGAGCTGGTCGAGCGTTTTCGCGCCACGGGGCTGCTCGAGGGCGAAACGAAGCTGCCGCCCGGTCGGCTGACCTATCGGCCTCCGTTCACGCTGCAGATCGCAACGCTTCGCGCGGCCGCCATCTTCGGTCGAGTGGACCGTTTGATCGCGCCCCTCTCACGCCGGGTGATCCTGGTATCCGTTGCCACCCTGCTCTGCCTGGGGTTCGTGGCCGCCATCCTTCAGGCGAGAGAGCTGCTGAATGTCGTCACCACGCCCTTACCCTTGGTGGCGATCGTGGTTCTCGTCGCCGTGCTCGCTTGCCTCACCCTGCTCCATGAGAGCGCCCACGGCCTCACACTCACGCGCTACGGTGGCAGGCCCCGGCGCGCTGGCGTCATGCTCTTCTACCTCGCTCCCGCTTTTTTCGTCGATGTGACGGATGGCTGGCGCCTGGCTCGCCGCCGGCAGCGCGTGGACGTGGCGCTTGCCGGACCGGCCGTACACGCTGTGATCGCCGCGATCGCACTCACGGCGGCACTGGTGGCTCCGCAACCGGTCGTCCGCGAGACCCTGCAGATCCTCGGTCTCTCCTGCACGGCCATCGTTCTCGTCAATCTGATCCCGTTCGTGCGGTTCGACGGGTATATCGCGCTCATGAGTGCGCTGGACGAGCCGAACCTCAGGAATCGGACGATTCGCGACGGAGCGAACTTCCTGACCCGCCTCCTCTTCGGCGGACGACGCATGAGCAAGAGCGTGAACACGTGGTGGAGCGTGCCGTTCGGCCTCGCGAGCCTCATCGCACCGATCGTGCTGGTGCTGTTCGCCGTCACACGCGCGGTCCGATCGCTGGCCGCGGGCGGACCGATTCTCGGGATGTTCGTGGTGGCGCTGGAAGCCGTCGTCGTGCTCGTCGGGATGGGGCTTTTGTGGAGGGCCCTGCACCGGGTGCTCCGGTCGGGCAGGTCGCGGCTGCGGTTCACCTCGGTCTGCGCCGCGCTGGGCGTGAGCATGGTGATCGCCGGAGCCTTGATCTCCGTTCCGATGACCGCCACATTCGGCTTCTCCACAGAAGGCGGCCGAGTGGTCCTTGTCCACGCGAATGGGCAAACGCCGGTGAAGGTACGCGACGGGACCCCTATCGTGCTCTTGAGCAGCGGCATCCTCGGGAGCCGGCCGGTCGGTGAGGGAACGGCAAGACCGCAGCGACCCGAAGCGACGAGGGTGCCGCTCGATGCTCTGGTCCCTGCAACGGCGGAGGGCGTGTCCGTCGCGGCAGTGTCCTTCGCCGAAGTGGATATATCCGACAGAAGCGGGAGTCCTCCCGAGGCCGGGCAGGCGAGGGTCGAGCTCGGCACGTCGAGTCTGTGGGAGTTCCTCTGGGTCACCGGCGTGATTCAGCCGCTGTCGGCCCACCCGAGCGAGAAGTAGGAAGAGGATCAAGATGAACGATCATGCAATCGAAGTCCGAGCACTCACGAAGCGATACGGGAAGCGGACGGCCGTCGAAGCGCTGTCTTTCGCCGTGCCGCGCGGTTCCATCGTCGGTCTGCTCGGGCCCAACGGCGCGGGCAAGTCGACGACTCTGCGCAGCATCGTGGGCCTGCTCGCGCCGACCAGCGGCGACAGCCTCATCGATGGTGCGCCGTTCACCTCACTCGACAACCCCGCATCGCACGTCGGCGTCCACATGGACGGGTTCGGGTTCGAGCTGGGTATCACCGCGAGAAGGCATCTGGAGATATCCCGAGTCGCGGCCGGCGCACCACCCGACCGGGTCGACGAGGTGCTGGAGGTGGTCGGACTCGCATCAGATGCGCGTCGCCGCGTCAAGACCTATTCGACGGGGATGGCCCAGCGGCTCGGACTCGCTGCTGCTCTCATCGGTTCGCCCCGGACTCTCATCCTGGACGAGCCGGCGAACGGGCTGGACCCCGACGGCATCCGGTGGCTCCGGCGGTTCCTCCGCGGCTTCGCGGACAGCGGCGGCACCGTCTTGATCGCCAGTCATCAACTGCCCGAACTGCAACAGGTCGTGGATGAGGTCGTCGTCATCAAGCGGCGCGCGCTGTACGCCGGACGGCTCGGCGACCTCGTGACGAGTGACGGCGACTCGCTCGAGAGCAAGTACTTCGACCTCGTCGAAGGAGCACCCGCATGAGAAGCGCCATTCGAAGCGAAGTGCTCCGTGCCACGAGCGGACTCTCTATTCTGCCGGTGTACTTCATAGCGATCCTCATGCCTCTGTTCGTGCTCTTCTCCGACGGCTCCCGCTTCGATCTTGCCGGCCTCGATGCCGGTGCGGCGACCGTCCGGCTCCTGGAGCCGCTCGCCTGGTCTGCCGTCGCTGCGGCGTTCGTCGGGGCATACGGTGTCACCCGTGAGTACTACTACGGCTCGATGGACCGGACGCTCACCGGAGTCGGCTTCCGTCGAGTGTTCACCGGGAAGCTCGTGGCCGGTGCCCTCGTCGCCGTCGCACTGTCTTCTTGCATCATGGTGCTGTGGACCGTGGGCGTTCATTTCGTCCTGATCCAAGACGGACTGGTGCTCGCGCTCACGACGGATGCCTGGCGCATGTACGCAGGCGCTCTGTTGGGGGCGGTGCTCGGCGCGCTCGTGGGAGGCGCCATCGGCTGGATCACCCGTAACTACTACGTGACTGCGGCACTCGTGCTCGCCGTTCCGATGGCGGTCGAGTTCGCGCTGCTGCGCAACGCGCCCGAGGTGGCGAGGTTCTCGCCCGGGCTGGCTCTCGCCGCGCTGAGCGTCCCCGGATACCAGGACCGACTGCTCGAGTTCGTGCCTGCCCTCGGCGTCGCGCTCGCATGGACTCTCGGCCTCGTCGCACTCGCATGGCACCGACGGCGAAGGGCGGTCGCGTGATCCGGCGGGCTCTCCGAGCACAGGCCCGCAGCTTCAGGTCTGACGTCGTCCTCCTCTGGAGCGCGGTGGCGGCGATCGTGGTGTCGCTCTCCCTTGCGACGACCATCCCGCCGGAGTTCGCGGACGCCCCTGCTGATGCTCGCGAGGCGCTCATCGCGCCTTTCGCGGCCGTGCTCGCGACCTATGGATCAGTTCTCGCCGCTGTCTACGGCTCGTTCCGATACACCGTCGACCGGCGAGATGGTGTCATCGCGCAGCGGCTGATGCTGCAGCCTCGCTGGGCGATCCTCCTCGTCCGGCTGCCCACTTCCGCCCTGGGCGGGGCGGTCGTCGCGCTCGCGGGCGTCGTCGGAGGTCACGTTGCACTCACGATCGCCATGGGCGGCATCCCGGTGCAGTGGTCATCGGTCGGGACCGCCGTCGCGCTCGGTGCTGTCGCCGGCCTCTGGGGTCTCGGGCTGGGGATCGTCATCCAGGCCCATCTGGTGGCGCTGTTCGTCGCCTCCATGTCCATGGCGGTGGCGTTGCTGGTCGCCCCGTTCTGGAGCGTCGGCGCTGCCTACTTCCCGCTGCTCGCGATGCTCGAGGCGTTTCAGTTCGACCTCACCACCGTCGGACTGGCACCGGAAGACGCCCTCGACACCTCCGTGGCCGTGCTGGTGGCAGCAGGGTGGGTGGTGGTGGCGCTCGCGGCCGGTGCCGTCGCGTTCCTGAAGCGCGACGTGAAGTAGCGGCTCTGAGTGAGTTCCACCCACCGCCTATCCCCGACGTAGGATTCCTGGGTGGCAACCCCCAAGATCGTCCTCTTCTATGCGTTCACGCCCCTCGCCGACCCCGACGCCGTGCGCGTCTGGCAGCGCGATCTCGGCGAGGCGCTCGGGCTGCGTGGGCGACTGCTCATCTCGAAGGACGGGATCAACGGCACGCTGGGCGGCGACATCACGGTCCTCAAGAAGTGGCTCCGTTCCTTCCGCTCGTACGCGCCGTTCGCGGACGCCGACATCAAGTGGAGCGAGGGGACCGGCTTGGATGCCGAGGGCCGCAGCCTCGACTTCCCCAAGCTCAGCGTCAAGGTGCGCGACGAGATCGTGTCGTTCGGGGCTCCCGGCGAGCTGCGGGTCGACGAGCACGGCGTCGTCGGCGGAGGGACGCGTCTCACCCCCGAGGAACTGCACGGGCTGATCGAGGAGCGCGGCGACGACGTGGTGTTCTTCGACGGCCGCAACGCCCTCGAGGCGCAGATCGGGCGGTTCCGCGGCGCGGTCGTGCCCGACACCGAGACCACCCGGGATTTCGTGCAGCTCCTCGACTCCGGTGCCTACGACGAGCTCAAGGGCAAGCCCGTGGTCACCTACTGCACCGGCGGGATCCGCTGCGAGGTGTTGTCGAGCCTGATGACGGCTCGCGGCTTCGGCGAGGTCTACCAGCTCGAGGGCGGCATCGTCCGCTACGGCGAGAAGTACGGCGACGACGGCCTCTGGGACGGGTCGCTCTATGTGTTCGACGGCCGGGGCTCGGTCGACTTCTCGGACCATGCCCGCGTCATCGGCGAATGCGTCGGGTGCGGGGCGCCCACTAAGCGCACCGCCAACTGCCCCGACCTCTCGTGCCGCTCGCAGTTCGTGGTGTGCGAGGCCTGCGTCGCCGTGCCCTGCACGGCGCACGCCGCCTGAACGGCACCCTCCAGTCCCCGCCTCGCGGTGCCCCGCCGTCAGACCGCGGCACCCGGCTCGGCGGCCCGTGGCGCGTACAGCGAGCGCGGCAGCAGCGCGGCGCGCACTCGGGTCGGTCGGTCGACGCTGGCGCGCAACTGCCCCAGGACCTGGCGCAGCGGCTCGGAGAGGTCAGTCGATGCCTCACCGGAGCGGGCGTAGTTGGACTGCTCGACGGCATCCGTGAGTCGCCGCATCGCCGCCGCGTCGACGTGACGCTCCCGCACGAGCCCCGCCGCACGCACGCGCGGTGTCTCGGCGTCGGACACGTCCAGCTGCAGGTCGATCAGGGTGTCGCGGAGCTCGGCCCAGGCCGCCGCGGGATCCCCGTCGCGCGCTCGGCTCAGACGACCGCGGCGCTCGACGACGCGGATGAGCGCCGGCAGCAGGAGCAGCACGACGACTCCGAGTGCCGTGAGCAGGACCGGTGTCGTATCCAGGCTGCGCTGTGCACCGCCGTCCGCGGAGTCTCCGCCGGCATCCTCGCGGTCCACTTCCGGCCCCGAGGTCTCCTCGCTCTGCGGGGCCGTGGTGGGCACGGGGACGGAAGGATCTCCGGGCCCGCCGCCCTGCGTCACTCCCGCACGGAACGCGGTCGGCACGCCCAGGGAGGCGGTCGGCTCGAACGGAACCCAGCCGACTCCGGGGAAGAGCACCTCCGGCCAGGAGTGCAGCTGATCGCTGGTCACCGAGAAGACCGACTCCGTGCCGCGCTTCTCGTCGGTGAGCGACCCCGGCAGGTAGCCGACGACGATGCGCACCTGCATCCCCAGGCTCTCGGCCATCAGCGCGAACGCTCCGGCGAAGTGCACGCAGTACCCCTGGCGCGCTTCGAGGAACTGCGCCACGGCGTCGGCGCCGGTGCCGTCGAAGCCCTCCTGCACCGGTGTCTCGAGCGAGTACGCGAACTGCGAGCGGAACCAGTTCTGCAGGGCCACGAGACGGTCGTAGTCGGTGCTCGCGGCCGCGGTCACGTCGGTGGCCGTCTCGGCGATGATGCCCGGCAGCTCCACCGGTTCGGCTTCGGGGTCCACGACGGGTGCGGCCGCGTCGATCGCGCGGATCTGCTCGAGCGTCGGGATCAGCCGGGACGAGGTGACGGTGTAGTCGTTGCCGACGGCATCCGCGCTGCGGGAGAAGAGCGTGCGGTTGTCGGGGGAGACCCGCCACGAGCCGCTGAGACCCTGCACGGCGGTGGCGGGGTACGGCACCGGAAGCCACGAGCTCGACATGCGCAGCACCCGGATGGAGGTGTTCTCCTCCTCTGTCGCGATCTCCTCGCTCCACTCGGGGGCGCCGAAGCCGTCGTCCTGCGACTGCAGGTCGCCCCGGTCCGGCTGCCAGACGCGTCCGTCGAATCGGGAGAGCGTCGTCAGCCGGAGATAGGGCGCCGTGTCGCCGTCCGCCGCCACGGTCAGCACCTCGACCGGGTTCGGCTGACGCAGATCGTCGCCGAGGCGCAGCGACGCGTCGACCGTGACGCCGACGCCGGTGCCGGCCATGCTGGTGGCGACGGGCAGCGCGGGGGCGATGGCGACGGTCGTGGCGAGCGCAGCGGCTCCGAGCGCCACGGCGAGCGAGGTCGACGACCGCCGTGGCGATTCCGGATGCCGGCGCGCGGTGTACCGGAAGAGGAGCAGGGCCATCGCGCCGTAGAGCACGAACCAGACCACGTTGGTGTCACCGAGCGTGATGATCATCGGCACCGCCCCGATGGCTCCGGTCAGCAGCGCCGCCAGCACGGCCGACCGGTGCGCCACGAGGTGATCGAGGAGGATCGCGACGATCGCGAAGCCCGCGCCCATCGTGGCGGCGAGCCCGGGCGAAGCATCCAGCGGTGCGGAACCGAACGCCACCTCCTCGAAGGCGGCGGCTCCGAGAGCCCCGAACACCGTGACGGTGGTGGTCGTCGGGATCACCCCGAAGATGGCGGTGTCACCCGCGACGAGCAGCGTCACGACGCCGATGGCCACGAGGATCTGCGTAAGGAGGGTGCCGGTGTCCTGCAGCCATGCCGCCCGCCGGCGCAGGAGGTGACGCAGCAGCATGCCCGTTCCCGCCACGACGATGACCACGACGAGGACGGTGCCTGACCAGGTTCCCGGAGAGATGACGGACGTGTACGGCCACGTCGCGACGAGTGTCGCCACGGCCGCCAGCGCACCGGGACCCACCACGCCGGTCGGCTCCTCGCGATCGCGATGCCACCGCGGTGCCGTCGGTGCGGGGGCGGCCGCGGTCGGGGGCGACTGCTCAGCGCGGAACATCGCCGACTCCGATCCGCGCCGAGACGGCATCCTCCCACGCCTCGGCGATGTCCCCTCCGAGCTCGACCACCGTCCAGCCGTGCGGGGCGGAGGCCTCGACGGCTCCGGGCAGCAGCTCGGTGCTGAACAGCATGGGCGCGGTGGCTCCGGCCGGGCGCAGCAGCGCGGCATCCTCCTCGTCGAGGCGCCCGGTGATGTAGATCAGCGGGCCCGGAGGCGTCCCGCCGATGAGCGACGCGAGATCCCGGCTCTCACCCCGGGGCGTCACCATCGCCAGCGCCACGAGCAGACCGTCCCGGTCGTCTTCGTGCCCGCGCAGAGCGCCGAGCAGGGTGCCCGCGCCGTCGATCACGTCGACGCTGTAACCCTCGCCCGCGAGATGGATGGCGGAGGATGCGCACAGGGACACGGCGGCTTCGAAGGCCGGATCGGCGTCGACGCCCGGCGCATCCCAGTGGCGGCTGCTGCGATCGAGCACGACGACCGCGTCGGGGCTCGATTCCTCCTCCTCCTGCCGCACCATGAGCTGCCCGCGGTGTGCCGTCGCCCGCCAGTGGATGCGGCGCATCGAGTCGCCGGGGATGTAACCCCGCGGCGACAGGTTGTCGCTGCCCTGCCCGAGCCTCGTCGAGGAGGTGTGCGCGGTTCCGCCGGCGGCCCCGACCCGCACCGCGAGAGGCGCGAGGGCGAAGACCTCGGGCACGACGGTGATGCTGCGGGTGTCGCCGAACGACTGTTCGCGCTGGGCCAGCCCGAACGGATCCACCGTGCGCAGCATGAGTGGTCCCAGCGGCCAGACACCGCGGCGGACCCCGGTGATCAGGTAGCTGAGCTGGCCCGTCTCGGCCGGGTACTCGCCGCCGGAGTCGCCGGTGACGGCGTCGGGCAGCACGTCGTGCCACAGCCCTCGCGGCACGCGGAGAGCGCGCAAGGTGAAGCGCACCGTGACCCGCGAGGTCTCCGACACGGTCAGCAGATCGGTGGAGATCTGACGCGTGACCGTCCCGGATCGGCGGGGGAGGCGGACGGCGAGGAGCGAGAAGAGGGTGAGGGTTGCGAGCAGCACCCCGATGTAGAGCAGGATGCGGGCGCCGAGCACGTTGGCGGCGATCATGCAGCACAGCGCGGCGATGAGCGCACCGGCGCCGCGGCTGGTGAGGGATCGGCGTCGTCGCATGAGGGTCTCGGTCAGGAACGGGTCGCGACGGGCACGCGCACCCGTTCGACGATCTGGCTCAGCGCGGCCTCGACGGGCTGCGCTCCCGCACGGTGGGCGCCGCGCGCGGGAAGCAGGCGGTGCGCCAGCACGGGGATCAGCAGCGCGGTGATGTCATCGGGGATGACGAAGTCTCGTCCGTCGAGGGCGGCCCACACCTTCGCCGCCCGGATCAGTTGCAGCGTCGCCCGGGGGCTCGCCCCGAGGTGGAGGTTCGGGTCGGAGCGGGTCGACTGTGCGAGGGCGACCGTGTACTCCTCGAGCGCAGGAGCCACGTGGACGGAGCGCGCCCACGCGATGAGCTGCGAGATGGATGCCGCATCGGCGACGGGTGTCACCGCGGCCAGCGGGCTCACGACATCGCGCTGGCGGAGCATGAGAGCTTCGGCTGCGGCATCCGGGTAGCCCATCGAGATGCGCATCATGAAGCGGTCGCGCTGCGCTTCGGGCAGGGCGTAGGTGCCCTCCATCTCGAGCGGGTTCTGGGTCGCGACGACCAGGAACGGCTTCGGGAGCAGATGCGTCGCACCGTCGACCGTCACCTGACCTTCCTCCATCGCCTCGAGCAGCGCGGACTGCGTCTTGGGCGAGGAGCGGTTGATCTCGTCGGCGATCACGATGTGGGCGAACACCGCACCGCGCTTGAACTCGAACTCCCGATCGACCGGGTTGTACACCGAGACGCCGGTGACGTCGCCGGGAAGCAGGTCGGGCGTGAACTGGATGCGGCGCACCGTCGCGTCCACGCTCGCAGCGAGTGCGCGCGCGAGCATCGTCTTGCCGACCCCGGGCACGTCTTCGATGAGCAGATGCCCCTCCGCGAGCAGGCAGACGAGAGCGCTGCGCACGGCATCCGGCTTGCCGTCGATGACCTGACCGATGGAGCCGAGGATCGCTGAGGTCTGCGCGGCGAACCGCTCGGCGTCGATCATCACCGGGACCAGGGGGGCGTTCTCGGGCATGCGTTCCCTCTCACATCGGCGCTGCGGTGCGCGTTACTCGATCGTAACCCTGTGGCGGGGGTCTCGCTCTGGCAGGTTCCCCTGAGGATGCGGGGAGTTGCCGACGGTTCAGACCACCCACTGCATCGGGTTAGGATGGTTGACGGCTCTCCGCGTGGCGGCATCCAGGCCAATTCCCCCAGGGCGGAAACGCAGCAAGGGTAACCGGGCTCTGCTGGGTGCGCGGAGAGTCACTTTCTTTTTCTGCGGGTGGTCCGCCCGACGCTCAGTCGCCTCCGGGCTGCACCTGCGACAATCGTCCGGTGACCGTCACCCAGCCGCCGAAGGCGCAGCATCCGCTCGGCCGATTCGCCTCGCCGGTGCTCCTCCTCGTCGCGATGTGGGTCGTGCAGTTCGCCGATGCGATCCTCCCCGGCTCGTTCACCGGCTTCGGGTTGCGGTCCTGGGACATCTCGGGCCTCGGCGGCATCGTGCTCGGTCCGCTCCTGCATGCGAACTGGCAGCATCTCATCGCGAACTCGGTGCCGTTCCTCGTGCTCGGCTGCCTCGTCGCGGTCGAGGGCACGCGTCGGTTTTGGGCGGTCACGGCCATCGTCGCCGTCGTCGGCGGTATCGGCACCTGGGTGTTCAACGCTCCGGGAACTCTGACGGTCGGCGCCTCCGGGCTCGTGTTCGGCTACTTCGGTTACGTCGTGATGCGGGTGTTCGCGCCGGGCCGGGTCGCCCACCGGATCCTCTACGCCGTCATCGCGCTGATCGTGCTCGCCCTGTACGGCGCCACGATGCTGGCCGGAGTGTTCGGCGTCGCCGACGGCATCTCCTGGCAGGGCCATCTCTTCGGTGCGATCGGCGGCGGACTCGCTGCACTGATCGGCCGCCGCCCGCGAACAGAGCGCGGAGCCCTCGCCCCATGACTCCGGGGCGTGCGGCACCTCGTGCGAAGCGCAAGCCCGCGGCGAAGAGGCCCGCGGCCAGGCGCGGGAGCACGCGGAGGCGTCGGAAGCCGGGCGCGCGTCGGCAGGCCGCGATCAGGCTCCGCCGTCGGAAGATCCTGCAGCGCATACTCCTGTCCGTCGGAGCCGTCGTGGTCACCGCCGGGCTTCTCGTGCTCATCCCGCTCGGCCTCGCACACGACCCGGCCCCGATCTGCATCGACGAGCCGCGCACGTTCCCTGCGGCGGGCATCGAGGGATGGAGCGGGGAGCAGCTCGAGAACGCGGCGACGATCGTGCGCACGGCGGCCGGCCTCGGCTTCGACCGCGACGGACAGATCCTCGGGGTGATGACGGCGATGGGCGAGAGCAGCCTCCGCAACATCGACTACGGCGACTGGGAGACGAGCGGGTTCACCAACCCCGACGGCTCGCGCACCACGAGCATCGGACTGTTCCAGCAGCAGGACTGGTGGGGGAGTGCCGAGCAGCGCATGGATCCGGCGGCCGCGGCGACCCTGTTCTTCGACCGGCTCGGCCGGCTTCCCGGCTGGCAGACCATGGCGCCGTCGCACGCGATCCACCGTGTGCAGATCAACATGGATCGCGACTACTACTCGCAGTTCCAGGCGGATGCCACGGCGGTCGTCGACGCACTGTCGGGGCCGTGCGAGTGACGCCGAAGCAATAGTCCCGGTACGACGCCGGGCGGGTTCACGGATGCCGCGCCTAAGCTGAAGCCGTGGCGCAGAGCATCTACATCACCTCGGCCGAAGGCCATACCGGAAAGTCGACGATCGCCCTCGGGGCGCTCGACGCACTGATGCGCGTGTCGCCGCGGGTGGGGGTGTTCCGCCCGATCGCGCGATCCGTCACCGAACGCGACGACATCCTCGAGCTGATGCTGGCGCACGACGGCGTGCAGCTCGACTACGAGGACTGCATCGGCGTCACCTATGACGACGTGCGCAGCGATCCGGAAGCGGCGCTGTCGACGATCGTCGCGCGGTTCAAGGCCGTCGAGGCGCAGTGCGACTCCGTCGTCATCATCGGCAGCGATTACACGGATGTCGCCAGCCCCGCAGAGCTGGGCTTCAACGCACGGATCGCCGCCAACCTCGGCGCCCCGGTGCTGCTCGTCCTCAGCGGTCGCGATCAGCAGCGCCAGGCTGAGCAGCTCGGCACGACGACGGCTCGCGCCGCCGCTGCCGTCGGGCAGATCGCGGAACTGGCGCTGTCCGAGCTCGCGGCAGAGCGCGCCGAGCTGTTCGCGGTCGCCGTGAACCGGGCCGATCCCGACGCACTCGAGGCCATGATCGATGCCGTGCGCGCCGTGCTGCACGACGACCGGACGCCGGTGTGGGCGATTCCGGAGGACCGCGCGCTCGTCGCCCCCTCGATCCGCGGCATCCTCTCGGCCGTCGACGGGGAGCTGCTCAAGGGCGACGACGACCGCCTGGCGGCGGAGGCGCTGACGATCGTGGTCGCGGGGATGTCGATGGTCAACGTGCTGCCGCGGCTCACCGAGGAGGCGGTCGTGGTGATCCCGGCCGACCGCACCGAGGTTCTGCTCGCCGCGCTGCTGGCCGACTCGTCCGGCACGTTCCCGCGCATCGCCGGCATCATCCTGAACGGCCCCTTCCCGCTGCCGGAGCCGATCCTCCAGCTGCTCGACGGATTCGCGTCGACGGTTCCGATCATCACCACCGACCTGGGCACGTACGACACCGCGGTGCGGGTGATGGGAGCCCGCGGCCGGATCTCCGCCGATTCCCGCAGCCGGTACGACCGTGCGCTCGGCCTGTTCCAGGCGCACGTGGACATCGCCGAGCTGACCGAGCAGCTCGGGCTCGCCGAGTCGCGGGTCGTGACGCCGCTGATGTTCCAGTACGGGCTCATTGAACGCGCCAGAGCCGACCGCCGACGCATCGTGCTGCCGGAGGGCGGAGACGACCGCATCCTGCGTGCCACCGCCACTCTGCTGGCCAGAGAGGTCGCCGACCTGACGATCCTGGGCGACGAGGCATCCATCCGCGCTCGCGCCGTCGAGCTCGGCGTCGACATCGCCGCGGCCCAGGTGCTCAGCCCCACCGACCCCGAGCTGGTCGAGCGCTTCGCCGCGGAATATGCGCGACTCCGCGCCCACAAGGGCATCACGCTCGCCCAGGCGGCAGACACCGTGACCGATGTGTCGTACTTCGGCACGATGATGGTGCACCTCGGCCTCGCCGACGGCATGGTCTCCGGCGCCGCGCACACGACAGCGCACACCATCCGCCCGTCCTTCGAGATCATCAAGACCAAGCCGGGGGTGAACGTCGTCTCGAGTGTGTTCCTGATGGCGCTCGCCGACCGCGTGCTCGTGTACGGCGACTGTGCCGTGATCCCCGACCCGACGAGCAGGCAGCTCGCCGACATCGCCATCTCCTCGGCGACGACGGCCCGTCAGTTCGGCATCGACCCGCGCGTGGCGATGCTGTCGTACTCGACGGGCGAGTCCGGCACCGGCGCCGACGTCGACAAGGTGCGCGCCGCGACCGCCCTCGTGCGTGAGCGGGCGCCCGAGCTGCCGGTGGAGGGCCCGATCCAGTACGACGCGGCAGCGGATGCGGCGGTCGCGAAGGCCAAGCTCCCCGATTCGGCCGTGGCCGGGCGCGCGACGGTGTTCGTGTTCCCCGACCTCAACACGGGCAACAACACCTACAAGGCGGTGCAGCGCTCGGCCGGAGCCGTCGCCATCGGGCCGGTGCTGCAGGGACTCAACAAGCCCATCAACGACCTGTCCCGCGGCGCGCTGGTCGCCGACATCGTCAACACCGTCGCGATCACCGCGATCCAGGCGCAGGGAGATTCGGCATGAGCGCGATCCTGGTCATCAACAGCGGGTCGTCGTCGCTGAAGTACAGCCTGATCGACATCGAGCAGGAGAACCTCCTGGCGAGCGGTCTCATCGAGCGCATCGGCCAGGACGCCAGTCCCGTCGCGCACACCGTCCGCCCGGAGACCGACGGGACGGCCATGCCGACGATGCTCGATGCGACCTACCGCGATGAGCGCCCGATCGCCGATCACGCCGCCGCCTTCGAGATCATGCGCGAGCAGTTCGCCGCGCACGGCCCGTCGCTCGAGGAGCATCGCCCGGTCGCCGTCGGACACCGCGTGGTGCACGGCGGCGCCCGCTTCTACGCCCCGACGCTGATCGACGCCGATGTGGAGCGGCAGATCGACGAGCTCGCGGTGCTCGCGCCGCTGCACAACCCCGCGAACCTGGCCGGCATCCGCGCCGCTCGCGCCGTGTTCGATCAGGTGCCGCACGTCGCCGTGTTCGACACCGCTTTCCACCAGACGCTCCCGCCCGCCGCGTACACCTACGCGATCGATGCCGCGCTCGCCGCGGAGCACCGGGTGCGCCGCTACGGCTTCCACGGCACGAGCCACCAGTACGTGAGCGAGGCCGCGGCAGCGTTCCTCGGCCGCGACCTCGGCAGCCTCCGTCAGCTCGTGTTCCACCTCGGCAACGGGGCGTCCGTGACGGCCATCGACGGCGGTCGCTCGGTCGAGACCTCGATGGGACTCACCCCGCTCGAGGGTCTGGTCATGGGCACCCGCTCGGGCGACCTCGACCCCGCGGCGCTCGTGCACCTGTCGCGTCGTGCCGGCCTCTCGATCGACGACCTCGACTCGCTGCTCAACACCCGCAGCGGCCTCGCCGGTCTCGCCGGGCGCAGCGACATGCGCGACATCCTCGCCGGAGTGGAGGCGGGAGACGACGCGGCGATGCTGGCCTTCGACGTGTACGTGCACCGCCTGCGCGCCTACGCCGGCGCGTACATCGCGCAGCTCGGGGGAGTGGATGTCATCTCCTTCACCGCCGGCGTCGGCGAGAACGCGGCGGCGGTGCGGGCGGCCGCGATGGCGACCCTCGGATTCGCCGGTGTGGAGCTGGATGCCGCTCGCAACGAGGCCAGGGAGCGGGGCATCCGTCGCATCTCCACGAATTCCTCTCCGGTGGCGGTGCTCGTGGTGCCCACCGACGAGGAACTGCAGATCGCGCGCCAGACGGCCGAACTGCTCTGATCGGCCCGCCGGGGTTACCTCCCGGCGCGCCACAGCATTACGCTTGCACAGTGGCACGGAGCGGTGCCGGCCCGACGATCGCCCTTCTCCTGGAGGCTCTGTGCCAGAAGCACTGCCCGACCTGTTCCACGCCGAAGGCGTACTGTTCGACCTCGACGGCGTGCTCACCCCGACCGCCGAGGTGCACATGCGGGCCTGGAAGGTCGTGTTCGACGACGTGTTCGCCCGCTGGGGGATCACGCCGCCCTACACCGACGCCGATTACTACGACTACGTCGATGGTAAGAAGCGCTACGACGGAGTGGCGAGTCTGCTGCACAGCCGCAACGTCGAAGTGCCCTGGGGCGCGGTCGACGACGACCCCTCGGCCGAGACCATCTGCGGGATCGGCAACCGCAAGAACGCCGCTTTCGCGGAGTCGCTGCGCGGGCAGGGGATAGCGCCGTACCCGGGCTCGCTCGCCCTCGTCGAGGCTCTGCATGCCGCGGGTATCCCGCTCGGTGTGGTGTCGAGCTCCAAGAACGCCGAGGAGGTGCTGGCCGCCGCCGGCATCCGCTCCTTCTTCCGGGTCGTCGTGGACGGTGTCGTGGCCGAGCGTGACGGCCTCGCCTCGAAGCCCGCAGCCGACATGTTCGCCGCCGGTGCCACAGCCCTCGGAGTGGATCCGGCCCGCTCCGTCGCCGTGGAGGATGCCACCTCCGGTGCCGCTTCCGCCGCCGCAGCAGGCTATGCGTCCGTGATCGGTGTCGACCGGGGAACCGGAGCCGACGCCCTCCGAGCCGCCGGCGCGACCGTCGTCGTCGACGATCTGGCCGTGTTCGCCCCCGATTCCCGCACCGACACCCCGGAGACCGCATGATCGACCGCGACCGCTTCCCCGTCGACCCGTGGCGTCTGATCGACACGCACTACTCGGAGGAGGGCGTCGGCGAGACGTTGTTCTCCGTCGGCAACGGCTACCTGGGCCTGCGCGGCAACCACATCGAGGGTCGCGGCGCCCAGGAGCACGGCACGTTCATCAACGGGCTCCACGAGACCTGGCCGATCCGCCACGCCGAGCAGGCCTACGGCTTCGCCGAGGTCGGGCAGACGATCGTCAACGCCCCCGACGCCAAGGTCATGCGCGTCTACGTCGACGACGAGCCCATCTCGCTCGACGACGCCGATGTGCGCGAGTACCGCCGCACGCTCGACCTGCGCACCGGGGTCCTCGAGCGTCACGTCGTCTGGGAGACTCCGTCGGGCAAGCGCGTCCGGATGCGCGACGAGCGCATCGTGAGCTTCGAGGAGCGGCACCTCGCGGTGCTGCGGCTCGAGGTCGTCGTCGAGAACGCCGACGCGCCGGTCACGATCAGCTGCCAGCTGCTGAACCGCCAGGACGGCGCGGGCGTGTACGCCGGCACTCCGATCGGAACCAAAGCGGCGTTCGACCCCCGCAAGGCCGAGAAGATCGCCGACCGCGTGCTGGAGCCCGCCGAGCACTGGCAGGACGGGATGCGCTCCGCGCTGTCATACCGCGTCGCGGACTCCGGGATGACGGTCGCCGTCGTGGCCGACCACGTGGTCGAGACCGAGAACGAGTACAACGCCCGCACGCTCGTGGAGCCCGACATCGCGAAGAACGTGTTCCGGGTGCAGGCCAAGGCCGGTGTTCCCATCACGGTCACGAAGCTGGTCAGCTACCACACCTCCCGAGGCGTGCCGCCGCGCGAGCTCGTCGACCGCTGCCGTCGTTCGCTCGACCGCGCGGCCGCTGAGGGTGTCGAGACCGTCTTCCAGCGTCAGCGGGCCTGGCTCGATGCGTTCTGGGAGCGCAGCGACGTGCAGATCGGCGGCCGCGACGACCTGCAGCAGGCCACCCGCTGGTGCCTGTTCCAGCTCGCTCAGGCCTCCGCCCGCGCAGACGGCGCCGGCGTCCCGGCGAAGGGCGTCTCCGGTTCCGGCTACAGCGGACACTACTTCTGGGACACCGAGATCTACGTGCTCCCGTTCCTCACCTACACGTCGCCGCGGTGGGCGTACAACGCACTGCGGGCGCGGGTGAAGATGCTCCCCGCTGCGCGTCGCCGGGCTGCACAGCTCAACGAGGCGGGGGCGCTCTTCCCGTGGCGCACCATCAACGGCGAGGAGGCATCCGCGTACTACGCGGCCGGCACCGCGCAGTACCACATCAACGCCGACATCAGCTTCGCGCTCGGCAAGTACGTGCGCGCGACCGGTGACGAGGAGTTCCTGCGGCGCGAGGGCGCCGACATCGCGATCGAGACGGCCCGGCTGTGGGCGACCCTCGGATTCTGGCGTGCCTCGCGGCTGGTGGAGGAGACGGATGCCGGCGACGGGATCGAGACCTTCCACATCCACGGCGTCACGGGGCCGGACGAGTACACCACGGTCGTCAACGACAACCTGTACACGAACGTCATGGCACGCTACAACCTCCGTTACGCAGCCAAGATCGTCCGCGAGATCCGGGAGAACCACCCCGAAGACTACGTGAAGCTCGTCGATCGAACGGGGCTCGGCGTCGGCGAGGCCGAGGCGTGGGACCGCGCGGCGGAGGCGATGTACATCCCCTACAGCGAGGGCCTCGGCATCCATCCGCAGGATTCGCTGTTCCTCGAGCGCGAGGTCTGGGATCTCGCCAACACTCCCGCCGAGCAGCGACCGCTGCTGCTGCACTTCCACCCGCTGGTGATCTACCGGTTCCAGGTGCTCAAGCAGGCGGATGTCGTGCTGGCGCTGTTCCTGCAGGGCAACCACTTCTCGCCCGAGGAGAAGAAGGCCGACTTCGACTACTACGATCCGCTGACCACGGGCGACTCGACGCTCTCGGCGGTCGTGCAGTCGATCCTCGCCGCCGAGGTGGGGTACCAGGATCTCGCGCAGAGATACTTCGAGCAGTCGCTGTTCGTCGACCTGCACGACCTGCACCACAACGCGGCCGACGGCGTGCACGTGGCCTCCGCCGGGGGAGTGTGGACGGCGCTGGTGTGCGGCTTCGGCGGCATGCGCGACTATGCCGGCGACCTGAGTTTCGACCCACGGCTGCCGGCCGACTGGCCGTCGCTGTCCTTCCCGCTGCAGTGGCAGGGATCCACGCTGCAGGTGACGGTCACCAAGGACGAGCTGCGCGTGCAGGTGCGCAGCGGCCCTCCGGTGCCTTTCAGCGTGCGGGACACCGCGTACTTCGCGACGGTAGAGGACGAGGTCGTGGTGCCTCTGGCGGATCAGGGTCCGCTGATCCCCGGGCGCCCGACGCTGCGTCAGTTCGCCGACGCCCGTCGCGAGGACGGCACGCGGATGTCGGCATCCGTCCCGGTGATCACCACGGCCATTCCGGTGATCGAGTCGATCGACTGACGCGTCGGAGGACCGGGGAGTCGCCGACCCGCCGAAGGTCGGTGGCACGCCGTAGGCTGTTGAGGTGACCACAGCCCTCTACCGCCGCTACCGACCCGAGACGTTCGGCGAGATGATCGGGCAGTCCCAGGTGACCGACCCGCTCATGACGGCGCTGCGCGGCGATCGGGTCGGCCACGCGTACCTGTTCTCCGGCCCTCGCGGCTGCGGCAAGACGACTTCGGCGCGCATCCTGGCGCGCTGCCTGAACTGCGCCGAAGGGCCGACCGACGTGCCCTGCGGCGTCTGCCCGAGCTGCGTCGAGCTGTCGCGCGCCGGCGGCGGATCCCTCGACGTCGTCGAGATCGACGCGGCCAGCCACAACGGCGTCGACGACGCCCGCGACCTGCGCGAGCGGGCCACCTTTGCCCCCAGCCGCGACCGGTACAAGATCTTCATCCTCGACGAGGCGCACATGGTCACCCCGCAGGGGTTCAACGCGCTGCTCAAGCTCGTGGAAGAGCCGCCGGAGCACGTCAAGTTCATCTTCGCGACGACCGAGCCCGAGAAGGTCCTCGGCACGATCCGCTCCCGCACGCACCACTACCCGTTCCGTCTGGTGCCGCCGGCAGCGATGCTCGAGTACGTCGAGAAGCTCTGCGCCGAAGAGGGCGTGATCGTCGAGCAGGGTGTGCTGCCGCTCGTCGTCCGCGCCGGTGGCGGCTCTCCCCGAGACACGCTCTCGCTGCTCGACCAGCTCATCGCCGGGTCCGACGCGCCAGCCGGCTCCGAGACCGTGACGGTCGGCTATGCACGCGCCGTCTCTCTGCTCGGATACACGCACGGCGCCCTCCTCGACGAGATCGTCGACGCGCTCGCCGCCGGAGACGCCGCGGCCGCGTTCCCCGCGATCGACCGCGTCGTGCAGACCGGTCAAGACCCACGGCGCTTCGTCGACGACCTGCTCGAACGGCTGCGCGACCTGATCGTCATCGCGGCCGTCGGAGCCGGTGCTTCGGCTGTCCTGCGCGGCATCGCCGAAGACGACCTGCAGCGCATGCGCGGCCAGGCAGAGGTCTTCGGCGCCGCGCGTCTCTCGCGCACCGCCGACGTGGTGAGTGCGGCCCTCGACGACATGTCGGGGGCGACGTCTCCGCGCCTGCACCTCGAGCTCATGGTGGCGCGCGTCCTCGCCGGCGCGACGGATGCTGCCGCTGCGGCGCCGACGGCTCCCGCTGCCGAGCGGACAGCAGCGCCCGCGCGG
>NZ_SSDF01000032.1 GCF_004794515.1 Microbacterium sp. A20 | reverse complement strand
GCGACAGAAAGTGCGACCGGAACGGATGGGGTGACTCCTCCACGGGAGGGGGTTGAGTGAACACTGAACGCGTGTTAGGTTTTCGCGTGTTGAGTGCGCCGTGATCAACGGCGCCGTTCTCGATGAGGAGACGCGATGAAGCGATGGATGAGCACGCTGGCGACGGTCGGACTGGTCGTCTCGGGACTGGCCCTCGCGGGGCCGGCCGCAGCGGGAGACGGACGCCAGGGCAACGCGGAGCTCAAGCGCTGGGCGCAGGACACCTGGGGTTCCCTGGTGGCGATGACCGACGAGGAGACGGGTCTTCCCGCCGACAACATCACCGGCGATCTGCAGACATCCAGCGCCTACACCTCACCGACGAATATCGGCGGGTATCTGTGGTCGACCGTCACCGCGCGCGACCTCGGCATCATCAGTGCCGACGAGGCGCGGGGCCGGTTGTCCGCCACGCTCGACACCCTGCAAGGGCTCGAGCGCAACGAAGCGAGCGGGATGTTCTACAACTGGTACTCGCCGACGACGGGGGAGAAGCTGACGACCTGGCCCGATTCCGGGGACCCCGTGCATCCGTTCCTCAGCACCGTGGACAACGGGTGGCTGGCCGCAGCTCTACGCATCGTCGGTGAGGCCGATCCCGCGCTGGCTGCGCAGGCGGACGCCCTTTACGACTCGATGGACTTCGCCGCGTTCTTCGACCCTGCCGGTGCCGCAGGTCTCCCCGCCGGCACGAACCGCGGCGGCTTCTGGGAGCAGGCCCCGCCGGACTGCAGCGTTGCAGCTCCGATGTACAACGGATCGGGGGAGACCGCGTACTACACCTGCCACCACTACGACACGACCGTGAGCGAGAGCCGCATCGCCACCTACCTCGGCATCGCCAACGGGCAGATTCCGGCGACGGCGCTGTACGGCACGCACCGCACAATGCCGCCCGGCTGCGACTGGGCGTGGCAGGAGCAGCTCCCGCAAGGGGAATACCGCACCTACAGCGGAGTCGAGGTCTGGGAAGGCGCATACAGCTACGCGGGGATGTCGTTCGTTCCGAGCTGGGGTGGCAGCATGTTCGAGTCGCTGATGCCCGATCTCCTGGTCCCGGAGACGAAGTGGGGGCCGAAGTCCTGGCGGCTCAATCATCCGATCACCGTGGCCGTGCAGAAACAGCACGGTCTCGACGAGGCCGGATACGGGTACTGGGGGTTCTCGCCCGCGAGCAACCCGTTCGGTGGCTACGCGGAGTACGGCGTCGACATCGCGGGAATGCGGTCCGACGGCTACACGTCCGACGCCGAGAAGACCGACGTCGACATCGATCGGCCGGGGTGCGCGGCGGGCACGAATCCCTCCCCGGATTTCGGGGACGGCGTGGTGACCCCGCATGCGGCGTTCCTCGCGCTCCCCTATGACCGCAAGGGCGTGCTGAGCAACCTCGAGAGCATCGAGAACGACCTCGGCGCCTATGGTCCCGGCGGCTTCTATGACGCGGTCGCCGTGAAGAGCGGCACGATCGCCGAGCGCTATCTCTCGCTCGACCAGTCGATGATCATGGCGGCGATCGGCAACGAGCTCACGAAGGATAAGCTCAAGGATTACTTCGTGGATCGCGAGATGGAGAAGCTCCTGCGTCCCGCGATGCGACAGCAGGACTTCAGCTCGTCGTGGGGTGCGGGAGGCGACGGTCACCAGGGCTGAGCCCTCGCTTCCTCGCGTCGACAGACAGGAGCGCGCGGTGGGAACGGACGGGCAGTCGACGGCGGGGCGAGGCTCTCGCGGCCCCTACGCAACGGGGCAGGCGCGGCGGCAGGCGATCGTCGACGAGGCGCTGGTCGTCTTCTCTCGGACCGGGTTCCACGGCGGATCCCTGCGGGAGATCGCGAAGCGCGTCGGCGTGACACCCGCCGGGCTCCTGCATCATTTCGCCGACAAGGAGGAGCTGTTCACCGAGGTGCTGCACCAGCGCGACGAGAAGGTGCGGGCGGCGGCAGGCGACCCCGCCGAGCACACCCTGGTCGAGCAGGCCAAGCGGGTCGTCGCGCACAACCAGACCTCGCGCGGTCTCACGTCGCTCTACGCCATCGTGTCTGCCGAGGCGACCGACCCCGAGCATCCGTCGCATGCCGATTTCGCCGCGCGCTATCGGGCGCGTGCCGATGAAGCCGTGGAGATCCTCCGTCGCGGGCAGGAGGCCGGAGAAGTCCGGGATGACATCGACCCCGCGCTCGCCGCACGTCTGATCAGTGCGGTCATGGACGGCATCCAGCTGCAGTGGCTTCTCGATGAGTCGGTCGACATGGTTCCCCTCTTCGACGAGTTCGTCAGCCGCTACCTCTACCCGGCTGACGCGCCCCAGTCCTGACTCGCCCCGCTCCCGCTTCGCCCCGCTCCCGCTTCGCCCCGCGTCCTCGAGCGCACGGGATCCTGCCGAGTGCACCGCCTATTCGCGTCAACACGCCGTGCGCTCGGCGCGAAGCCGTGCACTCGACGTCTGGGCGGGCGGGGGTGCACGCGTTCCCGCCCCGTTTAGTTTGATCTTGCTTAGTCAATCTTGACTATGTTACTTTCGACGAGCCATCAATGACGAACGGCCGAGAAGGGACCCTCATGGCTACTTCCTCTGCGGAAACCCGATTCCGCATCACTGCCACCCTGACGTGCGTTCTCGCTGCCACGCTGACGCTCGGAGCATGCTCCGCGCAGACGCCAGGCGGCGATTCCGCCCCCACGAGTGCGAGCGACACCGACGCCTGCAAGCGCAATCAGGATGCCGGCACCATCACCTACATCTCCGGCTACGGCTACTCCGCCAGTGCCGGCCAGCTCGACGTGTTCCTCGCCGAGGAGCTGGGCTACTTCGACGACCTCTGCCTCGATGTCGAGATCAACGCCTCCGGGGCGAACGGGCAGCAGCTCGTGGCATCCGGTCAGGCGCAGTTCACGGCTCTCGGCTCGGCATCCGACGTGATGCTGGCAGCCGCGAACAGCAAGAACCTCACGGCAGTCGCCACCTACGGCACGACCCCGCCGTTCTCGATCTTCGGCAACGAGAAGCTCGAGAGCCTCAAGGATCTCGAGGGCGGATCGCTCGGCTACTTCATCAACCTGACCCCGATCGCCTCGGCCATGCTCGACGAGGCCGGTGTCGACGTCTCGAAGGTCGAGATGGTGAAGATGACCAACTACGACCCGACGGTCGTCGTCCGTGAGCAGGTCGACGCGATCGTCGGCTACGCCTCCAACCAGCCGCAGTCGCTCAAGGCGCAGGACCTGCCGTTCAGCGAGTTCCTCCCCGCCGACCTCGGCGTCGAGGGCACCTACAACGTGATGGAGGTCAACTCCCGATTCCTCGACGAGCACCGTGAAGTCGCCGCCGACTTCATGCGCGCGAGCCTGAAGGCGCTGCAGTACTGCCTCGACGAGTCGGATGCCTGCATCGACAAGCTCGCGAAGCTGGCGGAGGACAACAACCAGGGTGCCGCGTTCCCGCGCGATCAGTTGGCCCGCACGTGGGAGGTGGAGTCCGCCTGGGTGCGCGAGAGCGCCGGTGGCAACCCCGGTGTGCAGAACGAGTCCATGTGGGAGCCCGAGTACGCACTCGTGAAGAAGTACGGCGGCGTCAAGGACCTGCCCGCGATCGCCGACATGATGGACGCCGACCTGGTCGCCGACCTGTACGACGGCGACACCCTGACCTGGACCGCGAAGTGATGTCGGTCGCACAGGGAGCAGGCGTCGAGGTCAGAAACGTCTCGAAGTCCTTCGGCGTCGACGGTGCTCGGGTCACGGTGCTCGACGACGTGAGCCTCACGATCGGCATGGGCGAGTTCGTTTCCGTGATCGGCCCGAGCGGCTGTGGCAAGTCCACGCTGCTCAAGGTGGTCGCGGGTCTCCTCGACGCCGATTCCGGGACCGTCACGATCGATGGGGAGAGCGTCACCGCGGCTTCGCGCGACAAGAAGATCGGGCTCGTGCCGCAGTCTCCGGCGCTGCTGCCGTGGAAGACGGTGCGCGAGAACGTCGAGCTGCCGGTGCGCATCAACGCCAAGGCGAACTCCGGACGCGCACTGCGCGACCCGGCCGAGCTGCTGGCGACCTTCGGGCTCGGTCAGGCGATGAAGAAGTACCCCGGCCAGCTCTCGGGCGGCATGCAGCAGCGCGCCGCGATCGCGCGGGCGTTCGTGTTCGACCCGGCCATCATGCTGATGGATGAGCCCTTCTCGGCCCTCGACGAGATGAACCGCGACCTGCAGCGGATCGCCCTGCTGGAGTTCTGGCAGTCGAACCGCAAGGCCGTCATGTTCGTCACGCACTCCGTGCCGGAGGCGATCATGCTCTCCGACCGCATCGTGGTGATGGCCGCCCACCCGGGGCGCATCGCCCAGGTGATCGATGTGAACCTGCCGCGGCCGCGCACCGAGGAGGCCTACGCGACGGACGAGTTCCGCGAACTGGAAGCAGTCGTGCGCGGTGCGCTGCGCGCGCAGACGGAGAAGGCCCATGTCTGAGCTGACGATGAGAGACACCACCGCGACCCTCGCGACCGCCCGCCTGAAGGCGCAGCCCCGCCGCGGCGTTCCGACCTGGCTGCGCTGGGGATCGTGGGGACCCACACTGATCACCTTCGTTATCGCCGCTCTCCTCTGGCAGGTCGTGGCCTGGACCAACCCGTACGTGCTCCCGACGCTGGAGGCGATCGGCGTGAGCCTCGTCGACGACGCCGGCATGTACTGGTCGAACTTCCTCGTCACGCTGCTCGAAGTCGTGGTCGGCGCTTCCGCCGGCATCCTCGCCGGCTTCCTGTTGGCCGTGGTCATGGCCGAGTTCCAGATCATCGAGCGCGCCGTGATGCCGCTCGTGATCATCGTGATGGTGACCCCGATCGTGGCGATCGCCCCGGCGCTGGTCGTGGCGTTCGGCTTCGGCATGGTGCCGAAGTTCATCGTGACGGGGCTCGTGGTCTTCTTCCCGATGCTCGTGAACTCGCTCGCGGGGCTCCGTGACGTCGACCAGAAAGCGCTCGACGTCTTCAAGACGCTGCACGCCTCGCGGTGGGAGATCTTCCGCGAACTGCGCTTCCCCGGCAGCATGCCCTACGTGTTCGCGGGACTCCGCATCGCCCTGCCTCTCGCCGTCGTCGGCGCCGCGGTCGCCGAGTTCGTCGCTGCGGGACAGCAGGCCGGACTCGGCTCGCTCGTCACGACATCGGCTGCGCAGGCGAACCTGGCCGTCACCTGGGCCAGCATCGCCCTGCTCTGCCTCCTCGGCGTGCTCCTGATCATCGTGCTCGCCCTGGTGCGCAAGCGCGTGCTCTGGTGGAGCGACGGCGAGGTCACGGCGAAGGGCTGACGCGGCATCCGCATCCCGGGACGGACCCCCGTCCGTCCCGGGGTTCCTCCGGCGTGCCCGGAATCACTCCACAACGAACAGATCCACCCCCAAGGAAGGCACCCGCACATGACCGATCAGAACACCGTCAAGCAGCTGCGTCTCGGCCTCTTCGAGAACGCGCAGGCGAACGACTCCGGCACCGCGACCTGGCGGCACCCCGATAACGGGCGCTACCTGTTCGACAAGCTCGAGTACTGGCGCGACACCGCGCGCCTGGTCGAGGACGCCGGGTTCGACTTCCTGTTCCTCGCGGATGCCTGGGGCTGGGCCGACGTCGCGGGCGAGCGTCCGGACATCTGCTCCGTCGAGGGCCTCGATCTGCCGCGTCTCGACCCGGCGATCATCCTGGCCGCGCTCATCCCCGAGACCACGCGCCTGGGGCTGGTCGCCACCGGATCCACGCTGCTCGAGCCGCCCTACTCGTTCGCGCGCCGCATGGCGACCCTCGACATCCTCTCCGGCGGACGCATCGGCTGGAACGTGGTCACCACCGGCACCGCCGACACGGCGGTGCAGGGCTTCGGCGTGCCGATGGTCGGCCACGACGAGCGCTATCTGATGGCCGACGACTTCATGCAGCTCGTCTACAAGCTCTGGGAGCAGGCCTGGGAGGACGGGGCGCTGGAGCGCGACAAGTCCGGTCGCTTCGCCGACCCCTCCAAGGTGCACCGGATCGCACACGACGGCCCCTACTTCCGCTCGCACGGCTACGGCAACACGCAGCGCTCGCCGCAGGGCACCCCGGTGCTGTTCCAGGCCGGCGCATCGCCGGCTGGCCGCGAGTTCGGCGGCAAGCACGGTGAGGCGATCTTCGTGGGCAGCGGGTCGGTCGAGCAGCTCCGCGCGCACTCCTCGGCGATCCGCGAGGAGGCCGTGAAGAACGGCCGTGGAGCCGACGAGGTCAAGATCATGTCGGCGTTCGCCGCGATCGTCGGCAGCACAGAGGAAGAGGCGCAGCGCAAGTACGCCGAGGTCGCCGACGCGCAGAACCCCGACGTCACCGTCGCCTCCTACGCCTGGTTCACCGGCCTCGACCTGTCGGCCTACGCGCCGAACACGCCGATGTCCGAATTGAGCACCGAGCTGTCGCAGACGCAGGTCGCCCGCTTCGCCGACAAGACCGTCGGCGACGTGCTCGGAGACTGGCACGCGCACGGTGTCGGCGCCCGCCCGATCGTCGGGACCCCCGAGCAGGTGGCGGACCGGATGATCGAGCTCGCCGACGGCGCCGACCTCGACGGGTTCCTCTTCGCCCCCGTCATCCCGCCGGCATCGACCGTCGACTTCATCGAGCACGTGCTGCCGATCCTCAAGGAGCGCGGCGCGATCGTCGAGCCGTCGGCCGAGCCGCAGTCGCTGCGTGAGCGCCTGATCGGCACTCCGACGCCCGCACTCGCCGACTCGCACACCGGATCGCAGTACCGGCGGACGATGTCGCGTGTCTGACACCCTCATCGGTGTCGCCGTCGTGGGGAGCGCGAACCTCGACCTCGTGGTCGAGGTCTCGCGCCCCCCGCGCGTCGGCGAGACGCTCCTCGGTCGGGCGGGAGGCCGCTTCTCCGGAGGCAAGGGGCTGAATCAGGCCGTCGCATCCGCCCGCAGCGGAGCACCGACCCGATTCTGCGCGGTGGTCGGTGACGATGAGGCCGCTGACGTGCTGCTGCAGACCTTGACGGATGCCGGGGTGGGGGCGTCCGTGCGACGCAGTGCCACTGTTCCGACCGGCGTCGCCCACGTGTTGGCGTTCGACGATGGGGACAACAGCATCATCGTCGCGGCCGGCGCGAATGCGGAGCTGACGCCCGAAGATGCCGCGGCGGGAGTCACGGACGCGGCGGTCGTGCTCGCGCAACTGGAGGTGCCCGTCGCCAGCGTGGCTGCCGCGCTGCGGGCGGGCCGGATGGCCGGAGCGGTCACGGTCCTCAATGCCGCCCCCGCGCACCGGGCAGCCATCGAGATGCTCCCGGATGTCGACGTACTGGTCGTCAACGATACCGAATGCGCGGAGCTCGGCGGCATCGACGGATTGCACGCGTCGGGCGCGCAGACCGTCGTGCTCACCCAGGGGGCCGGGGGAGTGACGCTGCATCGCGCAGGGCAGGGCGCCGTGCACGTCGCCGCCTTCCGGATCGATCCGGTGGATACCACGGGGGCTGGTGATGCATTCTGCGGCGCGCTCGCCGCGGCCCTCGCGCAGGGTGAGGCCGTCGAGGCCGCCCTGGTCCGCGCCAACGCGGCCGGGGCGGTCGTCGCGCAGCATCGCGGCGCGACGACGCCGGAGCTCTCACCCGCATCGATCGCGGCGCTCGTGGCCTCGCGCTGAGTGGCTACTTCGAAGACGCGGCGTCGGTCGGTGCTGCACCCTCGGCGGCCTCGCCCGCGAATGTGTACTCGCCGGCGCGGAGTCGCTCCAGCAGGTCGAGCAGCCATTGCTTCTCGGCCGTGAGGCGGGCGGTGGAGAGGTCGAAGATCTCCCGCACGTACTTCGGGGTCGTCTCGGAACGCAGGGTGTCCTGCACGTCGAAGCCGTTCTGCGTGATGATCGCGTCGCTCTTGATGAGGCGGTGCTCCAGGCCGGCGATCACCTCCTGGCGGCTCAGCACGAACATGAACGAGGCCACGGTCATGATCGCCTGCGTGTCGAAGGCCGCGACGTTCCAGAGGTTCTCGCGCAGCATCCGTTGCAGCTCCACCTCGCCCGCCGGAGTGATGCGGTAGGTCGTGCGTGCGGGGCGTTTGCCCTCGCTCTCGGTTCCGCTCTCGGCGATGTAGCCGTCGACCTCCAGGGCGCGCAGGGCGTTGTAGATCGACCCGGGCTGGATGTGAGCCCATTCATCGACGTGCCAGGTCATCAGCTCGCGACGGAGAAAGTATCCGTGCACGGGCTGGAACTGCTTCACAGCGCCGAGGACGACGAGGCGGGTGGTCGACATGTCCCTCATGCTAACGGCAGCTCTCGCGCATTCCTGTTGTTTGCAGGATCAAACTTGGCTATTATTCAAACTAGTCAAAGTTGACTATGGAAGGAAGCCAGAATGATGACTGCCGTGACCGACGCTCTGCCGCGAGACCTCTCCCTCCGCCGGGCCTTCTCGGTGTACCCGACCGGTGTCGTGGCTCTCGCCGCGCACGTCGACGACCGCGCCGTCGGAATGGCGGTCAACTCCTTCACCTCGATCTCGCTCGAACCCGCGCTCGTCGCGATCAGTGCCGCCCGGACGTCGAAGACCTGGCCGGTGCTCCGTGAGGTGCCCGAGCTCGGCATGAGTGTGCTGGCCGCGCACCACGAGCCGCTCAGCCGCTCGCTCTCGGCGCGTGAGGGTGACCGGTTCGGCGGACATGAGTGGCAGCGCACCGACGGGGGAGCCGTGCTGATCGCGGATGCGGCGCTCTGGCTTACCTGCCGCCTGCACAGCATGTTCGACGGCGGGGATCACGAGATCGCCCTGTACGAGATCGGCGACGTCACGCTCTTCGACGATGTCGAGCCCCTCGTCTTCCACCAGAGCCGCTATCGGTCCATCGCAGGATCCGAGAGCGCGTGAGCGCTCCGCCGCTCACGACCATCGTCGGCGTGGTCGTGCCCGGCGATGGTCGGGGGCGCGAGCTCGGCTTTCCGACGGCGAACCTGGCGATCGACCTCGACGACCTGCCCGCCGATGGGATCTACGCGGCATGGACGCGTATCGACGATGGCCCCGAGGTATGGCCGGCGAGCGTCAGTGTCGGGACGAATCCGACTTTCGCGGGCGACCGGGGGAGGCGGGTCGAGGTGCACCTGCACGATGTGGACCTCGATCTGTACGGTCGGACGCTGGCGGTGACGCTCGTCGCCCATCTGCGCCCCACGCTGCACTTCGAGGGGATCGAGGCGCTGGTCTCGCAGAGCGAGGACGATGTCAGTCGGTGTCGTGTGCTCCTGGCCGGTCGCGATCGAGAGGGGGTACGTGACGCGTCGCGCTCGCGCGACCGCTGAGCGGAGGGCCGCGAGCACGGGGCAGGAGCAGGGGATAGTACTGTTTTACATTTCACTCCTGTGGTACTTTCACCGGATCACCCACATCCGGAGGAATCCCCATGCTCGTTCGCCAGAAGACCACCTGCCTCGCATCCGCCGTCGTGGCGCTCACCCTGTCGCTCACGGGCGTATCGTCGGCCTCTGCTGCGACGGGTCACGCCGCATCGGAGGTCACTGCCGCGACGAGCTCCGGCGTGCACGCCGCGGCGCTCGGTGCCACTCTCGATCCGCGCCTCGCCTCCTCGACCGATCTGGATCTGCTGATGCTGATCATGACGGGGCGCGGGACCCTGGCCGATGCGTACCCCGAGCTGATCGCCGAGCTCGGCATCACCGTCTCCGCTCAGTCGGAAGCGGACGCGATGGCACCCGTCGCCCAGCAATTCCTCGCCGTCTCGCCGGCGTTCTCCGCCAACTGGGCGCCCGCGATCAGGAGCACCGACCCGGCCGTGGTCGCCGAGGGCATATCGGGGTTCATGACCGACTTCCTGGCCTACGTCCAGTCGTACTGCCGACCCTCGTGCACCGTCTGAACCGGGCATCCGGCCTCAGCCGTGCTCATGCCGACGCAGTCCCGGGCGGATCGTGCCGAGCGCGATCCTCGCGGCGACGTGCCTCCGTGCTCGCCGGTCCACCGGGGGCCGGAGGGCGGGGCACCCTCCAACGCGCCACGGTTCCCCGCTCCGTCTGCTGATCCAGCGTGAACGTGCCTCCGTGCAGCGCAGCGCGCTCGGCGAGGTTCTCCGTGCCGCCGGGGTCGCCGGGCGATGCGGCGACCCCCTTGCCGTCGTCCTGCACCGCGACGACCACCTCGTTCTCCGAGACGGTGAGGATGACCGCGCTGTTGCGAGCCCGCGCATGGTGGGCGACGTTGGCGAGGGCTTCGCGGACGACGGCGATCACGTCGTCGGCGAGTTTCCCGGTGACGACCGGGTCGACCGGACCGACGAACGTGATCGTGGGTGCCGACGGCAGCGCGGGAGTCAGCTCCGTGATCACGTCGAGCACCCGCTTGCGCACCGGGCGGTCCTTGCGTTTCCCGTGGCGCGTACGGAGCGAGAAGATCCCCGACCGGATGTCGGTGATGGCGGCGTCGATCTCTGTGACGTGCTGCTCGAGCTCCTCCGCGTGGCCCGGCTGGGTGGCGGCGAACGCCTGCAGGCTCATTCCCGTCGCGAACAACCGTTGGATCACGTTGTCGTGCAGATCGCGGGCGATGCGGTTCCGCTCTTCGATGATGTCGAGCTGCTGCCGATCCTCCCGGGCCCAGGCGAGCGAGGTCGCCACACCCGCCTGGACGACGAACTCGGAGATGGCATCGATCTCGCTCGGAGAGAAGCTGCCACCCGATGCCCCACGAGTGACGCACAGGGCTCCGATCGCATGACCGGCAGCGACGAGCGGGACGGCCACGGTCGGCCCCGCGGCATCCTGGTTTCCGGCGAGGTTCGTGTGCGTGGCTTCGTCGGTGAGGCGTCCGCTCGACATGTTCCCGCTCGCGATCGCGCTCGCGGCGATCGACGTCTCCGCAGGGAGCACTCCGTGCTCGAAGGCAGCGGACAGCGGCCCATGAGCCGCGTCGATGCGGAGGTGGTCGGCGTCCGCATGGACGACGACCGTGACGAGGTCGCAGGACACGACGTGGGTGACGCATTCGGCGATGACGTCCAGGATGTCTTCGCGCTCCGGGGTCAGCAGGGCGGCGCGGAGATCGGACAGCGCCCGACTCAGCCGCCGTTGACGGCGGGCTTCCTCGTGCTCGCGCGCATTGCGGATCGTGAGGCCGGCCGTCGCCGCCAGGGATCCGATGAGCTCTTCATCCTCGAGTGTGAAGACCCCTGTGCGGCGGTTCGTCAGCACGAGGACGCCGCACACCTCGCCCTGCGACCGGATCGGGACCCCGAGGAAACCCTCCCGGGGCGGATGATGCACGGGAAAGCCCGGGGACCGAGGATCATCGCTCAACTTGTTCAGTCGGATGGTACGGCCGCTGTCGAGCACGGCGTTGACCAGACTGCCCGGTTCCGGCAGGTCGGCGATCGTCTGCGCGCTTCCCTTGTCCACGCCCACATGGACGAAACGCTCGACGGCTCCGGCCGCATCGATCACGATGAGAGCTCCGTCGCGCGCTTCGATGAGATCAGCGGCCGCGCGGACGATCCGGTTGAGAGTCCTGTCGGCATCGGGTTCGGGGCCGGATGCATCCGGCGTGGAGTCGTGAAGGCCGCGAAGCTGGCGGCGAGTGGCGAGGAGCCGGGTGGCGCGTGTCACGGGAGCATCGTTCCCGTCGTCCTGCTGATGGCGGGGCGTGATATGCGTTTGTGTCGGCATCTGTCCTGCATCCCTCCACCTTCCCCGGAGACCGACCGGTCTGCAACGCTCAGCCGGTATATGGCAGACGCGTCGCCGACCGCGTACGCGACCGGCGACCCGCGTACCCGATCGGCGGGGACCATGGTCCCCACTTATGCGACGACAGGGCCGTTAGGGTGCCAGGGGCGCCGACGGGCGACCCCGGACGAGCGGCCGGCAGGAACAGGAGCGAGTGGGCGATGACGGCAGTGTTCCTTGTCGATGATCATGAGATGGTGCGAAGGGGCGTCGCCGGTGTGATCCAGGCGACCCCGGACCTCGAGGTCGTCGGGGAGGCGGGAGCCTGCCGGGAGGCGACGCGACGGATCGCGGCCACGCTTCCTGACGTCGTGGTGCTCGATGTGCACCTCCCCGACGGCAGTGGGATCGACCTGTGCCGAGCGATCCGACAGAGGCACCCTGCGATGCGGTGCCTGATCCTCACGGCCTATGACGACGATGACGCGGTGATCGCGGCCGTTATGGCCGGCGCCGACGGTCATCTCCTCAAGACCGTCCGTGCGGCGGACTTGCCGGATGCGGTGCGCGCTGTCGCTGCGGGCCGCCGGTTGCTCGACCCGGCGGCGGTGCGTCGAGCGACCGGGCAGGTCACTCCCGGATCGACTGATTCGGCCGATCCGCGATTCGCGTCCCTGAGCCTGCGCGAACGGCAGATCCTCGCGCTCATCGCCGATGCGCTGACGAACCGACAGATCGCGGACCGTCTGGGTCTCGCCGAGAAGACGATCAAGAACTACGTCACGTCGATGCTCGGGAAGCTCGGATTCACCCACCGGACCCAGGCGGCGGTCTTCGAGCTCTCGCGGATCCATGACGACGGCTGACGGTCGAGGGACGAAGGGCCCTACGGCCGTCTTCCTCCTGAGCGAGGGTGGCAGAGGGCGATCGACGCCCGACGAAGGGGCGAGACCGTGAGCAGTGTGATCCACAGCGAATCCGCTGGGCTGCGCACGATCGGGATGAAGGGCGGCGCGAACGGATATGGGGGCGTTCGACCGGTGATGGGGACTGCGCGGTCGGCCAGGGGGAGCCGTCCGAGTGGTCGCGGGGCCGTACGGGTGGCTGTGGGAGCCGCGCGGATGGCTGTCCGGGGTCGCGGACGGCGGGGGAGCCGTCCTGGGGATGTGGACGGCTGTGGGAGTCGTCCGGGGATGGAACGGGTGGCTGTGGGGGCTGTCCGGCAGCGAGGGGCGGGGAGGGCGCCCGCCCCTCGCTGATCGCCCGCGCGGGCCGGTGCAGGTGTCAATCCCGGGCGGTCTGCAGGAGCGTCCACAGCTCGGCGCGAGCGGGGAACGTCGACAGATCGATGTCGAGCAGGCCGCTCGCCTGCGCGATGCGGGAGCGCAGGGTGTGCCGATGCACGCCGAGGGTGGCGGCTGCGGCTTCGGCCCGGGCATCGTGTTCCAGCCAGGTGCGCAGTGAACGCTCCAGCTCGGCGCCGGTGCGGACGTCATGCTCGCGCAGCGGCGCGAGCCGGGACTCCGCGACGAGACGAGCCTCATCGGTGGCGAGCGCGGTGAGGATGTGGGAGCCCACCGTCTCGGAGTACCGCGCCACCCCGTGCGTCCCCTGCTGGCGGAGCGCCGTGAGAGCCTGTGCATGCGCACGGGCGAACGAGTCGTAGGCGTCGGGGTCGGAGACGCCGATGCGGATGCCGAAACGGGTGGCGACCTCGTCGAGCAGGGCATCCTCGCCGGCGGAGATGCACATCGTCACGCCGTCCGCGGACTCGGCGAGGAAGACCGGGGTGCCGTGTTCGGCGCGGTGCCGCTCCCACCAGTCGGAAAGCGGGCCGGCGGGGGCATCCGCGGTGACGGCCACGACGATCGGGGCAGGAGGCAGACCGCCCAGCACCCTCCGCGCCAGGGTGGGGTCGTCGGTGAGCAGCGACCCGAGCAGCTGGGCGTGCAGCCGCCGCCGGCTCCTGGCGAGCTGCTCGCTCTGCTCCATCGCGAGTCCGGCCATCGCGATCACCGAGGTGACCACCGAGCGTGCCTCGGGGTCGAGCGCGTCGACCGCCAGGGCGAGCACCCCGCGCAGGTGGCCCCCGCGCCCCACGGTGAACAGCATGAAGGTGCTCTCCCCGAGAGTGAGGGACTGCCCTGCCTCGAGACCGCGGGTGAGGATGTCCATCACACGCTCGCCCAGTGCGTCGCGGACCGCGGCATCCAATCGGTCGCGAGGATGCGAGGCGATCACCGCTCCCGCCGCGTCGAACATGCCCGCCCAGACCCCCAATCGTCGTCCGAGCTCTGCGATGGTCGCTTCGAGTCCGCTCGGGCGCAGCGCCGCGAGTGCGAGTGCGCGCTGGGCGTCCAGTGCCCACGACCGGCGCGAGTACGCCTGGGCGGCGATCGCCTCGGCGTGTGCGCGGGCGACAGCGATGAACGGGGTGCGATACGGCACCGAGAACAGGGGGATCCCTCTCTCCGCGCAAGCGACGACGAGCTCCTCCGGAATGCCGGAGCGGTGCACCTCGGTGCCGAAGCCGAGTCCGAGGATGCCGCGATCGGCGAGGCGGGCGACATACGTGTCGATGTCGACGGCGTCGTCGAACTGGGTGCCGGTGGTCAGCAGCGCCAGGTCCTCGGAGAGGAACGGGGTCGGATCGGCGAGATCCGAGCTGTGCACCCAGCGCAGCGGGCGGTCGAGCGCGCCTTCCGGCAGGTCGTCCTCGAGCGGCACGAGCACGAGCCCGAGATCGCGACGGTGAAGCAGCGCCCGCAGGGTCGGATGTTCAGTGACGGCCATGACCGATCTCCCGGATGTACAGTGTGGCGAAGAGCCTGCTTAGATTGTACAAGTCGGCGAGTGCGAGGGTCTCGGTCGCGGCCGTACGCTCGCGAACATGGCACTCCTCGACACCGCAGCACCCGCAGTCCCTCTCGGTGGACCCGACCTCCCGCAGGAGCGTCGCCTGGTCACGGACCTTCCCGGCCCTCGCTCGGCCGAGATCCTCGCACGCAAGGCCGATGCCGTCGCAGCCGGTGTGGGCCACACCGTGCCGATCGCGGCCGTGGCCGCCGGCGGCGGAGTGATCGTCGACGCCGACGGCAACTCGCTCATCGACCTCGGCTCCGGCATCGCGGTGACCACGGTCGGCAACGCGCACCCGAAGGTCGCCGCAGCCGTGGCGGCGCAGGCCGCGCAGTTCACCCACACCTGCTTCATGATCTCGCCCTACGAGTCGTACGTCGGCGTCGCCGAGGCCCTCAACCGCGTCACCCCCGGTGACTTCGCGAAGAAGAGCGCCCTGTTCAACTCGGGAGCAGAGGCCGTCGAGAACGCGATCAAGATCGCCCGCAAGCACACCGGCCGTCAGGCGGTCGTCGCCTTCGACCACGGCTACCACGGCCGCACGAACCTGACCATGGCGCTCACCGCCAAGTCGATGCCGTACAAGAGCGGTTTCGGCCCGTTCGCCCCCGAGGTGTACCGCGCTCCGATGTCGTACCCGTTCCGCGACGGGCTCGACGGCCGTGAGGCTGCCGCCCGCGTCATCCTCCAGCTCGAGAAGCAGATCGGCGCAGACAACCTCGCCGCGGTCATCATCGAGCCGATCCAGGGCGAGGGCGGCTTCATCGTCCCGGCCGACGGCTTCCTGCCGGCGATCGTCGACTGGTGCCGCGCGAACGGGGTCGTCTTCATCGCCGACGAGGTGCAGACCGGCTTCGCCCGCACCGGGCACATGTTCGCGAGCGAGATCTTCGGCATCGAGCCCGACCTGATCACCACGGCAAAGGGCATCGCCGGCGGCCTCCCGCTCGCGGCGGTCACCGGTCGCTCCGAGATCATGGACGCCTCGCACTCCGGCGGCCTCGGCGGCACCTACGGCGGCAACCCGATCGCCTGCGCCGCCGCCCTCGCGTCCATCGACGTGTTCGAGAACGACGGCGTGATCGAGCGCGCCCGGGAGATCGGCGTGATCCTCACGGAGCGTCTCACCGCGATCCAGCAGAACGACCCGCGCGTCGGCGACGTCCGCGGACACGGTGCGATGATCGCCGCCGAGTTCGTCGATCCCGAGACCAAGGCTCCGGATGCCGCCCTCACGGCCGCCGTCGCGAAGGCGTGCATCGCCCAGGGCGTCGTCGTCCTCACCTGCGGAACCTACGGGAACGTCATCCGCTTCCTCCCCCCGCTCTCGATCGGCGACGATCTGCTGAACGAGGGACTCGACATCGTCGCCGCGGCGCTCGCCGCGGCCTGACCCCCCTGTCCGGTCGCGACCCCGATCGGGGGATTTCGGGTCGCGACCGGCACTACTTCCCCCAACGAAGGAGTTGCAGATGGCTGAGATCACTCGCGACGTACTGATCGTCGGTGCCGGAGCCGCAGGGCTCACGGCGGCGAACGACCTCCGCAAGGCCGGCCTGTCGGTCGCCGTGCTGGAGGCCCGCGACCGCGTCGGCGGGCGCCTGTGGACCGACGTCATCGAGGGCGCCATGCTCGAGATCGGCGGCCAGTGGGTCTCGCCCGACCAGGACGCGCTCAAGGACACGATCGAGGAGCTGGGGCTCGAGACGTACAGCCGCTACCGCGAAGGCGACAGCGTCTACGTCGGCCCCGACGGACAGGCACACCGCTTCACCGGCGAGATGTTCCCGGTGTCGCCGGAGACCGAGGCCGAGATCGCCAGGATCACCGAGATCCTCGACGCGCTGGTCGCCGAGATCGACCCGGACCGTCCCTGGGCCCACCCCAACGCCGAAGACTGGGACACGATCACCTGGGACGCCTGGCTGCGCTCGCAGACCGACGACGACGAGGCCGTGCGCAACCTGGCCTTCGCCACGGGGTCGGCGATGCTCACCAAGCCCACGCACTCCTTCTCGCTGCTGCAGTCGCTGCTGATGGCGGCATCCGCCGGGTCGTACTCGAACCTCGTCGACGCGGACTTCATCCTCGACAAGCGCGTGGTCGGCGGACTGCAGCAGGTTCCGCTGCGGCTCGCGGAGCGCCTCGGCGACGACGTGCTGCTGAACCAGCCCGTGCGCAGCCTGGAATGGTCGGACCCTTCGACGGGCTCAGGGACCCAGGCTGTGGTGGCCACCACCGACGAGCACACGGTGCGCGCCCGCCACGCGATCCTCGCGCACGCGCCGGTGCTCTACAGCCGCATCGCTTTCGACCCGCCGCTGCCGCGCCGACAGCACCAGTTGCACCAGCACCTGTCGATGGGGTTCGTCATCAAGGTGCACGCCGTGTACGACCGGCCGTTCTGGCGCGAGCAGGGCCTCAGCGGCACCGCCTTCAGCCCGTACGAGCTCTCGCACGAGGCCTATGACAACACCAACCACGGCGACGAGCGCGGCACCCTCGTCGGCTTCGTCTCCGATGCCAACGCCGACGGCGTGTTCGAGCTCTCGGCCGAGGAGCGCAAGGAGCGCATCCTCGAGTCGCTCTCGCACTACTACGGCCCCGAGGCCAAGAACCCCGTCGTCTACTACGAGAGCGACTGGGGCAGCGAGGAGTGGACGCGGGGCGCGTACGCCGCGAGCTTCGACATGGGCGGTCTGCACCGCTACGGCGCCGACCTCCGCACCGCGGTCGGGCCGATCCACTTCGCCTGCAGCGACATGGCCGGCGCCGGATACCAGCACGTCGACGGGGCGATCCGCATGGGTCACCTCGTGGCATCGAACATCGTCGACGCGAGCCGTGACACGGGCTCCGCTGAGAGCGGCAGCTGATGACCGGCTCTGTCGTCGTCGGATACACGGCGACGGATGCGGGAGCGGATGCCGCGGCGCTCGGCGCCCGGCTCGCCCGCAGCCTCGGTGCGACCCTGCACCTCGTGATCGTGCTGCCGAACGAGGGCACGCGCAGTGCGGCCGTTCCGCCCGAGCGCGCGTATGAGGAGCACCTCAGATCGCAGGCGAGGAAGTGGCTCGCGGACGCTGTGGTCCGGCTCCCTCAGGAGCTCACCCGCAGCGGTCACGTGCGCTTCGCCGAGTCGTTCGCCGAGGGGCTGATCGCCGCCGGTGAGGAATTCGGCGCGCGGGTGATCGTCATCGGCGCCGCGGGCGGGGGCATCTTCGGCCGTCACCGGCTCGGCAGCGTCGCCTCCGAGCTGCTGCACTCGTCGACGATCCCCGTCGCGCTCGCACCCGTCGGCGTCGCCCAGCAGGACGATCACATCCTGCCGCGCGTCACGGTCGCCGTCGGGTCCCGGCCGGGTGCCGATGCCCTCCTCGACGAGGCCGTGGCGCTCGCGGCGGACAGCGGCGTCGACCTGCGGCTCGTGTCCCTCGTGCCCTTCGACGTGCCCCCGGGACTCGACACCGGAGCGATCCGCACGGTCGGTGACACGCACGGCCAGGAGGTGCTCGCGGTCGCGTCGGAACTGCTGCCCGACGGCCGTTCCGCCGCGGTCGAACAGGCACCGGGCGACTCCGTCGAAGACGCCGTCGCCCACCTCTCCTGGCTTCCGGGCGAGGTCGTCCTGGTCGGCTCCAGCAGGCTGGCGCAACCGCGCCGTCTGTTCCTGGGCTCCACGGCGGCGAAGATGCTGCACGAGCTGCCCGTTCCCATGATCGTCGTCCCGCGTACCCGCAACGAAGCAGGAGACCGCTGATGAGCAGCACGAACCGGGCGACGGAGCCCGAATCCGGTGTCACGACCGGCATCTCCACCAAAGGTCTGAGCGCCGGAACGGTCGGCCTGATCGGCGCGGTCGTGATCGGCATCTCGTGCATCGCCCCCGCCTACACCTTCACCGCCGCCGTCGGCCCCACGGCATCCGAGGTCGGAGCCCAGATCCCGGCGATCATCCTCGTCGGCTTCATCCCGATGCTCCTCGTCGCCTTCGGCTACCGCGAGCTCAACAACCGGATGCCGGACTCCGGCACGTCCTTCACCTGGGCGGCCCGCGCGTTCGGCCCGTGGGTCGGCTGGATGGCCGGCTGGGGTCTGGTCGTCGCGACGATCCTGGTGCTGTCGAACCTCGCCGGCGTCGCGGTCGACTTCCTCTTCCTTCTGCTGTCGCAGATCACCGGAAATCCGGAGATCGGCGACCTCGCCGGTGTCACCTGGATCAACATCGGCGTCTGCCTGCTGTTCATGCTCGGGGCGACGTGGATCTCATATCGCGACATGCAGACGACGCAGAAGCTGCAGTACTGGCTCGTCAGCTTCCAGATCCTCGTGCTGGTGTTCTTCGCCGTCGCTGCCATCGTGCAGGCGGTGAACGGCAACGGCTTCGACTACCAGCCGTTCGACCTGAACTGGTTCAACCCGTTCGCGATCTCCTCCTTCAGCGCGGTCGCCGCCGGTCTCTCGCTCTCGATCTTCATCTTCTGGGGCTGGGACGTCACGCTCACCATGAACGAGGAGACCAAGGACCCTGAGAAGACGCCGGGCCGCGCGGCCACCGTGACGGTGCTGACGATCGTCTCGCTGTACCTGCTGCTCGCGGTCGCGATGATCATGTTCGCCGGCGTCGGCACCGGGGCGCTGGGGCTCGGCAACGAAGACATCCAGGAGAACGTTTTCTTCCACCTCTCCGGACCGATCCTCGGACCGCTGGCCTTCCTGGTGTCGCTGGCGGTGTTGACCAGCTCGGCGTCGTCGCTGCAGTCCACGTTCGTGGGTCCCGCGCGGACCCTGCTGGCGATGGGGCACTACGGCGCCCTGCCGAAGGCGTTCGCGAGGGTCAGCCCCCGCTTCTTCACCCCCGGGTACGCGACCATCGTCTCGGCGATCGTGGCCTCCGCGTTCTACGCCGTGATGCGCGTGGTCAGCGAGGACACGCTGTGGGACACCATCCTCACCCTCGGCATGATGATCTGCTTCTACTACGGGATCACCGCGTTCGCGTGCGTCTGGTATTTCCGCAAGCAGTGGTTCGACTCGACGCGGAACTTCTTCTTCACATTCCTCTTCCCGCTCGTCGGCGGCGCGATCCTCGCGGTGCTGTTCTTCACGACCCTGATCGACTCGATGGACCCGGAATACGGCTCCGGATCGCAGATCGGCGGGGTCGGCATCGTCTTCATCCTCGGGATGCTGATCATCGTCGTCGGCATCGCGGTCATGATCTGGAACGCGGTCCGTCGGCCCGCCTTCTTCCGCGGCCAGACGCTGGGCATCGACGCACCGCCCAGCCGACGCAAGCGCGCATAGCCCTCCTCACAGAAAGAGAATCATGAGCACTCAAACCGAACAGGCGCTCCTCGACAGCATCCCCACCGGCCTCTTCATCGGCGGCCAGTGGATCGACGGCGAGACCGGCGGCACCTTCGACGTGCAGGACCCGGCGACCGGTTCCGTGATCCGGACCATCGCCGACGCGACACCGGCCGACGGCATCCGTGCCCTCGACGCCGCGGTCGCCGCTCAGGACGAGTGGGCGGCCACCGCGCCGCGCGTCCGCAGCGAGATCCTCCGCAAGGCGTTCGACCTCGTGCAGGAGCACAAGGAGGATCTGGCGCTGCTCATGACGCTCGAGATGGGCAAGCCGCTCGCGGAAGCCCGCGGCGAGGTCGTCTACGGCGGCGAGTTCCTGCGCTGGTTCAGCGAGGAGGCCGTGCGCATCAGCGGCCGCTACGGCATCAACCCCGAGGGCACCGGCCACATGGTCGTGTCGCAGCGTCCGGTGGGCCCGTCGTTCTTCGTGACGCCGTGGAACTTCCCCTTCGCGATGGCCACCCGCAAGATCGCCCCGGCACTCGCGGCGGGTTGCACGGTCGTCATCAAGCCCCCGGCACTGACCCCGTTGACGACGATCTTCTTCGTCTCGCTGCTCGAGAAGGCAGGGCTCCCTGCCGGTGTCGTCAACGTCGTGCAGACGTCGAAGTCCAGCGCGCTGTCCGCCCCGATCATCGCCGACCCGCGTCTGCGCAAGCTCTCCTTCACCGGATCGACCGAGGTCGGACGCAAGCTCATCGCGCAGGCGGCCGAGGGCGTGCTGCGCGTGTCGATGGAGCTCGGCGGCAACGCGCCGTTCGTGGTGTTCGACGACGCCGACCTGGACAAGGCCGTGGAGGGTGCACTCGCCGCGAAGTTCCGCAACATCGGCCAGGCGTGCACCGCGGCCAACCGCTTCATCGTGCACAAGGACGTCGCGGGTGAGTTCGCCAAGCGGGTCACCGAGCGGGTCAACGGGATGAAGATCGGCCGCGGCACCGAAGAGGGCGTCGCGATCGGACCGCTCATCGACGCGGATGCCGTCGCCAAGGCGGGCGAGCTCGTCGGTGACGCCGTGGACCGTGGTGCGACGCTGCTCGCCGGCGGCAAGGCCGTGGAGGGCACCGGCACGTTCTACGAGCCCACCGTGCTCACCGACGTGGTCGCGGGCAGTGCCATCCTCCGCGAGGAGATCTTCGGCCCGGTGCTGGCGATCGCGACCTTCGAGACCGAGGACGAGGCCGTGCACCTCGCGAACGACACCGAGTACGGACTCGTGTCGTACGTGTTCACCGAGAACCTGCAGCGCGGCCAGCGGATGATCGACAAGCTCGAGACGGGCATGATGGGACTCAACGTGGGCGTGGTCTCCAACGCCGCGGCCCCCTTCGGCGGCGTCAAGCAGTCCGGCGTCGGCCGCGAGGGCGGGTTCGAGGGCATCCACGAGTACCTGTCCACCAAGTACACGCTGATCCCGGTCTCCTGACCGAGCAGCCAGAGGAGGAGAGAACATGACCGACTACGCCGTCATCAACCCCGCCACCGGAGAGACGCTGGCGTCCTTCGACACCTTCACCGACGCTCAGATCGACCAGGCGGTCGCTGCCGCCGACGAGGCCCACCGCGAGTGGTCGCGCTCGTCGACGGTCGCCGAGCGCGCGGCCCTCGTGCGCCGTGCGGCCGAGCTGCACCGCGAGCGTCGCGAGGAGCTCGCCGACATCTTCGTGCGCGAGATGGGCAAGCCCCGCGAGGCCGCCCTCGGCGAGGTCGACTTCGCCGCGGACATCGCCGAGTACTACGCCGACCAGGCGGAGTCGATCATGGCCGACCAGCCGATCGCGATCCTGGGGGAGGGGTCGGCGATCATCCGCCGCTCCTCGCTCGGCCCGCTCGTCGGCATCATGCCGTGGAACTTCCCGGCGTACCAGATCGTGCGCTTCGCCGCTCCGAACCTGATCGTCGGCAACACGATCCTGCTCAAGCCCGCGCCGCAGTGCCCGGAGTCGTCGACCGCGATCGAGAAGATCTATCACGACGCCGGTTTCCCGAAGGGCGCCTATCAGAACGTGCTCGCCACCAACGAGCAGATCGCGACGATGATCGCCGACCCGCGCGTGCAGGGCGTCTCGCTCACGGGGTCCGAGCGTGCCGGTGCCGCGGTCGCCGAGATCGCCGGTCGCAACCTCAAGAAGGTCGCGCTGGAGCTGGGTGGCTCCGACCCCTTCATCGTGCTCTCCACCGACGACCTCGATGCGACCGTGCAGGCCGGCGTCGACGCGCGCCTCGACAACAACGGTCAGGCGTGCAACGGTGCGAAGCGCTTCATCATCGTCGACGGTCTCTACGACGCGTTCGTCGAGAAATTCACGGCGGCGATGGCGGCGGTCGAGGCGACCGACCCGATGCTCGACGACACTGTCCTCGGTCCGGTCTCGTCGGAGACGGCGGCGGTCAACCTGCAGAAGCAGGTCGACCAGGCCGTCGAGCAGGGCGCGACGCTGCTGACCGGCGGCACCCGCGACGGCGCGTTCTTCGCGCCGACCGTGCTCGCCGATGTGACACCCGAGATGAACGTGTACCGCGAAGAGCTCTTCGGCCCCGCCGCGGTCGTGTACCGCGTGGCGGACGAGGACGCGGCGGTCGAGCTCGCGAACGACACGACCTTCGGCCTCGGCTCCTACGTCTTCACGACGGACGCCGAGCAGGCCGAGCGCGTCGCCGACAAGATCGAGGCGGGCATGGTCTACGTCAACCTCGTGCTGGCCGACAGCCCGGAGCTGCCGTTCGGCGGCGTCAAGCGCAGCGGCACCGCGCGTGAGCTGGGGCACTTGGCGGCGGACGAGTTCGTCAACAAGAAGCTGATCCGCATCGGCTGAGTAGACCTCATTCCGGTCGCACTTTCTGTCGGTCACAGCGGCATTTTGCGACAGAAAGTGCGACCGGAATGCGCGTGAGGCACAATGGCGGCATGAGTGCGCAGACAGACCCCATCGAGACGCTGTCCCCTGACCAGAGCTGGGAACTGCTCGGCACCCAGGAGCTGGCACGACTCGTCACCCACGTGGGCGACACGATCGACATCTTCCCGGTGAACTATGTGATCGATGGCGACGGAATCCTGTTCCGAACGGCGCCCGGCAGCAAGCTCTTCGAGCTGACGGTGAACGCCGATGTGGTCTTCGAGGTCGACGACCACACGGACACGGATGCGTGGAGTGTCATCGTCCGCGGCCATGCAACCGCGTTGGAGACGGATGCCGACGTGCTGCGTGCGGAAACCGCTGGTCTGCGGCCGTGGATCCCCACGCTCAAGCACGTGTTCGTGCGCGTCGCGCCGATCTCGGTGACCGGGCGGGCTTTCCGTCGCACTCCGGAGCCGGAGCGCGACGGGGCCCAGGAGTACTGAGCGCGCTCAAGCCGAGAAGAGTCTCAGCTCGTCAGCGGTGAAGTAGTTCTGGGTCACATCCGTGATTCGTACGAGGTACTTCCCGCGCTTCTCATCGATCGAGACGACGGTTCCGACGTTGCCGGTCATCGTCGGTCCGGTGACCTGCACGGTGTCTCCGATGGCGAAGTCGCTCATCCTGCATTCTTTCGTCACGCCGCGGCTCCAGGTGGAGCGGAGCAGCATCGGCTCTTGCTGATGCTTCGAGGCTAGATCGCGCACTCCAGCGAGGACAGTGCCGCATGTCGGCACTCCGGATTGCATCTGTCACGCCTGTCAACGCCCGAGCCGCCACCGCTGCTCGGGCGTAGGGTCGAAGCATGGCCAACGTCGCTGAGAACATCGTCAAGACTCTGCACGCCAACGGGATCGACCGTGTGTACGGCATCCCCGGGGACTCGCTGAACGGCTTCACGGACGCGCTCCGCAAGGACGGCACGATCCGCTGGGTGCATGTGCGGCACGAGGAATCCGCCGCCTTCGCCGCCGCCGCGGATGCCGCCACCACGGGAGAGCTCGCGGTCGTCGCCGGCTCCTGCGGTCCGGGCAACCTCCACCTGATCAACGGCCTCTACGACGCCAACCGCTCGCGCGTGCCCGTGCTCGCGATCGCGGCGCACATTCCGACCACCGAGATCGGAACCGGGTACTTCCAGGAGACGCATCCGCAGGAGCTGTTCCGCGAGTGCAGCGTGTACGTCGAATACGTCGCCGACCCGAAGCAGATGCCGCGGTTGCTCGAGATCGCCATGCGTGCCGCGATCGAGGAACGCGGTGTCGCGGTGCTCGTGATCCCCGGCGACGTGGCTCTCGCCGACATCGCGGACGACCGAGCCGTCGTGATCGAGCGGGCACGACCCGTGGTGGTCCCCAACGCGGCGGAGCTCGAGAAGGCGGCCACTCTGCTCAATGCAGCAGCGAAGGTCACGATCCTCGCCGGAGCCGGCGTGGAAGGCGCACACGACGAGGTCATCGCCCTTGCCGACAAGCTCGGCGCCCCCATCGTGCACGCCCTCCGCGGCAAGGAGTTCATCGAGTACGACAACCCCTTCGACGTCGGCATGACGGGGCTGCTGGGCTTCGCCTCGGGATTCCGGGCCATGGAAGCCGCCGACACCCTGCTGGTGCTGGGCAGTGACTTCCCGTACGAGCAGTTCTATCCGGATCACGCCAAGACCATCCAGGTCGATATCCGCGGCGCGCAGCTCGGGAAGCGGCATCCGCTCGATCTCGGCCTGGTCGGCGACGTGCGCGCGACTTCCGAGGCGCTCCTTCCGCGGGTGGCGAGGAAGGACGACCGCGGCCACCTCGAGGATGCCATCGCGCACTACCGCAAGACGAGGAAGAAGCTCGACGAGCTCGCCGTGCCCGCGAAGGGCAAGCGCCCCATCCACCCCCAGTACCTGGCCCGGCTCCTGGACGAGTACGCGGCCGACGACGCGATCTTCACCGCCGACGTGGGGTCGCCGACCGTGTGGGCCGCTCGGTACCTCTCGATGACCGAGGATCGCCGTCTGATCGGCTCGTTCACCCACGGCTCGATGGCCAACGCTCTGATGCACGGCATCGGCGCGCAGGTCGCGCACCCCGACCGTCAGGTGGTCGCGCTGGCCGGCGACGGCGGACTCGCGATGATGCTCGGCGAGCTCCTCACCCTCACCCAGAACAATCTGCCGGTGAAGACGATCGTGGTGAACAACTCCTCGCTGAACTTCGTCGAGCTCGAGATGAAGGCCGCCGGCTTCGTCACCTACGGCACCGGGCTGGAGAACCCGAGCTTCGCGGCGATCGCGGAAGCCATGGGCATCTTCGCGCGCCGGGTGGAGCGCAGCGAAGACCTCCCGGATGCCGTGCGCGAGGTGCTCGCGCACGACGGACCCGCCCTGCTCGACGTCGTCACCGAGCGGCAGGAGCTGTCCATGCCGCCGGCGATCGAGGCCGCGCAGGTCAAGGGCTTCGCCCTCTATGCGATCCGTACGGTGATGTCCGGCCGCGGCGACGAGCTCCTCGACCTCGCCAAGGCCAACTGGCGCCAGCTGTTCTGACCGTCAGCTCTGCGCGAGAGTGCGCACCTCGGCCGCCTCGCCGTGACGCCCGAGCGACTCGAGGACGTTGCCGAGCTCGAGGGCTGCCACCTGGAGCAACGGCGGGTGGCCGGCGGCGTGGTCGATCGCGCTGCGGTAGACGGGCACGGCGTCGGCTGAGCGGTCGTTCCCGGCCAGGACGCGCCCCGCGAACAGCTCGGACCCACCGGCCGAGCCGAGATCTCCGAGTGCGGCGAAACCGTCGGCCGCGGTGAGCGCGGCCGCGACCGCCTCGTCGATCCGGCCGAGCTCGGCGAACGCCCGACCCCGCGAATCGGTGACGTCGGCGAGCAGCCACTCGGCCTCATGCTGCTGAGCGAGGGCGGCGACCTCGTCGAAGAGCGTGAACGCCCGCTCGTCGCCGCGTCCGCCGTATGCCTGTCCGAGGCTGTGCAGCACTTCGGTCACGGCTCCCACGGCATCCGGGGCCCGGCGTACGATGTCGGCCGCCGATTCGAGCAGGCCGATCGCGTCGTCGTGCTCGTCGAAGCGCGCGAGGATCTTGGCCTGCTCGGTCATCGACATCGCCTGGTCGGCGTGCTCCTCCGCCTGCCCGAACAGCTCGGAGGCGTAGCCGTGAGCACCGACTGCTTGGCCGAACTCACCGGCGGCGCTCAGCGAGCGCGCCAGCATCGAGGCGGTCATCGCGCGCGAGCCGGCGGCCACCTCTGCCTCCTCCTCGCGCTGCAGCACGTCGCCGAACAGCTCTGCTGCCTCTTCGGCGTCGCCGACGCGCAGCATGGTCCGGGCGAGCCGGAAGTCCACGCCGGTCGAGTCGCCGTCGCCCTCGCTCGCGATGCGCGCGGCGACGCGGTAGCGGGAGACGGCCTTCTCCGGCTCATCCGCGTCTTCCCAGAGTGCTCCGGCGAGAAGGTGGGCCTCACCGAGGGCGCGCGTCGCGCCCAGCTCGGCGAGCAACCGGCACACCTCGTCGGCGTCGACCGCGCCTTCCGCATAGGAGTCGCTTCCGCCGCGCACGCGCGCCCTGGTCTGCAGCGCCTGCGCCCGATGCCCGGTGCTGAGGTCGTCCTGTGCGAGGAAGCGGTCGAGCAATGCGGTCGCCGCCTCCATGTCGCCCTTTCTCAATACGGCCGAGATCGCCATGAGCGTCGTGGTGTTGGCGAGACGGGCGTCATCGGCCTCGGCGAACGAGCGCGCGGCGAGCTCGGCGAGGTCGAGCGCGGCATCCGCTTCCCCCGCTCGCAGGTGCAGCGCGGCGCGGCTGATGGCCAGGTCGCCGCGCGACCAGGCGGGCAGCGATGCGGCATCGGCGATCGCATCCTCCAGGTCGGCGGTCGCCTCGGGGGTGTCGATCCCGAAGGTCGCGAGCCCGAGGCGCTCCTCCAGGTCGGCCTGCTCGTCGCGGCCGGCGGCGCGGAGGGCGGCGACCCGCTGCGGAAGCAGTTCCAGGGCCTCGTCGGCGCGTTCGAGGGCGATGAGGATCCCGATGCGCATCGAGAGCAGCTGGGCGCGCTTGTAGGGGTCTTCCACCTCGAGGGCGCGGGGGAGGGCTTCGAGGGTCTCGTGCTCCGCTCCGAACTGGGCGAGCTGCATGGCACGCTCGAACCAGCCGTCGGCGTCCACGGGCGTGTTCGAGGGGGTCGGAGCCACGAACGCGTCCGATCGGATCGGCACGTCGTACTGCTCATCGGCGAGTGCGCGCATGCGGGCCAGGCTGCGTGCGTGGCCATCGGTCCCGTCGCGCTCGTCGAACGCGGCGGCGATGCGGTCCGCCGCCGACCAGGCGGACGCCGCGAGCTCGGCAGCGCTCCAGCGGCCCTCATGCTCTCCGAAGAAGGGGACGAGCGCGGGTGACTCCGCTCCGCGCACGGGGGTGTCGCCGTGGCCCACTGCCGTGACCCGATCAAGGGCGACGGCGAGGGCGGCGAGGGCGGCGAAGTGCGCGTCGACGTTCAGTCCGTCATGGGCGAGCCAGGCGATGTGCTTCTCGACGAGCGCGAGTGCACGGGCCTCGTTGCCGGTGAGCGCCGTGAACACGATGTTGTTGGCGACGATGCGGAGGTTGTCGGGGTTGTCCTTGGCCAAGCGGTAACTGCGCAGGTGCGCGGTCTTCGCCTCGTCGAAGCGTCCGGCCCGGAGGTACGGGAGGAGCACGCGCGAGAGGGCGTGCTCGGGTTCTTCCCCGCAAGAGAAGCCGCCCTCGATCATCTCCTCCACCAGGACGATGGCCTCCGCGTCGCGGTCGGTGTCCGCGAAGAAGCCCGCGATCTGGCTCCGGCCGCAGGCGTCGCAGTGGCTGTGGTCGTCGCGCGGCGTGGCCGCCAGCTGCACGCGCAGCGCCTCCGCCTCGTCCATGCGTCCGGCATCCCAGGCATCCTCGAAGCGGGCGGTGAGCACACCGCTCACTCCGAGGCCGCCGGCGCGGTAGTGCTTCTCCATGTCATCGAGCACCGCGGCGATCTGCTCCTGGGAGAACGCCGGCGAAGAGCGCAGGGATGACGCCATCCACTTGAACTGCCACATCAGGTCGGCGCCGCCGTTGTCGAGGTCGGCGGGGAATCGCTGCGGGTCGGCCTCGTGGTGCGCGAGGCACCAGGCGAACGAGTTCAGCATCACATCGGTCGCGCCGCCCATGTTCGCCGACGCCGTCTGCCGCATCCGTGCCTCGTACTCGAGCCGCTCATCGCCGATCTCGATCGCGAGGGCCACCGCTTCCGCGACGAGGGCCTGCTCGGCGGGCCCCCACGGGGTGCGGTCGATCTCCTCGATCAGCTGCTGGAAGCGCTTCTTCGGACGTGCCATGGGGGATCCTTCGGTGGGATGTGTCAGCGGCCTTCGACGAACGGGATCTGGTCCCCTTCGATGCCGGCCGAAAGGGAGACGAGGTCGGCGAGTGCGCTGGTCATCAGGGCACGATCGGCGTCGGCGAGCGGATGGTGCCCGGCGAGCAGCGCCTGGATGTAGAGCAGCTGCACGGTGCGGGCGAAGACGGCGTCGTCCTGCACGCGCACCAGGGCGCGGACCACCCGGTTCGACCAGTTCAGGCACAGGCGGGCGCGGAGGTCGTCTTCGCGCGCCGAGGACATCGTCTTGTCGATGCGGTCCAGCACGCCGCCCCAGAGCGCGCCGGTGACGCCCTTGGTGCGTCCGCGGTCGATCGCGCGCAGCACCTCAGGGTCGGCGACGTAGAGTCCGGCGAGGTCGGGGCGGTCGATCGAGCGCACGACCACCGAGCAGTCGGATGCGGCCAGCACAGCGCCCGCGCGCGTCTCCAATGCCACGGCGGCATCGCGGTCGTCGAGCGGGGGAGGGTCGAGGCGGTCGAGCTCTCCGGTGACGTCGACCTTCTCGACGGTGACGTGCGGGTAGAGGTCGGGCAGCATCCGGATCAGGTCGGCGTCGTAGAGGTATCCGCCGTTGACGAGCACCTCGTCGGCGGGGGAGATGCCGGCCACCTGGCGGAACTCGTCGACGGTCTGCGCATACCGCACGTGCGGGTATCGCTCCGCGAGGTCGCCGATCCGCATCGTGCCGTGCGTGGTCTCGACGGTCAGCCAGCGGGAGATGAAGTGGGCAAGCTCCTCGTCGTGGCGCACGAGCGACTTGAGCCCGACCTCGTGCACGGCCACGAACTGCGCGAGACGATGCGGCTCGCTCAGGCCCAGCTCCAGGACCCAGCGGCGGATGCCGGCGCCGAGCTGTTCACGCACGCGCTCGAGCGCCGCGTCCTCGACCAGAGACTCCCGGCTCGCGGTGGGGGCGAGGCCGGTGGAGTCGATCACGGCGCGGACGAAGAACGCCCACTCGGGGAGCACGTCGTCGACGCGCTCGGAGAGCAGCATCCGTCCCAGATACATGCGCGTCGCCTGACGTGCACCCGGCGGCGGGGCGTAGGGCAGCACGTACGCGAGGCCGCGGGTCCCGGTGGCGGGCTCGCCCAGCTCGATCACGTCGAGCGGGCCCGCGCCGAGGAGGTCGCGCCCGTACTGCACGGCGGCCTCGGGGTCGCGGGCGGCATCGAGGAAGGGCGCATCCCTGGTGATGTCGATGTCGCCGCCGGGGCCGTCGAGCGTGACCCGCACGGGCAGGAACTCGCCGAACGTCGTCGCCAGCTCGTGCACGGCGGCAGGGCGCAGGAGCTCGTCGGCGTCGAAGCGCGGCACGAGGTGCACGCTGGTGCCGATGGGAAGCTCCTCGTCGATCTCGGCCACCTGGAACGTGCCGTCGGCGCTTCCCGTCCATTCGACCGACGCGCCGCCGCGGGCGCTGCGGGAGCGGATGACGATGGTGTCGGCGACCATGAAGCAGCTGAGCAGACCGATGCCGAACTGCCCGAGATAGTCGCTGCGTGGGAGGTCGAAGATGTCGCGCTTGGAGCTGCGGCCGACGGTGGCCAGCAGATCCGCCACCTCCGTCGCGGTGAGACCCACGCCGTCGTCGCGCAACACGAACTCGCCGTTCTCCGCGGTCAGCGGGGTGATCCGGATGCGTCCGCCTCCGCCGTCGACCTCGCGGCGTGCGGTGATCGCGTCGCGGGCGTTCTGCAGCAGCTCCCGCAGGTACACCCGTGGACTGGAGTAGATGTGTCTGCTGAGCAGATCGACCACCCCGCGCAGATCCACCTGGAACTGCTGCACCTCAGCGCTCACCGGCGCTCCCTCCTCCTGCATACGCTCGCTGAGCCTAACAAGAACACGCCTTCGCGATCCCGGTTCGGCGCCACCGGATCGATGCCGTATGCTTGTGGGGCAGTTGTTCTCTGCATTCTTTCGCCATGCCTGGGGTCTCCTGATCACAGTCACGGTGGCAGAGTGGAGAGAGAACCCCGAGACCTCCCGGTCTCTAGGGCGGTAGCTCAATTGGCAGAGCAGCGGTCTCCAAAACCGCAGGTTGCAGGTTCGATTCCTGTCCGCCCTGCGCGTCAGCGCAACGCTGACACACGAAAGGTACATTCAGGATGGATCAGGACGAACCGCGCGGCGAGGTCGTCGCGGCCGGCGCCACCCGCGAGAAGAAGGGCAACCCCTTCTCACGGTTCTTCGGGGGTATCGCCCTGTTCATCCGCCAGGTCATCGCCGAGCTCCGCAAGGTCGTCACTCCGACTCGCAAGGAGCTGTTCAAGTTCACCCTGGTGGTGCTCGTCTTCGTTCTGATCGTCATGGGCATCGTCTACGGCTTGGACACGCTGTTCGCGTTCTTGACGCACTGGGTGTTCGGAATCCCTGGCTGATGACCCCCGCGGCTCGCGCCGCAGCTATGGAGAAGAAACAACGTGTCTGAACGATATTCCGACGACGCCGACTGGGCGACCGCCGCAGAGCAGTCCAGCGAGGAAGACGAAGCCCAGGAGGGCAACGTCCTCGCCGAGGAAGAGCTCTCGGCCACTTCGGCCGAGCACGTCGCCGTCCACGTCGAAGACGAAGACGGCGAAGCGGATGACACGGCTGACATCGACATCGACATCGACGACCCGGAGGCGGACGCGATCGTGAACGACGCTCTGAACCTGGACGAAGCGGCTGAGTCTGAGGCTGCCGCTGAGGTCCTCAACGAATCTGTGGCCGAAGAGGCCGCCGACCTCGACGCGGCTGCGGCCGACGAGGTCACCCCCTACGACGGTCCGGATGTCAACGGCGACGAGGACTCCTCCGCCGATGACGAGGACTCCGCAGACGCCGACGACGAGGACGCAGAGGAAGACCCGTACGAGGCCTTCCGCATGGACCTCCGCATGCTCCCGGGCAAGTGGTACGTCATCCACTCCTACGCCGGCTTCGAGCGCAAGGTGAAGGCCAACATCGAGCAGCGCAAGTCGACGCTCGAGGTCGAGGACGAGATCTACCAGATCGAGGTCCCGATGGAAGACGTGGTCGAGATCAAGAACGGCCAGCGCAAGATGGTCACCCGCGTGCGCATCCCCGGCTACGTGCTGGTGCGCATGGAGCTCACGGAAGACACCTGGTCGGTCGTGCGTCACACCCCGGGTGTCACCGGCTTCGTGGGCAACGCCCACAACCCCACGCCGCTGCGCTTCGAAGAGGCCTTCAACATGCTGAAGTCGCTCGTCGAGGTCAAGGACGTCCCCACGGCCAAGAACATCGCGTCGAAGGGCGGCGTCGCCGTCGCTCGTCCGCTGCCGGCCGAGGTCGACTTCGAGGTCGGCGAGACCATCACGATCAAGGAGGGCTCGTTCGCGGGTCTTCCCGGTTCGATCAGCGAGATCAAGCCCGAGAGCGGCAAGCTCACGGTCCTCGTCTCCCTCTTCGAGCGCGAGACCCCGGTCGAGCTGTCGTTCGACCAGGTCACCAAGATGGTCTGACCCACACATCCTCACGAGAACGGCCGTCCCTTCCGGGGCGGCCGTTCTTGCGTTGCGCCGCGCGTTGATTCAGTTCCGGTCGCACTTGATGTCGCCTTATCGTCCGCGAGGCGGCAGCAACTGCGACCGGAACGGCACCCCCGTCAGTGCTGTGCGGCCCAGTGCGGGCTCTGGATGAGTCCGATCAGGTTGCCGAACGGGTCGCTGACCGATGCCGACCACCAGCCTTCACCGCGCTGGGTGACCGGGTCGAAAGCCGTGGCGCCGAGTTCGAGGAGCCGGGCCACCTCCGCGTGGATGTCGTCGACGTGCATGCTCACCAGCGCGCCACCCGGCTGGGGAAGCGCGGGGCGGAAGCGGGCATCCATCAGGGCGAACTCGTCTTCGTCGTCGCCGAACCGCCACTCCGCGTATTGTGCGGGACCGGCCTCGGGGCGCGTGAAGTAGGGGCCCGATCCGAAGACCGCGGTGTACCAGGCGACGGCGGCGGGCATGTCCTCGGCGACGAGGTTGAGATTTGCGAGACCACGGAACATGGGATTCTCCTTCTGAGTGGGTACTTCTGCTGATGGGCTTCTTCTTCTATGCTCGCGGTTGAAGTGATCACCAAATGATCACTTCTGAAAAGAGGTTCTGATCCGCGCCGACCGCCTCATCCAGGCGCTTCTGCTCCTGCAGGGCAGAGCGCACATCACGGCTGCGCAGCTCGCGGCCGAACTCGAGGTGTCGGTGCCGACCGCGCGCCGCGACCTCGAAGCCTTGGCGATGTCCGGGGTGCCCATCTATCCGAGTCGGGGGAGAGGCGGCGGGTGGCGGCTCATCGGCGGCGCGCGCACCGATCTCACCGGCCTCACGCAGGGAGAGGTGACGTCGCTGCTCGTCGCACTGACCCAGAGCGGTGCAGCGACCCCGGAGCGGATCGCCGCCACGCGCAAGCTCGTCCGCGCGCTGCCGGAGCCGTTCCGTGAGGGCGCTCAGCGCGTCGCTGCCACGACGGTGCGCGATGCCCCGTGGGGCGTGACCGAGACCGACGCGGTGCCGCCGTCGGTCGCGGAGCTCCAGCGGGCGATCGCGGGAGGGTTCCGTGTCGAGCTGCGCTACGAAGGAGCATCCGGATCATCCTCCTTCGAGGTCGTCCCCCTGATGGTCGGCAGCCGTGGGCCGCGCTGGTACTTGCTCGCCGCGTCGGCGACCGCCGGGACGGACGACGCCGACGAGGAGGCGTTGCGCACATATCGGGCGGATCGGATCGTGGAGGTCCGTGTGCTGTCGTCTCGCGGTTCCGCTCCTGCCGGTTTCGACCACTCGCGGGCGTGGTCGGAGATGGTCGAGCGAGTTGAGGAGATGCGCGGGGCAGCTCGGGCTGTGGTCGGCGTGGAACCCTGGGCGGTGAAGGCGCTGCACGACCGGTTCGGCGCGCAGGCGCGGATGCTCCCCGATGAGCCAGGCGCCGATGGGCGCGTGCGGATGGAGGTCAGCGCGCACCGTGTCGATGCGCTCGCGGAGCAGCTGGCGGGCTGGACGGGCGCCGTGGAGGTCATCGAACCCGCCGCCGTCCGCGCCGCGCTCCTGGCGCTCGGCGTGCGGATCGTGTCCCAGTACGGCGATGATGGCCGGGGTCCGCGCGACTCGTCCTGATCGGGTAGACTTGTGTGGTTTGTGTGCCGCTTCGGCGTGCGCAGAGACGACCACGGTCCGGAAACGCCGGATCTGTGGGAGAAGCGGATGCTCCGGCATCCGATTCGATGAAAGGAAAGAGAATGGCACCGAAGAAGAAGGTGACCGGCCTGATCAAGCTTCAGATCAACGCCGGTGCAGCCAACCCGGCGCCGCCGATCGGCCCCGCGCTCGGTCAGCATGGCGTCAACATCATGGAGTTCTGCAAGGCGTACAACGCCGCGACCGAGTCGCAGCGCGGCAACGTCATCCCCGTCGAGATCACCGTCTACGAGGACCGCAGCTTCACCTTCGTCCTGAAGACCCCGCCGGCGGCGGAGCTCATCAAGAAGGCCGCAGGCGTCCCCAAGGGCTCTGCGACCCCGCACACCGTCAAGGTCGCGAAGATCACCAAGGACCAGGTCCGCCAGATCGCCGAGACCAAGCAGGCCGACCTGAACGCGAACGACATCGAGGCCGCGATCTCGATCATCGCCGGCACCGCCCGCTCCATGGGCATCACGGTCGAGGGCTGAGGAGAATAATCATGGCTACCAAGTCCAAGGCTTACAAGGCTGCCGCCGAGAAGATCGAGGCAGACCGTTTCTACACCCCGACCGAGGCAGTCGCCCTCGCGAAGGAGACCGGCTCGTCGAAGTTCGACTCGACCGTCGAGGTCGCGCTGAAGCTCGCCGTCGACCCCCGCAAGGCAGACCAGATGGTGCGCGGCACCGTCATCCTGCCCCACGGCACCGGTAAGACCGCCCGCGTCATCGTCTTCGCCACCGGCCCCGCGGCCGAGGCAGCGATCGCCGCAGGTGCAGATGAGGTCGGCGGCGCCGAGCTCATCCAGAAGGTCGCCGATGGCTGGACCAACTTCGACGCCGCTGTCTCCACCCCGGAGCTCATGGGCCAGGTCGGTCGTCTCGGAAAGGTGCTCGGACCGCGTGGTCTGATGCCGAACCCGAAGACCGGCACCGTGACCCCGAACCCGGCCAAGGCCGTCGAGGAGATCAAGGGCGGAAAGATCGAGTTCCGCGTCGACAAGCACGCCAACGTGCACTTCGTCGTCGGCAAGGCATCGTTCACCGCTGAGCAGCTCGACGAGAACATCGGCGCAGCGCTCGAGGAGATCGTCCGCCTCAAGCCGTCGAGCTCGAAGGGCCGTTACATCCAGAAGGGTGCGGTGTCGACCACGTTCGGCCCCGGCATCCCGCTGGACGTCAACTCCATCTGACGCTTCGACAAGCTCAGCGACCCAGTCGCAGAGGAACGCCCCCGGGTCCGCCCGGGGGCGTTTCTGCGTTCATCCCCCACGAAACGAAACGTCATCGGATGCGGAGACGCGGCCCCGTCCGCGTACTGTGAGGGAGTTCCCGCGACGGTCGCGTAAACTCGCACCGCGCTTCTCACCCCAGGAGGGTCCATGTCCCGTCGTCTCATCGCCGTCACCGCACTCGTCGTCGCCGCCGCGGCGCTCACCGCCTGCAGCGGGTCGAGCACGCCCGCCAGCACATCCGACGGCGCAGAGGGTTCCGACTTCGGGCTGGTGCAGGAGGGCACGCTCACGGTCGCGACCGAGGGCACCTACCGCCCCTTCAGCTTCCACGGCGACGGCGGCTCGGGCGACCTCACCGGCTTCGACGTGGAGATCATCCAGGCCGTCGCCGACAAGCTCGGCCTCGAGGTGAAGTTCCAGGAGACGCAGTGGGATGCGATCTTCGCGGGCCTCGACGCGGGACGTTTCGACGTCATCGCCAACCAGGTCTCGATCAACGACGAGCGCGAGGCGAAGTACCTCTTCAGCGCCCCGTACACGGTCTCGCCCGGCGTCATCGTCGTGGCCGAGGACGACGACTCGATTTCCTCGTTCGACGACCTCGACGGCAAGACCACCGCACAGTCGCTCACCAGCAACTGGTACGAGCTGGCCACCGACTCGGGAGCGAAGGTGGAAGCGGTCGAAGGCTGGGCGCAGGCGGTGGAGCTGCTGCGCCAGGGCCGCGTGGATGCGACGGTCAACGACAAGCTGACCTTCCTCGACTACGAGACCACCAACAGCCCGACCGGACTGAAGATCGCCGCCGAGACGGATGAGGCCGGCGAGCAGGCCTTCGTGTTCACCCAGGACAAGGAGGCGCTCGTCGAGGCCGTCGACGGTGCCCTCGAAGAGCTCCGCGCTGACGGGACCCTGGCCGAGATCAGCGACAAGTACTTCGGCGAAGACGTCACGCAGTAGTCGATGGAGAGCCCCTGGCAGCTGTTCTTCGATTCGCTCGGGCCGATCGCCTGGGCGGGTCTGACGGCGACGGTGCCCCTCGCCCTGGTGTCGTTCGTCCTGGGGCTCGTCATCGCCGTCGGCGTCGCACTGATGCGGATCTCGGTGCACCCGGTCGTCTCCGGCGTCGCCCGGTTCTACATCTCGGTGATCCGCGGCACGCCCATGCTCGTGCAGCTGTTCGTGATCTTCTACGGCATGCCGTCGATCGGGATCACGCTCGACCCCTGGCCCAGCGCCATCATCGCGCTCTCGCTCAACGTGGGCGGCTACGGGGCCGAGGTGGTGCGCGCGGCGATCCTCTCGGTCCCGAAGGGGCAGTGGGAGGCGGCGTACACGGTCGGGATGAACCGCACCCGCACGCTGACCCGGATCATCCTGCCTCAGGCAGCACGTGTGTCGGTGCCGCCGCTGTCCAACACGTTCATCTCGCTCGTCAAGGACACCTCCCTCACCTCGCTGATCCTGGTGACGGAGCTGTTCAAGGTGGCGCAGCAGATCGCCGCGACGACTCTCGAGTTCATGGTGGTCTACCTCGCCGCGGCGCTGGTGTACTGGGTGTTCTGCCTGGTGCTCTCCTTCGGTCAGAGTGCTCTCGAAAGGAGGCTCGACAGCCGTGTCGCCCATTGACAGGAACACCGGGAGTGCCTCGGAGGCGCTCCTCACGGCCCGCGGTCTGCGCAAGAGCTTCGGGGACAACGAGGTGCTGCGCGGCATCGACCTGACGCTGCATCGTGGCGAGGTCGTCGTCCTCATCGGTCCGAGCGGTTCGGGGAAGACGACGGTGCTGCGCGCGCTCAACGGCCTCGAGACCCCCGACGCGGGAACCATCGCCGTCGCGGGAGGGCCCGAGATCGACTTCGCACCCGCCGCCAAGCCCGGGAACCGCGAGCAGAAGCAGAAGCGGCTCGCCCTGCGCGACCGGTCGGCGATGGTGTTCCAGCATCACAATCTCTTCCCGCACCTCACCGTCCTCGAGAACGTGATCGAGGGACCGTGGAGGGTGCAGGGGCGTCCCAAGGCCGAGGTCGTGACCGACGCTCTCCTCCTGCTCGACCGGGTGGGCCTGGCAGACAAGGCGCACGCGCGCCCGCATCAGCTCTCGGGTGGTCAGCAGCAGCGCGTCGGCATCGTGCGGGCGCTCGCGCTCAAGCCCGACCTGCTCCTCTTCGACGAGCCGACCAGTGCGCTCGACCCCGAGCTGGTGGGGGAGGTGCTGCTGGTGATCAAGGAGCTGGCGGATGAGAACTGGACCATGGCGGTCGTGACGCACGAGCTGAGCTTCGCGCGCGAGGCAGCCGACCATGTGCTGTTCATGGATGCCGGTGTGGTCGTGGAGCAGGGCCCGCCGGCCGAACTCTTCCGCGCGCCGAAGCACGAGCGCACGCAGCGTTTCCTCACGCGCATCATGCGTCCGCTCGACGGCGCCTGATCCCGCCCGGTCCTCGCCCTGCGCGCGGAACGGTGGAAGGATGCCGTGATGGGCACCGTCGACGACTACCTCGAAGAACTCCTCCCTGCGGACCGTGACGCCATCGACCGGGTCTATGCGGTCGCGCGACGGGAGGCGCCGGACGCGGAGCAAGGCAAGGGCTACGGGATGCCGGCCCTCGTGTATGGAGGCAAGCCGCTCCTGTCGGTGATGCGCGCCAAGAAGCACATCGGGATCTATCCGTTCAGCCCGGATGCGGTTGCGGCAGTTGCGAGCGCGCTGGAGGGACATCCGGGAGTGAGCGTCGACAAGGGGACCATCCGGTTCCAGCCGGAGCATCCGATTCCCGACGACGTGCTCGACCGCCTGGTCAAGGCCCGGCTCGCCCAGATCGACGGCAGCTGATCCGTCAGCCGCCCAGCACCGGCAGCACGAGGCTGATGGCGATGGCGATCATCACCACCGCGATCACGGCATCCAGGATGCGCCAGGAGCGCGGCGTGCGCAGCCATCGACCCAGATAGCGCGCGCCGAACCCCAGAGCCGTGAACCACAGGAGGCTGGCAGCCATGGCGCCGCCCGCGAAGAGCCAGCGGTCGTCGCCGTGCGTCGCCGCGATCGAGCCGAGCATGAGCACCGTGTCGAGGTAGACGTGCGGGTTCAGCCACGTGAGCGCGAGCGTGGTCAGGATCACGGGCGCCAGCCGGGTGCGGGTGGCGGTCGCCGTCGAGCCGACCGATGTCGTCGACCCGGGGGCGGGGGCATCCGCGACGTCCACCTGAAGCTCTTCGCCGCCGCGCCAGGCACGCCGCGCGGCCAGGATGCCGTAGCTCAGCAGGAAGAGCGCCCCCGCCCAGCGGGCCACGACGATGAGCCACGGAGCGGCCGACAGCACGAATCCGAGTCCGGCGACGCCGGAGGCGATGAGGGCGGCATCCGACAGGGCGCAGATGATCACGACAGCCCACACGTGCTCGCGGCGGATGCCCTGGCGCAGCACGAAGACGTTCTGCGCGCCGATGGCGACGATGAGGGAGAGGCCGAGTCCGAGGCCGGCGAGAACCGTGAGCATGGCTCCAGCCTAGGAATCCGCCAGCATGAAGAGAAGCGAAGATTCCTTCCGGGCCATTAGCATCGCTAATGTGAGGATCGATCCCGAACTGGCCGCCACGCTCGCCGCGATCGTCGACGAGGGCACGCTGGATGCCGCGTCGAGGCGAATGCAGATCACTCCGTCGGCGGTGAGCCAGCGCCTGAAGACATTGGAGCAGCAACTCGGTCGGATCCTGGTGGTGCGGACGAAGCCCGCGCGGCTGACCGAGGCGGGAGAGGCCGTCGTCCGTCTGGCCCGCCAGATCGCGCTGCTCGAACATGACGCGCTCATCGGGGTGGGCATCGATGAGGTGGCGGGCAGCCGGCGGATCACCATCCCGCTCGCCGTGAACGCCGATTCGATGGCGACGTGGTTCCTCGCGCCGCTGTCCCGGCTCGCGGCCGGCCACGACATCGACTTCGACCTGCACCGCGACGACCAGAACTTCACCGCGCGGCTCCTGGAATCCGGCACCGTGATGGCCGCGGTCACGAGCGAGGCCGCACCGGTCGCCGGATGCTCGGTGTCGCCCCTCGGCGTGCTCGAGTATCGGGCGATGGCGGAATCGGGGTTCGCATCGCGGTGGTTCCCTGACGGGGTGACGCCAGATGCCCTGACGGCCGCACCGTTCGTCGACTTCGACAGGCGGGACACACTGCAGCACGAGTGGCTCCGAGCGATGTCCGTCAGTGAGGCGGGGGTGCCGCGGCACTACGTCCCGGCATCGCACGACTATGCCGTCGCCGTCGCGCTCGGGCTCGGGTGGGGGATGGTCCCGCTCCTGCAGGAGTCGACCGGGCTGGTCCCGCTGGGTGGCCCGACCCTTCGTGTCCAGCTCTACTGGCAGCAGTGGAATCTGCGATCGGAGCTGCTCGACACCATCGCCGCCGAGGTCGCCCTCGAAGCGCGCCGCGTGCTCGCCGAGGCGCCCGTCACTCGGCCGCGGTCGCGTCCGGGCTCGCGCCCGAAGCCAGGGCGTGGAGCAGACGGGTGAGGCTACCGATGTCGGCGAGGCTCCAGTCTTCGAGAGTGCGCAGCAGCCTGCCCTCCTGAGGGAGCCGCGCGGCCGCGAGGCGCTCTTCGCCCAGGGGGGTGAGCTGCAGCAGGAAGGAGCGTCCGTCCGCGGGATCGGTCGAGCGCTCGACGAGCCCGAGCTCCTCGAGTTCCCGCACCATCCGGCTGACCTGGCCCTTGTCCAGCAGCATCCGCTCGGACAGCGCCGACACCGTGACCGTCTCGCATCGCGCGATCGTGGTGAAGGTCTTGTACGCGCCCGGCAGCAGACCGGGGCTCACGCGATTCGCGTTCTCCGAGATCACACGGCGGAAGTGCGTGATCAGCTCGCCGAACTCCGCCTCGAGGGCGCGGACCGCAGTGGCCCGCGCCTCGGGGGTATCGGAGAGGTGATCAGCGTCCGGCATCGGAGGCCGCATCGTCGTGGGCGCGACCGACCACGCCGACGGTGCCCGTCGTCGGTGCACCGGAGAGCGCTGCGGCATCGGCGATCGCGACGTCTGCCGCGTCGTCGACCGGAGTGCCGCTGCCGTCCGCGGCTGCATCCGACTTCGCTGCATCCGCCTGTGCGCGCTCGGTCGTCGTCATCGTGGTGAGCGGTCGGTTCGGCAGGAACAGGATCGCGATGAGGCTGATCACGGCGAGCGGGATGCCGATCAGGAAGGCGTGCGAGATGGCCTGCGCGTAGAAGTCCTCGACGATCGAGCGCACCGGCTCCGGAAGCAGCCGGACCTCGGGCAGCGTTCCGCTGGAGAGCTGAGCTGCGACCTCGGCGCCCTTGTCGCCGAGCCTCGCGATCGCGGTGCCCAGGCGCTCCTTCCCGTCGCTGAACAGGCCCGTGAGGCTGTTCGCGAGCACGGCGCCCATGACCGAGACGCCGACCGTGCCGCCGAGGCTGCGGAAGAAGGTGACGCCCGAGCTGGCGACACCCATCTCGCTGGGCTTCGCGACATTCTGCACGATGAGGACGAGGTTCTGCATGGTCATGCCGACGCCGGCGCCCATCACGAACATGTAGATCGAGACGAGGATGAAGTTCGTGTCGTAGTGCAGCGTCGACAGCATGACGGAACCGGCGATCAGCAGCACGGAGCCGAGGATCAGGTAGCCCTTCCACTTGCCGAAGCGGGTCACGAGCTGGCCGATCACCATCGACGAGATCAGAAGCCCTGCCATCATCGGCAGCGTCATGAGCCCCGCCTCGGTGGGCGTGGCGCCGCGCGAGAGCTGCATGTACTGCGCGAGGTACACCGAGGTGCCGAACATCGCGACGCCGATGGAGATCGACGCGAGCACCGACAGCGTGAAGGTGCGACCGCGGAAGAGCGTGAGCGGGATGAGCGGCTCGCGCACCTTGAGCTCGACGATGATGAAGGCGATGGCCGAGACGATCGCGCCGCCGACCATCAGCACGGTCTCGGTGCTCCACCAGTCGAACGTCGAGCCGGCGTTCGTGATCCAGATGAGGATCAACGAGACCGCGGCCGAGAGCAGCACGATGCCGACGTAGTCGATCGAGACCTTGCGGGTGCGCTCGGTGCTGATGTGCAGCGTCTTCTGCAGGATGATCAGCGCGGCGACGGCGAAGGGGAGCGCGACGAAGAAGTTCCAGCGCCAGTTCGCGACGTCGGTGATCCAGCCACCGAGCAGCGGACCGCCCACGGTGGCGACGGCCATCACGGCGCCGAACAGCCCCATGTACCGGCCGCGCTCGCGCGGGCTGATGATGTCGGCCATGATGACCTGGCTGAGGGCGGCGAGTCCGCCACCGCCGATGCCCTGGATCGCTCGGAAGGCGATGAGGGTGTTCGTGTCCTGCGCGAAGCCGGCGGCGGCGGTCGCACCGACGAAGATCACGATCGCGATCTGGATCAGCAGCTTGCGGTTGAAGAGGTCGGCGAGCTTGCCCCAGATCGGGGTGGAGATCGCGGTGGTGAGGAGGGTCGCGGTGATGACCCAGGTGTACGCGGCCTGGTCGCCGCCGAGATCGTGCACGATGACCGGCATCGATGTGGAGACCACCGTGGTGGCGATCATCGAGACGAACATGCCGAGCAGGAGACCGGTGAGGGCTTCCAGCACCTGGCGATGCGTCATCTTGACGGGGGAGTCCGTGGTCATGCGAGACCTTTCGCGGTCGGAAGGGAGGATGCTGCGACAGCTGTGGCGCGCACGAGATGGTTGAACTGGGTCAACTATATGACAATCGTTGATCTACGTCAACCATCGCGGGGTGGCGTCTCGAAGTGCGCGCGATGTGCGGGCAACGTGCGCGAAACCGCCTTGTTCTGTGGGAAGGCGTCAGTGAGGATGAGGGCACGGCGGGGATGCCGGGGCCACCGCGAGGAGGCCGTTCCCAAGCATTCACGCGGAACGCCTGATTCCTGAGGGGGACTCCGATGGCTACCAAAGACACGAAGCGCAAGGTTCTCGCCTTTCTGGCGGGTGGACTCGTCCTCGGGGTGGGGGCGGCGGTCACGCTCGCCGCCTGGAACGATTCCGAGTTCGCGAACGGGACCTTCACCGCCGGCTCCTTCACGTTCACGGGGTCGACGGATGGGACGACGTTCAGTGACCATGCCACCGACGATGCGGCAGCTGCGCTGACCTTCGAGCTCGACCCGACGAACCTCAGCCCGGGGGATGTGGTCTACGCGCCCTACGCCCTGCGGCTCGGCGGCACCTACGACGCGACGCTCGACTCGGTGGCCCCGGTGGGGGCGGGCGACTTCGCCACTGCCGGCAAGCTGACCTACGGCATCGTGTCCACGGGGGCGACCTTCGGATGCGATGCGACCGCGTTCGCCGCGGGAACCGCAGTGCCCGCGACGATGACTCCCGGAACGGACGTCAACCTGTGCATCCAGGTCACCGCCGCCTCCGGTGCGGGCGGGATCGAACAGGGCGACACGGGAACCGTCACATGGCAGTGGAACGCGACCTCGGTGCAGCCGTAGCGCCCACCCGTCGCTCGTTGCGTGCATCCGTCCGTTCGAAGCCCTCGCGCACCTTTCGACGCGTGCGGGCGCTGCTCGCCGGCGGGCTGGTGCTCGGTGTCGGCGCGACGATGACGATCGCGGCGTGGACCGACCAGGAACTCGCGACGACCACGGTCAGCGCGGGGAGCTTCTCGATCGCATCGCGGTCGGACCAGGGAGCGTTCGTCTCGCACGGACCCACCGAGACCGTGCTCACGGTGCCCCTGGACGCATCGGGCCTCTACCCGGGGGTGAAGAAGGCGGCGTACGTGCAGGTGCAGGCGTCGGGCACCCTGGGCGGTACCGTCAACCTCACCGGCGTCGCCGTGACGAACAATGCGGGCACGACGCCGACCGGGGCCGACCTCGCGCTGCAGAATGCGATCAGGGTCAACATCGCCGTGGTCGCGGCACCCGCCAACTGCACGACGGGTGCCACCGCGACGGCCGCGCTGACCGCTGTTCCCGCGCTTCCCGCGCAGCCCCTGACCGTGACCCCGCTCAACACGATCACGTACTGCATCGTGCTCGAGCTGCCGGCGGACGCGACCGGAACGGCGCAGGGTGGCACCGTCAAACCGACCTGGACCTTCACCGGAAGCACGAGCTGAGCGACGACATGGCCACCATCGCACGCGGCGCCCGCGCAGTGGGACGCGGAGTGCGCGAGGTGCTGCTCACCCTGGCGGCCATCGGCGGTGTGATCTGCATCGTGCTCGTGATCATGGCCTTCACCGGCGGCTATTCGCTCATCATGTTCAAGACCGGATCGATGACTCCGAGCATCCCGGCGGGGTCCGTCGCCCTCGTGCAGAAGATCCCCGCCTCCGACATCGCGGTCGGTGATGTCGTGACGGTGGATCGGGATGCGGCCCTGCCGATCACGCACCGCGTCACCGGCATCGAGCCGGCGGATGCGGGCGACATCCGGACCATCACCATGAAGGGCGATGCGAACGACGTCGAGGATCCGGCGCCGTACACGGTTTCCGATGTCCGTATCGTCCGCGGCTCGGTGCCCGCTCTCGCGAATGTGATCGTCTGGTTCGGCAGCCCGTGGGTGCTCGGCGGGGTCACGCTCGGCGCATCCCTGCTGGTGGTCTGGGCGTTCTGGCCGCGGAGGGAACGCGCGACGCTGGAGGGATCCTCCGGGGGCGTCGTAGAGCCAGCGGCTGACGAAGAGCCCGCGGCTCCGGAGGCGCTGGTCGCGGCGGGAACGCGGCGCAGGGATCGACGCTCATGAGACGCCTGAGCGCTGGAGTCGCCGTGCTCGCCTTGCTGCTCGGCTCGGCCGCTCCGGCCTGGGCGGCACCCACCACGGAGGTCATCCAGGGGCGCATCTTGCGACTGGTCTCGGTCGCGGACTGGGAAGCCGCCGGATCCCTGCTCCCCGGGCAGCAGGTGCGATGGGACGTCGCGGTCAGCGCAGAGGCGCCCGATCCGGGGATCGTCACGATCGCTCTGAGTGCCACGGGTGACGCGCCGCTCGTCCTCGACGTGTCGATCTGTCTGCGCGAATGGCAGGAGAACGGGTGCCCGGGTGGCGCCATGGTGGAGCGCTCGGCATGGCCGATCCCGCGCGACGGCGCGGAGGTGCAGCTCGGTGAGGTCGCCGACACCGATGTCGCGCATGTGCGGCTCTCCATTGGGCTCGGTGAGGGCGCGGGCACGGGTTCGACGAACGTCCGGCTCCATGCCAGGGGTGTCGGAGAAGACGTGACAGTGGGCCCCGGTGGGGGACTGGCTGCGACCGGACCATCGCCGCTGCCGCCCTGGGCGCTCGCTGGAGGGGCTGCGCTGGTCGTCGTCGGCGTTCTGCTCGTCGCTCGTCGTCGCGTCGTCGCGATCGGCGTCGTTTCGCGTGAACCGGGCGGTGACCGATGAGCCCGGCGAAAGGCCTGCGTTCGGCGGGCGCCGTGCTCGGGATCTCGCTGCTGGTCGCCGTCGGTCTCGTCCCGACCGTCCCCTCGACCGAGGCGGCGTGGACCGACGCCGAGCGGGCGACCGCGACGGGAACCTCGATCAACATCCCCGAACCCATCGCCTCGGGTTCCCCGGGGTGTGTGGCCAGCAGCGGGCTGCTGGGCGCCAACCCCCGGGTGACAATCTCGTGGCGGGCGCCCGCCGCCGCGACGGGATACGACCTCACGAAGGCGGAGTTCGGGCAGATCGCCAATCAGGGACTCCTCGAGCCGATCCTGAGCAACCTTCTCGGAAACGTCCAGACGTCGGGGAACGCAGCCGCCTACGTCACGGTCATCGACGGCGGGCTGCTCACGGGGCTTCTCGGGGCGACGAAGACCTTCGGCATCCGCTTCATCGGGCCGGGCGGGTGGCGGTCGGACTGGCTCGTCGCGAACGCGAGCATGGGGCTCCTCGGCGCGAACCCGCAGTGCGCGATGGCCACAGCGCGCAGCTATTAGGCGGAAGCCGACGGCTCAGTCGGCGAGTGCCAGCGCGCGGAACGCGTCGCGTTCGCGGAGCTGCTCGCGGCGGCTGGCCGCGGCGTCGTCCGGGGTCCTGCTCGGAACCTGCCGACCGGTGGTGCGTCGGTAGAGCTCGTCGATCAGGTTGGTGGCGAGGCCGACCAGCTTGGCGATCTCGCGGTCGTCGCGGTCGATCCACACGCAGCGCGGCTCGTCGTGGATCGGGGCGAAGTCGACGTGCTCCTCCCAGACGAACAGCGTCCGCTCGGCACCGAGGACGTGCTGCTGCCACCAGATCTGGCGGAGGTAGGTGCGGGGGATGCCGCGGAACGCCTTGTTCGTCGTCTTGATCTCGGCGAGCTTCACACGCCCGTCGGCGTCGACCGCGATGCCGTCGGGTGTGGCGAGGTGACGGTGCTCGATCTCGGCGCGGAACAGGGCGGACGAGGGGAGGATGCCGTGGGTCGCTGCCACCCATGCGGCGATCTCGGGTTCCCGTCGCCGGCCGTGGTCGGTGTAGGCGTTGCCGCCGAAGCGGGGGCCTCCGCCGAGCTTGGAGTCCGCGGCGCGGGCGATCGACTTCTCGGAGGTGAGCCCGGCGACGTCGGTGGCGGTGATGCCGCGGGATCGTGCCCGCATCCACGCCACGCGGTCGCGAGAGTCCGCGACGATGCGTGCAGCGAGTTCCGGGGTCACCTTACGACCCTAACCCCGCCCGCCGACCCTCCCTTCCCCACACGCCGCCCTCTCCGTCCCTCCCGCCTCTTCCTTCCCTCCCTCCCTCCCTCCCTCCCTCCCTCCCTTCCT
>NZ_SSDF01000031.1 GCF_004794515.1 Microbacterium sp. A20 | reverse complement strand
CCGCGATCTCTCGCGGGTTTCGTTGTGGACCTGAGGGGACTCGAACCCCTGACCCCCTGCATGCCATGCAGGTGCGCTACCAGCTGCGCCACAGGCCCAGATGCCGCTCCGTAGAAGCCGGAGCAACTTGAAAAGAGTACTACACGAATCCGCGCGAGCACCAATCGGCGGCGGCCGCCCGGGAGTGTCGTCCTGCGGCTGGAACAACCGCGAGGAGCGGAGCGTTCTGTTCATCGTGAGCATCCTCGACAGTCTGGTGATCGGCGCAGGGCAGGCCGGTCTCTCGGCATCGTTCCACCTGTCGCGACTGGGCATCTCGCACGTGGTGCTCGATGCCGATGCGCGCCCGGGCGGAGCCTGGCAGCACCGCTGGGACGCCCTGACGATGCGCGACGTGCACGGCGTCGCCGAACTTCCCGACGACACGCCTCCGCCGCGTGACGGCGCCCGCGCCAACATCGCGGTCCCCGAGTACTTCGCCTCCTACGAGCGCAAGCATGCGCTCCCGGTGCTCCGCCCGGTGCACGTCGAACGGGTCGAGGACCGAGACGGACTCCTGGTCGTGCGAGCGCGCGAGGGAGAGTGGACGACCCGCACGCTGGTGAACGCGACCGGGACGTGGTCGCATCCGTTCCTCCCACACTTCCCCGGTATGGAGACCTTCGTCGGGGAGCAGCTGCACACGGTCGACTACCCGGGGCCGGAGCACTTCGTCGGCAGGCGCGTGCTCGTGGTCGGCGGGGGAGCGTCCGCCGTGCAGTTCCTCGGCGCTCTCGCCCCGATCACGGACACCCTCTGGGTCACGCGCCGGGAACCTGTGTGGCGGACCGATGACTTCACACCCGAAGCCGGGGCGGCCGCGGTCGCTCTGGTCGAGCAGCGTGTCGCCGCAGGACTCCCTCCCGAGAGCGTGGTCAGCGTCACCGGACTCATGCTGCGTCCGCAAGAACGCGAGGCCGAGCGGCTGGGCGCCTACGCCGCACGCCGCCCGATGTTCGCGCGCATCGAGCCCGACGGAGTGCGCTGGGCCGACGGCAGCTTCGAGCGCGTGGACGTCATCCTCTGGGCCACCGGGTTCCGTCCGGCCATCAGCCACCTGGCGCCCCTGCACCTGCGCAGCACCGCCGGGGGGATCCAGCTCGACCGGAACGGCCGCGGCACGACCGCGGTCGCCGATCCGCGAGTGCAGCTGGTCGGCTACGGGCCTTCGGCGAGCACGATCGGCGCGAATCGTGCCGGGCGCTCCGCGGCCAAGGGCGTGCAGCGCGCGCTGCGGTCCGCGGGGGCGAGCGTCACCACCGGTTGACGACCTCTTCGGCGAAGCCCTCGATACCGTCCACGCGCACCTGCGCACCCGTGTCGTCGCGCACCCATCCCGTCCAGACGCCGAACAGCTGATCCGTCCGACTGGCGATGACGAGCGCATTCGTGCGCGATCTCTTGTCGTAGAACGGGGAGAAGGTGAGGTCGGCCGCCGCGCCGTGCACCCGCCACGGGCGCATGAAACGCTCGGAGTCGTAATCCCACACGAGTTCCTCGCTGATCTTCGACAGGCGGCCGTCGACGAGCAGTGCGTTCTCGGTGGCTCCGGAACCGTCCGTCCACTTCGCGCCGAGCTGCAACCCGATCGTGCGGCCGTCGACGATGCCGCTGCCCGCCGCCCAGTTCCAGTGCACGCGGTACGGCCAGCGCCCGCGGCCGTGATCGAGAACCGCCCAACTACCCACCGGAACGTCGTAGGCTCGGCCGTCGATCGCGACGGTGCCGGTCGTCGGCCGCGCCACATCCTTCACCGTGTACTGGAACCGGCGGATATCCTCTCCACGACGCCAGGGCACGACCACGCCGAGCGCCTCATGCTCGGGCGGCCGGGCGGCGAGCATGTCGAACGACACCCGGGGCGCGGTGCCTCGCAGGCGCGTGCCGTCGAACGTCTCGTCGATGTCGAGCGTGATCCGGCGGGTGCGGGCCTGTGTCGAGCCGTCTCCGAGCGATGGCGGGAGGGTCGCGGAGCGTGCTCCGGGGGAGACCACCGTCGAGCCGATGTCCTCCCCGGTCGCGCGGTCGAGCACCCAGACCTCGTGGAGAGCCAGGTAGTCGACGCACGACACGGTGAACGCGATGATGTGGGACGGGGTCATCACGTTCCAGTACTCCCAGCGCTTGTTGCGCCCCCAGCGACCACGTCCGGGGATCCCGGACGTGTCGTGCAGCGGGAGGCGGGACCAGCCGAGCGCATCGCGGTTGAGCGTTCCGTCGGGAGTCGTGAGCGAGACGGGCGCGGTGATCTCGCGCTCGATCAGCGGTGTGGGCATCGTCGTCCTGCTGTCGGGAGGGATGCCGTTCGGGTCGGCATCGTTGCCCTGAGTGTAGAGGACCCCGCCGCGTCGGACGAGGGCCCTGCACGCAGATTTATGCACGGGTGGAGAACGGTGCCTGGCTACGCTGAGCACATGCTCCGCATCGTGCTCCTCGTCGTCTGGCTGTTGCTGTCCGCCTGGCTCGTGATCTGGGTAGGCGAAGGGCTGTTCGGGGTGGATCAGCGCCGGTCCATCCTCCCGTTCGCCGGCGAGGACACCCTCGGCGGTCCGATCCTCATCGGAGTCGCATGGGGGCTGCTGTTGACCTTCGGCGGGATGCTGTCGGGCATCGCGCGTCGCAGGACTCCGCGCGGTGAGGCGCAGATCGGCGTCGGCACGATCGTCGAGGTCTCCCGCACCGGGATGACGGTGAACGACGTCCCGCAGTACGACCTCTTCATCCGTGTCACCCCGAGCGCCGCCGACGACTTCATCGGCCAGCTGCGGATGCTCGTGCAGCCCACCGACCTCGCGACGCTCCAGGTCGGGCTGCCGGTTGCGGTGCGCTACAGCCTGACCGACCAGGACACGGTCGAACTCGCTGACCTCAGCGACCCCGCCGTCGGCGACGCGATGCTGCAGTGGCGCATCGACCGGGGGCTGATCGACCCCCGGCTGGTGAAGGCGCGCACCACCGGCATCCAGGTACCGGCGTCGGTGCTCGAGGTGCGACCGACGGGCCGTCGTCGTGAAGGGCAGAGCGAGCTCGCGCTGCGGGTGCTGATGGCGCCGGAAGGCGCGGCGACCTGGGAAGCCGACACGACCGTGTTCGTGTACCCCCAGGCGATCCCGCATCTGCAGGTCGGCGCTCCCGTGTGGGCGTTCTATCGCCGGGAGGATCCGCAGACCGTCGCGGTGACCATCGAGAAGGAGACGGCCCGATGAACCCGATGGACACCCTCATCTGGCTGGTGAACTTCCCGGCCTCGCACGGCTATGCCATGGTCTTCATCGCGGGGTTCTCGACTCTCGGGCTGTTCGCGCTGTCGGTTCGGGGTGCGGTGCCGGGCGAGGCGCTGCGGAGCATCCGGGAGCGGGAGGGACTGCTGCACCCCACGGAACGCCCGCAAGGTCGGTTCTGGGGTGGCGTCGTCCGCATCGGGGCCCGCGTGCTGGCGCTCCTCATGGTCGGATCCCTCGTGATCGGGATCCTCAGCCTCACCGGAGTGCCCGTGACCCGGGCGTACATCTACGACAACGGCCGCCCCACCACCGGGACGCTGGAGGGGGACTGGGTGACCTTCACGACCGCCGAGGGCGTCGAGTACACGCTGGAGAGCAACTTCTTCACGCCCGCCGTGTACCCGGATCGAGATGCGTTCCTGACGAGCGGCGAGCCGGTCGTCGTCCGCTACCTGCCGAGCCATCCTCAGGCGTTCGTGATCGACAGCGATCAGACCCCGCGCTGACGTCGGAGCAGGCGCGTAGGGTGAGGGTATGTCGCGCATCATCGTCTTCGGCGGCCACGGCCGCATCGCCCTTCGGCTCGCGCCACTGCTCGTCGCCCGCGGCGACGAGGTCACCGGCGTCATCCGCAACCCGGAGCACGCCTCCGATGTCGAAGCGACGGGGGCCACGGCTCTCGTCGCCGATGTCGAGAATCTCGGAGTGGAGGAGATCGCCGAGATCATCCGCGGACACGATGCGGTCGTGTGGTCGGCCGGCGCCGGCGGCGGATCCCCGGAGCGCACGTACGCGGTCGATCGGGATGCCGCGCAGCGGTCGATGGACGCGGCCGAGCGTGCAGGTGTCCGCCGCTACGTGATGGTGTCGTGGCTCGGCTCCACGGCCGATCACGGTGTGCCAGAGAACGACTCCTTCTTCCCCTACGCCGACGCGAAGTGGGCCGCCGACGAGCATCTGCGCGGCAGTGCGCTGGACGGCACGATCCTCGCCCCTGGCACGCTCACGTTCGACGAGCCGACCTCTCGGATCCAGATCGACCCCGCGGGCAGCGGAGCCGTCTCGCGGGCCGATGTCGCCGCGGTCATCGCGGCAGCGCTCCACGGACCGTGCACGATCGGACGGACGATCCGCTTCGGCAACGGCGACCCCGCCACCTCGGTGCCGATCGCCGAGGCGCTCGGCTGCTGACGCGTCCACACCGCACAGGACCCGTCATGTCTCGATACCGTCGCTGGGCCGCAGGAGCGCTGGCGGTCGTCGCGACGGCAGCGATGTGCGCCTCGCCGGCAGCCGTCGCGTCGCCCATCCCGTCGACGGTTGGCTCCCACACCCCGACCGCCGTCTCCTCGGGCGGGGAAACCACCGGCCCGGCCGCGCATGCGACCGCTCTGGTGCAGGGGATGTCCGTGGCAGAGCAGGCTTCCACGGTGGTCATGGGCCACGTGTCGGGCACGGACCCGGCCGCGCTCCGGACCTACATGCAGTCCGGTCTCGGCGGGTTCATCCTGATGGGGGCGAACATCCCCGCGACGGAGACCGAGCTGCAGGCTCTCACCGCCGCGATGACCATCGATCCCGCGTTGCCCCCGTTGATCGCGGTCGACCAGGAGGGCGGCATCGTCTCGCGGCTGCACGGCGACGACTACGCGTCCTCCACCACGCTGAAGGGGCAGCCGGTCGATGACACCTCCGCAGCGTTCACGGCCCGAGGGTCTCTCGTGGCACGGGCGGGGATCACGGTGAACTTCGGCACGGTGGCCGACTTCACGGCTGAGTCGGGAACGTTCATCTACGGCCGCGCGCTCGGCACCGACCCTGCGAGCTCCGCGGATCGGGTGGCGGCCGCCACCACGGCACAGGAGCAGTTCGTCGCGTCGACGCTCAAGCACTTCCCCGGACACGGTGCCGCCCCCGGCGACTCGCACTCCGCGATTCCGAGCACGAGCATGGGACTCGACGAATGGCGCCGCACCGAGGCCGTTCCGTTCGCGGCGGGCATCGATGCCGGAGCGTCTCTGCTCATGTACGGGCATCTCGCCTACACCGCCGTCGACGCCCTGCCTGCTTCCCTCTCTCCGAAGTGGCACGCGATCGCCAGGGAGGAGCTCGGCTTCGACGGGGTGGCGGTGACCGACGACCTCGGCATGCTGTTGTCGTCGGGGAATCCCGCCTACGCGGATCCGGTCGCCAACGGCGTCGCCGCGATCGCCGCCGGCAACGACCTGGTGCTGATGATCGCGGGCTCCGACGGGCAGACGGCGGGGAAGATGGCGGCCGGCATCGCGCACGCGGTCGAGGCGGGCACGCTTCCGAAGGAGCGGCTCGAAGAGGCGGCGACGCGGGTGCTCACGCTGCGCGCGCAGCTGGCAGCGGCATCGGCGCGATGGACGCTCTGCGCCGACTGCGAACCGGTGCAGTGACGCTCAGGCCGCTTCTCGTGCGCCGTCGCCGAGCCACGCGGCCAGCAGGGCAGTGCGCAGAGCGGCACCGCGTTCGGCGAATCCGCGCTGCCGACGCACGTACTCCGCCTTGCCCTCGGGCGTCTCGATGCGCACCGGGGTGACATCCCACGCGGAGAGATCGTAGGGCGCGGCCTCCATGTCGAGCAGCCGGATGTCGCGCGCCAGCTCGAACGAGTCGAGGAGGAGTTCGCCCGGGATGAGCGGTCCGAGCTTCGTCGCCCACTTGTAGAGATCCATCCCCGCATGCAGACACCCTGGTTGCTCGAACAGCGGCTGATCCTCACGGCTCAGGGGCGTGCGGTTGCGGGGAACGGCCTCCGGGGTGAAGAACCGGAATGCGTCGAAGTGCGTGCAGCGCAGGTCATGGTTCTCGACGACCGCATCCGTGCCCGCCTGTCCCAGACGCAGCGGTACCGCGTGGCGATGCTCGTCCGCCTGGTACACCATGGCCCACTCGTGCAGTCCGAAACAGCCGAACTGGCCGGGGCGCGAGGCCGTGCGGCGCAGCATCCGTTCGACGAGGGCGGCGAGGTCGGCCTTCTCCTGTGCGAACGACCGGGGGTCGGGCACGGCGCCGCCAGCGGTGTCACCCGGCGAATACCAGCGCCATGAGAGGCGTTCCGGCGCATCCTGCAGCTCGACGCCCGCTCCCGGATGCCAGCGCCGAAGCTGCGCGGGCTTGTAGGAGTAGTAGGTGTGGAGGAAGTCCCACACGGGGTGCTTCTCGGATCGGGCGGCGCGCTCACGATGTCCGGCCGTCAGGGTGTCCGCGCGATCCTGATGCGCCTGCTCACGGTCGAGCCATTCATCGCGGGGGATCGCCTTCTCGACGAGCGTGTCCATGTCTGCCGTGTTCTCGTCAGTGCAGGATGCCGACTTCGCCGAGGAGGTCGCGGAGACCGGCGCCGTCTTCCGCGCTCACCCACGGTGCCACGTCTTCGGAATGCGGCTCGCGGTCGGCGCGTCCACCGGCGAGCACGGCCTCGGCGGGCAGCAGGCGTCTGATGGCGACGCCGGCGACCGAATCGGGATGCTCGTCCATGAACTGCGAGTAGATCGCTTCGTCGTGCTGACCGTCATCGCCGATCAGCAGCCACTTCACGTCGGGGAACTCCGTCGCCAGTCGACGCAGATTGGTGAGCTTGTGCTCACGCCCGCTGCGGAACCAGCGCTCATGCGTCGGACCCCAGTCGGTCAGGAGCATCGAGCCTGCCGGGAAGAGATGACGACCGAGGAACCGCCAGAGGGTCGGGGCGACGTTCCACGCGCCGGTGGACAGGTACACCATCGGCGCGCCGGGGTGCTGCCGCAGCAGCTGGTCGAGGAGCACGGCCATCCCGGGGACGGGGAGACGGGCGTGCTCGTCGAGCACGAACGAGTTCCAGAACGCGATGAACGGACGCGGCAGGGCTGTGACCATGACGGTGTCGTCCACGTCGGACACGACGCCGAACGTGGTCCCCTCCGCGACGATGAAGGCGCCCGCCTCGACCGGTTCCTGTCCCTCGACCGAGATCATGAACGTCTGCCAGCCGGGCTCCAGGTCGACGGGGATCTTCGCATCGACCACGCCGCCGCGATCGGCGACCAGTTGATGCGTCGTCTCTCCGAAATGCACGGTCACGGATGCGTACCCGACGGGGATCCCGACGAAGCTGCGCCAGCCGCGCACACTCGCCGGCTCACCGTCGCGGGTGCGCCGCTGCGGGGGCACGATCAGCACTCGGCCGACCACGCGCACCCAGCCGGGGCCGCCGTAACCGGGGAACGGGAGGATCGTGGCGACACGGCCGCGGCGGCGCGCACGACCTTCACGCCAGACATGGAAGCGATGCTCGAGTCGGGCGAACCAGTGGATCCGGGGGGCTGGGGGAGCCGATGCCATTGACTCAGTCTTTCACGTCGGAGTCGGTCGCCGACTCCGGTGCCTCCTGATGGCGGGCTTCGAGCCGCTGCAGCAGCTTCTTGCCGAAGTACGCGAGGAGCAGGAAGAGCGCGATGACGCCGACGAAGATGTAGCCCGCGAAGTGCACGCGATCCACGAGCTCGCGGAAGCTGCCGGCCGCGAGGGAAGTCACACTCACATACGCGGTCGCCCAGAGGATGCATGCCGGGGCGGTCCATGCCAGGAACTTGCGATAGGGGTACTCGCTCATACCGACGGTGAGGGGGACGAGGGAGTGCAGCACCGGGAGGAATCGCGACAGGAAGATCGCGATGCCGCCGCGGCGCTCGAGATAGTTCTCTGCCCTGACCCAGTTGTGTTCGCCGATCTTGCGGCCGAGCCAGGACACGCGGATGTGCGGGCCGAGCCAACGGCCGAGCCAGAATCCGATGCTCTCGCCGATCAGCGCGCCGATCACGACGGCGACGCCCATCGCGATGCCCTCCCAGACGGTGGCGACGCCCATCGACGCGATGATGACGATGGTGTCCCCGGGGACGATGAGCCCGATGAGGATGCTGGTCTCCAGCATGACGGCGAGACCTGCGACCAGAGTGCGCGTGACCGGATCGATCGACTGCACGGTGTCGAGGAGCCAGAGCAGGAGGTCGTCCACGTCATGAGAATACGGGAGCGGCCCGGTCCTAGGCTGGAAAGGTGCCCGAACAGCTGACTGCTCGACGACTTCCCTCCTGGGTGAAGCCGTCGTCCGTGTTCCGGATGCTCGAGGCGCAGGTCGCGGATCTCTTCTGGCTCGACGCGGGAGCGGATGCCACGGAGGGCTGGAGCTTCGTCGGCACGGGGGAGCGCTCGTCCCTGCCGCGGGAGGTGGCACTGGGTGGCGCTCCTGCCGATCGGACCGTTCCGCCGTTCTCCGGAGGATGGGTGGGCTGGCTCGACTACGAGTCCGGAGCCGCGGCCGCCGGTGCCCCGGTGAGCGGGCGCGTCAACGAGACCGGCGGCGTCTGGCTGCGGGCCACGCACGTGGTCGCCTTCGATCACGCCGCGCGGCGCGTCTGGGCGCTCAGCGACGACGGCGACCTCCCGGCCTGGGCGGCTCGAGTCTCCGCTGTCGAGGACGCGCCGGACGAGACTGTCCCGCAGGCGCTACCCGACGGCGATTCCCGTGTCGCCGAGGGGCGACACGACCCGCAGGAGTACGCCGCGCTCATCGAACGCTGCCGTGATCTGATCCGCGCCGGCATCGCGTACCAGCTGTGCCTGACGACGCGGTTCACCGTGGTCGGCCCGTATGATGCCGTCGACGTCTATCGTCGCCTGCGCGCCGCGACCCCCGCGCACCACGGCGGGTTCCTCCGGATCGGCGACCGCACGCTGCTCAGCGCCAGCCCCGAGCAGTTCCTCCACGTCGACGGCGGCGTCATCCGCACCCGCCCCATCAAGGGCACCCGTCCCCGCAGTGCCGACCCGGTGGAGGATGTCGCTCTGGCCGCAGAGCTCGCACTCGATCGGAAGGAGCGCGCGGAGAACGTGATGATCGTCGATCTGATGCGCAACGACCTCTCCCGCGTGTGCGAACCGGGAAGCATCCGGGTGGACGGGCTGTGGGTGGTCGAGAGCTATCCCGCCGTGCATCAGCTCGTGAGCACGGTGAGCGGTGTCGCTGCGGCCGGGACGACCGTCGGTTCTCTGCTCGACGCCGCCTTCCCCGCCGGCAGCATGACGGGTGCGCCCAAGCTCTCGGCGATGACGAGACTGCACGAGCTGGAAGGCGGGCCGCGCGGCGTCTACGCCGGCTGCTTCGGCTACATCGGGGCGGATGGTGCGCTCGACCTCGCGATGGTCATCCGCAGCATCCTGATCGACGGGGAACGGGCGGTCGTCGGCGCCGGGGGAGGGATCACCTGGGGTTCCGCGCCGGCGGCCGAAGTCGCCGAGGTGGCGACGAAGGCGCGAGCGCCCCTGGCCGCGCTCGGTGCGGAAATGCCTGCGCTCTGGCGTTCCGATATCCTGAACTGATCCCGCTTTTTCCTTCAGATTGGTCGTGCGTTCGTTGTCTGAGAACCTGTCCACCGCTCCCGCCGACGACGAGGCCCCGTCGGCGCACGCCATCCAGACGAAGTGGCAGAAGTACTGGGCGGAGAACGGTACGTTCCTCACCGGCGGCGACGAGGACACCCGGCCGCGGCGATACGTCCTCGCGATGTTCCCCTACCCCTCGGGCGACCTGCACATGGGGCACGCGGAGAATTACCTCTACTCCGACATCGTGGCCCGTTTCTGGCGCCACCGCGGGCACAACGTGCTGAACCCGATCGGCTGGGACTCCTTCGGTCTGCCCGCCGAGAACGCGGCGATCCGCCGTGGGGCCGACCCCCGCGAGTGGACTTACCAGAACATCGCGCAGCAGAAGGAGGGGTTCCAGGCGTACGGAGTCTCGTTCGACTGGACCCGCGTGCTGCACACGTCCGACCCCGAGTACTACCGCTGGAACCAGTGGCTGTTCCTGAAGATGCACGAGCGCGGTCTGGCGTACCGCAAGAAGAGCCCGGTCAACTGGTGCCCCAACGACCAGACGGTGCTCGCCAACGAGCAGGTCGTCGACGGTCGCTGCGAGCGCTGTGGTGCCGAGGTCATCAAGAAGAAGCTCACACAGTGGTACTTCCGCATCACGGACTACGCCGATCGACTGCTCGACGACCTGAACCAGCTCGAGGGCTTCTGGCCGCACAAGGTGCTGCAGATGCAGCGCAACTGGATCGGCCGCTCGATCGGCGCGGACGTCGACTTCGTGATCGAGGGTCGCCCGGAGCCGGTGACGGTCTTCTCGACGCGCCCTGACACGCTGCACGGCGCCACGTTCTTCGTCGTCGCCCCGGACTCCGACCTGGCATCCGAACTCGCGGCCGAGGCGCCCGACGAGGTGCGCCAGCGCTTCCAGACGTACCTGGAGCAGGTGCAGAAGGAGACCGACATCGACCGGCAGTCCACGGACCGCCCGAAGACCGGTGTCTTTCTCGAGCGCTACGCGATCAACCCGGTCAACGGCGAGAAGCTGCCCGTGTGGGCGGCCGACTACGTGCTGGCGGACTACGGTCACGGTGCAGTCATGGCCGTCCCGGCGCATGATCAGCGCGACCTGGACTTCGCCCGCGCGTTCGACCTGCCGGTCAAGGTCGTCGTCGACACGACCGCTCCCGTCACCGGCGCGATGCCCGTGATAGAGGTCGACGAGGAGGGCGTGCCGATCGACACCGGCGCCGCGCTCGAGGAGCAGAACCCGGCATCGACCGGCATCGCGTTGACCGGCGATGGTCGCATGATCAACTCCGGTGCGTTGAACGGTCTCTCCAAGCGCAACGCGATCGCCCGCGCGATCGAGCAGCTGGAGTCCACCGGAACCGGCCGTGCCGCGAAGAACTACCGGCTGCGCGACTGGCTGATCTCGCGCCAGCGGTTCTGGGGCACGCCGATCCCGATGCTGCACGCCGAGGACGGCAGCATCATCCCGGTCCCCGAGGACAAGCTCCCCGTGAAGCTGCCGAGCGTCGAGGGACTCGACCTCAAGCCCAAGGGCACGTCGCCGCTGGGCGGTGCCGAGAGCTGGGTGCGCACGACCGATCCGGCGACGGGTGACCCGGTGCTGCGCGATCCCGACACCATGGACACGTTCGTGGACAGCTCGTGGTACTTCCTGCGGTTCCTGTCGCCGAACAGCGACACCGTGGCGTTCGATCCCGCTCAGGCGGCTCGCTGGGCTCCGGTGGACTCCTACATCGGCGGCGTCGAGCACGCGATCCTGCACCTGCTGTACGCGCGCTTCATCACCAAGGTGCTGTTCGACATGGGCCTGATCGACTTCACGGAGCCGTTCTCGAACCTGATCAACCAGGGCATGGTCATCCTCAACGGCACCAAGATGTCGAAGAGCAAGGGCAACCTGGTGCTCTTCCAGGACGAGCTCGATGCCCACGGCGCCGACGCGCTCCGGGTCGGGCTGGCGTTCGCCGGTCCGGTCGAGGACGACAAGGACTGGGCCGACGTCTCCACGACCGGCGCTCAGAAGTTCCTGGCGCGGGCCATGCGCGTCGCCGGCGAGGTCTCGAGCCCCGTGGACGTGGTCTTCGACGGCGGCGATGCGGCACTGCGTCGCGCGACGCACAAGCTGCTCGCGGAGGCTCCCGCTCTGGTCGAGCAGACGAAGTTCAACGTGCTCGTCGCTCGCCTGATGGAACTCGTGAACGTCACCCGTAAGACGATCGACGGCGACGCCGGCGCTGCGGACCCGGCGGTGCGCGAGGCCTCCGAGACGATTGCCGTGATGCTCGACCTGATCGCACCGCACACCGCGGAGGAGATGTGGGAGATGCTCGGTCACGAGCCCTCCGTCGGCCTCGTGACGTGGAGGTCCGCCGATCCCGCGCTGCTGGTCGAGGACACGGTCACCGCCGTCGTGCAGGTGGGCGGCAAGGTCCGTGCACAGCTCGAGGTCTCGGCGCGCATCGGCGAGTCCGAGCTCGAAGCCCTGGCTCGTGCCGACGAGCGGGTGATCCGTTCGATCGGCGATCGCGAGATCGTGAAGGTCGTCGTGCGGGCGCCGAAGATCGTCAGCATCGTCGTGAAGGGCTGATCTCCTCTCGCCGCGGATGACTTTCGGCCCCTGGTGCTCGCTTCGGTGAGCGTCAGGGGCCGTCGCCGTCATCCCTGTCGGCCGTGCTGCGGAAATGCCCGGGCCGGCCGCTCTGCACCACCTGCACGGGGGTAGCGGTTGTCCACGACTCGGGTCTTCGGTGCCCGGGGAGTCCGTTTCCCGCGCCTAGCTTGGCTGGATGGCATCCCCGCAGGCACCACCCCCGCCACGGCGTCGACTGCGCCTGAGCATCGGAGCCGGGGTCGTTCTCGCGCTCGTCGTGCTGTCTGCTGCCGTCGGCCTCGGTCTTCTGCGCGGCCAGGCATCCCCGACCGCATCCGTGCCGTTGCCGGATGAGACGTCGACCGCCGGTGGTTCCGGGGAGCTGTACGTGCACGTTCTGGGGGCGGTCGCCCACCCCGGCATCTACGTGCTGGACCTGGACGCACGTCTGGTCGACGCATTGGCGGCGGCGGGTGGCGCGAACGACGATGCTGACTTGGCGGCGGTCAATCTCGCGAGGCTGCTGGAAGACGGCGAGCAGATCGTCGTTCCGACCGCGGGGTCGGCGGCCGCTGCGCCGGGAGCGGGACCGCCGGGAGACGACCGCGTCGACCTCAATACCGCCGATCAGGCCGCTCTGGAGACGTTGCCGCGCATCGGTCCGGCACTGGCCGAACGCATCATCGCCTGGCGCGATGAGAACGGGCGCTTCGGCTCCGTCGACGACCTGCTCGCCGTGCCCGGTATCGGTGAGAAGCTGCTCGCCGGCCTGCGCGATGGGGTACGGGTGTGACGACGCGCTCGCTAGCGAACACGGTCCTTCAGTATTCTTCGAACATCGAAGCGCGATTCGTCCCCTTCTCGGTCGCGCCTTCGGTCGCTGAGCAGCGATGAGGATCCAAGCGAGGAGCGGTATGAGGAAGGCCGTCCGGAATGGTCGTACCGGCTCCACCATGTGAACGTGAGGGGACCGACCATGCGGACGCGTCGATTCACCCCAGATGAAGTGCGTGTTCACGCATCGCACCTCCTTGAGCTTCAGCACGCGGCGTATGCCGTCGAGGCCCAGCTGATCGGTGATGACCGCATTCCGCCGCTCCACGAGACGGAGTCCGACTTGCTGTCGTCCGGCCTGGACTGGCTCGTCATTATCGACGAGAACCATCAGATCGCGGCGGCAGCGGGATACGCGATGGAGAATGACGTCGCCGACCTCGACCGTCTCATGGTCGGCCCCGCCCATCACCGACAGGGCCTCGGCACTGCGTTGGTGATGGAGGTCATGTCGCTTGCGCCCCAGACGGTCGTCGCGACCGGGCGCGACAATGCGACGGCCCGAGCGCTGTACGAGTCCCTCGGCTTCGTGCACCAGTCGGATGCTGAGCCGGTTCCCGGCCTCTGGATCAGTCGATACTTTCGCGTCCGAGCGTGAGGCGAGCGGCGATCTGCACTTCCGCCAGCCTTCGGCATGCCGTCGTCTTGGGACCACGGCATCCTCGCCGCGGCTGACCCTCATGAGTCACCGTTGCGGGCTACAGCGCCGTAGTCTCCGGTTCGGTCGGGCAGGCGCTGGTGTCGAGGAGCTGCTCACCGTGTTGCTCAGCCCAGGCGGCCAGCGTCTGCAGCGGCCCGTCGTGGAAGCTGCGGCCCAGGGGAGTGAGCTCGTAGCGATTGATCGGCGAAGACCCCGCGTCGTGCCGACGTGCGACGAGGTTCGCGGTCATCAGGCGGGAGAGCGCTTCGGTCAGAGGCTTGTCCTTGATCTGCCCGATGGCCGCAAGAAGCTCCACGCGACGACGAGGTCCTGCGCCGAGAGCGGCGAGGACGACGCCGTCCCAGCGGTGGCTGAGGACATCGGTCGCCGCACGCACGCGGCAATCCGCCACGCGCTCATCGACGTCTCCGGTTCTCTCGAACATCCCTCTATTGTCTCCGATCGGTACGCACCGTCCGGTGCGTAGGGGCCTGCGTACGGTCGAGACATGACAGCTACGACCCCCGTTGACTCCTCCTCTCTCCGTATCGCGCTCATCGGCGCAGGCAACGTCGCGCGCCCTCGGCTCCAGGTGGGCTGACGCGGGGCACCAGATCATCATCGGCGAACGATCGAGCGGCAGCGCCCGGCGCCTCGCTGATCAGATCGGTCAAGGGGCGACCGTGGTGGCGCCCTCTGACGCGATCCAGGCGGCTGACGTCGTCCTTCTTGCTGTGCCCTGGCGGAGCATCGACGATGTGATCGCGCGCACCGGAGCTGTGCACGGCGCCCTGGCGGGCAAGGTCGTGATCGATCCGACGAACCCGGTCGAGCACGGCGTCGGACGTCACCTCCTCGACCGCGGATCGGCAGCCGAACACATCGCACAGCGTGCTCCGGGAGCTCGCGTCGTGAAGGCGTTCAACGTGCACCCGGCTGATCGGTGGGAAGCAGCAACGGCGCAAGATGTCGTGGCGCTGGCCGGCGACGACGATCTCGCGCTCGATACCGTGGGCCGCCTCGTCCGGTCCGTTGGAGCAACCCCACACACCGTCGGCGGACTGCACCGCGCGCGTCAGATCGAGGAACTGGCCGGCATGGTGATCGCGCTGGCGTTCGCGGGGATCGACCCCCGTTCAGCCGTCCCAGGAGTCGACTGAAGCGGGGTCGGCTCGTCGCCGCCGACACCGTTCCGGGCTACGCGCGGTGTCGCCAGCGGTGGAGGCCGATGCCGACGAGGACGACGGCGGCGCCGAGGAGCAGGAGGGGAGATTCGAAGACGAGTGTGGCTGCGGCGCCGGCGAATGCGGCGAGAAGCAGGCCGTCGATGGACCAGGCCAGTCGCACGGCGGCGCCGAGGTCGCCCATCGGCGACGGGATCGGGGTGAGCAGCGCGGGTGGCAGCGGACCCTTCATCGCGTCGCTGATTCGGGCGACGAGGGTGAGCAGCCCGAGCGCGATCGAACCCGTGATCGGTCCTGCCGCCGCGAGCCCCGCCGCGGCCGCGCACATGACGGACGCCGCGAGCAGCACGATGATCAGCACGGCCAGCGGGAAGAGCGCGTGCCTGGCGAGCAGCTGCTCGTCGCTGATCCCGTAGAGCGGGATATCGGACGCGATGCTCGCGGCGTGCCGGATGCCGTCGGTGAGGGGTCCGAGTCCGGCGAACAGGATCAGTCCGGCCGCTGCACCCAGCGCCCAGCCGGGGGAGGCCGGGGAGAACGCGAGTGCGGTCAGCGCGCCAGCTGCGGCGAGAGCGAGGACACCGACGGCGAGGCGGCCGGGGGTTCGGACCGCTCCGATCGCATCGCGGACCAAGAAGGTCACCTCGTGTCGTCGGAGCGGTCGGACGGCGCGGAAGCGGCGACCGAGCTGAGGTCGCTGCCGGTAGATCGTCGCGGCAGCGCTGAACTCCATGCCCGTCGCGTGTGCGGTCGCGGAGTCCCACCGCGCGGCCTGGACCATCAGCTCGGCGAGGCCGAGCCGGTTCATCAGCATCGGCGTCGAGATCACGAGCATCGCACTCAGCGCGATCAGCGCGATCAACGCGGCGGGTGAGTGCGGCGATCCGATGCCCGGATAGGCGAGTCCGACCCACCCCCAGGGCGTGAACGCCAGCATCGCGGGGACGGAAGCGGTGATCACCCCCAGCGCGAAGACGCCGAGGGCGAGCGCCACCGCAGCATGGGGGAGCACCTGGCCGGCGAGCCAGGCGACGGTGGTGATCACGCCGACGAGTGCGCCGACGGCGACGAAGGCGACCGCGGCGAGGGGAGCCATGGTCCCGCTCGATGCCAGCGCCGCACCGATCAGCGCGGCGATCGCGGCGGTCGCCGCGGACACGAGTGAACCGGCGCGCAGCATCGGGCGCCGGAATGCGTCGGATCCGGCCAGTTCGCTCGTGGCGAGGGCATGAGTCAGGAACGGGGGATACAGGGCAGGACCGCGGTCGCGACCGAGCAGTAGCGCGCCCGCCCACAGCCCCGCGGCGACGAGGACGGTGATCTCCCTCGAGGTGGGCGAGGAGAGGAGCGAGATGCCCTCCGTACTCGCCACCGTCAGCCAGGCGGCTCGTACGACCGGCGCCACAGCTACCAGTGCGACCATCAGGAACAGGTAGACCGCATAGCCCCGGTCGCCGCTCGTGCGGGTGTTCCTGGCATGCCAGATCCGGATGGCCGCGGACGCACGACGTGTCATGCCGCGGCATCCAACCAGAGCGCGCGGTCGGCGAGTCCGTCGGCGAGGAGCGGGCTGTGGGTGGCGACGATGACTGCCGCGCCCTCGTCGCGTCGCGCGCGAAGCACCCGGATCACCGATTCGACATGCTCCGGGTCCAGACGCTGCTCCGGCTCGTCGAGGATCAGCACGTCGAACGGCCGAGCGAGCGCCAGGGCGATGCCAAACAGCTGGATCTGGCCCGACGACAGCTCGTGCGGGAACCGCTGCCCGAAGGCGGTCAAGTCCAACTCGGCGAGGACACGACGGGCGAGCGCGGTCGCCGCATCCGGATCGTCCACCCAGGTCGTCGCGACCAGCAGGACGTGATCGGACACTGTGAGGTCCGGAGCCATCGGGGGCAGGCCGATCATGGTGGCGACGCGGCGCCGGAAAGCCCGGTCACGCGGAGCCACCGCTTCTCCGGCGATCCGAACCATCCCACTCGACGGCTTCTGGGTGCCGGCGAGCACCCGGAGCAGGGTGGACTTGCCGGTGCCGTTCCTGCCGCGGATCACCACGGCTTCACCCCGCGTGGCCGTCATCGTCACGGGACGCAGAAGCGTCACCTCGCCAGCGGACACCGTGACCTCATCCACCTCGATCATGCGAATCATCCTCGCAGGTCGCTACGGGAGAGGATGTGAGCCGACCCGTAGGACGCGCCGAAGTTGCACGAGAGTCGCTCGTCGGGTGCGCTCACCAAGGCGTACGACCACGGTCGGAACGAACCCGAGCCCGGAGAACTTCTGCGCGGAGACGTTCGCCGAGTCTAGGAGGGCGGCGGCAGCGTGCAGCCCGCTGTCGGCGACGCCCTCGGAGCCGGTGAGGAGTTCGACGAAGCCGTATAGCCACGGCCGGCACTGATCTTCGTGTGGAGTGTTCAGAGTTTCCCGGCGCTCGAACGGCCGACGGAGAGGCAGATGAAGGTCGCAACGATCGGAACGATTGTGATACCCACCATGAACATCGCCGCAGAGGTGCTGGCGAACTCGAGCGCCTCCGTGCGCACGTCGCCGAGGCTGGCGACAGCCACGGCCGCGAGTACTCCCCCTGCGGCAGGGATGTAGACCGTGATCGTGGACTCGACCAGAGTCATCACCAGCGACCCTCGGTGTGAGAGTCCGAGTTGTTGGTAGACGGCGAAGTCATGGCGCCGGCTCCAGACGGACGATCCGACAGCGAACACGATGGTGCCGATGGCGCAGAGGATCACCCAGAGTTGAGGGCTGGAGGAGAGGTGCTCTTGGCTTGTCGCTCCAGCAGGTTTCCCCGGCACCAGCGGGATGGTGCGGGCACCCTCTGTGGCCGGGAACCATGCTGCGGCTACCGAGGTGATCCCTGCTTCGGCCCCTGGAGTCGCCTCGACGTAACATTCGGTGGCCACGCTTTGGGTCGATGACGGGATCATCACCTTCGCATGGAGGCTGGAGATGCGTCCTGCCGAGATGGCGGTGCCCCCGGCTGTGAGTTGACGCTCGGTGCCGTCGATCATCGCCGGGGTGGGGACGCCGCTTGCAAGAGCGTTCTCGGTCGAAGGCACGACGACGGTTCCTGGGGCGAGGTCTGGGAGTTCCGGCCATTGCAGAGCCGGCAACCCGGGAGTGACCAGCACAGCGGAGATCGGTCTTCCGCCGGTGGATCTCAACTCCACCGGTCGCAGGATGGCACCGGCGGTGGTGACTCCCACAACCGAACGGAGCAGGTCGCAGCGCTCCGTGGAGATTCGTCCTCCACTGCTGCCGACCACGATGATCGATCGCCCCTCGGCGATGTCCTGCTCAAGCATCGCGTGCGCCTGCGAGACAGTCGCCCACGGGAGGATGAATGCCGCGAATGCCAGCGCTGCCGAGAGCACGGCGATCAGCGCTGTCTGAAGGGGTCGGGCGAAGGCGTTGCTGATCGCTTCGGAGACGCAGTCGACGATCTTCATCAGGTAGTTCTCTGCCCGATGTCGAACACCGTGTCGGCGAAGGCCGCCACGTCCTTGTCGTGCGTCGCCATGATGACCAGGGCACCGCCGTCGGCTGCACTGCGGAGGGCGGTAGCCACCCGCAATTTCGCCTCCGCGTCGAGAGAGGATGTGGGCTCATCGGCGAGAATCAGTCGCGCCTGGGATGCGAGGGCGCGAGCGACAGTGACTCTCTGCCGCTCGCCACCGGAGAGCTTCTTGGCGCGGACGTTCGCTAGATGTTCGATGCCCAGACGAGCCATCTCCTGCCCCGCCCGAGCCAGCGACTCGGACTGTGGAACGCGCTGAAAGAGAGGGCCGAGCGCCACGTTCTCCAGCGCCGTCCGGCTGACGAGAAGGGGACTGTTCTGCACGATCCATCCCGCGGACGAAGGCACTCCCGTCTCATCGGCTTCGGCGATGCAGTCGCCGACCGTCGCGGAGATGGATCCGGAGATGACACCGAGAAGAGTCGTCTTGCCGGAACCGGAGGGGCCGGTGACGCTGACGAAGGCGGGCGACTCCCACGCAAATTCCAGGCCCTGAAACAGCCATCGAGAACCGAATCTCATGGCGAGGTCTCGCGCGACTATGCGCATGTTGCACCGGTAGCTGAGGGGTTGACGAGCACGCTCTCGCCGGACTTCACCTTCGCCGCTATCAGCGAGGTGCCGTCGACCGATTCGATCGTCTCAGCGGCAACCACTCGACGCTCTTCTCCGTCACGGACGATGACACAGGTGCCATCTGTGCCGGTGAGAACTGCGGCGGCGGGCACGACGATCGCCGCGGGCTGAGGGGTGACGACGCGTGCAGATGAGGTGAGAGCTCCTTGTGTGACCCCAGCAGCTATCTCGGGGAGCGCTGCGGGATCGATTGCGGTCCGAGCCTCGTCGACTGCGAGTTCCTTCTGGCCGAACAGTACGACGGCACCTTCGGGAACAGCGACAGTTGAAGAGGCAATCGCGTCTGGGCTGATCGGGTTGTCCTCCGTGACCTCAGCGATGGCCTCGGGCGTGACGATGGGCGCCGACACGAGTTGGTCCATGGCTGTGACAACGGGTTCGCCGCTGGCGGGAGCCGGTCGACCCGCCTTCACATGCACTTCGCTGACGGTGAGTTCGGCTGCCGGGATGAAGACCAGCCACCCTGGATCGAAGGACGCCAATCCCTGTGTGGTGTCGACGCCGATGGACTTCGCGAACGCGGAGACCTGCAGCCATGCGTCCCAGCCGAGTCGGTCGCTGTCCGGGACGTCGATGCCCCGGGTGCTGAGGAACTCGAGCAGCGCTTTAACGTCCTCCCCGGTGGATCCGGGAACGAGGGCGCGGTAGAGAGGTACATTCATGAAGGCCGCGATGCGCTTCACGCCATCGACATCGACGACCGCGTCTCCGCTCTTGAGCACGCCACCAGGTTGAACGTTGACGCGAACGACCGTCCCCGACCATGCAGGCGCGGGGATCTCGGCACCGTCGCTCCACTCGAGTGCGAGGCCGACTGCCTGGGCGCGCGTTTCTTCGGCGCTGAGCGCCGGCGCCCAGACTTCTTGAGTCGCGACGACGGTCTTCGTGGAGAGGTATTGATAGAGCATCCCCACGCCGATGACTGGCGCCAGAATCCAGCAGACCGCGACGACCCAGAAGGCTGCGTCACGGCGTCGGCGCGGGGATTGCTCAGCGGTCTTGTTCAATACGCCACTCCGACGTACGGCAACTCCGGGAAGAGGCGCAGCGCCTCGTCACTAATGCATGTCGCGGCTGCTTCGCGCTGTGCGCCCTCGTCGGCCGTCGGATCACCGCTGAAAGCGCGAATGTCTCGTGCATCGTCCGGGATCTCGTAGTCCAGTTCGGCCATGCATTCTTGTGCGGCGATGCGAAGCGACTCGTCCATCCGCTGTACGCCCGTGTTCAGATAGGCCGCCTCGATGACATTCAGGTCAGGGTCCTTGCACGAGAGGTCGTCCTCCCCGAAGGCATCCGGCTCACGCGTGCCCATGTCGATGTCGTAGATGTGCGTCATCGAGTTCGTCGGGTTCACCATGGGCGCGGGAACTTCGTATCCGAGTCCGCGCATGCACGAGGCATAGCGCTCCGACGCGGCTGCGTAGTCGGCAGCGTCGACTTCACCGTCCTCCAGCAAGCCTGCCAGCCACTCGTTGCCCTCCTCACGGAACTTGTCTGCGGTGCTCTTGATCTGCTCCGCTGACAAGGGCCCGCCACTCTGACCCGGCGTCTGTACGGAGCATGCGGTCAGCAACAGCATGCTCGCGGCACCCGCGATGACGAGGGTCCTGAGCAGCGGGCCCCGAGAGAATCGGCTCAACTCGCGACCTTGCCGCCCCAGCGGTGCCATCCACCGACGTAGCCGTTCGATGCGATCGCTGACGCCGATGTGTACTCCACACCGGTCGTGCCGTTCCACAGAGTGCTGCTGTTCGGCAGGCGCAGACCGGCCTGGACAGGGACGATCACGAGGCAGATGTTGCCGGACTCAGCCGTGCTTGCGCGTGCGGTTGAACCGCTCTTCCAGCTGCTGCCCTTGGCGCTCCCCGTGCACCCGGCAGGCGCCCCAACCGTGACGTTTCCCCACGCCATCGCAGGTGCGGCGATGCCGCCGACGAGACCCATCGAAGCGATCACTGCAGCTACTGCGATACCGAGGGGACGACTACCGCGGCGGCGCGGCGCCGCTGAACGTGTACGACTCATGGATTCCTCACTTCTCTCAGAGGTCGGAGTTGACCTGCTTCGAGCGTGGAACACGCGCGCGGAGGATGATATGTACCGATGGATACATATCTTGCGTTCTTTGCAGATTTGTCCTGCGCCGCTGCAACACTTCGGCGATGATCGGACATGAGCGGTAGTGAACGGATCATCGGAGAAAACTCATGGACGACACACAGCTCAACCGACTGCTCACCCCGCACGACAAGTGGTCGGAGTCACCGGAGGTTCTTGACGCAATGCTCGAACGCGTTGCCAGGAATGCCGCAGAGCAGCACGCACGGCCCTCGCTTCGCCCGCGTGGCGTCCGCATCGCAGCGGCCGTCGCTGCACTCTTGAGCGTCGGGGCCATAGCGACAGCGGCAGCCGTCTACATCGCTCCGAACTTCACGCCTGATGCCGTCATCCCGATCTCCTACGTCACCGACGAGGGTACAACAGTGGAGTGCACGTACTCGCTCGCCGTCAGGTCGTGGGATGGCACGGACGTCACGGAGGCGAAGGAGTGGATCGCCTCGCATGACTGGACCGGCATCGGCCAACGCGGTTACGACCTCGGCGAGCAGAACCCAGTCTCCGTCGGGGACGGTGACGTCGATCCCGAGCTCACCCAGGAGGACGTCGACCAGATCACAGTGTTCAGAGGCATCGAAAACGCCATTGGGAATGAAATCCCGTTCGAATTGATCAACGAACCCGGTATCGGCACCTCCGGCACTTCGACGTGCACATGGGTGCGGCACTGATGCCCGGCCGTTCCGAGGAGCCCCTCGAGGCGCTGGTGTCGATGTGGAGCGACGACAGGCTCGACCTTCCTGGCTTGATCGATGAAAGCAAGCGGGCACTGTTCGCGTACTTCGTTCGACGGGTCGTCTCCACTGACGATGCCGCGGACCTCACCGGTGAGGTGCTGCTGACCATGTGGCGCAAGGTCGAGGCCATGCCGTCCGACCGCATCGAGGCACGGATGTGGACGTTCGGGATCGCCCGGAAGGTGCTTGCCAACCACAGACGCGCGCTCTCGCGCAGGCGGAAGCTCAACGACAGGCTCAAGGGAGAAGCGCTCATCAGCGGCGACTCCCGCCCTGTGCGCGACGATGTGTGGGAGGCACTCGAGGCACTTCCCACGGGCGATCGCGAGGTCATCCAGCTCGTCCACTGGGACGGGTTCTCCCTCGCGGAGGCGGCGAAGATCCTCGGCAGGAAGCCGGCGACCGTCCGCAGCAGGTATGCGCGGGCGCGGGCGAAGCTTCGGGCTGATCTCACCCTCCAGAGCGACGCCTGAGAACGTTCTGCCAGTCGTCGAAACGACGCCTTGCCGAGTACCAGACCCCAGGTGAGCGTGTGTCTGGCATCGGAGTGGTTGACCGATGCCGTGGAGCACGCTCTCCTCGCAGATGGCCACCGGGTGCAGCGTATGGCTGATCCGGAGGTGGACTTGTTGCGCCCGCAAGACCTGCTGGTCAGCGATCCGACAATGCTTCCACCGCGAGAAGCCCGTCGCACAAGGCGTGTGCGCACGATCCTGTTGCACGAGTCCGGGGTGCCATCGACGCATGAGTATCCCGCCTGTGTCTGCCACATCTCGGCAGGAGGCGGCATCCGCGCACTGCTCACGGAAGTGCGAATCAGCATGACGCGCGGGGCATCACAGGCTCTGCTCACACCGCGGCAGTGGCAGGTCCTCACTCACGCAGCACAAGGGGCGACGAACCAGGACATCGCTGAAGCGCTCGTCATCTCCGTGGGAACTGTCAAGCGGCATCTCCACGACGCCTACGCGACGTTGCAGGTCAGCACTCGACTCGAAGCCGTTCGCGCCTGCGGCCTGTTGACCCCGCCGCCTCATCACTCTCGCGTGACACGTCCACGGGTATCTGTGGGGCGAGAGATGCGAACGACCGAAGAGATGCGAGGGGTCGTCCACCGATAACCGAACGGGGCGCAACTCGCCCGTCGGCGTCGGCGTCGGCGTCGGCGTCCGCGATAGCCATGTCTGCCATTCCGGTGCCTTCTCGCGACGTCAGCGGCCGTAGCGAGGTTCTGTCTCTGCACCAGTGGTGATTGGCTGCGGTTGTCCGCAGCTCGCGGGCTCGCGGTGATGTCTGGTCGTTGCGCTCTCGTAGCGTGACGGGATGTCGCAGCCAGGAACCCGCGCGGAGCAGCCGAGACCGAGCCTGAAACGGCGCGATCTGCGGTTGCTGCCGTTGCTCGCGGTGGTGTGGGTGGCGGCCCTGCTGTGCGTCTTCGTGCCGAGGTCCTCGTGGTGGATGGTGGGCGGCTGCGCCATGGGCGCGGTGCTCATGGTGCTCGCGATGTATCGGAGACGGGCACTGCGGCTTCACGGCGGCGGAGGTCTGGCCGTGGTGCTTCTCGCGGCGATGGCAGCCACCGGCCTTGCTGTCGCACTCGCCCTTCCCGCGCGTGCGCAGGCCGCCGACTGGTCCGGGCGAGTGGCGGAGGTGAGTGCGGAGGTGACTTCGTCGGCGTCGATCGGTCGGGACGGACGACTGTGGTTCGATGCGCAGACGATGACCATCGGCACCCGAGATCGACCAGCCGCGCTCACTGCGCCGGTGCGCATAGGAGTCGAGCCGGGCGACGGCTTCGATCTCGGTGCCCGGGTTCGAGTGGTCGGACAGGTGCGGACGACCGATGCGGGTGAGCGCTCGGCCCTCGTCGTCTTCGCGAACGAGACCGAGGTCGTCGAGCCCGCCTCCGGAGTGTTCGCCGTCGCGGCGAGCCTCAAGCGCGCTTTCGTGGAGCGGTCCCTGCGACTCCCCGAGCCCGGCGCAGGCCTTCTGCCGGGCCTCGCGGTCGGCGACACCCGTGCTGTGAGCGCGGAGTTGAACGACGACATGCGCACGAGCGGTCTCAGCCACCTGACCGCGGTGAGTGGAGACACAGTTGAGAAGACAGGTGGGTCAAGCGCGCTCTTGCCGCGCAGCCGCTGCTCGCCATCATGAGCGAGGGGGAGGCAACCGTTATTCATGTCCGGAGAGACCGATCGCGGTGCAGTGCACCGCGGCTCTAGGGTATGCGCATGACTGATACAAAGACGAGGGTGGTCCTAATTGGCGGACCGCTGGATGGACCACCACGAAGTCGACGTGGTCGTCGAACGGCTACATTTGAACTCACTGCATCACCCCGGTTACGTACAGCATGTGTACGACTTAAAGGGCAAGGACGCGCGCTTTAACGAGCCCGTCTACGAGCACGCGGGGGAGGACGAGACGAACCATCCTGCTGGGCTTGAGCGAGTTGGGATCGACCTCCCGGCCCACGCCTTCGTCACCAGCTAGCAGAGAAGTTGCGGTGGCAAGCGGTGCGGTCGCCGAATGAGCGAGCAAGGAAGGACGTCAGCGTTGCCCGACGAACTCCGGCAACGCTGTTGAAAGGCTCTCCTAGAACGAATTTGGACTGATGGACTCCTCACACTCAGAAGAGTCTCGGGCAAACGTCGATGGCATGATCAACACATCCTTGAGCATGTCGTAGCCCTAGATGATTCAAAGCCCGTTGGCTGTCTTCTCGGTGAATGCCGAGGTCTCTATTCGGGTAGGTGCAGAGAGGAGCTCGTCGGATGTAGGCACCGATTCGATCACTGAATCGCTCGTTTATCGCAAGCGCCGGGGACGTTGCCGTCCGTTGTTGCAGGGGGCGATGTCGTGACGAGGTTCGAGTCCCGCCGTGGGCCGTGAGTAGAGCTATGCCCACACCTCTCTGCTGAGCGCTTTTGCCGGTCAGATTCGCCTTGGGGTTTGCTCGCACTCGAACAGCGCATCTGTTGCCGTCGACTGCGGGTCCGGACGTTACGGAGCAGGCTCCTCGACTCGGAATCGGCGCGCGCTTCTTTACCGTCGAGCGCGCGGCCTCAAGGAGAGTGACGCGGCCATCCAGAATTTTTGTGACGTGGTGCGAATCCCTGGGCCGCAACGGGCTCTAGGTGCTCGGCAAGGTCGGATTATCTTCCGCTCTAGACGGGTGTTCGCCGGCTACGCGCGGACGTGGTCGGATGCAGAATGGGGTACGCCGGATGGTTGCGACAGGTGGTCTCGTGGGTGGCGAACGGCATAGGCCTGGCAGCTCTCGCCGCCAGCCTGCGGCGCCGCTACCTCGATTGGGAAGCGGGGGCTAGCTACTTGTTCCTCTCGCGTTCGACGATCTTGTTGACCGCGTCCTGCATTTCGATTTCCGCCTCGCCCGCGCTGAGCTCGCCACTCAGGATGCGCCGGGCACGATCGAGGGCTCTCGCGCTCGGTTGCTGGCCCTCGAGTTGATGTCCCTTCTCGATCGCCGCGAGTGCGTGATCTACCTGCGCGGGCGTTAGCCGTTGCTCATCCATAGTCTGCTTCCTTGTACCGGTCGGATCAAAGTCCCCCTGAGCGTAGTCCTGCCCGACCACCGAAAATCGACGCCCACCTACTCAGAGACGCAGGATGGCACATGCTGGCCTCACGGCTTCGAACCCCTGGCGCGTTCTCCCTCGGAGAGGGGTACGCGCCGATAGTCGGGATAAGGGGTCTTATCGTGCCCAGTGGGCCAGACGTTGAAGTGAGGTGGGGCTGAGTTGCTGATCGGCGTCTGAGCAGTGCTCGAGCGGGATCGCGAGGGGTCGATCGTCTGCAAAGTAGATTCGGGCAGCAACCGGACCGATACGCTTCGACCGTGAACATGAAGTCGCTCGCCGCCGTCGCTGTCCTCGCTACCCTCCTCCTGAGTGGATGCTCAGCAACGACGAAGCCGTCGTTGCTCGACGCCCCCGAGGGGTACCAGAACATTGAGAATGAACTCGCAATTCGCGAGGCCCCGGACGGTACCGTGTGCTCTATCTCGAGCGTCGGATGCCGTGTCGTGGAGGCGTTCGCGATCCAGGACTGCCCGAATGGCGCCTACATCGAGGCGAGGGTGCTGGACGGAGGTGGCGTCGTCATCGGTATGACGAACGCCACGCTCCCCGCTCTTAAGGCTGGTGACTATGGCAGGTTCGAGATGCTGATCTCGGAAGCCGGAGCTGCGAGCACGGAGCTATCGACCCTGAGGTGCAACTAAGCGAGGGCGACGGCGGGCTTCACGTGATCTCGCCAGCCGTCAGGGCGCGCTTGATCTCCTTCAGCGATCGCCAGGGGCGACTGCTCCCGTAGTGACGTTTCTGGAGTCGGAAGCCGCCTGCCCAGCAACCGGGCGATCCAGGGCGGCGCTGTAGAGCTCGCCGCGACCGGTGGCGCACCGCTCTTTGCGCTGGGCCTGATCGGGGGCAGCGTGATCGTTGCAGGAATCCTGCTCCTGCGCGCCCGCCGCCGAGCGCATACCACCTGACGCACACCAAAGAGCGGTGCAGACCGGGTGGGTGTGCCCGCTCTTCGATTAGGCGGTGAGGAACGCGCAATGTCGCCCTGTCGCTTGTAGCGCGCAGCCGCTAATCATCGTAGGACGAGTCGGGTCGATAGGATTCGGCTCATGAACGAGCAATCCGAGTCTCCGGCGGCACTGTCGGCTGGTCACCGTAAGCGGAATCTGATCATCGCGGCTGTCGCCGTGGTGGTTCTTGTTGCGGCGGGCATCACGACGGGTGTCGTTGTAGCAGATGCGAATGCTCGCGCCGAGGCCCAGGCTGCAGCCGATGCGCAAGCCGAGGCTGAGCGCGTCCAGGCGGAACAGGACCTTGCAGACGCACTCGAGGAGGCGCAGACCGCGTTGGAAGCGGGCGAGTTTCGCTACGTCGAGTCAGAACCCTACGGCGACGCTACGAAGCGGGAAGAGCTTCGGACGGAGATCGACGCCCTCACCAGATTGCTCGACTCGTCGGAGCCGACGACCGAGGAGTTGAAGGACGCGGCGACCTCTGTGGACATCGCAATCCTGCTGGTCGGTTCGAAAGAGCAACGCGATGCAGAGCTGGCAGCTGCGGCGGAGAAGGCGCTCGACAATCAGTACGAGACAATGGCGGCGTCATTCGAGGGGAACGGCATGTCCCCTCCATTCGACGGCCGCGAGTACTGCGAGTACCTGCACGAGTACTACACCCCAGACAACGTGTATCCGATGTTGTGGGGAGACCAGACCGAGTCACGTCAGATCGATATCGCCGCGGTGCGCGTGTACTGCCCGGAGTTTGCTCCGAAGATGGACATGGTGCTCGGTGGCTTTTACGACGGTGATCACATCGTCGGTCAGACGATCCAGCCGGGGACGTACCGGACGGCGACGGGAGTGAAGGACTGCTATTGGGAGCGCAACGACGGCTCCGGTGACATCCTCGACAACAACTTCGTCGGAGCTGCGCACAACGGCGTCACGGTGACGGTGAACTCTGGAGAGGGCTTCACGACGAACGGCTGCGGCCTATGGATTCCTGCGGGGTAGAAGGAGACCCCGGCGACCACTCACTTCCGCTCGATTGCTAGGAATATAAGACGAAGCGCCCCAGCAATCGAGCGCGGCAGAGCAGCGAGGATCCGCGTGCTTCTGGGGCAGTCGCGTGCGGGGTCATAAAGGGTGGCGACCCGTCGGGGCTTATGACCCCGCGCTAGATCTCGTACTAGCCTGCACGTCCTCAAGCCCAGACGAGTGGTCAGCGCGGCGTCAGATACGGTCGGGACATGGTGAAGCACTTCGATGACCTCTCTTCGGCTCTCCGAGAGTTCAGGATGCCCATGGAGAACCACGCCGCGATCTACCAGATCAAGAACGTGGTCGGGGGATTCGCGCCCGGGATCAAGGTGCGCAAAGACCTGATCATCGCTCAGCGCCTCGACGGAAAGCCTGAGATTCAGATCGGGCTGGGATCCGTTAGCGGTTTCGTCTCCGAGGAAGAAGCCGCGGTAGCTGCGGGCGGGCGTTCGAAGCGCCCGAGCGACCGCGGTAACGGCCTGTGGCGTGTGGACCTGCCTGTGCTCAGCCGCGGTTGAGCCCGTGGGTAATGCTGTCCAACGCTCGCTTGAAGTGACTCTCAGCGGCGTTAATATCCCGGAGTGGCGTCGAGGGGTCGAAGACCCGAAGTAGTGAGTATCGGAAGGTCGACGGATTTCGCTCCTTCAGCGCGACGTTGCCGCCGTGCCCATTGGTGGCGTAGGTGCGCCATCGCTGCAGGATGTTCTCGGCGCCGTCTGCCTTACCCACGTAGTGGCGACCGTCGCGGGTGTCGGTAATCAGATAGATCCCGACGACCGACGAAAGCGCGGTCTGCCAGGAGGCATATGGGCGCTCCTTCACGACCGCCTTCAGCACGTCATACGAGACGACCAGCTGGTCGAATCCCGGGAAGCGCGGAGGCTGGGCGTCGGCGAGCTCGAGCACCGGATACGTCGCGGCGGTCGGGCCGAAGACTCGCCACACCCGTCCTGCCTTCCACCGAATGACGAGCCGGTTGAGCAGATCTTGCATGTAGTCAGTGTCGACGAGGTCGAACTCACGGAGCTCGCCGTCGTTGGACAGTTCCCCACGGTTCTCCACGACGCGCCAGAGGCGGCCACGATCGCCGCCTTCGGGCATGAGCACGACCCAGAATCGTGGAGGCGTCGCGGGGAAGATCTGCGACTTCGCCGACTGGCGGCGTGTGTACGCGAGGATCTCGTCGTCCATCGAGCCTGCGTGGACGCCAGCAAGGCGGCTCGACGCCGGCTCGGCGTTATAGGCATGCCTGATCACCAGTACGTCCTGGATGAACAGCGACTCCGAGTCGAGGATCGTTCCGAGCGTCAACGGCATGGAACTGAGACTATCGACCAGGAGGCCGAGAGACGTCGGTGACGGTGATCCACTCGAGAACCCGAGGCTCCGGCAGAAACGGCCACCAGCGGTGCGCCAGGGGCCGTTCGAGTAGTGCTCAGCAGATCACTGCAGGGTGAACGTCGCGCGCCCGATCTCGGTCATGCCGAGGTCGTTGGAGGCGACCAGCTCGACGGGGGTGGTCTCGTCGTCCAGCTCGTAGGCGACGGCATTGGCGACGGTCCCGCCGTTCTTAATGTCCTGAAGCTGCGAGTCGAGGAACTGAGCGTCCGGGAGGGAGGCGACGTTGAGCTCGTTCACAGCGTTCGGGTCGTTGTCCTGAATCGCAGTGAAGGTGCCGATCCAGGCGGTCGTCGGATCAATCGCGTCGTCGGAGGTGTTGGTGACCTCGTACCAGAACGCGATAACGGGCTTCTCGCCGTACTCGTTCCCGGGCTGGCCGACCGCGATCTTCTTCGAGTCCGTGATGGTGACCGTGTACTCGGGCAGGGTCAGCACGTTGTCGACGAACGATGCATCGCTGCTCGCCTCCTCGACGGTGGCCGTGTCCTCGGAGACAGCAGTGGTCGTCTCCGGCTTCGGCTCGGCGGCCGGAGCCGAGCATCCGCTGAGCAGCAAGGCGACGACCCCAAGAGCGAGCACGGCAGAGTTCTTCTTCGATAGGCGCATGAGCGCATCCCCCAACAAGTGTGTGTGTGTGAATGCCGACGACACGTCAGCGAATCTCAAGCTAGCGGCACACAGGCGCCGCACAGTGCGTGGATAGATTCGAGGAGGCGATCGTTATCAGCCCGTCATCGGACGGCACACGAGCATGCAGGGCATTCCTCGGCACTGCGTTGGGCGCTCGACGGGCTAGTGCTTTTTGAACCGCGCGACTGCCAATCCTGGAACTCGAAGCTCAAAGCGTGACCCAGCCGACCAGCCAGCTGAGGATGAACCAGGCGCTCGCGATGAGTCCGATCGTGCCCATGACGATCGCCGCGCCCCGACGCGGTGTGCCGCCGGCGGCAGTCAATCCCTGGTGGATCGACTTGATCCCGAAGACGACTCCGAGGATACCCAGAATGATCGCGAAGAAGTATCCCGCGCCGGTCCAGTAGGTGGCCGCCTGCATGCCAAGGTTCGGGTCGTCGCTGCGCGCGAGGGCGATGACCAGGACGAGAGTCAGGCCGATCATCAGGATGCTCGCGGCGGGCCAGATGAGGGCGTGGACACCCCGCCGGAGATCGAGCGGTACCGCGACAGGTGCGTGATCGGCGGTCGCAACGCGTGCGTCTGCGACTGCCGACGATGAGGCAGACGACGCTTGCACCGGGGTGACCTCGGCGTGCTGCGCCGCCCACCGCTCGTAGAAGTGCGCGGATAAGCCTGGTGAAGCGGCGACGGTCTCGGCTGTCGAGTCGGAGATCTCGAGACCCAGCAGCGGGCGCAGTTCCGGGTCTGTGACCATGCGGGCGAAAACATCGGGGCTGACGTTCTCGGGTGTGAGCGGCATGTCGATCATTCTGGCAGGAGGGTGGGGAGATGGCGCGATGGGGTCCCCTGCCATGGTCCTATACCGGATCCCGCGCGATCCGCAGTCTCGCGGTACTCTCGCTGAAGAGTTGGACGATGGGGGAGCTGGTGGAGTTCAAAGGGTACGGCTCGAAGGTGCGCCTCGACGACGGGGTCCTTAGTGTAGGGGCATCTAACGGCGCGACGAAGATCTCACTGGGCGCGACAACTAGAGACATACCCGTTGCGGAGATCACGGCGCTACAACTGAAAAAGCCGACGCTTCTTGCCAACGGCCTGATCTCGATCCAAAGTGGTGTCGGTGTCACTCTGATCCACTTCCTGAAGAAATCGAGCGCTGACGCTGAGGCCCTTTTTCAGAAGCTGCAGGACGCCGCGAAAGCACCAACTGATGCGGTCCCGACCGGCAAGCTGGCGAACGAGAAGCTCGACGCCTGGGCCGCGAGACTTGCAGCCGATAACGCTCGAACTCGCGAGCGCATGGACGAGGTGAGGCGGAAGAGGCAGCGAGAATTTGAGCAGTGGAAGTCGGCCAATCAGGTGATCGCGGATGAATGGCGCGAACGCGCCGCGAACGCTAAAGCGTCACGTGCGGGCCTTGGCTCTTCAGCCGGCGAAGAGTCGGCATCGGAGATCGCGGCGGTGGCAACGATTCTTGATCTGGCTGAAGGAGAGGTGACTGCGCTTCCCAGCTCGAGCGAACTCGTCGACGTTGCCGGCGATCGCACCGTTTCGGAGGTCATTGACGAACTCCTGAATCTGGCAGGCAGCGCGGGCGGCGCTGGGGATGTTCTCCTCGAAGAGAAGTACATCCTCGATGCGATCAACTATGCACGCGTTCACGGGGATCGGAAAGAACGCAAGCGCACGACCAAAGAGATTATGCGCCGTGACGTTCAGGGGGAAGTGCGCGTTGGGTCGCGGCGGATCGGCATCGTCGATTCGGAGGGCTTTCTCGCGCAATGGTCTCGGAAGGGAACGCTCGTGGGTGTCGGGGGTAGCGACGCGAAGTCAATCGAGGTGAGGTCAGACCGAATCATCGCTGGTGATACTGCCCGACTTATCGACGAGTTCACGTCCGCGCAGGTGTACCTCGATGGCCAGACTCAGGTGGTGCAGCGCCCTACACTCACTCGCATGGCATTGCTGTCGCCGCTTCCCGGTTCGGCGATCATCGCGGGAATGGCTCTTCAAAAGAAGACGACCATCGATACTCGTGAGGCGGAGTTTCAGATCGGCTCGGTGGGATGGCAGTTGAGGATCCGGATCGCACCAGGTGCAGTGAATAGTGCCCGGGCGATCGCGGAGCAGGTGAATCGAGTCGCGTCATCGCTCGAGAAGCCGCCGCTCGCCGAATCGCCGACGGCTGTCGGAAGCTCTGAGAGTGCGAGCGGGGCGATCGAACAGCTCGAGCGGATCGAGTATCTCGTTGATCGCGGAGCTATCGACTCGGATGAGGCTGGGCGTTTGCGTGCCCTCATCTTGGATGCTCTGTGATCACCCCGAAAGCCCGCCAGCTGTGCGCAGAGCTCCTTCGAGGTTCTGCTCATTCGGTCATCGCAACGCCGTCAGAGGTGATGAGTTCGCACTGGCTCGTTTCGTCGTTCCGCTCTTCTGCAACGGCGTTGGTCGCGGCGCGGCCCGTCATGGTCGCCTGGAGCAGGTAGCTAAGGTGACTACTCGATCTGTGCACGACGCGTGGAGCCTGTCTCGGTGAGTGCATCGGTGCCCGCAAAGTGCGTGCTTGTCATCTCCTGTTCGGCTACGCGGGAGAGCAACGAGCCTCCACTCTCGAGCTCACAAGGTCGAGTTCGCCGCTTGTGTTCCTGAACGGGATAACGGGCCTGTAGTCGTCGTACGATCCGATCGAGTACCCGCTTCGCGGTTCTGTTGACTGAGGGTCTGTCTCGGAACGCTCCTGCGACGCGAGGGCTGAGCGCATAGTAGATGCGGACAAGTGTTCTGCCGGGAGCGGTCGTGTTCAGACATTCATCCCTGAACTGGCGAAGGACGAGCACTTCCGCCGCATCGTACGAACCGTAGACGGCGGTTGCGATGTAGCAACCCCCGGACGACTTCGTGTCGGTCGAAGATTCCGGCTGCGGCCTTCGTGAGGCAACCGCGGACGTTGCTGCCATCGTCTGCGCTTCAACCTGCCGCAAGATGGAAAGCACCATCTGGACGCGTTTGGCGTGCTCCGAGTCCGAACCTCGAGAGGCCAGTGGGTCCGCCTCGGCTTGGGTAATGAGTCGCCTAGCTTCGCGCAGTAGAGGTTCGCCGCGGGCTACATCACCCGAGCGGTGTAAGGCCAGTGCGAGGTTGATTCTGAGAACGGCGCGCGCAACGGGGATGATCAAGCGCGTCTCGAAGTCCCGGGGGATCCCGTCCGCACCATAGGGGATTGCGTCGAGAGTTTCGTCTGCTCGAAAAAGCGCCCCTATCGCGGCCTGGACATCCTCGTTGTCACCGATAGCGATCTGGCGAGCGGCAAAATTGTTGTAGGAGCATGCGACGCTTCGGCGTGCCTCATACTGAAATCCCTGCGCATCCACCAAGCGAGACATCTGCTCGATGGTCCCGATAAGCGAAGCATCATCGGGAAGGCGCGACAGCGAGGTCTCCTGATCTTCGTCCGGTGACCCCTTGAGGATCAGTGCCTTTGGCAGCGCTTCCTTGTTGAGCGCGATGGGTCCTAGCGGGCGCTTGGTCGCGGCCATCGCGAGGCTGTCAGCGATGACAGACGGAACCGATGTCTGCCCGACCTGCTTGCGACCCCATGCGGCCACCTTCCCGGCTGTTGTAAGGGCAACAGCGAAATGTGTTCCAGCTGCGATGGCGGCCACGTCCCCGAGCCCGTCTGGGATGTCTGTTTGTCCGAACTCGTTTTGTCCCCAGCCGACCACCTGACCGTCTGCCCGTAGCGCGAGGCTGAAGGCACCGCCTCCCGCCACAGCCACGACGTCTTTGAGATTCGTCGGGGGCGTCAGGTTGGCGTCGCGAAGCTGGTCCTGTTCGGCCCAAGTCAGAACCGATCGGTCCTCCAGCACAGCCAGACCGTGAGCGAAACCGGCGCCGACGGATGCAACGCTCCGCGATGCCCCAGGCGGCGGATCCGGCACAGCGCCCATCATGAAGTCGCCTAACTTCTGCCGCGACACGGCGCCATTGGCATCGATCGACAGAGCAAAACCTCCGCTCTTCGAGACGACGGACGGCGGCGATGAGGCTTGCCACTCTATAGCGGCCATGGCGTCGTGCACGAAGTGCTTTCCCCAGCCGACAACTGTTCCATCGGTCTGCGTCGCGAAGCACATCCCACCTCCGGCCGCGATTGCTGTGACATCCCTCAGGCCATCCGGAACCCCGGTCGCGCCCCACCCGACGACTGAGCCGTCAGAGAGGAGGGCGAGACTCACAAATGTGCCGGCGGCGATTGCCGTGACGTCACGGAGGTTCTCCGGCGGAGGTTCAGCGTTCCCCCACGACAACACACGGCCGTCGGTGGTGAGCGCGAGGCAGTGCTCTGACCCTGCAGCAATTGCGCGGACCCTCATGCTCGGCAAACTCCATCCGATGTGATGCAGAACGTTGGGCTTGCGTGCCGGGAGCAGGTCATGAGGGGACTCTAGCGCTCGCCTGCACCTCGGGAAGACTGGGGTCGGCTTGCGGTGCATGCCGGCGCTGGCAACAGCGCGTTGAATGACCGCCAGCCACTTCCTCTAGTTCAGCTATCGCTATTTCGCGTAGCCGTCAGGTAGCGCAAGAGTATCTAGCGCACCGGTAGTTGAATGTCCACCTGAACAGGAAAATTCCAGTTGCGTAGCGAGGTAGCCCAGCGTCGAAGGTTCGCGGCGGGGGTGAGGTGTCTAGCCGTTCCATAGTCAAGATCGGCGGTTTCCTTGATTTACTCGCTACAAAGCTACAGTTCATTGAATTCCCAGGTCATCCTGCATTTTTGTGTAGCGATTGGGTAGCGCCACTCAAGTACCGAGCTACAGCCTGGCTACTCGGGCGTTCGTCGCTCTATCTCCGTGCATATCCGGCAAGATATTGACCTGGTGGTGGCAACTGCCAGTGGTGCACGAGCAGACGGAGCTAGCCGTTGATGAGGGAAGGATCTTCATTCCATTAGCGTCGCTGCTTGCGCTACCCTCCAACCATGGCTATCGCGGCGACGAGCTGCTGCGAAAAGCCGTGCCCAGGTTGAGCTCGCGTGACACCGAGGCCCGCTTGTTCGCCCACCCACCAGAGGCATAGCTCTTCGAGCAGCGGATAGGGAACGTACGACGCGGTGAACCTTGGCATGAACAGTTGCGCAAAAACAGAGGATGTCCCCGTGAGCACCTGTTGAGTGAAACGGATGCGGCCGAGCGGTCCGAAGCGTGGACGTGCCTCGAATCGGTGGCCGGCCTACGTGGATCGCTGGCTCGGTACGACGATCGCGAACGGTCAACCGCTTCGTAAACGCTTCGAGACGGATCTCAGATCGACGAGAGCGCGCCCGCGGCGACTCTGACGGGCGGCGTGGAGGCCCAGTTGTGAGCTGAAGACAGGAGGCGCATCGAGTAGGCCGGATGCGTCTCCTGTTGTCGCACGTCTAACCTACGCTGTGCCTATGGACGCTCGAAAGCCCGCCCCGCCCGACCGCTCCCGCATGAAAGCGAGACCGTCTGAAGACGTCATCCAGGCGCTCGCTGATGCGATCACAAGGCTCAACGGCGATGGCGACTTCATTGCTCGCGCGCTGACTGAGTCGCTCTTGTCGGAACGACCGATCGAAGGCGAGGAGGAGATGTCTCCCCAGGAGATCGACTTCCTGATCAGATCCGAAACGTTTACGGCCGAGGAGTTCGAGGAACTCTCTCTCCGCGTCGCCCGCGGGGATCTCCCCGCCAGGGCAACATCGACGCTCCTCGCGAGCTTGAACCAGAGCATGTCTGCGGACGATGCTGCGGCATTCCTAGATCTGACCCCGACAGAACTCCGAGACTTCGTCAGTGAAGGTCGGCTATATGCAGTCAACCTCGAGGGCCACCAGCGATTTCCGTCCTGGCAGTTCAGTCTCTCGTCGCCGGGCAAGGTGCTCCCGCACCTGAAGGAGATAATCGCGCTTCTCAAGGGCAAGGACTGGATCTCGGTCTCGGGGCTGATGTCCACCCCACAGTCGACCATGGTCGCTCATGGCAAGCAGACGCCCGTCGAGTGGTTCCGAAGCGGGGGCGACTTGGACGCTCTCGAGCAGACCCTGCAGGCCCAGAAATGGCGGTAGGTCGCCGCGTGACGCTCAGGAACTCGCGATGGATCCGGGGTGAGGTGAGAAGTGGGCTTTGACTGGCGAAGCGAGTGGTCGGCATTTCAGGTCGCCCTAGTTCATGAGACTGCGAAGCGTTACGTGGAATGGCAGAGACGGGCGTCGGAAGACTGGGATGCATGGGACGAGTATGGTCCCCAAGGCCAGAGGGCTCTCGAGGATGAGTTTGCGGAGTTGTTTCTCGTGCAAGATGAGGCGCGCATTGAGTTGCTACGAACTGGCCTGACACCGAGGTTGCCCAAGGGCGGGGAGTCCGCTTCGAAGCCAACCAGCGCGACTGCCTCAGGCTGAGGGATCTGCAAAGTCGCGATGAGTCCATAGTCGCCGCTGGCGCGTCCGCCTCGGATGAGGCGGTGTACACGGCTCGTTCGTTGTACACGATACACACGATGCACACGATGCACACGATGCACACCTACGTCGCAGTCGGGAATTGGTCGCGGCCGCGCAGGTGACGAGCAATGGACGGCAGCACAAGTGGCTCGGATAGCTGCGATAACTGGTCTTATCGTCGGTAAAGGGCCAGATAGGGAAGTGAGATGGGCTGAGCAGGTGAGAGCGCGTTCCGCATGATTTCAGGCGACGCGCCGCCGCGTGATGACTTGATGCCCGGAGCGGCCAGGAGCCTCAGTCGCGGCCGTCCGCGACGATGAATGCGATGCCGTCCTCGTGCTGCCAGTGAGATGCGATGCCGAGGGAGCGCTTCTTCAGCTCATCCCGGAACGCCTGGATATCGTCGTCCGTGAAGGTCCACGCATGCCGCAGAAGACTCGCACCCAGATACCGGCTGCCAGCATCGTCGAATCCTGGAGACGCCCGCCGAAAACGATCGTTTCCGGCGAGCTCGGATCCCACGTCCTTAGACGCCTGCCGCTAGTGCTCGCCGGTACCTGCTTTCGGCGGGCGTTTCTGGCTTGTCCCCCAACGGGCATTATCCACTCGGAGCCTCGAGGGCTCGAATGGCGTTCCATCGGCTCGGAACCCGTCATCGCCGCTACGCCCATACGTTGAGTCCCAGCCCGATCGTGAAGGCTGCGAGGAGCACGACTGCCACGATGCCCGCGAGAGTCCGGGTGCTAAACGTGGTGCGCAGGAGAGCGAGCATTTTGACGTCGACGAGGGGGCCGACGAGGAGGAGGGCGACGACTGATCCTGCGGAGAAGAATGACGCGAACGACAGGGCAAAGAACGCATCCACGTTCGAACAGATCGATACGACCATCGCGATCAAGATCATTGCCACGATCGACATAACCGGATTGGATCCGACAGACAGGAGAACCTCACGGGGGATTAGCACCTGGATAGCACCGGCTAGTGCGCAGCCAATCACGAGTGCGGGCATGACTGCGCGGAACTCGACGACGAACTGGGTGAGGCTACGCCGACCGCGGCCACGGCTGCCTGACTCGTGGGCGGCCCTGTCGCATGTATCACGGAACTGGTCAGTGAGGAGAGTTCCCGGATCGGGGTGACGGCTGTACAGCCAGCCGATGAGGTTGGCGATGGCGTAGCCGCCGAGAAGGCGCGCAATCAGGATGCCGTCATCGAATCCGAAGGCTTGGTGGGTCGTGAGAATGACGATCGGGTTGACGATCGGGGCTGCGATCAAGAATGTGAGCGCATCAGGGACAGTGAAGCCGCGCATCAGCAGTCCCCGAGCAAACGGCACGTTGCCGCATTCGCAGACGGGGACGAACATGCCCAGGAGCGAGAGCACCATCCGACGCGGCCATGCTCGTCGCGGCATCCAGCGTTCGAGCACTCCGGCGGGAATCCACACCTGCACGATGATCGACAAGACCACGCCGAGGGTGACGAATGGCATCGACTCAATGAGGACGCTGACAGCGAGTGTGAGGCCGTCCTGCGCGCGGGTCGGGAGGGAGACCGGGAAGAACGTCGGCGCGAAAACTTCGATCAGGAATAGTGACGCAATCACGCACACGCCGACACCGACCATCGCCCACGCAGCACGCGAGCGAGCAGCAGGAGGTGTCCCGCTGCTCGCCCTGGTGGTCACCTGTTCTGGCTCAGTTGACCGTGTCATCTGTGCTCGGCTCATCGCAGCCCGAATGCGCCACCGCTAACCAGGATGAAGATGCCCAGACCGATCAGGACGAGCGGGAACAGCACGTGTTCCCAACGTTCCAGGATCTCCGCGATTGGTCGACGAGTAGCGATGAACTTTGCGACAACGACCAGGACGGCAACGAGGGCCAGGAACACCACGCAGTACGCGACGACCGCGGCGGGACCCACGCTGAGGAACACGGGAACGTAGACGCCGATGTTGTCACCGCCGTTGGCGAAGGTGACCCCGGCCACAGCCCAGACCGCGACCTTTTTTCCTTCGATCTTGCCCTCGTCGTCATCGTCGTCGTCGCGATTGCGCCACGCCTGCCATGCCGCCCAGAGACCCAAACCCAGGGGGATGAGGCCGAAGTAGGGAATGACTTCAGGAGGGAGGAACGCTCCTGCGCCGAGAGCAACGAGTACGGCGGCGCCGAGGATGCCAGCGAACCCCAAATACTGCCCGAGCAGAATCCGGGTCGTTGTACCTCGTTGGCCCGCACCTCGGGCGAAGAACAGAGAGAGCACGATGATGTCGTCGATGTTCGTTACCAGGAACAGACCAACTGCTTGCAGGATGGAGAGGAAGATCATGCGCTGACCTCCATCGTGCAGCAGTCCGCAACTGTGCACGTGGGGTCGATGCACTCGGCCTCGTGATCCACGGCCAGGGTCGTATCCAGTAGAGCGGTCAGCGCCGTGGTCAACCGAGGATCTGCGACCTCGTATCGAGTGCGCCGCCCCTCGGGCTCTGCCACGACGATGCCGCAGTCACGGAGGCACGTGAGATGGTTGGAGACGTTCGATGGGCTCAGGCCCAGCTCGCGGGCGAGCGCCGCCGGATAGATCGGGCCGTCAAGCAGTGACATGAGAATGCGTGATCGCGTCGAGTCGGCCATAGCGCGGCCGAGGCGATTCATCACGTCCAAGCGAGTAGTAATAGTCAGCACTCAATGAATATACACGCTTGGATGTATGATCGGATACCGCGCCAGATCATCCGACAAGGCGCGATCCGAAGCGTCTCGACTACCTGGGTCTACCCGCTAGTGCAGCGCTCGACGTCAAGGAACCTCCATCATGCACACTTCTTCGTTATCCGGGCCCGGCCACCGCGCAGCCGCACACCGTCTTCGCCGGATGAGTGGCACATGGTGAGGCGGGATCGAGGTCGGAGGCTGGTTGTTGCGCTCGTGATCGCGTTCAGTATGACCGTGATCGACCAGGGTTCGAAGGCTCTAGCCCTGGCCCAGCTCAGCGAGAACGAGCGCATTCCCCTAGTCGGTGACCTGCTGGGCCTCCAACTTGCATTCAATCCCGGCACAGTCATGTCGCTCGGGTCGGGGAGCACGTGGGTGTTCACCGTGATCGGAACCGCAGCGACGATCGCGCTGCTCTACGCTGCTTGGCGATCCAAGTCGATCGCGTGGGCGATCGCTATCGGATTCGTCTGGGGCGGAGCAGTGGGGAACCTCATCGATCGCCTCCTTGCCCCGCCCGCGTTCGGTGTCGGTCACGTGACCGATTTCCTCGCCTACGGCAACCTCTTCATTGGCAACATCGCGGATATCTCCATCGGCATCGGCGTCGGCCTGGGGCTCATTCAGATCATCCTGAATCCCCGTCCTGAGCTTCCCCGTGGACAGTCCGCTGCCGCTTGACCTCGCCGAAACCTCGCGGCACACTGCTCGAGCTGGGTCCTGTGAGGATCTTCCCCGCTGCAATCACCGGAGCGCTCCTTATGATCCGCGGCGGTGATGAGACCAAAGAATGAGACGTCTTATCTAGTGGGCGGACGCGAGAGGGTTCAAATGTCAAGCGACGTGAGGAGGAGACATGGCGGCTGAGCGCCTGATCTACAAGCGGACCGACGGTAAATGGGCATGGAAGCTCACATCCCAGGGCCACGTCATCGCCACCGACGGGGGACGAGGCTATAGAAACGAAGCAGATTGCCGGCGCATCGCCGACGCCGTCATCGGGGGACCCTTTGCCGACGCTAAGACGAGAGTTCTCAACTAGCTCACATCAGGCAGGCATCCTCGGTGGCACTCAACGGGGCGTGCGCGAACTGCAGCATGTCCGAGAATCGCCGTAAACGATCGTTCTGGCGGGTTCGCGTCGCACGTCATCGTGCGCCCGCCGTTAACGTTCGCCGGTATCTGCTTTCGGCAGACGTTTCCGGCGTTCAGGTAGCTTGTCTTGCTGCGCTCGCTCGTCGTCCGTCGATGCGAGTTGGCGTGGTTGGTTTCGTTCCGCGCGGAGTTGTTGCTCGATCTTGGCGTGTGCTTTTCGTTCGTTGCGGTCGGCTCTGATGATGGACCGCAGGACGAACCAGAATGCTGCGACGACGGCGATCGTGGGGATGACGGACCAAAAGGCGTTGGTCCAGTAGTCATTGAGATTCATCCGCGCCTCCCGGGGGTTCACGTAGCACGAGCGCCAGTCCGACGATCGCGAGGATGAACGCTGTTTCGTAGCTTCCGAGCGTGTATGCCCAGAGTGACCATTGGTGTGGAACGGTTGTGTCGATGAGGAGATGAGCTGCGATCAGTGCGACGGCGGCCAGGAGAAGGAAGGCCCCGACACGTACGAGGCGATCGTGACGCCGCTGTGGGGACATGTGGCTGGTGCGCGTGGGAACGTGTGTTCGTGGACGGTGCCGAGCTGGGTGCAGGTGGCGGGTCATCTGAATATGGCTCCGATGAGGTAGAAGCTCGCAAGGGCGAGAAGCAGGGCGAGGACTGTGGCGCACGCGATGAAGACGGATATGCGTCGGAAGGGATTGCGGCGGGGGACCATGGGTGGCCGTTCTGGTGGTGGCGTTCTCTACCGGGCGGGGGCGAGGATGGTCGTGTCGTCGGCTGTGATCTGGACGATGCCGCGGTCGTCGACAACGATGAAGCGTTTGTCGTCGATCGCGGTGAAGGCCTGAGCGGCCCCTTGAAGCGCGTCGAGGCGTTGCCATGTTCCTTCGGTGTTCTGTGACCAGAGGGCACCGTCGGTTCCGACTCCTGCGAGCGAGCCATTGGGTTTGGCGTCGAGTGTGTAGAGCAGTGGGGCGTCGGCGATGGGGGTGAAGGTGGCGCCGTTGTCGGTGCTGAGGAGTAGTCCTTCTTCTGCGGCCGCGTAGAGACCGTCGCCGGTGGCGGCGAGGTCTGCCGCGGCAAGCGTTGCGCCGCGGGTCCATTCGAGACCGTCGTCAGTGCTGATGAGCAGATCGACGCCATCGGAGGCGATCCCGTAGAGAGTGCCGTCCGGTCCGGCGGTGAGGACATGGAAGTCCGTGCTGCCAGTGAGCGCGATCGGTGACCACGACTCGCCGAAGTCGTCACTGCGAATGACACCTAGGTTCGGGGAGCCGAGCTCTGCGGGTGTCTGTGTGCCCGGGTGTCCGGATGCGAAGAGGGCGTCGTCGAGGACGGTAAAGCCCATCGCATCGAAATCGTGGCCTCCGATGGGACCGGCGATCGCACCTTCGGGTGTGAGGGTGAAGAGCCCTCCGTGGGTGGCTACGAAGAGGTCCTCACCGCGGGGGTCAGCGGCAACACCGTGAATGTGTTGGATGACGGGGGGGGGCCGCGTTGGTGCCGGAGGCCTGCGGCACGGCGCAGCCGGTGAGGGCGACGGCTACGAGAGCGATCGCGAAAGCGGGTAGGGGCGAGTGGCGGTTCATGAGACTCCGACGTGAAGAAATGCATGCGGGTGCGCGAGCGGTACGCGAATGAGAGTCGCGACAGGGCACCAGCGCGGTGGCGTGGGTTACTGCGAGATGGCCATTTCGGGGGTGCGGGCGAGCGCCGCACCCCCGAAGGTAGATCAGAGTGTGGCGAGGAGGTCTTTCATCGTGGCGATCTCCGTGGTCTGCGCCTCGATGATCGTCTCGGCCAGAGCGACCGCGTCGCTGTTCTGGCCGTTGTCGACCTCTTCTTGGGCCATCTCGACGGCACCCTCGTGGTGCTGGATCATCTGCTCGAGGAACAGGCGGCT
>NZ_SSDF01000030.1 GCF_004794515.1 Microbacterium sp. A20 | reverse complement strand
CGCCGCCTCACCCACGTCGCCGGCGGCTGCTGCTTCGTCTCCCGCTGCGACGGGCCAGACCCCGACCGCCGAGGCCGAAGCGCCCGCTCCGGAGGAGACCGCGCCGGCCGCACCCGAGCCCGCTGCCCCACGAGGGCCGGTCACGTTCGACGCCATCCGTGCATCCTGGCCCGCTGTCCTCACCCGGCTCGAGGGCATCAGCCGCACGTCCTGGCTGTTGGCCACGGCGGTGCAGCCGCTGGCGTACGTCACCGACACCGAGGTGTTGACGCTCGGCTTCACGAGCCAGCATGACGTCGCGAAGTTCAAGGGCACCACTCCGGGTTCCGGGCCTTCGGACCACCTGCGTTCCGCGATCGAGCATGAACTCGGCGTGCGGGTGAAGTACCTCCCCGCGCCGATGCCCGCCGGTGGTGCTCCGCGCCAGTCCGCGGCATCCGGTCCCTCGGCGCCTGCCGACTCCGCTCCCGCATCGGAGCCTGCGTCAGCGAGTTCTCCCCGCTCGCAGGTCCGTGGCGCGTCGGCCTCCGCCGTGACGGAGTGGGCGGTCGCACCGATCCCCACCGCGCAGGAAGAATCGGCGAGTGCTCCGCCCGTGTCGGCTTCGCCGCTGCCCGTCGACGAAGAGCCCGAAGAGGTCGAGGCGGCGGCATCCGCGCCCGTCCCGCCGTCCGATGGTGCGATCGATCGCGATGAGCCTCCGCTTCCGGGCGACGACGAGGCTCCGGCCTTCGATGACGAGCCGCCCTACGATCCCTCGTACGAGCCGCCGGTCTCACGGCAGTCTTCCCCGCAGCAGTCTGCGCCGCAGCGAACCGCTCCGCAGGCTCCGCAGCCACCTGCCCCGCAGATGCAGCGTGCGGCAGCCCCGCCGGTCGTCATCGAGCGCGCACCCTCGGTCGGGGGAGTGCAGCGCTACGGTGAGGCCGTGATCCGCCAGGTGCTCGGCGCGACGTTCCTGCGCGAAGAGCCCTACGAGCCCCCGACGAGGTTCAACTGATGTATGACGGCATCGTTCAGGAGCTGATCGACGAGTTCGGTCGGCTCCCCGGCATCGGCCCGAAGTCCGCCCAGCGGATCGCGTTCCACATCCTGCAGACGCCGACGTTCGACGTCGCGCGCCTCGCGGAGCTTCTCAGCGAGATCCGGATACGGGTGCGGTTCTGCGAGATCTGCGGCAACGTCGCCGAGCAGGAGCGGTGCGCCATCTGCCGCGACCCGCGCCGCAGCCAGACGCTGATCTGCGTGGTCGAAGACGCGAAAGACGTCGCTGCCATCGAGCGCACGCGTGAGTTCCGCGGGCTCTACCACGTGCTCGGCGGGGCCATCAGCCCCATCGCCGGCATCGGCCCCGACGACCTCCGCATCACGCAGCTCATGACGCGTCTCGCCGACGGCACGGTGCAGGAGGTCATCCTCGCCACCAACCCCAACCTCGAGGGGGAGGCGACCGCGAGCTACTTGAGCCGGCTGCTCACGACGATGCAGATCACGGTGTCCCGGCTCGCCTCCGGGCTGCCCGTCGGCGGCGACCTCGAATACGCCGACGAGGTCACCCTCGGTCGTGCGTTCGAGGGCCGGCGCATCCTGTGACCCCGAACGCGGGCTTCTCGCGTCGCGGTTGGCTTCTCTTCGGCGCCATGGCGCTGCTGTGGGGTGTGCCGTATCTGTTCATCAGCGTCGCGGTCGAGTCGTTCTCCCCGCCCGCGATCGTGGCCGGGCGCACTCTCATCGCCGCCCTGCTGCTCCTGCCGTTCGCGATTCGCAGCGGAGCGCTCCGGGCTGCGCTGAAGCACTGGCCGTGGGTGCTGGCGTTCGGCGCGGTCGAGATGGCCGGTCCCTTCCTGCTGCTCGGACACGCCGAGATGACGCTGCCTTCCGGCATGACCGGCCTGCTGGTGGCGACCGTGCCGCTCTTCGCCGCGCTGATCGCGCTCGGTGGGGGCGACCGCGGAGTGCTGCGGCCCGCCCGCGGGATCGGACTTCTCGTCGGCTTCCTCGGCGTCGCGGTCGTGGTCGCCGGTCCCGGTCTCTTCGGCGGCGAGGTCAGCCTGCTGGCAGCGGGGGAGGTGCTGCTGGTGGCCGTGCTCTACGCGATCGCCCCGTTCATCGTCGCGCGAAAGCTGAACGACGTCCCTTCGCTGGGCACCATCACCCTGTCGCTGCTGATGATCGGTGTCTTCTACCTCCCGATCGGTCTTCTCACGCAGCACGAGGTGCCCACGCTGCCGTCGATCGCGGCCCTCCTCGCGCTCGCCGTGATCTGCACCGCGGTGGCGTTCCTCGCCTTCTTCGCCCTGATCCGCGAGGTGGGCCCGGTGCGCGCACCGCTGTTCACCTACGTGAATCCGGTGGTCGCGATCATCCTCGGCGCGATCGTCCTCGCCGAGCCGCTGACGCCCGGGCTGCTGCTCGGCTTCCCGCTGATCATCATCGGCTGCTGGTTCGCCGCCACGGGCGGTCGTCTGCGTCCGGCATCTCCCACGGCGCTCCCTCCCGCCCTCTGACCCGCGTTCCCCGCGCTGTCGCATTCGCCGAGTGCACGGCTTATCGCCGAGCGCACGGCCTGTCGACGCCGACTTCCCGTGCGCTCGGCAGCTTCCCGTGCACTCGGCGACCGCGGGGGCACCCGCCGCGCGCGCGGGAGATGCGCGGGGCGTGGATGACACATGCGCAACGTGGCATACGCGCCGATCGTAGAATGAGCGTGGGCGGATCCGCCCGACATCCCAGGGAGTGATCGTGGCCCTCATCGTGCAGAAGTACGGCGGCTCGTCCGTCGCCGACGCAGAGAGCATCAAGCGCGTCGCCAAGCGCATCGTCGACACCCGTCGCGCCGGGCACGACGTCGTCGTGGCAGTCAGCGCCATGGGCGACACCACCGATGAGCTGCTCGAACTGGCGAACGAGGTCGCCCCGATCCCGGCGCCGCGAGAACTCGACATGCTCCTCTCCAGCGGAGAGCGCATCTCGATGGCGCTGCTGGCCATGGCGATCCACTCCATGGGCTTCGAGGCGCGGTCGTTCACGGGCAGCCAGGCGGGCATGATCACCGACTCGCAGCACGGTGCCGCTCGCATCGTCGATGTGACCCCGGTGCGTCTGCGCGAAGCGCTCGACGAGGGCGCGATCGTGATCGTCGCCGGATTCCAGGGCTTCAACCGCGACACCCGCGACATCACCACTCTCGGCCGCGGCGGCTCGGACACCACCGCCGTCGCCCTCGCCGCCGCGCTCGACGCCGACGTCTGCGAGATCTACAGCGACGTGGACGGCATCTTCACCGCGGATCCGCGCGTGATCCCGAAGGCGCAGAAGCTCGATCACGTCTCGAGCGAGGAGATGCTCGAGCTCGCCGCCAACGGCGCCAAGGTGCTCTACATCCGCGCCGTCGAGTACGCGCGCCGTCACGGCGTCCTCATTCACGCTCGGTCGACGTTCTCGTCGGCCGAGGGCACGTACGTTCTGGGCGAGGGTATGAAGAACCCTCGCGAAGCCGAGGGAGCAGTCATGGAAGAACCGATCGTCGCCGGGGTCGCCACCGACTTCAGCCAGGCCAAGATCACGGTCGCGGGCGTGCCCGACGTCCCGGGCAAGGCTGCCGAGATCTTCAAGATCGTCGCGAAGTCGGGCGCCAACGTCGACATGATCGTGCAGAACGTGTCGGCCACCGGGCGCACCGACATCTCCTTCACCGTCCCCAAGGCGGATGCCGCCGGCGCGCTCAAGGCGCTGGCGGGGGACCAGGCCGAGGTCGGCTTCCAGAACCTGATCCACGATGACCAGATCGGCAAGCTCTCGGTCGTCGGCGCGGGGATGCGCACGCACTCCGGGGTTTCCGCGACGCTGTTCGAGGCGCTCTCGGCCGGCGGCATCAACATCGAGATGATCTCGACGTCCGAGATCCGCATCTCCGTGGTCCTGCGCGACACCGACCTGACCGAGGCGGCACGCACCGTGCACACCGCCTACGGGCTCGACGGGGAGTCCGACGCCACGGTCCACGCCGGCACCGGCCGCTGATCTCTGGCGGCTGCCCGACGATTGACCGAGAGTTGGACGATTCGCGGAGGGATTCCACGAATTCGTCGGCGTATCGTCACCCGCACCGTGAATCGTCCGCTTCACCTCGGACCACGGTAGACTCACCGAAACCCTGACACCGGCGCCAGGCGCAGCATCCGCATCCCGACGCCGCGCCCGAAGCCTCGTACGCAGCACCGCACGACGCCAAGGAACATCATGACCCGCATCTCCGAATCAGGACTCTCCGTCGCCATCGTCGGCGCCACCGGCCAGGTGGGCACCGTCATGCGCGAGATTCTCGCCGAGCGGTCGTTCCCGATCCGCGATCTGCGCCTGTTCTCCTCCGCGCGTTCCGCGGGCACGGCGATCGAATTCGGTGGCGCGACGGTCATCGTCGAAGACGTCGAGACGGCGGATACCGCCGGCATCGACATCGCCCTGTTCTCCGCCGGGGCCACGGCGAGCCGCGCCTACGCTCCGCGTTTCGCTGCAGCCGGTGCCGTGGTCGTCGACAACTCCAGCGCCTGGCGCATGGACCCCGAGGTTCCGCTCGTCGTCAGCGAAGTGAACCCGCATGCGATCGATGAGCGCCCGAAGGGCATCATCGCGAACCCGAACTGCACCACCATGGCCGCGATGCCCGTGCTGAAGGCGCTGGATGCCGAGGCCGGCCTCGAGCGTCTGATCGTCTCCACCTACCAGGCGGTCTCCGGCTCCGGTCTCGCCGGTGCGCAGGAGCTGCTCGGCCAGGTCGAGGGCGTGCTCGCCCAGGGCGACACCCTGCGCCTCGTGCACGACGGCTCGGCGGTCGACTTCCCCGAGCCCGAGAAGTACGTCGCGCCGATCGCGTTCGACGTGATCCCGTTCGCCGGAAACCTCGTCGACGACGGCGACAACGAGACCGACGAAGAGAAGAAGCTCCGCAACGAGAGCCGCAAGATCCTCGAGATCCCCGGCCTCCGTGTGGCGGGCACCTGCGTGCGCGTCCCGGTCTTCACCGGTCACTCGCTCTCGATCAACGTCGAGTTCGCCCGCGTCATCACGCCCGAGCGCGCCCGCGAGGTTCTGAGCGCGGCGCCCGGCGTCGTGCTCGACGAAGTGCCGACCCCGCTGCAGGCGGCGGGCAAGGACCCGAGCTTCGTCGGACGGATCCGTGCCGATCAGTCTGCTCCCGAGGGCAAGGGCCTCGTCCTGTTCATCAGCAACGACAACCTGCGCAAGGGCGCCGCGCTGAACGCCGTGCAGATCGCCGAGGTCCTCGCGGAGCGTCTGGTCATAGCCTGACGGTATCCCCGCGATGTGGAACCGCTCTGGCAGGGGCGGTCCACATGGTCTGCGAGCGCGTGCCCGCCACCTAGACTGGTTCGGTGACAGAAAACGTCGATGTCGTCCTGATCGGCGGTGGCATCATGAGCGCCACCCTGGGTACTCTCCTGCACGAGCTGCAGCCGGAGTGGAAGATCGTCGCCTTCGAGCGACTCTCGGATGTGGCTCAGGAGAGCTCGAACCCGTGGAACAACGCCGGCACGGGGCACGCCGCCCTGTGCGAGCTGAACTACATGCCGCAGCAGGGCGATGCTCCGCTCGACCCCGCCAAGGCCGTGTCGATCAATGAGCAGTTCCAGCAGAGCCGCCAGTTCTGGTCGTCGCTGGTCGAGAAGGGCGTGCTCGACGCGCCGTCGACCTTCATCAACGCGACTCCGCACATGACGTTCGTCCGCGGTGAGAAAGATGTCGCGTACCTCAAGGCCCGCTACGAGGTGCTGAAGGAGCAGCCGCTGTTCGCCGGCATCGAGTACAGCGAGGACTCCCGCGTCATCAACAAGTGGGCGCCGCTACTGATGCAGCAGCGTCGCAAGGGTGAGCCGTTCGCCGCGACGCGCGTGCCGGCCGGCACCGACGTCGACTTCGGAGCCCTGACGCACCAGCTCTTCGACCACCTGACCGAGTCGGGTGTCACGCTGCGCACGAACCACGAGGTGCGCAGTCTCAAGAAGCAGAAGGACGGCGGCTGGCTGGTCAAGTACCGCACGACCATCGGTCGCACCCCGAACGAGGTCAAGGCGCGCTTCGTGTTCGTCGGTGCGGGCGGCTGGGCTCTCAAGCTGCTGCAGAATTCTGGCATTCCCGAGATCAAGGGCTACGGCGTCTTCCCGATCGGCGGCCAGTTCCTCAAGACCACGAACCCGAAGGTCGTCGCCCAGCACAAGGCGAAGGTGTACTCGCAGGCATCCGTCGGTGCTCCGCCGATGTCGGTTCCGCACCTCGACACCCGCGTCGTCGGCGGCGAGTCCTCGCTCATGTTCGGGCCCTTCGCGACGTTCAGCCCGAAGTTCCTCAAGAACGGATCGATGCTCGACATCGTCTCGCAGGTGCGCACGCACAACCTGCTGCCGATGCTGCAGGTGGCCGTGAAGAACCCCGACCTGATCACGTACCTGGTCGGCGAGCTGCTGAAGAACCACGCCAAGAAGGTCGACAGCCTGCGCACCTTCATGCCGACCGCCAAGGACGAGGACTGGACTCTCATCGATGCCGGTCAGCGCGCCCAGGTCATGAAGAAAGACCCGAAGAAGGGCGGCATCCTGCAGTTCGGTACGGAGGTCGTCTCGTCGGCCGACGGATCGATCGCCGGTCTCCTGGGCGCATCGCCCGGTGCATCGACCGCGGTGCCGATCATGCTCGAGCTGCTCAAGGCCTGCTTCCCGGAGGAGTACCCGGGCTGGGAGCCCGAACTGCGGGCCCTGATCCCCACGTTCGGCGAGAAGCTGAACACGGATGCCGCACTCGCGGAGCAGTCCACCGAGGCGACCGCCGCCACCCTCGGCATCAACGTCTGAGTCCGCACCGTGGCGAAGCTCTACTTCCGCTACGGCGCGATGAACTCGGGCAAGTCGACCTCTCTGCTGCAGGCCGCGTACAACTATGAGGAGCGCGGCCAGCACGTGCTGCTCGCGAAGCCCGCGATCGACACCAAGGGTGCCTCCGAGATCGAGAGCAGGCTCGGAGTCACCCGTCAGGTCGATTTCCTGATCGGCCCCGACGACGACGCCCGCGCGCTCTTCGCGGAGCACCGCGCGCGCATGCAGCATGCATCGGACGACGAGTTGCTCCCCGCGGGACCCGCAGATGTCGCGTGTCTCCTCATCGATGAGGCGCAGTTCCTCACGCCGGTTCAGGTCGACGATCTCTTCCGGATCGCGGTGGAGGACGGGATCCCGGTCATGGCGTACGGTATCCGCAACGACTTCCTCACCCATGCTTTTCCCGGATCCGCGCGGCTTCTCGCGATCGCGCACTCGCTGGAGGAGCTCAAGACGATCTGCCGCTGCGGGCGGAAAGCCGTGTTCAACGGCCGCGTCGTGGGCGGGCGCTTCGTGTTCGACGGTGACCAGGTCGCCATCGACGAGGGCGCCATCGGGTCGCCCTCGCCGGAACTGACGACCTACGAATCACTGTGCGGCACCTGCTATCTCGAGGAGTCCGGCGGACGCCTGGGCTGAGTCCGCGAGCGGCCCCGTTTCGGACGCGCGCAAGGGGCTGGCTCGCACAGAAAAGGGCGGCTCGACGGCGCAGGGCTCGACGGCGCAGGGCTCGACGGCGCAGGCTCGACGGGACGCTTCGCATGCGTGACCCCGTTTGCGTGGTCTGACCACACGCGCTAACCTGTGGTCAGACCACAGGAGGATCGATGAGCGACCAGCCGGCGCGCGCATGGCAGCTCGTGCTCGAGCACATCGAGCGCGATCTGCTCGACGGTCGACTCGGACCCGGTGACCGCCTGCCGTCGGAGCGCGATCTCGCGACCGAGCTCGGCGTCGGCAGGTCCAGCGTGCGCGAGGCTTTCCGCGTGCTCGAGGTGATGGGACTCATCCGTACCGCCACCGGTTCCGGCCCGCAGTCGGGTGCCATCGTCATCGCCACCCCGACCGGCGGCATGTCGGCGCTGCTGAGACTGCAGGTGGCGGCTCAGGGCTTTCCGTTGGACGATGTCGTCCGCACACGTCTCGTCCTCGAGGATGCGGTCGTCAGCGCCATGGCCGCGTCGCCCGATCGCGACACCGCACGCGCTCATGAGCTGCTCGCCGCGATGGATGCCGACGGCCTTTCCGCCGAGGAGTTCCTCGCGCTCGACGCCCAGCTGCATCTCTCGCTCGCGGAAGCCAGCGGGAACACGGTGATTGCCGCGATGATGGCGGGCCTGCGTTCGTCGATCGAGTCGTACGTACAGGCGGGAGCTGCGGCGATCCCGGACTGGAAGGCGATGGCGGTCAGGCTCCGCGCCGAGCACCACGCACTGGTCACCGCGATCGATGCCGCCGATGTCGAGGCTGCTCGAACCCTCGTCCGCACGCACATCACCGGCTATTACACATCCGCGGGACTCACCCGCGACATCCATCCCCAGAACTGAGAGGCACATCATGGTGCAGCGCCAGCTCCCGAATCCCGTCGAACTCCTCGACCTCATGAAGTTCAAGAAGCCGGAACTCGACGGTCGCAAGCGCCGCCTCGACGCCGCGCTGACCATCGATGATCTGCGTCTGATCGCCAAGCGGCGCACGCCCAAGGCGGCATTCGACTACACAGACGGCGCGGCCGAGGGCGAGCTCTCCCTCACCCGTGCCCGCCAGGCCTTCCAGGACGTGGAGTTCCACCCCGGCATCCTGCGTCCGGCACCCGACGTCGACACGAGCACCGAGATCCTCGGTGGCCCGTCGGCGCTGCCGTTCGGCATCGCGCCCACCGGGTTCACGCGGCTGATGCAGACCGAGGGAGAGGTCGCCGGAGCCGGTGCTGCAGCCGCCGCCGGCATCCCGTTCACCCTCTCCACGCTGGGCACCACGTCGATCGAGGGCGTCAAGGCCGCCAACCCGCACGGCCGCAACTGGTTCCAGCTGTACGTGATGCGTGATCGCGAGATCTCCTACGAGCTCACCCGCCGCGCGGCCACGGCCGGCTTCGACACGCTGCAGTTCACCGTCGACACTCCCGTCGCCGGTGCTCGTCTGCGCGACAAGCGCAACGGCTTCAGCATCCCCCCGCAGCTCACGCTCGGCACGGTCATCAACGCGATCCCGCGCCCGTGGTGGTGGTTCGACTTCCTCACGACGCCCAAGCTCGAGTTCGCGTCGCTGAGCACCACCGGCGGCACGGTCGGCGAGCTGCTGGATGCGGCCATGGATCCGACGATCAGCTACGACGATCTCGCCGTCATCCGCGACATCTGGCCCGGCAAGATCGTGATCAAGGGCGTGCAGAACGTCGAGGACTCCGTGCGCCTGCGCGATGCGGGCGTCGACGGCATCGTCCTGTCGAACCACGGCGGACGCCAGCTCGACCGCGCGCCCATCCCGTTCCACCTGCTGCCCGAGGTCCGTAGGGCCGTCGGCGACGACTTCACCGTCATGATCGACACCGGCATCATGAACGGCGCCGACATCGTTGCGGCCGTCGCACTCGGGGCCGACTTCACGCTCATCGGCCGTGCGTACCTCTACGGCCTGATGGCCGGTGGACGCCAGGGTGTCGACCGCACGATCGCCATCCTGCGCAGCGAGATCGAGCGCACGATGCGGCTGCTGGGTGTCTCTTCGCTGGCCGAGCTGGAGCCGGGCCACGTCACCCAGCTCACCCGTCTGGTGCCGGTCACCCGCGCGGGCGCCGAGGTGCGCACGCGCTGATCGCCTCGGCCGCACCGTGGCCTCGCCGTCTCAGGACTGCGGGGCCACGGCGGGGACCCGCGGCGGCCACGGGATGAGCATCGAGGTCGAGCGCTTGTACTCCGCGTAGGCCGGGTACTTGGATGCAGTGATCGACTCCGTGAAGATGGTCGACCCGATGAACAGCAGGGTCAGCAGGGCAGGTCCGATGATCGTCGGGTTGAGCGCGCCGCCGACGAAGCCTGCACCGCCCGCGACCGCCGCGGTCGCGCCGAGCGCATAGAAGGCCCACCACTGCGCCTGTTCGAAGAAGAAGTTCGGGTGGCGGCTGAAGCGGAACAGCCCCGTCGTCAGGAAGCCCGGGGCGAGCGTGCCCCCTGCCTGCTTCTTGCGCTGGTGGAAGCGCCACTGCTGCTGGTCGGCCACGGTCTCGCCGACGAGGAACCCGAGGAACGCGGCGACGAAGAGGGCATCCCATCCGGTGAGGGCTGCGGGATGCTCCGCCGCGACCAGGGCGGGCAGCGTGATGAGCACGAGCAGCGTCATCTGGTAGCCGATGATGAACAGCACGTTGAAGCCCTGGAACTGCCACGGGCGCATGCGCCCGCGCAGGATCGCCCACCGGTAGTCCTCGACGCCGGTGTAGCCGCCCTTGCGCGCGAAGTTGAAGGTCAGGCGGGCGCCCCAGGCTGTCGCGAGAACGCCCATGAGTACGATGCGCACGGAGCCGTCGCCGTTCGCGAAGGCGCCGGCCACGAAGATCCACACGTAGGCCACGGGAACGATCGACCACGCCCGATCGACCCATGAGGTGTCGCGCGTGATCAGGGAGAGGATCCAGCACGCGACGCTGGCGGCCGCGGCGGTGATGATGACGATCAGCAGGGCATCCATGACGCCATGTTAGGACCAGAGCGCGACGGTGTGGCGCAGGATGCTTCGACGTCAGAGCGTCAGAGCGTCAGCAGGAGTTCATCGAGCTTGTCCGCCGTGTCTTCCCACCCGTCGACGGCCACGGACGGCACGCCGATGGCAAGGACCGGGTAGTCGTTCCCGCTCTCGTCGAGGCGATCGCCGTAGAACAGCATCTGGGTGAGAGGGATGCCGGTGTGCTCGGCGAGCTGTCGCATCCCGAAGGCCTTGTCGATGCCGGCCCGGGTGATGTCGATGGACGTCGATCCGCCGGAGCGCACCTCGAGTCCGGGGAGTCGCGCGGCGACGGCGGCACGAAGAGCCGCGCGCTTGTCTCCCGTGGGGTCCCAGTCGTGCTTCGCTTCGCGCGGCGCGCGCTGACCCAGTGCGGAGAAGGTGATCTGCGAGCCGCGGTCTTCGAGGATCTCGCCCCAGGGCTCGGCTTCCCACAGGCCCAGGCGCTCGGCCTCCTCGCGCAGTGCCGTCAACGCGGCCTGCTTGTCCTCGTCGCTGAGGTCGTGCGCGTACACCGGAGCGAAGTCGGAGCCGTCGTGGCGGAGGTAGCGCGTGCCACAGGTCGGGAGCAGGTGCAGGCGGGCGAGGTCGGCGGCATCCGCATCGCCGAGGCGCGCGAGGACCTGATTGCGGAACTGCTCTTCGTTGCCGCCCGAGATGATGGCGACGTCGACCGATCGCAGCAGGCTGCGCAGCAGCGACGCGATGCGCGGATCGATCAGGCCCTTGGATGGGGCGAGCGTGTCATCGAGGTCGAAGGCGACGAGTGTGGGCGCGGTCATGGTGTCTCCAGCCTAGAAGGTGGCCGCTGGGAGGGTCGTGAAGCGAGCAGTAGCGTGCAGAGGACGGCGAACACGACGCCGGCGAGCGCGCCGGTCGAGTTGGCCACGACGTCGGTCACCGTCGGCGCCCGATGCGGGAGGGCCACGCGCTGCGCGGTCTCGATGCCGAGCGAGAGCAACGGCCCGACCAGCAGGGCGAGCGGCCACACCCGGCGGGGGAGCAGGACGAAGGCCAGAATGCCGACGGGCACGAACGCCAGGATGTTCGCGATGATCTCGAGCCGGGTGAAGTCGAGCGATTCCCAACCGAGGCGGTGCGCGGCGCGGAGGGTCAGGTCGAGGAGATTGGGCATGACCTGCTCGACTCGCGACGGTGTGAGGGTCAGAGCCGCGAGGCCCAGGAGGAACGGGATGCCGAGAGCCAGTGCCCACGCCCGGGTGAATCGGCGCGGTGGCGGAAGCAGAGACCCCATGCGTCCGTTCCCCCTTCGTGCGTGTTCCCCCTACAGAGAAGGCCGCCCCTGTGGGGGCGGCCTTCCGGTGTCACTGGTCGGGGTGACAGGATTTGAACCTGCGACCTCTTCGTCCCGAACGAAGCGCGCTACCAAGCTGCGCCACACCCCGTTTGCAACCCTCCGAGTCTACAGGGAAATGCTCCCTGCGCCGAATCGAGCCGGCGATCAGTCCCGCGCGGTGAGCGTGAGCAGCGTTGCCTCGGGGCGGCAGGCGAAGCGGACCGGCGCGTAGATCGAGTGTCCGCAGCCGGCGCTCACGTTGAGCGGCACCGTGTGGCCGTCGTGCGACCACCTGCTCAGTCCCTTGGCCTGCTTGAGGGGGATGTCGCAGTTGGCCACGAGGGCGCCGTAGCCGGGAAGGCACACCTGGCCGCCGTGCGTGTGACCGCCGAGGATCGCGTCGGCGCCGAGGCCGATGAATCCGTTGAGCACGCGCTGGTACGGCGCATGGGTCACGCCCAGCATCGGTGTGGAGGCGTCGCGCGGACCGAGCGCGCCGATGGCATCCGGCAGCACGTCGAGCCGGTCCCAGTCGCGGTGGGCGTCGTTCACCCCGAAGAGGTCGACCGGAGCGCCGGCGATGGTGAGCCGGGCCGCCGCGTTGTTCAGATCGGTCCACCCGAGCTCGTCGGTGAAGTACCGGTCCATGGCCGCGGTGTCGAGGTGCTCCGGCTCGGGCTGCTTCTTGGACGGCCCGAGGAAGTAGCGAAGAGGGTTGCGCGGAGAGGGAGCGGTCACGTCGTTCGACCCGTGCACGAAGACACCGGGGATGCCCGCGAGCGGGTCGAATGCGCGGCGGATGCCCTCCAGGCCGTTCTCATGCCCGAGGTTGTCGCCCGTGTTGACGACGAGGTCCGGCTTCAGCTCGGCGAGTGAGGCCAGCCAGTCCTGCTTGCGGTGCTGCCAGGGCGCCATGTGCGCGTCCGACACATGCAGGATGCGCAGGGGCGCCGAACCGGACGGGAGCGCGGCTGCCGTCGCCTCGCGCACCGTGAACAGGTAACGCTCGATGCCGATGCCCCAGACCGCTGCGGCAGCACCGACGGCCCCCACCGCGCCGAGCGCGATGAGGGCCGGGTGCGCGGCACCGCGAGCGTTTACTTGCACGTCACGGTGACGGCGGTGGACTTGCTGGTCGCCGTGCCGGGTGTCGGGTCCGTGGCGGACACGACGGCGGTCGGCGGGTTGCAGGAATTATCTATGGCGATCGACGTGAATCCCGCAGCGGTGAGCGCGGCCGACGCATCGGATCGCGACATGCCGACGAGTCCCGCGGGAACGGTCGTGCCCTGGCCGTTGCTGGGGGAGATCGTGATGGTCGTCCCCCCTGCGGTCTGCCCCTGCGGGTCCTGCGCGACGACGATGTTGGCGGGCTTGTCACTGTCGACGGCGGCGCCGACGGCCACGCCGAAGCCCTTGCTCTTGAGGGTCGACTCCGCCTCCTCCATCGTCATGCCGACGACGTTCGGGACGTCGACCAGCACCCGACGGGTGAGCTTGTCGTCGGGACGTGGGAAGTCGTCCCCGCCATACGCCGCGTTGGCGGCGGCCTGGGCGGCCTTCGCCAACGGGTAGCGCATGCCGTTGAGCTGGTAGTTCCCGGCCCATTTCTGGTAGATGTCCGACTGGCCCTTCCAGCGCCCTGCCCAGACCGCCGTAGCGACCTTGGTGCTGGACTCGATCATCATGGTGGACCAGCGGTCGTGCGTTCCGGTCTTGCCGATCAACGGGGTGCCGTCATACGGGTTCGCGTCGCGACCGGTGCCGCCGTCCATCACGCCCCTGAGAGCGTACGCGGCGGTGGCGGCGACCTCGGGGGAGATCACGCCGTCGGTGCACGAGGCCGCCGGAAGCTCGCGGTCCTTGCCGTCGGGGCCGACCACACGGTCGATCGCGCGCGGGGTGCAGTACTTGCCGCCGCTCGCGACCGTGGCGTAGGCGTTCGCCATGGCGATGGGGGAGATGTTCTTCGGGCCGAGCACGTCGTACGGGACGTTCTCTTCGGTGACCTTCTTGCCGTTGGCGAGCGTGACGCCCATCCGATCCGCCACCTTGTTGATCTCGCAGATGTCGAGCTTCGATGCCATCGCGAAGTAGCCGCTGTTCAACGACTGTCGCGTGAAGTCCATGACGCTCGCGGTGTATCCGCCCCCTCCGCCGAAGTTGCCGATCTCCTTGGTGTTCGCGGTCTGCGGGCTCTCGCAGACGGGGATCTTCAGGTTCGTCTGCACGCGGCCGTTCAGTACCTCGTTGACCGAGTGGCCCTTCTCGAGCCAGTCGATCAGCGTGAAGAGTTTGTACACCGAGCCGACCTGGAAGCCGCCGGAGTTGCCGTGCTTCTGGTCGCCGGCGAAGACGAGCGAGGTCTTCGCGAGATCATCGGTGGTGGTCTCGTCGAACTGCGTGTTCTGCGTGATCGAGAGGATACGACCGGTACCGACCTCGATCGAGACGCCCGCAGCGCCGAAGTAGTCGTTGTCGTAGTTGGCCGGAACGATATCGCTCATCGCCTGCGTCGCCGGATTCTGAATGCGGTAGTCCAGCGAGGTGTAGATCTTCAGGCCGCCGCGGCGGAGCAGGTCGGCGCGCTCCTGGGGAGTCTTGCCGAAGGCTTCGTCGTCGAGCACGATCGATCGCACGTACTGGCAGAAGTACGCGTTGACGCCGGCCTTCGCACACCCCTGTGTGGGCGGGTTCAGCGTCGGCGTGATCTCGGATGCGTCCGCCTCGTCGTACTGCGCCTGGGTGATCTTGCCGTCGGCGAGCATGCGTCCGAGTACGTAGTGGCGACGGTCCTTCGTGAGCGAGTATCCGCTCTCGGCGGTGTTCACCGCTTCGCCGTCCTGGTTCGTCGTGGTGCCCTGCGGCATGTCGATGCGGTACGTGTTCGGGTTCTGCACGATGCCGGCCAGGGTCGCGGCCTGCGCGACCGTGAGCTTCGCGGCGGTCGTGTTGAAGTAGTACCGCGATGCGGCTTCGATGCCGTAGACCGTGCCACCGAAGTTCGCGATGTTCAGGTATCCGAGCAGGATGTCGTTCTTCGAGAAGTCCTTCTCGACCTGGATCGCGTAGCGCATCTCCTGCAGCTTGCGTTCGATGCCCTCATTGCCGCTGGCGTTGGTCGCGTCTTCGAAGCACTTGCGGAGATCGTCGGCGTAGGTCTCGGAGGCCCGGTCGACGTCCTGCTCGCACTCCTGGATCAGCACGTTCTTCACGTACTGCTGGCTGATCGTGGAAGCGCCGCGGCTGGAGGTGCCGCGCACGTTGTCGATGAGCGCCTTCACGGTCGCGCCGAGGTTGACGCCGCCGTGGCTGTAGAAGCTCTTGTCCTCACTGGAGAGGATGGCGTCGTACAGCACGGGGGACACCTGCTCGTACGTGACCGGGACGCGGTTCTGCTCGTAGAACGAGGCGAGCTCGACCGTTTTGCCGTCGGGGTCGGTCGCGTAGATGGTCGACTGCTCCATCGGCGTGCCCGGGTTGAGGTTCTCGGGCAGCTGATCGAAAAGAGTGAGTGCCTGGGTGCCGGCGAGACCGGTCATGGTGAGGACGGGCGTGACGCTGGCAGCGACCAGGAGGCCGGCGACGGCGCTCAAGCCGACGAGCCCGACGAGACCGCCGAGCACGCCTCTCACCGTGCGATTCTTTTGGGGCATACGCTTGATCGTAGGGGAGTTCCCTGAATACCACCTTTGACGAGCCGGCCCGCAACGACGGTGTCGCGCCCCGATCGACAGGAGTGCCATGACCAGGTGGGAGTACCTCACCACGCCGTTGCTGATCCACAACACGGCAGCCATCCTCAACAACTGGGGCAAGCAGGGCTGGGAGCTCGTGCAGGTCGTGCAGGGTCCCGAAGGAGGTCTCGTCGCCTACCTGAAGCGTCCGGTCACGTCGGATTCCTCGGCGAACGCCGGCCTCGCCGCCGCGGAGCAGGCGGCTCGTCAGTTCGAGGGAGGCCAGGCGTGAGCGTCGCCGCCCGCCTGGCTGAGCTCGGCATCGAGCTGCCCGCGGTCGCCGCACCCGTCGCGGCCTACGTTCCCGCGGTCGCGCACGGCGGCCTCGTCTACACCTCGGGTCAGCTCCCGTTCGTCGCCGGTGCGCTCCCCGCCGTGGGCAAGGTCGGAGACGCGATCTCGGCGGAGGACGCGAAGACCTACGCGCGCACCTGCGCTCTGAACGCCCTCGCCGCGGCGGCGGATGCCGTGGGCGGCGTCGACCGCATCGGCGGAGTGCTCCGCGTGGGCGGCTTCGTCGCCTCCGCCGAAGACTTCACGGGTCAGCCCGGCGTCATCAACGGCGCCAGCGAGGTCCTCGGCGAGATCTTCGGCGAGGCCGGGCGTCACGCCCGTGCGGCCGTGGGCGTCGCAGAGCTTCCCCTCGGCAGCCCGGTCGAGGTCGAGGTGACCTTCATCCTCGCCTGAGCATCCGGCCGTCCGGCACATCCGTGCCGTACAAGAGAGAACGCGCCTCCCCGGATCGGGAAGGCGCGTTCTTCGTACGCCGGGAGTGCTACTTCACCTGTGCCGAGATGATGCTCATGACCGCGGTGTCGGCCAGTGTCGTCGTGTCGCCGACCTCGCGGCCTTCGGCGACGTCGCGCAGGAGTCGCCGCATGATCTTGCCGGAGCGGGTCTTCGGCAGCTCGCCGACGATGTACACGTCGCGCGGGCGGGCGATCGCCCCGATCTGCTCGCCGACCCACAGGCGCAGCAGCTGGGCAAGGCCTGCCGGCTCGTGTTCGGCGAGGTAGCTCTCCTTGATGATGACGAAGGCCACGACCGCCTGGCCGGTGGTCTCATCCGATGCGCCGACCACGGCAGCTTCGGCGGTCGCCTCGTGCGCGACCAGCGATGACTCGATCTCGGCGGTGGAGAGACGGTGACCCGAGACGTTCATGACGTCGTCGACGCGGCCGAGCAGCCACAGGTCGCCGTCCTCGTCGAGGCGGGCGCCGTCGCCCGCGAAGTAGTAGCCCTGATCCTCGAACTTCTCCCAGTACGTCTCGCGGTAGCGCTCCGGATCGCCCCAGATGCCGCGCAGCATGCTCGGCCAGGGTTCGGTGATCACGAGCAGCCCGCCGTTGCCGTTGCCGACCTCGACGCCCTGCTCGTCGACGACGTCGATCGAGATGCCCGGCAGCGGAACCTGAGCCGATCCGGGCTTGGTCTCCGTGACGCCGGGGAGGGCGGAGACCATGATCGCTCCGGTCTCCGTCTGCCACCACGTGTCGACGATCGGGGTCTTGCCGGCGCCGATGACCTCGCGGTACCACATCCACGCCTCGGGGTTGATGGGCTCGCCCACCGAGCCGAGCAGTCGCAGCGACGACAGGTCGAACTTCTTCGGCACGCTGCGGCCGATCTTCATGAACGAGCGGATCGCCGTCGGCGCGGTGTAGAAGATCGAGACCTTGTACTTCTCGATGATCTCCCACCAACGGCCGGGGTGCGGTGCGTCGGGCGTGCCTTCGTAGAGCACCTGGGTGGCGCCGTTCGCGAGCGGACCGTAGGTGACGTAGCTGTGCCCGGTGATCCAGCCGATGTCGGCCGTGCACCAGAAGACGTCGGTCTCCGGATGCAGGTCGAAGACGTACTTGTGCGAGTACGCGGCCTGGGTGAGGTAGCCGCCGGAGGTGTGGAGGATGCCCTTGGGCTTTCCGGTGGTCCCCGACGTGTAGAGGATGAAGAGCGGGTTCTCCGCGGGGAAGGCCTGCGCCGTGTGCTCGGCGGATGCCGCCGGAACCACGTCGTGCCACCAGAGGTCGCGTCCCTCGATCCAGTCCACCTCGTTCTCGCCGCGCCGGACCACGAGGACGTGCTCGACGGTCTGCTGCTCACCCTCGCCGCGATCGGCGAGGGCCTGGTCCACCGCCGGCTTCAACGCGGAGACGCGGCCCTTGCGGTAACCGCCGTCTGCGGTGATGACGAGCTTCGCTCCCGCGTCGTCGATGCGTGAGCGGAGGCTGTCGGCGCTGAACCCGCCGAACACCACGGAGTGGATCGCACCGAGACGCGCGACCGCGAGCATCGAGGCGATCGCCTCGGGGATCATGGGCAGGTAGATCGCGACGCGGTCGCCCTGGCCGATGCCGAGCCCTTCGAGGACGTTGGCGACCCGCTTGACCTCTTCGGTCAGCTCGGCATACGTGATGCGCCGGGAATCCCCGGGCTCGCCCTCCCAGTGCAGGGCGACGCGGTCGCCGTTCCCGGCCTCGACGTGACGGTCGAGGCAGTTGTACGCGACGTTCAGCTCGCCGTCGTCGAACCACTTCGCGAACGGCGGGTTCGTCCAGTCGAGCACCTGCGTGAACGGCTTGTGCCAGTGCACCAGCTCGCGGGACTGCTCACCCCAGAACGCCTCGCGGTCGGTGGCGGCGCGCTCATAGAGCTCGGGCGATGAGATGGTCTGGGCGACGAATTCCTCCGACGGTGCGAACCGCCGGGTCTCATCGAGAAGGTGGTCGATCTGGCTGCTCATCGGCAGACGCTCCTTTGCGGCATTCGGGTCGTTCGAGCCCGGCCGTGGGGGTGGACGGCCTGGTCAGGGCGAATCTATCCGCGCGGCCACACATCGCATACTGCCGAAAGTCGGTAGTCGCGCCGGTTTTGTCAGGACGGTTGCCTTGCGTACACTCGACGACAGCCGAAATCTCATTCCGGCCTTGGCGTGCCCGATTCCCCCAATCGTGCATCGCCGTGGGCGGCATCTCATTCCCCCCGTGAGATGCCGCCCATTCCTTTGGGAGCGCTCCCGTTCGCGGTGCGCCGTGGCCCGTCCGTCTCCTGCACCGGCCGGTCACCGCGGAGCTTCTGCACAGCGTCCGAGGTGCGGTTGCGCATCCCCTCACTTCCGCCGTTCGTGCCGCCTACCTTCGCGGTATGTCCGATTCCTTCGTCATCCAACCCCGAGGCTCAGCCCCTCTCGCCGGTGCGACGGAGGCCGCTCCCGAACCGCTGCGGCTCGACCCCGCCTTCGGTCCGCTCCTCCCGCACATCGACGACGCAGTCACCGATGTCTTCGTCAACGGTGGGGGCGGCCTGTTCGTCGACCGAGGCAGCGGCGCCGAGCCGGTGAACGGGTGGCGGGCGTCGGAGCGTGAGGTCCGAGACCTCGCCGTCGCGCTCGTCGGTCTCGGCGGACGCCATCTCGACGACCAGGCTCCGTGCGTCGACGTCCGTCTCAATTCCGGCATCCGCGTGCACGCCGTCCTCGCTCCGGTCTCGACGACCGGCACCGCGCTCTCCATCCGCATCCCTCGGGTGCGGGCAGCCGACCTCGAGGCGCTCGCCGCGCTCGGCTCCTTCGGTGCACGCCAGCGGGCCTGGCTCGTCGGCTTGGTGGCCGAGCGGGCGAACATCCTCATCACCGGCGGCACCGGCACGGGCAAGACGACGCTCCTGTCCGCGCTGCTCTCCGAGGTGTCCGCGACCGAACGCATTGTCACGATCGAAGACGTCGCCGAGCTTCGACCGCGCCACCCCCATCACGTCGCGCTCGAGGCGCGCCAGGCGAACGTCGAAGGAGCGGGAGGGATCACACTCGCTCGGCTGGTGAGGGAGTCTCTGCGCATGCGGCCCGATCGGCTGGTGGTCGGAGAATGCCGCGGGGAAGAGGTCCGCGAGCTGCTCACCGCGCTCAACACCGGGCACGACGGCGGTGCCGGCACGATGCACGCCAGCGGACTCCGCGATGTGCCCGCCCGGCTCGAGGCCCTCGGCGCGCTGGCCGGCATGGACGCGGTCGCCCTCGCGCGGCAGGCGGTGAGTGCTTTCACCGTGGTGCTGCATCTCGACCGTGCCCCCGGCGGCGTGCGTCGGATCCGTCAGGCAGGGCGACTCGTGATGGCGGGCGACCGGCTGGACATCGAGGAGGTGACACCGTGGTGATCCGGCGTCGTTCTGCCACGAGCGAGAGCGGGAGGGGACCGAGCGACGCCGCGACCTCGGTGCAGACGTTGGCCGTGCTGCTGCAGGCAGGCGCTGTGCCGGTCGTCGCCTGGCGGCACCTCGCCGGCATCGGCGATCCCCACGCGGTGGCCGTGACCGACCGAGTCGAGGCGGGGGTGCCCCTTCTCGACGCCATCGAGGCCGAGGGTGGGGCCTGGGTCGACCTCGCAGCCGCGTGGGAGATCGCCACGACAGTCGGAGCCCCGCTCGCGGAGGTGCTCAGGATCATCGCCGAATCCCTTCGCGATGCCGCGTCCGCCGCTGACGACGTGCGCATCGCACTCGCCGAGCCTGCGGGAACGGCGCGTCTGCTGCTGTGGATGCCGTTCGCCGGACTCCTCCTCGGCTTCGCGCTCGGCTTCGACACCATCGGGGTCATCGTCGGCAACCCGCTGGGCGCCGCCTGCGTGGTGGCGGGCCTGCTGCTCGTGCTCGCGGCGCGGCTGTGGACCAGGCGGCTGCTCCAACGCGCTGCGCCCGAGCCTGGCACACCCGGGATGCGGGCCGAACTGGTGGCCGTCGCGCTCGCCGGGGGCGCATCCATCGATCGTGCCCTCCGTCTGGCCGCCGAGAGCTCGGCTGGCGGCGGGGCCGAAGAGGGCATCCGGTCCGTGCTGGAGCTGTCCCGCGCAGCCGGCGTGCCCGCTGTGGAGCTTCTCCGAGCGTCCGCCGCGCAGGATCGGCATGCCGCGCGGGTGCACGGCCGACTGCGCGCGGCGAAGCTCTCGACGCAGCTGCTCATCCCGCTCGGCGTGTGCACCCTGCCCGCGTTCCTCCTGCTCGGCGTGGCACCGATGCTGCTCAGCGTCTTGGCCGCGACACCGCTGCCCCTGTGAGCGGGCTCCGTGCACCTGCGGAGACCACCCCACCGAGACGAAACCATCACACAGAGAAAGAGGTACATCATGATCAACATCCCCCGACTCGACCGGCGCCGCGCGGCTGCGCTGTTCGGCGACGACACCGGTGCAGCCACGGCCGAGTACGCCATCACCACGATGGCCGCGGTCGCCTTCGCCGGGCTCCTCGTCGTGATCATGCGGTCCGATGAGGTTCGCGGCATCCTCACCGATCTCGTCCGGCGCGCGCTCACCGTGTCGTGATGCCTATCCGGAGGAGCGCGGGTCGCGGCGGGGTGGGGGAGCGAGGCTCCGTCGCCGCAGAGCTCGCTCTCGCGCTGCCCGCGGTGGTCCTGACGCTCCTCCTCGGTGCGGGCGCGCTCGGCGCGGCTTCGCGCCAGGTGGCGCTGCAGGATGCGTCGGCGGATGCGGCCCGTCTCCTCGGGCGCGGCGAGGGCGCGGACGCCGCGCAGCGCGTGGTGGGCGCGGCCGTCTCGGGCGCCGGGATCTCGACGTCGCACTCGGGCGACCTGGTGTGCGTCACGGCGACGTTCGAGGCCTCCATCGGCGCATTGGTACGGCTGCCACTGCAGGCGTCGAGCTGTGCGCTCGACGGGGGCCGCTGATGGCGGGAACGGCGGTGGCCGCGGGGGTCTTGGTGACCGCGGCCGCGCTCTCGCTCGGGCTTGTCGCCGTCGGTGGAGCGGCGGTGACGGCGCAGCGCGCTGCCGGGGCG
>NZ_SSDF01000029.1 GCF_004794515.1 Microbacterium sp. A20 | reverse complement strand
CGCGCCCTTGATGGTGGCCTCGGACGATCCGGCCCCGCTCGTACCGTTGCAGAGCTGGAGGAGGGTGGGAGGGGAGCGTGGGGGGCGGCCGGAGGGTGGGGGCGACCGGAGCGCCGGAGCGGCCGGAGCGTGGGGTCGGGCCGTGGAGGTCGGCTGGAGCCGCGCCGGCTCAGGCTCCGGCGCGGCGCGCGCGATACGCGGCGACGGCGTTGCGGTTCGCGCAGGTGGTGGAGCAGTACCGTTTCGAGCGGTTGCGGGAGAGGTCGAGCGCGACCGCTTGACACGTGTCGTCGTCGCACACGGTGAGGCGCGATCCTTCGTCGGAGCGGATGACGTCGATCAGGGCCATCGCGGTCTCGATCAGCACGCGCTCGGCCAGCGGATGGTCATCGGCCACGGCGTGCAGATGCCAGTCGGCACCGTCGTGACGCAGCAGTCGAGGGGTGAGCCGGGACTCGGCGAGGGCGTCGTTGACGAGTGCGGCCATTTCGTCGCGCGGTGCGAGCAGCATGGCGCGCAGCCGCGGGCGAAGGCGGCGGAGGGAGGCGAGTTCTTCTGCGTCGTGGTCGAGCCGACCGGTGTACGGGAACTCGCGGAGGAACGCGATCTCGTCCTCGATGTCGACCAGTGTGTCCGGGTCTTCGGCCGAGTTGACGAGCCAGACGGCCGCGCGGAGGCCCTCCTCCGTGTCATCGGTGAAGATCATGTTGACATCTTACAGTCCCCGCGCGTAGCGTCATCGATCATGAGCAAGGTGAGCAATGACACTCCCGGAATGCCGCATGGCGCGCGCTGGGGGCTGCCGCTCGCCATCGCAGCGGCGCTGTCCTTCGGGATGTCGGGTGGGTGGGCACGCGGGCTCATCGACGCGGGGTGGACGCCCGGGGCCGCGGTCCTCGCGCGCATCGGGGTCGCCGCCCTCGTGCTGCTCGTTCCGACGCTCGTGTCTCTCCGAGGAAGATGGGGGCTGCTGCGTCGCAACGCCGGCATGGTCCTGGCGTACGGGCTGCTCGCGGTCGCCGCCACCCAGCTCTTCTACTTCCAGGCCGTGGCCGTGATGGATGTGGGGCTGGCGCTGCTCATCGAGTACACGGCGCCGGTCGCGGTGCTGCTGTGGCTGTGGATCCGGCGGGGCGAGCGCCCGAGCCGCAAGAGCGTCATCGGCGCGGCCATCGCCTTCGTCGGGCTGGTGCTCATGCTCGACATCCTCACCGGAGCCGACGTGAACGTGGCCGGGATCCTGTGGGCTCTGGGCGCGATGGTCGGGGCCGCCGCCTACTTCGTGCTGTCGGCCAAGGCTGATACGGGGCTGCCTCCGATCGCCCTCGCGGGAAGCGGGTTGCTGCTCGGGGCGCTCGGGCTCGCCGCCGCCGGGGCGATCGGCGTCCTGCCGATCACGTGGACGACCGATGACATCGCCTACCGGTTCGGCAGCGTGCCCTGGTTCGTGCCCGTGCTGGCGATGGGCGTCGTCGCGACAGCGCTCGCGTATCTGCTCGGCATCGCCTCGACGCGGATGCTGGGTTCGCGGCTCGCATCCTTCGTCGCGCTCGCCGAGGTCGTGGCCGCGCTCCTGTTCGGGTGGTTGCTGCTCGGGCAGCTTCCCGACCTGCTGCAGGCGCTCGGCGGAGTGCTCGTGCTCGTGGGGGTCGTGGTGGTCAAGCTCGGTGAGCCCGTCGCTCCGGAGTTGGTGGAGCCCGTGCCTTCCTCGCGCAATGTATACCGGGAGTCCGCTACCAAAGACTGAAGCGCCAGACGGAGCCCCTTTATGTATACACTGAGGGCATGACTCTTGCCGTCGAGCGCCTCTCCGCGAGTGATCGCGCGTACACGGCCCTGCTCGACGACATCCAGTCCGGCGCTCTTCCGGCCGGGTTCGTGCTCGGCGAGGTCGAGCAGGCGGAACGCCTCGGCGTCAGCCGCACCCCGATGCGCGAGGCCCTTCGCCGGCTCGCCGCCGACGGGCTCGTCGTGCAGCAGTCGCCTCGGGTCACCGTCGTCGCCGACCTGGATGCCGACGACATCCGCTCGCTCTTCGAGATCCGCCGCGCGCTGGAGGAGAGCTCGGCCCGTATCGCCGCCGCCCGCGGGGATGACCGCCTGTTCGCCGCGCTGGCCGAGGAGTTCGCGCACGTCGACCTCACCGGTCCCGCAGGTCGCGACGCCTACTACGCCCTGATCGCCCGGTTCGACGCCGCCCTCGACGCGGCGGTCGCGAACGACTACATCGCCTCGGCCCTGCGCACCGTGCGTACGCACCTCGTGCGCGTGCGCCGGATGGCCCGCGACAAGCCCGCTCGGCTCGCGGCCTCCGCCGCCGAGCACCGCACGATCGCCGAGGCGCTCGCCGCTCGCGACGGCGACCTCGCCGCCCATGCCACCCACGTGCACCTGCACAACGCCCTCGCCGGCATCCTCGATTCCCTCGACTCCAGCAACCGTGAAGGATAAGAAATGACCGTCTCCCACCACGTCCGTGTGTACGCGAGCTCCGAGAACCTCGCGCGCGAAGACCAGCTCGCCTGGAAGATCGCCGAGGTCGCCGCCGACCAGGTCGAGGTCGAGCAGGACGTCGTCGACATGATCATCAACCGCATCATCGACAACGCCTCGGTGGCCGCGGCATCCCTCACCCGCGCACCGATCAATGCCGCCCGCGCGCAGGCGTTCAGCCACCCCGTCTCGACCGGCGGCCTCGGCGCGAACCTCTTCGGCGCGGCTCTCGACCACCGCACCAGCCCCGAGTGGGCGGCCTGGGCCAACGGCGTGGCCGTGCGCGAGCTCGACTACCACGACACGTTCCTGGCGGCGGAGTACTCGCATCCCGGCGACAACATCCCGCCGATCCTCGCGGTCGCGCAGCACGTCGGTAAGGACGGTCGGGCACTGGTTCGCGGCATCGCGACCGGCTACGAGATCCAGATGGACCTGGTGCGCGCGATCTGCCTGCACAAGCACAAGATCGACCACGTCGCCCACCTCGGCCCCTCGGCCGCCGCGGGCATCGGCACCCTCCTCGGCCTCGACGTCGAGACGATCTACCAGGCCGTCGGACAGGGCCTGCACACCACGACCGCCACGCGCCAGAGCCGCAAGGGCGAGATCTCGACCTGGAAGGCGCACGCCCCGGCCTTCGCCGGAAAGATGGCCGTCGAAGCGGTCGACCGGGCCATGCGCGGACAGACCAGCCCGGCGCCGATCTACGAAGGCGAAGACGGCGTGATCGCCTGGATGCTCGACGGCAAGGACGCGTCCTACGACGTGCCGCTGCCCGCTGCGGGCGAGCCCAAGCGCGCGATCCTCGACTCGTACACGAAGGAGCACTCGGCCGAGTACCAGGCCCAGGCGCTCATCGACCTCGCTCGCAAGCTCGGAACCTCGAACCCGGCGCTGCGCGATCCCGCGAACATCGACTCGATCGTCATCCACACCAGCCACCACACGCACAACGTGATCGGCTCGGGGGCGAACGACCCGCAGAAGTACGACCCGACCGCGTCGCGCGAGACGCTCGACCACTCGGTGCCGTACATCTTCGCGGTGGCGCTGCAGGACGGCGGCTGGCACCACGTCGACTCCTACACGCCGGAGCGTGCGGGCCGCCCCGACACCGTCGCGCTGTGGCACAAGGTCACCACGGCCGAGGATGCCGAGTGGACGCGCCGCTACCACTCCGAAGACCCCGACGAGAAGGCCTTCGGCGGTCGCGTCGAGATCCGGCTCACCGACGGTTCGACCGTGGTCGACGAGATCGCCGTGGCCGATGCGCATCCGCTCGGAGCACGTCCGTTCGCGCGTGAGAACTACATCGCGAAGTTCCGTCTGCTCGCCGAGCCCGTGCTCGAGCCCGCCGAGATCGAGCGGTTCCTGGCCCTCGTGCAGCGCCTGCCCGAGCTGACGGCCGCCGAGGTCGGCGAGCTGTCGATCGTCGCGAAGCCCGGGCTGCTCGAGGCCGCCCCTGCCCCTGCGGGACTGTTCTGATGCCCTTCGACAAGCTCAGGGACCCAGGCCCCTGGGTTGCTGAGCCTGTCGAAGCACGATGACGAAGGAGATCTGATGCTGTACTCCACGATCACGCCCGCCGAGAAGCGGCGGCTGTTCCGGGAGCGGCTCGCGAGCGGCGAACTGCTGCGCTTCCCCGGGGCCTTCAACCCGCTGAGCGCCCGCCTGATCGAGCAGAAGGGCTTCGACGGGGTCTACATCTCCGGCGCCGTGCTCTCCGCCGACCTCGGCCTGCCCGACATCGGCCTCACGACGCTCACCGAGGTCGCCGGCCGTGCGAAGCAGATCGCCCGCATGACCGACCTGCCCGCGATCGTCGACGCCGACACCGGCTTCGGCGAACCGATGAACGTCGCCCGCACGATCCAGGAACTCGAAGACGCGGGCCTCGCCGGCACGCACATCGAGGACCAGATCAACCCGAAGCGCTGCGGCCACCTCGACGGCAAGGCCGTGGTCGACGAGGACACCGCGATCAAGCGCATCCGGGCGGCGGCCGACGCCCGCCGTGACGAGAACTTCCTCATCATGGCGCGCACCGACATCCGCGCGATCGAGGGGCTGGACGCGGCGATCGACCGCGCCAAGGCGCTGGTGGATGCCGGTGCCGACGCGATCTTCCCCGAGGCGATGCGCACGCTCGCCGAGTTCGAGGCGATGGCGGAAGCGCTGGACGTGCCGATCCTGGCGAACATGACCGAGTTCGGCAAGAGCGAGCTGTTCTCCACGGACCAGCTGCGTGACGCCGGCGTGAACCTGGTCATCTGGCCGGTGTCGCTGCTGCGCATCTCGATGGGGGCCGCGGGCCGTGCACTGGATACTCTGAACGAAGAGGGGCACCTGACCTCGAAGCTCGGCGAGATGCAGCACCGCGCCGATCTCTACGATCTGATCGACTACGAGTCGTACAACCACTTCGACTCCGGCGTCTTCAACTTCACAGTCGACAACACCGGTCGCTGAGCGCAGCGAAGCGGACATCCGACCCGGTTGCTGAGCGAGGAGCGAAGCGACGAGTCGAAGTACACGAAGGAGTGACCATGACCGAGCCGGACATCAAGAAGGGCCTCGCGGGGGTCGTCGTCGACACGACCGCGATCTCGAAGGTCAACCCCGAGACGAACAGCCTGCTCTACCGCGGGTACCCCGTGCAGGAGCTGGCCGACACGCAGCCGTTCGAGGCGGTCGCCTACCTGCTCTGGAACGGCGAGCTGCCGACGCCGGAAGAGCTCGCGGCGTTCCGTCTCGATGAGCGCAAGCATCGCGCGCTCGCCGACAACGTCAAGGCCGCGATCGACCTGGTGCCGCTCGACGCCCACCCGATGGACGAGGTGCGCACCGCGGTCAGCCTGATCGGCGCCTCTGACCCCGGTGCGGGTGGATCGGTGCTCGACGCCGGTGGCAGCCCGGAGCAGAACCTCGAGCGCAGCATCCGCCTGTTCGCCGCACTGCCGGCGATCGTCGCCTACGGTCAGCGTCGCCGCCGCGGGCAGGAGATCATCGCCCCGCGCGATGACCTCGATTACTCGGCGAACTTCCTCTGGATGACGTTCGGCGAAGAGGCGGACGACGTCGTGGTCGACGCGTTCAACCGCTCGATGATCCTGTACGCCGAGCACTCCTTCAACGCCTCGACGTTCACGGCGCGCGTCATCACCTCGACCCTGAGTGACATCTACTCGGCCGTGGTCGGTGCGATCGGCGCCCTCAAGGGCCCGCTGCACGGCGGGGCCAACGAGGCCGTGCTGCACATCTTCGACGACATCGGCACGGCCGACAACGTCGTGCCCTGGCTCGACAAGGCTCTCGCCGAGAAGCGCAAGATCATGGGCTTCGGCCACCGCGTATACAAGAAGGGCGACTCCCGGGTGCCGACCATGAAGGCGGCGCTCGACACCCTCGTGGAGCACTACGACCGGCCCGAGGTCGCCGCCCTCTACGACGCCCTCGAGTCGGAGTTCGTCGCGCGCAAGGGCATCTACCCGAACCTCGACTACCCGTCGGGCCCGGCGTACAACCTGATCGGGTTCGACACCCTGACCTTCACGCCGCTCTTCGTGGCCGCGCGGGTCACCGGCTGGACCGCGCATGTGATCGAGCAGGCCGGATCGAACGCGCTGATCCGTCCGCTGTCGTACTACGACGGTCCGGACGAGCGGCACGTCGAGAGCTGACCTGCAGTGACCGAAGGCCCCGATGTGTCGAGCGCATCGGGGCCTTCTGCCGTGCTTAGCGCGGTGCGATCCCCGCGGTCAAGGCGGTGCGACGAATTCTCCCGCGGAGTAAGACAGATGCCGGGGCGATTCCGCCCGCGTACGAAGGAGGGTCCATGTCCGCATCCGACGCCACCGTCAAGGAGGTCCGGTCACTCGTCCCGGCACGCATGGACCGGCTGCCGTGGTCGCGATTCCACTGGATGATCGTCGTCGGACTCGGGTTCTCCTGGATCCTCGACGGGCTCGAGGTGCAGATCGTCGCCGCGAACGGCTATGCCGCGACCCTCGGCATGGGCCCGGCCGAGGTCGGCCTCGCCGGCACGTGCTACCTGCTCGGTCAGGTGTTCGGTGCGCTCGTGTTCGGACGCCTCGCCGATCGCCTCGGACGCAAGAACCTCTTCCTCGTCTCGCTCGCGGTGTATCTGGTCGGATCCGCGATCGCCGGTCTCTCCTTCGCCCCCTGGTTCTTCTACATCTGGCGGTTCGTGGCGGGCGCGGGCATCGGCGGTGAGTACGCGGCCATCAACTCGGCCATCGACGAGATCATCCCGGCGAAGTACCGCGGTCGCGTCGACATCGCGATCAACGGCACCTACTGGGGTGGTGCGGCCCTCGGCGCCGTGGCGAACATGTTCTTCCTCAACACCGACATCCTCCCCGCCGACCTCGGCTGGCGCCTCAGCTTCTTCGTCGGACCGGTGCTCGGCATCCTCATCATCTGGCTGCGCCGTCACATCCCGGAGAGCCCGCGCTGGCAGATGACGCACGGGCGCGAGGACGAGGCCGAGCGCAACGTCGACCAGATCGAGGAGCGCATCCGCAAGGAGGGCAAGACGATCGAACCGGTCGACGAGAGCAAGGCGATCACCGTCAAGGAGTACGGCAGCGTCCCGTTCCTCGTCATCGCGAAGGTGCTGTTCAAGAAGTACCCTCGGCGCACGCTGGTCGGCATCACGATGATGGTCACCCAGTCGTTCCTCTACAACGCGATCTTCTTCACCTACGCCCTCGTGCTGGAGAACTTCTACGACACTCCGCCGGCCTCGGCGTCGCAGTACTTCATCGTGTTCGCGGTCGGGAACCTCGCCGGCGCGCTCATCCTCGGGCACTTCTTCGACACCTGGGGCCGGCGGCGGATGCTGTTCTCGACCTATGTGCTCGCGGGCCTGATCCTCCTCGTCAGCGCGTTCCTGTTCAACGCCGGCGTGCTGAATGCGGCCACCCACACGGCGTTCTGGTGCGCGTCGTTCTTCTTCGCCTCGGCCGGTGCGTCGGCGGCGTACCTGACGGTGAGCGAGATCTTCCCGCTGGAGCTGCGCAGCCAGGTGATCTCGTACGTCTTCTCGATCGGGCAGCTCGTCGGCGCCATCGCTCCGGTGCTCTACGGGTCGCTGATCGGCGCGAGTGCCGAGTCGGGCGACCGCGGTCCGCTGTTCTGGGGGTACGTGCTCGGCGCGGCGATCATGATGTTCGGTGGCGTCGTCTGCGGCATCTTCGGGGTGAGCGCGGCGGGCAAGTCGCTCGAGGACATCGCGGATCCGCTGTCGCTCGTGGACTCGCCGGATGAGAGGGTCTCGCCGGGGAAGGGGACCTGAGTCAGCGGGCGAGCCAGCTCCGCAGCGAACGGGTGACGAACGGCAGCACCCAGTACGCCATGATCGGCGTGAGCACGAGGGTCGTGACGAGCACGCGGAGCCAGATCGGCAGCTCGTTCCATCCGGGGACCGGGCTCATCGCGTAGGTGAACGCGAGGTTCACCGGGAAGAAACCCAGCCAGATCGAGGTCGCCTGCTTCCAGCGCGGGGGAGCGGGGGCGACGGTGACCGTCTCGGTCGTGCCGTCGGCTGCCGGGAGTGTGATCGTGCCGGTGGTCGGCTCGTCGAACCAGCCCTCGATGCCGGTGCGCCGCTTGGAGCGCTCGCTGCGCACGAAGCCCTCGCCCATCGAGAGCCACCAGGCGCGCTCGGCCGACTGCTCCCACGCGGTGAGCGAGTCCTCGCTCGCGAACCGGTACAGCATGTGCCAGACCTGCGAATCCTCGCCGGCGCGCACCCAGCCCGAGCCGAGGAAGCCCGGATACTTCGTCGCGAGATTCACCCCCGTCTGCACCCAGGCGGTCGCCTCGACGATGCGCTCGGGGTCGACTTCGCGGCGGATGGACACGGTGAGGGGTTCGGACATGGTGCGGTCCTCGGGGGAACGGGCGGCCGGGGTCGGGACGCCGAAGCGGATGCGCCAGGGGTGGCGGCGCATCGTCGATTCTAATTCGGATGCGGGGCTTCGCAGGCCGCTTCCGGCCCGGACGGAGAGGACCCCCGCCGACCCGATTCGGCGGGGGTCTCGCGGCGTGGGCGCCGCGACGGGAGCGAGAGCGCTCACCGTGCGCGCGGTAGACGTGACACCCGATCCGGTCTGAGTCTCTGTCCGCGCACTTGCAGTTGTACCCGGGCGAGATGACGCGGTGGTGAACGGGGCGCGAACAACCGCGATTCATGGCACTCGGGTCGCGAAGCCCAAATACAAGGATGTCCTAGTAAATATCCGGTACTCCGAGTAAACTCCTCATTGTGCCAACGACGGCACGGAGGGATGTCACACAATGACTCGTACTATCCCGCACTTCGTGGGCGGATCGCTTCTCACCCCCGACTCCGGTCGCTTCGCCGACGTGTTCGATCCGAGCACCGGCGCCGTGCAGGCGCGTGTGCCGCTCGCCTCGACCGACGAGGTGCGCCGCGTGATCGCGAACGCCGAAGAGGCCCAGGTCGCGTGGGCCGCGACCAACCCCCAGAAGCGCGCTCGTGTGCTGCTGCGGTTCCTCGACCTGGTGCAGCGCGAGATGACGTCACTCGCCGAGCTCCTCGCGAGCGAGCACGGCAAGACGGTCGACGATGCGAAGGGCGACATCCAGCGCGGACTCGAGGTCATCGAGTTCTCGGCCGGAGCGCCCCACCTGCTGAAGGGCGAGTACTCGACGGGTGCGGGAACCGGCATCGACGTGTACTCGATGCGGCAGCCGCTCGGGGTCGTCGCCGCGATCACGCCGTTCAACTTCCCCGCGATGATCCCGCTCTGGAAGGCCGGCCCTGCGCTCGCCGCCGGAAACGCCGTCGTCCTCAAGCCCAGCGAGCGCGACCCCTCGGTGCCGGTCCGGCTGGCGGAACTGTTCCTCGAAGCGGGCCTCCCCGCCGGGGTCCTCAACGTCGTGCACGGCGACAAGGAGGCCGTCGACGCGCTGCTCACCGACGACCGCATCCGTGCCGTCGGATTCGTCGGCTCCACGCCCATCGCTGAGTACATCTACGCGACCGCGACGGCCCACGGCAAGCGCGCCCAGTGCTTCGGCGGCGCCAAGAACCACATGATCGTGATGCCGGATGCCGACCTCGACCAGGCCGTCGACGCGCTGATCGGCTCGGGCTACGGCTCGGCAGGCGAGCGCTGCATGGCCATCTCGGTCGCGGTCCCGGTGGGGCAGGAGACGGCGGATGCTCTCGCCGCCAAGCTCGCCGAACGCGTCGCGCAGTTGCGGGTCGGCCCCTCGCTCTCGGCCGACGTCGACTACGGACCCCTGGTCACGAGCGCGGCCGTCGAACGGGTCGAGGGCTACATCCAGCAGGGCATCGACGAGGGGGCGACGCTGCTCGCCGATGGCCGGGGCTTCACCGTGGAAGGTCACGAAGAGGGCTTCTACCTCGGACCGACCCTGTTCGACCACGTCACCACCGACATGGCGATCTACCGCGAGGAGATCTTCGGTCCGGTGCTGGTGATCGCCCGCGCCGCCGACTATGAGGAGGCGCTGCGGATGGCGTCCGAGCACGAGTACGGCAACGGTGTCGCGATCTTCACCCGCGACGGCGATGCCGCCCGCGACTTCGCCGCACGCGTCGAGGTGGGGATGGTCGGCGTGAACGTCCCGATCCCGGTGCCGATCGCGTATTACACGTTCGGCGGTTGGAAGCGCAGCGGCTTCGGCGACCTCAACCAGCACGGCACCGACGCGTTCCGCTTCTACACGAAGACCAAGACGGTGACGAGCCGTTGGCCCGCGGCGGGCATCCGCGACGGAGCCAGCTTCGTCATCCCCACCATGCACTGACCCCCACGTCCCGTCACGAGATCCCACAAGGACACATGATGACCATGACCACCGTCACCACCACCGCCGAGGAGCGCGAGGCCATCCTCGCCGCCGTCCGCGAGTTCGCCGAGGCCGAGCTGGCCCCCTTCGCTGCCGAGCGCGACGAGAAGCACCTCTTCCCGCGTGAATCGCTGAACCGCGGCGGTGAGCTCGGACTCGGCGGCATCTACGTGCGCGAGGACTTCGGCGGAACCGGCCTGAGCCGCAGCGACACCGTCGCGATCTTCGAAGAGCTCGCCAAGGGCGATCCGGCGGTCGCCGCGTACATCTCGATCCACAACATGGTCGTGTGGATGATCGACACCTACGGCGACGAGACGCAGCGCGCCGCATGGCTGCCGAAGCTCACCGCGATGCAGGAGTTCGGCGGCTACTGCCTCACCGAGCCGGGAGTCGGGTCGGATGCCGCGAACGTCGCGACCAGTGCCGTCCGCGAGGGCGACGACTACGTGCTCACCGGGATGAAGCAGTTCATCTCCGGTGCCGGCGAAGCCGCCGTGTACGTCGTCATGGCGCGCACGGGGGAGCCCGGCGCCCGCGGCATCAGCGCGTTCCTGGTTCCCGGCGACGCCGAGGGGCTGAGCTTCGGCCCGCTCGAGAAGAAGATGGGATGGCACGCGCAGCCGACCCGTCAGGTGATCTTCGACGGCCTCCGCGTTCCGGCATCCGCCATGCTCGGCGACGAGGGGCGCGGCTTCGCGATCGCGATGTCGGCGCTCAACGGCGGTCGCCTCAACATCGCCGCCTGCTCGCTCGGAGGAGCGGAGTGGGCGCTCGACAGGGCGGTGCGGTACGTGCATGAGCGGGTCGCGTTCGGGGAGCCGCTCGCCGAGAAGCAGTCGATCCTGTTCGCGATCGCCGACATGCGCACCGAACTGCACGCGGCCCGGCTCATGGTGCGCGACGGAGCGCAGGCGGTCGACGAGCACGCACCCGACGCGACCATGCGCTGCGCGATGGCCAAGCGGTTCGCCACCGATGCCGGCTTCGAGGTCGCCAACCGGGCGCTGCAGCTGCACGGCGGCTACGGGTACCTGCAGGACTACGGGATCGAGCGGGTGGTCCGCGACCTTCGGGTGCACCAGATCCTGGAAGGGACGAACGAGATCATGCGACTGATCGTCGGACGCGAGATGCTGCGACCCGCGGGCCCGACGTCGATGCGGAGTGCGTCATGACGCGTGTGGCGTTCCTCGGCCTCGGGCACATGGGGCTGCCGATGGCGAAGAACCTCGTCGCCGCCGGCCACGAGGTGCACGGCTTCGACCTCGTCCCCGCGGCCATCGAGGCGGCCCAGGCAGCCGGCATCCCGGTGGCGGCGAGTGGGGCGGATGCCGTGGCCCATGTGGATGTCGTCATCACGATGTTCCCCGCGGGGAAGCACGTGATCGAGGCGTATCGCACGGAGCTGCTCGCGGCGGCCCGGCCGAACACCCTCTTCATCGAGTCGTCGACCATCGCCGTCGACGAGGCTCGCGCGGCTCACGCGCTCGCGCTCGCCGCGGGGCACCGCAACGTGGACGCCCCGGTGTCGGGCGGAGTCGTCGGGGCTGAGAACGGGACGCTCGCGTTCATGGTCGGCGGATCGGATGACGACTTTGCGGCAGCGCTCCCACTGCTCGAGGTCATGGGCAAGCGCATCGTGCACTGCGGCGGACCCGGACTCGGCCAGGCGGCGAAGGTCTGCAACAACATGGTGCTCGCGGTCTCGCAGATCGCCGTCGCCGAGGCCTTCGTGCTGGGGGAGCGGCTCGGGCTCGAGCACCAGGCGCTGTTCGACGTCGTCTCGCAGGCATCCGGTCAGTGCTGGTCGATCACGACCAACTGCCCTGTTCCCGGTCCGGTGCCCACGAGCCCGGCCAACCGCGACTACCAGCCCGGTTTCGCGGGGGCGCTGATGGCGAAGGACCTCGGCCTCGCGCTGCAGGCGATCGAGCAGACCTCGACGGATGCGCGTATGGGCCGACTCGCCCAGGAGCTGTATGCCGCTTTCGCCGCGGGCGACGGTGCGACGCGGGACTTCTCCGGCATCATCACCGACATCCGCGACGGCGTCGTCTGACGCGGCCGTGAGGGGTCACAACACGCCGCGCCCCCCGTGCAGTATGCGGCGTGATGTGACCCCTCAGTGGCGGCAGGGGCGCTTGAGAGGCGAAGGGCGATACTGGACAGCAACACGACACGAAGGCAGGCGATATGACCGAGTACGAGACGATCCTGGTCGAGCAGCGCGGACGGGTCGGGTGGATCACCCTGAACCGTCCCGAAGCGCTGAACGCGTTGAACAGCCGGCTTGCCGAGGAAGTCACTGCCGCGGCGGTCGCCTTCGATGAGGACGAGGGCGTCGGCGCGATCGTCGTCACCGGATCCGAGAAGGCGTTCGCCGCGGGTGCCGACATCAAGGAGATGGAGGGCATGTCCGCTGCGGAGATGCTCGAGACGGACCACTTCGGTGTCTGGCACGAGTTTGCCGCGGTGCGCACTCCGGTCATCGCGGCCGTCTCCGGGTTCGCGCTCGGTGGTGGGTGCGAGCTCGCGATGATGTGCGACATCATCCTGGCCGCCGACAACGCCAAGTTCGGCCAGCCGGAGATCAACCTCGGCGTCATCCCCGGCATGGGCGGCACGCAGCGCCTGATCCGCGCGGTCGGCTACTACAAGGCGGCCGAGCTGGTGCTCTCGGGGCGGTTCATGGGTGCGGAGGAGGCGGAGCGCGCAGGGCTCGTCTCCCGGGTCGTGCCGGCATCCGATCTTCCGGCCGAAGCCGAGAAACTCGCCGAGACCATCGCCTCGAAGTCCCTGCCGTCGGTGTACGCCGCGAAGGCCGCACTCGACGCCGCGATGGAGACGACTCTGGCCGACGGGCTCGCGCACGAGAAGCAGGCGTTCGCCGCGCTGTTCGACACCGCAGATCAGAAGGAGGGCATGTCGGCCTTCCGGGAGAAGCGGTCGCCCGACTTCCAGAACCGCTGACCGCCCGTGCACAACTCCTCAGAAAAGTCGTCGGGCCGGCCTCCGCGCTGCCTCGGCGCTCACGTCGGGAGGATTTCTGCGGAGTTGTGCACGGCCTCAGCCGCGGAGGGCGTTGACGATCTTCGCGATGCGGCGCTCACGGGTCGCATCCTGCTTCGCCTCGGCGACGGAGCGGGCGTGCTCCTTGCGGACGGAGTACGACAGGGCGTCGAAGGCGGCGCGCACCGCGGGGTCGGCATCCAGCGCGGCGGCGAGCTCGGCGGGAACGTCGACCGTGCGCTCGGCGGAATCCACGCGGATCACGGCATCGATCTCCTGGCCGATCTCGAGCCCGAGGTCCGTGCGCGCGGCCTTGCTGAAGCCGATCATGTTCTCGCTGCCCATGCGGGCCACACGCAGTCGGGCCGTGCGGCCGCCGATCGTCACGGCGACGGGGAACGCCTTTCCCGCCCCGAAGGACGCGACCTCCTCATCGCTGAGCAGGATCGCCGCGGCGGGGCCACGGCCGGTGAGGACGGTGTGCAGGCGCAGTTCGCTCATGCCGAAAGAGTACGCCCGGCGCTCCCGAATTCCGCGAGCACGAACCGCGCCATGTCAGAGGGCGTCGGGCTGCGGGCGCGGATCCGCGAAGTCGCCGGCGTCCTTGCGGAGGCGGGCGACGATCGCGACGAGCTCGGCGGCATCGTCGTGGCTCATGCCGGGGTCGGCGAAGACCTCGGAATTCAGCGCCTGGGTGGCGCGCTCGACCAGCTCTCGACCGGCATCCGTGAGTGCGAGGAGCGCCGCGCGTCCGTCGTGCGGGTGCGGCTCCCGCGCGATGAGCCCATCGCGGACCAGGCGTTCCGCCGTGCTGGTCACCGTGGTCGGATGCACCTGGAGGCGGGCGACGACGCTCGACAGGGGGAGTCGCCCCGAGCGGCTGAAAGCCAGCAGGCGCAGCACCTCGAACCGGGCGAAGCTGAGGGCGAACGGCTTGAGAGCGGCATCGACCCGGGCGAGCAGCAGCTGCTGGGCCCGCATGACCGAGGTGACCAGGGCCATGCCGTCGGCGGCATCCGTCCATCCGTGCGCGAGCCACTGCCGCTTGGCTTCGGCAAGCGGATCGATGGGGAGCGGACGAGGTCGAGCCATTTCTCTACGGTACTGGCGCGAGGGCGAGGCGCGGCGACGGCGCGCGACGCACCCGTCGCGGGCTTCGTTGAGTCTCGGTCGCAGGTGAGCTGGAACTCAGTATCGCCGTCTAGAATTGCAGCAGTCGTGAGGAGCATTCGATGAAGATCTTCGTCCTGGTCAAAGAGGTGCCGGACACCTATGGCGATCGCAAGCTGAATCTCGAGACCGGACTCGCCGATCGTGCCGCCGGCGATGTCGTCCTCGATGAGATCACGGAGCGGGCACTCGAAGTCGCGCTCAGCTACGCCGACAAGAACGACGGGACCGAGGTGGTGGCCATCTCTATGGCGCCGGAGGGCTCGACCGCCTCGGTGCGCCGGGCGCTCGCGATCGGTGCCGCATCGGCCGTGCACATCGCCGACGAGCAGCTGGCCGGCGCCGACCTCGGTCTCACCGCCGAAGTGCTCGCCGCTGCAATCCGCCGCGGCGCGCCCGACCTCGTGATCACCGGCAACCTCTCGACCGACGGCTCCGGTGGTGTCATCCCGGCGATGCTCGCGGAGCACCTCGGGTTCGCCCAGGCCACCGCGCTCAGCTCCGTCGAGATCACGGCCTCCGAGGTCTCCGGTACCCGCGCCGCCGACGCCGGTGGACAGCCGGTCTCGGCCCCGCTGCCCGCGGTGATCTCGATCACGGAGGCGCTCCCCGATGCGCGCTTCCCCAACTTCAAGGGCATCATGGCGGCGAAGAAGAAGCCGCTCGAGGTGCTCTCGCTCGCCGACCTCGACGTCTCGGCCGATCCGTCGGCGGCACCTCGGACGATCATGACCGCCGTGTCCGAGAAGCCCCCGCGGGCCGCCGGCGTGAAGATCACCGATGAAGGCGACGCAGCCGACAAGCTCGTCGAGTACCTCGTGCAGAACAGGCTGGTGTGAGATGACGTACCCCGAGAACCCGATCCTCGTCCTCGTCGACGTCGACCCGTCCGGCAACGCCGCGAGCAGCACGGCCGGACTCCTCGGCGCGGCCTCGCAGGTCGGCGCACCGATCGCGCTGATCGTCGGCGGAAGCCAGGCTGCGGTCGACCAGGCCGCAGCGGCCGGCGCGAGCGTCGTGCTGACAGCCGACGACGACCCGTCGTCGCTCACGGTTCCGATCGTCGACGCCCTCGAGGCCGCGGCCGCACAGGTGCGCCCCGACGCCGTGCTCATCTCGAACTCGATCACCGGGCGCGACGTGGCCGGCCGCTTCGCCGTGCGCACGAAGAGCGCGCTGTCGGTGGATGCCGTCGGCGTCTCCCGTGACGATGAGGGCATCGTCGCCCACCACTCGGTCTACGGCGGGGCGTACCTCGTCGACTCCGCGCCCACGTTCGGCACGCCCGTGATCACGGTGCGTCAGGGGGCCGTGGATGCCCGTGCCGAGGCGGTGGCCTCGCCCCAGGTCGAAGCGCTCGCCGTCACGGCATCGGGTGCGGTCGCGGCGACCGCCGGTCCGGTGGAGGCGGTCGAGGTCGCCTCTTCCCGCCCCGAGCTCCGCGGGGCCACGCGAGTCGTCTCCGGTGGACGCGGTCTCGCGTCGAAGGAGAAGTTCGTGCTCGTCGAAGAGCTCGCCGACGCGCTCGGCGCCGCCGTCGGAGCGTCACGGGCCGCCGTCGACGCCGGATACATCCCGCAGTCGCACCAAGTCGGTCAGACCGGCGTCTCGGTGTCGCCGCAGCTGTATGTCGCCCTCGGCATCTCGGGAGCGATCCAGCACCGCGCGGGCATGCAGACCTCCAAGAACATCGTCGCGATCAACAAGGACCCGGAAGCACCGATCTTCGACGTCGCCGACTTCGGCATCATCGGAGACGTGTTCGCGGTGGTCCCGAAGGTGATCGCCGCGCTCGAGGCGCGGAAGAAGTAGCCATGGCGACGCGGATGCTGCGACGCGGTCTGCCGCGTGTGCCGGGCGGGGAGCCGTGGCCGCCGGCCAATGCTGCGGTGTCGGATGCTGTGGTGTCTGAGGACGCGGTGTCGGATGCTGTGGAACCGTCGGTGGCTCCGGTCGCGCCCGCCGTCGCCGATCCGGTCGCCGCGACGGTGACCGCGGATGCTGTCGCCGAGGCGAAGGGAGTCGCGGCGCCTGTCGCCTTGGCTCCTGCGGCCGCGGTCGGCGCGGTGGCGAGCGGTGAGTCGCACATCCGTCGTGGGTTGCCGCGTGTGCCCGGTGGAGAGCCGTGGCCCCCGGCTGCTGGTGCTCCCGTGCCGGCGACGGCCACTGCGGCCCCGCAGGTGACGCCTGTCGTCCCCGCCTCGGCCGCGGCGACGGCCACAGCGGCGACGGCCGCCGAGGGCGCTGCTGCCGCCACTGCTGCCGCCACTGCTGCCGCTGGCGCAGACCCTGCTGCTGCCGCGACTGCCGCTGGCGCAGACCCTGCTGCCTGTCATGTCCGTCGCGGCCTGCCGCGTGTCGTCGGCGGAGATCCGTGGCCGCCGGAAGGCACTGTGCCGACTCGGTCCGCCACCGCGGACGCTTCCGCCGCCTCTGTCGCGATCGAGGGTGCGACCGAGACAGCGGCCGCTGAGCCCGCCGTCGCCGAGGCGCCCGCACCTCATGCCGCCGAGCCCGTCGCTCCGGCCGCTGCCTCGCCTGCCGCCGGCTCCGGCGTGGCCGCCGGCTCCGCGGTCGTCCCGGTGCTCGCCGACCTCGACACCCCGCTGCCCTGGACGCGCACGGTGTGGAACGGTCGCGCCCCGCGACACATCACCGAGGTTCCGGCATCCGTCCCGGCACCCGGTCGCCCGCGTCCGACCTGGCCCCAGGCCATCGCCGTGCTGTTCGGCGCCGCGGCGCTCGGGGTGCTGGCGGGCGCCGCCATCGCCTTCGTGCGAGCGCTCCTGAGCTTCCCGTTCATGCAGGACTTCCTCGCGGCGTTCCCCGGTGAGTACGAGCCGGCGATCGCGGTCGAGCCCGGCTTCGCGCCGTGGGCCAACTGGGCGCACTTCTTCAACATGTTCCTGATCGTGCTGATCATCCGTTCGGGCCTGCAGGTGCGCACCGAGAAGCGGCCGACGGTGTTCTGGACGCCTCGGGGAAATGCGAAGGGCAAGATCAGCCTGAACCTCTGGTTCCACCAGGCGCTCGACATCCTGTGGCTGGTGAACGGCGTGGTCTTCGTCGTGCTGCTGTTCGTCACGGGGCACTGGGTGCGCATCGTTCCGACGAGCTGGGAGGTGTTCCCGAACGCGCTGTCCGCAGCGCTGCAGTACGTCTCGTTCGACTGGCCGCACGAGAACGGCTGGAACAACTACAACAGCCTGCAGCAGCTCGCCTACTTCGCGACCGTGTTCCTCGCTGCGCCACTCGCCGCGGTCACCGGGTTCCGCATGTCCGGACTGTGGCCGAAGAAGGCCGAGAAGCTCTCGAAGGCGTACCCGGTGGAGTGGGCGCGAGCGCTGCACTTCCCGGTCATGCTCTACTTCGTGGCGTTCATCATCGCCCATGTCGCGCTCGTGATGCTGACCGGGTTCCTGCGCAACCTGAACCACATGTTCGCGTCGCAGGACGCGGTCACCTGGACCGGGTTCTGGGTGTTCATCCTCTCGCTCGTGGTGATCGCCCTTGCCTGGGTGGCCGCCCGACCGCTCGTGCTCGCGCCGATCGCGAAGGTGTTCGGCAAGGTCTCGGGGCGCTGACGCGATGGATGAGACCGCACGGATCCAGGACTACTGGCGCGACGCGAGGATCGCGATGCCGGAGCTGCCGGAGAGGCTGCCCGAGGCCTGGGCGTTCGGTGCCACGCCGGAGCACGCCGACGAGCTTCTGGAGCTGGTGCTCGCCGGGACCAAGGTGGGCACTGCCTCGTCGCTGTGGGACTACGAGCAGAGCGGAGACCCGCTGCCGGTCGTCGGAGAGCTGAGCATCATCCTCGACGGAGCCGGCGCGCCGCGGGCGGTGATCGAGACCACCGCCATCGACATCGTGCCCTTCGACGAGGTCGACGAGGCGCACGCATTCGCCGAGGGCGAGGGTGATCGCACCCTCGCGCAGTGGCGTGAGGTGCACGAGCGGTACTGGCGTCGGCACTCCGAGAACCCGCGCGGTTACGCTCCGGACATGCCGGTGATCTGCGAGCGCTTCCGGCTGCTGCTCCCGGCCGCCCCCGCTACTGCTCCTCGGCCTGGAAGTTGATCTTGTCAGTCTGCGAGCCGCCGTCATGGATCAGTGTCAGGAGCAGCTGCGTCTCCCACGCGGCCGCCACGTAGTAGCCGCTCACGCCGGCCGCCACGGTTGCGGAGCTCTGGGGCGGGATGGTGATGGCGCCGGTGAGCGGACCGCTGAGCGAATCGAGCGTCGGTGTCACCTCGATCGACCAGGTCAGCGTCAGCGGCGTCGTCCCGGTGTTCTCGATCACCGCCCCCGGCCAGGTGAACGTCGCGCCGACGACGCTCGCCGGTGCCATGTCCACGGTGAACTCCGCCCGGCGCGATGCGGCGGCGAGCGGTGTGGCGACCGCCGCTGCGATCACCGGCACGGACCATGCCGCGGCGCGCACCAGCGTGCGTCGCGTGACTTCGGTCGATGTCCCCTGCTGTTCCAAGCGATTCCCCCAACGTCTATGACCTTTGGCCATAGTTCCCATGACTTAAGGCTAGTCGAAGACTTGTGCGTGCGATGATCGGCGCACGCATCGAGTTGGCGGCGGCGCACCCCACGAAAGGAAGAACATGGCAGAGGCATACATCGTCGACGCGGTCCGCTCGCCCGTCGGCAGGCGCGGCGGCGCCCTCTCGGGTATCCATCCGGCCGACCTCGGCGCGCACAGTCTGACCGCACTCGTCGCGCGCACGGGCATCGATCCCGGCGCCGTCGACGACGTGATCCTCGGGGCGATCGACGCGATCGGGGGACAGGCGGGGAACGTGGCCCGCACCGCTCTGCTCGTGGCCGGATTCGCCGAGCACGTGCCAGGGGTGACGATCGATCGACAGTGCGGGTCGAGTCAGCAGGCTGTGCACTTCGCGGCGCAGGCGGTGATGAGCGGCACGAGCGACCTGGTCGTCGCCGGCGGGCTGCAGAACATGTCGCAGGTGCCGCTCACCGCGGCGGCGACCGTGGGGGAGGCGTACGGCTTCACGACTCCGTACGCGGAATCACCCGGCTGGCGCGCGCGCTACGGAGACCAGGAGATCTCGCAGTTCCGCGGCGCCGAGCTGATCGCCGAGAGGTGGGACATCACCCGCGAGGAGATGGAGCAGTTCGCGCTGGAGAGCCATCGCCGCGCGGCACGCGCGCAGGACGAGGGCCGCTTCACGAACGAGATCGCACCGCTGAACGGCCTCGACCACGACGAGGGCGTGCGTCGTGACACATCGCTCGAACGGATGGCGGGCCTTGCGGCCCTCGCCCCGAACGGTCGGATCACCGCCGCGGTCGCTTCGCAGATCAGCGACGCGTCCAGTGCCGTGCTCATCGCGAGCGAGCACGCGGTGAAGGAACACGGACTCACTCCGCGCGCCCGCATCCATCACCTGTCCGTGCGCGGCGACGACCCGGTGCTCATGCTCACCGCGCCGATCCCCGCGACGCGGCATGCGCTGGAGCGCACGGGCCTGCGCCCGGAGGACATCGACCTCTTCGAGGTGAACGAGGCCTTCGCCTCGGTGGTGCTGGCCTGGATGCAGGAGACCGGGGTGCCGCACGAGAAGGTCAACGTCAACGGCGGCGGCATCGCTCTGGGGCATCCGATCGGCGCGACCGGCACGCGCATCCTGTCGACCCTGCTCAACGAGCTTGAACGCACGGGCGGGCGCTACGGCCTGCAGACCATGTGCGAGGGCGGCGGCGTCGCGAACGTCACCATCATCGAGCGTCTCTGACCGTTCCCCGAAACGAGAGCGGGCCGCCTCCCCGAAGGGAAGCGGCCCGTCTCAGTCGAAGAGTGGATCAGGGTCGGACGAAGCGGACTTCGGTCAACGTCTCGCCGAGGAACGGCTCGGTGTGCGTCGCGCCGTCGAGGCGGAAACCGTTGCGCGTGTAGAAGCGGTGCGCGCGGGGGTTGTCCTCGGCGACCCAGAGGTACAGCGGCTCGTCGGTCTCGACCGCGGCGTCGAACAGCTTCTGGCCGATGCCGGTGGAGTGGTACGCGTCGAGCAGGTAGATGAAGTACAGCTCGCGGAACGCCGGAGCATCCTTGTCGCGGGCGGGACCGGAGCCGACGAATCCGACGATCTCGCCGTCGACGAGGGCGGCGTTCATCTTGAACTCGGGCCCCTGCGAGGCCCAGTGCGTCCAGAGTTCGGCCATGCGGCGGGGCGAGACCTTCTCGAGCGCGGCCTTGCTGATCAGGTGGTCGTAGGTCTCGTGCCAGCACTGCGCGTGCACGCGACCGAGGGCTTCCGCATCCACATCACGGACCGGACGGACGATGACTTCAGGCTGGGCTTCGGCGCTCATGATCGTGACTCTACGCGCGGCATCCGCGAAGCGGAAATCGGGTGGATGTTCGATGACACTCGACGTGCCGGCCTGGAGGGTTCGTACAACGATGTTCGCAGATCGTGCACGCCTGGCTACGATCGTTCCTCGTGAACGTGATCTGGCGGACCCTCCTGGTGATCCTCGGCGCCCGGCGCCGCGTGCGGCGGGGAAAGAGCCTCGACCCGACCGCGGTGGGCAGCATCACCATCACCACGCTGCCGACCGACCTCGACATCCTGCGCCACATGAACAACGGCCGCTACCTGTCGCTGTTCGACCTCGGACGCTGGGACCAGCTCATCCGCACCGGGCTGTTCGACGCGATGAAGGATCGCGGCTGGTACGCGGTCGTCTCCAGCGAGACGATCACGTTCCGCAAGTCGCTGCAGCTGTGGCAGCGGTTCGAGGTGCAGTCGCGGTTCATCGGCCACGACGAGAAGGCGCTGTTCCTCGAGCACCGCGCCGTGGTCGACGGCGAGGTCTACGCGCGGGCGATCGTGCGGGCGCGGATGCTGCGCCGCACCGGCGGCACGGTCAGCAACGAAGAGCTGTTCGCCGCGGTCGGCAAGCCCGAGGGCGTGCCGGAGATCGATGCGTGGGTGCACGACTGGGCCGCGGCATCCGCCCTCCCGCCCGTGCGGGTGAAGGCGCCGAGCGTCTGGGGCTGACCTCGTCCTCAGCGCCGCGCACGAGCAGCGATATATTGACCGTGTGCTGGCGATCCTGAAGACCACCGGGCGCGTGCTGTGGCGACACTGGCCCGCGCTCATGGCGTGGTATCTCGCGGGCGTGCTGGTGCACTACGTGATCACCGAGATCGCCGGGTTCATCGGCGCGTACTCCGCCACCGTCGGGTTCCTCGTCCTGCCGATCGGGATCCTCGCGCGGTTGATCAGCCTGGTCGCGATGTTCCTGGTCCTGCGCGACGGGTTGCGCAACCTGCAGGACGTCGCGCCGCTGCCCGAGGCCGCCGCGGACCGCCGCGGCACCTTCCTCTCGGCGCTGCTCGCCGGCATCCTCCCCTTCTTCGCGGTCTACTGGGCGCAGGGGCTGCTCGGCGAAGACGTGCGGGCGTACTCGATGCGCGCTCTCGAGGTGCGGCAGGGCATCATCGCGTGGGCGGCCGTCAACGGCGACGATCCGGTGAGCTCGGTCGACACCGTGCTCAACCTGCCGATCAACGTGTGGACCATCTCGATCATCGTGCTCGCGTTCGCCGGCCGCTGGGCGTGGTCGAAGTGGTCGGCGACGCTCGCGAAGTGGCTGTCGCCGGTCGCGGTCTACTTCGAGGTCGTCTGGGTCTTCTTCTCGGTGATGGTGCTCGGCGACATCTTCGACACGATCAAGGCGTGGGTCGACAGCCGTGCGGCCATGGCCTTCCTCGAGACGGTCAGAGAGCAGATCCTGGATGCCGTCGCCCCGCTGCGCTGGCTCTGGGAAGGGATCGGCTGGCTGCTCTCCGAGGCGGGGCCGGTGCTCCTCGCTCCGCTGGCGTGGCTCACCATCGCGGGTGTGGTGTTCGGCCAGGCGATCGTGGCCGAGAAGCTGCGGGTGGAGAGCGAGCTGATCGCCCGGGTGCGTGCCCATGCGGCCGTCATCCCCAACCCGCTCGTGCGCCGGCTCAAGGACCTCGGCGAAGAGCTCGGTGCCCGCTTCCGCCCGATCGGACGCGCGCTGCTGCTCATGTGGCGCGCGGGACCCCTGCTCGTCGGCTCCTACGCGCTGCTTTACGTGATCGTGAAAGCGCTCGAGTCCTATCTCGGCTTCGGCATCACTCGCCTGGTCGGCCCGCAGGACTACGTGTTCTGGTTGATCGCCGCGCCGCTCGTCTCGCTCGTGCCGCTGCTGCTCATGGAGCCGGTGCGCATCGCGGTGATCAGCGGTGCGTACGACGCCACCCTCGCGCGGCTGCGCAAGCGCCAGCAGGACCGCACGGACACGGCGGGCGTCTCGGCGGAGGAGGGCGAGATGCGCGCCGTCGCCGATGCCGCGGGCCTCCTGCCCTCGTCGGTGGATGCCGTCGCCGCCGCGATGGTCACCGCCCCCGCCAGGGACAGCGTCGAGGGTCAGGGCTCGAACTCGAACCTCACGAAGGAGCCGCCGGCGTCGTAGGGGTGCACGTCGACCCAGAACGGGCCCTCGACATCCTCGGGCACCACGAACGGCACGATCAGCTCGTACGCTCCGGCCTGATCGCTGACGCAGGTCTCCGGTTCATCCGCGCTCCATTCCAGCCCGATCTCCGCGCGGACGGGACTCCACTCGCGTCCCGTCGACTGCTCCACGAGGGTCGGCGTCTCGCACGCGACCCCTTCGGCACCCGCGTTCACGGGCACTCCGACCGCGATCAGGCGCGTGCCGTCGGGGACGTCGAGACCCGAGAGATCCTCGATCTCGCCGCCGCGCACCGGACCCCAGTCTGCTCCGGCGAGATCCGTCGTCTCGTCTTCGGCGACCACCACGGGCGTGACCGCGCGGGAGCCGAATCCGAAGTACTGGTACCACTCCTGCCACCCGACCGCGATGGCGGTCGCCGGCAGGAGGAGGACGAGCGCGACCAGCGCCAGCGCGTTGCGACGCCACCAGGACGGCGGCTTCGCCGGAGCATCCGTCGTCGCCGGGTCTTCGCGAGGCGCGGGCGGGACGGGTGGGAGCGGGATCGTCATCGGGCCCATCCGTTCTCATCGAGGAGCACCTCGGCTTCGACGGGCAGCGCGGCGAGGTCGATCGGCAGGTCGATCACGGCATCGCGCACCACCTCGCCGATCCCGGCCCCCGGCATGCCCAGACGGAGCGTCGCCCGATCGCCGGTCACGTCGTCGGGCAGCTCGAACGCGAGGCTCCCGGAGCGGGGGACGCCGGTGACCAGCCGCTCGGCGGCGAACGTCGTGCCGCGATCGGTCGCGCTGAACGTGCGGTCGCCGATCGTGAGCTCCGCGAGTCTGGACGAGCTCAGATCCTGAGTGACGCCGGTGGCGGCCTCGAGGTCGACGACGAGCCAGGTGCCGTCGGCCGACCAGCCTTTCGCATCCGTGACCCGGTCGGCGAGGCGCACGTCGGTCACGGTCGCGACGAGGTTGCGCGTGGAGGCCTCCTCGCCGATCTTCGCGACCGTGGGGAACGGGGCGTTCGGGGCGTCGTCCGGAAGCGTCGCCTTCGAGACGCCCCACGAGCAGACGAGCAGCGCGACGGTGGCGAGCCAGATGAGGACGTGCTTCTTCACGGGAGCGTCACCTCGTCGATGGTCGCCGGCAGGGTCGCTCCGACGCGGACGTCCTGCCAGTAGTCGCCGCGCATCACGCTCTGCCCGACGTAGTGGTCGGAGTCGGGGAGGGTGAGGGTGATCTCGTCGCCGTCGTGGAAGTCGTCGGGCCCGACGATCCAGGTGAGCAGCATGCGGGCGGGGACGTCGGGCTGCAACCGGGGTGCGCGCTTGCCGTCGTCGGCACGGAGGACGTCGCCCTTTGCGTCGAGCCCCTCGATGCGGATGCCGTCGAGGACCGGGGATTGCGGGCCGTTCGCCGTCGACGGTCGCGGCTTGTCGAACGTGTTGACAACGTCGACCGTGACGACCAGGATCCGCTCGCCTTTCTCCTCGTCCGGGAAGACCAGGGTTTGGCCGCTCTCAGCGCTCAGCTCGTCGCGCAGCTCCACACCGACGACGGTCATCTCCAGTTCCGAGCCCGTGAAGGTCTCGCCGACCTCGACGACCGGGGTGGGATCGACGGCCGCGGCCTCCAGCCCGCCGAACACCGCGGTGGTCGCCAGCAGCACGGCTCCGGCGCCGGTGATGAGCCACGAGGTCGGGATGAGGTCGATGCTGCGTCGAGCCCAACCGAGGATCTTCGCCCGCGCGCTCGCGTTCGCCGCGGTGACGGCCGGATCCTGCCCCTGGGCGGGGCTCTCCGGCGGCGTCGTGGTCACGGCAACAGCTTAGGACCGTGCGCGCGCCGGATCGCTCCTCCGCTTTCCACAAGAACGACACATCTTTCTGCGTCATGCAGGCGCAGGAGAGAGGTTTCCGGCGCGCGCCTCAGTACTCTGAGCGGGAAGTCAGGGGCAGAGACGCCCCGGTGATCCCGTCGACGCAGACGGGCGGAGGAGGATGCAGTGGCAGTCATCGGCATCGTGCGGGAGCCTGCGGGCGAAGCACGGGTTTCGGCCACCCCGGCGACGATCGCGTCGCTCGGGAAGCTGGGTCACACGGTCAGGGTCGAGCGGGGAGCGGGCGCGGCCGCCTCTTACCCCGACACGGAGTACGCCGCGGCGGGGGCGACACTCGTCGACCGTGCGGGGGCCTGGGGGAGCGAAGTCGTCCTCGCCATCACGGCACCCGGCCCCGACGAGATCGCGCTCCTGTCCGACGGCGCGACCCTCATTGCGCTGCTCTCGCCCGCGCTCCGCCCCGACCTGGTGGAGTCGCTCGCCCAGCGCGGCATCACGGCGCTCGCGCTCGACGCCGTGCCCCGCATCTCGCGCGCGCAGTCGATGGACGTGCTCAGCTCGATGGCGAACATCGCCGGGTACCGCGCCGTCGTCGAGGCCGCGCACGAGTTCGGTCGCTTCTTCACGGGGCAGGTGACCGCCGCGGGCAAGGTGCCGCCGGCGAAGGTGCTGGTCGCGGGTGCCGGCGTCGCCGGGCTCGCAGCCATCGGCGCCGCCTCGAGTCTGGGCGCGATCGTCCGGGCCACCGATCCGCGCCCCGAGGTCGCCGACCAGGTCACCTCGATCGGCGGCACGTATCTTCCCGTCGACGTCGAGGTCGCCGCCTCCACCGACGGCTACGCCAAGGCGACCAGCGCGGACTACGACCGCCGGGCCGCCGAGATCTACACCGAGCAGGCCGCCGACGTCGACATCATCATCACGACCGCGCTCATCCCCGGGCGCGCGGCGCCTCGACTGATCACGGCATCCGATGTCGCGCAGATGAAGCCGGGCAGCGTGATCGTCGACATGGCTGCGGGTCAGGGCGGCAACGTCGAGGGCTCGGTCGCGGGCGAGCGGATCGTCACCGACAACGGCGTGATCATCCTCGGCTACACCGACCTCGCGTCGCGTCTGGCGGCCCAGGCCTCGCAGCTCTACGGCACGAACCTCGCCAACCTCATCGCCCTGCTGACCCCCGCGAAGGATGGACAGCTGGTGATCGACTTCGACGACGTCGTGCAGCGCTCGGTCACCGTCGTGCGCGACGGGGAGGTCACCTGGCCCCCGCCCGCCGTGCAGGTCGCGGCCGCCCCCGCGGCGAAGGCGGCGGAGGCACCGGTCGAGGTCGCGCCGCCGAAGAAGATGTCCACCGCGCGCCGCGTCGCCCTCATCGTGGTCGGCATCGCCGCACTGTTCGCCGTGAACGCGTTCGCGCCGGCTCCACTGCCGCAGCACTTCACGGTGCTCGTGCTCTCGGTCGTGATCGGCTTCTACGTGATCGGCAAGGTGCACCACGCGCTGCACACCCCGCTCATGTCGGTGACGAATGCGATCTCGGGGGTGATCGTCGTCGGGGCGATGCTGCAGATCACCTCGCCGCTGCCGGTCGTGCAGGTGCTCGCCGCGATCGCGGTGCTGCTGGCCTCCATCAACATCTTCGGAGGGTTCGCGGTCACCCGCCGGATGCTCGCGATGTTCACACTCGGGACATCAGCGAAGGGCGGCCGGAAGTGACCGTCGACGCGCTCGCCGGGGCGGCCTACATCGTCGCCGCCCTGTTGTTCATCCTCAGCCTCGCCGGCCTCAGCCGCCACGAGTCCGCCCGTGCCGGCGTGGTCTACGGCATCGCCGGCATGACCATCGCGCTGGTCGCGACGGTCGCCCTCACCGTGGCGGATGCGTGGAGCACCGGCGCGTTCCTCGGACTCGGGCTGCTCGTCGCCGCGGTGCTCATCGGCGCGGCCGTCGGCCTGTGGCGGGCGCGGCGGGTGGAGATGACGGGGATGCCGGAGCTCATCGCGCTCCTGCACAGCTTCGTCGGACTCGCGGCCGTGCTCGTGGGCTGGAACGGCTACCTCGCGCATCCGGAGATCGCCCCTCAGCTCGTCGGCATCCACGACGCCGAGGTCTTCATCGGCGTCTTCATCGGCGGGGTCACGTTCACCGGCTCGATCGTCGCCTACCTCAAGCTCTCGGCGAAGATGTCGTCGAAGCCGCTCATGCTCCCGGGCAAGAACGGGCTCAACATCGGGGCGCTCGTCGCCTTCGTGGCGTTGACCGTCTGGTTCGTGAACGACCAGCAGCTGTGGCTCCTGATCGCGGTCACCGTGCTCGCGTTCGCCCTGGGCTGGCACCTGGTCGCGTCGATCGGCGGCGGTGACATGCCGGTCGTCGTCTCGATGCTCAACAGCTATTCGGGGTGGGCGGCGGCTGCGGCCGGATTCCTCCTGAACAACGACCTGCTCATCGTCACGGGCGCGCTGGTCGGATCCTCGGGTGCGTACCTCTCCTACGTCATGTGCAAGGCCATGAACCGCTCTTTCCTCTCGGTGATCGCCGGCGGCTTCGGGATCGCGGCACCGACTGCCGACGACGCCGAGTACGGCGAGCACCGCGAGATCACCGCCGAGGGCGCGGCCGAGATGCTCGCCGCGGCGAGCAGCGTCGTGATCACCCCCGGCTACGGCATGGCGGTCGCTCAGGCGCAGTACCCCGTCGCCGACCTGGTCCACCGGCTGCGCGAGCGCGGCGTCGACGTGCGGTTCGGCATCCATCCGGTGGCGGGCCGTCTCCCCGGGCATATGAACGTGCTGTTGGCCGAGGCCAAAGTGCCGTACGACATCGTCCTGAGCATGGACGAGATCAACGACGACCTCGCGTCGACCTCGGTCGTGCTGGTGATCGGCGCGAACGACACCGTGAACCCGGCCGCCGCGGAAGACCCGGGGAGCCCGATCGCGGGGATGCCGGTGCTCAAGGTGTGGGAGGCCGAGAACGTCATCGTGTTCAAGCGCTCGATGGCCGCCGGGTACGCGGGCGTGCAGAATCCGCTGTTCTTCCGCGACAACGCGCAGATGCTGTTCGGCGACGCGAAGCAGCGGGTGGAGGACATCATCGCCGCGCTGTAGTTGTCCCCCGGGCTCACCCTGTTCCGGTCGCAGTTGCTGTCGCTCCGCACGCCAGAAAGCGACAGGAAATGCGACCGGAACGGAACGAGCACGGGCGGCGCGGCGCGGAATCCGGCGCATCCAGACCTAGGGTGAAAGCCATGGCTGACATCCCGGCGGATGCCGTGGCATCCGCACCCCTCGCAGACCGCGCTGTCGAGCTTGCTCGGCGGTGGGCGATCGAGGCCGCCGCGATCGAACCCGACCCCGCTGCCGCCCGTCTCGCCGGAGTGCTGCAGGATGCGAACGGGCTGCCGTTCACGCTCGGCTTCGTCGACGGCGTCATGCGCCCGGAGAGCCTGGCGGCCGCCGCCTCGCAGCTGCATCGGATCGCGCCGATCGTGCCGGAGTTCCTGCCCTGGTACCTGCGCTCGGTGGTGCGTCTCGGGGGAGGGGTCGCCCCGATACTGCCGTCGCCGGTCGTGCCGATCGCGCGGAAGGTGCTCCGTGACATGGTCGGGCACCTCGTGGTCGACGCGCGACCCGCCAAACTCGAAGCCGCCATCGCACGCATCAAGGCCACGGGCTCGCGCCTGAACCTCAACCTGCTGGGCGAGGCCGTGCTGGGCGAGGCCGAGGCGAAGCGGCGCCTCGACGGCATCCACGACCTGATCCGGCGGCCGGATGTCGACTACGTCTCGGTCAAGGTGTCGGCCATCGTCAGCCACCTGTCGATGTGGGCGTTCGACGAGATCGTCGACGAGGTGGTGGAGCGGCTGCTCCCGCTGTATCTGACGGCTGCGGCGGACGACACCTTCATCAATCTCGACATGGAGGAGTATCGCGACCTCGACCTGACGATCGCGGTGTTCACGCGCATCCTCGAAGACCCTCGGCTCGCCGGGCTCGAGGCCGGGATCGTGCTGCAGGCGTACCTGCCCGACGCCCTGCCCGCCCTGCAGGAGTTGACGGCCTGGTCGCAGGACCGCGTCGCGCACGGCGGCGCCCGCATCAAGGTGCGCCTCGTCAAGGGCGCGAACCTCGCGATGGAGCAGGTCGAGGCGCGGATGCACGGCTGGACGCCCGCGACCTACGACACCAAGCTCGACACCGACGCGAACTATCTGCGCTGCCTGGACTGGGCGCTGCGCCCTGAGCATGCCGCCGCCGTGAAGCTCGGCGTCGCCGGACACAACCTGTTCGGCATCGCCTACGCCTGGCTGCTCGCCGGGGAGCGCGGCGTGCGCGAGGCCGTCGAGTTCGAGATGCTCCTGGGCATGGCGCAGGGGCAGGTGCAGGCCGTCTCGCGCGAGGTCGGCCCCGTGCTGCTCTACGTGCCCGTGGTGGTGCCCGCCGAGTTCGACGTCGCGATCAGCTATCTGGTGCGGCGGCTCGAGGAGAACGCCTCTCCGGACAATTTCCTCTCCGCCGCGTTCCGGCTCGGCGATGACGAGGCCCTGTTCGTGCGGGAACAGGATCGGTTCCTCGACGCACTCGACCGCTCGGACGATCCCACGCTGCGCACCGGACCGCGTCGCACGCAGGATCGGAGCGCGCCGCTGCACGAAGCGCTGCGTCCCTCGCCCGTGGCCCCGCTGCCGGAGACCGACCTCACCCAGGCCGTGCTCGGCATCTCGCGCGGCTCCGACGACGGCGGCGGTCGCGAGGCCTTCCTCGAGACCGCGGTGTACTCCGCCCGCGAGCTGGAGCAGGATGCCGGTGGTGCTCCGGGCTTCTCGAACACGGTCGACAGCGACCCGGCGCTGCCGGTGAACCGCGACTGGGCGCGCGGGGTGCGGGAGCGCATCGCCTCGTCCGAGCTCGGTGACGCCACGATCGCGGCCGCGCGCATCGAGGATGCGGAATCCCTCGAGCGGATCGTGCAGGGGGTCCGCGGTGCGGCTCCGGCCTGGGGCGCCCGCCCCGCCGCCGAACGGGCCGAGGTGCTGTTGCGCGCGGCGGCCGCGCTGGAGGCCCGACGGGGCGACCTGATCGAGGTCGCCGCCTCCGAGACCGGCAAGATCTTCGCCGAGGCCGACATCGAGGTGAGCGAGGCCGTCGACTTCGCCCGGTACTACGCGGCCACCGCGCGCGAGCTCGACGCGATCGCGGGTGCGGTGTTCGTGCCGGCATCCGTCACCGTCGTCGCGCCGCCGTGGAACTTCCCGCTCGCGATCCCGGCCGGCGGAGTGCTCGCCGCGCTCGCCGCAGGCTCGGGCGTCGTCTTCAAGCCCGCCCCGCAGGCGCGCCGCTGCGCCGCGGTGATCGCGGAGACGCTGTGGGAGGCGGGCATCCCCCGCGATCTGCTCGCGCTCGTCGACATCGAGGAGGGCGAGCTCGGCCGTGAGCTCATCACGCACGAGGCGGTCGACCGCGTGATCCTCACCGGCGCGTGGGACACCGCCGCACTGTTCCGCTCCTGGCGACCCGACCTGCAGCTGCTCGCCGAGACCAGCGGCAAGAACGCCATGATCATCACCCCATCGGCCGACCTCGACCTGGCCGTCGCCGACCTCGTGAAGAGCGCGTTCGGGCACGCCGGTCAGAAGTGCTCGGCCGCCTCTCTCGCGATCCTCGTCGGTCCGGTCGGTCGGTCGCCGCGGTTCAAGCGGCAGCTCGCGGATGCCGTGCGCTCGCTGCACATCGGCCCGCCCACCGATCCGCTCGCCGAGGTCGGCCCGGTGATCGAGCCGCCGCAGGGCAAGCTCGCCTGGGCGCTGAGCGAGCTCGAGGGCGACGAGCAGTGGCTGATCGAACCCGCCCTCGACGCCGGAGACGACGGCAGCGGGCGGCTGTGGCGGCCCGGCATCCGTGTCGGCGTGCAGCCGGGGTCGCGCTTCCACGCCGAGGAATTCTTCGGGCCGGTGCTCGGGGTGATGCACGCGCCGACCCTCGAGAAGGCCGTCGAGCTGCAGAACGCCGTCGCCTACGGGCTCACCGCCGGGCTGCACACGCAGGATCCGGACGACCTCGCCTTCTGGCTCGACCGCGTGCAGGCGGGCAATCTGTACGTGAACCGCGGCATCACCGGGGCGATCGCGAGCGGGAGGGTGCGCAACCGTGCGGCTCCGATCCAAT
>NZ_SSDF01000028.1 GCF_004794515.1 Microbacterium sp. A20 | reverse complement strand
GTCGCCCGCCGGTCGAGACGGCCTCCCCGGCGGGGCGGACGAGGTCGGCCGCGAGGAGCGCGTCCACCCGCAGGGCCACGGTCGACCGGGCGAGGCCGGTGAGCACGGCGAGCTCCGCCTTCGTCCTGGCGTGACCGTCGCGGAGGATCTGGAAGATCTCTCCGATCCCCGATGCGATCGCCGGAGCCGGCCTGAGAACGTCAACCATTGCGTCAGTAAACCACAGCACTTCGGCGTCCCGCCGATCGACTTCCGATTTCCGTCAGATAACTTTTGACGAAGCTCTAGCAAAAGTCTGCCGGTCTGTGTCAGAATCCCCGCATGACAACGGATGTCACTGACACCGGTCTCGGGACGATCCGAGCCGGCATCCTCGGCGGAGGATTCATGGCCCGCGTGCATCGCACCGCGGCCCGCGACGCCGGCGGCGAGCTACGCGCCGTCGCCACTCGTTCCCGCGAAGGAAGCCGCGATGCCGCGCTGGCGCTCGGCGCCGGTCGAGCCGAGAGCGACGCGGCGGCTCTTCTCGAGGCGGGGGACATCGATGTCGTGCACGTCTGCACGCCGAACGCCACGCACGCCGAACTCGCACTCCAGGCACTGCACGCCGGCAAGCACGTCGTGTGCGAGAAGCCGCTCGCCACGACGGCGCAGGACGCCAAGGTGCTCGCCGAGACCGCGGAGGCCCGCGGGCTGGTGGCGGCCGTGCCGTTCATCTACCGCTATCACCCGATGGTGCGCGAGGCCCGGGCACGGATCGCCCGCGGCGAGGCCGGCGACCTGCTCACCCTCGACTGCTCCTACCTGCAGGACTGGATGCTGCTGTCGAGCGACGACGACTGGCGGGTGCGCTCCGAGTCCGGTGGGGCATCCCGCGCCTTCGCCGACATCGGCTCGCACCTGTGCGACCTGATCGAGTTCGTGATCGGCGAGCGGATCCACGCGCTGAGCGCCCGCACCCGTCGCGTCTTCTCGGAGCGCTCCGGCCAGTCGGTCGACACCGAGGACATCGTCGCGGTGCTCGTCGAGACCGAGTCCGGCGCCCTCGGCACGCTGCTCATCTCGCAGATGGCCGCCGGCCGCAAGAACGCCCTGACCCTCGAACTGCACGGTTCCCGGCAGAGCCTGCGCTTCGAGCAGGAGCGGCCGGAGGAGCTGTGGATCGGCATGCGCGAGGAATCCCGGCTGCTGCTGCGCGACCCCGCCACCGCCGACCCGGATTCGGCACGGCTGCAGCGGGTTCCGGCCGGGCACGCGATGGGCTACCAGGATGCATTCAACGGCTTCGTCGCCGACGTCTATGCGGCGATCGCCGGGGCGGAACCCGACGGGCTGCCGACGTTCGCGGACGGCTACCGCTCGGCCGTGCTGACCGAGGCCGTGCTCGCTTCGGCGGCAGACGCCGGGCGATGGGTGGAGGTGACGGCATGATCGCGACCACGACAGAGCCCGTGCTGCAGGTGGCGGGCATCCGCAAGTCGTTCTTCGGCGTCGAGGTGCTCAAGGGGATCGACTTCGACGTGCGGCCCGGCGAGGTGCACGGCCTCGTCGGCGAGAACGGCGCGGGCAAGTCCACGCTCATGAAGATCATCGCCGGCGTGCAGCCGGCCGACGAGGGCACGATCTCGTATCTCGGTGAAGAGGTGCACCACGCGCACCCGCGCCAGGCGATGGATGCCGGCATCGTCACGGTCTTCCAGGAGTTCACCCTGCTGCCGGAGCGCACCGTCGCCCAGAACGTCTACCTCGGGCGCGAGCCGCGCCGGCGGGGATTCGTCGACCAGCGCGCCATGAACTCCCGGACCGCCGATCTGCTGACCGACCTCGGCGTCTCCTTCATCGAGCCGACCGCGCGCGTCGGCTCGCTCACGGTCGCCGAGCAGCAGATCGTCGAGATCGTCAAGGCGCTCTCGTTCGACGCGCGGATCATCTCGATGGACGAGCCGACCGCCGCGCTCAGCGACCGCGAGGTCGAGCTGCTCTACGCGATCATCCGCCGGCTCACCTCCCGCGGCGTCGCCGTGATCTACGTCTCGCACCGCTTGAAGGAGATCTTCGACCTGTGCGACCGCATCACGATCCTCAAGGACGGCGCGCTCGTCTCGACCGACGACACCGCGGCGCTCACCACCGACGAGCTCGTGCGACGCATGGTCGGCCGCTCCATCCAGTCGTACTTCCCGGACGCGGTCGAGGGTACGACGGTGGGGGAGGCGAAGCTCGAACTCGACGGTTGCGGCAACGCCTACGTCGACGGGGTGTCCCTCACGCTCCGCGCCGGGGAGATAGTCGGCATCGCCGGGCTGCAGGGCTCCGGACGCACGGAACTGGTGGAAGGGGTGTTCGGCATCCAGGCCTTCACCCGGGGGTCGATGCGCATCGACGGCGCGCCTGCGCGCATCCCGAACGCCCGCGCCGCGGTCCGCGCCGGCCTCGCCCTCGTGTCGGAGGACCGCAAAGCGCAGGGCCTCGCCCTCGGGCAGTCGGTCCTCGACAACGCGCTCCTCGTCGTCCGCAGCGTGTTCGCCGGCCGGACCGCCGCCTCCCGGCGCGAGGTGCCCGGCATCCTGAGCTCGCTCGAGGTGAGCTCGCAGGGCGTCGATCAGGAGGTGCGCTTCCTCTCCGGCGGCAACCAGCAGAAGGTGGTGCTGGCCAAGTGGCTGCTCACCCAGCCGCAGATCGTGCTCTTCGACGAGCCCACCCGCGGTATTGACGTCGGAGCGAAGTACGCCGTGTACCAGTTGATGCGCGAGCTCGCGGCGCAGGGGAAGGCCGTGCTGATGGTGTCGAGCGAACTGCCGGAGGTGATCGGCATGAGCGACCGGATCCTGGTCATGCACGACGGCGAGCTCGTCGCCGAGCTGCCGGCGGGATCCGCGGAGCACGAGATCCTCGGGGCCGCGACCGGTGCCATCGATCCCGGAACCGCGACGGACGGAGGTGCGCGATGAAGCGTCTGAAGATCGACTCCACGGTCATCGTGCTCGGCATCCTGCTGCTGGTCCTCGTCATCGGAGCGATCCTGGTCGGCACCGTCGGGCGCAACTTCCTCAGCGCCGGCAACATCCGCGACATCCTGACCGGCATGAGCGTGCTCGGGCTCGTCGCCATCGGGCAGACCCTCGTGGTGCTCGGAGCCTCCCTCGACCTCTCGGTCACCTACGTGATCAGCCTGTCGAGTCTGCTGGCGGCCACGATGATGAACGACAACGCCGCGAACATCCCGGTGGCCGTGATCGTCACGCTGCTCGTGTGCGCCGGTGTGGGTCTGGTCAACGGTCTCATCGTGACCGTGCTCAAGGTGAACGGCTTCATCGCGACGCTCGGCGTCGGCCTCATCCTGCAGGGCATCCTCAACACGAACTTCGAGGGGGCGGCGGGCAAGGTGCCCTGGGCGTTCCAGCTCATCGGCGCCACCGGCGTCGGACCCATCCCGGTATCCACGCTCATCATGATCGTGCTGGCCGTGGTCATCTGGGTGCTCCTCAACCGCACCCGCACCGGAGCCCATCTCTACGCCGTGGGCGGCGACCCCGAGATCGCTCGGCTGTCGGGGGTCCGCATCCGGATGCCGCTCATCTGGGCGCACGTTCTCTGCTCGGTGTTCGCCGGGCTCGCGGGTCTGCTGCTCGCCAGCCGCCTCGGCGTCGGCAGCCCCACGGTCGGGCAGCAAGGCGGCTACGCGCTGCTGTCGATCGCGGCGGTCGTGCTCGGCGGAACGCTGCTGCTCGGCGGACGCGGCTCCATCTGGGGCACGATCGGCGGCGTGGCGATCCTCGCGGTCGTCGACAACGTGATGAGCGTCATGCAGGTCAACCCGTTCCTCAAGGACGTCGTGCGCGGTGTCGTGATCGTCGCCGCGGTGGCCGTGTACAGCCGGCGGTCGATCATCCGCCGCCGTCCGCGCTTCGGCGCCGGAGGCACCCGCACCGGCGGGGACGATGCCGCGAAGGCGGCGGAGCCCGAGATGGCCGCCGCCGCGTCACAACTCGCAGACGTCACCACCACCGCACCCGATACCGGCACCGCCACGGAAGGAGGACGCTCATGAACGCGCTGCGCACCCTCGTGAGTCCCCGTGGGGCCGTGTTCCTGCTGCTCGTGCTGCTGCTGGTGGCCGTCACGATCCTGAACCCGAGCTTTGCCGAGCCCGGTCAGTTCATGCGCTTCCTCCAGCGGGTGGCGCCCATCGCGATCGTCGCGATCGGCCAGTACTTCGTGATCATCGCGGGGGAGTTCGACCTCTCGCAGGGCTCGCTCATCACGGCGCAGGTGATCATCGCCGGCAACCTGGTGGGCCAAGATGATGCCCGCACGGTGCCGGTCCTGCTGCTCATGATCGTCTTCGCGGTGGCGGTCGGCCTCGTGAACGGCGTGATCACGACACTGCTCAAGGTGCCGTCGTTCATCGTCACGCTCGGCATGATGCTCGCCCTCCTCGGCGGAGTGATGTGGTGGACCGGGGGAGCGGCGACCGGGAACCCGGCCGACAGCTTCCGCGAGATCGGTCGCGGTGGCATCCGCGACGTGCCGTTCCTCGAGTTCATCCCCTGGGCGGTGCTGCTGCTCATCGTGTGGCTGGGGCTCGGCATCTGGATCACCAAGCGGCCGCTGGGCAAGACGCTGATCGCGATCGGCGACAACGCCGGTGCGGTCGACTACGCCGGAGCCCGCCGCGCCTGGGTCACCACCCGCGCGTTCGTGATCTCGTCGCTCTCGGCCTCGCTGTCGGCCGTGCTCCTGGTCGGATACGCCGGTGTGCACCCCTCGGTCGGTCGCGGATACGAGTTCACCGCCATCACGGCCGTGGTGCTCGGCGGCGTCGTGCTGGGCGGTGGTCGCGGCTGGATCGTCGGCGCGGTCGCCGGTGCCTTCGCCCTCGAAGCCCTGTTCATGCTGCTCAACATCGCCGGGATCCCCTCGACGCTCCGCGATGCCGTGCAGGGCGTGATCATCATCGCCGCGGTCGCCTACTCCGCCGTCGCCTTCCGGGCACGGCGCAAGCGCGGCCCCCTGCCCTCAGATCTAGTCACTGCAGAACCCACAACCCGCACCATCAACACAGAAACCAGAGGAGATTAGCAATGCGACGATCGATGAAGATCGCCACCGCAGGGGTGGCCCTCTTCGGCCTCATCGCGCTCGCCGGGTGTACGACAGACCCGTCCGTGGCGCCGGCGGAGTCGGAGAACCCCGAGGAGACGGCAGAGACGACAGAGTGGTTCGACCAGGAGCTCTTCGACAAGCAGGACGAGGAGCGCGGCGTCACTCCGCAGGGGCCGGAAGACGAGCCGTACCTGCAGCACATCAACGCCGAGATGGTCGACACGGCGGAGTTCGCGAGCGAGGGAGCCAAGAAGGCCTGCTTCGCCAACGCCTCGATCTCCAACCCGTGGCGCCAGACCGGCTGGATCACGATGAACGAGCAGCTGAAGGCGCTGCAGGAGGCCGGCGCGATCAGCGAGATGGAGACCCGCGACGCGCAGGACTCCGATGACACGCAGATCGCCGACATCGACTACTTCATCTCCGAGGGTGAATGCGACGTCTTCCTCATCTCGCCGAACAGCACGGCGGCCATGACCCCGGCCGTCGAGCGGGCCTGCGAGACGGGCAAGCCGGTCATCGTGTTCGACCGCGGTGTGAACACCGACTGCCCGGTCACGTTCATCCACCCGATCGGCGGCTTCGCCTGGGGCATCGACACGGCCGAGTTCCTCATCGACAACCTCGAAGAGGGCGACAAGGTCGTGGCTCTGCGCATCCTCCCGGGTGTCGACGTGCTCGAGCACCGCTGGGCCGCCGCCGAGAAGCTCTTCGACGAGGCCGGCATCGAGGCCGTGGATCACTTCACGGGCGCCGACCCCGCCGAGATCAAGAGCATCATCAGCGACGAGCTCGCCAAGGGTGACGTGCACGGCATCTGGATGGACGCCGGTGACGGTGCGGTCGCAGCCATCGAGGCGTTCGAGGACGCCGGAGCGGACTACCCGGTCATGACCGGTGAGGACGAGATGAGCTTCCTGCGCAAGTGGAAGGACACGGGGCTCACGGGTCTCGCGCCGGTGTACTCCAACTTCCAGTGGCGCACCCCGCTGCTCGCGGCGCAGATGATCTTCGCCGGCGAAGAGGTTCCGAAGGAGTGGGTCCTCCCGCAGAAGCCGATCACGGAGCCCGAGCTCGACGACTACCTGAAGGCCAACGAGGGCATGCCCGACGGCCACTACGCCAAGTTCGGCGGGGAGAACCTCCCCGGCTACCCGACGGTGTGGCAGGAGCGCCAGATCCCGTAACCGAAATCCGCTCCCACCCTTCCGCTCCGCGTCTGTGGAGTGGGAGGGTGGGAGCGCTTCACGATCACAAGGACAACGATGCCCCGCACGATCGCCGTCAACACCTGGGTGTGGACGTCTCCGCTGACCGACGCGACCCTCGAGCCGCTCGCCCGCAAGGCCAAGAACCTCGGCTACGACGCGCTGGAACTGCCGCTCGAGAGCGTCGGCGACTGGGATCCGGCGCGAACCCGTGATGTGCTGGACGGCCTGGGGTTGGGCGCGATCGTGGTCGGAGCCATGGGGCCCGGACGCTCGCTGGTCGCCCGTGCCGGCGATGTGGCCGCGTCGCAGACCTACCTGCGCGCCTGCATCGCGGCGGCGCAGACGCTCGGAGCCGAGGTCGTGGCCGGTCCGTTCTACGCGCCCACCGGTGTGACATGGCGAATGGATGCCGCCGAGCGGGCGGCGGTCGTGGGGGAGCTGCGAGAGAACCTCGCGCCGCTCGTCGCCGAGGCCGCCGAGGCGGGCATCACACTGGCGATCGAGCCGCTCAACCGCTACGAGACGAGCCTGCTCAACACGGTCGAGCAGAGCCTCGATGCGCTCGGCCCGTTGCTCGGCGCGGGACTCGGGCTCGCGCTCGACACATACCACCTCGACATCGAGGAGAAGAAGCCCGCCGAGGCGATCCGGGCCGCCGGTGCCGCGATCGCTCACGTGCAGGTGTGCGGGAGCGACCGCGGAGCTGTCGGGGACGACCACACCGACTGGCCCGGGATCTTCGCGGCGCTCGACGACGCCGGCTATCGCGGCCCGCTGGGGTTGGAGAGCTTCACGGGGGAGAACGCCACGATCGCGGTCGCGGCCTCCGTGTGGCGGCCGCTCGCCCCGAGTCAGGACGAACTCGCCGCGCGCAGCATCGCCGCCCTCAGGTCTTTCGATACGAAGGAGCATCCATGAGCACGCATCCGGTCACCCTGTTCACCGGCCAATGGGCGGACCTGCCGTTCGAGGAAGTCGCCCGCCTCGCTGCCGAGTGGGGTTATGACGGGCTGGAGGTCGCCGCCTCCGGTGATCATCTCGACCTGCGGCGTGCCGATGAGGACGACGCCTATGTGGCCTCGCGCCGGGAGATCCTCGACCGGCACGGGCTGAAGATCTTCGCGATCTCGAACCATCTCGCCGGTCAGGCCGTGTGCGATGCACCGATCGACTTCCGACACCAGGCGATCCTGCGCGAGTACGTGTGGGGCGACGGCGAGGCGGAGGGCGTGCGGCAGCGGGCGGCCGAGGACATGAAGCGGGCGGCCCGCGTCGCGCGCAAGCTCGACATCGACACCGTGGTCGGGTTCACCGGCTCGTCGATCTGGCCGTATCTGGCGATGTTCCCGCCGGTTCCGGCATCCGCCATCGAGGGCGGGTTCGAGGATTTCGCCGCCCGATGGAACCCGATCCTCGACGTGTTCGACGCGGAGGGCGTGCGGTTCGCGCACGAGGTGCATCCGGGCGAGATCGCGTACGACTACTGGTCGTCGGTGCGTGCGCTGGAGGCGATCGAGCACCGGGAGGCGTTCGGGTTCAACTGGGACCCGTCGCACATGATGTGGCAGAACATCGACCCGGTCGGGTTCATCGTGGACTTCGCGGACCGGATCTACCACGTGGACTGCAAGGACACCCGGATGCGGCCGCACAACGGCCGGGCCGGGGTGCTCGGCTCGCACCTGCCGTGGGGCGACCCGCGGCGGGGTTGGGACTTCGTCTCGACGGGCCACGGTGATGTGCCGTGGGAGGACTCGTTCCGCGCGCTGGATGCGATCGGCTACGCCGGCCCCATCTCGATCGAGTGGGAGGACGCCGGGATGGACCGTCTACACGGCGCCCCCGAGGCGCTGGCGTACGTGCGGTCGCTGCTGTGGCCGAAACCCGAAGCTTCGTTCGACGCCGCGTTCAGCAACCAGTGACCACCCCGACAGGAGCCTCATGCCGATCCAGCACACCGTCGTCTTCCGTCTGATCCATCCGGCCGGTTCCGCGGAGGAACAGGAGTTCCTGGCGACCGGCCACGCCGTACTCACGTCGATCCCCGGCGTCGAGGACTTCACGATCCGTCGCCAGGTCAGCGCGAAGAGCGACCTCACACACCAGTTCTCGATGATGTTCGCCGATCAGAGCGTTTACGACGCCTATGACGCCCATCCGGCGCACCGGGCGTTCGTCGCGGAGCGGTGGCTGCCCGAGGTCGCCGAGTTCCAGGAGTACGACTTCCTCGAGGACTTCGACCTGAACACCTGGGCGCTCACCGAGTTC
>NZ_SSDF01000027.1 GCF_004794515.1 Microbacterium sp. A20 | reverse complement strand
CTGTGTGTCAGCTGCCGGCGAGCTGCTGGTCCAGGTCCTGGATCGCACGCATCATGCCCAGCAGCGACTCGGACATGTCGTTGATACCGTCGACCGCGGTCTTCAGACCCGTCGTCAGCTCCGTGTAACCCTCACCGAACTTGCCCGACGCGTGCTGCGTCTTGAAGTCCTCGCCCAGAAGAGTGTCGACCTGACCCTTCAACGTGTCCAGCTGACCCTGAATGTCATCACGAGCCTGCGACAGCGACGACGCCACCTGCTCCATCTCTGCATAAGACGCACCGAAATCGGCCATCGTCCACACCTCCGCTAGTTGAGAGAACCGGACCCCTCCGGCCCGAACACCCCCACCCTACGAGCATCCGACGGACACCGTCGATGGGGACAACTCCCCATCCCGAGCCGAGGGCCGCTCAGCCGCCGTCGGTCGGCGCCTGCTCGGCGGCGACGGGGACCGCCGCCTCCTCGGCCAACTGCTCCCACGCGAAGGTCGAGATCATCGCATCGCTGAGCAGCTCGATGCCGTCGAGCACCTCTGCCGGGATGACGTCGCCGTCAGGGATCACGATCGTGGAGGTGAAGACGAGCGCCTTGCGACGCAGCGTCCCCGGCACCGGGATGATGTACGTCATCGTCCGGCCACCGACACCGTCGATCGCCTGCGCGCCGGCAGGCCGCTTCGTCTCGGCCGACCAGCGGACGATGTGCTTGAGATTCTCGTCGAGGAAGACCGCGCCGCGGGTGCGGAACGCCTCCGTCACCCACGCATCGAGATTTTCGCCGTCGGGCGCATCGAGCGCAGAGGCCGTGATCGAGAGGGGCAGCAGCTCGTCCATCGGCACATCCTCCTGCCGATAGATCGCGAACACCTTGGTGCGCCGCATGCCCTGGTTGGCCTGCGCCATCATCGTGCGGAACTCGGCGTCCAGATCGGGGCGCCCTGCCTGCATGAAGATCGCGCTGGCCTTGCGCACATCCTCCTGCTGCCCCGCGTTCGTCGGCAGATGCGTCGCCCACCCCGGGGGCAGGACGAGCCGGAAGGGCGGGATGCCGAAGCGGAACTCCACACCGAGGTCGTTCATCTCATTCATCGCGTCTGCGCTCGCTTCTTCGCGCGTTCCTCGACCACGGCATTGCCGGGGAGGGCGACCGCGCTAAGGCGCGCCGTACCCAGCCCAGAGCGCTTCGCCCCCTTTGCCACCGACCGAGCTATCGGCCGAGAGTCGTGCGACGCTGCAACGGCCAGTTCGCGCCAGGTCGTCAGCATCTCGTCAAAGATCTCGTTGCGCGCAGCGCGGTTGAGCCGTGCGAGACGCCGCCGGGCCTTACGCTGCGCATGCTCGACGACAGACCATTCGGCCGCGGGATTGAGCTTGATCTCGGCCAGTCGATCCACCAGCTCATCGAGCAGCCGGTCGACCTCTTGTCGCACCGCAGGCAGGCGGAGCAGCACGCGTCGCTCTTCCGCATTCCACGCCGCCGTCACAGCCTGCGCGCACACATAGCAGGTCCGCTTCGGGAGATTGCGCGTGGAGGCGTATCCGCAGGAGCAGCGATCCACGACGGCATCGAGCGCCTGATCCAGGGTTGTCTGGTCGCCCGATGCGGTGCCAGCGTCGTTCACCGCTTCCAGGGCATCGAGAAGCGACGCGGCCCCGGGCGCGTCGACCTCGCCGAGCAGCGCGTCGTACGCGGTCAGCTTCAGCGCATCTCGCGCGCTGATCCATCGCTCGACCTCTTCGCCCGGAAGAATGCCGCGCACGGACGCGGCGTAACCCGCCAGCGCCGTGCGCTGGATGGAAGCCACATGTTCGGTGAACGCGTCGGCGTCCATACCGCGCACGGCATCGGTCCGCTCGATCAGGCCCCGGATTTTCGCCGCACCTGCGTGTACAGCATTCGCATGGCGGTCAGCCAACGCCGGATACCGCTCGAAGAGCTGCGTTTCGACGCCGATGAGGTCGTATCTGCTCACGGTGCGACCGCCACCGGCCGCGGAAGTCGGATCCCCGGGATCAGACGCATGAGCTGCTCCTCGAACAGGACGAAAGCGGGAAGGGTCGTCCCCAGCGTATCGATAAGGATGCTCCAGGTGCCGTCGTTCAGTCGCACAGTCCATTGCGTGATGAGTACCGGGAGTTGCCCCTCGAGTTGGGTGGAGCGACGTACGAGGAACCCACCGCCATGCGTCTCGGTCCGCAGCGGCACCACATCGAATCCAGCGGAGAACCGGGCGTCGTCAAAGACCTCCTCGTTCGCTTCACTTCCAGGCCCCGAGGCTCGCGACACAGTGATCGTCACGAGGAGATCGCTGTACATGTTGGCCGGTGCGAACCACAATCGGGTGACACCGTCTTCGGCCTGCGACAGCAGAGCGCTCGCAGTCGTGCGCAGCAGCGCAAGGCTCTGCGGATCGGACATCGCGCTATGGGGGAACCTCTCGAGCGCGGCATCTGTCCAGACAGCGGCCGCATCGAGGCCGATCCGGCCCCCCTCCGCTTGCGGGAGCGGGACAAACCAGGCGGCGTCGAAGTCTAGGTCCCAGACAAACGCTGCATCCGCTGACATCAGAGCAGCCCGTTCACGAGCCCTGCGGGTGACAAACCGCCGGATGGCTTGCCATTACTGGAGAGCCCCACTGCGCGGTCGGACCACTTGAACGTGTTCCACGCGGCTTCGAACATCGAGTTGGTCGGTGCCTTGGCGACGTTTGCGAGCCCCTCTGGCAGCGTCGATCGCAACACCTCTTGGAATCGCGGGCCGGTCGACGACACCGCGTCATTGAAGGCGACCTGGAACGACCGATTGGCGCCGAAGAAGAAGCGCTCGCCCAGTCCACCGACGACGTTGTTCCCTAGCTGACGGACACCGGACACCCCCGACGCATATGCTCCGAAATTCTGGGAGACGATACCGCGCCACGGCGACGTGGTGCCGGCCAAGCCCCGGAGTCTTGTCATCTGCTGCACGGGATTGCGGAACTGCGCGACGAACTCATCGACGAACTTCACCTCGCCTTTGAAGATCTTGCCGAGTTTGCCCACAGGGAGGATGCCGATGATGGCCCAGCCGAGATCGCCCCAGCCCTTGCGCCCGTCGAACATCAGGGCGACCGTGAGTGCGAGCGCGATGACGCCCACCACCAGGGCCGCGATGGCGAAGAACGGTCCGCCGATGATCAGGCCCAGTACGGCGATCGCGAGACCGACCCAGCTCACCCACTCGGCCACGACGGCGAGGACACCGGCGACGTTCTCCCACGTGGAGTCCTCGCCGATCTTGTTCGCATCCGTCAGCCCGGAGACGGCGGCCTCGTAGGCCTCGTGCCAGGTGTCGTACTCGCCGTCGAAGGCGTCGAGGTTGTCGTTGTGCGTCGTCTCGGCGGTGTTGAGAGTCGACACCGCACCCGAGGCCGCGTTGGCGAGGTTCGTTCCGGCTGTCGTGCTCGCCGATGCGTCTTCGGGCGCCGGCGGGTTCAGGCGCGTGGACGTGTTGTGCGCCTGCAGCGCGTCGGCGGCGTCGGCCGCGTTGGACTGCGCGGTCTGCAGCTCGGTGAGGCTCGTCTGGCAGTCCGCCACGATGGTGCGCATGCGGCTCTGCGCGGTCTCGAGCGCCACGGCGTAGTTGCTCAGCGTGGTGCCTGCCGGCTTGTAGCGTCGGCCGGCCTCATCGAGATCTTTGTGGACGTCGCCGACGACATCCTTGATCTTGTCCATCGCATAGCCTTCGCCATCGACAGAGCCGTCCTTGATGTCCTTGAGCGTCGCGGCGGCGCTGACCATGCTGTCACCGAGCTCGACGATCTTCGCCCCGCGGTCGGCGATCGCCACGGCGTCTCCGGGCACGACCTCGACGTCACGTCCCTTGTTCGTCTGCATCTGCTTCTCTCCCCCTAGACCGCGGCCGGCTGACGGCCGGCTCCCGGCGCGTTCCCCGAACCGGACTGCTCCATCGACGTCGCCATCTCGGTGTCGAGGCTGGTGACCTCGTCGACTGTGCCCTTGACCCGCTCGGCGACCTCTTTGAGCTTGGTGAGCAGCTTGTCGCGGCTGTCGTTCCAGCTGCCCTCGAAGTCGTGGCAGCGGTCCTTCAGACGACCGTCGCCGTAGGGTGTGCCGACGGCGTTCTCGACGTCGTCCTGCTTGGCCGCGGCGGCTTCCAGCTCGGCCACGATCGCCGTGAGCTTCTCGCTGGTGATGCTCAGATCGCTGATCGGTATGAGCACGCGTTCGCCTGCCATGGTCCCCTCCTTCATCCCCGGACGTTTCGAGGCTACTGGCAGAGGTCGAGGCTGGCGATGGGGAGTACTCCCCATCCGCGCTGCGCGTCAGACCCTCCAGCTGCTGTTCTTGCGCTTCTCGGAATCCTTGACGAATGCTGCGATGCCCTCCGCGTCCGCACGCATGCCGAGTTCGGTGAGCGCTGCCGCGCCGAGACCGCGCTTGTGCACCTTCTGCGCGGTCGAACGCACGCTCGTGGTCGCGACGCGCGACAGCGGTTCGATGAAGCTGCTCCATCGGCGCAGGTCGACGTTCGCCAGGTCGGCTCGGTGTGCGCGCGCCAGCCGGCCGATACGGCGTCCGCCCGCCTTCCGTTTGCCGAAAGCCTCGGAGACGAGGTACTCGCCGCGGGTCTGGAACACCGTCGTCTGCTGCTGCGCGACGTCTTCGATCACCTGCGCGACCTCTTCCGCGTATGCGGGCATTCCGCGGAGCAGCCGGCGCTCCTCGGCCACCCAGCGTCGCAGCAGCACTTCGCCGCACTCCGGACACACCTGCTTCGGGAGGATGCCGTCGACCGCATAGCCGCACGCGCAGTCGATACCGCGCTGCTGCGGCCTGTGCGGACGTCCGCCGAGCTTCTCGCGCAGCAGGGATGCGCCGACAGCGCTGCGCCCGAGCTCGTCCGCCAGGAGCCCCTCACCACTTCTGCGCTGCATCTCCGCGACGAGCGCCTCCCACCGTTCCTGGTCGGCGGGGCGGATCAAGGCACGTGCCGATGCCGCGTATTCGTCGAGCACGGCCGTGATCTCGGCTTCCTGGGCCGCGCGCTTCAGCGCCGTCGCCGATGTCGCGCCGGGCCACGACGGAAAGGAGATTCGCGCGGCCAGCTCCCGCATCCGCGCGTCCCCCGAGACTCCCGTCGCCTCGTGCAGCGCGGCCAGAGGCGCGCTCCCCTCCAGGACGCCACGTTCGAACTCCTCGACAGCATCGGACGCACTCATGCTCCCACCGTAAACGCCCACACACGACGAAGAGGGCCGACCGTCATGGTCGACCCTCTTCGTGTAGCCGTGCTGTGTGTCAGCTGCCGGCGAGCTGCTGGTCCAGGTCCTGGATCGCCTACGTCGCTGTCATCGTGATCGTCGCGTGGCGTGTGGGTCTCAAGCTGCAGAAGGAT
>NZ_SSDF01000026.1 GCF_004794515.1 Microbacterium sp. A20 | reverse complement strand
GGGGCGGAGGGGTGGGGGGGACCGGGGTCAGTCGCGCGGGGAGAGGAGGTAGCGGTTCAGGTCGGCGGTGAGGGCGTGGTCGACCGGGAGGGTCTCGCCGTCGACGGCGGTGATGGCCGCGGCGAGGCGGACGCTCGACACGAGCCACGCGGCATCCGCCGTGGCCAGATCCGTCGCCGGGATGCGGTCGTATCCGACCTCGAAGCCCTGGTCGGCGAGATGCTCGTACACGCTGAGCTGCGTCGTGCCGTGCAGGATGCCACCGTTGGGAGCGGGCGTGACGAATCGATCGCCGAAGCGGAGGATCAACGAAGCCGTCGGCGCCTCCAGCACGAAGCCGTCGCTCGACAGGAAGATCGCATCATCCGCGCCGCGCCGTCGGGCCTCCCGCAGTGCAGCCATGTTCACCGCGTACGACAGCGTCTTCGCTCCCAGCAGCAGCCACGGCGCCCGCTCGGCCGCGCCCAGGTCGTACCCGCGGTCGAGGGTGACAACGCGCACGCCGTTCTCGCGCACAGCGGAGAAATCGGATGCCGGCGCCGCCGTCACCCATGCCGTCGGTGTGGGCCCGTGCTCGACGCCCCGGCTGAGGATGAGCTTGATCACCGATTCTCCCGCGCCGAGCTGAGCGGCCGCTCGGTCGATGGCCTGGCGCCATTGCGCGAGGTTCGGCCCCGGCAGGTCGCACAGGCGTGCCGAGTGCGCGAGACGCTCGAGGTGCGGGACGACCTCCTGCGCGTGGCCGTCGACCACACCGATCGACTCGAACACGCCGTCACCGCGCTGCGTGCTCAGCTCCCCCACACTGAGCGCGGGAGCGGCGGCATCCACCTGGGTGAACGTGTCGGCATAGTCGGAGCGCGGCTCTTCGGCGGCCACGGGATCGATCATGAGTGCGAAACGCCCGGTCATGATCCGAGCCTAGAGGGCGGGAATACCCATGGCCGCATCGCGTTACAATTGAACGGCCGGGCCGCATAACCCCGGGCTCCATTTTTCGCCGCTACGAGCGGCCTTCCGCCGAGAGGCGTTTTTGCGGCCCGGTCTTTTCTTGCCCGGTTGCTTTCTGCCCGGCCGAGCAGATGCCGGTCTCAGCTCAGTGCGCCCGTGCGCCACAGCACGGCGGCGGCCGCCAGATCCTGCGCGTAGCTGCTGAGTCGGAGCGCTCGCGCCGTCAGCTCGCTGGCCCGCGCCGGTTCGGTCGGCTCGTAGTCATCGGCGGTGTGGGTCGCCCCCGAGGCCTGCACGCGACAGAACGCGGCGGCCCGGTCGAGAGCGACGGCGAAGTCACCGCGGAACGCCCCGCGCAGAATCGTGTCGATGAGCGCGACGAGCTCGTCCGGGCTCGCCGGCACCGGGGCTCCGGCGATCACGACGTCGGCCGAAGCCAGCTCCACCCGCCCGCGGTCGTACAGCAGCGCCGCTGTGCGGGAGTCGGCGTGGATCGCCAGTTGCAGCACGTACAGGCGCCACAGAGCGCCGGGAAGCGTGCGAGACGGCGCCTTGGACCAGAGCTCCGCGATCTCATCGATGCCGTGCTCGGAGGTGAACGCGACGAGCCGCTCCGCGCTGGCGCCGCTCTCGTCCGCGCGCACGCGGGTCAGCAGAGCGGATGCCGTGGCGTGCGCGACCCGGGTCTCCTCGGCGGGATCGTGCGCGCCGACGATGTTGTCGAAGGAGGAGGTCGGTCGACGCACAGGGCGGTGGTGCTGCTCGGGCATCCCTCCAGGGTACGCGCGATCAGCGGCGTTCAGGCCGTGGGGATGACGATCACCGGGTCGGACGTCGGCTGCCCGGTCGGCGATCCGCCGGCCTGCTCGACCGTGACCGCGATCGCATCGCCCGCCTGCATGTCGCCGTCGAGCAGGGCGGTCGCATCTCCGCCGTCGACATCGAACACGCCTGCCGAGACGGGAGCGTCACCGCGCACGAACCAGAGTTCGTAGGTCTCGCCCTCCCCCGGACTCGGGAGCCCGTCGGCCACGAGCACGGCCTTTCCGACCGAGCCCGACCAGTGCGCCGTCGCCGTCCCGCCGTCATCGAGCTCGACCGTCGCCTGCTCGGCGTCTCCGGCCGCTTCGATCTCCTGCAGGGCGACCACGCTCGCGGGGCGGTTGAGCTGCTGGTTCAGGGCGACCGCGCCGACGCCGACACCGACGAGGACCGCGAGGCATGCAGCCAACGCGAAGACCGCGCGACCCCAACGGTGCGGCTTCCGCGTCGGAACCTCGGCGGCGGTCTCTTCCGCTGCACGACTCTCGGCCGCGGGTGCGGCCGCGGGTGCGGCCGCGGACGCGGGTTCCGGTGCAGGAGCGGCCGCACGCGGCTCGTCTGCGTACGGTGCGCTCCCCTGCGGCGTCGTGGCGATCTGGGCGAGCAGAGCCGATCGGATGCTCGCGGGTGGATCGACCGTCGCGGCCGTCTCGGCGAGCAGACCGGCCGCAGCGGCATCCGCCTCGACGATGGTCTGCCACTCGGGGTGTGCCGCGAGCGCATCACGGAAACGGCGCTCGTCTTCTGCCGAAAGCGCGTGCAGGGCGGCACCTGCCGCGAGCTCTGCGAATTCGTTCTCGTTCATGCCGTCACCCCCATCGCCGTGCGCAGACGGGTCAGCCCGTCTCGCATCCGTGTCTTTATCGTCCCCAGCGGCGCGCCCACCAGGGCCGCGATCTCGTTCTGACTGTAACCGCCGTAGTAGGCGAGGACGAGTGCCTCGCGCTGCACCTCAGGAAGCCCCGAGAGAGCGTCGACGACCTTCTCGCCTTCGATCCCCAACTCCACCTGCTCTGCCACGCTGTCGTGTGCCACTCCGATGTCCTTGAACCCGGCCCGCACATCGCGGTCGGCGCTCGACTGCGATGCCCGCACCCGGTCGACGGCCCGACGATGTGCGATCGTCATGACCCACGTTCGTCCTTGACCTCTGTTCGGAGCGAAGCGGGAAGCGGATTGCCAGATCTCCAGGAAGACCTCCTGCAGGACCTCCTCGCTCTGAGCCCGGTTCACCAGCACGCGGAGGATCAGCCCGAAGGCACGGGAGGAGAGGGCGTCGTAGAGCGCCGCGAACGCAGCCTGATCACCGTCGGCGACGCGCACGAGGAGGTCGCCGACGGCATCCTGCGTCGCACCGTCCTCCGGGACGTCCATTCCGTCGATGACCATCTCCACAAGCATGCCGCATCTCCTCTCCTTACCCGCGCAGACGTCACCCGAATGTGAAGGAATAGACCTGGATCCCCGGCGGCACGTCGAGCGTGAGGGTGCCTTCGTCGATGTCGTCCTGCTTCAGCAGCTCGTAGGAGCGTGGAGTCCCGTCGACCGCGATGGTCTCCGTCGAGCCGTCGTCGCGGCGGAGCTCGATGTCTCCCGTCCCGGCGACCACGACCCGCACCTCGGCGGCGTGATACTCGAGGCTGATCCGGCCGTCGTCGCCCTCGGGCGTCGCGAACTGCGTCTCGATCGTCCAGTCGCCGTCGAGCGCGAAGCTGTCGGCCGGCTGATCCTTCGGGATCGTGTACGCATTTGTCCCGGCGCGGTAGTCGCCGTCGCCGCCGTAGTTCACGTCTTTCGACGAGCCGAGGAAGGTCTCCCTCGTCGTCGACCCCACATCCGGCGTGTCATCCTCGACGTCCGTCGCGGCGGGCAGGTCCACGGAGGGATCCGCGTCCTTCAGCAGCTCCCGGATCATCGACTCGGTCGCGGCGTAGTTGCCCTCGCCGAACGAGATGTGACGCACGGTTCCCTCCGCATCGATCAGGTAGTGGGCGGGCCAGTAGCGGTTGCGGTAGTTCGTCCATGTCGACAGGTTGTTGTCGAGGGCGACGGGGTACTCGATGCCGAAGTCGCGGGCACCGGCTGCCACGTTGCCCGGATCCTTCTCGAAGGCGTACTCCGGAGAGTGGATGCCGATCACCTGGAGACCCGCATCGCGGTATGTCTCATCCCAGGCCACGACGTGCGGGAGGGAGCGCTGGCAGTTGATGCACGAGTACGCCCAGAAGTCGATCAGCACCACCTGACCGCGCAGATCCTTCAGGTCGAGAGCTTCGCCGTTCGGCGTGTTCTGCCACTCCTGGATGCCCTTGATCGACGGGGCCGTGCCGCACGATTCCAGCTCTTCCGCGCCGTTGGTGCACTTGTCGAGGTCTTTGTTCTCGTCGTTGACGAGTCCGCCGAGATCGAGGGCGTCCTTCACCTGGTCGGAGTCGGCGATCTGCTCCTGCAGGGGCGCGGTGTAGTCCGGGAGCAGACGCTGCAGGGCCTGGGGCACGTTGAACACGAGGCCGACGGCCAGCGCGATCATCGCGACACCCGCGGCGATGCGCAGTCCGCGCTCCTTCGAGCGGAACGAGCGGATGCGCTCGACGACGCTGCGACCGGCGAGCGCGAAGATCAGCAGCGGCACAGCCACCCCGATCGAGAACGACACGGTGAGGAGCACGGTGCCGATGCCGATCTGTCCGGTGGAGCCCGCGACGATGATGGCGGCGAGCACGGGGCCGGCGCACGGCACGAACACGGCACCGAGCGCGAGGCCGACGCCGAAGCCACTCCCCCGGTTCTTCACCTCGCGCTGGCCGAACCGCTGAAACGGCCGCTCGAGGATGTGCTGGAACCTCGGCACGATGAGCCCGACGCCGATGATGATCAGCACCGCGATGCCGACCCAGCGGATGATGTCCTGCGGCAGGTTCAGCAGACCGAGCAGCAGGGAGCCGCCGAGCGTGACGAGCGTGAAGCTCAGCACCAGTCCGGCGATCACGAAGTAGGGGCGGCTCCGCTTGGCGGGCACCACCTCGTCTTCATAGCGCGCCGACTGCGCGCCCCCGGTGAGGAAGATCACGGGCAGCACGGGCAGGATGCACGGCGAGATGCCGGTGATGAGCCCGCCGAGCAGGCCGATGATGATCAGGTCCATGAGGTCCCCACTTCTGTCGGGAGCTGTTCGCTCCGGGGACGACAACGGATTGGATTCCGTCGATCTGAGAGATTTCTGAGATTTCTCCCATCCGATCTCGAAGGTGCTCCGAACAGCCCTCGACGCCACGGAGAGGCCGTGGCTCAGTTCTGAAGGAGCTCGACATGTTCAGCACCAAGAAGAAGGTCACCGCAGCCATCACCCTCGGCCTGGCGAGCGCGTTCCTGCTCTCCGCCTGTTCGATGGGCAGCGGCAGCACCACGGAGGAGTCCACCGAGCCCAAGACTCCGGAGACGTCGGAGTCGACGCCGATGGAGGAGATGGACCCGGCCGCGAACCTGGTCGGACCCGGTTGCGCCGCCTACGCGGAAGCCGTTCCGGAGGGCGCAGGCTCGATCCAGGGCATGTCCCAGGACCCGGTCGCCGTCGCCGCATCCAACAACCCGATGCTGACCACCCTGGTCGCCGCAGTGAGCGGACAGCTCAACCCCGATGTGAACCTCGTCGACACGCTCAACGGAGACGAGTTCACCGTGTTCGCACCGGTGGATGACGCTTTCGCGAAGATCGACCCCGCCACGATCGAGGCACTTAAGACCGACAGCGAGACGCTGAGCTCGATCCTGACCTACCACGTGGTCCCCGGCCAGATCGAGCCGGCCGACATCGAGGGCATGCACACGACGGTCCAGGGTGCCGACCTCGAGGTCACCGGCAGCGGCGACGAGTGGATGGTCAACGACGCCAAGGTCGTCTGCGGTGGAGTCCAGACCGCGAACGCGACCGTGTACCTGATCGACACGGTCCTGATGCCCCCGGCTTCCTAAGCACGGGATGGCCGGGAGGAGGACCCGGCCGACGACCTTCCCGGGGTAGGGGGAGCCACCCGGGAAGGAAAAGGGGCCGTCGGCGACGTTCTGTCGCCGACGGCCCCTCGTCGTGCGCACTAGACTTTGGGGAGGGGCCTCTAGCTCAGTTGGCAGAGCATCGGACTTTTAATCCGCGGGTCGTGGGTTCGAGCCCCACGGGGCCCACCGTGAAGGCCGCACCTCGGCATCCCTCTCAGGATTCGCCGTCGTGTGTGCCCGCCAGCAGTTCCTCGCGGATGTCGGCCACCCCACTGGGCAGGGACTCGCCTTCGAGTTCGAATGTCGGGGCTTTCGGGGTGCCGCCGATCGCGCACACCGCGACGGTGTCCTGGTCGTCCAGCGTCTTGGGGATGACCACGAACCAGAGGGACTTCTCCCCGAGCCATTCGGTGGTCGCCATGTCGGCGAAGTAGGTCGCGTCCGGCGCGAGGCTGCGCGTCCGCTCGGTGCAGAGTTTCACGAGCTGGGACCCGGTGAACTCCGAGGCGGCCTCCGTCGGGTCCGGCGTGGGGGTGGCGGTCTGCGACGGCGTGGGAGTCGGCGACTCCGTGCCGGATGTCTCCGATGCCGACGGCGACGGGCTCGGCGCCGGCTCGGGGACGCAGGCCGCGAGCAGAACGAGCATCGGCAGAAGGACGAGAGCAGGACGAACGCGCATGTCTGGATGCTACTGCCGGAGCAGCGGAATGCGACGGGAGCGCTCCGGAGACGAGGGCTTCTCCTGTATCACCGGCTCTACGTCGCGGCCACCCCCTTCACACTTCGAAGCGTTCGGGAGAGGGTCGACTCATCCGCGATCCGCGGACGACTCTCCACGAAAGGACGACGAACCATGGCTCTCACCGGCAACCGAGTGGCATTTCTGGCGACGGACGGATTCGAGGACAGCGAGCTCACCAGCCCGTGGGACGCGGTGACGGCCGAGGGAGCCAGCGCGACGCTGATCGCTCCCGACGGCGCGGCGATCACCGGGAAGAACGGTCATGAGCAGGCCGTCGATCTGCACGCATCAGACGCATCGGCCGACCAGTTCGATGCGCTCGTACTGCCCGGCGGCGTCGTGAACGCCGACCACCTGCGCCTCGACAAGCCGTCGATCGCCCTGGCGCGGGCCTTCTTCGAGCAGCACAAGCCGGTGGGCGTGATCTGCCACGGGGCCTGGATCCTCATCGAGGCAGGGGTCGTGGACGGGCGGACGCTCACCAGCTACCCGAGCCTGACGACGGATCTCCGCAACGCCGGGGCGACCTGGGTGGACGAAGAGGTCGTGGTCGACGAGGGCCTCGTCTCCAGCCGCACGCCTGACGACCTGCCCGCCTTCAACGCGAAGCTCGTCGAGGAGATCGGCGAGGGGAAGCACTCCGGGCAGACCGCCTGACGGGGCTCTCAGTCAGCCGGCTCCACGGTGGGCGGAGTCCAACCCGACAGCTCGTCGAGCCGCGGCCGGTACAGACGGATCAGCAGATTCCACCCCTCCGGCGTAGGGACCTGGTTGGGACGGTCGTCGTCGAAGTCTCCGAGCCAGACGGTCAGACCCCCATCCGGGTCCTTCACTCCGAACACGTCGTTGACGTTGGTGGCACCCGAAGGTCCGGGCTCGAAATAGCCGTCGCCGTTGTAGACGCTGACGGAGTAGAACGCGTCCGCCGGCACGTCGCGAAGGGTGATCCGGTACCGCCCCGGCGGGAGGTCCGGAAACACGGATACGTACTGAGCCTCGTCGTCGGGCAGACCGCCCCAGCCGGACGCCGTTCCCAGGAGGTGGTGCACGGGGTCGACCTGATCGACGCTCCCGAAGCTCTTCGAGTACCCGGGAAGACCCCGCGCCAGCGCCAGCAGGAGATCCCGCGTCGTCTTGTGCGTGTTCGCGTCGAAGCCCGACGACGTGAAAGGCCTCGCCGACGCGGCTTCGAGGTGCATCCCATCCTGGATGGCGTGGACCTCGGCGATGTCATCGAGATCGGACGGATCGAACAGGGTTCGCGCGGCGACGACCACGAAGTCGGAGCCGAACTCCTCCGTCGTCAGGTCGTAGGTTCCCGACTCGTGCAGCACTCGATTGATGTAGTGGTCCTGGTTGATGACCATGACCGAGACGTACCGGTCGCCGACCGGCGGAAGCCTGAACCGCGCCCCCCGGGAGATGTCGACGATCGCGAACGAGTACAGGGTGTCGCGGTTCTGCCGGATCACGGGCTGGTTCTCGAGCGGGGCGAGCTGCCGATCGTGATAGATCTCGTTCACCGCTCCGGATAGCTGCAGCATGCGGCTGATCATCGCGTCGGTCTCCGCGCGGGCGAAGTTGTCCACATTCACGATCACGTCGGTCACATCGTCTCCTCGTCTTTCCGGCAATCCTGGCAGAGGACGCGGCCGCGAGGTGTGGCCGAAAGTCTCGATCCCTCAGACGCGGGCCCGATGGCGCCGGACGGCGGCGCGGTTCGCGCAGCGCACGGAGCAGAAGCGCTGACGACCGTTGCGGGTCACGTCGGCGACGACGTTCGTGCACGGCTCCGCCTGGCACCTCCCGAGCCTGCTCATCCCCCGCGTGACGAGGTGGAGCGATGTGCCGAGGCTGATGATCGCCCGCAGCACGTACGGCAGCGACGGCACGTCGTCACGGTAGTGCAGGTGCCAGCCTTCGCCGTCGTGGTTCGTGAGCCGCGGATAAGCGGCCGCGGCCGCGAGCTGGCCGTTGAGCAGCAGAGCGCGGGCGTCGGGGTCGGGCTCATCGACGATTGCGAGCCAGTCGTCGATGACCACCCTGACCTGCTCGTGGTCGTCGTCGGCCGGCGGGAAGGTCTGGGTCATGCCCAGTTCGAGGGTGCGCTCCTCGATCCCGGCACGATCGGCCGGCCAGTCGTTGGCCAGCGAAGCAGCCAGCAGCACCGCGTATTCGCCGTAAGGGTTGAGATGCATAAGACCATTACATCACGCTGGATGCATGACCCCGCAGAACACGCTTCCGATCCCCCGCATCCGACCCTCGGCAGAGACGCACGAGCATTCCTGGGTCGTCGAGTCCCGGCATCCGACGAGTGAGGGCGTCGTCCTCTACGTGCGGTGTGGGGACTGCGGCATACGCCGCGTCGACCTGCAGTCACACCCGCACACACCGCCGGCCGCGCTGAGTACGGAGGCGGGCGCGGTCCGAGGCTGAGACTCAGGCTTCGACGATCTCGCCGTTCCGCGGAACCCACCGGCCACCGCCGAGCCGAGCGAACAGGATCGGAATGCCACGGGCTTCGCGCCCGAGCGAGTCGGACACCTGAACGTGCACGTGCGGTTCGGTGCTGTTGCCCGAGTTCCCGCACTCGCCCAGCTGCTCGCCGATCGCCACGTTCTGCCCCTGCCTCACGCGGATGCTCCCCCTGCGCAGATGGGCGAGAAGCACGAGTCCGCCGCCCACGCGGACGACCACGTGATTGCCGGCGATCGCCGGAGCACCCCCGCGGATGCGCGACGACTGAGTGAGCGCGTACCCGATCAGCGACAGCGGGGAGCGACGCGCGACGTGGTCGATCTCGCCGTCGTGGAGGGCCACGACCTCGCCCTCCACCGGGCTGAGAATCGGGCGGCCGAACCCCGCGAATGACTCCGGAGCCTCCGTGCCGATCAGACTCGCGAGTGTGCGGGGCGCGCTGCGCCCGTCCGGATCGACAGGCACGAAGTCGATCGCGTGCGATGTGCCGAACAATTCCGTGCCGTGGCTCGGAACGCGGGATGCGGGACTGTTCTGAACCAGCCACCGCCCCGTGAACGGCAGGGCCAGCTCGACGGCATCCGGTGCAATCACGCCGTCAGCTCGATGAGTTTCCGTGTCGTGCGGAGGTTTCGCGCCGTCCCGGCGACGCCCAGTGCCCGATCGAGCACGGCCTTGGTGAGTTTGGTGGAGTGCACACCGCCGCTTCCGTAGTCGATCCACAGGTCGTCCCCGATCAGTGCGAGACGCTCCTCGGGCCGGAGCCGCTCCTCCAACGCCTCGACCGCTCCGTCGGACGGCGGCCCCTCGAGGAACATCGCGTGCACGAACTTCACGTCACCCTCGGGGAACGGCTGGGCGGACTCCGACGCGACCAACTGCGCGTGCGTGCGATGGATGACCGGGGTGTCGACCCCGAACTCCTCCTGGATCGCGGCGCGCACGGCCGCGCATGCGGCATCCGGGTTCTTCGGGGTCGCGCAGATGATGTTGCCGCTCGCGATGTAGGTCGACACGTCGGCGAGTTCGGTCTCGGTCGCCAGAACCTCCCGCAACCGCACCATCGGAACGCTGTTGCGCCCACTGACGTTCACGGCTCGGAGCAGCAGGACGCTGCGGCTCACGCGTCGGCGCTCTCGACCAGTTCTGCTCCCGCGTGCACGAGTTCGGCGAGGGCCGCTTCGCTCGGTTCCGGAGCAACCCCGGCGATGAGGTCGGTCAGAATCCGCACATGGACGCCGTGTGCGATCGCATCCAGTGCAGACGCGCGCACGCAATGGTCGGTGGCGATGCCGACCACATCGGCGCTGAGCACTCCCGCGGCAGTCAGCAGGGCACCGACGGTCTCCCCCGTCTCCGTCTGTCCCTCGAACATCGAATACGCGGGCTTGCCCTGCCCCTTGCGGACGTGGTGCGTCACGGCATCCGTCCCCAGGAGCGGGTCGTACTCCGCGCCTTCGGTGCCCGCGACGCAGTGCACCGGCCACGAGTCGACGAAGTCAGGCGTCTCCGCGAAGTGCCCGCCGTTGTCGCCCTCCGCGTCATGCCAGTCCCGCGAGGCGATGATCACTGCGTAGTCGGAGGAATGCGCGGCGAGGAAGCCCGTGACAGCGGCCGCGACCGCATCACCGCCCGCGACCGCGAGGGCCCCGCCTTCGGTGAAATCGTTCTGGACATCGACGATGAGAAGCGCTCTGCTCATGCTTCGAGGGTACGCCGGAGGAACGGGAAAGGCCCCGTGATGTTCTTCGCATCACGGGGCCTTCGGAGCCGCTTGTCAGAATCGAACTGACGACCTTTTCATTACGAGTGAAATGCTCTGCCGACTGAGCTAAAGCGGCGTGCGACGCGTGAGCGGCGCGATCACCGATATTACCCTGTCTCGTGCTCGCTCGCGAATCGAGCCCGCTTCACTCGCAGCGCAGGCCGTCTTCGGGCACCACATCGTCGAGCAGGAACGCCTCGACGGCGTCGTCCACGCACACGTTGCCCTTGTTGTAGCCGGTATGTCCCTCGCCGACGCGAGTGATGAGGACGCCTTCTTCGAGTTGGTCGGCCAGCGACTCGGACCACTCGTACGGCGTTGCAGGATCGTTCGTCGTGCCGATCACGAGGATGGGTCCTGCGCCCTCAGCCGTGATCTCCCCGCGCGTGCCGGTCGGCGGGTAAGGCCAGACCTCGCAGGAGTCGGGTCCGGTCCAGTACGGGGCGATCGTCGGAGCACCCTCGGCGATCTTGGCCTCGGTCGCGGCTTCGGCGGCCGGGTCGTCTTCGACCGGGTAGTCCATGCAGTTGTATGCCCGGAAGGCCTCGGTGGAATTGTCGGCGTAGACCCCGTCGTCGCCGCGCTTGTTGTAAAAGTCGGCGAGCAGGAATGCGGTGGTCGGGTCGCCCTGAAGCGCCTCGTCGAGGGCCTGGGTGAGGATCTCCCAACTCTCCTGGGCGTACAGTGCGGCGATGATGGCCGTCAGCAGGGAGTCCGCTCCCATCATGCGTCCGTCGCCGTTCTCGAGCGGCGTGCGATCGACGCTCGCCAGCAGCGCCCCGAGATCGGCCATCGCCTCATCGACGGTGCCGTTGAACGGACAGCTTCCCGAGTCGAGGCAGTTCTGCATGTAGGCGCGCAGCGCCGACTCGAACCCCAGCGCCTGAGTGGCGCCCACCTCGAGCCCCGGAACCGCGGGGTCGATAGCACCGTCGAGCACCAGGCGCCCGGCCTTCGCGGGGTACAGCTTGGCGTAGGTCGCGCCGAGGAACGTGCCGTAGGAGTACCCGAGGTAGTTCAGCTGCTTGTCGCCCAGCACGGCGCGGATCAGGTCCATGTCGCGGGCGGAGTTGACCGTGGTGATGTGCGGCAGGATGCCTTCACTGTTCGCCTCGCACGCCTCGGCGAACGACTTGTGCGCATCGAGCAGCTCGGCCTCCCACTCGGCGGTGCCGCGGGCTGCGGAGGGGATGCCGTAGAGGTAGTCGTCCATCTCGGACGCGTCGTAGCAGGTCACCGCGGTCGAGCCGCCGACTCCGCGCGGGTCGAAGCCGATCACGTCGTAGTTCTCGATGAGATCGGGCCCGACGGCGAAGTCGAGGCTGCTCTGGACGAGCTCCACACCGCTCGAGCCGGGGCCGCCCGGGTTCGTCAACAGGGAGCCGACGGGGGTCCCCTGCGCTCGGTGCCGGATCACCGACAGGCTGATGTCACCGGCTCCCGGGTTCTCCCAGTCGAGCGGCGCCGTCACGTCGGTGCAGTCGAAGCCGGGACCGCAGTCCGTCCACTCGAGCTCCTGCGAGTAGAAGGGCAGCAGGTCTTCGGCGACACCCTCGGTGTCGGGGACGATGGTGGTCGCCGGCCGCGAGGACTGCTCGGGGATCATCGCGTAGAGGCAGCCCGAGAGGGCGACGGATGCCGCGGCGATGCCGGCGATGACCGCGGCGGCGCGACGGAAGCGGGAAGTCGATCGGTGATTCACGGTTTCCTCCCGCTCGTGATCGTCACGAGCAAGCTCTCCAGCGCGAGCAGCGGAGCGACGTTGCGCTCCAGCGACTGCCGCGTCTCGGCAAGGTGGTCAAGTACGACAAGGGTACGGGCCTCGGGCCAGGCCGATGCCAGGCGCTCCAGCTCGGAGCGCAGCTCGCTGTTGATGAGGTCGTCTCCGCGGCCGAACTGGAGCATGATGACGTCGCGGAACAGCGACTGCATGTCGGTCAGCACGCGGTCGATCCCGTCACGCAGACTGCGCGTGGCACGCTTCTTCTGATCGTCTTCGAGGGCCGAGAGCTGCGTGCGCAGCGCCGGAGGTACGGCCTGCCCCTCGGCGATGCCGATCGTGCGCAAGAGCGAAGCCCGTTCCTGCGCGTCGCGCTCCGCGGTCAGTGCTTTCGCGTCGTCGGTCGCGGCCTGGATGATCCGCCCCGCCACGTCGACCGCATCGCCGACACCGCGGACGCCGATGACCGCGCGAAGGGTCTCGTCGCGCCGACGCCGCGCCGCATCATCGGTGGCGAGTCGCTGCGCCATGCCGATGTGGCGCTGCGCGTGCCGAGCGGCCTGCTCGGCGACGGCTTCGTCGACCCCCGTGCGCAGGCTGATGAGCCGGGCGACATCGGCGACATCCGGCTCACGCAGTCGCAGGGAGCGCACCCGCGAGCGGATCGTCGGCAGCAGATCGGCCTCGCTGGGCGCGCACAGGATCCACACCGTCTGCTCGGGCGGCTCCTCGAGGGCTTTCAGCAGCACGTTGGAGGTGCGTTCGACCATGCGATCGGCGTCTTCGACCACGATGACGCGGTATCGACCGGCGGAGGGTGCGAAGTAGGAGCGCTCGACGAGAGCGCGGGCCTCGGCGATCGTGATGATGACCTTGTCGGTGCGGAGCGCCGTGACATCCGGATGGGTGCCCGCGAAGACCTGGCGCATCACCGCCTCATCGTCGGGGTGGTCGGCGATCAGCGCCGCCGCGAACGCGTACGCGAGAGTCGAACGGCCGGATCCGGGCGGACCCGTGATCAACCAGGCGTGCGAGAGCGCAGCCGGATCGGATGCGGCCGCACGGAGCGTGTCGACGGCGGCATCCTGCCCCCACACATCCGCCCACGGGAAAGGAGCAGGAACGGTGGGAGGCATGCACTCAGCCTAATCGGGACCACCGACGCCGAACGGCACGGGTGTCGTTCGACCGGGTCAGCCCAGAAGAGCGGCGACCCGAGCGCGGATCTGCTCCGCGATCATCGACGGCGCTGCGGCGGCGTCGAGCACGAGGAACCTGCCGGGCTCGGCCGCCGCGAGGGCGAGGTACGCATCGCGCACGCGGCCGTGGAACTCCGCCTGTTCTGCTTCCAGTCGGTCGAACGGCTTGTCGGCGGAGTCGAGGCGGGTACGAGCCACCGCGGGGTCGAGGTCGAGCAGCACGGTCAGGTCGGGCAGCGCACCTTCGGCCGCCCACAGGGACAGGTCGCGGATCTCCGCCGCATCGAGCACGCGGCCGGCGCCCTGGTAGGCCACGGACGAGTCGAGGTAGCGGTCCTGCAGCACCACGTCGCCGCGGTCGAGTGCGGGCCGCACGACCGTCGAGACATGATGAGCGCGGTCGGCCGCATACAGCAGCGCCTCGGCGCGCGGCGCGATGTCACCGCGATGATGCAGCACGATGTCGCGGATGAGCTGCCCGACTTCGGATCCGCCGGGTTCCCGCGTGCGCACGACCGTTCGGCCCGTGCTTTCGAGCCACTCCGCGAGAAGGTCCGACTGCGTGGTCTTGCCCGTGCCGTCGCCGCCTTCGAGCGTGATCCACACCCCGTGGCCCGGGGTCACGAGCCCGCCTTCTCCGCAGCCTTCGCGGCGGCGTTGGCTGCACGCGTGGCCGCGGCCTTCTTCGCCGCCGCCGAGCGTGCGGCCGACGTCGCCGCCGTGGTCTTCTTCGCCGCAGTCTTCTTCGCGGGAGTCTTCTTCGCCGCGGTCTTGGCTGCGGGCTTCTTGGCGGGCGCCTTCTTGGCCGGCGCCTTCTTGGCTGCGCCGCGCTTCGGGGCCGGCCCCTTCGCACGCTTGTCGGCGAGCATCTGCACCGCGATCTCGAAGGTGATGTCGTCGACGGTCTGGCCGCGCGGGATCGTGACGTTCGTCTCGCCATCGGTCACGTAGGCGCCGAAGCGGCCGTCGCGGATGCGGATCGGCTTGCCGCTGACGGGGTCCGCCTCGAACTCGGCGAGTGCGCTGGACGCACGGCGTCCGGCGCCGTACTTCGGCTGGGAGTAGATCTCGAGCGCCTGTTCGAGCGTGACGTCGAAGATCTGCGACTCGCTCTCGAGCGACCGCGAGTCGGTGCCCTTCTTCAGGTAGGGACCGAAGCGGCCGTTCTGCGCCGTGATCTCGTCACCGGATTCGGGGTCGACGCCCACCACTCGCGGCAGACTCAGCAGCTTCAGGGCCGTGTCGAGGTCGATTTCGTCGACGGACATCGAGCGGAAGAGCGATGCGGTGCGCGGCTTCGGAGCCGCCTCCTTCTTCGCGCCGCGCTTCGGCTTCGGGGCCTCGACGACCTCGCCGGTCGCCTCGTCGACCGCGGCGTCCTCGGACACCGGGTCGTTCTCCTGCACGTACGGACCGAACCGGCCGTCCTTGACGACGACGATCTTGCCGTTCTCCGGGTTCTCGCCCAGCACGCGGTCGCCCGCGACGGGGGCGTCGATGAGCTCCTGTGCCTTCTCGGCGGTCAGCTCGTCGGGCGCGAGGTCTTCCGGCACGTTGACGATGCGCGGTTTGGCGTCGGGGTTCTCCGGGTCGGCGACCTCGAGGTACGGGCCGTACTTGCCGAAGCGCAGCGTGGCCGTGTCGGTGATGCGGGTGGAGTTGAGGGCCCGCGCGTCGATCTCGCCGAGGTTGTCGACGACCTGACGAAGCCCCGTGTGCGAGTCGGAGCCGAAGTAGAACGACTTAAGCCACTCCACCCGGTTCTGCTCGCCGCGGGCGATCGTGTCGAGGTCGTCCTCGAGCGCGGCGGTGAAGTCGTAGTCGACCAGCTCGGCGAAGTGCTCCTCGAGCAGCCGGACCACGCTGAACGCGAGCCAGGTCGGCACGAGCGCCTGTCCGCGCTTGACCGCGTAGCCGCGATCGAGGATGGTCTCGGGGATCGAGGCGAACGTCGAGGGACGGCCGATGCCCTTCTCCTCGAGCACCTTCACGAGCGACGCCTCGGTGTAGCGCGGCTTCGGCGTGGTGCGATGCCCCTTCGCCTCGGCATCCGACACCGCGAGCTGATCGCCGACGGCCACGGCGGGCAGCGACTGGTTCTCGGCGGCATCCGCATCGCCGCGCTTCTCGTCGCGCCCCTCTTCGTAGGCCTCCAGGAAGCCCTTGAAGGTGTACACGGTTCCGGACGCCGTGAACTCGGCCTTCTTCCCGGCGGCATCGACGGCGATGGTGACCGTGGTGGTCTCATACTTCGCGTCGGACATCTGGCTCGCGACCGTGCGCTTCCAGATGAGGTCGTAGAGGCGCTGCTCGTCACGATCCAGTTCCGACGACAGGGAGGCCGGCGTGCGGAAGTTGTCACCGGAGGGGCGGATCGCCTCGTGCGCCTCCTGCGCGTTCTTGCTCTTGGACTTGTAGACGCGCGGCTTCAGCGGCACCGCGGCGTCGCCGTACAGCGCGACCGCCTGGCTCCGTGCCGCCTGCACCGCCTGGGTGCTCAGCGACGTGGAGTCGGTACGCATATAAGTGATGTAACCCTTTTCGTACAGCCGCTGGGCCACACCCATCGCCTGCTTGGCTCCCATCGAGAGCTTGCGCCCCGCCTCCTGCTGCATCGTGGAGGTCGTGAACGGCGCGTATGGGCTGCGCGTTCCCGGCTTGGCCTCGACCTTGGTGACGCTTCCGGTGCCGACGGCGTCGACCGCCTCGGCGAGCGCTGCGGCGGTGGCCTCGTCGAGGATGACGACGGCCTTCTTGAGCTTTCCGTCATCATCGAAGTCGGTGCCGCGGGCGAGCTGGCCGCCGTCGACGCGCACGAGACGGATCTTGAAGGATGTGCCGGTCGCGGCCGCCTGGGCATCGACGTCCCAGTATTCGGCAGAGGTGAACGCCATGCGCTCGCGCTCCCGGTCGACGATCAGGCGGGTGGCGGCGGACTGCACGCGTCCGGCCGAGATGCCCGTCTTGACCTTGTACCAGAGCACAGGCGAGACGTCCCAGCCGTACAGACGATCGAGGATGCGGCGGGTCTCCTGCGCGTCGACGAGGTCGTGATCGAGTTCGCGGGTGTTGCCGACCGCGGCCTGGATCGCGTCCTTGGTGATCTCGTGGAACACCATGCGCTTTACGGGGACCTTGGGCTTGAGCGTCTCGAGCAGGTGCCAGGCGATGGCCTCGCCCTCGCGGTCCTCATCAGTGGCGAGCAGGAGCTCGTCGGCGCTCTTCAGGGCGCGCTTGAGTTCGGCGACCGTCTTGGTCTTGCGATCGGAGACGACGTAGTACGGGTCGAACCCGTTGTCGATGTCGATGGAGTACTTCCCGTACGCCTGCTTGTCGGCGGCCGGGATGTCCTTCTTGTCAGCGAGGTCGCGGATATGGCCGACGGAGCTGAGTACCTCATAGCCGTCGCCGAGGTATCCCTGAATAGACCGCATCTTCGTCGGGGACTCGACGATGACGAGCTTCTTGCCTTCAGCCAAGGGTGCGTCCTTTCTTCGAAGCACACCATACACACCACTGTGTGGGGTCGTTCACAGTGAGTGAGGTCGCACGGCCGTCACTGTCCCTCGGGTGGCCCGGCACGGGCTCGGGAGACGGCTGCGAGTCCAGCGTACGCCGCCTGCACCTCCACGGTCGCCACGAAGCCCTCGAGCGAGCAGCCGGTGAGCGCCGCGCCCGCCGCCTCCGCAACCCGCCCGGCGAGCGCGCAGGGCTCCGCTGCGTTCGG
>NZ_SSDF01000001.1 GCF_004794515.1 Microbacterium sp. A20 | reverse complement strand
TCGTGGGGTGCGGGTGGGGTCGACGTGCGGGGGTGGGAGGAACCACACTCGTCCCCCGGTCCCGTATCGGGGATGGTCGATTCGGATGTCCCATCCGTTGTCGTGGATGCGGTGGTGACACGTCTCACACAGCAACACCCCGTTGCTGAGGTCGGTGGGTCCGTGGTCTCGTTTCCACCAGCGGATGTGGTGCGCTTTCGTCGGTCGTCGGGATCTATCTGATTACCGACACCCGCGACGTCCTTGTGCACGATGAAGCGGTTGGCCGCGGTGCACGGCTGGCCGATGTTGC
>NZ_SSDF01000025.1 GCF_004794515.1 Microbacterium sp. A20 | reverse complement strand
CGCTCGACGACAAGCCGTGCACTCGACGCCGGGGGCGGGGGCGAGCGGGGCGCGGCAAGGTGCTGCGCAACAGCGGATGCAGCGGTATCGGTTACCGCGAGTGCACGGGAAGCTGCCGAGTGCACGGGACGTTCACGGCGACAAGCCGTGCGCTCGACGACAAGCCGTGCACTCGGCGTCGTAGGGCGCGGGGGCGGGAGCAGGCGCCGGCGCCGGGAGCGGGAGCGGGGATGCGGGAGCGGGCGGGAGTCAGCGGGGCGGGGCGACGGAGGCGCGGGAGACCAGCACCGGCGCCACCGGGGTGAGAGCGGATGCGGCGGCAGCGGTTCCGCCGATCACCGCGCCGACCGCCCGACGCGCGAGCTCGTCGAAGTCCTGCCGCACAGTCGTGAGCGGGGGCCAGTAGTACGCGGCATCCGGGGCGTCGTCGAACCCGACCACGCTGACGTCACCCGGAACCGTGAGCCCTGCCTCGTGCAGGGCGCTGAGCAGACCGAGCGCCATCTGGTCGTTCGCCGCGAACACCGCCGTGACCCCGGACCCGCGAACAGCATCGACCGCCGCATAACCCGACCCTGCCGACCAGTCCCCGGCGATCACCGGCCCCGGCGTCAGCCCGCGGGCCGCGAGCTCGGCGGCGAACCCCTCGGCGCGCGACTCCGCCTCGAGCCAATCCGCCGGTCCCGCGAGGTGCGCGATGCGGGTGTGCCCGGCATCGGCGAGCACGGCGACCGCCAACCGCGCGCCCGCCGCCTGATCCACCGACAGCCCGGTCGCCCCGAGTCCGGCGGAGTGCAGCGTCACGACCGGCACGCCGATGCGCAGCGCGGCGAGCGCCTCCAGCGTCTGGGCGTGCGGGGCGACGACCACGATCCCCTCCACCCCCTGCACGACGAGGTGGTCGACCGCCGCGACGACGGCTCCGGCATCCGCGGCATCCGCGAAGGCCGCGCTCACCCAGTACCCGGCCTCGCGCGCCGAAGCCTCCAGCGCGGCGAGACTCCGCGACGGTCCGTACTGCAGCGCATCCGAGGCCAGCACACCGAGGGTCCGGGAGCGCCGGGTGCCGAGCGCGCGGGCGGCGTTGTTCATGCGATAGCCGAGCTCGGCCATCGCGGCGACGACGCGCTGCTTGGTCTCGGTGGCGACGTCGGGGTGGTCGTTCAGCACCCGCGACACGGTCTGCCGGGAAACCCCGGCGCGGGCGGCGACGTCGCGGACGCCGATGGATCGGCTGCGGCCGCTGCTCGTGTCACTCACGCCGACGAGTGTACGACGACCGGTGCCGTCGGCCCGCCGCCGTGCCACTCTGGTGAGATGCGCATCGCTCTCACCGGCTCCTCCGGCAAACTCGGCCGCGTCGTCGCGCGGGAACTCCGTGCGAACGGCTACGACGTCATCGGCATGGACCTCACCGGCACCCGCGGCCCTGACTTCGTGCAGGTCGATCTGACCGACTACGGCCAGGTCGTCGACGCGTTCACCGCGGTCGGCGACAGGCACGACGGCATCGACGCGGTCGTGCACCTCGGGGCGATCCCGGCTCCCGGCATCCGCACCGACGTGGCGACCTTCCACAACAACATGCCGGCCACGTTCAACGTGTTCTGGGCGGCTGTGCGCCTCGGCATCCGTCGCATCGTGTACGCGTCGAGCGAGACGGTGCTCGGGCTGCCGTTCGACGTGGCGCCGCCCTACGTGCCGGTCGACGAGGACTATCCCGCGCGCCCGGAATCCGTGTATTCGCTGGTGAAGACGCTCGAGGAGCAGCTCGCGACCGAGCTGGTGCGCTGGCATCCCGACCTGTCGATCACGGCGCTGCGGTTCTCGAACGTGATGGTTCCCGAGGACTACGCGGAGTTCCCCTCGTTCGACATCGACGCTCTCGGGCGCAAGTGGAACCTGTGGGGCTACATCGACGCCCGCGACGGCGCCCAGGCGGTGCAGCGGGCGCTCGAGGTCGCGGCCCCCGGATTCGACCGGTTCATCATCGCGGCGGCCGACACCGTGATGTCGCGGCCCAACGACGAACTGCTCGCCGAGGTCTTCCCCGACGTGCCGAGGCGCCGCGAGTTCGGCCCGAACGAGACGCTGCTGTCGATCGACCGCGCACGCCGGATCCTCGGCTACGACCCGCAGCACTCCTGGCGCGACCACGTGTGACGGCGGAGCCGGTCTGCCGGCTCCGTTCCGGTCGCACTTTCTGCCGCTTCACGCGCGTTATAGCGACACGAACTGCGACCGGAACGCAGTGGCAGCCGCGGACTACAGCCCCAACCGCTCCAGGTAAGGGTTCACGAGACGGCGCTCGGGGTCGTAACGGGCGGCGAGCGCGGCGAAGTCGTCCCACCGCGTGTACCGCGAGCGCGTCTCGGCACCGTCGAGCGTGAACACCTTGCCCCAGTGCGGGCGGGCGGTCTCGGGCAGCGCGGCCTCGATCGTCGGCAGCAGGGCGCGCACCGCGGCCTCGTCCGGCTTCCACGTGAAGTGCAGGCCCACGGCATCCGTCCCGTGCGACGAGCTGAGCCACAGGTCGTCCGCGCGCACCGTGCGGATCTCGTTCACCAGCAGCAGCGGGGCGATCTGCCCGGCGAGCGTGCGCACGGCCTGGATCGCGGCAACCGCATCCGCACGGGGAACCAGGTACTCGCTCTGGATCTCGGCACCGGCCGACGGCGTGAACTCGAGCTTGAAGTGCGCCAGCCGCTCGAACCACGGTCCCGGTACCCCGAGCTGCTCGGTGCACGCCGCCGGGTCGACGCCGAGGATCGGATGCCGCTTGCTCACGGCCGGCGTGGCGCCGAGCTTCGCGAACAGCGACTCCCGCGCGGCCTCGCGCGCCTCGGGCTGGCGCTGCTTCACCCAGATCTGGTCGACGAAGTCGGTGCGCTCCCAGGTCGAGAACAGGCTCACACTGGTGCCGATCGAGGTCACCTCGTCGAAGTCGGCGAGCACCGCGTCCCAGTCCGGGCGCTCGAACACGTGCTGGGCGACCGCGTAGGTCGGCTCGACGTCGAGCGTCACGTCGAGCACCGCGCCGAGCGCGCCGAGGCTCACGACCGCACCGTCGAAGTCGGCGTCGCCACGCGCGAGCGTGCGGGTCTCACCCGACGGCGTGAGGATCGTGAGGCCGCGGACCGCACTCGCGAGCGAGCCGATCGCGTCACCGGAGCCATGGGTGCCGGTGGCGATCGCACCCGCGATCGAGATGTGCGGCAACGAGGCGAGGTTGGCGAGCGCGAGCCCCTCGGCCTCGAGGAGCGGCGCGATGTCGCCGTAGCGTGCGGCACCGGATACCCGGACCGCATCCCGCGCGGGAGCGACCTCGAACACCGCGGGCAGCCGGTCGAGCGCGATGAGCACGCCGTCGGTGTCGGCGATGTCGTTGAAGCAGTGCCGCGATCCGAGGAAGCGCACCGGCCCGCCCTGCGCGAGCAGCGCCCCGAGCTGGTCGACCGATTCGGGGTGCGCGATCGTCGAGGCCCGGTACGTGAGGTTGCCTGCCCAGTTGCGTTCGGTGGTCATGGCGCCATGATAGCCAGCGCGGCATCGGCTACATCGATGTACTGCTCGCGCTCCGACCTCGCCGATAGGCTGACCGGATGACAGCGCAGCCGCCGCCCCGCGCCACGATGAAAGACGTCGCGGCCCTCGCCGGGGTGTCGCCGAAGACGGTCTCGAACGTGGTCACCGGCACGGTTCCCGTCAACGAGAGCACGCGGGCCAAGGTCGAGTCCGCCATGGCGCAGCTCGACTTCGTGCCCAACCTCAGCGCCAGGGGACTGCGCAAGGGGCGCTCCGGGATCATCGCCGTCGCGCTCCCGGATCTGGCCACCGCGTTCTCCGCCGAACTCGTGCACCGCATCGTCGAAGCCGCGCACGAGCGGGGCCTCGCCGTGCAGATCGAGGAGACGGCGTCCGAGCCTGAGCGCGAGAAGGAACTCGTCTCCCGCGCGCGGGCGCATCTGGTCGACGGCCTCATCCTCAACCCGATCCGCCTCGAAGACAGCGTGCTCAAGTACGCCGACCGCCTCCCCCCGCTCGTCGTGATCGGCGAGGTCGAGCAGAACCGCGCGGATCACGTGCGCATCGACAGCCGACAGGCCGCCGCCGACGCCACGCGCCATGTGCTGTCCCGCGGCGCGACGCGGATCGCGGTGGTCGGCGCCGACGACGATCCGTCGATCGCCACGGCCACCAGCCGCCTGCGCCTCGAGGGCGTGCACGATGCCCTGCGCGAGGCGGGCATCCCCCGGGATCCGGCGCTCGAGATCAACCGGCTGCCGTGGTCGATGGACGGTGGGGCGGATGCGGTGCGCACGCTGCTCGACCGTCGCGTTCCCTTCGACGCGATCGTCGCGTTCACGGACTCACTCGCGCTCGGGGCCCTGCACACCCTGCACGACAACGGCATCCGCGTGCCCGACGATGTGATCGTGACCGGGTTCGACGACGTCGAGTTCTCGCGATACACCTCGCCCGCCCTGACCTCGGTGGCGTTCGATCGGCAGGCGTTCGCGATCGCGGCGCTCGGTCTGCTCGAGTCGCGCATGGATGATCGCGCCGCTGCTCCGCGCGCCGTCACCCTCCCGCATCACCTCCTCGAGCGCGCGAGCACGCAGGGCCGCCCACGCGGCTACCGCCCCTGACACCCCCACTCTTCCCTCCGCATCTCGCGCTTGCGCAGTTGATTACATCGATGTAATGATGGGCCGACCCCCGCACAGTCACGAAGGAGTGACGATGACACCCCCACTCGATCTGTCCCGCCGGCAGTTCCTCACTGCCGCCTCGCTCGCCGCCGGCACGGCCCTGCTCGCCGGGTGCGCGCCCGGCACGACTCCCGCCTCCGGTCCGCAGACCCTGCAGTTCTGGCACCTGCTCTCGGGCGGCGACGGCGTCACGATGTCGGCCCTGCTCGATGAGGTCAACGCCGCGCAGTCCGCGTTCCGCATCCGCCCCACTGTCCTCGCCTGGGGCACCCCGTACTACACGAAGCTCGCGATGGCGGGTGCCGGCGGCCGTGCCCCCGACGTCGCCATCATGCACGCGACGCGCACCGTCGGCTGGGCACCCGGCGGGTTGCTCGACCGTTGGGACGTGGACCGGCTCGCCGAGCTCGGCGTCGACAGCTCGACTTTCCCGAAGCCGATCTGGGAGAAGGGTTTCGTGGGCGAGGGCATGTACAGCATCGCGCTCGACGCGCACCCCTTCGTGATGATGTTCAACACGGACATCTGCGACGCCGCCGGAGTCCTCGACTCCGACGGAAAGCTGCAGGAAACGAGCTCCCCCGAGGAGTTCCTCGACCAGCTGCGCACCGTCGGCGGCAAGGCCGAGAGCCACGCGCTCTCGTACGGCTATCTCGGCGACGGCGCGCAGATGTGGCGCCTGTTCTACACCTTCTACTCGCAGCACGGTGGCGCGATGGAGCTGCCCGCCGGCGGCCCGGCCGTGATCGACAAGGACGTCGCGGTCGAATCGCTCACGCTCATGCAGACACTGCTCGACGGCGAGATCGCAGCCGCGCAGAACGACTACGGCAGCGCCATCGCCGAGTTCGCCACCGGCAAGAGCGGCATGCTCTTCACCGGAGTCTGGGAGCTGCGCACCATGCAGGCCGCCGGCATCCCCTTCGACGCGACGATGATCCCGACGCTCTACGGCACCCCGGCCGTCTACGCCGACTCACACTCCTTCGTCCTCCCCCACCAGTCCAACGCCGACCCGGTGCGGCGCGATCTCACCTACGAGTTCGTCGCCGACATGCTGAAGAACTCCTTCGGCTGGGCCGAGGCCGGCCACATCCCCGCGTTCCTCCCCGTGACCGAATCCCCGGAGTACGCCGACCTCATCCCCCAGGCGAACTACGCCGAGGCCGCGCAGCACGTCGTGTACGACCCGACCGCCTGGTTCACCGGCTCGGGATCCAACTTCCAGGCCGAGTTCGGCGCGGCCGTGCAAGGCGCACTGCTCTCGGGCGACGACCCGGCAGCCGCGATCGACCGCTTCGAAGCACGGGTGAACGCCCTGCTCCGACAGCCCAACCCGGCAGACCCCGAAGGGACGTTCGGATCATGACCTCCGCCACCGATTCCACCCGCACGATCGTCACCGGGTCGCGCACCACTCCGCGCGGTCGCCGCGCCGGCTCCCGCAACCGCGAGCAGCTCATCAGCTGGGCCTTCCTCGCACCGTTCCTCGTCGCCTTCGCCCTGTTCCTGGTCTGGCCGATCATCCACGGGATCATCCTCAGCTTCACCGACCAGTCCCTCACCGGCGCCGGCGGCTCCTTCATCGGATTCGCCAACTACGCCGAGGCGTTCGTCGATCCGAAGATGTGGCAGTCGATGGGCAACACCGTCTGGTTCACGCTGCTCTCCACCGTGCCCCTCGTCGTGATCGCCCTCGCGATGGCGGCCCTCGTCGACCGCGGCATCCCCGGCCAGTGGCTGTGGCGGCTGTCGTTCTTCATGCCGTTCCTGCTCGCCTCCACCGTGATCTCGCAGATCTGGGTCTGGATCTTCAACCCGCAGGTGGGCGCGGCCAACAACATCCTGAAGTTCTTCGGCCTGGAGCCGCTCGCGTGGCTGCAGAACCCCGACACCAACATGCTGTCGATCGTGATCGCCACGGTGTGGTGGACGGTCGGCTTCAACTTCCTGCTCTACCTCGCGGCCATGCAGAACATCCCGCCGCAGCAGTACGAGGCCGCCTCCCTCGACGGCGCAGGCGCCTGGCGCCAGTTCTGGTCCATCACGCTCCCGCAGCTGGGACCGGCGACGGTGCTCATCCTGATCCTGCAGATCCTCGCCTCGCTCAAGCTGTTCGACCAGGCGTATCAGATGCTCGGCGGGGTCGCGAGCGACACGACGCGCTCCATCGTGCAGTACATCTACGAGGCCGGATTCGTCAGCTACCGGTTCGGCTACTCGGCCGCCATCTCCTACGTCTTCTTCGCCCTCATCGTCATCCTCGGCGTCGCGCAGGCCCTGATCACGCGCCGCCGGAAGGAGCAGTTCTGATGTCCACCGCCACCGCATCCCCCATCGTCCCCACCGCCACCGAGACGATCACGACGGCGTCGTCGCGTCGCCCCCGGCGCTCGCACCTGCCCGGCCAGAAGCCGTTCGGACCGCTCCGCATCACCGCGTTCGTCGTCCTGCTGCTCCTCGCGATCGGGTGGCTGCTGCCGTTCCTCTGGGCGGTCGCAACCGCGTTCAAGACCGAGACGGATGCCGCATCCGGCGACCCCGGCTGGATCGGCGCGAGTGGCCCCACCATCGACGCGTTCACCGCGATCCTCTCGCAGGGCAACGTCTACACCTGGGCGCTGAACAGCCTGTTGACCTCCGCGGCGATCACCGTGATCACGCTGGCGATCTCGGCACTCGCGGCTTACGCCTTCTCACGCCTGGACTTCACCGGCCGCAAGTGGCTGTTCGTGGTGATCATCGCCTCGATCGTCGTGCCGCCGCAGGTGCTGATCATCCCCCTGTTCTACGAGATGCTCGCCTTCAACATGGTCGACACCTACTGGGGTCTGATCCTGCCGCAGGTCGTGGCACCCGCGATGGTGTTCATCCTCAAGCGGTTCTTCGACGCCATCCCGATCGAGCTGGAAGACGCGGCGCGCGTCGACGGCGCCGGACGATTCCGGATCTTCTGGTCGATCGTGCTGCCGCTCTCCCGTCCGATCATGGCCTCGGTCGCGATCTTCGTGTTCATCAGCGCGTGGAACAACTTCCTCTGGCCGTTCCTGGTCATCAACGACACGACGCTGATGACGCTGCCGGTCGGGCTGCAGACCGTGATCAGCGCCTACGGCGTGCAGTACGCCCAGGTCATGGCCCAGGCCGTGCTCGCCGCGCTGCCGCTCATCATCGTGTTCATGATCTTCCAGAAGCAGATCGTCAAGGGAGTCGCGACGAGCGGCTTCGGCGGTCAGTAGTCACCCACCCGGCTCGAGAGCCAGAAATCTAGGAGAGCAATGTCTCAGGCCCGCATCACCATCGACCGCGACTTCACGATCGCCGACGTCCCCCGGAGGCTCTTCGGGTCGTTCGTCGAGCACATGGGGCGCTGCGTCTACACCGGCATCTACGAGCCGGGGCACCCGCAGGCCGACGAGCGCGGCTTCCGGCAGGACGTGCTGGCGCTGGTGAAGGAGATGGGACCGACCGTGGTCCGCTACCCCGGCGGCAACTTCGTCTCGGGCTATCGCTGGGAAGACGGCGTCGGCCCGGTCGAGGACCGGCCGGTGCGCATCGACGGCGCCTGGCACACGATCGAGACGAACGCCTTCGGCCTGCACGAGTTCATGGACTGGGCGAGGGAGGCGGATGTCGAGGTGATGGAGGCCGTCAACCTCGGCACCCGCGGCGTCGAGGAGGCGCGGGCACTCGTCGAGTACGCGAACCACCCCGGCGGCACGTACTGGTCGGACCTGCGCCGCAAGAACGGAGCCGAGCAGCCCTTCGACATCAAGCTGTGGTGCCTGGGCAACGAGCTCGACGGCCCGTGGCAGATCGGCGGCAAGACGGCGACCGAGTACGGTCGGCTCGCCCAGGAGTCCGCCAAGGCGATGCGCCTGGTCGACCCCTCGATCGAGCTCGTCGCGGTCGGGTCGTCGGGGCGGACGATGCCGACGTTCGGCACCTGGGAGCACACGGTGCTCACGCACGCCTACGACGAGGTCGACTTCATCTCGATGCACGCGTATTACCAGGAGCACGACGGCGACGCCGAGTCGTTCCTCGCCGAGTCCGTCGACATGGATGCGTTCATCGAGGGCGTCATCGCCACGATCGACGCGGTCAAGGCGTCCGGCAAGCACACGAAGCAGGTCGACATCTCGTTCGACGAGTGGAACGTGTGGGACCAGGTGAAGTACAACGACGTCGAGGCCGGCGAGATCGAGAAGGCGGGCTGGCGTCAGCATCCGCGACTGATCGAAGACACGTACTCGGTGACGGATGCCGTGGTCGTCGGCACGCTGCTCAACAGCCTGCTGCGCCACGGCGACCGCGTGAAGATCGCCAACCAGGCGCAGCTCGTGAACGTGATCGCCCCGATCCGCTCGGAGGAGAACGGTCCGGCCTGGCGGCAGACGAGCTTCTGGCCGTTCGAGCGGATGGCGCGGCTCGCGAAGGGCCGCATCCTGCGCCTCGCGGTGTCGGCTCCGCAGATCGAGACGAAGCGCTACGGCGGGGTCGACGCGGTCGACGCGGCGGCGACCTGGGACGAGGCGACCGGTCGCGTGGTCGTGTTCGTCGCGAACCGCTCCCTCGACGAGTCCAGTGACCTGACGATCGACCTGCACGGGCTCGGCGACCTGCGCGTCACGAACGCCGAGACACTGACGATCCCGGAGGGCGGCGACCGCCACACCTCGAACCTCGAGACTGCTTCCGACAGCGTGCACATGGTGCCGCTCGGCGCCGTCGAGGTCGTGGACGGCGCCGTGCGCGCGACCCTGCCGCCGCTGTCGTGGTCGGTCATCGAGCTCGACGTCGCTCGGGGCTGACGCCCCTTCGGGCTCAGCGGCCTCGGCGTCGCTGAGCCCGCGGGACGCACGCGGCATCTAGAATTTTACATGTCCCCCATTTGGCCTACAGACAAGCGCCCCGCGGCTCCGTAACGTGACGACCAGAAGAGTGTTCGCGAGTCCCGGAGGCTGAGAGTCGATGCGAAATGCGGCTGCCGCACCCGGTGGATATCGAGGACAGCGAGTGAAGTCCTCTCGACGCGGTAAGTCCGGCATGGTCGCAGCGATTGCGGGAGCCGCGACCGTGCTCGTGATCGCACTGTTCTGCATGTATGCCGAGGCATTTTCGTGGGCGACAAGCCGCGGGACACTTCTTGACTTCTCTCTCACCCCCGTGGCCTACCCCACGCCCATGGTGTCCTGGACGTTTGTCCTCGCAGAGGGACTCGCATGCGCCTCGTGCGCGATCTGGCTGGTGCGCGACCCGGTGGCCGCGCACAGGCGTGCCCGGCTGAAGTCAGCGATCGCGACAGGCGCGATCATCCTGCTTCTCGCGATCCTCTCTCAGATCACGACCCCCGCCGGTTGGCCTCTAGACGCGCTCCCGATCTGGCGGCGCGGCGGACACTTCATTGCAACCTCGAGCGCTTTCGTCATGTTCACAGCGTTCCTCTTCATCTGGAGCCTTTCAAAGACGCCGAGCAGGTCGCAGTCGAGCGAAGCAGCCGAGGAGCATCGTCTGGTTCGCGGGTGACGACCGAAAGGAACCCACTCGGCCGCACTCGGGGTAGTGGCGGGAGAGTGACGATGTCTCCGGCGCGCTTACGTCAGAATCTCGCCGACCATCGAACGCGTGGACTGACATGGGGGGTGCTTCTCGGAACCGTGCTCGCCCTGACCGGGGTCGCACTTTTCGTCGTCATCATCATCACGCTCGCTTCAGGTGTCGAAGCGACTGGTGCAACCCAGATAGCCGCTGCAGGCTTCACGGCCGCCGGAATCGTCGTGACGACGATGTTCTCCATTGCGCTGGGCCGTGCGCAACGCCCCGACTAGGTCCCGCCTCGTGACCTTGTGAGTAGCCGTCAGGCCGCGACGTACTCCTGTCTCACGCGCCCTTCGGTCGCCAGCTCGATGTACCCGAAATCGCGGTCGGAATTGAGGATCACGGCGTCGTTGACCTGCGCGTAGGCAGCGATGAGACAATCGAACGCCGCGGCGGCGCGCACGAGTCCGCCGTCCCAGAGCGCCTGCTGGATGTCGAGAGCATGCCGTTCGTCCGGATGCTCCCACGCCGGCAGCAGACCCGCCATGTCCTCGCGCAGCTCTGCGTACTCCCGAGGATCCCGTGCCGAATGACAGTACTCGAGGACCTGCGGCGGACACGTGATGATGAGATGGTTCGGGGAAAGCGACCGCAGCGTGTCAGCGATTCTCGTGCTGGTGCCGGCCTTCTGCCAGATGCTGTTGTCGACGAGATACGTCGTCACGCGGTCGTGCTCGCAGCCGGGGCGATCGTCGACGCATCGATCTGATCGGGCGTGAAGCGACGACCGATGATGCGCTCGACGGCTGCAGGCTGACGACGAACCGCGATGAGCGTGCGCAGCGCGAGGTCCACGGTTTCACGATTGGATGTCGTGCCCGCCAGCTCCTTCGCCTGCTTCAGCTCGTGAGGGTCGATGTCGATGGACGTGACGGTCATGACTCCTCCTTCGCGATACTTATATAAGACAGTATATACCGCGCGAGGGCAGGCGTCGTGGTCTCATCCCTCGCCGTTGTGGAGCGCCGCGGTGGTCGCACGCACCACCAGTCGCGTCGGCAGGGTCACGTGCATCTCCTCGACGGGCTGCCCGGCGAGGAGGGCGAAGACCATCTCGGCCGCCACCGCACCCAGGCGACGCATCGGCTGCTGGATCGTGGTGAGCGGCAGGGCGCGGCGGGAAGCCTCCGGCACGTCGTCGAACCCGACCACCGAGAGGTCTTCCGGCACCCGCAGCCCCAGCTCGTGCGCGACCTCGATCACGGCGATGGCCGAGAGGTCGTTCGCGGCGAACACGGCCGTGGGCCGAGAAGGTCCGGCCAGCAGGATCCGCGCCGACTCCCGCGTGGTCTCGAGCTCGTAGCGTCCCGAACGGATCAGGTCGGGATCCACCGGTATGCCGGCGTCGCTCAGCGCGCGTCGATAGCCAGCATCACGGAGACCGGCTGACCGCAGGTCGGGGCGGCCGCCCAGAAAGCTGATGCGGCGGTGGCCGAGCTCGAGCAGGTGCCGGGTCGCCGTCAGCGCACCGCCGAAGCTGTCCGACTCGACCGTGGGCAGGTCGGCGCGGCCGGTGTGCGGGTCGATCGCGACGACGGGGATCTCGGTCGAGGCCCCGACGACCGTGGGCGTGACCATGATCGCGGCGTCGATGAGGGTGCCGGAGAGCCGACTGAGCGACCGCCGCTCCCACCCTTCGCCCTGGCCGTGCCGCGATCCGCTGTACGCCAGCAGGTCGAAGGCCGTGTCGTGCACGGCCGCGCCGACGCCCTTGAGGATCTCGGCGCTGAACGGTTCGAAGTCGGCCAGGAGCACGCCGATCACACCAGTGCGTCTGGCCCGCATGCTGCTCGCCACCAGGCTCGACTCGTAACCGAGCTCCTGCACCACGTCGAGCACGCGACGCACCGTCGCATCCGCGATGCCGTAACGCCCGTTGACCGCCTTCGAGACGGTCGACACCGAGACGCCCGCAGCCTTCGCGACGTCGTGGATCGTGGTTCGCCCGCTCATGATCGCCCAGCGTATCCGCCCGGCGTACCTCGATGGAAACTGTTTTCGAAAACGTTTGACGGCCCCCTCGAACGACAGCAGACTGCAACCCGACGCGGTCACACCCCCTGATGCCGCGGCGCCCGCAGCGACGCGGCGCAACTCTCGATGAGGAGAACCATCACATGAACAGCACACGGCGTTCCTTGATCTCCGCGGCCGCGATAGCCGCCGTCGGAACTCTCGCACTCAGCGGGTGCACGGCGAGCACCCCCGACGGCGGAGGCGGTGGCGATGCCGCCATGACCCTCTGGCACAACTCCACCACCGGCCCCGGCGTCGAGTTCTGGGAGCAGACCGTCGCCGACTTCGAGAAGGACAACCCCGGAGTCACGATCGAGATCCAGTCGATCCAGAACGAAGACCTCGACGGCAAGCTCCAGACCGCCCTGAACTCCGGAGACGCTCCCGACATCTTCCTGCAGCGCGGCGGCGGCAAGATGGCCGCGATGGTCAAGGCCGGCCAGCTCAAGGACCTGACCGACTCGATCGAGGGCGGCGCCGCGGAGGAGATCTCGGACGCCGCCTACTCGGCCAGCAGCCTGGACGACAAGATCTACGCGATGCCCGTGGCCGTGCTCCCCGGCGGCCTGTTCTACAGCCAGGACCTGTTCGACGAGGCCGGCATCACCGAGAACCCGACCACGATGGACGAGCTCGAGGCTGCGACCGAGAAGCTCAAGGCCGCCGGCATCGACCCGGTCGCCCTCGGCGCGAAGGATGCCTGGCCCGCGGCCCACTGGTACTACTGGCTCGCGCTGCGCGAGTGCAGTGCCGAGACGCTCGCCAAGGCCGCCGACGAGATGAACTTCGACGACGACTGCTGGGTGCGCGCGGGCGAAGACCTGCAGGCGTTCGCGGCGACCGAGCCGTTCAACTCCGGCTTCCTCACCACCACGGCCCAGCAGGGTGCCGGCAGCTCGGCCGGACTCATCGCCAACCACCAGGCCGGCATGGAGCTGATGGGCGCCTGGAACCCCGGCGTCATCGGATCGCTCACGCCCGACCAGAAGCCGCTGCCCGACCTGTCGTGGTTCCCGTTCCCCGAGGTCGAGGGCGGCGACGGCGAGGCCGGCTCGATGATGGGCGGCGTCGACGGATACTCGTGCTCGGTGGATGCCCCCGACGCCTGCGTCGACTTCCTCAACTACCTCGGCACCTCCGACGTGCAGACCGCCTACTACAAGGCATTCAACGCCCCGCCGGTGAACACCGTGGCGCAGGAGGCCGTGACCGAGCAGTACCTGAAGGACATCCTCGCGGCCTACAACGCGGCGCCGTACGCGACGCAGTGGCTCGACACGGTCTACGGACAGAACGTGGGCAACGCGCTCAACGTCGCCGTGGTCAACATGCTCGCCGGTCAGGGAACCCCGGAGGACATCGTCAAGGCCGTCCAGGATGCCGCAGCCAAGGCATAGGGCGGCCGCCCGGCTGGAAGTGATCCTTCTGGCCGGGCCCGCCCTCCTGGTCTTCCTCGCCTTCGTCATCTTCCCGGTGTTGATGGCGGGCTACTACGGCTTCTTTAGCTGGCAGGGCTACGGCCCGCCCACCGACTTCGTCGGGTTGAAGAACTATCTGACGATCCTGCAGGATCCGCTGTTCCACGACGCGCTGGCCCACAACGGGTTCATCCTCGTGTTCTCGCTCATCCTGCAGGGACCGGCCGCGATCCTGCTGGCACTCCTGCTCAACCGGCGCATGCGCGGCCAGTCGCTGATCCGCGTGCTGATCTTCATCCCCTACGTGATCTCCGAGGTCGTGGTGGGCACGGGCTGGAGCCTGATGCTGCAGACCAGCGGCGCGTTCAACGACCTGCTGGAGAAGATGGGGCTCGGGTTCCTCGCGAACGACTGGCTCTCGAATCCGGAGATCGCGATCTGGACCCTGATGGTGATCATCACCTGGAAGTACGTCGGGTTCGCGGTGATCCTCTTCCTCGCAGGCCTCCAGGGGATTCCCGAGGAGCTGCACGAGGCCGCCTCGATCGACGGCGCGTCCTACTGGCAGATCCAGTGGCGCATCACGCTGCCGCTGCTCGCGCCGACCCTGCGCATCTGGGCGTTCCTGTCGATCATCGGGTCGCTGCAACTGTTCGACCTGGTCTACATCATCTGGGGGCAGTACATCGCCTCCACCGCCGGCACGTCGACCATGGCGACCTACATGGTCTCCGAGGGACGCAACGCCGGCAACTTCGGGTACGGCAATGCGGTCGCGGTCGTCCTGTTCCTGATCTCGCTCGTCGTCGCGCTGATCTACCAGCGCGCGGTGCTGCGACGCGACACGGACGGCGCCCTGACCGGCGCCCCTGCACGGAAGAAGAGGACCACGCGATGACCGCCACCTCGGTACTCGTCACCCAGCGCCCCGGACGCACTGGGCGCCCCGGGCGCACCCCGCGCCCGCGCCCGCCCTGGGCCAACCCGACCGTCTACTTCGTCGCGCTGATCGTCGTCGGGCTCATGCTCGCCCCGATCGCGTACATCATCATCGGCGGCTTCCGCACGAACGCGCAGATCACGACCGACCCGTCGGGGATGCCGCAGCCGTGGGTGTTCTCGAACTACCTCGACGTGATCACCGGCGGCGTGTTCTGGCGGCAAGTGCTCAACTCCACCATCGTCGCCCTCGCCACCACGATCGGCGTCGTCGCGCTCGGCCTGATGGCCGCATACGTGCTCGCCCGCTACCGGTTCGCCGGCCGCGGAGTGCTCTACGCGTTCTTCGCCGCGGGGCTCATGTTCCCGCTCACGGTCGCGATCACCCCGCTGTACATCGTGGTGCGCAGCCTCGGGCTGATGAACTCCCTCGGCGGGGTCATCCTTCCCCAGATCGCCTTCGCCCTGCCGACGACGATCATCATCCTGGTGCCGTTCCTGCGCGCCATCCCCGATGAGATCCAGGAGGCGGCGTTCATCGACGGATGCAGCCGGATCGGCTTCTTCTGGCGCATGGTGCTGCCGCTGTCGATCCCCGGCGTCATCACCACCGGCATCCTCGCGTTCATCGGCAGCTGGAACGGATACCTCCTCCCCCTGTTCGTGCTCAACGATGCGGCGGCGTTCACGCTCCCGCTCGGCGTGCAGTCATTCGCGTCGCAGTACTCGGTCGACACCGCGAAAGTGCTGGCCTTCACGTCGCTGTCGATGATCCCCGCCCTGATCTTCTTCAGCCTGTTCGAGCGCCGCATCGTCGGCGGACTGACCGGCGCGGTCAAGGGCTGACCATGTCGACGCACACCCCACAGAAAGAGACGCACGTGCTCGCTCCCACTCCCCGCCCCCGATTCTCCGCGCGCGTCGAGGGCCTCCTCGAGCAGATGACGCTCGAGGAGAAGCAGGCGCAGCTCGTCGGCTTCTGGGTGGATCAGGGAGATGAGCTCGTCGCCCCGATGGCCGGCGAGAAGAAGACCTCGACCCGCTACGAGGATGCGACGGCGCACGGCATCGGCCACCTGACCCGCGTGTACGGCACGCGCCCGGTCGATCCGATCGAACGTGCGCACTGGCTGTGGGGCGAGCAGGCACGGCTGCAGCGCGAGACCCGGCTCGGCATCCCGGCCCTGGTGCACGAGGAGTGCCTGACCGGACTGGCCGCCTGGCAGGCGGCGACCTTCCCGACGCCTCTGGCATGGGGAGCATCCTTCGATCCAGAGCTGGTCGAGCAGGTGGGGCAGGCGATCGGGTCGTCGATGCGGGTGCTCGGCATCCATCAAGGGCTCGCCCCCGTGCTCGACGTCATCCGCGATCCACGGTGGGGTCGCGTCGACGAGTGCATCGCCGAGGACCCGCTGCTGGTGGGAACCGTCGGCACCGCCTACGTCCGCGGCATGCAGTCGGAGGGGGTGCACGCCACCCTCAAGCACTTCGTCGGCTACTCGGCATCGACCGCGGGCCGCAATCACGCGCCGGTGCACGCCGGGCGCCGCGAGATCGAAGACGTGCTGCTCCCGCCGTTCGAGATGGCCGTGCGCGAGGGCGGGGTGCGCAGCGTGATGAACTCGTACACCGACATCGACGGGGTGCCGGTGGCCGCCGATCCGTACTACCTCGACGAGGTGCTGCGCGGACGCTGGGGGTTCGACGGAGTCGTGGTGTCGGACTACTTCGCCGTGGACTTCCTGCGGAGCATGCACCACGTCGCCGCCGACTCGGCGCAGGCCGCAGCTCTCGCGATCACGGCCGGGATCGACGTGGAGCTCCCCTCCCCCGACGCGTACACGACGCTCGCCGCGCAGGTGCGCGATGGATCGCTCGAGCAGAGCATCCTGGACCGGGCTGTCGGACGCGTGCTCGCGCAGAAGGAGGAGCTGGGGCTGCTGGATGCCGACTTCACGGTCGCCCCCGACGCGATCGACCTGGATTCCGCGGAGCATCGTGCACTCGCCCGCCGTCTCGCGGAAGAGTCGATCGTGCTGCTGAGCAATGACGGAGTGCTTCCGCTGGATGCCTCGGGCGCGCCACGGATCGCGGTCATCGGACCGAACGCCGACAGCGCGGAGGCGCTCATGGGGTGCTACTCGTTCGTGAACCACGTGCTCGCGCACCACCCGGAGGTGCCCGCCGGCATCGCCCTGCCGAGCGTGCTCGACGGACTTCGGGCAGAGCTCCCCGCCGCGACCATCACGTCCGTCGCCGGCTGCGAGGTCGAGGGGGATGACCGCAGCGGATTCCCGAGCGCGATCGCCGCCGCCGACGACGCGGACCTGGCGATCGTCGTGGTCGGCGACCGGGCCGGACTGTTCGGACGCGGCACGGTCGGCGAAGGCAACGACGTCGACTCGCTGGAACTCCCTGGCGTGCAGCGCGCACTGATCGAGGCCGTCGTCGCGACCGGCACCCCCGTGGTGGTCATCGCGCTCACCGGTCGGCCGTATGCGCTGGATTGGGCGCTACCGCACCGCGAGACCCGAGCCGGATTGAACGCCGGCCTCGGCTCGGTGAACTCGCCCGCTGCCTCCGGCACCTCCACCGACGAGGAGCGCCTGCTCCCGGCTGCCGTGCTGCAGGCGTTCTTCCCCGGCGAAGAGGGTGGACCTGCCGTCGCCGCCGTGCTCAGCGGGGCCGTCTCCCCCTCCGGGCGACTGCCGGTGTCGCTCCCGCGCTCTGCCGGCGTGCAGCCGTATTCGTACCTGCATCCCGCGCTCGGCGGGCGCACGGATGTGTCGAGCGTCGATCCGTCGCCGGCGCGGCCGTTCGGGTTCGGCCTCGGCTACACGACCTTCACGCACGAGCAGCTGACCGCGGATGCGACGGTCGGAGCGGGCGAGGAGTTCCGGGCCTCTGTGCTCGTGCGCAACTCCGGCTCCCGCGCGGGCTGCGACGTCGTGCAGCTGTACGCGCACGACGAGGTCGCCAGCGTGGCCCGCCCGGTCGCGCAGCTGATCGGGTTCCAGCGGGTGACGTTGGATGCGGGTGCGGAGCAGCGCGTGGAGTTCACGGTTCCCACGGACCGCCTCGCGTTCACGGGCGTCGACGGCATCCGGAGGGTGGAACCGGGGCGGATCCGGCTGTGGGTCGGGGTGGCCTGCGACGACGAGGAGACCTCGACCGCGATCGAGGTCGTCGGCTGAGACCCCTCAGTACATCTCGCCGACGGGGACGGGCACCGGGAGCACGTTGCCCGGCTGCGCGAGCGGGCATGCCCAGGCAGGGTCGTACGCGCAGGAGGGGTTGTAGGCGAAGTTGAAGTCGAGCACGATCGTGCCGCGCGCGGCATCCGATCCCAGATCGGCGCCCTTGATGGTGTCGATCAGGTAGCGGCCGCCGCCGTACGTGCCGCCCTCGCGCCCGGCGAGCGCGTCGCGCACCGGGATGAACAGGCCGCCGCCGTAGGTGGTGAGTCGCCAGACGTCGAGCGATCCGGCATCGGGGATCTCGACCCGCCCGATGCGTTCGAACGGCACGACGCCGTCGGTCCCGGTGGCGAAGTCGAAGCCTCCGGGACCGGCGGGCAGGATCGGCAGCTCGAAGCGCCAGTCCGGATCGTACGAGGCGATGGGCAGCCCCTCGAACAGCGGCCGGTCCTCCGGCAGGAGCGGCGTCGCGGGGTGATGGAGCATCAGCTCGTCCCGCTCCATCCGCCACAGCTCGTGGGCGTCTTCGGGCGATTCCGCGAGGCGCACGGCGTCGTACAGGGCGAAGACCCGGCGGCGCCAATCGACGACCTCGACGGCGGTGCGGGCGCTCGTGCTCATGCTCGTCATGCGTCCAGGCTACGGGCCGGCTACGGGTGCGAGGCGGATCCGGCGATCATCTCCGCGTAGCCCGCTTCGTAGGTCGGGTACTCGAGGCCGCCCAGGAGCGAATGGAGCAGCGACCCGTCGTACACGAGTCCTCGCGGGCCGTCGGATGCCTCGTGCGGAGGCACCGCGACGCCCAGCTCCCCGGCGATGAAGCGGACGACGTCGCCGAGAGGTGCCGGTCGCTCGTCGATCGCGTGCATCAGCCGCGGCGGGTCGTCGGTGCGCAGGAGCAGATCGAGCGTGCGCACGAGGTCGGTCTCGTGGATGCGGTTCGTGAGACGGGTGTGATCGACCGCCGCGCCCTCGCGGACCTTGCGCAGCAGGAACTCGCGACCGGGACCGTAGATCCCCGCCGGGCGCACGACCACCGCGTCGAACAACTCGGTCGCCGCCCGCTCGCCGTCGCGCAGACCCCGCGAACGCGCGGTCTCGGCCGCGGGCTCGTCCTGCTCCGTGAGAGGACGGTCGGCTTTGAAGACACTCCCCTCGAAGACACCGGTGGACGACACGAACACGGTGCGGGCGGGCATCATCGGCAGGGCGCCCCGAAGGTGGGTGAGCGCCGTGCGGTAGGCGCCCTCTGAGGCGCCAGGCGGCAGCGTGATCACGACGGCGTCGACCGCGGGCAGCGTCGTCGTGAGCGGCAGGGAGAGATCACCGCGGATGCCGACCACGCCGGCGGGCAGCTGCCCGTCACTCCGCCGCAGCGCGAAGACCTCACCGCCGTCGGCGAGAAGCCGGGGTGCGAGGCGCGCGCCGAGCTTGCCGAATCCGACCAGGAGTGTGCGCCGCGGCGCCGGGGTGGTGTCCATCGATCCCAGGCTCCCACAGGTCCAGGACACGCAAGAAGCGCCGCACCCTCCGAAGAGGATGCGGCGCTTCGGCCGTGCAGCGCGCGTTACTCCGCTGCGGCGATCTTCTTGGCGTCGTCCGTGTTGAGCACGCGGAACAGGATCGCGGCGATCACGGCGCCCACGACCGGGGCGACGATGTAGAGCCACAGCGAGCTCCAGTCGAAGTGACCGCTGACCGAGAGACCGAGCGCGACGGCCGGGTTGAAGCCGCCACCCGAGATCGAGCCGACCGTGGCCGCGCCGACGAAGACGGTCGCACCGATCGCGAGGCCGTAGAACGAGTTGCCGGCGGTGTCCTTCGAGGTGGCGGTGTTGAGCACGACCCACACGAGGATGAGCGTGAAGAGCGCCTCGACGAGGAACGCCGGGCCGACCTCGATGACCATCGCCTCTTCGCCGAACGGCCACACGGCCAGGCTCACGAGTGCGGCCAGCGCGCCACCGACGAACTGGGCGATGAGGTAGGCGATGAAGTCGGCGACGCTGAGGCCGCCGCGCAGGAACACGCCGACCGAGACGGCCGGGTTGAGGTGGGCGCCCGAGATGTGTCCCGTGGAGAACACGAGCACCATCAGGGTGAAGCCGATCGCGAGGGGCGTCAGCGGGCTGTCGCTGTTCACCGCCGCGATGATCGCGAGAACGAAGAGGAAGGTGGCGACCGCTTCTGCGAGCGCCTTGCGTGCCGTACCAGTCATGAGAGAGCCCTTTGCTTGGGGATTCAGGAGAGGAGTAGGTCACCCGTTTGCCCGCGCACCCCGGCCGACGCACCCCTCGTGCGGCACTGACGCTATCGGTGCGTGCGACGGAATATCGGGATGCCGCGCGGTGATTCTGTGAATCCGCTGAGCGACGAGGCGCACCCGCGATTGGCGGAAGCAGCATGTCGCTGTCAACCCCGTGGCCCGCGCTCCCCCTCCCCCGTAGCGTGCGAGGATGACCACCGACACTGCCTCCGGCGCCGAGGCCCCCACGCGCCTGCGGCGAGCGATCACCGGCCCCCTGCTGTTCGCCTTCATCCTCGGAGATGTGCTGGGCGCGGGCATCTACGCGCTGATGGGCGTGCTCTCCGAGAAGGTCGGCGGCATGCTGTGGGCGCCGCTGCTCCTGGCACTGCTGCTCGCCATGCTCACCGCCGGCTCGTACGCGGAGCTCGTGACCAAGTACCCTCGTGCCGGCGGTGCCGCGGTCTTCGCCGAGCGCGCGTTCCACAGCCCGCTGGTCTCCTTCCTCGTCGGCTTCAGCATGCTCGCGGCGGGCGTGACCAGCGCGGCGGGGCTCGCCATCGCGTTCGCCGGCGACTACCTCGGCACCTTCCTCGACCTGCCGACCATCCCGGTCGCCATCGCCTTCCTCGCCCTGGTGGGCCTGCTCAACGCCCGCGGCATCCGCGAGTCCCTGGGCGCCAATCTCGTGATGACCGCGATCGAGCTCAGCGGACTCGTGATCGTGATCGCCGTCGTCGCGATCTTCCTCGGCGGCGGAGGCGGCGATGTGTCCCGCGTGACCCAGGCGCCCGAGGGCACGAGCGTCGCCATGGCCGTGCTCTCCGGAGCCGTCATCGCGTACTACTCGTTCGTCGGCTTCGAGACGTCGGCCAACATGATCGAAGAGGTGAAGAACCCCCGGCGCACCTACCCGCGGGCCCTGTTCGGAGCGCTCATCACCGCCGGCGCGGTCTACGTGCTGGTCGGCCTCGCGAGCTCGATCGCCCTCCCGCCCGCCGAGCTGCAGGAGTCGAGCGGACCGCTGCTCGCGGTGGTCGAGGCCACCGGCGTGAGCGTCCCCTCCTGGCTGTTCAGCCTCATCGCCCTCGTCGCGGTCGCGAACGGCGCCCTGCTGACGATGATCATGGTCAGCCGCCTGACCTACGGGATGGCCGAGCAGGGTCTGCTGCCCGGTGCGCTCGGTCGCGTGCTGCCGAAGCGGAAGACCCCGTGGGTCGCGATCCTCACCACCACCCTCGTCGCGATGGGGCTGACGCTCGTCGGCGATCTGGCCACCCTGGCCGAGACCGTGGTCCTGCTGCTCCTGGTCGTCTTCCTCAGCGTGAACATCTCCGTGCTGGTCCTCCGGCGCGATCACGTCGAGAACGATCACTTCCGGGTGTGGACCTTCGTCCCCGTGCTCGGCATCGCCTCCTGCATCCTGCTGCTCACCCAGCAGCGCCCCGTCGTCTGGCTCTTCGGTGCGATCCTGCTCGCCGTCGGCGGCATCCTGTACCTGCTGGCCCGTTGGAGCCGGAAGCGCAGCGGTGGGGCGCCGCTCGGTACCGCCCTGACCCCAGACACCACGACCGACCCGAAGGAGAACCATGAGCACGCCTGAGAACAGCGCCGACGACATGACGAGCGCCGAGAAGCGCCACGATCAACTCACCTCCGCACCCGATGCCACCGAGGCCGACGCCGCCCCGCGCATCGAGGTCAGCGAGCACGACGGCAACACCCGGATCGACATCGCCCCCGACGCTCCGGTGCGACCGGGCCCGGGACCGGGGGTCGACGTCGACGAGGACTGATCCGCGGTTCAGACGGCCGCGGTCACGCCGATCCGCTCGCGCGTGCCCGTGACGGTCGCGAAACCCCGGGCCGAGAGGATGCTCTCGGTGCGGCGCATGATGTCCTCCCCGGAGACCGCGGCGAGCGCGTCGGCGGCGGGGATGGCGGAGGTGGTCGTCGCATCCGTGACGAACTCGACCTCGAAGCCGAGGTCGGCGGCGACACGGGCGGTCGTCTCGCAGCACTGCTCCGTGCGGATGCCGCAGATCACGACGTGGCGGATGCCGGCGCGCCGCAGTCTCTCCTCGAGATCGGTGGAGCCGAACGCGTTGACGGTCGTCTTCGTGAGGGCGTCCTCGGATTCCCGGGGCTCGAGCTCCTCGATCACGCGCACGAATCCGTTGGCGGGATCGAACACACCCCCGGTGCCCGGTTCGGAGTGGGTGATCCACACGACCGGGTCGCCCACCTCGCGGGCGTGCGCCACGAGGAGAGCGATGTTGTCGAGCACCGCCGGGTTCGCGGTGGCCGCCCAGTCGTCGGCGCGCTGGCGGAACGACTCCTGCGCGTCGACGATGAGCAGGGCGGTGTCGGAAGAAGTCGTCATCGACTCATCGTGGTCGCCGTCGTGGAGCCGGACAAGATCCCATCCGGCCAACGTCCGCGCGGTTCCGGCCAGCGTCAGAGCCAACCCTTGCGCTTGAACACCGCGTACAGGCCGAAACCCAGCGCGACCATCATCGCGATCGCCATCGGATAGCCGAGCAGCCAGTGCAGTTCGGGCATGTGGTCGAAGTTCATGCCGTAGATCGTGCCGACCAGCGTCGGGGCGAACAGGATCGCCGCCCATCCGGAGATCTTCTTGACCTCGTCGTTCTGACGGATGCTGAGTTCCGTCATCCGTCGCATCTCCTCGTTCTGACGGCGGGCGACGATGGTCGACTCGACCGTGAGGGCGTTGTCGAGGACGGTGCGGAAGGTCGTCGCGCGGTCGCTCACCCGGAGCGTGTGGTCGAGCACGTCGCGCAGGTAGCGCCGCAGCTCTTCGTCCACCTGGTACTTGTCCGAGCCGCGCAGCAGCGCCTCCAGCATCCCGGAGAGCGGCTGCGTCGCGCGCTGGAAGTCGATGACCTCCCTGCCGAGCTCGTAGATGCGCTGCGTGGCATCCGAGTCCTCTTCGAAGAGCTGGCTCTCGATCTCGTCGATGTCGTTCTCGAGCCCCGCGAGCACCGGCGCGTACTCGTCGACCACCTCGTCGAGGATGGCGTACAGCACGGCTTCGGGGCCATGGGCGAGCAGCGCGGGGTCGTTCTCCAGCCGATGCCGCACGCGCCCGAGGTCGGGCGATTCGGCATGCCGGATCGTCACGACGAAATCGGGCCCGACCAGCACGTGCACCTCACCGAACTCCACTTCCTCGGCCTCGTCGAGGTAGCGGGCCGGGCGCAGCACCATGAACAGCACGTCGCCGTAGCGCTCGAGCTTGGCGCGCTGGTGCCCGGAGAGCGCGTCCTCGACGACGAGGGCGTGGATGCCGAACTCGTCGGCGACCTCGCGGATCTCCTCCTCGCTGGGCCGGTACAGCCCGATCCAGCTCATGCCGCCGCGTTCCCGCATCCGCTCGAACGTCTCACTCAGGCTCTGCGGATTCTCGGTGCGCACACCGTCCACGTAGATCGCGTTGTCGATGATCGCCATCGTCGCCCTTCCCTTCCGCTCCGAGGTCGGGCGGGTGATCACTCCGCGGCGGGCGGCACGCAGACGAGCGCGGACTTCGTGATCGAGTCGTGGTACTGCTCCGCGGTGAAGGGCAGCCCGAACTCCGGCGCGGTCTGGCCGGAAGCCGCGGGGGCCTTCGACGCGATGGCCGCGAGCTCCCACGACAGCTGCTGGGCGAATCGCGAGCCGCCGGTCGAGTCGTTCAGAACGACGGCGACGGTGAATCCGGTCGCCGGATCCGAGTAGGCCGAGGTCGCGTAGCCGGGAACCCAACCATGCTGACCGACCATCGACCCCGCGAGATAAGCGCCACCGGTGGCCTGATACCAGGAAGGACCATCCTCGCTCGTCGGGAGCGGGGCGCCGAACCGGTCGGGCTTCTCCTTCGTGCGCAGCACCTGCTTCGCCTCCGCCTGGGCGTAACGGCCGAGGTCGGTGATGTTCGAGACCACGCCGGAGTCCGTGTAGCCGGAGCTGGCGGAGAGGGTGCTGATGTCGACCGGGGCGGCACAGTTGAAACCGCCTTCGACGGCCGACATGTAGTGCCCCGTCAGCGGAGCGTCGCCCGGCGCGGACGGCGTCGATCCGGGAAGTGCCGTGGCGGAGAGCTCGAGCGGATCCGTGACGTACTCGGCGATCAGTTCGGATGCCGACATCCCCGTGGCCCGCTCGAGCGCGAGGCCGAGCAGCAGGTATCCCGCATCGGAGTCGCGGTAGCTCGTCGCCGGTGCCACCCTCTCGCGCCCCAGCCCGTAGCCGGCGAGCTCCAGGGGAGCCCAGATACGCTCCGGGGTGTTCAGCAGCGCGCCCTTGATGGTGGCCTCGGACGATCCGGCCCCGCTCGTACCGTTGCAGAGCTGGAGGAGGGTG
>NZ_SSDF01000024.1 GCF_004794515.1 Microbacterium sp. A20 | reverse complement strand
GTTGGGCTGGCCCGCCATCCGTGTCATGAGGGCCAGGTCCTCTTCGCGCGTGAAGCGCAGCATCTCGACGTCGTTGAGCGCATCGCCGAAGGCGACCACGTCGGCGCGGCCGATGCCGAGGTGCTCGCACAGGCGGGCGAGCCCCGTGGCCTTCGTGACGCCCGGCATATCGGAATGAAGTTAGGCGGTAGCAACTTAGCGGGCATTAGTATATCGGACACTCGCGATAATCGGTGTTAGCTTCGACATGCGCCTTGATTGAGTGCGCGGAACACGATTTAGGAAGAAACATGGAAACGACCGTTCGTATCGCACTTCTGCAGGAGAGTAGCTGCAACCTCGCCACGCGATTCATTGTCGATGCACCCCTCGCCGCTCCGAAGCCCGTTCACATCTGAGCGTGACCCGGAACATTGCCAGGACGTGCAAATTGGCGCGTCCTGGCAATTCCGAGAGAAAGCACATGGATAACACTTCGGTGATGGCGTATCTTCATGGGGATGGCGCCATAAAATTAGAGTTTTCAACATCAGTGGACTCCATCGATATCACGGGCGAACCTATTCCCGCGGACAATCGGAAGAAGACTGAGTGGTTGCAGAATATTGCTCTTCGCTACGGGGGTCATAAAGTAGAAAACGAGTTGGATATTCCAAAGGCGGGATATTGTATCGCGACATCGGACCATCCCTTCCTCGATATGTCGGAAGGAATGGAGGCTCGTATTAAAGACGCGCAGATTATGGCCGGGTATGTCGCAAGCGACTCTTATCCTTCGGTGTATCTCGAGCTGCCGCACGACGAAACCTATCAGCTTGAGGACGCTGCGGATTTAACCATCGACGAACTTCGGAACTCAGCCAGGTGTCGGTTGAGCGCGATGATCTCAGGCTCCTTCGGCGTTCGCCGCCATCAGGCCACCTACCACGATCCGATGACGGGGTATCACCAGGTTGAGCTTGTGAAAAAATCAGTGCCATCGGGCGGCTCGCGACACCCGTCGGAGCTGTTCTTAGAGGTTCACGCGTCTCCCGTTCTTTCGACGGGCATATGGCACTTCAACACCCGACGTGGCGAGTTACAGCGAGTCAGTTCGGCGCCCCTCTCCAAAGCTCCGGTGTCGGACGCCGATTGGATTATTGGAATTGCAGTCGCGTCCGTCGTGCGTAGGGCGATGTTTCGGTATCGGGACCCGCGGAGCTTTCGCGCGATTCTCGTAGACGCCGGACATGCAGAAGCACAACTGGAGGCTATCGCCAACTTCTGCAACTGGCGATACAGATCGGGCGTGGCAATTGACTTCGATTTCACGACTCACATCGGTCTGGGGAAGGACGAGGTGCCCGTGCTTATTCGTGGGCTTCTAGAGGGGTGGGAGTAATGGAAGTCATCGATGCAACTGGGGTGCGCTCCGTGCCGCCTTTCTGGAGTGAAGTGGGCTGGGCGCGCCCCTACCACTTTCTAGGCGCCGCTGGAAATAGCTGCCCTGGTGAGTTTGTTAGCCACGACTACCTGGCGGACAAGATCGTCTCGGGATTTACCTATTCGAAGTCGATAGCACGCAAGAGCTTGACTCGAACGAAGGCAGGGCCAATTTCTCGGGCCCAGTTCAGTGCCGTTTTGAGATGCATGTATCAAGCGCTCTCGGACGAGAGGGACATCGTTGCATGTGTTGTTACGGACAATGTCGAAGCCTGGGCCGACGCAGCGTGGGTGGTCGAGAACGAGCCTCGTTCCCTACGCCAAATCATGACCAAAGACAATTCTCACCTGATGTCGCGCATGCTTCAAGGGCAAGAATGGGCGCAAGGCGCAGGCATCTACGTTCTGTTATGCCTGGACTGGCGAGCCGTCCAGTCCTCAGGGCAGGATGTGAACGCAGCGTACGCCAACGCCCTCGTGAAAGTGGGGCGGATTGGACACGCGCTGCTTCTCGAAGGTCAGCATCATAATTTGGTTGCGCGAATGACTCCAGCAATCCACGAGAGCAGTGCCTCCGCGCTCTTTAGGTTGTCAGAGGATATATCCCCGATCTATGCGATACGACTCTCGGAACCTACCTGATGAAACGTCGCCGACGGGGAGGCGGTGACCTCCTTCGACGCTTCTTCATCAGTCGGTCGTTCGCTCTGCTTTGGGCGGCCCAGGCACTGTCGTCGTTCGCGGAGTACTGTGTCGCGGCCACGGCGACGGTCTGGATCGTCACCGATCTCGGAGCCGGTGAGGCCTCCACCCCCCAGCTCATCGCGCTGATGGTCGCCGCGGTCGCTGTTCCCCGGTTGATCCTCGCGCCGTTCGCGGGCGTGTGGGTCGACCGCTGGAACGCGAAGCGGGTGATGATCAGCAGCGACCTCACGCGCGCCGCTATCTACCTGATCGTCGTGGGCATCGCGGTTTCGCTTCCCGACCAAGTGATCGTGATCACGCTCGTCGTCGCACAACTCGCGGCCAGCATCAGTTCGCAGTTCTTCGACCCGGGCCGAAACTCGATGATGCAGATTGTGATCCCGCAGGATCGCCGGGCCGACGCTGCCGGCCGATCGATGTTCGCCAGTATGGGCGTAGGAATCCTCGCGACGGTCTCGGGCCCGGTGGTGTACGCGGTCAGCGGGCCGGTTCTCGCGCTCACACTCTCCACAGTCTGCCTGCTGGTGTCGACCGTTCTCGTCCGGGCGGTGCCGATCCGCGCCGCTTTCACCCGCAACGAAGATGTCGGCTACTGGCGGTCGCTGCGGGACGGGCTGTCCATCGCCTGGCGGGATCCGGGAATCCGTCTTCTCATCGTGGGCATGGGGGCGTACGGGCTGTCGCTCGGAACCAACAACGTGTCCCTCGCCCTCTTCGCTCTGGAGACGATGGGGCTCTCGCCCGCGGAGTACGGGGTGGTATCGGGGATGTTCTCGGTCGGTGGTCTGATTGGTGCTGTATTCGCGCCGTCGATCGTGTCTCGTTTCACGCCCGAGCGACTCTTCCCCGTCGCGCTGATCTCGCTCGGACTGACGTACATCGGATACTCATTCCTGCGCGCATTCGTGCCCGCGGCGATCACGATGGGTCTAGCCGGGCTCCTGTTCTCTCTGTACATCGTGTGCCAGGGGCCGATCCTCCAAGCGAAGGTGCCGATGGGAGCGATGGGGCGGGTGTCGGCCCTCACCGCGCCGATCCTCGCGGTCTGCTCCCTGCTCGCGACCGCTGTCGTCTCGCAGGTGTTCGCGTCCCTCGGGCCCGCGGGATCCCGGGAGGCGGCATACGCCACGGCGATCGCCGTGTCCGCTGCGGTGATGAGTCTCGCGAGCCTGATGATGATCATGGGTCGGCGGCGAACCGAGGATCGTCTGCTCGCTGTGACCTGAGCGTGCCGCGTCAGCCGAGCAGTCGCTCGATCACCTGCGCGACGCCGTCGTCATCGTTCGAGGCGG
>NZ_SSDF01000023.1 GCF_004794515.1 Microbacterium sp. A20 | reverse complement strand
GCCGTGGGTGGCTGAGCCTGTCGAAGTCCGGCCGTGGGTGGCTGAGCCTGTCGAAGTCCTACTCGGCGGGCTTCAGCTTCGTGAGGATCTGCACGATGTTCTGCTGCGTCGGGTCGGCGGACGCGTACGGGTCCTCCTCCGACGGCCAGCCCACGTAGTTGCGGGTGTTGAACTCGCCCAGCAGCGGGTGTGCGCCCAGCGGGATCGCCGGCACCTGCTCGGAGAAGATCGTCTGCAGCGTGTCGAGTGCCGCGGTGCGCTCCTCATCCGATGAGGCGTTGGCGTACGAGTTCAGCGCGGCGGTCGCCTCGGGGTCTTCGAACCGGCCGAAGTTGAAGCCGGCCTTGCCGTCCGAGATCCAGCGCGGGTCCATGGTCGAGGTGTAGAGGCCGTAGGCCGTGCCGCTGTCCTCGAGCCAGTGGATGATCGCCGAGAAGGTGCCCTCATCGCGGGGAACCTGCCAACCGCCCCAGTCGGGCATGTCGATCTTGACCTCGGCGCCGATGGCATCGGATACGTCTTCGGCGATGAGCTCCTGCGCGGTGTTCCAGTCGCTCCACCCCGACGGGACCGAGAGCGTGAACGAGACGGGTGCACCGTCGGGGTCGATCAGCGCGTCGTCCTTCCAGGTGTAACCCGCGGTCTCCAGCAGATCGCGCGCCTTCTCGGCGTCGACCGAGTAGTCCACGTCCTTGAACTCGGGCTGGATCTCGTCTTCGAGGATCGACGACAGACCGGTCACCGACCAGACGGCCTCGCTGGCACCCTCTCGGGCGATGTCGACGTAGGCGTCGCGGTCGATCACCCAGGCGAGTGCCTGACGGAAGGCCGGGTCGTCGAACGGCTTCTGCTGCAGGTTCATGAACAGGGTCGCCGAGCCGGTGGTGGGAGCTGCCCAGAACTTGTTGTGCTCGGGGTCGACCGACAGGAACTGCTCCTCGATCTGCGGGATGAAGGCCTGCGCCCAGTCGGCGTCGCCGTTCGCGAGAGCCGTGGTCAGCGCGGTGTTGTCACCGTACGAGACGTAGTGCAGCTCGGGCACCGAGAGGTCGCCGCCCCAGTAGTCGTCGCGGGCCTCGAGGGTGACCGACTCGGTCGACCAGTTCGACAGGACGTAGGGGCCGGTGCCGACCAGGTCGTCGCCCTTGACGGGGTCGGTGGCCGGGTCGTCGAGGTTCTCCCAGATGTGCTTCGGGACGATCGGCACGTGCAGGGCGCGGCCCAGGTTGACGTACTTCGACGCGGCGAAGGTCAGCACGACGTTGTCACCCTCGACCACGGCGCTGTCCAGCTGGAGACCGGCCGTGTCGAGCGCGGGCGTGGAGGCGAGCTCGTACGAGTAGACGATGTCGTCGGCCGTGAACGGCTCGCCGTCGCTCCAGGTGACGTCCTTGCGCGGGACGACCGTGAGCTGCGTGTAGTCGTCGTTCCACTCGAGGCTCTCGGCGAGCCACGGGGTGACTCCGCGGTCGCCGGTCTGGTTGACGAGGGCGAGGGTCTCGAAGATCACCTTGCCGTAGCCGTACTTCGATGCGGACGAGTCGCCGACGTACGGGTTGTTGGATTCGGTGGTGATCGCGCCGTCCGGCTTCGCGATCGTGAGGGCGGCACCGCCGGCGGCACTGCCGGAGTCGTCGTTCCCTCCTGCGGAGCATCCGGCGAGGGCCGAGATACCGAGGGCGGTGATCGCGGTCGCCGCGATCAGAGACTTTCTGAGCTTCATTGCTTCTCCTTGGGCACGGTCGTTGTGCTGTGTCGCCGGCGGATGGGGGTCCGCCGGCCGTCGTGATTCGCTTACTGTCGAGAAAGTAAGCTTCCGTGAGGTTACCGAGGAGTAAGTTGGATCGCAAGCACGGCTTGTGAGAGAGAGGAGGCCGCGGTGGCAGACAGCGACCAGACCGTCCGCGTGCGCCCGGCGACCCTCGCGAAGCGCGAGCAGATCCTCAAGGCTGCGGTGGAGATCTTCGGCAACAAGGGCTCGACCAACGGCACCCTCGCCGACGTCGCCGACCAGGTCGGGATCACGCACGCCGGGGTGCTCCATCACTTCGGGTCGAAGCAGAAGCTGTTGCTCGAGGTGCTCTCCTATCGCGATCAGACCGACGTCGCCGAGCTCGCCGAGAAGCACATCCCCGGCGGCCCCGAGCTGTTCCTGCACCTCGCGCGCACGGCCTACGCCAACGAGCGTCGTCCCGGCATCGTGCAGGCGTACACCGTGCTCTCGTCCGAATCCGTGACCGACGACCACCCCGGCCGGGAGTACTTCGAGGACCGGTACACGACTCTCCGGCGCGAGGTCACCGCGGCGTTCCACGAGCTGTGCACCCAGGAGGGTGTGCGCGATCCCGACACGATCGCCGACGCGGCGGCCGCGATCCTCGCCGTGATGGACGGGCTGCAGCTGCAGTGGCTCCTGCACCCCGGAACGGTCGAGCTGGGCCGCGCGAGCGAGTTCGCGATCCGCGCGATCGTGAACGGCGTGCTGCACCCCGGACCGGAGCTGTCGACGTACGCGGCTTCCACGAGCTGAGACCCCGGCTTCTCGTCGAGACCCCGCCCTGGCGCTGTCGCGGAGACGGGGTGTCGGCGGAAACCAGGGGTCTCGGCGAGGCGAGCTGCCACGGCTAGGCTCGGGCCATGACGATCGACCTCGAAGCGCTGTACATCGACCTGCATCAGCATCCGGAGCTCTCGTTCCAGGAGACGCGCACCGCCGGCATCGCCGCCCAGCATCTGCGCGACCTCGGGCTCGAGGTCGAAGAGGGCGTAGGCGTCACGGGCGTCGTCGGCGTGCTGCGCAACGGCGACGGGCCGGTCGTGTGGGTGCGCGCCGACATGGACGCGCTGCCGGTCGAGGAGCAGACCGGTCTCGCCTACGCCAGCACCGCGCACGGCGTCGACCCCGCCGGCACGACCGTTCCCGTCATGCACGCCTGCGGCCACGACATGCACGTCACCGCCATGATCGGCGCGGTCGAGAAGCTCGTCGCCGAACGCGATCAGTGGTCGGGCACCCTCGTCGTGGTGATCCAGCCCGCCGAGGAGTACGGCGCCGGCGCGCGCGCGATGCTCGACGCCGGGGTCCTCGACCGCTACCCGAAGCCCGACGTCGTGCTCGGCCAGCACGTCACGCCGCTGCCCGCCGGCATCATCGGTGTGCGCAGCGGAACCCAGATGGCGGCATCCGACGGCCTGACCGTGACTCTGCACGGACGCGGCGGCCACGGTTCCCGCCCGCACGCCACGATCGACCCGGTGGTCATGGCCGCGGCGACGGTAATGCGTCTGCAGACCATCACCTCGCGCGAGATCGACCCGCAGGGCGTCGCCGTGGTGACGGTCGGCTCGATCCACGCCGGCCTCAAGAACAACATCATCCCCGCGGAGGCGAAGCTCGAACTGAGCCTGCGCTATCCGAACGAAGAGGCGCGCGAGAAGGTGCTCGCGAGCGTCGAGCGCATCGTGCGGGCTGAGGCCACGGCATCCGGCGCCGAGCGGGAGCCCGAGATCCGCACCGACCACACACTTCCGGCGACGATCAACGACGAGGATGCCACGGCACGGGTGACCGCAGCACTCCAGCGTGCCCTGGGCGAAGCATCCGTCATCGACCCCGGCATGTTCACCGGCAGCGAGGACGTGTCATGGTTCGCGCGGGATGCCGGGGTGCCGCTGGTGTTCTGGTTCTGGGGCGGCATCGACCCGGTCCGTTTCGCCGAGGCGAGCGCGGCCGGGCGCCTGGAGAAGGACATCCCGACCAACCACTCCCCCTTCTTCGCCCCGGAGATCCACCCCACCATCGAGGTCGGCGTCACGGCGCTGTCGGCCGCGGCGCGGGAGTTCCTGGGCTAGAGCCGCGGGCTTGGTCGCGGCTCTGGCCCGGCTGTGGCTGCGGCGGCCCGGCCCGCGCTTCCGTCGGTGAAACACGCTTCCGTCGGCCGTTCTGGCGAGAAACGGCCGACGGGAGTGCGGATGGCCGCAGCCGGTGCGAGGCACGCAGCGCGTGTCCCCCGAATGGCCGATAGCGCGGGCGGCGGATGTCCGCCATGATGACCACACATGGTTCCTCGGAAGGGCTCTGCCTCGAGGTCGGAGCGGACTTTCATGGAGGTACCTCGTGCTCATGCCGGACGCGCTCGGTGACGGGCTCTCTCGTTGACGGGGCAGGACCGACCGACGGACGAGCTGTCCGACTTCGCGGAGTTGATGACCTACGAGCAGGAGTTCGTCTCCGCCCGTGATCGCGACCCGGAGGCGCACAGGCGACGCAGACGCCGGGGGCTCATCATCACCGCCGCCTGTGTCGTCCTGCTGCTGGCCGCGACCGGAGGCTACATCGCGTGGGCTCTCACCGCTCCGGTGAATCCGCCGAAGGTGACCTCGCAGATTCCGCCGGTGCCTGCCGGCGCGGCCGCGTCCATCGCCGCGGTCCCCGCCGCTTCATCGGCGATCAGCATCTCCGGCGCGGACGCGTATCTGGGCGAGGGCGCGAGCGGAATCTGGTCGTCGAGCGGAACCGGCGACCCGCTCCCCATCGCGAGCATCACCAAGCTCATCACCGCGCTGGTCATCCTCGATGCCGTGCCGCTCGCCTCCGCCGACGACCCCGGACCCACGATCACCTTCAGCAAGTCCGACCACGACCTCTACGACGAGTACTACGTGCTCGGCGCGACCATCGCCCCCATGCCCACGGGCACCTCGATGTCGCTGCGTGATGCCCTCGCCGCGATGCTGATCCCATCGGCGAGCAACTACGCCGAGGCGCTGTCGTCCCGGATCTTCGGATCGCAGGAAGCGTTCCTCGGCGCAACGCGCGACTGGCTCTCCGCCCACGGCTTGACGGGCACCACGATCACCGAGCCCACCGGCATCAGCCCGCGCAACACGAGCACGACCGCCGACCTCCTGGCCATCGGGAAGCTCGCCGCGGCGAATCCGACGATCGCTCAGATCGTCGCGACCCCGTCGATCTCGCTACCGGGCGCCGGCCAGTTGTACAACACCAACGGCCTGCTCGGAACCAGCGGCATCACGGGGTTGAAGACCGGCACCCTCGGCCAGGGCACGTACAGCCTGCTCTACACCGCGACACTCGTCGTGGGCACCGCCGACCCGCTCGCGGTGACCGGCGTCATCCTCGGAGGACCGACGCGCGAGTCCGTGAACAGCAGCGTGCTCGCCGCGCTGGACAGCATCCGTGCCGGCTTCCACGACGTGCCCGTCGCGACATCCGGACAGGAGATCGGCACGATCACGACACCCTGGGGATCCACGGCCCAGCTCGTGATCGGCGAGGATGCGGCGATCTTCACCTGGTCGGACACCCCGATCGTCGCGACGATGGACATCGAGACTCCGCCGACCTACCGCGACGGCACGGTCGTGGGGAGCATCACCTGGACCGCCGGGCCGCAGACCGTGACGGCCCCGGTCGCGATCACTGGCAGCATCGATCCTCCGACCGAGTGGTGGCGGCTCACCCACCCGGCCGAGCTCGGTGCAGCGTCTGGAGAGTGAGGGCTGGAGCGGCGCGCTCGTGCGGGTGCGCGTGATTCGCACTCCCGTCGGTGAATCGCGCTCCCGTCGGCCGTTGTGCCACGAAACGGCCGCGGGAAGTGCGATCGGCCGCGGCTGGCGCCCCGCGAGAGTGGGCGTCAGGCCGAGTCGGCAGAGGCCGGCGGGCGCCATCCACCCTCGTCGCGGAGGGCACCGGCGATCCGCCGCGAGATCTCCCGCAGCTGCCGGCGCTGCGCTGCCGTGATCCGATCGAGGACCAGTTCGCGCACCAGCTCCGCGTGACCGGGAGCCGCCTCGTCGACTTTGGCGCGACCGCTCTCGGTGATGAGCGCGAGGGTGAATCGGCCGTCGCTCGGGTCGGGGGTGCGCTGCATCCATCCCTTCGCCTCGAGGCGCGTGGCCGCACGGGACAGCCGTGACAGCGTGCTGTTCGCAAACGACGACAGTACGCTCATCCGCAACTGCCCGCCCTCGGCATGCGCGAGCGCGTAGAGCACACCGAACTCGAAATGCGTGACCTGCGCGTCGCGCTGGAGCTGGGCGTCGAGCGCCGCGGGCAGCCACTCGAGCACCGTCGCCACGGCCGACCAGGTCTCGAGTTCCTCGCCCGTCAGTGGCGGGATCGCACCGTTCGTCGTCATCTTCTCAGCGTATAGGTTCTCGCGATTTGACTTGACCAGGAAAGTCATTTTGACTTGCTCAGGAAAGTCAATCCACAGAGGAGACCCAGATGGAACTCGAACTCACCGGCAAGCGCGCATTCATCAGCGGATCGACCGAGGGGATCGGATACGCGATCGCGGCGGAACTCGTCCGCGCCGGCGCCGACGTGGTGATCAACGGACGCGATGAGCAGCGCCTGCGCACCTCGGCCGAGGGACTGCGCGCCCTCCGACCCGGTGTCGACGTCACGGGCATCGCGGCCGACTTCGCCGACGCCGCTCAGGTGCGACACCTCGTGGGCCAGCTCGGGGACATCGACATCCTCGTCAACAACGTCGGCATCTTCGACGTGCGGACGTTCACCGACATCTCGGACGACGAGTGGCAGCGGTACTTCGACGTGAACGTCATGAGCGGGGTCCGCCTCTCCCGCCATGTACTCGACGGGATGCTCACCCGCGGCTGGGGGCGGATCCTCTTCGTGTCGAGCGAGTCGGGGATCGACGTCCCCGCCGACATGACGCACTACGGCGCGACCAAGGCAGCCATGCTCGCCCTCGCGAACGGCCTGGCCAAGTCGACGCGCGGCACCAGCGTGACCGTCAACAGCATCGTCGGCGGACCGACCTACTCGCAGGGCGTCGCACGCGCCGTCGAGCAGATCGCCCGCGCCCAGGGTATGGATCCGGCCGACCTCAAGCAGGCCATCGCCGCACGCAACACCACCTCGCTGCTGGAGCGGTTCATCGAGCCCGAGGAGATCGCGCACCTGGCTGCGTACCTGGCGAGCCCGCGCGCCTCGGCGACGAACGGCGCCGCGCTGCGCGCCGACGGCGGGACGCTCACGACGATCCTCTGAGCCGGGCGCACCGCCGGGTCGCACCCCCGCGACCACCCAGGTCGAGACCTCGCCCCCTCATCCGAGCCAGCGCGGGTTGCGCTCCCGTCGGTGATTCGCACTTCCGCCGGCCGTTCTGCCACGAAACGTCCGCGGGAAGTGCGATCGGCCGCGGCAGGCGTCAGATGGCGCGGATCGTGATCGACTCGCGCTCGAGCTCGCGGCGCCGATTGGCCAAGCACTGCGTGCACAGCAGCTCGACGCGGCGCGGATGCGCCCCGCCACAGGTGCATTCGACCGTGACCCGCCAGCGGGCCTTGGCTCCACACGCCGCATAATCGTCGCCGGCTCCGTGGTCGCATTCGCAGCGCGGGTCGCTCCCGTCGAGCAGCGGGAGCTCTCCGACATCCTCACGCAGAGAGGAGTCGGGCGGAGCGGTCGAAGTCGTCGAAGTCATCGAGATCGACCGTACCGCGGACTAGACCCCGACGACTCGAGGGTCGGCCGCGGCGGGCGGAGTAGAGCGCGGCGCAGGGGGCGGCGGCGGGGCGAGCTGGCGCAGAGGGATGCCGTGCGCCTCGCGGTGCAGACGCTCCATGCGGCTGTCGAGCTCGGCGGCGGCATCCGCGGCATCCGACAGGCTGTCGACCAGGTGAGAGGGCACCTGGTTCGAGAACTTGTAGTAGATCTTGTGCTCGAGGCTCGCCCAGAAGTCCATCGCGATCGTGCGGAACTGCACCTCGACCGGGACGGACAGCGCGCCCGTCGACAGGAACACGGGAACCTCGATGATCGCGTGCAGGCTCTTGTAGCCGTTGTCCTTCGGGTGCGCGATGTAGTCCTTGACGGTGCGCACGGTGACGTCATCCTGCGCGGTGAGCAGGTCGAACAGACGGTACACGTCGGCGACGAAGCTGCAGGTCACGCGCACGCCGGCGATGTCGGTGATCTCGGCGCGGATGCGGTCGAAGTCGGGCTCGTCGATCCCCTTGCGGGCGATCTTCTCGACGATGCTGTCCGGCGACTTCAGTCGGCTCTTCACGTGCTCGATCGGGTTGTACGCGTGGTCGTGCGTGAACTCGTCACGGAGGATCGAGATCTTCGTCTCGACCTCGCGCATCCCGAACTCGTACTCGCGCAGGAACCGCTGCAGCTCGTCACGCAACTCGCGGGCCTGGTTGATCGTGTCCTCGGTGACGTGAACGGTCGACATGGCATCGACGTTACGCGTTCGTGATCGGAAACCGCTGTGGAAGTCCGATGTCCTCACGATTCCGATGCGGGCGCGCCACCGGGCGCTCCGGTCGCAGTTGCTGTCGGTATCGAGCCGCCGTTCCGGCAGAAACTGCGACCGGAAGCGAGGCATGAGGGATGAGGGATGGGGGGCGGGGGCGGGTCTACGAGGCGGGCGTTCGGGCATCCTGCAGGTGCTGGCCGGAGAGGATGCCGGGGAGCCCGCGCCCGGCGCGGGTGGTGAAAGGCAGGATGACCGCGGCGAGGAACAGGACGGCCGCCGCGAACCCGAAGATCCCGCCCGGCAGCTGAAGAGCGCTGATCCCGCCGATGCCACCCGCCCAGCGCAGAAGACGTGCGAACGGTGCCGGCAGACGCGACCCGGCGTAGCGGAGCTGCACGGCGACGTCGCCGATCGAGCGCCCGCCGATCAGGATGAGCACCAGGAACAGCGCGGACGGGACGATCGTGGCCGCCGCCGACGCGAGGCTGCCGTCGAGAACCGCGGCGCGATCCTCCACGACGAACTCCAGCCACACCTGCACGATCACGCCCGCTCCCATGCTCACGAAGCCGTAGGCGAGGAAGTCGCACAGCATCGCGAGCACACGGCGGCCGCGGGTGACCGGACGGGGCAGGTCGGCGTCGGGGCGCGCCTCCGCGCCGCGCATCGACCGCGGAACGATGAGCGCCACGGTGCAGCCGACGACGGCGCCGAGGGTGTTCGTCATCAGATCGCCCACGTCGAAGAAGCGATACGCGCAGGGGTAGACGCCCCACACGCCGGTCAGCTGCGTCGTCTCGACCAGCAGCGAGAGTCCGAACCCGGCCACGAGCGCCGTCAGGATGCCGCGGCCGGCGAGCACCCGCACGAAGAAACCGAGCGGCACGAACAGCAGCACGTTGAACACCAGCTGCAGCAGGGCGGGCTGCCGCAGCGGGTTGCCCGGCGCCGCGAACGCCTTCTGCACGTCGCGCACGACCGACATCGGATCGGTGATCGCCCCGACGCAGCGGATCATGTCGGGGTCGGGCAGCGGAAGCAGGGTGTACGTCCAGATCGCCCAGAAGTAGATCAGGGCCGACAGCCAGAGCAGCGTGCGCCCGAGTCCGAGCCGCCCGCGCCGGCGGTAGCTGATCGCCACGAACGGCACGAACAGGAGGATGCCGAAAGCCACTCCGATCGCGATGGCGATGAACCCGAGCAGCACCTGATCTTCCACAGCGTGCCAGTGTAGCTGCGCGTTCAGCCCGGGTCAGGATGCGGCGCGGCGGCGTCCTGGCCGAGTCCGGCCTCGCGCGCCCGGACGATGAGCGCGCTGCGATCGGAGACCGCGAGCTTCGCGAGGATACCGGACAGATAGTTGCGCACCGTCTTCGAGGAGAGCACCAGCCGGCGGGCGACCGCCTGGTTGTCGAGCCCGCGGGCGATGAGGTCGAGCACCTCGCGCTCCCGGTGCGTGAGCTCGGGGAACACCACCGGCCCGGTCGTGCGTGCCCCGGAGAGCAGGTCGATCGCCCGCCGCCCGACCTCCGCGGTGAGCAGCACGTCGCCCGCAGCCACCGCCCGCAACCCGCGCTCGATCTCGTCGGGCAGAGCGCTCTTGAGCAGGTAGCCGCGGGCTCCGGCGCGCAGCGCGGCGAACACGGAGTCGTCGTCGCCGAGCATCGTGACGATGAGCACCCCGATGCCGGGGGCAGCACGGACGATGCGGCGCGTGGCCTCGACACCCGACCCCGCGCCGAGATCGACGTCCATGAGCACGACGTCCGGCTGCGCGGCCAGGACCCCCTCGACGGCGTCGTCTTCCGTGCCCGCCCGACCGACCACCTCGAAGCCCTCGATCGATTCGAGGAAGCTCGACATGCCGAACGCGAAGACGGGATGGTCGTCGACGACGAAGATGCGCACGGAGCCCTCGAGCTCCGCCGCATCCGCATCGATCGGCTGCTCCGGCATGCCGCTCACGCTAGCGGTCCCCCGTCCGTCGCGCATCACCGCTGCACTGGCGGGCTCGGCTGCGGGCTCGGGCTCGGGCTCGGGCGCGGGCGCGGGCGCGGAGCATCCTCGGCGGGAGCAGCCCCATCTGCTCCCGCCGAGTCCCCGTTGTCGCCCGACCGGCTCGAAGCCGTCGAGAGCCACCCGGATCGGCGTCCCCCAGCACGCCGACGGACGCCGACCGCAGTCTGCGCCCGCTCTGGCACGGTTCGCCCCGCTCGACCGCGCATGGTCCCTCCTCGCGTCGACGTGACATCGTCGACCAGAGCCGACGATAGGCGTCCCGATGTCCCGATCGAGAGGGGGCCGCGTCCCGACGTCACGGGAGATGCGACCCGGGACGCGTCGGATGCTGGATTCGCCGGCCATCGCTCGGGCACACTGAGGCGCAGAGAGGAGCGCCCGTGCCCATGACGGCCGCCGCACGCACGACGACGGAGGCACCGCAGCGCGCCACCCGCACGCTGCCCGTCGCTCTCCTGCTCGTGTTCTCGTGGCTGCCCGCCCTCGCCGGCATGGCGCTGTGCCTGCTCTCGGCCTCCGGCATCGAGGCCGTCGGCACCCTCAGCGCCGCCCTCGGATTCGGCGGTGCCGCTGCCCTGCTCCCGGCCCGAGGCGGGCACGGGGGGCGCGGCGGTCCGTTGTTCCCGATCGCCCTGGCGGTGACGGCCGTCGGTGCGGGACTGTCCACCCTCGCCTCGGGACTCCGCGCGATCGGGATCGACGGCGGCGTCTGGCTCGACATCCTCGGCGTCGCCTGGATGCCGGGCGGCCTCACGGTCGCGGGCGTTCTCGGCGCGGCCGTCATGCTCCGGTCACGCTCGCTGCTGGTCGCCGGGGCCCTGCTCTCCACCGCGATCGGTGTCACGAGCGCCGCGGAGCTCCAGCAGGGTCGACCCGTCCCGCTCGCCGCCGCACTGTGGATCGTGTGGCTCGCGCTCGCCCTCGGATCCGGGCTGATGATCCTGTGGGCGGCGGCGCGCCGTCCGTCCCCGGATCGAGAAGCCGCGCTCTGGCTCGCCATCGCGCACTTCGCACTCCTGCTCTCGGGCGTGGGGGGCTACATCGTCGGCGACGAGAGCGGCCCCTCCCTCATCGGCACGGCGTTCGCCGCAGCGTTCCTCCCCGCCGGCGTGCTGTTCGCCGCGGCATCCTTCCTCCTCACGGCGATCGCGCGTGCTCCCGATGCCGTCGACCCACCGCGTGCGCGCTTCGCCGTCGGGGTGCTGCTGGTGTCCGCCCTGCTCGTCGCGTACGGCGCGGTCGCGGCAAGCGCGGCCCAGCTTGCCCCACTCACTCCCACCAGTGGAGGGATGATCGCCGTCGTGCTCCTGGCCGTCGGCGCCGAGCCTGCCCGCCGCGGCATCCAGCGTGCGGTCGACCAGCTGCTCTATGGACGATCTGCCGATCCCCGCGCACTGCTCCGGACGGTCAGCGAGGAGATCGTGGGAGGGGACACCGGGTCGCTCGGCGCCCTGGCTGCTGCCCTCCGGCAGTCCCTGCGGCTCGGCGGGGTCGCCATCACCTCCTCGACGGGAGAGGGGTCCCGGGTCGAGGCCGGGCGCATCGATCCGGCGACCCGGCAGACCATCACCCTCGTCGCAGCAGACGGACCATGCGGAACGGTGGAGGTGTGCGGAACCGCAGGTCGTCGTCCCGAGCCGCGGACGATCGATGCGCTGCGCCGGATCGGCGGGGTGTTGAGCGTCGCCGTGCTCCTCGCCGAGGTCAACGAGGGGCTTCGCGAGGCGCGGGACCGGGCCCGACGCATCGCCGCGAGCGAGCGCCGGTTCGCCCGCGCCGAGATCGAGGCCGGGATCGTTCCGGCGCTCGCGAGCATCCGCCGCGACCTGCAGGGCCTGCCGGGAGCCGCGGATCCCGGGGCGCTCCTTACCCGGACCACCGTGGCGCTGCAGGCGGCCACGACCGACGTGAGAGACCTCGCACGTACGCTCCTGCCCGGATCGCTGGATGCCGGCGACCTACCGGGCGCCCTCGCCGATCTTGCGGCACGCTTCGAACACCCAGCCCTTCTCGCGGATGTGCGACAGGAGCCCGAGCGCCCGGAGGCGGTGTACCACCTCGTCGCGGAGGCGGTCCTGCGCGCGCGGCGACGCGGCGGCATCGAGCGCATCGAAGTCGTCGTGGATTCGGACGACCGGTGGCAGCTGCGGCTGCTCGGCGCCCGACAGCACGTCCGACCGATACTCGGTGCGATCCGAGCACGGGCGGAAGAGGCCGGATACCGCACCGACGACGACGGCGACGCGTCGACCACCACTCTGACCGTGACGGGGAAGGCATGAACCGCCCCGCACCGGCACGGACCCTCGCCGCACTCGCCGTGTTGATCCCGGCGTGGGGACTGGCTGCCGCGTCGGTCGCCCTCGCCTGGATCTTCCAGCTCCCCGCCGCCCCCGTCGCCGGCACCTTCCTCTCCCCGGCGCCGCCGGAGGCTCAGGCGCGCTTCGACGACATCGGAGTCACCGTCGCGGTCGTCTACGCGCCGCTCGCCGCCGTGCTGCTGCTGCGCCGCCCGCAGCCGGTGGCGATCCTGCTCGGTGTGCACGCGGTCGGTTCCGGACTCGCGGCGTTCGGGGTGCAGTACGGTCTGCTGTCGCTCGCGCATCCATCGCTCCCCGGAGCGGGACTGCTCGCGTATGCCGGCGGGTGGGCCTTCGTGCCGGGGACCTTCCTGACGGCGATCGTGCCGGTGCTGCTCCTGCCCAGACGACGATCCGTGCTCCGCCGCGTGCTGGTGCGCGTGGTCGTGGCCGCCGCCGCCGTGGCGACCGTGTCGTCCCTGACGCAACAGGGCGACGGCCCCCTCGAGAACCCACTCGCGCCACCCTGGCCCGAGTATCAGAGCCTGCTCCCGGGCGCCTACGCGGTCGCGGCGGCGCTGACACTGTGCTCGTCGCTCGTGGTCGCCGGGATCCTGGCGCGCCAGGCGATGCGGGCGCAGCGCGACGAGAGGTCGCCGCTGCTGTGGCTGTTCGTCGGCCACGTGTTCCTCACGGCGTCCTACGTGGTGACCGTGCTGCCCGCGTCGCTGCAGCTCGCAGCGCCGATCTGGGTCTTCGGCACCATCGCCCCGATCGTCGGGCAGATCTTCTATCCGTCCGCCGTGCTGGTGATGGGCCTGCAACATCGTCTTCGCGGCATCGACGTGGCCGTCAGCGCCGTGCTGACCACCAGCATCCTCGCGGTGCTGGCCGCCGGAGGATACCTGCTCATCGTCACGACGCTCGAGACCCTGGCGCCGCCGACCCCGATCGCTGTCTTCACGACGGCCGCGGTGATCGCGATCGGCCTGCTCCCCGCCAGGCGCCTCATCCACCGCCGCGTCGACCGGCTCGTCTACGGCGAATCCGGAGCGCCGGAACGTCTCGTGCGCACTCTCGGAGCCGAGGTCGGCGAGATCGCCACCGGCGCCGATGGACTGCGCGCGCTGGCCTCGGCGCTGCGCCGCACGTTGCGACTCGGCTCGGTGCGCATCAGCACCACCGCCGAGCCGGGGGCACCGTCGGCGGGCGATGACGCCGTGGGGGTGCTCGTCGGCACACCGGAGGGTGTCCCCTCCCTTTTCACCCTGCGACCCGGAGGGCAGAGCGGGGCGATGACGGTGCTCGCCGTCACCGGCCCGGACCCGGAGCTACCCGTGGGGCGACGAGCCCGTGAAGCCATCGCCGATCTCGTCCCCGTGATCGGCGTCGTCGTGCGCCTCGCCATCGCATCGACCGCACTGGACGAGGCGCGGGGGAGGGCCGCGGAGGCTCGGCATGCCGAGCGTCGGGCGCTCCGCCGCGAGCTGCACGACGGCCTGGGGCCCGCACTCGCCGGTGCCGGATTCTCACTGGCCGCCGCATCCAACTTCCTGGCACGCGGTGATCGCGCGGCAGCGGAGGACGCCGCGCGCGGAGTCGACGCACTGCTGGACGCACAGACCGTGACGCTGACCGGACTGGCACGCGGAGGCACGGCTGAGGTGCACGACCTCGCGGCGGAGCTGCACAGCCTCGTGATGTCGTTCGCCGGCGCGGCAAGCACGGTGCATCTCTCCGTCGCGGGCACCCTCGTCCTCGATCCCGGCCGCTCCGGCATCCTGCTGCGCATCGCGGCCGAGGCCCTTCTGAACGCGGTGCGCCACGCCGAGGCCGCGTCCGTCGAGGTCACTCTCGGCGGCCAGGAGGGCGTGATCCTGCGCGTGCGCGATGACGGACGCGGCATGCGTGAGGCCTCGGGCGCGGGCGTCGGTCTCGCGTCGATGCGCGAGTGGGCGCAGGAGGCGGGGCTCAGCATCGCCTGGGAGCAGCCGACGGACGGCGGCACGCTCGTGCTGGTGCGTGCCGCCGACCCACGGCTGAGATGATCAGCGCCGCTGCTCCGCGTCGGACTCGGTGTCGGATGCCGCGGAGGCCGCCAGGTCCTGGCGGGTCGCCACGTGGTCTCCGATCGCGACGCCGCGGCGGCCGACCAGCATCCACAGCGACGCGAAAGCGAGGCCGAGACCGCCCACGGGTCCCGCGAGCCCGGGGACGCCGGTGACGATGTACCCCGCCACCACCAGCAGCACCAACCCCGCGAGCAGAGTGCCGAGGATGCGCGACACCGAGCGCTCGACCCAGGCCATGGCGGCGAGCGCTCCCAGCGACACGAGCACCCCGAACCACGGGATGAAGGCGCCGAAGTCGGTCAGCGCGTAGAACACGAGGAGGCCCTCGTCGCCGAAGCTCCCGAACTCCGGACCCCCGTGACCGTAGAGGGCGAGGGAGCCCTTCCACCCGTACCCGAACGTGAGCCCCGCCGCCGAGGTGACGAGTCCCGCGGAGAAGACGCGGGAGGCCACCGAGGTCTGCATACTCTCGGTGCGCACCCGCCAGGCGCCCTGGCACACCAGGAGGCAGGCGACGGCGGCGAACCCGAAGAGGAAGCCGAGCTGGTTGCCCATCGGATCGAGGTTGGGCATGTCCTCGGCGGCGGCGATGAGCACACCGCCGCGCTCGTAGTCGGCCTCGGTCCACGGCCGCACGTCGAAGAGGATGGTGGCCGCGAAGCCGAGAAGGCCGGCGGCGACACCCCACAGCAGCCAGAGGCGGCCTGCACGGGGTGCGGCCGGTGGGCGTGAGCCGCGGGTTCGCGCGGCGGTGGTCTGAGACATCCGTCTCTCCTGTTCTGTCGGTGCGCCCCGAGCGGGCACGCCGCCACTCTCGGCGTCCGGCCATCCCGGGCGTCAGGGGCGGGCGTCACGACTCGACGGGCGGCGCCGTCGGGCACCCGGACGAGGTCTCCCCCGGGCTCGGGACGACGGCCCCTCGCGCCCGGGACACCGGGACGGAGAGTGTCGAGGTGCACCGCTCTTCCGTTCGGCAGCGGCGGTGCCCCTCGGACCGGGGGACGGTGATCCACTCCCCCTCACCGTCCTCCTCCCGCGGGCGTAAGGATTCCGTGAGGGTCGCGCATCCGGCCGTAGGGATTCCGTGAGGATCGCGTGAGGATGCCGTCGCCGGGCGTAGTGTCGCCGGACGTGTCAGTCGAAAACAGGGAAGGCGCGGACGCGCCACCGCGCGCGAAGCGCATCATCATCGGGGAACCCCTGACGAGCCAGCAGGTCGACGACCAGCTGCTCCCCAAGCGCATGGCGCTGCCGATCTTCGCGTCGGATGCGCTGAGCTCGGTGGCCTACGCGCCGCAGGAGCTCGTGATGATCCTGCTCATCGGCGGGCTCACCTTCCTCTCGTTCACCCCGCTCGTCGCGATCTCGGTCGTGGTGCTGCTGATCGTGGTCGTGCTCAGCTACCGGCAGCTCATCAAGGCCTACCCCTCGGGCGGTGGCGACTACGAGGTCGCATCGAAGAACCTCGGCGAGATCCCCGGGGTGATCGTCGCCGCAGCGCTCCTGGTCGACTACGTGCTGACCGTGGCCGTGTCGGTCGCATCCGGTGTCGACAACATCATCTCGGCGGTGCCCGGCCTCGACCCGTTCCGCGTCGAGCTCGCGGTGGGCTTCGTGATCCTGATCATCGTCGTGAACCTGCGCGGGGTGCGCGAGGCTTCGCTCGTCTTCGCCATCCCGACCTACGTCTTCATCGCGTCGGTCGGCATCATGATCGTCACCGGCCTGATCCGAACGTTCCTGGGTGATGCGCCCGTCGCCTCGAGCCACGACTTCTCCGTGCAGGCGGAGAGCCTCAGCCAGGCGGCCGTGATCCTGCTGATCCTGCGCGCGTTCTCGAGCGGATGCTCCGCCCTCACCGGCGTCGAGGCGGTGTCGAACGGGGTGCCGGCGTTCCGGGCACCCAAGGTGCGCAACGCCCAGTCGACGCTCGTGCTGATGGGGTCGATCGCGGCCTGTCTGTTCGCCGGGCTCACCGCGCTCGCCCTCATCACCGGCGTGCACTACGCCGAGAACCCGTGCGACCTGATCGGCTTCGACTGCACGAACCCGCAGCCCAGCCTGATGGCGCAGATCGCCTCGGCGACGTTCGGCGGCGGGAGCATCGCCTTCTTCATCGTGCAGGCCGCGACCGCGTGCGTGCTGCTGCTCGCCGCGAACACCGCCTTCAACGGCTTCCCGCTGCTGGGGGCGGTGCTCGCCCGCGACGGCTACGCCCCGAAATCGCTCAACACCCGCGGCGACCGCCTCGTGTTCTCGAACGGCATGATCCTGCTCGGCATCGCGGCGATCGCGGTGCTCGTGGTGTTCCAGGCGAAGCTGACGACCCTGATCCAGCTGTACATCATCGGCGTGTTCGTGTCGTTCTCGCTCGGGCAGATCGGCATGGTGCGGCACTGGCGACGCGTGCTCCGAGGACCGGTCGAGGACAGAGCCGGCTCCGGCATCGACGGGGCATCGGCATCCGACCGCCGCTCGGCGAAAGTCGGGCTCATCATCAACTCGGCCGGCGCGGTGATGACGGTGGCCGTGCTGCTGATCGTGACCGTCACCAAGTTCACGCACGGCGCCTATCTGGTGTTCTTCGCGATCCCGATCCTCGCGTTCCTCATGCTGGGCGTGAAGCGGTACTACCGCGACGTCGAACACGAGATCGCGATCGACGACACGACGAAGTTCGGCGCCACCGGAGACCTCGCGATCGTGCTCGTGAACCGACTGCAGAAACCCGTCGTGAAGGCCATCGACTATGCGATCGCGGCCAAGCACGGCAAGACGCTGGCGGTGCACGTGGCCGTGGCGTCGGACGATGCGGCCACGTTGCAGCAGGAGTGGGCCGACCACCTCGTGCCCATCCCGCTCGTGATCGTCGAGTCGCCGTACCGCTCGTTCGCGCAGCCGGTCACGCAGTTCATCAAGCAGTACCGCGAGAAGCACGGCTCGTCCGTCGTCACCGTGTACCTGCCGCAGTACATCGTGGGGCACTGGTGGGAGTCGTTCCTGCACAACCGTCGCGCCCGCCGCCTCGCGAATCAGCTGATGCTCGTGCACGGAGTCTCGATCACCCTCGTGCCCTGGCTGCTCGACTCGTCTGAGCTCATCTATGGTCGCCGCTCCCGTCCGCTGCCCGGTCAGGAACGTGCAGGTCGTCCGGTGGTCGTCAACGGACGCCGCGCGCATCGTCCCGCGGGTCCGCCGCAGGAGTGACCCGGCCGCCTCTTCCGTTCCGGGCCTCCTCCGTTCCGGCGCCTCCTCCGTTCCGGCGCCTCCTCCGTTCCGGCGCCTCCTC
>NZ_SSDF01000022.1 GCF_004794515.1 Microbacterium sp. A20 | reverse complement strand
GGTGCCGGTGCGGCGGGCTCGACGGGTGCGGGTGCCGGTGCGGCGGCCGGTGCGACGGGTGCGGCCGGTGCCGGCTCGGTCTCCGCTGCTGCGTCGGCGGTCGCGGGGTATTCGCCCTCGAGAGCCTGTTCCGCTTCCTGCAGGACGGCCTCGACAGCGGCACCGGACTCGAGTGACAGCAGAGTCGTGTCGGCGGACGGACCGACCTTGTCCGCCAGGACGTAGCGGAACGTGACGACGGTCGTGTCGGCGTACAGGACCTGCCAGAAGTCTGGACGAAGGTCGATCGTGCCGGTGCCCGCGTCGTCGAGGACGATGGTGTCGCCACCGCCGCTGCTGCCGTCGAGGAGCGCTTCGACCGTCGTCCCCGGTGCACCGGTGACCGGCACGCTGTAGTGGATGGTGAAACCGCTGAACCAGATGGTCGCACCGGACCAGGTGGGCGCTTCCGTCGGGTCGACGGGGTCGACAGGATCGACCGGGTCGACCGGGTCGACGGGATCAACCGGGTCCACCGGATCAACCGGGTCCACCGGGTCGACGGGATCAACCGGATCGACCGGGTCGACAGGATCCACCGGGTCGACAGGATCCACCGGGTCGACCGGGTCCACCGGATCGACGGGGGCGGCGGGAGGAATCGGTGGAGCGACGACGGGACCTGCGTCTTCCTGCGGCTGCTCCACCGAGGACTCTTCGACAGGCGGGAGCACAGGCGCTTCGTCCGGCACGGTCTCCGGCTCATCGATGACGATCGGCTCTTCGAGGTTCAACGAGGCGTCAGGCCCGACCTGCGACGTGATCGACGACGGGTCGGCGTCTCCGGCGCTCGGCTGCGAGGTGGCCGGCTCGGCACCGGAGAGCCCGGGGATGATGGTGGCCGCGGCCACGACTCCCGCGACGACCAGCGCCGCAGAACCCGCACCGACGAGTGCGCCGATCCCTGTGAAGGCTCCGCCGGTCGACGATGCCCCGGCCGCGCCGCTGGTGCCACCGGCTGCACCGCCCGACCCGGTGCCGCCACTCGAGGAGGCGATGCCCGTCGCCGCAAGGCCCGTCGGGTCTCCGGCGAACACGGCGCCCGGGATGCTGGAGGGCATGGCCGCCAGAGCGACGATGGGAGTGCCGGCACCCTGCAACGTCGCAAGGTATCCCGCCGCGCCGGTGACGCCCAGCACGAGGGGGAGCAGGACGAGGGCCAGGCGCTTGGAGACGTCTTTGGCCTCGGCGGCGACGATCATGCAGCGAGCGCACTCGTCGAGGTGCAGCTCGAGGCGCTTGTGGTCGCGAGTGCTGAGGTTGCCGCGCGAGTAGGCGCCCAGGTGCTCGATGGTCCACTGGCACTCGGAGCCGTCTTCGGCGCTGCGCAGATGCGCCTGGATCCAGGCCTCGCGGAGTCCCTCGCGAGCGCGGAAGGCCAGCTGCGACACCGCGCCGGACTTCATGCCCAGCAGGTGTCCGACTTCCTGCGGCTTCATCTGCTCGATCTCGGTGTACCAGAGCACCTCCTGCCAGCGGGAGGGAAGGCTGCGGAACGCCTGCGCGGTGAGGCTCCGATCGAGGGCCTCGTTCGCGGCCTGGTCGGTGGTGTCGGGGTCGGCGACCGTGTCGAGCTCGTCGATCGCGGTCTCGCGGCGGGCACGGCCCCACCCTGCGGCAGTGTTGCGGATGCTGGTGAAGAGATAGGCGCGGAACGAGCCGTTGGGGCCCCCGCCCTTGAGGATGGCCTGGTAGATGCGGGTGTACGCCTCCTGCACCAGGTCGTCCGGGTCGATCGACGAGGTGACCGAGCGTGCGACCGCGATGCCGGACGGGTAGTGGCGGCGCCAGAGTTCGCCGAACGCGCCTGTGTCGCCCGAGCGGGCGCGCAGGATCAGGTCGGCGTCACCGATCGGTTCGTCGTGAGTCGTGTTCTCTTCGTGCACAATCATCCATCTGTCGCGGGCGCAGGTACGTCTCTACAAGGTGAGATGCGTGAGGGCGCCGCTCATCACGCGACTTCACCATTCTCTCGCGAATCTCCCAGGTAAGCCACCCTTCTCTGCGAATTCTGAACCGATATGGGGGTTCTGGACAGGCGCGGGTCGCACCGGCTCGGCTCGGGCATCCACGGTCTCTCGAAGTTTTTCTGGAAGTCGCGTAATGAACCCGTGGGGTCGCCGTCTCATCCCATAGAGACAGCCGTACGAACTCCTCCGGGGGGCGGAGTTCAGGTGCTGGTGCGAAGGATGTGCACCGGTCGGGCGGGTCGGGATCCTCGGGGGAGGAGAGCCCGGCCCCCATCTCTGCACACGAGGAATGAGACCGCCGATCTGGGGACCGGCGGTCTCCCCGCGTGGGTCGGTCTTCGGACCGGAAGAACTTCTCGAAGATTTTCGACGAGTCGCGTAATGAATCGGTGGGGATGCCGTCTCATCCCATAGAGACAGCCGTACGAATCCCTCCGGGGGGCGGGATTCAGGCAGCGGTCGGTCGGGATCCTCGGGGGAGGAGAGCCCGGCCACCGGCTCTGAGAGGGGAAACGGGGCCGCCGATCTGGGGAACGGCGGCCCCCCACCCTGAACAGGAACGACCGGAGAGCGCAGGGTTGCGCGTCGCGCGATGCTCTGCCGCCTCTAGGCGAGCAGCCGTGGTCCCGACCACACTCGTGCGACGCGCAGCTCGGCATCCAGCAGCACGGCATCTCCGAGCATGCCGACGGCGAGCCCGCCGAGTTCGGCCGAGCGGCCGATCGCCCGCGCCGGCGTCGCGGTGAGAGCCCGCACCGCTTCTGTGAGCTCCACGCCCGCGGCCACTGCGCGTCGCAGCGCCACGTCCTGAGTGAGGGTCGAACCGGCGATCGAGCCGGTGTCATCCGCTCGGGCCACACCGTTCTCGACCGTGACACCGACCGCTCCGAGGTCGTAGTGGCCGTCCGCGCTTCCGGCCGCGGCCATGGCATCGGTGATGAGCGCCACTCGACCGGGGGCGGAGTCGAAGACGAGCTTGACGACGTGCGGGTCCAGGTGCACGTCGTCGGCGATCGCCTCCAGCACCACCCGATGATCGGCGGCGGCGGCGAGCACCGGTCCGGGAGCGCGATGGTGGATGCCGGGCATGGCGTTGAACGCATGGGTGAGGATCGACGCGCCGGCCTCGAACGCGGCCACGGCCATCGCCGCGTCGGCATCGGTGTGGCCGACGGCTGCCGCGGATCCGGCGGCCACGATCTGTCGGATCGCATCCAGTCCACCCGGGAGCTCGGGAGCGATCGTCACCTGGCGGACCGTGCCGCGGCCGGCGTCGAGCAGGCGCGCGACGTCGGATGCGACCGGATGGCGCAGGAGCGTGGGCTCGTGCGCGCCGTGGTGACCGGGGTCGAGGAAAGGCCCTTCGAGGTGCGAGCCGAGGATGTCCGCGTCGGTCTCGGTCAGGTCCGCGATCGTGGCGACGCTGCGTGCGAGCGCGTCGATCGAGGCCGTCACGAGCGAGACGACCGCTCGGGTGGTGCCGTGCGCGCGGTGGAGATCGCGCCCGGTGCGAATCGCGTCCACCCCGTCATCGAACGATGCACCGGCACCGCCGTGTCCGTGGATGTCGATGAAACCCGGGGTGAGCAGGGCGCCGGAGCCGGCATCCGCCGCCGCATCGACGACCGTATCGGCGGGCGACCAGTCGGTGCCGGTGCCGCGAGCGGTGACGATGCCGTCGTCGATGCGGATCCAGCCGTCTTCGGTGACCTCGCCGCGATCGATGATCCTGGCCGAATGGATGACCAGCGAACCGGTCGCGGAGGAGTGGGTGCTCAACGTTCGCTCCAGGGGATCTCGTCTGCGGGGTGGAAGTCGACCCCCTCAGCCTTCCACAGCGGCGCGAGCGCTCCGACCCGCACCCGGAAGGACTCCCAGACGCGCTCGGGACCGTGCTGCGGCGACCATGCCACCTCCGCCTGGGCGGCTGCGCGGGGGAAGACCAGCTGCTCGACATCGCCGAACGTGCGCGTGGTCTCGGACCACAGCGGCGCCTCGACGCCGAGGATGGCGGCATCCGGCACGTCGAGGACGGCGGTCGGCTCCCACTCGTAGGCTGACCGGACATCGATGATCGCAGCCCACGTCAGTCCGAGGGGGAAGTCCTCGGTGTACTTCATGTCGAGGTAGGTGACGTCCGCTGCGGACATGATCAGTGCGCCACCGCGCTCGACGAAGTGCGCGGCCTCTTCGGCATGGGTGCCCTCCGGGGTCGTCTTGCCCCAGTACTGCCCGACCGTTCCCTCGGCGATGTTCGCCGCGGATCCCATCTCGTGCCACGCGACCGGGGTCTTGCCGGCCCCGACGACGATCGCGGTGGCACGCTCGGCGAACAGGTCGAAATCGGCCTGCGGGGTGCCGAGCGACTCGTCGCCGCCGACGTGGATGTACGGACCCGGGGTCATCTCCGCCAGCTCGCGCACGACGTCGCGCACGAAGTCGTACGTGCGCTCTTCGTGGATGCGCACGCTGGAGTGCCCGACCCCCCAGCCCAGGTAGCTCTCGCCGGCGACCGGCAGCGCCTGGCCGAGGCGTTCCGAATCCGCGATGAGGTTGTCGTTCATGACCGGCTTCTCGACGAGCTCCGGGTAGGCGACGCCGATCGCGTGCGTGTGACCGGGGAGGTCGATCTCGGGGATCACGATCATGTGGCGCGAGGCGGCGTACGCGACGATCTCGCGGTAGTCGTCCTTCGTGTAGAAGCCGCCGGGGTCGCCGTTCGCCGACGTGCCGGCCGACAGCTCGGTGAGCTTTGGCCAGGAGTCGATGTGCACGCGCCACCCCTGGTCGTCGCTGAGGTGCAGGTGCAGGTGGTTGAGCTTGAGCGCGCTCGTGCTGTCGATGAACTTCTTGACGTCGTCGACGCCGAAGAAGTGCCGAGCCACGTCGAGCATCACTCCCCGTCGGGCGAAGCGCGGAGAGTCCGCGACATCGGCTCCGAGGAGCGCCCAGCCGGAGTCGTCCTGACGGAGCAGCTGCAGCAGGGTCTGCACGCCGTAGAACAGTCCGGCCTCATCGGCGCCGACGATGACCGCACGATCGCCGATCTCGAGCGTGTAACCCTCCGGCGCCGACGAGTTCGGGTCGACGAACAGCTCGATCTCGGCGGGGGCCTCGTCGGCGACGGAAAGACGGATGCCTGTGCGGCGCTCGACCGCGTCGATCAACTGGGCGGCGGCGGGGGAGGAGCCGAGCACGCGCGTCGTCGCGGTGACCGGCATCCGCCCTTCTCGTGCGATGGCGGACACGGGCGCGGGCACGAGCGGAAGAGGATGAGGAAGGACCATGAACAAAACGTACCGGTCAGCGCGGTCGAGTGGAATGGGAGAAGTCGAATCGATTCTGCGGCGGGGGGGTCGAAACGTCCGTGTCCGCCGCCTCCGGTATCGGCTATGCTCGTAACCGTCGCGACTGGCGTCTGGGTGGACTACCACCGGGGAGCGACTGACCACGGAATTCGACCGCGCGCCTGGGCCGATTGGAACACCCCTTTCGAATCCGTCGTCAAAGGAGCATGTCACCATGACCGACCGTTACTTCAACGCCCCGCTCGCCGAGGTCGACCCGGAGATCGCCGAGGTCCTCGATCGCGAGCTGAAGCGTCAGCAGACCTTCCTCGAGATGATTGCCTCGGAGAACTTCGTTCCCGTCTCGGTGCTGCAGTCGCAGGGCTCCGTGCTCACGAACAAGTACGCCGAGGGCTACCCCGGTCGCCGCTACTACGGTGGCTGCGAAGAGGTCGACGTGGCGGAGTCCCTCGCGATCGAGCGCGCGAAGAGCCTGTTCGGCGCCGAGTTCGCGAACGTGCAGCCGCACTCCGGTGCATCGGCGAACGCCGCTGTCCTGCACGCGATCGCGCGCCCCGGCGACACTCTGCTCGGCCTTTCGCTCGACCAGGGCGGCCACCTCACGCACGGCATGAAGATCAACTTCTCCGGCCGGCTCTACGACATCGTCGCGTACGGCGTCGACCCCGAGACCTCGACCATCGACATGGCCGAGGTCCGTCGCCTCGCGATCGAGCACAAGCCCAAGGTCATCATCGCCGGCTGGTCGGCCTACCCGCGCACCATGGACTTCGCGGCCTTCCGCGAGATCGCCGATGAGGTCGGCGCACTCCTCTGGGTCGACATGGCGCACTTCGCCGGTCTGGTCGCGGCGGGTCTGCACCCGAACCCGGTTCCTCACGCGCACGTCGTCTCCTCGACCGTGCACAAGACGATCGGCGGCCCGCGCTCCGGCTTCATCCTCACGAACGACGCCGAGCTCGCCAAGAAGATCAACACCGCGGTCTTCCCCGGGCAGCAGGGCGGCCCGCTCATGCACGTGATCGCCGCCAAGGCGACCGCGTTCAAGCTCGCCGGCACCCCGGAGTTCAAGGAGCGTCAGGAGCGCGTGCTGCGCGGTGCGAAGCTCATCGCCGAGCGCCTGTCGCAGCAGGACGTGAAGGATGCCGGCATCGCGGTGCGCTCCGGCGGCACCGACGTGCACCTGGTGCTGGTCGACCTGCGCGACGCCGAGATCGACGGCAAGCAGGCCGAAGACCTGCTGCACGACATCCACATCACCGTGAACCGCAACGCCGTCCCGAACGACCCGCGTCCGCCGATGGTCACCTCGGGTCTGCGCGTCGGCACCCCGGCGCTCGCGACCCGCGGCTTCGGCGACGCGGAGTTCACCGAGGTCGCCGACATCATCGCCCTCGCGCTGCTCCCCGGTGCCGACGTGGAGTCGCTGCGCGCCCGCGTCGACGCTCTCGCTGCCGCGTTCCCGCTCTACCCGGACCTGCAGCAGTAGCCCCGCACCCCGCACCCCGCACCCCGCACTCGCGAGTGCACGGATGCCGCCGAGTGCACGGGATGCTGCCGAGTGCACGGCCTATCGACGTGAACGGGCCGTGCACTCGACGAGAAGCCGTGCACTCGGCGGCGACGGCGGGGGATGTGACGACGCACGACTTGGACGCACGAGGTAAGGAAGAACACATGACGGCGAAGATCCTGGACGGGAAGGCGGCGTCGGCCGCGATCCGTGCTGAACTCACCGAGCGCGTCGCCGCGCTGAAGGAGCGAGGCATCACGCCCGGCATCGCGACGGTGCTCGTGGGCGCCGACCCGGCATCGCAGCTGTACGTGGGGATGAAGCACCGGCAGTCCGAGGCGATCGGGATGAACTCGATCCAGCGCGAGCTGCCGGCGGATGCCACCCAGGCCGAGGTCGAAGCACTGATCGACGAGCTCAACGCCGACCCCGCGTGCCACGGCTACATCGTGCAGCTGCCGCTGCCGAAGCACCTCGACACCGATGCCATCCTCGAGCGGATCGACCCTGCCAAGGATGCCGACGGCCTGCACCCGACCAACCTCGGCCGGCTCGTGCTGAACGTCAACGCCCCTATCCACACGCCGCTGCCCTGCACACCTCGTGGTGTGATCGAGCTGCTGCTGCGCAACGACTACGACCTCAAGGGCAAGCACGTGGTGGTGGTCGGCCGCGGAGTGACGATCGGCCGTTCGATCGGGCTGCTGCTCACCCGCCGCGACCTCAACGCCACGGTCACGCTCACCCACACCGGCACCGTCGACATGCCGCGGTACCTGCGGGAGGCCGACGTGATCGTCGCCGCCGCCGGTGTGAAGCACCTGATCCGCGCCGAAGACGTCAAGCCCGGTGCCGCTGTGCTCGATGTGGGCGTCACCCGCGAGAGCGATCCGGAGACCGGCAAGAGCCTGGTGTTCGGCGACGTCGCGCCCGGAGTCGCGGATGTCGCGGGCTACATCTCACCGAACCCCGGAGGTGTCGGTCCGATGACCGTCGCCCTGCTCATGACGAACGTCGTCGAGGCAGCGGAGCGTCTCGGCTAGCCCCCTCGGGGCACCGCAGATACGCACGACGTCGCAGGAATCGGTGAGATTCCTGCGACGTCGTCGTCTGACTGCGGCGTGAGGCCGGTCAGCCGAGTTCGTCGAGCATCCGGCGCTGCTCGGGCGTGAGACCGTCACTCAGCTCGTCGCGGGCAGCGCGTGTCTCAGGGGACTCCGATGCGGTGGTGGTCGTGGAGGTCGCCGCGGGTGCGGACTTCGAGCGCCCGCCCTTCACACGCGCCTGCACGGAGTCGTAGATCTCCGCGGTCTTGGCCCGCATCCGGTCGTCGATCTGGTCGTAGATCATCCAGCCGAACAGCAGCGCCAGCGGCGGCAGCACGAATGCCCACAAGCCCGAGGCGCGCACACCGCTGAACCACACGGTGAGCACCCAGATGATGAGCTCGACCAGATAGACGAGGACGTACTGGACGATCTTCTCCCCGGTTCTGGTGCGTTCGCCCGCAGACTTCGCGGCGGACCGGCGAAAGGCTCCGGCGAGCAACGGCTTCACGAACAGGGCGGCGAGGGTCAGGATCACCGAGGCCCACAGCGCGTTCCATCCCACGGAGACGCCGGGCAGCAGCAGGCCGATCAGGAGCAGCACTGCGACGTTGAACACGTAGAGCGCGACGAACCGGACGATTCCCTTCTTCATGCGACCAAGAATCCCACAGATCACGTTCGCGCGGCCACGTCGAGCGGCCCTCGCGAGCGGTCAGTTCTGCGCGTGCAGCGTGCTCTCGATGCCGCTGATGCGGGCCTGCTCATCGAACCGGAACGTGGCAGTACCGGAGGAGTCCGACACGGAGGCGCCGGAGAATGCGTCATCTGTCCAGGTGAGCGTCCAGCCGGCGAGCCGCGCGAGATCCCAGACGGCGGTGCGCGCGTCGGGCAGGTCCGCGCCGGTGAGCACCCGGGGGAGGGCGACGACCGCGTCGGCGACGGTGAGCGGTGCGAGCGGCGCGTCGAGCAGGAACACCGCGCGGGTGCCGTTGCCGACGGGGGCTGAGTAGTACGGCGAGCGTCCGGTCAGCTCGACGGCCACCCCGCCGACCGTGTGAGCTGCCTGCGCGATCCACTCGTCGTCACCTGCTCCCTCGGGGAACGGCACCTCCGAGGTCGTCAACTCTGCGATCCTGTGCTCGGTGCCGTATGCGTGCAGCTGAGCGGCCACGCCCTGCGGGTCGCCGCTGGGGTGCGCCCAGGCCCACAGCAGCGAACGGGGTCCCGGCGCGATCGTCGCGATCAGGTGTGCGCGGGTGACGAGCTGCCGCGAGGGGTCGTCGTTCGCCGTGAAGGTGAGCGTCCCCGCAGCCATGTCCGCGTCCCAGCGGTGCTCGCCGAGAGCATCGGCGGCGGCGGCGAGGGCGTCCTGTCGGAGTGCGACGAAGAGGGCGGCACGGTCGGCGAGGGGCTGGAGAGCGGCGAAGGTCATGCCGACAGTCTCGCCGGAAATGCTATGAATCCGCTAGCTCACGGGGATGCGCCGGGTGCTCGAATCGCGCGGATGGTCGGTGCGGAGACCCGGATCGAACCATTCGCGCGATTCGAACGGTTCAGTAGCTCGCGCGCGCCGCCCCGTCCGCGGCGATGAAGCGGGCGGCCAATGCCTCGGACGCTCGGGCGAGCAGGGCGACGTCGGCTCCCACCGCCACGAAGTCCGCGCCCGCGGCGAGGTAGGCGTCGGCGGCGACAGGGTCGAACGCGTTCACGCCGACGGCCTTGCCGGCGGCCTTGACCGCCGCGAAAACCTTCTCGACGGCCGCCGTCACGTCGGGATGGGTCTGCTGACCCAGGAGCCCCATCGATGCGGAGAGGTCGGACGGCCCGACGAAGACGGCATCCACTCCGTCGACCGCGGCGATGTCGGCCGCGGCCTCGACCCCTGCGGCGGTCTCGATCTGCACGGTCAGCGAGACGTGCTGCGCGGACTCCTGCAGGTACCGGTCGACGCGGTTCCACCGGGCGCTCCGGGCGAGGGCGCTTCCCACTCCGCGCACGCCCTCCGGCGGGTAGCGGGTGGCGGCGACGGCGGCGCGGGCCTCGTCGGCGGAGGAGACCATCGGCACGATCAGATTCTGTGCCCCGAGATCGAGGATCTGCTTGATCGCGACCGTGTCATTCGACGGCACGCGCACGAGTGGGGCGATCGGATAGGCGGCGACGGCCTGCAGCTGCTGCAGCACGGAATCGAGCGTGTTCGTCGAGTGCTCCATGTCGATCAGCAGCCAGTCGAGCCCGGACCCTGCGGCGACCTCCGCGAGAATCGGGCTGCCGGAGCACACCCACATGCCCACGAACGGGTGATCGGAGTCCGCGAGCTGTTCGCGGAAGGAGGGGTCTAGACGAAGCGGCATGCAATTGTTCCCATCGGTCCGTAATCGCACAGCACTTCATCGCCACGCGACACCCACATCGGGCGCGTGAACGATCCTGCCAGGATGATCTCCCCGGCTTCGAGACGCGCGCCGTGCTGATGGAACTTGTTCGCGAGCCAGGCCACGCCGGTCGCCGGGTGGCCGAGGACTCCGGCCGCGACCCCGGTCTCCTCGATCTCGCCGTTGCGGGACAGGACACCCGGCACCCAGCGCAGATCGATCTCGTCCGGGCGGCGATGCTCTGTGCCGAGCACCATCGCACCGTAGGCGGCGTTGTCGCTGATCGTGTCGACGATCGTCCGCCCCTCGAGCTCGATGTGGGAGTTGAGCACCTCGAGGGCAGGGACCGCGTAGTCGATCGCCGCGAGGGCGTCGTCCAGCGTGCAGTCCGGCCCCTCGAGCGGGTGCTTCAGGACGAACGCCAGCTCGACCTCGATGCGCACGTTCGAGAAGTGGTCGACCGGGATCTCGGCGCCGGACTCGTACACGGTGTCGTCGAACATCACGCCGTAGTCCGGTTCGGTGATGCCCGTGGCCTGCTGCATCGCCTTGGACGTCAGGCCGATCTTGCGCCCGACGAGCCGGCGACCCGCGGCGAGGTTCTGGTCGCGCCAGACCCCCTGGATCGCGTAGGAGTCCTCGACGGTCGCCTCCGGGTACCGGGCGGTGATGCGCGGGATCACGCTGTGCGTGCGGTCGGCCTCGGCGAGCTCGGCCGCGATCCGCGTGATGGTCTCGTCTGACAGCATCCGTGCCTCCTAGAGCTGGTGGCCGAGCTTGTACTCGCCCTGCTTGTACTCGGGCATGTCCTTGTCGTCATCGGCACGTGTGTACGAGAAACCGTCGGCGCCGATGGTGACGGCCATCTCGCTCGAGTCGGTGCGCGCGACGACGGGCTGCGGGTTGCCGTCGAGGTCGAGCACGAGCGAGGCATCCGTGTACCAGGAGGGGACGACGGGATTCCCCCACCAGTCGCGGCGCTGGTTGTCGTGCACGTCCCAGGTGACCACCGGGTTGTCGGGGTCGCCGGTGTAGTAGTCCTGCGTGTACACCTCGACACGGTGGCCGTCGGGGTCGCGCAGGTAGAGGTAGAACGCGTTCGAGACGCCGTGACGGCCGGGACCGCGCTCGATGGAGTCGGAGCGGCGGAGAGCCCCGAGCTTGTCGCAGATCGCGAGGATGTTGTGCTTCTCATGCGTGGCGAAGCACACGTGGTGCATGCGGGGGCCGTCGCCGCCGGTCATGGCGGTGTCGTGCACGGTGGGCTTGCGGCGCATCCAGGCGGCGTAGACCGTGCCCTCCTCGTCCTGGATGTCTTCCGTGACGCGGAAACCGAGGTCCTGCATGAACCCCACGGCGCGCGGCACATCGGGGGTGACCTGGTTGAAGTGATCGAGGCGCACCAGCTCGCCCGGGATGTGCAGGTCGTAGCGCCACGACATCCGTTCGACGTGCTCGGTGGCGTAGAAGTACTCGTACGGGAAGCCGAGCGGATCGACCACGCGGACGGAGTCGCCGATGCCCTTGACGAACCCGTTCTCGTTCCGGCGCACGTCGCAGCCGAGCTCCGTGTAGAACTCGACGGCGCGGTCGAGGTCTTCGGGCGTGCGTACCCGGTACGAGAACGCGGCGACCGCGGCGAGGGATCCCTTGCGCAGCACCAGGTTGTGGTGGATGAACTCCTCCGTCGAGCGCAGGTAGATCGCCTCGTCGTCCTCCTCGGTCACGTACAGACCCAGGACATCGACGTAGAACTGACGCGACGCCGCGAGGTCGGTGACCACGAGCTCCATGTATGCGCAGCGGAGGATGTCCGGCGGTGTGCTCTTCGGCGTCGCCACGGGGTTCTCGGAGCGGATCGGCGCCTCCTGGGAGACGTAGAAGCCGGAGGAGGTCAGGGTCATGTCTTCGCGGTGTGTCATGTCAGCGTCCTTGCGTGAGGTTCCGGTCGCACTTTCTGTCGCATTCGCGCCGGCGAGGCGACAGCAAGTGCGACCGGAACGAGACAGTGTGGTCAGTTCTTGCCGAAGGTCGGGTTGTGGGCGGGGCCTAGCGTGATGTGCACGCTCTGCTGGTCGGTGTAGAAGTCGATCGAGCGGTACCCGCCCTCATGACCGAGACCCGAGGCTTTGACGCCGCCGAACGGGGTGCGCAGGTCGCGCACGTTGTTGCTGTTCAGCCACACCATGCCCGCCTCGACCGACTGCGCGAAGTTGTGCGCGCGCTTGAGGTCGTTCGTCCAGATGTACGCGGCGAGTCCGTACTTGGTGTTGTTCGCCAGCGACAGCGCCTCCTCGTCGGAGTCGAACGGCGTGATCGCGACGACCGGGCCGAAGATCTCCTCCTGGAAGATCCGGGCGTCGGGGGAGACGTCGGCGAACACGGTCGGCGCGACGAAGTTGCCCTCCTCGAAGCCCTCCGGACGACCGCCGCCGGCGACGAGGCGTCCCTCGGTCTTGCCGATCTCGACGTAGCTCATCACCTTGTCGTAGTGCTCGGGGTGCACGAGCGCGCCGACCTCGGTGGCCGGGTCGTGCGGGTACCCGACCTTGACGCGCTTCGCCTGCGCGGCGTAGCGCTCGACGAACTCCTCGTAGATCGAGCGCTCGACGAGGATGCGGGAACCGGCGGTGCAGCGCTCGCCGTTGAGGGAGAAGACGCCGAAGATCGTAGCGTCGACCGCGGCCTCGAGGTCGGCGTCGGCGAAGACGACCGCGGGCGACTTGCCGCCGAGTTCCATCGACAGGCCTTTGAGGAACGGAGCGGCGTTGCCGAAGATCAACTGTCCCGTCGAGCTCTCGCCCGTGAACGAGATCAGCGGCACGTCGGGGTGCTTCACGAGCGCGTCGCCCGCGTCTTCGCCGAGGCCGTTCACGAGGTTGAAGACGCCCTGGGGGAGCCCTGCCTCTTCGAAGATTCCGGCCCAGAGGGATGCCGAGAGCGGCGTGAACTCGGCGGGCTTGAGCACGACCGTGTTGCCGGTCGCGAGCGCGGGACCGAGCTTCCAGGACTCGAGCATGAACGGCGTGTTCCACGGCGTGATGAGGCCGGCGACACCGATCGGCTTGCGGTTGACGTAGTTCATCTGGCGGCCCGGCACCTTGAAGGCATCATCGGACTGCGCGACGATCAGGTCGGCGAAGAAGCGGAAGTTCTCGGCGGCGCGGCGGGCCTGACCCAGCGCCTGCGTGATCGGGAGCCCCGAGTCGTAGGACTCGAGCTCGGCGAGGCGGGCGTCGCGGGACTCGACGATGTCGGCGATGCGGTGCAGCACGCGAGAGCGCTCGCGCGGGAGCATCCGCGGCCAGGGGCCCTCTTTGAACGCGCGCGTGGCGGCGGCGACGGCGAGTTCGATGTCGGCCTTCTTGCCGGCGGCGGCCGTCGTGTAGGTCTGGTTGGTGACCGGGTCGAGCACGTCGAACGTGTCGCCGTCGACGGAATCGACGAATGCGCCGTCGATGTAGTGCTGGATGTGGTCGGGGAGGTCGGCGGGGATGCGCGAATCGGTCATGAGTCTTCTCCGGTGGTCTGGGCGGAAGTCGTCGGTGCGGAACGGGTGTGCAGCGCGTCGAGGAACGCGTCCATCGTGCGCCAGCGGTGGTTGCGGGCGGCGAGTTCGATCTCGAGCGGGTCGGCGCCGGCTCGGATGAGGTCGAGGATCTCGGTGTGCTCTTCGACCGAGTGCTGGGCGCGTCCGGGGATCGACGCGAACGTCGTGTCGCGGATGCCGGAGAGCCGCGACCAGCCACGGTGCACGAGGTCGAGCAGGTGCGGGTTGGGGCACGGCTCGAACAGCACCGAGTGGAACTGGCGGTTGAGTTCGGTGAAGGCACGCGCGTCGAGGTGGTCGAGCATCTGCGCCATCCGCTCGTTGATGCGGGCGGCTTCGTCGAGGGCGGCCTCATCGAGCAGGGGAGCGGAGAGCGCGGTGGCGCAGCCCTCGACCAGGCCGAGTGTCTGCATCGTGTGCGCGTACTCGCTCTCGTCGACGAGTGTCACCCGTGCTCCGACATTGCGCTCGAACGTCACGAGGCCCTCGGCCTCGAGGCGGCGGATCGCCTCGCGCACGGGGACGACGCTCATCTTGAGGTCTTCGGCGATCGAGCCCAGCACCAGGCGGTAGCCGGGACTGAACATGTGTCCCGTGATGCGCGAGCGGATCCACTCGTACGCGACCTCGGACTTGCTGGTCGTCGTCGTCGTGGTCGTCGCCGTCATCGTTCGCTCCGGCGGGCTGTGGCCTCCTCGTAGCGGGCTCGCCACTCGGCGTTGAGCGGGAACAGGCCGTCGACGGGGTGGCCGGCGGCGACCTGCTCGGCGATCCAGGCGTCTTCGATCTCCTGCGCGACGGCGCTCGCCGCGACCTCGGCGGCCAGGGCAGGGGGGATCACGATCACGCCGTCGCTGTCGCCGACGATGATGTCGCCCGGCTGCACGGTCGCCCCGCCGCAGGAGATCGTGACATCCACGTCCCACGGCACGTGCTTGCGGCCGAGCACCGAGGGGTGGGCGCCCTGCGAGAACACGGGGAGTCCGATCTCGGCGACCGCGTCGAAGTCGCGGACCCCGCCGTCGGTGACGACGCCGGCAGCACCACGGGTTTTCGCGCGGAGGGCGAGGATGTCGCCGAGGGTTCCGGTCGTGGCGTCGCCTCGGGCTTCGATGACGATGATCTCGCCGTCTTCCACCGCGTCGAATGCGCGCTTCTGGGCGTTGTAGCCGCCCCCGTGCGTGGCGAAGAGGTCTTCGCGGAACGGCACGAAGCGCAGCGTCTTCGCGGTGCCGACGATCTTGCGGCCGGGGATGTTCACCGATACCCCGTCGATGAAGCAGGAGTGGTGTCCGCGCTTGCGGAGTTGTGCGGAGAGTCCGGCCGTCGGAGCTTCGAGCAGCTGGGCGCGCAGCTCGGGGGAGAGGCGCGAGGGGTCAGGAATCGCCACGTCGGCAGGGGGGCGCGCGGCATTCTGCGACCCCTCACCGGTAGGGGGCGCGAGCCCGGCGGCCTCGGCCGAGCCCCAGGCCTCGGTGCGCTGCAGGTCGTCGACCGCGGGGAGCGAACCGAGGTCGCCGTCGAACGGAACCTCGCCCTGGGTCACGGTGGTCACGAGGCGGCCCGATGTCGGGGAGCCTGGGGCATCGGGAGCGTCCACCTCGACCTCGACGACATCGCCGGGGACGATGACGGAGGAGCCGGCGGGGGTGCCCGTGAGGATGACATCGCCCGGTTCGAGCGTGAAGTGCTGGGACAGGTCGGCGACGAGCTGCGCGAGGGGGAAGATGAGCCCGGCCGTGGTGTCGTCCTGACGGAGTTCGCCGTTGACCCAGGCGCGGACGCGAAGGGCCGCCGGGTCGACCGTGCGGGCATCGATCAGGTCGGGGCCGAGAGGTGTGTAACCGTCGCCACCCTTGGAGCGGACGTTGGAGCCCTTGTCGTTCGCGCGCAGGTCGTACAGTCCGAGGTCGTTCGAGGCGGTGACCCACCCCACATGAGCCCAGGCCTCGTCGAGCGAGACGCGGCGGGCGGCGGTGCCGATCACGAGCGCGATCTCGCCTTCGAAGGCGAGCAGTTCGGTGCCGGCCGGTCGCTCGACGGTGCCGCCGGAGAAGCCGACGGAACTGGCCGGCTTGAAGAAGTAGGAGGGGGAAGCGGGGCGCCTGCCGCGCTGATCGGCGCGGGACGCATAGCTCAGATGGATCGCGATGATCTTGCCGGGGCGGTCGATGGTATCCGTCACGGGGCGCCTCCTCGCGCTCGTCTGCGTTGTCGTGCAGGACGCCTTGTGCGTCGTATTCGAAATCATATATCATCGGTTCACCCCTCGGCAAGCACTCCGGATCCGCATCCGCTGCACGCCGTGACAATGCGGTCACAACCAAAGGAGACACCCCATGAGCGGGCAGTCACAGGGTGGGTTCACGCCCACCGGAACCATCGCGACAGCGGCCGATCGGCGCCGCGTCGTCTTCGCCACCGTCGTCGGCACCACGGTCGAGTGGTACGACTTCTTCATCTACGCCACGGCGGTCGGGCTGGTGTTCGGCCAGTTGTTCTTCGAGCCGCTCGGTGCGAACAGCGCGCTCGTCGGCTTCGCCACGGTCGGCGTGAGCTTCCTGTTCCGGCCGCTCGGCGCCTTCCTCGCCGGTCACTACGGCGACAAGCTCGGACGCAAGGCCGTGCTGATGTGGACGCTGATCCTGATGGGAGCGGCGACCGCACTGATCGGTCTGCTGCCCACGTACGAGACGATCGGCATCATGGCTCCGATCTTGCTGGTGCTCCTGCGCATCGTCCAGGGCATCTCGGCCGGTGGCGAGTGGGGCGGTGCCGTGCTGATGGCGGTCGAGCACGCTCCGCGCAAGAAGCGCGGCATCTTCGGCGCCTCGCCGCAGATCGGTGTGCCCCTCGGACTGCTGCTCGCGTCCGGTGTGATGGCGCTGATGACCGTGGTGGCTCCCGGCGAGCAGTTCGCCGCCTGGGGCTGGCGTGTGCCGTTCCTCCTCAGCGTGGTGCTGATCCTCATCGGCTACTACGTGCGACGCAAGGTGGAGGAGAGCCCGGTCTTCACCGAGCTCGCCGAGCGCAAGGAGAAGGCGCGGATGCCGATCGCGCAGCTCTTCCGGAAGCACCTGCTGCTCGTGATCGTCGCCGCGTTCGTCTTCGCCGGCAACAACGCGGTCGGCTACATGACCACCGGCGGATACATCCAGGGCTATGCCACCAACCCCGAGGGGCCGATCGGCCTCGAGCGCGGTCCGGTGCTCTGGGCAGTCGCCGGTTCCGCGGTCACCTGGCTGCTCACGACGCTGCTCGCCGGGTGGATCTCGGACCGGATCGGTCGCCGAACGACCTACATCATCGGCTGGGTCATGCAGCTCGTCGGAGTGTTCACGCTGTTCCCTCTCGTGAACACGGGCGAGATCGGCCTGCTGTTCGCCGGGCTTGCGATCCTGACCATCGGCCTCGGCTTCACCTACGGCCCGCAGGCGGCGCTCTACGCCGAGCTGTTCCCCGCGAGCATCCGGTTCTCGGGAGTCTCGATCTCGTACGCGATCGGTGCCATCGCGGGTGGGGCCTTCGCGCCGACGATCGCCACGGCCATCGTGAGTGCCACGGGCTCGACCGACGCGGTCACCTGGTACCTCGCCGGGATGACGGTGCTCGGCCTGATCGCCACGCTCCTGCTGCGCGACCGCTCGGGCATCCCGCTCGGTCCGGACCACGAGGAAGAGCAGTCGGTCAGCCCGATCCGTGGCCTCGCTAAGGTCTGATTCCTTCCGCGCGCTGACCTCGCTCCCGTCGCACTTCCTGTCGCTCTCCGTTGCGGGGACCGACGGAGAGCGCGACGGGAGCGTTCTGCAGTGCGGGGGGGGGGGGGGGG
>NZ_SSDF01000021.1 GCF_004794515.1 Microbacterium sp. A20 | reverse complement strand
CTACGAGCATCCGACGGACACCGTCGATGGGGACAACTCCCCATCCCCCGCATCACCCCGCTACTCAGCGCCGGACGAACGCGGAGCGGACGCGGACCCACAGCGGATCGGCCTCGGAGAGACCCGACACGAGGCGCATGACCCCGCCGAGCTGCCCGATGCCCGCGACCAGCGCGATCACCCCGACCACCACGGAGGCCGCCGTCATCGACGTGACCCCGCCGGTCAGATCGCGGATGAACAGGGCGATACCGCCCACCGCGAGCAGCAGCGCGAGTGCCGCCGTGACGAGACGCAGGAAGACCCGTGGCTCGAAGTTCACGGTACGTGCGCGGATCCATCCACCAGCGCGACGTTGCCGACCCCCTGCGGTGTACGGCAGGCGGAGCCACCACGACGCGGCTGACAGGATCTTCCGACCGCTCCACCACAGGGCGACCAGGATCGCGACACCGCCGAGTCCGACGACCACGGCGATTGCGATCACCACCAGATCGACCGCAGCCGGGGATCCGCCGAGCATCCGCACGGCCTCGATCATCCCCGCCGCGACGAAAGCGCCGCCGATCGCCAGCGCGAAGCCCCCGAGCCCCAGGGCCCAGCGCGACCACCGCTCGAAGTCGCTACGCAGCACGGTCGCGAAGCGATCCGCGTCCACCGGACGTGCGTCCGGCGTGCGCGCGGCATCGATGAGGGGACGCGACTCGGGTCGGATCAGCGCAAAAGCCATGGACTCAGGTTATTCGCCGTCCAGGGGCGCCTCGAACCGCGCCCCCTCCGGAAGCTCGGGCTCGACGCCCTCCGGAAGGTACTGCGTCATCGACAGGGCGAACGCCGTCAGCACCGCGAGTTCCTGGCGCTGCTCAGGGTCCGAGCACATGCCCATGATGAGGACCGTGCCGGCAGCATCGGGCAGTCGGATCTCGCCGACGGTCATCACCGAATCAATGCCACCCCGCGACAGCAGGCCGCTGGAGACCGTGCCCACCCGACCGTCGGGCGACGTGAACGTCTCGGCCGTGCCGTCGTCTCCGAACCGGCCCAGTGGGAGCAGCCGGTGCAGCGCAGCAGCGTCTGCGACCTCGTCCTCGGTGGTGACCACGACATGCGTGCACAGGAACGACACCGCCGGCCGCTCGCCGAGGACGATCGAGACACCCGCGAAGTCGAAGGGGACGTCGGAGAACATGCGGACGCCGGCGTGGAAGCCCTCGGTGATCGCCGTGCGCGCCTCGTCGGGGAGCCAGCCGTCGCCGCTCTCCAGGTAACGGGCGATCCACTCGTCCGGCGAACGGTCGCCGAGCGCGCGGAACTCGACCCACCCCTGCGGCATCCGCTGCCACACGCGGTAGGCGGTATGCGAAGCGGGGGCGGTCACAGCTCGTCGTCCGTCTTCGGGCCTTCGCCGCGGATGGTGTTCCCTGCGCGTTCGGCGAGGTTCTGCCACGGGCCGGACAAGCTCTCGACGAAGCTCTGCCCGTTGTCGTGGGCGTCCTTCGCCGAAGACATCATCCAGTAGGTGTTCGCGACCATGTTGTTCATGTTGATGTTGAGTGTGACCGCGAGGGTGCCCGCCGCGGTTCCGCCGCCCGCCAGCGCCGGCGTCATCCGCTGGATCGAGGGGATCAGCACCGCGCCACCGGGACCGATCAGCGACTTCGCCGCCGCACCGAGCGCACCGCCGGCGAGCAGACCGAGCGCGCCTACCGCGAAGTCGGTCCACGAGCCGCGACCCGTGAGCGCCTGCAGCCCATCGATCGCGACGAGGGCGATCGACATGATGAGCGCGACCGTGCCGAGAACCGGGAAGAAGATCGAGAGGATGGCGATGATCGGCAGCGCCGCCCGGAGGATGTCCTCCAGGATCGGCACGACGTTGTCCATGAGCCACTCGCCGGCATCCGCCAGCCAGTCGCCCGCGCCCTCGAGGAAGTTGGAGAAAGCGTTGCCCTTGTAAGCGCTGAGCGTCTCGCTCGCGCCGACCAGCTGCTCCGCCGCGACGGCGGCATCGCCGTCGACCTCGCTCTTAAGACGCTGCGCCGCCGCGATGATGTCGTCGAGCTCACCCTGCGCGTTCGCGAGCGCCGTCGTCGCCTTCGACAGGGCATCGGGGTCGGCATCCTCGGCATCCGCCGCATCCGCCGCCGTCGACTTCGCCGAGGCCTTGCTGCTGACGGTCGCCGCCGCGGCGGCCGCCTGCTCCTCGAGATCACGCGCACGCGCCTGGTAACCCGCCAGCTGCGTGACCCACGTGCCGAGTGCGTCGCGGGAGGTGCGCAACGCCGAACCGGTGTCGGCCAGGTGCGGGCGGAAATCCTCGCTCATCGCCGCGCGGAAGGCCACGGCCGCTTCGCCGGTCCAGGCCGCGTCATCGTCGCCGTTGAGCATGGCCAGCGCGTCATCGATGCTGTCGCAGCCGGACGAGAGACCGATGACGAAGTCCTCGAGCTGACCGACATCACCCGGAGCCGGGTCGAATCCCAGAGTGGGGAAGGCGCTCATGAGGCCGCTCCTTCCTGGGGCTCCATACTCGCGGCGAGTTCGGAGTCGAGCCCCTGAAACGCCTCGAGGATGCCCTGCAGCCCCTTGCCGGCGTCTTCCGCATACCGCCCGAGCTTGTCGAGCCCGCCACCCCAGGAATCGTGGAGATCCTCGAGTCGTCGACGCAGCTCGTCCTGCGGGACAGCAGCACCGGAAACGGAACCCAGCGCACTCGTCGCCGCGTCGAGGGACGAGCGCATGTTCGCATACGCGGTCCTGCTCGCCTCCATCGCGGCATAGTCGATACTCACATCAGGCATGTCGCCCCTCCTGTCGAGTCGGAACAGGGACGCCGACCGATGGTCGACGCCCCTGGGAAACCGCGTGCTGTGTGTCAGCTGCCGGCGAGCTGCTGGTCCAGGTCCTGGATCGCACGCATCAT
>NZ_SSDF01000020.1 GCF_004794515.1 Microbacterium sp. A20 | reverse complement strand
CGGGCCGCGCTGGGCCGGGCCGCGCTGGGCCGGGCAGGACGCGCAGGGCAGGGGACGGGTGCTTCCGCGAGCTGCGGGTTACTGCGGCCTTCTGCACCTCCCGCGGCCGAACTTCCCGAATCTGGCCGCGGGAGACGCAGAAGGCCGCACCAGCTGCGCGCGCACCTCTCGTGCACAGGTCCCGAGCGCGGCTCGTTGTCCACGGGCACGGATCGCGCGGCAGCCACCGGGGCGGAGCGGCCCCCACACTGGACGGGTGCGGCGAACGGCGGAGGTACTTGCGGCGAGAATCACTGACCTCGGCGGTATCGTGCGATCCGCTCGCGTCGCTGATCTCGGGTTCGGCAGGACAGCAGTGGATGCTGCACTCAGAGCCGGCGCCATCATCCGCCCCCGCCGCGGTTGGCTCGCCTCGCCCGCGGCCGATCCCCTCCTCCTGGAGGCAGCCCGGCATGGCGTGATACTCACCTGCCGGACGCAGGCCGGCCGCCTCGGTCTCTGGGTGCACGATGCGTCCGGCCTTCCGCACGTCGCAGTCGGGACGAACGCATCGAGTCGACGGGGACTCCGCGCGAAGGTGCACTGGAGCACGCCGCCCGTCCCGCGTCACCCCGACGCGTTGGTCGATCCGGTCGAGAATGTGCTGGCGCGTATCGCGGAGTGTGAGCCGTTCGAACAGGCGCTCGCCACGTGGGAGTCCGCGTTGAACCGATCCCTCGTGACGATCGAGGAACTCCGTCGGCTCCCATGGCGGCCAACGCGCGTCGAATACTCGCCACCGCCGCGCCCTTCTCGGATGCGGGGCTGGAAACATACATCCGCGAGCGGCTCCGCTGGCTCCGGGTGCCGGTGCGAGCTCAGATCTGGATCGCCGGGCATCGCGTCGATGCTCTGATCGGCAGCCGCCTCATACTCCAGATCGACGGTGCTCATCATGTCGGTGCCCAGCGCAGCGAAGACATCCGGCACGACGCGGTGCTGAAGCTCAGGGGTTACCACGTCATCCGGATCTCCTACTCGCAGATGATGTTCGAGTGGCACATGGTGCGGGACCTGGTGATGCGCGCCGTGGCGCAGGGGCTGCACGAGGCTTGAGCCCCCGGCACTCACGTGTTTCGCCGCAGTCACGTCCCCCGAGTCGCGGTTGCCTCGGCCATACGCTCTTCCGTCGGCCGTTTCCGTCGAGTCCGGCCGCAGCAACCGCGAAAGGCCGCAGCAAGCGCAGGACCGCGGCGACTGCAGTTCCTGTCCGCGGACGCGCAGGCGCCGCGCAGGCGCCGCGCAGGCGCCGCGCAGGCGCAGGACCCGCGTACACTGGAGGGACGAGCATCGATCCGGCATCACCGGGGAGCTCTCGGAAGAACGGTGTGTCCCTCGGGAGGCGCTCAGTAGAACCGAGCGGGGCAGGCCCGTCACAGCCGCAGTGAGAGTGGTCGCGTCGCAAGGCGTGGCACGCGAGGTGGTACCGCGGTCCGCGAGGGTCGTCCTCGCAGGAGCATCCGCCACGACGACCACTGCGAGACACGATGACCTACCCCCGTTCCTCCTTCGGCCCCGCCGCCGACCCTTCGACGAGCTCAGGGACCCACGTCGCGCCCAGCCCCCGCTTCCCGCAGATCGAGGAGGAGGTGCTCGCGTTCTGGAAGGACGACGACACCTTCCGCGCCTCGATCGAGCAGCGCGAAGGCTCTCCGGAATGGGTGTTCTACGACGGCCCTCCGTTCGCGAACGGCCTGCCGCACTACGGACACCTGCTCACCGGTTACGCCAAGGACGTGTTCCCGCGGTTCCAGACCATGACCGGCCACAAGGTCGACCGCGTCTTCGGTTGGGACACGCACGGCCTCCCCGCGGAGCTCGAGGCGATGAAGCAGCTCGGCATCACCGAGAAGGCCGAGATCGAGCAGATGGGCATCGACGTCTTCAACGAGAAGGCGAAGAGCTCCGTGCTCGCCTACACGCACGAGTGGCAGGACTATGTCACCCGCCAGGCGCGCTGGGTGGACTTCGACCGCGGCTACAAGACGCTCGACCTGGGGTACATGGAGAGCGTGCTCTGGGCGTTCAAGACGCTGTACGACAAGGGGCTCGCCTACGAGGGCTACCGCGTGCTGCCGTACTGCTGGCGCGACGAGACCCCGCTCAGCGCGCACGAGCTGCGCATGGACGACGACGTGTACCAGATGCGTCAGGACCCCTCGGTCACCGTCACCTTCCCGCTGACCGGAGCCAAGGCCGAGTCCCTCGGACTCACGGGGGTGCGCGCCCTCGCCTGGACCACGACGCCCTGGACGCTGCCGACCAACGTCGCGCTCGCCGTGGGGCCTGCGATCGAGTACGTCGTGCTGCCTGCCGGCCCTCTCGGCGCCGCAGACGTGCACCAGACACCCGGAACCACGGATGCCGCGATCGAGTCGTCCGCGCATCGCTACCTGCTCGCCCGCGAGCTCGTCGGCGGCTACGCCAAGGACCTCGGGTACGAGAGCGCGGAGGACGCGCTCGCCGCGGTCGACGCCACGGTCCGCGGCGCCGAGCTGCAGGACGTCACCTACGACCGCCTGTTCGACTACTACGCGGACACCGAGACATACGGCACCGAGAATGCCTGGCGCATCCTCGTGGACGACTACGTCACGGTCAGCGACGGCACCGGCATCGTCCACCAGGCCCCGGCCTACGGTGAAGACGACCAGCGGGTCGCGGGCGCTGCCGGCATCCCCACGATCCTGTCTCTCGACGACGGCGGGAAGTTCCTCGCGAACGTCACCGATGTGGCGGGCCAGCTGTGGATGGACGCGAACACCCCGCTGGTGCGCCTGATCCGCGAGAACGGCCGCCTGATCCGACTGCAGAGCTACGAGCACTCGTACCCGCACTGCTGGCGCTGCCGGAACCCGCTGATCTACAAGGCCGTATCGAGCTGGTTCATCCGCGTGACGGACATCAAGGACGACATGCTCGCCAACAACGAGCAGATCACCTGGGTGCCGGAGAACGTCAAGCACGGCCAGTTCGGCAAGTGGCTCGAGGGCGCACGCGACTGGTCGATCAGCCGCAACCGCTACTGGGGCTCGCCCATCCCGATCTGGAAGAGCGACGACCCGGAGTACCCGCGCGTCGACGCCTACGGCTCGCTCGAAGACCTGGAGCGCGACTTCGGCACGCTGCCGCGCAACCCCGAGGGTGAGATCGATCTGCACCGCCCGTACATCGACGACCTGACGCGCCCGAACCCCGACGACCCCACCGGCAAGAGCACGATGCGCCGGATCGAAGACGTCTTCGACGTGTGGTTCGACTCGGGTTCGATGCCCTACGCCCAGGTGCACTACCCGTTCGAGAACCAGGAGTGGTTCGACTCGCATGCACCGGCGGACTTCATCGTCGAGTACATCGGCCAGACCCGTGGCTGGTTCTACGTCATGCACGTGCTGTCGACCGCGCTGTTCGACCGCCCGGCGTTCACGGGTGTCAGCTGCCACGGCATCGTGCTGGGCAGTGATGGCTACAAGATGTCGAAGTCCCTGCGTAACTACCCGGACGTCTCGGAGGTGCTCGACCGCGACGGCTCCGACGCCATGCGCTGGTTCCTGATGTCGAGCTCCGTGCTGCGCGGGGGAAACCTCGCGGTGACCGAGGAGGGGATCCGCTCCGGCGTCCGCGAGTTCCTGCTGCCGCTGTGGAACTCCTGGTACTTCTTCGCCACCTATGCGAACGCGTCCGGTGTGGACGGCTACGAGGCCGAATGGCGCACGGATTCCACGGATGTGCTCGACCGCTACATCCTGGCGCGCCTGGGCGACCTCGTACGCGAGGTGCGTGCCGATCTGGAAGGCCTCGACTCGACCACGGCATCGGCGCGGCTGCGCGACTTCGCCGAGGTGCTGACGAACTGGTACATCCGCCGCTCGCGCGACCGCTTCTGGGTCGGCGTGACGGAGGACCCGAAGAGCCGCGAGGCGTTTGACACGCTCTACACGGTGCTCGAGACGCTCACCCGCGTCGCGGCGCCGCTCGTGCCGCTGATCGGCGAGCGCGTGTGGCAGGGCCTCACGGGTGCGCGCAGCGTGCACCTGACGGACTGGCCGGACGACGCGCAGTTCCCGGCGGCGGACGAGATCCGTGACGCGATGGATGCTGTGCGAGAGCTCTCGAGTGTCGGCAACGCGCTGCGCAAGAAGGAGAAGCTGCGCGTGCGACTCCCGCTGGCGCGTCTGACCGTCGTCTCGCCGCTGGCCGGAACGCTGGGGCAGTTCGAGGACATCCTTCGCGAGGAACTCAACGTCAAGGCGGTCGAGCTCGTCGCCCTGACCGGGACCACCGCGGTGGACTACGGCATCGCGCACCGCCTGAGCGTCAATGCTCGCGCGGCTGGTCCGCGTCTGGGCAAGGACGTGCAGAAGGCGATCCAGGCCGCGCGCTCGGGGGACTGGAGCGAGGTCGACGGTGTCGTGACCGCGGGCGGCATCGTCCTGGAACCAGCCGAGTACGAGCTCGTGCTGGAGACCACCGGGCGTCCGGAGGGCGAAGCTCTCGCGATCGTCCCGACCGGCGGCTTCATGCTTCTCGACACCAGGACGACTCCCGAGCTCGAAGCCGAGGGGCTCGCACGCGACGTGATCCGCGCTGTGCAGGAGACCCGCAAGAACGCCGACTTCGACGTCAGCGACCGCATCCAGCTGGTTCTGCGGTTCCAGGACGATGCGGACACCCAGGCTGTCGTCTCCGCCTTCGACCTCGCGGGCATCGCGGCGGAGACGCTGGCCGAGGAGTACTTCGTGATCGATGCGCAGGGCGATTCGATCTTCGGGCACGGAACCGTCCTCGCCGCTGCCGGAGGAGTGACACCCGAATTCTCCGCGGTCATCCCCGCCGGCACATATGCGAACGCCGGCGAATTCACGATCGCCGTCACCAGGATCGGAGCAGGAGCATGAACGACCGCGAGCGGGCGGACGCCGTCTACGAGGCACTGCTGAGTCGTGCGGGAGAGCGCTGGGTGCAGCCGCGCAAGGAGCGCACCGCGCGCATCCTCGCCTTCCTCGACGACCCGCAGCGCACCTACCGCGTCATCCACATCACGGGCACGAACGGCAAGACCTCGACGGCTCGGATGATCGAGAGCCTGCTGCGCGCACACGATCTGCGGACGGGGCTGTTCACCAGTCCGCACCTGGAGCGCTTCACCGAGCGCATTATGATCGACGGCGAGCCGATCTCCGACGAGGCGATCGCCGACGCGTGGGACGAGATCGAGCCGTTCGTCGACATCGTCGACGCGGAGTTCGAGGCCGCAGGAGATGCGCCGCTGACGTTCTTCGAGCTGCTCACGGTCCTCGCCTTCGTCGCCGTGGCGGATGCGCCGGTCGATGTGCTGGTGCTCGAGGTCGGGATGGGCGGGGAGTGGGACTCCACGAACACCGCGGACGGCGACGTCGCGGTGTTCGCGCCGATCGACATCGACCACGCGGATCGGCTCGGCGACACGATCGCCGAGATCGCAGAGGTCAAAGCGGGCATCATCAAGGAGGGCGCCGCGGTGGTGTCCGCCCAGCAGCCTCCCGAGGCGGCCGAGGTGCTGCGCCGGGTGGCGGCGGAGCGCAACGCGACGATCGCCTTCGAGGGCGAGGAGTTCGGCATCACGGAGCAGAAGCTCGCCGTCGGAGGCCAACTGCTCACGATCCGCGGGCTCGCGGGGGAGTACGCAGAGGAGTACCTGCCGCTCTACGGAGCCCACCAGGGGCACAACGCCACACTCGCGGTGGCCGCCGTCGAGTCGCTCATCGGCGGAGCGACCCAGGCGATCGCGGGCGACATCATCTCCGACGGGCTCCAGGGTACGACCTCTCCGGGGCGCCTGCAGCTGCTCGGCATCGCGCCGACCGTGATCGTCGATGCCGCGCACAATCCGCACGGCGCGGCAGCCCTCGCCCAGGCGCTGGACGACAGCTTCGACTTCGACGAGTGGGGTCTCGTGCTCGGCGTGCTCGCCGACAAGGATGCCGCAGGTATCGTCGGTCGGCTCGCGCCCGGGGTCGCGCACGTCTTCGCGACGGCGCCCGACTCGGATCGCGCGAGCGACGCCGATGCGATCGCCGACCTCGTCGAGCAGACCGGTCAGCGCGCGACCGTGCACCATTCCCTCGCCGAGGCTGCCGATGCTGCGCGGGAGTGGGCGGCCTCGTCCGACCGACGCGCCGTCGTGATCGCCGGCTCGGTCGTGCTCGCCGGAGAGGCCATCGCCCTCGCCGAGGAAGAGGACTGGAAGTCGGGGTGGCGCGCGTGAGTGCCGATGCTGCGCCCGCGCGCCGACCGCGGCCGCCGCGGACCCTCGTGCAGAAGCTCGCACCCATCGTCCTCGGGTTCGAGGCGATCGTGGTGTTCCTCGTCGGGCTCACGATCTTCGGCCTGCGCCAGCTCCCCGCCGGTTTCGAACCGTGGTGGGGGATCGTCGGCGGCGGAGTCCTCGCGCTCGCCTGCATCGCCATCGCCGGAATGATCACGAAGCCCTGGGCCATCCCGGCCGGGTGGGTCGTCCAGGCGATCGTGGCCCTGTCGGCGTTCTTCGTCCCGGCCATCCTGCTCGTCGTCCTGATTTTCGGCGGGATGTGGGCGTATGCGACCATCGGAGGGGCCCGACTGGACGCACGACGCCCCGCCGAGCCCACGACCGAGACTCAGACAGAGAGTGAATGACATGGCCACCGAAGAAACCCTCGTCCTCGTCAAGCCCGATGGCGTCGCCCGCGGCCTCACCGGCACGATCCTCGCCCGCATCGAGGCGAAGGGGTATGCCCTCGTCGACATCCGCCTCGTCGAGCCCGACCGCGATCTGCTCGCCGAGCACTACGCCGAACACGAGGGAAAGCCGTTCTACGAGCCGCTGCTCGAGTTCATGCTCTCGGGGCCGTCGGTCGCCATCCGTCTGGCAGGTAACCGTGTGATCGAGGGGTTCCGCTCCCTCGCCGGCACGACCGATCCGACCACGGCGGCACCCGGCACGATCCGCGGCGACTTCGGCCGCGACTGGGGCCTCAAGGTGCAGCAGAACCTCGTGCACGGCTCGGACAGCCCCGAGTCGGCCGCGCGCGAGCTCGGCATCTGGTTCGACTGAGACCCGTACGCGAAAAGGCCCGTCCACTGAGAAGTGGGCGGGCCTTGGTCGCCTCTGGACGGGGGCCGAGTCAGACGGAGGTTCATCGTCTTCGGCAGCCTCGCCTGGTCGGATACTCGCGGGTGAGGAAACCGGGTTACGCAACATCCTTCTTGATGACGATGTCGCGAGCGACGACCGTTGCACCGTTCTTCAGCGTGATGCGCCAGTTGATCTGTGTCGCCCCCTTCGGTATCGCGATGTAGCTCGTGGTTGTGGAATTTGACCCTCCCGAGTTGCTTACGTAGCGAACCCCCGAGATGCCAGTGAAGCTGTACTCGACGGTGACTCCATAGCCGTCTGCCTTGAGGTCCTTGACCTGGAACCGATTGGCGCTCGTGTCATAGTTGGCGCTTGCGGCCGAGGAGCCGTTGAAGTTGAAAGTCTGGGATGTGTTCGCGGACGCAGCTTCAGCACTGAGTACGCTCGCTGCAACAAAGAACGCTGCGGCAGCGACGGCACCGACTCTTATCTTCTTTTTCATGTCACCCTCCGATCGAATGCAATAAAGCCGAAACGTAACATGTTAGAGGTCTTAATGTCTACGGTGATTCCGTAGGCCCATTCGCAGGTGCGGTTCGCGGGCACGGTTGGAGGCGGAACACGGCCCATGAGGTTTAGCTATCGGGTGACAGCGGGTGGGAAGTATAGAGACATCGAGGAGTCAGTCAGCTGACGCGCCTGGCTCAGAAGAGAATCTTGGCTATCTCGCCGAGGAAATCGAGCCCCTGTAGCTGCGCGAGGAAGATGACCAGCGCGTAGGCGACGATGGTCGCCAGCGGCACCCACGGCATCAACTTGTCCGCACGAGCCTGCACCTTCTCGTTGCTCGTGAACGCGCCGATGCGCGTCAGGTGGATCATCGTCGCGAAGAAGGTGGGGATTGTGACGGCCCAGGTGACCATGCACCACGGGCAGAGCACCAGGAGCTCGTACAGGCTCTGGCCGATCAGCCAGATAACGAAGCCGAACGCGAATGTGATGCCGGCGCCGAACGTAAGCCAGAACCAGCGCGGGAAACGGGCGCCGGCGAGGATCGCGACGCCGACCACCAGCGGAGCCATCCACCCTGTGAGTCCGAGGATCGGGTTCGGAAAGCCGAAAATCGATCCCTGATACGACTGCAGATTGGTGCTGCATTGGAGGAAGGGGCTGAGATCGCAGGAGAGCGCCTCCCCGGGATTCTCCAGCAGCGCGAACTTCTCGACCGTGAGCTGGAAGGCGGCGAACCAGCCGACCACGCTCGCGAAGATCAACCAGACGGCGTAGACGACGGGGCGGGTGCGCTGCTCGCTCATAGGGGGATTATCCCAACGACTGCTATGGATGTGGCGAGAACAGGCCGGACAAAACGCGCTGGTCACGCCGGGATGCCGTGAACGGAGCCACTTGGTGCGATAATGGCCTGTGACACGATGAACGGCCTTGCCGCGACACGTGTCGACGCAGACTTCGGGGCCCCATGCCCCACGCGATCAGAGCCATGAGCCGGTCGCACACCGAGTGAGTTCGCGGAACCCGCGGGTACCGCATGAGATTTCACGGAGCAGCAGTGCTCCGTGCAGGGAGCAAGCCAGAGATGGCCGATGAGAACAATGACAACAACGCACCTACCCTCGACTCCCCGGCTGACGCCGCGGAACCGCTGACGGAGCCCACGGCTCCCGAGGTGCACGATCCGCAGGGATCGACGAACGAGGACGACACCGCGGCGGATGTGGCGGATGCTGCGGCCGACGCCGCTGCCGACGACGTTGCCGCTGGCTACGCCGCCGCGGAGGACGCCGCTGCGGCCGCTGACGATGCTGCGGCCGGTGCCGCCGCAGATGCCGCTGCGGAGGACGAGGCTGCCGCCGTGATCGCGGCTGAGGCCGAGGTCGCAGCAGAGTCCGAGGTCGCCGAAGACGCTTCCGCGGAGAACGGCGAAGCCGACGCTCCCTCGGATGCCGACGTCGAGGCCATGTCCGAGGCGATCGTCGAGGAGAGCGCTGTGCGCGAGGCGCCGGCTGAGGAAGCGCAGGTGGTGGAGGCCTCTACCGAGGAGCCCGCAGACCAGGGCGATGCTGCCACCGAGGCGCCCGCTGAGGAGAAGACCCCGGCTGCCCCCGAGGCTCCGGCCGCAGTGACCGCTGTGTCGCTCGGCCTGCTGCCCGAGGTCTTCGTGTCGCAGGTCTCCACGCAACTGCACTTCTACGCGCCCGAGGTCATCCCGCTGCCCGCGCGACCCGACCGTGGCGAGCGCATCTTCGACCGCATCGCCGAGCGCGAGCCGCAGGACGAGTCATCGGGTCGGGGCCGCGGTCGCGGTCGCCGCCGTGGCGGATCCGACGGAGACGACCAGCGCGAAGAGCCGCGTCAGCGCCAGCGCGTCGTCGAGTACATCACCGAGCCGAAGGCCATCAAGGGCTCCACCCGGCTCGAGGCGAAGAAGCAGCGCCGCCGCGACGGACGCGACGCAGGTCGTCGCCGTCCCGTCGTCACCGAGGCGGAGTTCCTCGCGCGTCGCGAGTCGGTCGACCGCAAGATGGTCGTCCGCTCCAAGAACGGTCGCACGCAGATCGGCGTCCTCGAGGACGGTGTTCTCGTCGAGCACTACGTCGCCCGCAACCAGGACGCATCACTGATCGGCAACGTGTACCTCGGCCGCGTCCAGAACGTGCTGCCGAGCATGGAGGCCGCGTTCGTCGACATCGGCCGCGGCCGCAACGCCGTGCTGTACTCCGGCGAGGTCGACTGGGACGGCGTCGAGACCGGGAACCAGCCGCGACGCATCGAGCTCGCGCTCAAGCCCGGCGACCGCGTGCTCGTGCAGGTCACCAAGGATCCGGTCGGACACAAGGGTGCGCGCCTCACGAGCCAGATCTCCCTTCCCGGCCGCTACCTGGTCTACGTGCCAGGCGGCTCGATGAACGGCATCAGCCGCAAGCTGCCCGACAACGAGCGTGCGCGACTCAAGCGGATCCTCAAGGAGGTCCTCCCCGAGTCCTCCGGCGTGATCGTGCGCACGGCTGCCGAGGGCGCGACCGAGGACCAGCTCACGCGCGATGTGCAGCGTCTCACCGCGCAGTGGGAGCACGTCCAGAAGCAGGTCGAGAGCCAGCAGGCGCCGGCCCTCCTGCACGCGGAGCCCGATCTGCTCGTCAAGATCGTCCGTGACGTCTTCAACGAGGACTTCACCAAGATGCTCATCCAGGGCGAGGATGCCCAGCAGACCATCCGCGCCTACCTCGAGAGCGTGGCACCCGACCTGCTCGAGCGCGTCGAGGCATACGAGGACGAGACCGACCCGTTCGACGCGTTCCGCATCACGGAGCAGATCGAGAAGGCGCTCGACCGCAAGGTCTGGCTCCCCTCGGGTGGTTCGCTCGTGATCGACCGCACCGAGGCGATGACCGTCGTCGACGTCAACACCGGCAAGTTCGTCGGTTCGGGCGGAAACCTCGAAGAGACGGTCACCAAGAACAACCTCGAGGCGGCCGAGGAGATCGTCCGCCAGCTGCGCTTGCGCGACATCGGCGGCATCATCGTCGTCGACTTCATCGACATGGTGCTCGAGTCCAACCGCGATCTCGTGCTCCGCCGTCTGATCGAGTGCCTGAGCCGCGACCGGACGAAGCACCAGGTCGCCGAGGTCACCTCGCTCGGTCTCGTGCAGATGACCCGCAAGAAGCTCGGACTCGGGCTTCTCGAGACTTTCAGCGAGGCGTGCGAGGTCTGTGCCGGGCGAGGTGTCATCGTGCATCACGATCCGGTCGTCAAGCACCGCTCCAGCAACAGCGGCAACAACAGCAACGGCAACGGTCAGAGCGGTCGTCGCCAGCGGGGCGGCAACGGCAACAACGGTGGGAACGGGCAGAACCAGAATGCGCCCGCCGCGCCGAACGTCACCCACAGCATCACCGAGGGCGCGAAGTCGGCACTGGCTCAGATCGCCGCCTCCACGATCGTCCCGGCCGCAGAAGGCACTGCAGAGGCGGAGACCGCTCCGGCAGCGACCGAGGCGCCGACGGCTGCCGAGCGACCCAAGAAGGCTCGCAAGAAGCGCGGCGGCGATCGCTCGGCTCCGAAGTCGCCCGCCGAGCAGCTGCTCGACTCGGTGCTCGACGCCCTTCCGGAGCCGAAGGCTCCGGGTCAGGGACGAGGCCGTCGTCGGGTCAGCACGGCCGCCCTCACCGGCACACCCGTCTCGGTGAACAACGAGCCGTCAGCGCCGGTCGCGGCCGCGGACTCGGAGTCCTGAGGCGATCAGTCGGCGCACCAGCTCCTTGCCCCTGACGGGGTGGGCGCCGGCGACGACGAGCCGGGGGATCATCTCCTCCGGCACGTCGTAATGGTCGAGGTCGAACGCGCGCGCCGGCACGTCGTTCGCTCTCGCGAAAGCGTGCAGCTCGTCCAGGGTCTCGTCGCTGACCAGATGCGCCCACAGGCGTCCATGGGCGGGCCAGAGGGGGTCGTCGACGAGTACGGTCACCTCGTCAGCCTACGACCGCTCCGGCGGGGTCGGCCGCGGAGCGACACGCGGGGGTGCGGGAGCGGCTTCGCTTTGCGACACCGACCCGCATCCGGTAAAGTAGTCCCTTGGTGCGTATGCCGCGTCGTCCTCGTCGGCCGAAGCGGAGAGTCTTGCGTTCGCGCCCGCCGTTCTGCGGCGCATGCAAGCAACAGTCTTCCCGTGAGATCTCGGAGCCGCGAGCTCCCCAACGAAACAGGTATGAAGTGGTTTACGCAGTAGTGCGCGCCGGTGGGCGGCAGGAGAAGGTCGAGGTCGGCACGATCGTTCAGCTCGACCGTGTCAAGGCTGCCCAGGGCGAGAAGATCGAGCTGGCCGCAGTGCTGCTCGTCGACGGCGCCACGGTGACCACCGACGCTGACTCGCTGGCGAAGGTCAAGGTCACGGCTGAGGTCATCGGCAACCTCCGCGGCCCGAAGATCATCATCCAGAAGTACAAGAACAAGACCGGTTACAAGAAGCGTCAGGGCCACCGTCAGGAGCTCACGCGCGTCAAGATCACCGGCATCAAGTAAGCCCGAGGGGACTAGGACATGGCACATAAAAAGGGCGCAAGCTCAACCCGTAACGGTCGTGACTCCAACGCTCAGCGCCTCGGCGTGAAGCGCTTCGGCGGTCAGCAGGTCCTCGCCGGCGAGATCATCGTCCGCCAGCGCGGCACGCACTTCCACCCCGGCGTGAACGTCGGCCGTGGTGGCGACGACACGCTGTTCGCTCTGGCCGCCGGTGCGGTCCAGTTCGGCGCGAAGGGCGGCCGCAAGGTCGTCAACATCGTCGCTGCAGCTGAGTGATCTCAGCGCGACACTAATCATCCGGTTCGGG
>NZ_SSDF01000019.1 GCF_004794515.1 Microbacterium sp. A20 | reverse complement strand
GGCTACAGCCAGCTCGCCGCCAGCCACTCCGGCAAGTGCCTCACCCTCCGCGACGGCAACATCGCCGACGGAGCGAGCTACGGCCAGTGGAACTGCGGCGTGACTTCCGGAGCCGACTACCTGAAGTTCGAACTGCGCCCCGCGGCCTAGTCGAACGCGTCAAGAGAAGGGGCGGGGCGGGATCTTCCCACCCCGCCCCTTCTGGGATGAAGCCGAAAGCATCCGCGGATAGGATGTTCAGCGCCTCGTCCGCGCCCCTTCCGAGGACCACTCGTCTCCCACCGCGCGGTCGACGACCGGTGAGGGGGTGGGCGTGACCGAGCTTCGCACACACCCCGTCACGCGCTCGCCCGGCCCCTCGGATCAGGCGGAGCGTGCAGCCGCGCTGCTCCGGTCGAACCGTCGTCGCCGCAGCATCCGCCGCTGGGTCGCGATCGGGACCATCCCGCTCACCCTCGCCGCCCTGCTCTTCGTGGGAAAGCTGCTGAGCATGTACGCGTTCGCACACCAGGCGATCACCGCCTACGTGGTCGACGACTTCGCCGGATCCGAAGCATCAGCACGCGGACAGGACTTCCTCAACTGGTTCGAGCCGTACAAGGCGCCGTTCAACATCGGGACCGCCCTCGGCGCGGCCGAACAGCTGCCCGAAGCCCGGACCGAGCTCGAAGAGGCACTCGACCTCGCGACCGGACTCGAGGTCTGCGGAGTGCGCATCAACCTCGCACTCGTCGTCGAGCGCATGGGCGACGACGCGCGTGCCGACGGCGACGGTGCCGCCGCAGCCGAGTTCTACGGCGAGGCGCTGACCATCACGGTGGAGACTCCGGACGAGTGCCACAGCGAAGAGGCACAGCAGCAGTCCTCCGACCCGCAGCGCGACATGTCGGGCACCCTCGACGGCACCGAGGATCGCCTCAAGCAGAAGCAGCAGGAGCAGCAGCAGGAGCCGCAGGAACCCGAGCAGCAGCCCGGCGAAGACGAACAGCCCTCCGAGGGCAAGCTGGACGAGCTCGAGGGCAAGCTCGAACAGGGCACGCAGGAGCGGGATCAGCAGCAGGGCGACGATCCCGGCGGCACGGGAACGGACAAGCCGTGGTGATGGATCCGGAGCAGCAGCGGGCGCGCTACCTGGCAGGCACCGAGGGGGCTCCCCCCGCCCCTCCGCCCGGCGGATATCGCGGTGCGCGACGTGAAGCGTTCGCACCCGCTCCGGCGCCCACCGTCGCCCCGATGCCGTCCGCAGACGAACCCCAGCCCTCCGCGAGCGCCCTCGGCTGGATCGCCCTCGCCGTCGCCGTCCTCTTCGCACTGACCCTGCTCGGCACGCTGATCGCCGGCGGCACCGACCTCCTCTACGGCGTCACGATGCTCACGGCGCAGCTCGTGGTCGTCGCCGTGGTCATCGCCGCACTGTTCTCGCCGCAGGCGCGCAAGCTGGGGGCGATCGCCCTGATCGTGACCGTCCTGTTCAACGTCGCCACGGTCGGCGGCATGAGCGCCCTGCAGACCTCGGCTGCCGGCAGCTACCAGGGCGCCAAGACCGCCGATCAGAAGCACGCCGAGGGGTACCCCGGCATCAAGGGCACCGATCCGCAGGAGACCCTGTCGCAGCAGTCCCTCGAGGAGGTGCGGGCGCAGTCCGAGGAGCTCTTCGCCGACATCCGCACTCGGCTCACGCAGGAGTTCGGCTTCACCTGGGTCCCCGTGGGTGATGAGGATCTGCGCCCCGAGCGCAACGGCTACGGCGGCGAGTCGATGCTCGTGGAGTACACCTCGGCGGCGTGGGCGACCGAGCAGCCCGTGCAGGGATACGCACGCAAGCAGGAGGTGATGGCCGCGATCGACGAGGTGGTCGTGCAGCACGGGTTGTGGAACCTCTACTCCTTCAACGACCCCACGGGGTCGGGCATCGACCCGTCGATGATCGCCAAGCTCTACGGAAGCGACGATCCCCGCACGCAGCACACGTGGGAGTACTACACCGAGAACTACCCCGATCCGATGCGGTTCTACGCCAACATCTACGACCTGTCGAACGACCAGGACGGCGGCTTCCTCGCCGCACGCGAAGCGCAGGCGGCCCGCACCGGGGAACCACTCGAAGGTCTGCAGCTCGTCGTGATCGCCAGCGGCGTGCTCGGCGAGGCCGACCGCGACGAGTTCGAGACGAAGCTGCAGGAGTACCCGGGCTTCGAGTGATCGCGCGCGGCATCCGCACCGCCACGAGCGCCCCACCCGCGCAGGATGAGCCTCGCACCCGCGCCCCCTGCACCGCGTGTCACACTCAGGCATCACCTCGAAGGAGGATGCATGGACGCGCTTGTCTCCGCGAACCTGATCTGGATGATCCTGGCCCTCGCGGCCCTCGCCATCAATGTGGTCGCACTCATCTACATCCCCCGCGGCCGCAAGCCCACGGCGGCGATGGCATGGCTGCTGCTGGTGTTCCTGGTGCCTTTCGTCGGCATGGGCCTCTACCTGCTGATCGGCAACTTCCGGTTGCCCAGGAGGCGCCGGGAAGAGCAGCAGCGCGTCACCGAGATGATCGCCGCCGAAGCCGTCGACAACCCGGACGCGGGGGCCCCGCGCTGGCTCCAACGCGTCGCTCAGCAGAATCATGCGCTCACGGGGTTGCCGGTGGTCGGCGATTCGTCGGCTGAGCTGATCGACGACTATCAGGGGTCGATCGATGCCATGGCCGCCGCGATCGACACGGCCGAGCGATACGTGCACGTCGAGTTCTACATCGCCGCACGAGACGCCACCACCCACGGGTTCTTCACGGCGATGGAGAGAGCAGTCGCGCGCGGGGTCACCGTGCGATTGCTGGCCGACTACATCGCGTCACGCAAGATCCCGAAGTCCGAGGAGACCTTTGCCGAGCTCGACCGGATCGGTGTCATCTGGTCGTGGATGCTGCCGGTGCGGCCGTTCAAGGGGCAGTACCAGCGCCCCGATCTGCGCAACCACCGCAAACTCGTCGTCGTCGACGGGAGGGTCGGCTTCGTCGGCTCCCAGAACCTCATCTCGCGCGACTACAACGCCGAGAAGAACATCAAGCGCGGGCTGATGTGGCAGGAACTGATCGCGCGGGTCGAAGGCCCGGTCGTCGCGCAGGTCGACGCCGTCTTCCTCTCCGACTGGGTGATCGAGACCGGAGAGGATCTGTCGGCCGTCGAGCGGGTCCCGGCATCCGCCGTGTCGAAGCCCACGGGCGCCGACCTGCACTGCCAGATGGTGCCGAGCGGTCCGGCGTACGGCACCGAGAACAACCTGCGGATGTTCCTCTCCCTCATCCACGGCGCCACTGAGAAGGTCATCCTCACCAGCCCGTACTTCGTACCCGACGAGGCCATGATCTACGCCATCACCACAGCGTGCCAGCGTGGACTCGACGTGCAGCTGTTCGTCTCGGAACTCGGCGACCAGGGGATGGTCTATCACGCTCAGCGCTCCTACTACGAGACGCTGCTGCGCGCGGGAGTGCGCATCTTCCTCTACCCGGCGCCGTACATCCTGCACGCCAAGCACTTCTCGATCGACGACGACGTCGCGGTGATCGGCTCGAGCAACATGGACATCCGTTCGTTCAGCCTGAACTCGGAGATGTCGCTGCTGGTGCGCGGAGAGTCCTTCGTGACTCAGATGCGCGCGGTCGAGCAGAAGTACCGCGCCGCGGGGCGTGAATTGACCCTCGAGGAGTGGTTGCGCGAGCCCGCGAAGTCGACGTTCCTCGACGGGGTCTTCCGCCTGACGTCGGCGCTCAACTGAGGCGACCTGCTCAGGACCCGAGCGTGAGCAGCATCCGGGCGAGCACATACCGCGCGTGCCCTCGAGGTGTGCGCGGGTCGTAGCCGAGGCCATCGACGAGCGCGATCAAGCGCTCCTGCACGCTCGAGTGATGCCGACCGAGGCGCACGGCGGCGGCACGTACGCTCTGCTCCTCGGCGACGGCGTCGAGCAGCTCGCGGCTGCGGTCGTCGAGGGCGGCGAGCGCAGCGGCATCCGGATGGAGCGGTCCCTGCTCGGCGACCTCCGCGACGAGCAGAAGGGCGCCGAGGTCGGCGGCGTCGACGACCGGTTCGGCCGGGCTGGTCAGCCGGACCGCCACGAGTGCGGAGGACCACGACCGGGGAAGCTGTTCCCCCGGTCCCGCGGTTCCGAGTCCGAGTCGCAGCCCTTCGCCGTCGGCCCAGGCGCTCACGGCATCCATCTGCGCATCCAGGATGGTCGCCCGGGTGAGGCCGTGCCGGGTGGCGACCACAGCCGACGGATGCTGCGGCAGGGGCGCGGGATCGGGCGGCGAGGCGACCAACCGCAGCGCACTCGCGCCGAGCCGGAGCCGCGGCAGAGCAGCAGCCCGCTCGTCGGCTCCCGCATATGAACTGATCGCGAGCTCGACCGCGCTCTCCGGGCCGACCGAGCGACGAGCCCGGATGATGCCGAGGGCGAGGCTCAGACGTTCCAGGATCATCGCGTCGTTGGTGTGCGCAGCGCCGTCACGCTCGATCCACGCGATCGCTCCCGGTCCGCTGTCCCGCACGGGCCAGGCATGCGAGGGCTCGACCGGATCGATGCGCACCCCATCGGCACGCACGCGTACGATCTGTCGGCCGTCGCGCTGGCCGACCGTTGCGCCGCTGAGCACCGCGGCACCGCGCAGCATGCTCTCCACGCCGACCGATCGGGCGACGAGCGCGTCGAAGTAGGTGACGACCTTGAGCGTCTCGCTGGCATCCGGGTCGAGGGCGGTGAGCCGCCCCAGCAGATCTTGCATGTCGGGCTCCATCGCGCGGGGATTCCACCCTACGGCGTCCTCCCCTCCGGGTTCCCGTCGCACTTTCCGTCGTTCTGAGACCCTGAAACCGACAGAAAGTGCGCCGGGAGGAAACCGCGCAGGGCAGTTGGGGCTCAGGAGAGCAGTCGGTTCACCCAGTTGTCGCGTGCGGCGAGCATGGCCTGTGCGACGGCAGCGTGCGGAGCGAACATGTCGAAGCCGTGGAAGCCGCCGGCCCAGACGTGCAGCTCGGCCTGGACCCCGGCTTCCCAGAGCTTGGTGGCGTAGGCGACGTCCTCATCACGGAACACCTCGGCGCTGCCGCAGTCGATGAACGCCGGCGGCACCCCACTGAGGTCGGTGGCGCGGGCCGGGGCGGCATAGATCGAGACGTCGTCGGTGCCTTTGCGGTCGCCCAGGAGCGCCGTCCACCCGGTGACGTTCGATCCGCGGTCCCAGACGCCGATGCCGTCGATCTGTCGGGTCGAGACCGACTCGTCGCGGTCGTCGAGCATCGGGTAGATGAGCAGTTGCCCGATCAGTTCCGGGCCCCTCCGGTCGCGGGCCAGCAGCGCGGTGCCGGCAGCCAGACCGCCGCCCGCACTGCCGCCGCCGATCATCAGTCGCGACAGGTCGATGCCGAGCTCCCCCGCATTCTCGGCCGTCCACAGCAGCGCGGCATAGCAGTCCTCCACCGGGTACGGATCGGGGAACTCGGGAGCCAGCCGGTATTCGACCGTGACGATCACACCGTTGAAGCGCTCAGCCCAATCGAGGAAGCCGACGACCCCGAGCCAGCGATTGCCGATGATCATGCCGCCGCCGTGGGTGTGGAAGAACCCGGGGCCGGTGCCCGTCCGTCCTTCCTTCTCGATCACGGAGACGACGATCTCGTCACCCCCGTGCCCGGGGATCGTCACGTCGCGATAGGTGAACCCGCGGTCGGCGAGCGCGGCGAAGATCTCGTCCTCGCCACTGACCGGGGACTGGCGCAGGAGCGGGATCATCTCCGGCGTGAGAGTGGACGGCAGCTGGTCGCCGACGAGGGCGAGTGCGGCTTCGAGTTCGGGGTCGAAGGGCGGGCGTGCCAGGGTCGTGTCAGTCATCAGAACTCCTTTGTCCTCGGCCGCGGACGGGGCGGCGTCCGGCCAGCCTCGTGCACGTCGCCCCCGAGGATAACCCGCCAGTCGAGGCGTATCCGGCGCTTCCCGTCCGCCGGGTGGCGGGGTCGCGATCGACGGAGCGCCTCGCCCGAAGGCCTCCGGAGCGCTGACTACACTGGCTGCAGAGGGAAGGAACGCGCATGATCCGAGAACTCGATGAACAGCAGTCCTACGATCTGTTGAGCACGACCACGATAGGACGCATCGGCTTCGTCCACGACGGACGTGTGCGGATCCATCCCGTGAACTTCGCCGTCTCCGGACACGATCTGTTTCTGCGAACGTCGCCCGATGGCCCGCTGGCCGATCTGACGCGCGAGACGGTCGACGTCTCGTTCGAGGTCGATTACCACGATCCGCTCGGGAGCACGGCGTGGAGCGTGCTTCTGCACGGCAGTCTCTCCCGCGCGCCGGAAGGCGATGCCGCCGCCGTCGCCGCGCGCATCCACCCCTGGGCGGGTGAGGATCGGAGCCTTCCTCTGGTCCTGCACATCGAGAGCCTCTCCGGTCGCAGCGTGCGACGGGACTCGACGCACGGAAAGATCTGAGTCGCGGCGGCGGGGTCTGCCGTCGCGCGCACTCTCACGCCAAAGCCAGCCCTGCGGCGAGCGCGAAGCCCAGCACGGTGGCGAGCCCCGTCGATTCCTTCGCCTTGGACTGGGCCTCGGGGATCATCGAGTCGACGAGCATCACCAGCAGCGCTCCCGCCGCGAACCCGCTCGATGCGGATCGGAAGGCGTCGCCGGTCACACTCGCCAGCGCGAATCCCGCCACCGTCGCCGCCGCACAGATCACGGCCACTCCTGCCCAGAGCAGCAGCACCCGGGATCTGGCCATGCCGCCCTCGAGCAGGTCGGCGGCCGACCCGATCGACTCGGGCAGGTTGGATACGAGGATGGCCACCACGAGCGCGATGCTCACCGGCTCGCCTGACGCCAGGCCGATGCCGAGCACGAGCTGCTCGGGGATGCCGTCGAGCAGGGCGCCGACGGCAAGCTGGCCGCCACCCGCCTGCGACTTGGTCTTCGCCGCGCGGGCATCGAGGATGCGATCGGCGATGTAGTAGCTGATGGCGCCGGCCGCGACGCCGATCACCAGCGGGACGGGGCCGGCGAGGTCGAGCCCCTCTTCCCAGAGCTCGAACGCGATCGAGGCCATGAGGGCACCGGCGCCGAACCCGAGGACGATGCCGAGCCACCGCGGCGGCCACTTCCGGAGCAGGGCGAGCACCGCTCCGACGAACAGCGGCGCCGCCGCGACCACGCCCCACAGCACTGCTGCACCCATATCGCACCTCCGTGGGGCCTACTCTCCCACTTCGTCCGGCGTCTCCCGGCTCGACGCACCAGGGGAGAACGCGGTGAATAGGATGACAGCAGCGGGTGGCGACGGAGCGGGGCGGTATGAGCGACAGACCGACAGAGATCCTGCGCGTCCCCGCGTTCGCCCTCTTCTGGTCGTCGTCCACTCTCGGCGCGTTCACCGGGGCCGTGACCGCGATCGCGTTCCAGGTCCTGATCGTGACGACACTGGACGCCACGCCGTTCGAGATCGGCCTGCTCAACGCGGCCAACGTCGTGCCCTACCTGCTCTTCGGCCTGGTGGCCGGCGCTCTGATGGACCGATGGCGACGCAAGCCCGCTATGGTCTTCGCGAGCATCGGTCGCGCTCTGATGCTGGCGCTCGTGCCGGTGCTGTGGCTCACGGGGACTCTGACCGTCTGGTCGTTCGGCGCCCTGTTCCTGCTCTACGGCGCGCTGACCCTCGTCGCGGACTCGGCCGCGCAGCCGATGCTCCCCCGACTGGTGCCACGACACCAGCTCGTCGCGGCGAATGCGCGCCTCGGACAGGCGGGCACCGTCGCCCAGACCACCGGCCCGGCGATCGGCGGTGCCCTCGTCGGCTGGTTCGGGGCCCCGTTCGCCATCCTCATCGATGCGGTCGCGTATCTCGTGAGTGCGGTCCTGCTGAGTCGGATCCGCGTCGAGGAGGTGAAGGCGCGACGCCGGACGGACGGTCGCCACCTCGGGCACGACATCACGGAGGGCCTGCGCTGGACCTACTCCCATCGCATCCTCGCGCCGATGGCGGCGTCGGTGAATGTGTGGTTCCTCGGCAACAGCATCGCGCTGACCGCATTCGCCCCCTATGCGTTGAGGGAACTCGAACTGAATCCGCTGGCGTTCGGCATCGTCCTGGCGATGGGCGGCGTCGGCGGATTCATCGGAGCCCTCCTCGCCCCTGTGGCGGGGAGACGTTTCGGCGTCGGCGGCGCCGTGCTCACCGGACGCATCCTGTCGGCGGTCGCCTGGACCGCGATCGTCGTCCTCCCCCTCTCGGACATCGCCTCTCTCGCCATCGTCGCCATTCCCCTCGGAATCGGGCAACTCCTGTTCGGGTTGGGCATGGGCCTGGAGGATCCCAACGAGATGGGCTACCGGCAGGCCGCGGCCCCCGACCACATGCAGGGGCGGCTGAACGCCTCGATCCGCACGGTCAACCGCGTCGCCTTCCTCGTCGGCGCGCTGGTCGCCGGCGGCCTCGCCACCGCGTTCGGCTACCGCGCGACGATCGCGGTAGCCGTGGTGGTCTTCGCGCTCGCCGCGCTGATCGTCCTGTTCTCCCCGCTGCGCACGGCACGCCACGAAGATGTCGCCCAGTCGGAGTAGTCGGCATTCGGTGTGACCAACGCCACCGCGCACTCTCTGCACGCGAGCCGCTGATATGAAGCACAGGAATCCTCCGAAGGACATGGCGCCGGTCCGCGGGCGCATGCCATCGTGATGACATGAAGGCACACATGGATAAGTCGGGACGGATCGTCATTCCCGCCGCTCTCCGCGAATGCGTCGGACTGGTCCCCGGCCCTGTTGAGCTGGTCCTCGACGGCAACGGCATCCGTATCGAGATGAACGCCCCGGACAACTCCTTCGAGAGGGGCGGCCGTCTCGTCATCCCGGGCGGACCGCCCCTCACCCCGGAAGACGTCCGAGAGCTCCGACTTGCTGACCAACGCTGATCTCCGCATCAGCACCACGGCCGCCTCGCATGCCGCGTCGCGGGTCGAAATCCTACGCGTCTGAAGCGGGGGTCTCCGCCGTCACGCGGCACGGGGCGACACGCCGGTCGCGGATAGACTGGAAAGCATGTCCAAGGTCCTCCAGTCCCTGCCCGTCGGCGAGCGCGTCGGCATCGCCTTCTCCGGAGGACTCGACACCTCCGTCGCCGTCGCGTGGATGCGCGAGAAGGGCGCGGTGCCCTTCACCTACACCGGCGACCTCGGACAGTACGACGAAGACGACATCGCGTCGATCCCGGGCCGCGCGCTGGAGTACGGCGCCGAAGCCTCGCGCCTGATCGACTGCAAGACCGCGCTGGTCGAAGAGGGCCTGGTCGCCCTCTCCTGCGGCGCCTTCCACATCCGCTCCGGCGGCAAGACGTACTTCAACACCACCCCCCTCGGCCGCGCGGTCACCGGCACGCTCCTGGTGCGTGCCATGAAGGAGGACGGCGTCGACATCTGGGGCGACGGCTCCACCTACAAGGGCAACGACATCGAGCGGTTCTACCGCTACGGCCTGCTCGCCAACCCGCGTCTGCGCATCTACAAGCCGTGGCTCGACGCCGACTTCGTCACCGAGCTCGGCGGCCGCAAGGAGATGAGCGACTGGCTCGTCGCCCGTGACTTCCCCTACCGCGACTCCGCTGAGAAGGCCTACTCGACCGACGCGAACATCTGGGGCGCGACGCACGAGGCGAAGACCCTCGAGCACCTCGACGTCTCGCTCGAGACCGTCGACCCGATCATGGGCGTGAAGTTCTGGGACCCGTCGGTCGCGATCGAGACCGAAGACGTCTCCGTCACGTTCGAGGGCGGCCGCCCCGTGGCGATCAACGGCGTGGAGTACAGCGACCCGGTGGCCCTCGTCATGGAGGCGAACACCATCGGCGGACGCCACGGCCTCGGCATGAGCGACCAGATCGAGAACCGCATCATCGAGGCGAAGTCGCGCGGCATCTACGAGGCTCCGGCCATGTCGCTGTTGTTCATCGCCTACGAGCGCCTGGTCAACGGCATCCTGAACGAAGACACCCTCGCGACCTACCACGAGCAGGGTCGCCGCCTCGGACGCCTGATGTACGAGGGCCGCTGGCTCGAGCCCCAGTCGCTCATGCTGCGCGAGTCGATCCAGCGCTGGGTCGGCTTGACGATCTCGGGCACCGTGACGATCCGTCTGCGCCGCGGCGACGACTGGACCATCCTCGACACGGTCTCGCCGAACCTGTCGTACGGCCCCGAGAAGCTGTCGATGGAGCGTGTCGGCGACGCCGCCTTCGGTCCGGTCGACCGCATCGGTCAGTTGACCATGCGCAACCTCGACATCGCCGACTCCCGTGCCCGCCTCGAGCAGTACGCGGGGCTCGGCCTCGTGGGCGGCGCGACCGGGGAGCTGGTCGGTCGCGTGACAGCGGGCGAGTCCGCCGAGATCACCGAGTCGGTCCACGGCTCCATCTCCGAGGCCGACGAGAGCCTGGCGGATGCGGTCGACACCGTGTCCGAGGGCGCGGCGTTCGATTCCGGCACCGACTGACGTCGCTCGTCCGTCGCACGCGCCGCGCGCGAGGGCGGATGGCCGCGCGCGGGGCTGGAGGGTTGCCGACGCGGCCAAACTCCCCGCTGTGATCGACTCGGTCAGCGCCGCTCGTCGGTGCGGTCGAGCTCCTCGGTGCGGTCGAGCTCCTCGGTGCGGTCGAGCTCCTCGGT
>NZ_SSDF01000018.1 GCF_004794515.1 Microbacterium sp. A20 | reverse complement strand
TCCTGCGCCGACGCCTGCCGCAACTCCTGCTCCGGCGCCTGCGCCAGCCGCAGCCGCCGAGCCTGCCGCCCCGGCAGCGCCCGCCGGCGTGCGTGCCGTCCTCGTGCTCGACACCGGTGAACGCATCGAGGTGCGGGGGACGACCCTGCTCGGACGCTCGCCCAGCGCGGCCGCCGGCGAGGGCGTCGCGCATCTGGTGCCCGTCGTCGACGACACCCGCTCGGTGTCCAAGACGCACATCGCCGTGATGCCGGCGCGGCGCGGCGTGTTCGTGGTCGACCGCGCGTCGACCAACGGCAGCGCGATCGTGCGAGGCGGCACGGAGACCGAGCTCGTCGCCGGGCACCCGGCCGAGCTGCAGAGCGGGGACACGGTGCGCTTCGGCGACCGTTTCCTGCAGGTGGAACGGGCATGACCCGAAGCAGTGTGATGCGCCCTCGGCGCGGTGAGGACGAGCGATGAGAGTCAAGCTGACCCTGCGTCGACCCGCAGCACCCCTGACCGACGTCGTCGTGATGGCGGACTCGACGGCGACCATCGCCGACGTCGCGCGGCAGATCGCCACGACCGACCCCACCCGCGGCATCGTCGCCGCGCCGGAGGACGTGCTCACGCTCTCGGTCGCTCCGCCCACGAGTGAGCAGCTCACGATGCTCAACCCCGACCTGCTGGTCGGCGACGCGCCCATCGGCTCCGGTTTCCTCGCCGAGGTGGTGAACGTCGGACCGAACCGGGTCTCGGTGGGGAGCGCGAGCCTGCGCCCTGCGGCCGTGATCCGCGTGATCGCCGGTCCCGCCGCCGGCCAGGAGTTCCCGCTGCCCGTCGGCCATTTCCTGATCGGTCGCGACGCGGCGAACGACATCACGATCGCCGACCCGCTCGTCTCGAAGCGGCACGCGCGCATCGAGGTCGCTGCCACCTTCGTCGAGCTCGTGGATCTGAACTCCGCGAACGGCATCCTCGTCGACGGCGGGCTCGTGCAGCGCCTGCGCGTCATCCCCGGACAGACCTTCGCGCTCGGCGACTGCGAGTTCGTGGTGCACATGGTGAGCGACTTCGACGGCTCGGCCGCCGGCGATCCGGTGCTCGAGCGCGGGGGAGCGCTCATGTTCAACCGCAGCCCGCGCGTCGAGGAGCGCTTCGCCGGGCAGGATCTCGACGAGCCGCGGTATCCCCGCGATCAGGTCTCGCGGCTGTTCCCCTGGCCCATGCTCGTCGCCCCGATCCTGCTGGCGGTGACGATGTACAGCATCACGGGACGGCCGGCGTCCCTGCTGATCGCGGCCGCCTCGCCGATGATGATGTTCGGCAACTTCATCTCCCAGAAGACCAACATCGGTCAGCGCCTGCGCAAGGAGGTGGAGTCGTTCGAGGAGCAGTTCGAGCGGCTCGAGGAGAGGCTGTACCACGCGCACCCGAAGGAGCGGGAGGTGCGGCAGAACGAGGTTCCGGCGGTCGCGGTCGTCTTCGACGAGGCGATGCGCCTCGGTCCCCTGCTGTGGACGCGGCGCCCCGAGCACTGGAACTTCCTGGCCCTGCGCCTGGGTGTCTGCGAAGACGTGGCGCGCACCAGGATCAAGCGCACCGAGACCCCCGAGGCGCTGGTCGAGTACGTCGAGCGCGTCGACCGTCTCGAGGAGCGGTACCGCATGATCGCCGACGTACCGATCCTGGAGTCGCTGCAGAGCGTGGGCTCGATCGGCGTGGCAGGTCCCACCTCGCTGGCGAGCGACGCGCTGCGCGGGATCGCGGTGCAGCTGTTCGGCACGCATTCGCCGAACGAACTGGTCACGGTCGCCCTCACCGAGCCGGGGTGGGCCAACGAGCTCGACTGGCTCAAGTGGCTGCCGCACACCTCCAGCGAGCGCAACCCGTTCAAGGAGATGCCCCTCGCCGACTCCGCCTCCACAGGTGCGGCTCTCCTCAGCGGTCTCGAGGAGATCGTGCTGCGGCGCTCGCGCGAGGCGAAGTCGGCCCGCCCCCCGTACGGCGACGACTGGGATCCGATGCGCTACGGCACCGATGTCAAGCGCGCGGCGGAGGATGCGACCTTCCCCGGGCAGACGGCGGTCCTGGTCATCGTCACGAACGACGCACCGGTCGATCGCGCGCGGCTGACCCAGATCCTCGAACGCGGTGCCGACGTCGGCGTGTACGCATTGTTCGTCGCTCCGGTCGTCGCCGCCCTCCCCGCGGCGTGCCGCACGTTCATGGATGTCAGTGCGGGCCTCGACGGCGCTACGGTCGGCACCGTGCGCAGCGGCGTGGACTATCACGGCGTGCAGGTCGAGGGGGTCTCGCACGCGTACATGACCATGTTCGCCAAGCGTCTGGCACCCGTCGTCGACTCCAGCACGGTGATCGAAGACTCCTCCGACATCCCGAACTCCGTGAGTTTCCTCTCCTTGGTGGGCAACGAGGTCGCCGAGGACGCGAACGCGGTCATCGACCGCTGGCGGCAGAACAACACGATCATCGACCGCTCCGGAGCGCCGCAGTCGCGGCTGAAGAAGGCCGGCAATCTGCGTGCCATCGTCGGACAGTCTCAGACGGATGCGATGACCCTCGACCTGCGCACACAGGGCCCGCACGCGCTCGTCGGCGGCACCACCGGCGCGGGAAAGAGCGAGTTCCTGCAGGCGTGGGTCCTCGGCATGGCCGCCGCGCACAGCCCCGACCGCGTCACCTTCCTGTTCGTCGACTACAAGGGTGGCTCCGCGTTCGCGGACTGCGTCGATCTGCCGCACACAGTGGGTCTCGTGACCGACCTGAGCCCGCACCTCGTACGTCGCGCCCTCACCAGCCTGCGTGCCGAGCTGCACCACCGTGAGCACCTCTTCAATCGCAAGAAAGCCAAGGATCTGCTCGAGCTCGAGAAGCGCCGCGACCCCGAGACGCCGCCGGCGCTGGTGCTCGTGATCGACGAGTTCGCTGCGCTCGCGGGCGAGGTGCCGGAGTTCGTCGACGGCGTCGTCGACATCGCCCAGCGCGGTCGTTCGCTCGGCATCCACCTCATCATGGCCACGCAGCGCCCGGCGGGTGTCATCAAGGACAACCTCCGCGCGAACACGAACCTGCGCGTCGCGCTGCGCATGGCCGACGAGTCCGATTCCAAGGACGTGGTCGACGACCCGGTGGCCGCATCCTTCCCGCCCTCGCTGCCCGGTCGCGGCATCGCGAAGACCGGCCCCGGCCGTCTCGTGCCGTTCCAGTCGGCGTATGCCGGTGGCTGGACGACCGACGAGGCGCAGGTCGCCGAGGTCAAGGTGGCGGAGCTGCGCTTCGGTTCCATCCAGACCTGGGAGGCCGAGCAGGCTCCCGAGTCGGACTCGCACGACGAGGACCTCGGGCCGAACGACCAGAAGCGCATCGTGGCGACGCTCGTGAACGCGGCACGCGCGGCACGCATCCCCGCGCCCCGGCGGCCGTGGCTCGACGACCTGGAGGGGGCCGTCGATATGCGCGACCTCCCCGTCCTCGGCGACGGTCAGGTGCTGCTGGGCAAGATGGACGTTCCGGAACGGCAGTTGCAGGAGCCGGCGTACTTCCACCCCGACAAGGACGGCTCTCTCCTCGTCTACGGCACCAGCGGCTCGGGCAAATCCACCGTGCTGCGGACGATCGCGATCGCGGCGGGCTTCGATCCGGCGCACTCGAACGTCGAGGTTTACGGACTCGACTTCGGTTCCGGGGCGCTCAAGAGCCTGGAGGTGCTGCCGCATGTCGGGTCGATCATCTCGGGCGACGACGCCGAGCGCGTGCAGCGGGTGCTGCGCTCCCTCGCCCGGGTGCTCGACGACCGCGGCAAGCGCTTCAGCGCGGCCAATGCGTCGAGCCTCACCGAGTACCGGGAGATCACCGGCAAGGCCGAGGCGCGCATCGTGCTGCTGATCGACGGCTTCCCGCAGTTCCGCGGCGAGTGGGAGTCGACGACCGCGCGGATGCCGTTCTACCAGACCTTCATGCGGATCCTGGGCGAGGGGCGGCCGCTCGGCGTGCACGTCGTCGCGAGTGCCGACCGCTCGGGCTCGGTGCCGACGGCGGTCAGCGCGAACGTCTCGCGCCGCGTCGTGCTGCGTCTCTCGGACGAGTCCGGCTACGCGATGCTCAACGCCCCCAAGGATGTGCTGGACGAGCGATCTGCCCCCGGTCGCGCGATCATCGACGGTCGCGAGACGCAGATCGCCACGCTCGGCGGCACCCCGAACGTGGCCGAACAGACGAAGCTCCTCGAACAGCTCGCCGAGAAGCTGCGTGCCGCCGGGGCCAGGGAGGTGCCCGAGATCGGCGCGCTGCCCACCCGGCTGTCCGTGCGCGATCTGCCCGACCGGATCGGCGAGTTCCCGGTGCTCGGCGTCGCGGAGGACACGCTGGCCGCACGCGACTTCGACCCGGTCGGCACGTTCGTCGTCGCCGGTCCGCCGCTGGCTGGAAAGACGAACGCGCTCAAGGCGATCATCACGTCGATGCGGCGCCTCGATCCGGCCGTCGTGCTGTTCCACTTCGGTGGGCGTCGCGCCCAGCTCAAGGACTACGTCCCGTGGACGCGCAGTGCCGTCACGCCGGAGGAGGCGAAGGAGCTGGCCAAGGAGATCACCGAGCTGATCGCCGACGAGGCGCTTCCGACGCGGGTGCTGGTCGTCGTCGAAGACGTGCCGCAGTTCGCCGACAGCCCCGCCGAGCGCGAGATGAAGGCGCTGTTCCAGGCCATCAACCGCAGCGACCACCTGCTGATCGGCGACGCGGATGTCACGCAGGTGACGAGCGGGTTCGGGTTCATCGGCGACTTCAAGGCCGGGCGAAAGGGCATCATCCTCAAGCCCGACTCGTTCGACGGCGACGCCGTGTTCAAGGTGCCGTTCCCGAAGGTCAAGCGAACCGACTTCCCCGAGGGGCGAGGAATCTTCGTCCAGGCGGGGCGTCAGGTCACGGTGCAGCTGCCGCTCGTCGAGGGGTAGGCCCGTGGTGGGGAGTTGTCCCCATCGACGGAGTCGATGAGGGGTTGTTAGTGTTTCGGAGCCGGGACGGTTGCCGTCGCCGTGCAGGAAAGACCGGAGGGGAGACGCCAGATGGACATCATGCTCGACCTCGCTCAGCTGAAGGACGCGAAATCGGGTCTGGAAGCGGCGATCGGGGAGTTCGACCAGGCGGCGAACACCAATGACGACCTGGAGGGCGCGATCAAGCGCCCGGACGGACGGGGCGACCTGTTGAACCAGGTCATCGATTTCGAGGTGGCCTGGCGCGACAAGCGCGGGAAGCTGCAGGAGAACCTCACGAACATCAAGGACCAGCTCACGTCGATCATCGACGGCTGGACCGAATGGGACACGTCGACCGCGAGTGAGCTCGAGGGGTCGACGAGCACGCAGCAGGTCAGCGCGAGCAGGGCGGTCTGATGCGGTCTCCGAATACCGGCAACGAGCTCCAGATCCTCGAAGGCAACGCGGCCGATATCGTCGCTCGGGGCAACCAGCTCACGACGCTCGCCACGACGATGGACGAGACCGCGACCCAGCTGAAGAGCATCGGCGACTCGTCCGTGCACAAGAGCAAAGGCACCGACAAGCTCGCCGAGATGGCGACCGAGACCGCGACCGACCTTTCTGCTGCGGCCACCCGCTACTCCGGCACGGGCAAGACACTGACGACGTACGGCGAGGCACTGGGCGTCGCCAACTCCTGGCTGGCGAGCAACATCGGGGAGGTCGAGGCGGCGGAGCGGGCGTATCAGGCCGCTCTCGACGAGAAGGAAGACGCGGATCTCGCCGCCAGCCTGGCGACGTCGCGCGCTGCGGGGGCCGAAGCCGACTCGGCGGAAGCGGACGCGCTGGACGACGCCGAATCCTCGGCATCGGCGGCAGCGACGAGCCTGACGAACGCCACGACCGCGCGCAATGAGATGTGGTCCGCGTTCGACAGCGTCTTCGACGAGTGGTCCGACGCCTACGACGCCGCCGTGGACGGCATCGAGAAGGCCATCGATACGGCCGGGAACAACGACGGCTTCTGGGAGTTCATCGACCAGGTGCTCAACGTCATCGCGATCGTCCTGGTGGTGCTCAGCATCATCGCTCTGGTCATCGGCGCGCCGCTGACCGGGTTGCTCGGGGCCATCATCTTCGTCCTGGCGGCGGCGTCTTTCCTGCTGACCACGTTGAAGTTCGCGTTCGGCCGGGCGACATTGAGCGATGTCGCCTGGAGCGCGGTCGGGTTGCTCCCTTTCGGTCTCGGCAAGCTGCTGTCTCGGGGAGTTCCCACGCTGTCGAGCGTCGTCCAGGGCGGTCGTGGTGTCGTCACCGCCGCGATCCGGTCGGATCTGCCCCGGTTCTCGTTCCTGAGGCCGACGACGTGGGGTACGCCCTTCCGCTGGCTGTTCGCGCCCGTCCAGTCGGCGCGGGCGCTGCCGAAACCGGGGATGCTCACCAATCCGTTCGACGCGATCAGGTTCGGGGGATCGCAGACGGCCCAGACCTCGACCTTCCTCAACACCCTGCGCAGCTCGCCGTACGCCACCAATCCCGGCGTCCAGCAGTTCGTCTCCTCCACCGCGGCCAGCCTTCCCGGCGCGATCCGGCAGACCGTCAACGTGATGGCGTGGGGCGGCTTCAGCACCGCGGATCTGATGGGCATCTTCGGCAGCCAGCCCGAGATCCCGGGCCTTCGTGACGTCCGGGTAGGCTGAACGCGTGACAGCGGACCATGGCAGATCGGTATCGGTGGGTAAGTTCCTTCGTGTGGCTTTTGGCGTGGTGGTGCTCGTGCCGCCGACGTTGATGGTCTCTTACCTCATTGGCTCGCTGATATTCTCGGGCGGCCAGGTGGGCGAGGCCAAGGACCCGATGTGGGACGTCGTCTTCCCTTATCCGCTGTTCGTCGTTCCGACTACTCCACTCGTCATCATCGGGTTGCTCGCTGTCATCTTCGCGATCGCCGTCGCAGTCACGACCCGCGCATCCGATGTTCCCGGGGTGCGCCGGCTGATCGGCCCCACGGTGGCTGCCGCAGTATGCGCGTTCGGCTGGGCCCTTGCCACGCCCGAAGATCCAACTCGTTTCAACAACGGATTCATCGGGACGCAGTGGACCACATCGTTCTACTTCCTCGTGGCGCTCGGGGTGCTGCTCCTCGGCATAGTGGCGGCCCGAGCCCGAGCCCGCTCCCGGGAGAGTGCTCGCGGATGACGGCCCTCAGCGGGTTCCGCATCATGATGCCCCCCGGCTGGTCGCAGTACCGTGTCGATGAAGAGGGGCGGAAGCGGTACATCGCGAAGGTGTCGTCCCGGATGAAACAGCTGGGGCAGCCTGAGCTCGACGTGCGGCTGCGGATGCTGGCCACCTCGCAGTGGCGTCGACTGGAACAGACCCGCACCCACAGCATCTATCTCGCCGATCGGGAGGTCGAGGGGCTGACCCATCTGCCGCTGTCGATCGCGGTCCGCCAGCAGGTCGCCTCGGCCGGTTCCACCTTCGCGGCCGGCCTCCGCACGCTGACGACGGCCGAGATCGTGACTTTCGACACGGCCATCGGGCCGATCCTCCGCTGGGAGTGGACGAAGCCCGGTGAGGGTGAGCTCGAGGGGATCGCCGTCCGCTCGGTCGGGTACGGCTTCGCGCTGCCGGAGGAGAACTCCCGTCGTGGGCTCGTCTTCACCGCCTCGCTGCCCTATCCGGACGATGCGGATCCGCTCCTCGTGGAAGCTGCCATCGAGCTCGCCGATTCGATCATGGAGACCTTCCGGTGGCAGTAGAGCTGCAGTACGACTTCACCGTCGACGGTCGCCGCTGGGTCCCGATTCCGTTCAGCTTTCCGTGGAGTGAGTTCGCCACGGCGCAGGAGTGGGCATCTTTGCTGGCTTCAGATCTGCTCGCGGGCACCGGGGCGGAGTCCACCGCCGAGCTGCTGACCGAGCAGGCGTTGGCGCTGCAGGCGGCGCCGACCCCGATTCCCGGGGGTGCGCACGAGCGTTTCTGGCGCACGGAGTATGTCGGCGGCTATCCGATCGTCATCCATCTCTACATCGGCGAGACGTCGGCGACCACGGCCGAAGACCTGCTGCAGTACGCGCGGTTGGGCATCGGCGGGTTCGTGCAGACCTGGAGCATCCTCGAGGGAACCGCTTTCGACGTCGCCGTCAACGTTGCCGTGAGCGCGGAGATAGAGGACGTGACGAGGGAAGGGTCCCCGGTCATGACTGTCGGCGCGGTCCGATCCATCGGTGTGCGTGACGGGCTCATCTTCCTGCTCGACTTTCTCGACGAGGATCCCGTCCGGTTGGAAGCCGTCCAGCCGGAGGTGGAGGAGATGTTCCGCACGTTCCGCTTCCGCACGGCGTGAGCGTGCACGCACTGCTCGGGGATGGGGAGTTGTCCCCATCGACGGTGTCCGTCGGATGC
>NZ_SSDF01000017.1 GCF_004794515.1 Microbacterium sp. A20 | reverse complement strand
CGGCGGCTATGACCGTCGTCCCGGCAGCCGCAGCGCCGGTCACCGCGGCTACCGCCCGGCCGAGGCCGAGTCGGGTGCACCCAAGCAGCGCTGGAACGCGTCCGAGCGCGCCGGCCGCGACGAGGCCCGTGGCATCCGCAACCGCGCCGAGTCCGGACGCCGCGAAGCGCCGCACCACCGCAACGACGAGCGCAACGAGCGTCCTCGCTACAACGACCGGCCCAGCGTCGGCGGACGCTTCGACGACCGTCCGCGTCGGGACGACCGGGGCGGACAGCGTCCGACCGGACAGCGCCCGACCGGACCGGGAACCTACCGCGACGAGCGCGGCGGCGACCGCTCCCGCTTCGACCGCGACGACCGCTCGCGTCGTGACGACCGCGGTGCCGGCACCCAGCGCCAGGGCTTCCGCGACAACGACCACCGCGACGGCGGGCGTCCGGTTCGCGACGATCGCCGTGGTGGCGAGCGTCCCCGCTTCAACAGCGACCGCGGCGCCGAGCGTCCCCGTTTCAACAGCGATCGTGGTGCCGAGCGCCCCCGGTTCGACCGTGACGAGCGTCCGCGGCGTGACGACCGCGGCGGCGACCGTGCCCGGTCGAACGACCGCAGCAACGACCGTGGCGGCGAGCGTTCGTACGACGCCGACCGCGCCCGTCGCGCCTTCGACCGCGACCGCACGCAGCGCTCGTACGAGGGTGGCCGTGACGAGCGTTCGCGTCCGTCGACCGGTGGCGCGTACCGCACCGAGCGTCCGCGCCCGCTGACCTCCGACACCCGCGGGCGTCCGGCGCGCAACGAGCGTCCGAGCCGCAACGACTGGAACGCCACCAGCCGTCCCGAGTCGACCGGTGCGAAGTTCACCCCGGGCGATGACGTCGTGCACGAGCGCCTCGAGGCGAAGTCCGTCGCGGCCGTCGAGGTCGACGGTGTGACCTTCGGCGACCTCGGTCTCGGCTCGAACATCGTCGAGACCCTCGTCGGCATGGGCGCGGCCACGCCGTTCCCGATTCAGGCCGCCAGCATCCCGGCCGTCCTCGCCGGGCGCGACGTGCTCGCCCGTGGTCGCACCGGATCCGGCAAGACCATCGCGTTCGGTGCACCGCTCGTCGAGCGCGTGCTGCAGTCGCAGGCCGGCAAGCGCCGTGAGTTCGGACGGTCGCCGCGCGCGATCATCCTCGCTCCGACGCGCGAGCTCGCGCTGCAGATCGACCGCACGATCCAGCCGATCGCCCGCAGCGTCGGCCTCTTCACCACGCAGATCTACGGTGGTGTCCCGCAGGGCCGCCAGGTGGGTGCGCTGAAGAAGGGCGTCGACATCGTGATCGGCACGCCCGGTCGCGTCGAAGACCTCATCAACCAGGGCAAGCTCGACCTGTCGGACTGCCGCATCGCGGTGCTCGATGAGGCCGACCACATGTGCGAGCTCGGATTCGTCGAGCCCGTGCAGCGCATCCTGCGTCACACCGCAGACGGCAGCCAGAAGCTGCTGTTCTCGGCCACGCTCGACCGCGAGGTCGCGGCGCTCGTCGACGAGTTCCTCGTCGACCCGGCGGTCTACGAGGTCGCCGGTGAGGACCAGGACTCCAGCACGATCGAGCACCGCGTGCTCGTGATCGAGCACCGTGACAAGGCCGACATCCTCACGTCGCTCGTCGACCGTGCCGGCAAGACGCTCGTCTTCGCCCGTACGCGCGCCTACGCCGACATGCTCGCCGAGCAGTTCGACGATGCCGGCATCCCGGCCGTCTCGCTGCACGGTGACCTGAACCAGGCCAAGCGCACGCGCAACCTCGAGCGTCTGACCTCGGGTCGCGTGAACGTGCTCGTCGCCACGGATGTCGCCGCCCGCGGCATCCACGTCGACGACATCGACCTGGTCGTCCAGGCCGACGCGCCCGACGAGTACAAGACGTACCTGCACCGCTCGGGTCGTACCGGTCGCGCGGGTCGTTCGGGTCGCGTCGTCACGCTGATCACGCGTCAGCGCCAGCGTCGCATGACCGAGCTGCTCGACCGGGCCGAGATCGACGCACCGTTCGAGAACGCGCGCCTCGACGACGACGTGATCGAGGAGATCGCCGGTCGCTTGCCGACCGCGGCCGACCTCACCGCCTGAGTTCGTCTCACCAGAGGCCCCGTCCCGCTTTCGCGGTCCGGGGCCTCTGTCGTCCCCGCCCGCGCCCCGCCCCGTCCCCGCCCACAGTGCTGCCGAGCGCACGGGATGCTGCCGAGTGCACGGCTTACCAGCGTGAAGAAGCCGTGCGTTCGACGCGGAGCCGTGCACTCGGCGTGGGTGAGTGTGGGCACTGGCGCCGCCGCCTCGCCTCGCGACGCACGACGCGTCGATCCCGAGTGCACGGGATGCTGCCGAGCGCACGGCTTGTTTCCGCGAACAGCCCGTGCGGTCGGCACTAAACCGTGCACTCGGCGGCGGGCGGCGGCGGCGTGGCGGGGCGCGGAGGGCGGGGAGGGCGGCGGGGGAGGGGAGGGCGGTCAGGCGTCGGAGAGGGTGAAGCGGGCGGCGCCGGCGATGCCGATCACCGCCGCCCAGGCGAGCAGGACCAGGGCTCCGGTGAGCACCGTCAGCACGGTGTCGTCCGGCGCGAACAGCTGCGACCCGGCCCGGGTGGGCAGCCACCGGGCGTGCTCCCCGAGCGCGGTGAGGGCGAACGGCAGGATGTACGCGACGACGAGCATCGTCACCAGCGCCGGCACCAGATGCCGCAGGACGAGCGTCACCGCGTGGGCGAGCAACCCGATCAGCACCAGATACGCGACCGCACCGCCGAAGCGGCCGAGATCCTCCGTCGTCGCTGCGACAGCGTCGGCATCCGCGACGACGAGCGTCAGTCCTGCGGCCACCCACGCCACCGCGACGGTCAGCGTCCCGACGAGGAGGAGCACGATCACGGCGGCAACTGTCTTCGCGACGATCACCCGCATTCGACGAGGAACCGTGATGAGTGTGGTGCCGAACTGTCGCCCGAGATACTCCTGCGACACGGGCACCACCCCGAGCAGGATCGCGCCCGCCTGCGCATACGGCATGGCCTCGAGCGCCGCGTCGACCGCCGATACGGCACCTCCGCCCTCGGCGCGCAGTCCGGCGAAAGCCGCCGCGACGAGCTCACCGACGACGACCATGCCCGCGGCGGCATATGCCGTGAGGGGCAGCGTTTGCAGCTTCGAGAGCTCGGCCAGCAGGGCCCGCCGCATCAGGCGTCTCTCCGGGTGAAGACGAGCGCTCCTGCAGCCACCGCTGCGACGGCCCAGGCGGCCATGACGAGCCCGCCCGGCACAGCGTCGAGCCCTCCGGGGAGGACGAGTTCCGCATCGAAGCCGAACAGATTGCGTCCCGCCATGTCGGGAAGCCAATGGGCGAGCGGGGTCACCTTCGTGAGCAGCAGGGAGAACGAGACCACCGAGCTGTTCAGGATGAGGATGATCAGCGGGAGCGTGCCGTTGCGCGTGATCAGGGTGATGCCGAAGGCGAGGAGAGCGGTGAGGGTCCAGTAGACCGTCGTGCCCACCATGCGCCACATCGCCTGCTCGACGGGGACGGACTCGGGTGCGAGGTCGCCGAGGAGCAGTTGCGCGACCCCGAGGCAGGACGAGAGGGCCACGGCCGCGGTCAGGAGGGTGATCGCCACCACCGCCGTGAGCTTGGCCAGCACGAGCCGCACGCGACCGGGAACGGTGACGAGCGTGCTCGTGATCTGCCGGGACCCGCCGGCATCCGGGCTGTTCGGCGTGTATTCGCTGCTGACCGCCAGCACGCCGACGACGATCGCTCCGATCGTGCCGAGCGGCGCCGCGGCGAAGGCGGTCTCGAAGACCGAGATCGGGCCGAACAGGTCGGCTTCGCCCTCGTCGAGGGCGGCGACCGCCTGCGTGGCGTTCAGCGTCGTGATCGCGATGGTGCCGAGGACGCTCGCGAGCACGCCGGCCCATACTCCCGGGAGTGTGAGGGTCTTGCCCGTCTCGGCGGCGATGGTTCGGAGGAGTCTCATCGTGCGGTGCCGCCGTTCGACTCGGGCGACCCGCTCCCGCCGGTCAGGGCGAAGAAGGCTGCTTCGAGGTCGGCGTGCCCCCGGGTGATCTCGTCCACGGTGCCCGCGGCCACGATCCGGCCCTGGGCGATCACGACCAGGTCGTCCGCGACTCCGGCGACCTCGCCCATCAGGTGACTCGACAGGAGCACGGTTCCTCCGGCATCCGCCTGGCTGCGCAGCAGCTCGCGCATCCACCGGATGCCTTCGGGGTCGAGTCCGTTCACGGGTTCATCGAGGATGAGCATCGGCGGCTCGCCCAGCAGTGCCGCCCCGAGCCCCAGACGCTGCCCCATGCCGAGCGACAGCCGACCCACCTTGGTCCGCGCCGCGTGGGCGAGCCCGACCTGTTCGAGCACCTCGTCGACGCGGTGACGGCGGATGCCGCCCGCCCTGGCGATCCAGGCAAGGTGGCCCCGGGCTGTCCGTGAGCGGTGGGCGCCGGAACCGTCGAGCATCGCCCCCACCGTCCGCAGCGGATCGCGGAGGTCGCGGTAGGCGTGGCCATCGATGAGCGCGCGTCCCGCGGTCGGCCGGTCGAGCCCGAGGAGGATGCGCAGCGTCGAGGACTTCCCGGCTCCGTTCGCTCCGAGGAAGGCCGTCACGCGGCCCGGCCGTGCCTCGAAGGCGATATCGTGGAGCACCGTGCGGGAACCGTGCCGTTTCGTGAGTGATTCGATCGTCAGCATCCCTCGATCTCAGCGGTCCGCGCCCTCCGCGGCATCGCCCTGCAGGCGGGAAGCCCTCCGATCTCTCCGACCCGGGTTCCTCCACCCCTGGTCTGATGTGCGTGGCTTCGAGGGTGCCTAGACTCGGGCGGATGGATGCTTCGCCCCGACCGACCTGGCGCTCGCGCACGTGGATCGCCGCCGGGGGCATGATCGCGCTGCTGGTCGTCGTCCTGAGCGTTCTCGGTCTCGACGGTCCGCAGAGCCTGGCGGTCGTGTTGACGACGGCGGGGATCCTCGCCGTGGGTGTCCTCGTCTGGGCGACGGTTCGATCGCAGCGGCAGCGTCGGGAGTATGAGCGCAGCCTCACGGATTGGGCGGCCGAACGGGCGGCGCAGCAGGAGCGGCTCCGGATCGCTCGCGAGCTGCACGACCTGGCATCACACGGACTTGGCCTGATCACGATGCGCGCCGCCGCCGTGGCCCCGCTCGAGGGTGTCACCGGCGACGCGGAGCGGCGCAGAGCCCTCGTCGACATCGAGGAGGCAGGGCGTTCCGCGATGTCGGAGCTGCGAAGGATGCTCACTGTGCTGCGCGAACCGGGAGACGAGGTGCCGCTGCAGCCGCCCGCACGGCTGTCGGAGGTGCCGGGGATCGTCACCGCCGCGGAGGCGTTCGGCGTGCGCGCGAGCCTGCGCGCGGAGGACTTGGGCGAGGTGTCGCCCGCAGTCGAGGCCGCCGCGTGCGCGACGGTCCGGGAGGCGCTCGCGAACGTCGGACGCCATGCGGGGCCGGTGCCGGCGCGCGTGGCCGTCGAGCGGGACGGGAACGCTCTCCGCGTCGTCGTCGCCGACGACGGTCCTGCGCGCGGATGGCAGTCTCAGCCGGGAGCCGGCCACGGTCTGCGGGGCATGCGCGAACGGGTCGGCGCCCTCGGGGGCACGCTGATCGCCGAGCCCGTGGGGACGGGATTCCGCGTCGAGGCGCGCCTGCCGTTCGAGGCGGGGGCATGAGCGACGAAGGGATCCGCGTCCTGATCGCCGACGATCAGGCCCTGCTGCGACACAGCCTCGCCCTGATCATCTCCGGTGCCGAGGGGCTGACGGTGGTGGGCGAGGCCGAAGACGGCGCGGGCGCGATGGAGCTGGCGCGCGCCATCGCCCCGGATGTCGTGCTGATGGACATCCGGATGCCGGGGCTCGACGGCATCAGCGCGACGCGCGCCATCACGACGGCCCTGCCCGGCACCCGCGTGCTCGTGCTCAGCATGCTGGAACTCGACGAGTACGTCGACGGCGCCCTGCGCGCGGGTGCCAGCGGCTTCCTGCTCAAGGATGTGCGCCCCGAGCAGCTGATCGAGGCCATCCGCCGCACGCACGACGGGGAGTCACTGTTCGCGCCGAGCATCCTCATCCGCCTCGTCGAGCACTTCCTCGAAGGCGCGAATCGGCCGGCCGGACGCCCGCTCGCAACCCTCACGGCACGGGAGACCGAGGTGCTCACGCTCGTCGGCAGAGGCCTCGCGAATGCCGAGATCGCCGCGGCGCTCACGATCTCTATGGCCACGGTGAAGACCCACATCGGCAGCCTGCTGTCGAAGCTCGCGGCACGGGACCGCGCGCAGCTCGTGATCGCGGCGTACGAGCAGGGGCTCGTGGGCGCCTGAGACTCGCGCGGTGTCAGGCCGGCTCGTGCACGTGCACGGTCGAGGTCAGGCTCGTGCCGTTGAGGTCGAGGTAGATGACGCTCTCGGCCCGCGTGAGAGTCATGGTGTTGCGGCGCTCGATCAGGGCGGCCGCCGTGTCGATGAACCCCGGGTCGAAGCTGTACACGCGGATGTCCTCGCGGCGGTGGATGCGCTTGTCGGTCCACGGCGCCATCACCTTGGCCGGGTCGCGATGCGTGTAGACCACCGTGCGTTCGGCGAGGCGGCTGCCGTGATGCAGTCGCTCGGCATCGGGAGCCCCGATCTCGACCCACGCCGTGATCAGCCCGGTCATGTCGCGCACGAGCACCGCCGGCTCCTCGGTCGAGGAGATGCTGCCGCCGAATGTGATGCCCTCGGCGAACTCGAGCCCGTAGGCGAGCACCCGCGTGAGCATGTACGCATCGGTCTCGGACGGATGCCGGGCCACTCGCAGCGAGTAGTCCTCGTAGATTCCGCGGTCGGTGTCAGCGAGCTGCACCTCGAACGTGTGGACTGTCGAACCGATCGCCATGATCCCCGAGCCTACGCGGGTGCGGGAGCGGAGGCCGACCGGGTGAGAGGGGCGATCCGGATCAGAACAGCATCGGCTGCGCAGCCGCGGCGGCGCTGGGCGTGAAGCGCACGGCTGCCGCATTCGTCGCCCCTGTCTGCAGGTGGCCCGACTGCACGTGGCCCTGCCCTGGTCGGAACCCTCGGCGCGAGTAGTCGTCTTCGTGGCGGCCGTCGAGGCCGTGCATCCGGATGAGGGGGCGGGCACGCTTCGCGAGCCACTGCCGGTATCCCTTCGGGGCCTCTGCCGAGACGCCGGGGTAGAGGCCGCGATACGACGACACGAGGTCGGGGCGATGCGTGCCGAGCCACTCGAAGAACCACGGCTTAACCCCCGGTCGCAGGTGCAGCGCTCCATAGATGACGGTGCGCGCTCCCGCCTCCTTGATGCGCACCAGGGCGCTGTCGATCGCCTCGAGCGAGTCGGTCATGTGCGGCATGATCGGCATCAGGAAGACCGTGACCGGGAACCCGGCGTCGGCCAGGGCGCGCACGGTGTCGAGACGGGCCTGGGTGGTCGGCGCTCCGGGTTCGATGGCCTTCTGCAGCTCGTCGTCGTACATCGCGATCGACATCTGCACGTCGATGGGCACGCGCTGCGCGGCCTTCACGAGCAGCGGGATGTCGCGGCGGATGAGCGTGCCCTTGGTGAGGATCGAGATCGGGGTGCCGGATGCGGCGAGCGTCTCGATGATGCCGGGCATGAGCTTGTAGCGCCCCTCGGCCCGCTGGTACGGGTCGGTGTTCGTGCCCAGTGCGACCGTCTCGTGCTGCCAGCTGCCGCGCCGCAGCTCCTTCTCGAGCACCTCGACCACGTTCACCTTGACCACGATCTGCGAGTCGAAGTCCGATCCGCCGTCGAGGTCGAGGTACTCGTGCGTGCCGCGGGCGAAACAGTAAACGCATGCATGCGAACATCCACGGTAGGGGTTGATGGTCCAGGCGAACGGCATGCGCGAGGCGCCGGGAACGTGGTTCAGGGCCGACTTCGACAGCACCTCATGGAACGTCATCCCGGCGAACTCGGGGGTGGTCACCGACCGCAGCACGCTGGATCGGTCTTCGAGCCCGGGCAGCGCCGCCGCATCCGTCTCGCCGAGTTTCTGTCCCTGCCACCGCATCTCCACATTCGAACATAATGACGATAGAAATGCAAGCGGCTCTGAAACTTAGCTTCGAATGAAAGAATGGACCAATGCCCCTCTCGCCGCACGCTCAGCATGCGGCTCCGCGCTCCCCGATTCACGGCCCCGCGCTGCCGCTCGGCATCGTCGTGACCGCGATCGGCGTGCTGCTCTCGATCGCCTCCGCTCCCGTCGCGGCGGTGGAGGCCGCGCCGATGCCGGAGCCGGTCGCCGTGATGCAGGTGCCGACCGTGCAGGTCGAGGCGACGACGGCCGCCGACCCGTGTGCGGACCCGGCCGTGCAGCAGGCGGTGCAGGCCGGCGACGACGCGGCCGTGGTCGCGGGCTTCGGCGGGGGAGCGGCTTTCCGCGAGGCCGTGGTGGCGGGCAACGCGCCCTGCATCTCGCTTCGCGATCCGGCCCGGGTCTGGGTCGTCGTGAACAAGAGCCTCCCGCTGAAGCCCGCGGACTACGAGCCAGGGGCGCTCGACTCCGTGCCGCTGCAGATGACGACGCTGTCGGGCCGGGTGCGGACCGATGTCGCGGCCGCCGTCGGGCAGATGGCCGACGCGGCGGAGGCCGCCGGCGTGGGGCGCATCGGCGCCAACAACGGCTACCGGTCCTACGGGCTGCAGGTCACGACCTACGACACCCACGTGCGCTCCCAGGGTCAGGGGCAGGCGGATGCCGGCTCGGCACGGCCAGGCCACAGTGAGCACCAGACCGGCCTCGCCCTCGACGTCGTCGCGTGCGGCAGCGGCTGCGGTGGACTCGACGGCTTCGGCGGCACCGCGCAGAGCGACTGGGTGGCGGCCCACGCGTGGGAGTACGGGTTCATCGTGCGGTACGAGCAGGTGGGCACGCCGGTGACCGGCTACGCGCCCGAGCCGTGGCACCTCCGCTACGTCGGCGTCGACCTCGCCAGGGCGTACCACGACGGCGGATTCCACACGCTGGAGGAGTTCTTCGGACTCCCGGCCGCCCCCGACTACGCGCACTGAATCGGCCGGAACGGCCCGTTCTGCGGCATCCGACAACCGCGGTACCCAGTGTCACCTCTGATGGGATGCATTCTCACAACGTCCTGTCCGAGCCGGTGCCCGGCACGTAGAATCGCCGGAGCAACGATGCACGACACGTTCGGGAGGACGCAATGGAACGCGACATCTACGAAGAGGATCACGAGGCATTCCGCGACCTCGTCAAGGACTTCGTCAAGCGCCACGTGAACAACGAGGCGATCGAGCGGTGGGATGCCGCGGGGGAGATCGACCGGGCGACCATGCTCGCTGCCGGCGAGGCCGGCCTGATCGGATTGTCCGTCCCCGAGGAGTTCGGCGGCGCCGGGATGCTGCAGGACTACCGCTTCCGCACGATCGTGATGGAAGAGGTCATCGCCGCAGGGGCGGGTTCGCTGGCCGGTGCGTTCGGCATCCAGGACGACCTGGCCGTGCCCTACCTCGTGCACATGGGAACGCAGGAGCAGAAGGAGAAGTGGCTGCCCCGCATGGCCACGGGTGAAGTGCTCGGCGCGCTCGCGATGACCGATCCGGGTGCGGGTTCCGATCTGCGTGGCATCAAGACCAACGCCAAGAAGGTCGACGGCGGCTACATCCTCAACGGCGCGAAGACGTTCATCTCCTCGGGCACGACGGCCGACGTCGTCGTGACTTTCGTCAAGACCGGTGAGGGCAACCGTCCCGACGCGTTCAGCCTGCTGCTCGTCGAGAAGGGCATGGAGGGCTTCGACCAGGGCAAGAAGCTCAGCAAGATGGGCTTCCACGGCTGGGACACGGCCGAGCTCAGCTTCACCGACGTGTTCGTCCCCGACGAGAACCTGATCAGCGGCAAGGAGGGTCAGGGCTTCATCCAGCTGATGCTCAACCTGCCTCTCGAGCGTCTCTCGATCGGCGTCGCCGCAGCCGCAGCCGCGCAGGCCGCTCTCGACTGGACCGTCGCCTACACCAAGGACCGTGAGGCGTTCGGCGAGCGCATCGCCGACTTCCAGAACACCCGCTTCCGGCTCGCCGACATGGCGGCGAGCACCGATGCGATGTGGGCGTACATCGACCGCGCGCTGCTCGCGTACAAGAACAGCACCCTCACCGCGGAGGACGCCGCGAAGGTCAAGTTCTGGGCGACCGAACGCGAATGGGAGGTGCTCGACACCGGCGTGCAGCTGCACGGCGGCTACGGCTACATCATGGAGTACCCGATCGCCCGCGCCTTCACCGATGCTCGGGTGCACCGCATCTACGGTGGCACGAACGAGATCATGCGCGATCTCGTCGGTCGTCAGATCGTCGGCAAGCGCTGACACACGGCTGAAGAGGCCCCCGGATGCTGCGGCATCCGGGGGCTTCGTCGTCTGCTGGCCTCTTCTTCGTCTCCCGGCCTTCTTCGTGTCCCGGCCCTTCTTCGTCTCCCGGCCCTTCTTCGTCTCCCGGCCCTTCTTCTCTGCGGCATAACCCGTTCCCCGCGACACAACTTCGGAGATCGGGCGCGACTCGCCGTCGAAGGGGGCCGCGGGGCGGCGTGTCGCCCCGGAACTCCGAAGTTGTGTCGGGGGTCGCGGGTCGGGGGTGGGGGTGGGGAGACGGG
>NZ_SSDF01000016.1 GCF_004794515.1 Microbacterium sp. A20 | reverse complement strand
GACGAGAACGTCGTGACGTCGGATCCGATTCCGACCGTCCAGATCGACAACGGCTACGTATGGGCGCAGACGACGATCGGATCCACCGTGTACGCCGTCGGCAAGTTCGACAACGCCCGGGAGCCGAAGGCCGCACCGGGAACCGCGCTCACCGCGCGCTCGAACGTGCTCGCCTACGACATCGAGACCGGGGCGCTGCTGCCGTTCGCACCTCAGGTCAATGGAGTGATCAAAGCGGTCGCCGCCTCACCGGACGGCAGCCGCATCTACATCGGCGGCTCGTTCAACTCCGTCAACGGCAAAGACCGCTGGAACATCGCCGCCCTCGACGCGAAAACCGGCGAACTCGTCCCCGGGTTCGTGCCGTCGATCGGTGGAACGGGCGTCTACGCCCTGGCGACCTCGGGCACCAGCGTCTATGCCGGCGGCCTGTTCACGCAGGCCAACGGCACCGCACGGAAGAACCTCACCGCGTTCAATGCCTCCGATGGCGTTCTGCTGCCCTGGGCGCCGACGACTGATCTGCAGGTCGACGCGATGGTGATGGATCCCGCTGGGGCGGACACGATCATCGGCGGACGCTTCTCGCAGGTGAGCGGCGACACCACGATGCGGGGACTCGGTGCCGTGGACAAGACCACCGGCGCCGTGGACACCGCCTGGCTGGCATCCGACTCGATCAAGAACGGATCGAACAGCGACACCGCCTCAGGCAAGGCCGGAATCTTCGCGCTCACGGCCGATGCCACCGGCGTGTACGGCACCGGCTGGGTATACGGGGGTACTGATGTCGGAAACCTCGAAGGCACGTTCGCGGCCGAGGCCGGCACCGGCAAGGTCCGCTGGATCGCCGACTGCCTCGGCGACCACTACGGCGTCTACTCCACCGGCACGGTCGTCTACACGACCAGCCACACCCACGCCTGCGGCACCGTCGGCCTGCACCCGGAGCAGCAGCAGCTCACGCACCGTTACGCCGAAGCATTCACTGCCGACGCCAGGGGCACTCTGGGGCACCAGCCCAACGTCAAGTACAAGGACTGGGCAGGGACCCCGGCGCCGTCCGCATACAACTGGTCTCCGGACTGGGCCGTCGGCGTGACCTCCGGACTGGGTCAGGCCGGACTGTCGATCACGGGCACAGGGAACATGATCTCCATCGGTGGCGAGTTCCGCTCGGTCAACAACGGCCGGTTCGAAGGCATCGTCCGCTTCTCCACGCAACCTCCGGGCGGGGCGAAGGACAAGCCGCGCCTCTCCGGAGACACCTGGACGGGAACCGTGGCGCCGAACGCCGCAGGCACCCAGGGCGTCACCATCACCATCCCCGCCAACTGGGATCGGGACGACCTGACGCTCACGTATGAGCTCCACCGCGCGGGCAGCTCGACGCCGGTGGCCACGACGGCCGCCGACGCGACGTGGTGGAACCGATCGACGATCACCCTAGTGGACCCGACAGCGACGAGCGACACACCGGCGGAGTACACGGTGGTGGCGAAGGACGGCGATGGCAACACCGTCTCGAGCGGCGTCATCGCCGCGAACGCGACGGGCTAGTCGGGAGTCCGGGACGAGCCCGTAGACGCACTCGCGTCCCATATGCTATTATTTTACATGTCGAGAGCTATCGTGCTCCGACATGGGGGTTCGTCGATGCGAACCGACTGAGTCCGGTCTCGTGGGGAAGCCGTCTCGGTCAGGAGCGCGCGGCGATGTCATGTCGGCCTGAAGGTCGGCATCAGATCACTGGGGAATCAAAATCATGGGGAACTACCTTGCGCTGAAGCGCGCCCGAAAGACGGCCATCGGCGCCGTCGTCGGTGTCCTGGTCGTCAGCGGCCTGGTCTCTTTCGGCAGCGGAGCG
>NZ_SSDF01000015.1 GCF_004794515.1 Microbacterium sp. A20 | reverse complement strand
GTGGCGGTGTACGTGCCGTCGCCGTTGTCGGTCACCGCGGACAGCGTGCCGGCCGTGGTCGCCAGATCGACGACGTCACCGGCATCCGCGACGGCGTTGCCCTCAGCGTCCCGCAGCGTCACCGTCACGGTCGACGTACTCGTGCCGTCGGCCGTGATCGACGCCGGGGAGGCCCCGATGGTCGAGGTACCGAGGTCGGCGGAGCCGGCGACGAACGCCACCGTCGCGGTCGCCGTCGCATCATCGTCGTCGATCGTGAACGAGATCGTGGCGCTGCCGACCGTCGTCGCCGACGTGAGCTCCGCCGAGTAGGTTCCGTCGCCGTTGTCGGTCACGGCCGAGAGCGTGCCCACCGTGGTCGCCAGGTCGACGACATCGCCCGCATCCGTGACGACGTTCCCGTTCGCATCGAGCAGGGTGACGGTCACGGTCGAGGTGCTCGTGCCGTTCGCGGTGATCGAGGTCGGCGACGCGGCGATCGTCGACGTGTCCACGTCCGCCGCACCGGGGACGAACGCCACCGTCGCGGTCGCGTCCGCATCGACATCGTCGATCGTGAACGAGACCGTCGCGCTGCCCGCCGCGGTCGCCGACGTCAGCACGGCCGTGTAGGTGCCGTCGCCGTTGTCGGTCACACCCGAGAGCGTCCCGGCCGTCGTCGACAGTGCGACGACGCCGCCGGCGTCAGCGACGACGTTGCCGTTCGCATCGAGCAGGGTGACGGTGATCGTCGACGTGCTGGTCCCGTCGGCGGTGATCGAGGTCGGCGACGCGGCGATCGTCGACGTGCCGACATCCGCCGTACCGGCGACGAATGCGACGGTCGCGGTGGCGTCCGCATCCGCATCGTCGATCGTGAACGAGACCGTCGCCGAACCGACCGTCGTCGCCGACGTCAGCGTGGCCGCATACGTGCCGTCGCCGTTGTCGGTCACGACCGAAAGGGTGCCGGCCGTCGTCGACAGAGCCACCACATCGCCCGCATCCGCCACGACGTTGCCGTTCGCATCGAGCAGCGCGACGGTGATCGTCGACGTACTCGTGCCGTCCGCGGTGATCGAGGTCGGAGAGGCGGCGATGGTCGACGTACCGGTGTCCGCCGCACCGGCGACGAATGCCACGGTCGCCGTGGCGTCCGCATCCGCATCGTCGATCGTGAACGACACCGTCGCACTCCCGACCACGGTCGCCGATGTCAAGGTGGCGCTGTAGGTCCCGTCGCCGTTGTCGGTCACACCCGACAACGTGCCGGCCGTGGTCGCCAGACCGACGACATCGCCCGCATCCGCGACCACGTTCCCGTTCGCATCCAGGAGGGTGACGGTGATCGTCGACGTACTCGAGCCATCCGCGGTGATCGAGGTCGGCGAGGCGGCGAT
>NZ_SSDF01000014.1 GCF_004794515.1 Microbacterium sp. A20 | reverse complement strand
CGTTCACGATCGATGACGCGGATGCGGACGCGACCGCCACGGTGGCGTTCGTCGCCGGTCCGGCGGATGTGGGCACCTCGACCATCGTCGCCTCGCCGACATCGATCACCGCCGACGGCACGAGCACGTCGACGATCACCGTCGCGCTGCTGGATGCGAACGGCAACGTCGTGGCGGATGCGGGCGATGTGGTGGCTCTGTCGACGACGACCGGCACCCTTTCAGCCGTGACGGACAACGGCGACGGCACGTACTCGGCCACCTTGACGTCGGCGACGACGGTCGGTTCGGCCACGGTCTCGTTCACGATCGACGATGCGGATGCGGACGCGACGGCGTCGGTGGCGTTCGTCGCCGGTGCGGCGGACATCGCTACCTCGACGATCGCCGCCTCGCCGACCTCGATCACCGCGGATGGCTCGAGTACGTCGACGATCACCGT
>NZ_SSDF01000013.1 GCF_004794515.1 Microbacterium sp. A20 | reverse complement strand
TCCTGCGCGGCCTTGATCTCTTCCGCAAGAGCGACGACACGTTCGTCGACACCCTCCTTGCTAAGGAGCATGTCGGACATGTCGATGGCCTGGGCGTGGTGCTCTTTCATCATGCTGGCGAACATGATGTCGGCGTCGTTGGCGTCCGCGGACGCCGGGGCCGAGGTGCTGCTTTCGTGGTTCATGCCGGGCATGTCGCCGCCGGAGGTGGTACCGGCGCAGCCGGCGAGTCCAAGCACTGCGGCGAGGGTGAGTGCGGCTGTCGCCGCAAACCGGGTCTTCATGATGGGGTTCTCCAAGAGTCGATGATGGTGCCCAGCGAGAGAGGCTGGGCGAGGGCGTTACCCGCGGAAAGCGGGCGCGCCTGTCATCACGTGCGACTGATGCAGAGAACGGTGAGAGACGGAGGCCGCAGCGGATGCAGCGCATCCCGGAGATGTAGGCGGGACACGGGCGTTCCCGGGGAATGTGCGACGGTTCGCCACCAGGCGGACGGCCGGGCGAGCAGCACGACAGCGATGAGGAGCGCGAGAACGCAGGCCATCCACGCCATGCCGTGATCGTCAGAACACGTGGCGCACCCCGCCTCGTCCACCGCTGCGGCGTCGCCAGAGGCGTGTGCGGGGTGAGCATCGGCATGCGCGGGTGCGACGGCGATGGTCTCACTGTGCCCGGAGGGCATGGTGTGCGTGTTCATCGAGTGCATCGCCAGAAGCCCGAAGATCACGGAAAAGGCGACGGCGACGACGGTCAGGAGGGTGCGGGTGAGGGTGCGCTGGTCATGCACGCGCCGTGCGATCGTCATCAACACTGTCCCACCTCCCTTTCTTCCAGGGTACGTCGCCGCCGCCCATGCGCCTACTTGTCGACGACGGCGTCCGGGCTGAGGTTCAGCCGTCGCAGCAACTGCGCATTCAGCGCGACAACGATCGTGGATAGTGACATCAACACCGCACCGACCGACATCGGCAACACGAACCCGACGGGGGCGAGCACACCGGCAGCCAACGGCACCGAGAGAAGGTTGTACCCGGCGGCCCACCAGAGGTTCTGTTTCATCTTCCGGTAACTGGCCCGCGACAGCTCAATCACGGAGATCACCGATCGGGGGTCGTCGCTGGCGAGGATGACACCTGCGGAGGCGATCGCAACGTCCGTTCCTGCACCGATCGCAATCCCTACGTCTGCCTGGGCGAGGGCGGGGGCGTCGTTCACGCCGTCACCGACCATCGCGACCTTGCGGCCTTCGTTTTGCAGTTCTTTCACCTTGGAGGCTTTGTCCTCCGGACGGACCCCGGCGAAGTACCGGTCGATACCCAGCTCGCCGGCGACGGACGCGGCGACCGCGTCAGCGTCACCGGTGATCATGACCACCTGCACGCCGCGCTCGTGAAGCGCATCGACCGCGTGACGTGACTCGGAACGGATCTCATCCGCGAGGCGCAGCGCGCCCGTCACCTGACCGTCGACGAGCACGTGGAGGATGATCGCACCCTCACCGCGCCACTCGTCGGCAACCGGCAGCTCGGTGGCGTGTTCTTGCTCGAGCATGTACGGGCCACCCACCTGCACGACACGTCCGTCGACACGGGCACGCACCCCGACAGCGGGGGAGGATTCAAAATCGGTCGAACGCGGAACGGTGAGGTTCTTCTCTTTCGCCGCGTTGACGATCGCACGGGCGAGGGGGTGCTCGGAGTCGGCTTCCGCGGCCGCGGCCCACGCCAGCAGCTGATCGGCGTCGGCGCCTGTGACGGGATCGATCGCGGTCACGGCAGGGGTGCCCTTGGTGAGCGTGCCGGTCTTGTCGAACAGGACCGTGTCGACGGTGCGCATGCTTTCCAGTGCGAGGCGATCCTTGATCAGCACGCCCCCTCGGGCGGCGCGTTCCGTCGCGATCGACACGACAAGCGGAATCGCAAGACCCAGAGCGTGCGGGCAGGCGATCACCAACACCGTGATGGTGCGAATCACCGCCGCGTCGGGCTGGCCGACGAGAGTCCACACGATCGCGGTGATCGCGGCAGCGCCAAGCGCGAACCAGAACAGCCAACCCGCCGCCTTATCCGCGAGTCGTTGCGCCCGCGAGGACGAACTCTGCGCCTCCGTCACGAGCTTCTGGATACCCGCGAGAGCGGTGTCGTCGCCGATCGCGGTGATCTCCACCCGCAACCCGGAATCGGTGGCAACCGTACCGGCGATCACCGGGTCGCCCGCGCTGCGGCGCACCGGGCGGGACTCTCCGGTGATCATCGACTCGTCCATGCTGGCCGAGCCCTGCACGATCCGCCC
>NZ_SSDF01000012.1 GCF_004794515.1 Microbacterium sp. A20 | reverse complement strand
TCGTCGCGGATGCGGGCGACGTCGTCGGTCTGTCCACCACGGCCGGCACGCTGTCCGCGGTGACCGACAACGGCGACGGCACGTACACCGCCACTTTGACGTCGGCGGCGACGGTCGGCAGTGCCACGGTCTCGTTCACGATCGACGGCGACGATGCGGACGCCACGGCGTCGGTGGCGTTCGTCGCCGGTGCGGCGGACGTCGGCACCTCGACGATCACCGCCTCCCCGACATCCATCACGGCTGACGGGACCAGCACCTCGACGATCACCGTCACCCTCCTGGATGCGAACGGCAACGTGGTCGCGGACGTCGGCGATGTCGTCGCACTGTCCACGACCGCCGGCACGCTCTCGGGTGTGACCGACAACGGCGACGGCACCTACACGGCGGAGCTCACGTCACCGACGACGGTCGGCAGCGCGACGGTCTCGTTCACGATCGATGACGCGGATGCGGACGC
>NZ_SSDF01000011.1 GCF_004794515.1 Microbacterium sp. A20 | reverse complement strand
GGTCCGAGCCGGAGACGGCCAGGCAGGCTCCGGTTGCGACGTTCTTCAGCTGGAACTTGCCGTTCGGCTTCGGGACGATCGTCCACTTGTGGGATGCGGCTCCGGTGATCGTCTGCTGCCGGGCGGGGGCGGCGGTGCCGGAGACGCCGACGGCCTTCCCGCTCTCTTCGGCGACGATCGTGACCGTGCCGGCGGGACGCAGTTCGAACTGGAGGTAGCTGGCTCCGGAGGTCACGCCGCAGTTCCACTGGCTGTAGCTCGTCCCATCGGCGGTCTTGCCGTCGCGGAGGGTGAGGCACTTGCCGGAGTGGCTGGCGGCGAGCTGGCTGTAGCC
>NZ_SSDF01000010.1 GCF_004794515.1 Microbacterium sp. A20 | reverse complement strand
GCGGAGCGGTGGCTGCCCGAGGTCGCCGAGTTCCAGGAGTACGACTTCGTGGACTGAGGATCATTCGTTCGAGCCATGTGCGTGCGCCATTCTCCAATGAAACTTGAGGAACCAGATCAGAAGGGGCTGTCGAAGATGTCCTCGCCGTTTTCGCTGATCTGGCAAGCAACGGCAACGATCGGATGCCGGCGCCCCTGCGAAAGCAGCGCAAAGACATGGTCCGAGGCGACCTCACCAAATGCAGCACTGACCGCCGCGACGTCTTCCGCTGTTCCGTGGTCGACGGCCAAGCCCTTCAATGTACGTGGAACCGCGAGATAGGCGACCCCAACGAAGATCAGGTCGACGTTGAGATCAGCTTCTGGACCCTTCGGACTCCTGATGAGCAGCGAGCCGTGGCCGACTCTATACTCCCAGAGTTGGAATCGACGGTCGGGGTAGCTGGCGATCATTCGAATGGATTCCCCACACGAACGCCGCCCCGCCAGAACTCGAGATTGGGGAAACTTCCCCCTCTGATCTGGAACAACTCCCAGTCCGTCGCCCCGCCACGTCCGGAGGCCGCGCGTGTGACCCCGGGCCACACATCAACGCCGTCGAGGTTGAACAAGACGCGCTGATTCGGATCGGACAGCTTGTCGAGGACGCCCGGCTTCCAATTCACCGGATCAGGCAGGTTCTTCCAGGTGCTCGCACCATGATGGCTAGCGAAGTCATCGAGATGATCCGAGATCCCCATGGCAAACGGCTCACTTTCGGTTGCTGGCTTTGCGGCCGCCGCGCCTGTGCCGCAGTTGTGGGCGAGGATGGCGTCGTCGGTGCCAGCGTAGACGCTGTACGTGTGGGTGGTGCGATCGTGAGGTTGTGGACGGTCTGCTCACGGTGATCGTGTTCGATCACGGTGACCTGATTTGACCGACCTGATGCGTCGGTCACCGACACAGTTACGAGGTCCTTCACCCCGACACCGGTGATCGTGGCGACCACCGGACGCGCAGACGACGTCCCTGCTTTGATCCAGATTCAGGGAGTTCTTCGCTCCCGATCGGAGAACACCTCGACTACGACCGCGTCACCAACGACGTCGACGGGTCCCTCCATCACGAGCATCGGTGATCCGGGAAGCAGGTACTTCGCCACCAGCGCTTTCGCGATGAAATCAAGATTGCAAAGCCACTGTCCGTCCGGCAAGTCGTGAACTTTCTGAATGAATATGCTGTAAATGCTTCCGGCACCTGATTCTGCCGAGTTTTCCGGCAGTGCATCCGGGAAACTGCAATTTGCCGCATACACGGGCGCCGAAGGAGGACCGGATTTCCGCCCCCCACCTTCGGGGGAACGCCACCTCACGACCGCACTCGCGACTGGTGATTCGATGCTCTCGATCATGGCCACACTCGAATTCCATCCATGTGTTGATTGATCAACGACAATAGGCTGCTGTCGGCATACCATCCGGGGCCGACACCATCGAGATTGCCGCCTGTGAAATGGAGTTGGTTAACAACTGATCGCGGGACCCGAGTTTCCACAGTTAGGCCTCGGCCGGCGTTGAGCATCGCGCCCCACTGTTCTGCGTTCTCTCTGGTAGTCGCAAACCACTTGCCTTCCATCATCCCAGGCTTGGTAGCGAACGTGCCAGCGGTGACCTGCACCCACGTACCAGACGAGGTCTGCACCCACATCCCCGGACGCAACTCTCCCGCGTCCACCCACTCCTCGATGTCGGGCACCCAGAACGGGTGACCCGCAGTCGCGGTCACCTCCAGGACACCGTCGTCTTCCGTCCGATCCATCCGGCCGGTTCCGCCGAGGAACAGGAGTTCCTGGCGACCGGCCACGCGGTGCTCACGTCGATCCCCGGTGTCAGGACTTCACGATCCGCCGTCAGGTGAGCGCGAAGAGCGACCTCACCCACCAGTTCCCGATGGTGTTCGCCGATCAGAGCGTCTACGACGCCTATGACGCCCATCCGGC
>NZ_SSDF01000009.1 GCF_004794515.1 Microbacterium sp. A20 | reverse complement strand
GTAGCGTGTTACTCGGTTAGAATGAAGCATGTCCACTTTGACCGGGTTGCACGAGGCGATGAGTCACCTCGACACGGCGTGGGCGGGTGCCGGGGAGGCGGGGGATCTGTCCCGGTCCGAGCTGGTCGCGGTGAGTGCGGCGATCGGGGTGTTGCAGCGGCGGGTGGATGCGGTGCATGTCGAGGTCGCCGCGCGCATTGCGTACGAGTCGCGGCCGGAGTTGGGGGCGGAGAGCCTGGCGAAGCAGCAGGGGTTCCGCACGGCGGCGGCGTTGATCGCCGCGACCACCGGGGTCTCGACGGGGGATGCGGCCCGGTTGGTGAAGGTCGGGGAGGCGACGGCGCCGCGTGCGGACCTGTTGGGTGCGCGGTTGCCGGCACGGTATCCGCTGGTGCGGGAAGCGCTGCGCGCGGGCGTGCTGGGCGCGCAAGCCGCGGCGATGATCATCGGAATGCTGGACCGGTGCCGGGTCGCGGCCGGGGCGGAGCGCGTCGCGGAGGCGGAACGCATGCTGGCCGAAGCTGCGGCCGGGCTGGCGTTGGACCATGTCCGCCGGCTCGTGGTGCGGGTGGAGGCGTGGCTTGACCCTGACGGTGTCGAACCGAAAGAGGAGGAGCGGCGGGGGAAGAGGTCGGTGACGATGTTCGAGCGCGGCGGGATGCTGCACCTGAACGCGCGCCTGGATGCCGAGACCGCCGCCCCGATCGTGACCGCGATCCGCGGGTTCGTGACCGCCGCGTTCGCCGCCCGGAATGACGCCCCCGACCCCGACGCCCCCGATGCGGACCGGCGCACGGTCCCCATGATCCAGGCCGACGCGCTCGCGGTGTTCTGCGCGCACGTCCTCGGCTGCCAGATGCGGGTCCCGGTCGCCGGGGCCACCGTGATCGTCCGGATGAACCTCTCGGACCTCGAAACCGGCACCGGATCCGCGACCGTGGACGGTCTCGACCAGCCGGTCAGCATCGGGGCGGCGCGGCGGATGGCCGCCGGCGGAGGGATCATCCCCTGTGTCCTCGGGACGGACAGTGAAGTGTTGGACTGGGGTCGGGAGAAACGCCTGTTCACCCGGGCGCAACGCCTCGCCCTGGCCGAACGCGACGGCGGATGCGCGATGTGCGGGCTGCCACCCGAGATGACGAAAGCGCACCACATCCGCTGGTGGAAACGAGACCACGG
>NZ_SSDF01000008.1 GCF_004794515.1 Microbacterium sp. A20 | reverse complement strand
GGTCCGAGCCGGAGACGGCCAGGCAGGCTCCGGTTGCGACGTTCTTCAGCTGGAACTTGTTGTCCGCCTTCGGGACGACGGTCCACTGCTGGGACGCGGCTCCGGTGATCGTCTGCTGCACGGCGGGAGATGCGGTGCCGGCGACCCCGACCGCTTTCCCGCTGTCCCGTGCGACGAGTGCGACGGTTCCGGTGGGTGGTGCGACCGAGGCGACGCCGCTCGTGGCGGTGTTGCCGTTGCTGTCCCGTGCGACGACGGTGTACTGCGGCAGCGGACCCGTCGGGGCCGCCGTGTCGACGAGGGCGAGGTTCGGACGCTTCCACCACGTCGCATCCGCGGTGGTGGTCGCGACCGGTGTCGAGGTGCCCGAGCGGTAGAGCTCGTAGGTCAGGGTCAGATCGTCGCGGTCCCAGTTCGCCGGGATCGAGACGGTGACGCGGCGGGCGTCATCCGCTGCCCGCGTGGCCGTGGCGCCCCACTTCTCTCCGGCGAGGCGGGGCTTGTCCTTGGCTCCTCCGGGAGGTGCCGTCGAGAAGCGGACGAGCCCTTCGAACTGGCCGTTGTTGACGGAGCGGAACTCGCCACCGACGGAGATCATGTCGCCGGTGCCCGTGATCGACAGGCCGGCCTGGCCCATCCCGGTGGTGACGCCGACGGCCCAGTCGGGTGTCCAGGCGTAGGCCGAGGGGGCGGGAGTCCCTGCCCAGTCCTTGTAGTTGGCGTTCGGCTGGTGGCCCAGCGTGCCTCGCGCGTCTGCCGTGAAGGCCTCCGAGTAGCGGTGCGTGCGCGGAGTCTGTTCCGGGTGGAGGCCGTTGGTCTCGCAGGCGTGGGTGTGGCTGGTCGTGTAAACGACCTTGCCCGTGGAGTAGACGCCGTAATGATCGCCGATGCAGTCGGAGATCCAGCGGACCTTGCCGGTTCCGGCCTCGGCGGCGAACGTGCCTTCGAGGTTGGCGGTCTCGACCCCGGCATAGGCCCATCCGGTGCCGTACACGCCGTTCGCGTCAGCTGCGAGTCCGAAGATTCCGGACTTTCCCGCGGTGGCGCCCGTGGTCAGGCCGTTCTTGACCGTGCGGGGGAGTTCCCAGGCCGCGTCGACGACTCCGGTCGTCTTGTCGACCGCTCCGATGCCCCGCAACTCGGTGTTGCCGCTGATCTGCGAGAAGCGTCCGCCGATGATGGTGTCTTTCCCCACCGGATCCATCACCATCGCGTCGACCTGTGCGTCGGGCTGCGGTGCCCAGGGCAGCAACGCGCCGTTGGAGGCATCGAATGCGGCGAGATTCTTCCGCGCGGTGCCGTTGCCCTGCGTGAACAGTCCGCCGGCGTAGACCGACGATCCCGATGTCGTGAGGGCGTAGACGCCCGATCCGCCGATCGACGGGATGAAGCCGGGAGCCAGTTCGCCGGTTGCGGCGTCGAGGGCCGCGATGTTCCACCGGTCCTTGCCGTTGACCGAGTTGAACGAGCCGCCGATGTAGATCCGCTTGCCGTCGGGCGAGGCGGCGACGGCTTTGATCACTCCGTTGACCTTGGGTGCGAAGGGCAGCAGAGCACCGGTCTGGATGTCGTAGGCGAGCACGTTGGACCGCGCCGTGAGCGCGGTTCCCGGTGCGGCTTTCGGTTCGCGGGCGTTGTCGAACTTGCCGACGGCGTAGACCGTGGAGCCGATGGTCGTCTGCGCCCACACGTAGCCGTTGTCGATCTGGACGGTCGGAATCGGATCCGACGTCACCGCGATCAAGATCAACGACACGGATGCGCTGCGTGCCGCCGGCATCGACCCGTCCG
>NZ_SSDF01000007.1 GCF_004794515.1 Microbacterium sp. A20 | reverse complement strand
CCTTGGTCGTCGTAGTATCCGCTCGACAGGGCGATGATGCCCACGAGTGAGAATGTGAAGCCGCCGACGAACGTTGACAGGACGTTCTGCGACGTGGTGTCTTCGACGAGAAGCTGCGTCGCGCGCGGCGTTGCGGTCGTCGTTGCTGCGGAGTAGGCGGTGACCATCGCGGTGATCGAGAACGTCGTGACCGCCAGCATGGAGCCCGCGATGATCTGCAGAATCACGCCCACCGAATCCTGGCCCAGATCGATCACCAGATCGAACGGGATGAGCGTTCCTACCCCGTCGGCGCCCAACACGAACACGATCGACACCACAGTGACCAACGCGGCGCGCGTCCAGACCCTCTTCCCCAGCCGGCGAAGAACGACCCTCATCGTGGTTCTCACAATGCCCCCTCAGTCTACGAATCGCTGACGCCCGGTG
>NZ_SSDF01000006.1 GCF_004794515.1 Microbacterium sp. A20 | reverse complement strand
CGTCGCCGTCGATCGTGAACGAGATCGTGGCGCTGCCGACCGTCGTCGCCGACGTCAGGACGGCGGAGTACGTGCCATCACCGTTGTCGGTCACACCCGAGAGGGTTCCCGCGGTCGTCGACAGCGCGACGACATCGCCGGCGTCGGCGACGACGTTCCCGCTCGCGTCCAGCAACGACACCGTGATCGTCGATGTGGTCGAGCCATCGGCCGTGATCGACGTCGGCGCGGCCACGATCGTCGACGCACCGACGTCCGCTGCACCCGCGACGAACGCCACGGTGGCGGTCGCGTCCGCATCGGCATCATCGATCGTGAACGAGATCGTCGCGCTCCCCACCGCGGAGGCCGATGTCAGCACGGCCGTGTAGGTGCCGTCGCCGTTGTCGCTCACCGCGGACAGCGTGCCGGCCGTGGTGGACAGACCGACGACGTCGCCCGCATCCGCG